>JAVJNT010000001.1:0-1200000 GCA_040217175.1 Phycisphaerales bacterium | reverse complement strand
CAGACCCTGCGAGGCCTGACGCCCGCGACCGACCAGGTCTTCAAGCTCGATTCTCCCCGGTTCCGGCGCCGACTCTTCGAGGCGGTCGTTTCTCGCACCAGCCCGGCCGCGGGACGCACCATCCGGGAGGGTCGGTTCCGCAACACCTACGACGCGGTCGTCATCGCCGTCGCCCGAGAGGGTGAGCGGCTCAAGGGCAAGCTGGGCGACATCGAGCTCAAGCCGGGCGACACGCTCCTGCTCGAGGCCGACCCCGGCTTCGCCGAGCGGCACCGCAACTCTCGCGACTTCCTGCTCGTCAGCGCGCTCGAAGACTCGGCGCCGCGCCGCCATGCCCGCGCGCCGCTCGCGGTCGTCTTCCTCGCGGGCATGGTCATGCTCGCGGCGATCGGCGTGCTCGAGATGCTCAGCGCCGCGCTCCTGGCCGCCGGGCTCATGGTCCTGACACGCTGCTGCACGGTGACCGAGGCGCGGCGCAGCATCGACTGGTCGCTGCTCATCGTCATCGGCGCGGCTCTGGGCATCGGCGAGGCGTTGCGCGTTTCGGGCGCCTCCTCGGGCATCGCCAACGGCATCCTCGGACTCGTCGGCCAGCACCCCTGGATGGTGCTGCTGGCGATCTACGTCATCACCAGCCTCGCGACCGAGGCCATCACCAACAATGCGGCCGTCGTGCTCGTCTTTCCGATCGCCGTCGACGCAGCCTCGCGCCTCGACGTCAGCCTCATGCCGTACGTCATCGCGATCATGGTCGGCGGTTCGGCCAGCTTCGCGACGCCGCTGGGCTACCAGACCAACCTGATGGTGTATGGCCCCGGCGGGTATCGCTTCAGCGACTTCCTGCGCATCGGCATTCCGATGAACGTCATTATCGGCATCACGACGGTCATCCTCACTCCGCTCCTGTTTCCGTTCTGAGCCCCGCCCGGCGCTAGCCTGCGGCGATGGCCGACGCCGGAGACACCGCAGACGCACCACGCTCGCCGCTGCCGCCGGGCGTGCGGCCGGTCGTGGTCGCGTCGCACCGGCGCTCGGGCACGCACCTGATGCTCGACTTCCTCCGGCGTCAGTTCGACGCGTGCCGGCCCGCGTTCCGCTTCGGCGTCAACCCGCACCGCTACCTCTACTTCGTGCTCGACCGCTTCAGCACCGACCACAGATTCCACGTGGGCGTCGACACATGCGCGCGGGTCGTGCGGAGCATGGACGTGCCCCCGCTGAAGACCCACAGCACGCCCGACTTTTCTGGCTTTATCGAGGCCGGCCGAGCGTTCAGCGAAGCGGCGCTCCGCGAGGGCGTGGTGCTGTACTGCGTGCGAGACGTCCGGGCCGTGTTGGCGAGCTTGCACGCGTTCGAGCGAACGACCGGCGCCACGAAGGCCGGTAGTTTATCGGACTTCGTCCGCGAGGAGAACGCAGGGGGCAACCGGGTGCGGCTTTGGGCCGACCACGTCCGGGCCTGGCTGGACTTGCAGCCCGCCGCCCACGTCGTGCACTACGAGCAGATGGTCGGCGACCCGTCGTCGATGCTGGACGAGCTCGCCGAGTTGCTGGGGCACGAACCTCGGCGACGTCAGCCCTTCCTGCCGCCCAAGCTCAAGCACCGCCAGCAGCTCTGGCTCGCGCGGCTCACTGGGATTCCGAACAGTACGAATGTTATAGGACGCAAATTCACCATCGCCATCGAGGACTGGCGGACGGCATACACCGATGCCGACCTCGGGTTCTTGGAGGCCCACGCCGGCGACACCATGCGCCGGCTCGGGTACATCTCGGGCGATGACTGGAGCACGCCGAAACGCTGAACACGAGCGCTCCCGGCGACGAATGACGGACCGGCGGCCGCGACGCCGGGCTGTGTTCGGCGCGGCGGGCGTTCTAGCATCTCGTTCACCCGCGGGCAGGCCTGAGACCGCGGGTTTCTTGACTTTGGAACGGACTCCAGGCCCATCGAGGAGCGGACATGGCGGGTGATCTGGTTGTTGTTGCGGGCGGTGGAGGATTCATCGGCGGTCACCTGGCGGCCGACCTCATGCGTCAGGGCTTCCGCGTGCGTTCGGTGGACCGCAAGCCGCTCGACGAGTGGTACCAGGTCCACAACGACGCCGAGAACCTCGTCGCCGACCTCAACGGCATCGACGCGTGCCGGAAGGCCTGCCAGGGTGCGGCCCAGGTCTACCAGCTCGCCGCCGACATGGGCGGCATGGGCTTCATCGAGACCCACAAGGCCGAGTGCATGCTCAGCGTGCTCATCAACACGCACATGCTCATGGCCGCCCGGGACGCCGGCGTCCAGAAGTTCTTCTACAGCTCTTCGGCCTGCGTGTACAACGCCGACAAGCAGACCAACGAAGACGTCGTGGCGCTCAAGGAAGAGGACGCCTACCCCGCCATGCCCGAAGACGGCTACGGCTGGGAGAAGCTGTTCAGCGAGCGCATGTGCCGCCACTTCCGCGAAGACTTCGATATGTACACCCGCGTGGCCCGCTACCACAACGTGTACGGTCCGTTCGGTACGTGGGAGGGCGGCCGCGAAAAGGCGCCCGCTGCCATGTGTCGCAAGGTCATCGAGGCCAAGCTCAGCGGCGACCACTCGATCGAGATCTGGGGCGACGGCAAGCAGACCCGCTCGTTCATGTACATCGATGACTGCGTCCAGGGCAGCCAGAAGATCATGCATAGCGACAGCATCGAGCCGCTGAACCTCGGCAGCAACGAGCTGGTGACGATCAACGGCCTGGTCGACATCGTCGAGGACATCGCCGGCATCAAGCTCGACAGAAAGTACAATCTCGATGCGCCCAAGGGCGTCAACGGACGCAATAGCGATAACGACCTGATCGAACGTGAGATCGGCTGGTCGCCCTCCATCCGCCTGCGAGACGGCATGGAGCGCACGTACAAGTGGATCTACGACGAGCACATGAAGAAGTACCAAGGCAAGGTGCCCCAGCGAGAGGCCGCTCCGAAGGGCGCCCACGTAGACAAGCAGAAGGCCGGCGCGGCCGGCTGAGTGCGGGCAGGGTCGAGGGGGATCGGCGTGAGCAAGCGAACCATGTCCATACTCGCGGCATTGACGGCCGCCACGGTCGGTGGCGTGCCGACCGTCATTGCACAGACCGCCGTCGAGCAGTCGACCGCGACCCAGGCCCAGGAACTCCATCCCGACGCAATCGCCATCGCCGAACGAATCGTCGACGCATTGGGCGGACGCGAACGCATTGCTGCGATCCAGACGCTTCGGGTCGTGACGCACGAGGCCGATCAGGCATGAAGTACGAGCATCACTGGTCTCGCGACGGCGGCCGGATCCTAAAGGTACACCAAGAGGAGTATCCGCCGCAGGTCACGGCGACATCGGGCGGCCTGGCGTGGCGTCAGAACGCATTCGACGACGAGCCGTTCCTCATTAGCGAAGAACAGGCCGTGCCGTCGCGTCGCTCCGTCGACTTCCACATGCGGCTGGCAACGCTGCCGGCTTACGCCCGCGAGCACTTTTCTGAGTTCACCGTGGGCGAGCCGACGGACTTCAACAACGCCCGCGTTGTTGTGCTGCAGTACCAAGAGAAGAGCGGTACGAACTCTGGCGTCATCTACGTCAATGCCGAAACGATGATGCCCGAGGGGTGGCAGCGCTTCTGGCCGAAGCAGGGCGGCGGCCGCCACACGATGCTCGAGATCTTTCACGACTGGGAGCCGACCGAGGGCGTGCAGTTCCTACGCAAGTGGACGACCCAATCGGACATGTTCGGCATGGAGTCGCCGGTGACGGTGGTCGAGACGCTGGAGGTCAATGAGCTAACGGCCGCCGAGTTCGAACCGCCCGCCGCCCTGAAGGAGCAGGCCCGCCGCATCGCCGAGGCGGCCGATTCAGAAAGCGATGATCCCATCGCCCTCGATGACCTGAGCGCTTCGTCACGCGAGCAGGCCGAGGCGTTGCTCGAACAATTCCGTTCGCTCGATGCGGACGCCAAGCGTGGAGCCCTCCGAGAGGGCGAATCGATGCTCGGGCAGGTCGACGATGCCGAGGAACGCTTGATGATCCGCTACGCCATCCAGGAACTGAAGGCCATGCTGGAGGCCGGCGACGGGCCGCGCTGACGGCACCCCGCTTGCGCGAGCCAGCCTGTGCTGCGTGCACCGTTTCAAGCCCGGCCCGCGACCAATACGATCTGAAAGGGAGAATCCCATGAAACGCCACAACCCCACGTCCCTCGCCCTCTGCGTACTCCTCGTTGCCGGCGCTCCGACCCTCGCCCAGAACAGCGGCAACGCCGAGGGGCGGGCCACGGCGGCTGCCCAGCAGGACGGTGACCTTCCGAGCATCGACAAGGTGTTTGCCGACGCCGTCGAGTCGGTCGGCGGCCGCGACAAGATCGACCAGATCAAGAGCCTTCACACCGTCATCAGCATGTCGGTCATGGGCACGACCATCACCGCCGTCAGCAAGTGGTCGCACGAGGGCGGCCGCTTCAACTCGAACGAGAGCCCCTTCGGCAACTCCGAGATGGGCACGGACGGCAAGGTCGCGTGGATGAAGATGGACGAGGATCGCTACGTGATCCTCGAAGAAGGCCAGGCCCGGGAGCTCGATGAGCAGGCCTCCAGGCACATCAACCTACTCGATCCGAAGCGCATGCGCCCGGAGATGGAGAAGCTCGAGGTCGTCGCCCGCGAGCGCTTCGGCGAGACCGAGGCCTACAAGGTCCTGTTCGAGCCCAAGGACGGCGAGGACGGCGGCTTCATGTACTTCGACGTCCGCGATGGGCGCCCGCTGGGCATGACCCAGACGAGCGAGTCGCCGATGGGCAGCCAGACCACGACCATCACGCTGGGCGACTGGAAGACCATCGAGGGCGTGCAGTTCTTCCACAAGATGACGATCGAGTCGCCCAGCATCCCCGGCGGTTCGGTCGAGATGAACGTGACGAAGCTCGAGGTCAACGCCCTGGGCGAGGATGCCTTCGAGCTGCCCGAGCCCGTGAAGCAGCTCGCCGCAAGCGAGGGCGAGGCCGGCAACACCGAGGGTGACTCGGGCAATGCGGGCGGCGAGATCAAGCTCGAAGACCTCCCGGCGGTCTACCAGGAGCGGGCGCGGCTGATGATCGACGACCTGAAGGCGCGGGGCAAGGAAGCCATCGATCGCAGGCTCCCCGGCATGGAGCAGATGCTGTCGAGCTTCCCCGAGGGCGACGACAAGCTGACGATGCAGTACATCATCCAGGAACTCAAGAAGGTCAAGTAAGCTCCGGGCGTGATCGGTCGCGGAAGAGGGGACGGGCATGATCGGACGCATCAAGGCGGCCTTGCCCGCCCTTCTTGTCAAGACCAATCGGGTGTCTCAGCGGTTCGGCGCGACGGTGCTGCCGAACCATTTCTACTCGGAAATTCCCGACTTCAACGAGCTGCGACGGGCGACCGGCTGGCGTCGGCCGATGTCCATGTCGGGGATCAACGCCGCGTCGCTGGAAGACCAGGCCGCGACCCTCGATGGCTGGATGCGGTCGGGTGCGGCGGCAGGCGACGTCGCCGGGGTCCACGACCGGGCATGCGAGGCCAACGGCGAGGGCGGCTTCGGCCCGATGGAGGCCCAGGCCCTCTACGCGTTCATTGCGCACGAAAAGCCTGCCAAGATCGCCCAGGTCGGCTGCGGCGTGTCGACGGCGATCATCCTCGAAGCAGCCCGAGACGCCGGCTACCAGCCCCAGCTCACGTGCGTCGAGCCCTACCCGACGCCCATGTTGCAGGGCTTTGCATCGCAAGGCAGGCTGACGCTGCACAGCGCAAAGGCTCAGGACGTCCCGCACGATGAGCTCGCCGCGATGGCCAACGGCGGATTCCTGTTCGTCGATTCGTCGCACACGCTCCGCCCGGGCAGCGAGGTCATCGTGCTCATCAGCGAGATCCTCACGCGCCTGGCCGGCGGCACGTGGGCACACTTCCACGACATCTACTTTCCCTACGACTACGGCCCCGCGTTGATCGACGAGGGCGTCTTCCAATTCCGCGAGAACACGCTGCTGTACGGCTACCTCGTCGACAACGCCAAGTGGCGCCTCGAGGCCAGCATGTCCATGCTCCACCACGGCGGGCAGGACGCCCTGAGCAAGTCGCTGACCGGCTATGAGCCCATGCCCATGAACGATGGCTTGCGCGCCGGCGAGGGGCACTTTCCGGCGTCGACCTATATCCGGGCCGTCCGCTGACCGATATACGATCCGCGATGGCAGGGCCCGACCAGCACGAAAAGCCGACGTTATTGGTCCTCAGCCAGGTCTACGTGCCAGACCCGGCAAGCGTGGGCCAGCACATGCACGATGCGGCTGCGGAGCTGGCCTCGAGGGGGCTCGACGTCCGCGTGCTGGCCTCCAGCCGTGGCTACGACGATCCGTCGAAGAAGTATGACGTCCGAGAAGTCCGCGATGGCGTCAACATCCGGCGGCTGCCGCTGTCGAGCTTCGGCAAGGCATCGATCCCCATCCGGCTGCTGGCCGCGGCGCTCTTCATGCTCCAGTGCGTATGGCACGGGCTCACGGTCCGGCGTCTCAGCGGCATCTTGGTGAGCACGTCTCCGCCCATGGCCGCCATGGCCGCGCTCGTCATTGCCTCCCTCCGTCGGGTGCCGATCACGTATTGGGTGATGGATCTCAACCCCGACCAGATGATCGAACTCGGGAAGCTGCGACCGGGTAGTGTGCCCGTGCGGATGTACGACGCGTTCAATCGGCGGATCTTGAAGAGGGCCAAGGGCGTCGTGGCGCTCGACCGGTTCATGGCCGAACGCCTCCAGAAGAAGGTCGACGTCTCGCACAAGCTCCACGTGATGCCGCCGTGGCCCCACGAGGATTCGCTCGAGTCGGTCGAGCACGCGGACAATCCGTTCCGCGACGAGCACGGCCTGCAGGGCAAGTTCGTCGTCATGTACTCGGGCAATCACGGGTTCTCGACGCCCATCTCGACGGTGCTCCAGGCCGCGCTGCGGATGCAGGATCGCGACGACGTCGTGTTCATGTTCATCGGCGGGGGCGTCGGCAAGCGCGAGGTTGATGCGGCCATCGCCGAGCACCAGCCGCCCAACGTCGTTTCCCTTCCCTATCAGCCGATGGAGCGGCTGCGGTACTCGCTCTCGGCCGCCGACGTCCACCTGGTCAGCGTCGGTGACGCCGTCGTCGGCGTCGTGCACCCGTGCAAGGTTTACGGCGCCATGGCGGTCGGACGGCCCATCCTCTTGCTGGGTCCCGATCCGTGCCACGTATCCGAGCTCTTGCGCGAGCACGAGATCGGGTGGCAGATCTCGCACGGCGACGTCGATGGCGCCGTCGAGACCATCAACCAGATGGCCGCCGTTCCCCGCGACACGCTTCAAGAGATGGGGCGACGAGCGATGTCGCTCGTCGAGAGCCGCTACGGCAAGGAGCGGCTGTGCGGCGACTTCTGCGACGTGGTCATGGGCGGCCTGAATTCGCCGACCCCGCAGCCGGTGCCCGCCCGCGCCGTCGAGGAGACCAGCCCGTGAGTGCCCCAGCCCAGACGACGCCCGCGGCCAAGCCGCAGTCCTCGCAGGCCGAGCCCTGGGAACTGCCCGTTCCCGGCCGCCCCCTGCGCAAGTACGTCTTCATCCAGGACGATCCGTTCTACCTGCCCAAGGTGCTCGACAAGTACCTCCGAGAGCACGCCGACACCACCGCCGGCGTCAACGTCCAGAGCGTCCAGCAGGGCAAGCGCACGGTGTTCCAGACGGCCCTCGATCTCTACAAGCTCTATGGCTTCCGTTACTTCCAGTGGAAGCTCCGCAACTACGCGTGGCGCAAGCTGAGGGCCAAGCTGCCCGGGGGCTCGGGCCAGCTCAGCGTGGCCTCGGTCGCGCGCAAGTACGGCGTTGCGGTCCGTGGCTCGGGCGATGTCAACAGCGAGCAATTCCGAGCAATGCTCCGCGACGAGGGCGTCGAGTTCATCGTGTCCATCAGCGGGACCCAGCTCTACCGCAAGGCGCTCCGCACGCAGACAACCTACGGCATCGTGAACTGCCACGGCGCACTCCTGCCCAAGTATCGCGGCCTGATGCCCAGCTTCTGGACGCTCGCCAACGGCGAGAAGCAGGGCGGCGTCAGCGTGCACTACGTCGATGCCAAGCTCGACAACGGACCCATCATCACCCAGAAGCGGTACACGATCCACCCGCACGACACGCTCGAGGACATCATGGCCCGTGGCAAGGACCTGGCCGCCGAGGCGATCCTCGAGGCCGTCCGCGCGGTGGAATTCGGGCCGCGAGAGCTCCTGCCGAATCCGGAGTCCGAGATGTCGCACTTCTCGATGCCCACCCGCGCCGACGTGAAGCGGCTGAAGGCCCACGGGCACCGGTTGTCCTAGATCCGATGGTCACGACCAGCGAACAATCCGGCCTTCCAGGCAGCGCTCGCCCGAGCGGCGTACGGCACGTGCTGTCCTTCGACATCGAGGACTGGTTCCACATCGTCGACGTCCCAGCCGTCGATGATCCGGCCCAGTGGCTCGAGCTCAGCCGACGTTCGTCGATCGTCGAGCGATACACCGACCTGATCCTGGACCTCTGCCGCAAGCACCAAACGCGCGCCACCTTCTTCGTGCTGGGGTGGATCGCCGATCGCCATCCGGAACTCGTCGCGCGGGTCGCGGCAGAAGGGCACGAGCTGGCGACCCACTCGTTCTGGCACCGACGCGTGTACACGCTCACCGCCCAAGAATTTCTCGAGGACCTCCGCAGGTCGATCGACGCCATCACCGCGGCGGCGCCGGGCGCGAGCGTTCGGGGCTTCCGCGCTCCGTCGTTCTCGATCACGCCGGGCTCCGAGTGGGCGTTCGATACGATCCTCCGGGCAGGCCTTGCGTACGACGCCTCGCTCTTCCCCGGGCCGCGAGGCCACGGGGGGTACGACTGCCCACGCGGCCCGCACGTTGTCGAGACGCCCAAGGGCGCTCGGCTCGTCGAGCTGCCGATGAGCGTCGCGCCGGTCGGCCTCGGTCCCCTCCGCCACCGCATGTGTTACAGCGGTGGGGGGTACCTCCGGCTTCTCCCTTCCTCGATGATCCATCAAGGCATCGAGCACGAGGCCGCGCAGGGCCGTGGCACGGTCGTGTACCTGCATCCGCGCGACTTCGCACCAGACTGTCCTCGCGTGTCGATGCCTCCGGCCAGGAAGTTCAAGTGCTACGTCGGGCTGTCTTCCACCACGACGAAGCTCGAGCGATTGCTCGACCGGTATGAGTGGATGCCTTGCGTCGACGCGCTCGCGGACTTCTTCGAACGACCGGATCCGTCTCAGCCCAGCAATTCGCGCGGAGCGCAGGAGGCAACCCTATGACCAGTGCTCCGCCGGCCGTCAAGAGCGAAACGGCGCCGGGCAAGACCCATGCCTGGTCGGGAGCGGCGATCGTCGATGCGCCCCATCCCGACGTCGACGCGGCACGCGCAAAGGTCGAAGGTCTCGCTGCGCTGCCCGGCTACCCCGCCCGGGGCTCGGCGCCCGTCTGCGCGCTCGTGCCCGTCAAGAACGAGCAGGCCAACGTCGTCGAGTGCCTGCGTCGCCTGCAATGGTGCGAGCAGGTCACGGTCATCGATAGCCAGTCGACCGACGACACCATCGCGCTCTCCCAGGCGATGGACGCCGAGGTCTACCAGTTCCACTACGACCGCACCACGGGCTGGCCCAAGAAGAAGAACTGGGCCCTCGAGAACGTCCCGTGGAAGCACGAGTGGATCCTCATCGTCGATGCCGACGAGCACATCACGCCCGAACTCGCACAAGAGATCGCCGCCGTCGTGCGCGGCGATCGCACGCCCGATCGACCGGGCTGCGGGGATGGGTACTGGATCAATCGCCGGTTCATGTTCCTCGGCCGGTGGCTCAAGTACGGCGGCTGGTACCCGAGCTGGAACCTCCGTCTCTTCCGCCACCCGGTCGGTCGCTACGAGCGGATCGGCAACCTGGGCGATACTGGCTCGGGAGACAACGAGGTGCACGAGCACCCCGTGCTCCTCACCGGCGAAGCCGGCTACCTGGAGCACGACATGGAGCACTACGCCTATCCCGATCTCTCGGTCTGGATCGAGAAGCACAACCGCTACACGACGTGGGAGGCCCACGCCCTGCGGGCCAAGGACGAGGGCGGCGTCAAGCCGCGGCTGTTCGGCGGCTCCATCGAGCGTCGCCGTTGGCTGAAGAAGCACGGACGGAAGCTGCCGTTCAGGTCTGTCATACGATTCCTCTTCGACTACGTCATCCGCCGCGGCGCGCTCGACGGATATCCCGGCTTCGTCATGGCGATCAACATGGCGTGGTACGAATTCATGTCCAACGCCAAGAGCCGGGAGATGCAGATCCAGGAACGCATCGACGCTCGACGCCGAGAGGTGGACGGCGGTGGCTGAGCTCGAGTCGACCGAGACCAACGCGGACCGGCGGGCCCCGGCGCGCGCCCACGACTTCGTGGCCGAAGGCGCCGACGAGCTGCACCGCCACCAGAGTCCCTACAGCACCAGGGAGAAGATCGGGCGCGTGCTCTGGGCGGTGGTGCAGGCCCTGGTCTTCCGCCTGACCTTCCACAACTGGTACGGGCTCCGCCGGTCCATCCTGAGGCTCTTCGGCGCCGACGTGCATCCGACCGCCCGCGTCCGCCGCACCGTGCGCATCGAGATCCCCTGGAACCTGTCGATCGGGGCCGAGAGCTCCGTGGGCGACCATGCGATCCTCTATTGCCTCGGGCCGGTCACGATCGGCCGGTCGGTTGCTATCAGCCAGCATGCCCACCTGTGCGCCGGGTCGCACGACTACACGAAGCCGGGCATGCCCCTGCTCCGGCCGCCGATCGACATCGAGGACGACGCATGGATCGCTGCCGACGCCTTCGTCGGTCCGGCCGTCCGTGTGGGTGAGGGCGCGATCCTCGGGGCCCGGGGTTGCGCGATGAAGGACCTGAAGCCCTGGACCATCTACGCCGGAAACCCGGCGGAGAAGGTGAAGGAAAGGGCTCGGCCTTGAGTGCCCTGCGGATCATGCATCTGGCCGGTACGCTCGACCCCGCGGCCGGTGGCCCGCCCGTGGTCGCGGCGCGGCTTGCGGCGGCCCAGGCCAGCCTGGGCAACACCGTCAAGATCGCCGCATACCGCGGGGACGCGGCCGGCATGGAGCGGGCCGAGGGCCTGCTCAAGGAAACGCCCAACGGCCACCTGGTCGACGTCGTGTGGATGCCCGAGCCCTCGCGCGTCGAGCGTCTGACTGGGCGGGCCGCGGCGAAGCAGCTTGGCGCGGAGTTCGACGCCGGCACCGACGTCCTGCACTGCCACGGGATGTGGGAGCCGGTCTTGCCCGCGACCGCCGCCCAAGCCATGCAGCGCGGCATCCCGTTCGTCGTGATGCCGCACGGCATGCTCGATCCCTATACGCTCTCGATCAGCAAGCGCAAGAAGCAGCTGGCCATGGCGACGACGCACCGCGCCTACGTCCGCAAGCCCATGCTCTACCACATGCTCAACGCCGACGAGGCCGAGCTCGCCCGCCCGATCATCGGCGAGCAAGACGTTCGAGTGATTCCCAACGGCATCTTCCTCGACGAGGTCGACGCCGCGCCGCCCGTGGGCGAGTTCCGCAAGGAGCGTCCCGAGCTGGGCCAGTCGCCCTACGTCTTGTTCCTGGGGCGGCTCACGCACAAAAAGGGGCTGGACATCCTGGCCCCGGCGTTCGCCAAGGTCGCCGCGAGCATGGCCGACGTGCGGCTCGTGGTCGCCGGCCCCGACGACGGGATGCGTGCTCCGTTCGAGGCCGAAGTCCGGGCCGCCGGCATCGCCGACAGGGTGCACGTCGTCGGTCCCATCTACGGCGCGAGCAAGTACGCGGCCATGCGCGACGCGGCGGTGTTCTGTCTGCCCAGCCGCCAGGAGGGCTTCTCGATCGCCATTACCGAGGCGCTCGCGCTGGGCGTGCCGGTCGTCGTGACGCGCGCGTGCCACTTCCCAGAAGTCTCCGAGGTGGGCGCGGGCATCGAGACCGAGCTCGACGCGGACGACGTAGCCGACGCACTCCGTCGCGTGCTGGGCGACTCCGGCCGGGCCAGCGAGATGGGCGATGCCGGTGCAACGCTGGTGCGCGAGCGCTTTACGTGGCCCGAAGTGGCCCGCCAGACGCTCGAGGCCTACAAAGACGGCCTCATGCGAGTGGCCCCGTGAAGCTGCCTTCCTTTCTCATCATCGGCGCGCAGAAGTCGGGCACGACCACCCTGTACCGCGACCTGTTGACCCAGCCCGGCGTGTTCTTCCCGTACATCAAGGAACCAACGTGCCTCGGCGACGATCGCGTCCTGACGCCCGAGGGCCTGGCCGAGTACGCCGATCTGTACAAGCCATCGAACGAGTCCGATGTTCGCGGCGATGCTTCGACCGGCTATGCGCGGCATCCCAGGTTCCAAGGCGTGCCCGACCGCGCCATGCGTGTGCTCGGCCCGGACATCAAGCTCGTCTACATCATCCGCGAACCCGTGAGCCGCATCGTCAGCCAGCACCACCACTTCGCGACGAACGTCGAGTGTTCCGCGACGGTCGACGAGTTCTTCCGCCTCAACGAGCACCACTGCGTCGAGTTCACCCGCTACGCGATGCAACTCGGGCTGTGGCTGGACCACTACCCAATGAGCAGCGTGCGCGTCTTGATCTTCGAGGAGTACACCAAGCGGCGTCGCGAGGTCATCGAAGAACTCGCGCCCTTCCTCGGCTTCACGCCGACGCCCGACCTGGTCAATCCAGAGTCGAAATTCAACGCCGCCGCCGATCGGTCGAGCGATCGCGGCCTGGTGATGCGCGTCCAGCGATCGAAGCTCTACGGCCGACTCCGGCCGCTCATGACGCCAGCCACCCGAGACACGCTGCGACGTTGGTTTGCGCCAAAGTCGCCGCCGCCCCCTCCGCCGCCCTCTGCAGAGACGGTCGACGCCATCCTGGAATCGCTGGAGGCCGACCAGCGCGAGATGGCCACACTACTGGGCCGCCCATACCCGATCTGGGATCCCAAGTCGGTCCGGGAGAAGTACGAGCGACTGCGATCCGCCGCCGCATCTGCCTGAGGATTGCTCGGGGCTTCAGACGGCCAGCCGGCGATTTCGCAGCATCCAGGCGCCGGCAGGATCGCGCTGCTTGAACTTCACGACTTCCGCCGCCATCGTGATGAACAGCATCGAGAGCACGAGGTGGAGGAAGGCCCACGTATGCGTTGCCTGGTAGATCATGTGGTTGACCATGCCGTGCGCGTAGATCATCACCATGAACGCCGCAAGAACCGACGTCAGCAGCGGATCCACGTCCAGCAATCGCCGGTTCCACCAGACATACAAGGCCGATACCAGGCTGATTGCCGCGAGGATCAGGTAGGGTGTCAGCAGCAAGAGCCCGCCGGTATAGGCAAGCTTGAGATAGGCGTTATGGGCATGGAAGCCCAGCGTCTCATCGACGGCGGCATTGAGCCCACGCGTGCCGAGCAGGCCCGTCATCGGCCGCTGCGCGATCGATTCACGGATGTACTCGATGGCCTGCTGGCCGCGGGCGGTCTCGAGCGAGCGGTACCGAGCGAATGGGTTCGAATCCACGCGGCTGAGCACCACGGCGATTCCGATCAGCATGATGCCAACCATCGGGACGGCGAGCGCCGGGCGGCGAATCGCGTAGAACGCGACCGGCGCGCACACGCCCACGAGCGTGATCATGACCGATCGCGTGCCCGAAAGCAGGCCCATGCCCGCCGCTGCGGCGACCATGCCCAGCCACACCGGGCGCATGACGATGTTCCGATCGCGGAAGGCCATGTAGAGCCCGAGGCCACCGGATACGGTGAACACGACGCCGGTCTGCACGGCCGAGGCGCCGTAGGGCTCGAACCGGGAGTGACCCGTGAACGACCAGTTGCCCGTGACGAGTGCGCTGAGCAGGATGGGCGTGGCGATGAGGAAGCCCCACGCAAGGAACTTGATGATCCGTACGAGGTCCTCGGCGCTCGTGATCGTCCGGACGAGCATGATCGCAGAGAACACCATGCAGAACCACTGCACCGCGTAGATGATCGGGAAGAGCGGCTCCTCCGTCGTCACCACGAAGATCGGCCCGACCAGCGCAAGCGGCACGTACGCGTAGCAGATCGGGTGGAGCCGGCGCTTGTCGCCCGGCGCCAGAAAGGCCGCAACGCCAACGGCGAGGATCATCGCGAATCCCAGGGCCTTGGCGCCCAGGGCGATGGGTCCGAGCAGCGGAAGCCGGCCCACGATGAGGAAGGGCGGGAGCACGATCAACGCGATCGGCAGCCTCAGACGCGTCGGGCAGAGGAGAAACACCAACCCAGCCACGAGCGGCGCCAGCATCAGCACCGGCAGTGGCACGACGTCGGTGTATTGGTCGAAGCTGAACAACGGCGGGCGCTCCCGGGGGGCTTGGATAGGGCCCCGGCAATCCCCAAACGACGCGGAGCGACCGGGGGTTCGGCGGCGTCACGAATGGTCTAGCCCGTACCATCATTCGGCTCGAAGGCCCGAAGACTTGCCCGGTCTTTCGACGCCGGGTCAACGGACCGATCCTCGACGTGCGTCCATCGTATCGTGCCGGTGCACGTGCGCGTGGGCGGACGCCGAAACCTCGCCCATTGGAGGGCCCATCTCTATGTTGTTTGGGATACGGAAGGCACTTGCCGGCCCGAAGCTGGCTCTGAGAACTTCGGCGGTCGGCTGCGTGTTATCGGTGCTCTTGATTGCCGGAGCTGCCGACCCGGTCTCGACCTGGAAGGGCCGGGCTCCACGCCTCGAGCCCAAGCCCGCCGGCGAACGAAACTTCGAGTTCTACCTGACCGCGACCGCCAACGACCCGCTCATCGATCAGTACGGGGGCATCGATCCGGTACGAACCACCGATCTGCGCGGCAGTCCCTATCGCAAGGACATCATCGACATCGCTGGCTGGAAGCTCGGACGGTACCGACGGCAGGGGCCGCACCTGATCGCGTTGCAGAACAGCAATCTGTCCAAGCACATGCAGGAGCTCAGCCAGCATGTGCCGAAGTACGTTCCGGTCGATTTTACGGGCCTGGTCGTGATCGACTACGAACCCTGGTGGGCGCTATGGGAGCGCACGCCCAACTCGCCATCCAGCGCCGCCTTGGACGTTCGTGACGGCGACTACAAGGACGACTGGCGCGATTACATCCGGGAGCATCGCACGTACCTGCTCGATGGTCTCAGCCCGGATGAGCAGGAGGACATCTTTCAGCTCACCTACGAGTCCTTCGTTCGCACCTTCCTGCTGGCGACCTACTACAAGTGCAAGTCGCTCCGTCCGCGCGCCCAGTGGAGCTTCTACAACTACCCGCAGGTCCTCATCCACAGCGACCTGACGCCATACGGCGTTCAGGGCTACGGCGACCTGACGCACCGAGCCAGCCAATTGAACGACGAGATGGCTTGGTTCTACGAAGTCGTCGACTTCGTGACACCTCGCGTCTATCCGTCGCGAAGAGTTCCCGAGGTTTGGAATCCTGCCGAACGCCAGCCGGGCGAGATCAGCAAGTCGGTCCACGAGGCGTGGCTGAGTTCGATGGTGCGTGAGAGCGTCCGCCTGGCTAACGGCAAGCCCGTGTATCCGTATCACTCGCCCATCTTCTACACGACCCAACCGTTCGACAACGAGCCTGTGAGCCAGTACCAGCACGAAGAGGTCTATCGCGTGCTTGCCGAGAACGGAGCGTCCGGCGTCATCGTCTGGCACGCCGTCCAAGATCAGGCCAGGCTCGACCTCTGGCGCGACATCTGGGAGAACCAGTTGAAGCCGGCGGGCGTCAATGCCGATCGAGCGATCAACGGCAGCTCAGGTGGCAGCCCCCGATCCTGATGGCGGCTGCGTGATGGGCCGCGACGATTGCCCGGAGAACGCAAAAGCGGGGCACCATCGTTGAACGGCGCCCCGCTGGAGGAGAGAGAGAGATCTGGGATAATAACCCTTTCATCGGCCAGATTCGTCGTTTGATCGTTGGTTCTTGTCGGTTTGATAGGGTAAACAGGCACTGACCATCTGGGTGTTCCGGATCCGTTTCAATGGCTCGATGTTGCTGGCGTCCGCCCGACGCATTCAGATTCCATAGCGTTTACCGACGTTTTTTGACCGGGATACCAGCCCCCGGCGCACGAAGAAGGCCCACCCGTTTCGGGGAGGGCCTTCTACCTAGAAAGCAGAATTTTTTTTCGCCTCTCAGCGTGGCTGTCGGGGCGCATCCTGCTGCGGCGCCTGCAGCAGCCGATCGCGAAGGCGTTGGCGCGATTCCGGGCTCATGCCGGCCCAGCGCTCCTTGAGAGCGTCGAGCCGCTCCTGTGGAACGTTCGACAACCGCTCGCGGACTCGCCGTTGCGCGCCATCCGGGAGCGTCGCGATCCATTGCTCGAGGCCCGGTGCATCGACGGCTCCATCGCGGGCAGGACCGCGTGCATCGGTCGGGCGCCGCTGGCCTTCCATCTCATCGAACCGCGCGCCGATGTCCTTGCGATAACGCTCGCGCATGCGATCGAGTTGCTCCTTGGATTGGGTGGCACGCCACGCCTCCATGGCCTTGTGGACGTGTTGCTGCTGGGCGACGCTCAACTCGGCCCACACGCGATTCTGCAACTGGGCCATCGCACGCATCGTGCGGTTGTTGCGGCTGGGCCGTCGGTCGGAAGCTGCGCCCTCGCGTTGATCCGGCCGCGCTCGGTCGGTCATGGGAGCATCCTGGTCGCGAACGCGCCGCTGCGGGGTGGCCCGGCGTTCGTCGCGGGCAGCGCGGTCTGCACGGTCGCTCGGGCGCCGTCGATCTTGTTCCTTGCCGCTGCGCTGGCCCGCGCGGTCGTTCGATCGGTCGCCACGTCGGACGGCCTGCTCGAAAGCGCGCACGTGGGCGGAGATCCGCTCGCGTTGCTCGGCCGACACGCGGATCTCGACCGGGGCTTCCTCCGACATCAACTCGCCCATGACCCGGCGGAACACCTGCGGCGGGAGCATCGACCCCATCGCCTGGCGGCCCTGCTGAGCTCCGTCCGAGAAGCCGGTCTCGACCCCCGGCATCCGGCGTTCGCGGACCTCGGGGCCGGTCAGGATCGGACGGTCCGGCCGCGCCTCGGGTGCGCGGCGGTCGGCCTGCTGCGCTTGCGTCGTGCCGGCGGCGATCGCCAGCCCCACGCACGCGGTCAGTCCCAGGAGCGTCTTGCGAGATTGATCGAGCATCGTTGTACCTCCATTGGCATGCGGAACTCCGGCAGAACGCCGCCCCCGTGCGGTCCATTGCATCGCCTCGGTCATACGATCCAGAATCGAATCTCACCCGGCCCAGGGTCCAGGAACCGCGAGGCACGATGGCGATATCCGAGGAACAAATACGACGGTGGCTCAAGGCCGTCAAGGCTTCGAACGACCAGGCAGATCTCGTGGCGGCCAATCGGCTCGAGTGGGTCTCCGTGCTCGAGGATGCGGTGGCGGTGAAGCTGCACATCCCCGAGATAGCCGACGATGCGCGCGCCATGGAGGCTATCGCCGCGGCGTGCCTCGAGGCCACCCGCCAAGGAGCCGTGCGTGCAGGAGAGCGCGTTCGATCGCTTCGGGTGCGGTTCGTCGATCGCGACGGGGGCGTGGTGCGCGAGAGCTCGTTCGAGGCGTCGCCCAAGGGCGCTCTTCGACCCGCAGGCGGCGCTCCCGCCGAAGCCAAGTCGCCTCCGACGGCGAAAGCCGAGGCGGGGCCCGCGATCCCGGGCGTCGCACACACGATCGCCGTCGGCGCGGGCAAGGGCGGCGTGGGCAAGAGCACGATCGCAGCCAACATCGCGGTCGGCCTCGCGCGCCGAGGGCATGCCACGGGCCTGCTCGACGGCGACATCTACGGCCCGAGCCTGCCCACGCTCATGGGCCTGGGCGGCATGGAGCCCAACGTGCTCGACGGCCGGTTCCAGCCGTTCCTGACGCACGGCGTGAAGTCGATGACGGTCGGCAAGCTCGTCGAGGCGGACAAGCCCCTGATCTGGCGCGGCCCGATGGCCCACGGTGCGTTCAAGCAGCTCACCGAGAAGACGCAGTGGGGCGAGCTCGACCACCTCATCATCGACCTGCCGCCGGGCACGGGCGACGTGCCGCTGACGATGGCCCAGAACCTCGAGCTCACGGGCGCCGTCATCGTCTGTACGCCGCAACGCGTTGCGCAGGACGACGCCGTGCGAGCCGTCAAGATGTTCGAGCAGCTCGGCGTCGACGTGCTGGGTGTCGTCGAGAACATGAGCGTCTTCGTGGCGCCTGATGGGAAGGAGTACGACATCTTCGGACGTGGGGGCGCTCAGCAGATGGCCCAGCGTCTCGGCTTGCCCTTCCTCGGGGCCCTTCCCATCACGATGGACCTTCGCGCCAACAGCGATGCGGGCGATCCGACCTCCAACTTCGAGGGCGAGGGCGACGCACAGCGGCAGTGGCAGAAGCGGTTCAACGAGCTACTGAACAACCTCGAGAGCCAGCTCGCCCTGGCCTCGGTCCGTCACGCGAAGGGCACGCCGTCTCTGACGATCCGCTGACCGTCGCGTGTCTCGACAATTGGATGGCCGGGCGACGAAAAGACAAGCCCCCGCGACTCGCGTCGCGGGGGCTTGATGGTCTTTCAACCTTGACGAGTCTTCGGACAGGCTCTTAGCAGCCGGCGTCGAACTCGTTCGAGAAGGTCAGGAAGTCGAACAGCGTCAGGACGCCGTCGCCGTCGAAGTCGGCGGTCAGATCGCCGGCGTCGAACAGGTTCGAGAAGGTGAGGAAGTCGAACAGCGTCAGCTCGCCATCGCCGTCGAGGTCGACGCGGCAGCCGGTGCCGCCGCCGTTCTGGCCGTTGGCGATGATGATGAAGTGGGCGTCCGGGAAGCCGAAGCCGGCAACGTCGGCCGGGTCGGGCAGGCCGCAACCGATGGGCGACGCCACGTAGCTCGGCGCGGTCTGGCCGAAGCTGTTGCCACCGATGAAGAACACGTCGCCGAGGGCGGCGCCGGCGAGGGTCAGCAGATCCTCGGACTCGACCTCGACCATCACGGCCGTGCCGGCGTCGGCGCTGCCGGAGATGTCCATGGTGATGACCTCGAGGGCGCGATCGCCGCTGGTCATGCTGGCGCTACCGATGAGCGTACCACCGGCGATGGGCGGGCTGCCCTCCGGGATCTGGTACAGGTTGACGGTGATCTCGGTCTCGATCAGCGTCGGAAGACGGAGGCTCTCGATGCCGAACTCGACGGTCTCGGCCGTGAAGCCGTCCACGCCGCCGAAGGCGGCCAGGTCGAAGCTACGCGACCAGAAGTTGTCCGTGGTGGTCTGCGGGCCGGTCGAGCCGTCGGTGGCGCACGCGATGCCCGAGCCGGCCGTCACGAGGAAGTCCTCGGTGTTGTGGTCCAGGCGGACGTCTTGGGCGCTCGCGGCGGTAGCGAGACCAGCGACGGCGATCGAAGCGAAAGCAAACTTCTTCTGCATGGTATTCCTCCCCAGGGATAACACTAGCAAAGTCCTGACAGAACTGAGGCGCGGTGCCTCTGCAAAACGGCCCGCGGAATGCGAGCGCTCTACACAATGTACTCCAAAACTAGGCAGAATGAAAGGGAATGTGGAGAGTTTCCTGAGAAAACGACGGCCGATAACACAAAATCATCGCGTGTTCATCGAGATTGGGTGTTCTTGCTCGCGGGTTATTGACAACAAGGCACTCGTTCTCCCCTGAGAAAACGAGCACCTCGATCGATTGAGCAAGAACCTGACTTCAGCAGCCGGCGTCGAATTCGTTCTGGAAGGCCAGGAAGTCGAAGATCGTCAGTTCGCCGTCGCCGTCGAAGTCGGCCGTCAGGTCGCCGGCGTCGAACAGGTTCTGGAACTGCAGGAAGTCGAAGATGGTCAGGTCGCCGTCGCCGTCCAGGTCGGCCCGGCAGCCGGTGCCGCCATCACCCTCGGCCGTGATGAAGAGCTTGGGACCCTCGCGGCCCTCGAAGGCGTCCTGGCCGCGATAGGTGGCCGAGACGTTGTCGTCCATGTCGTCGACGAAGACGAGGGTCAGGAAGTCGTCGGACTCGATGTCGGCCTTGAGCGCGTCGATGAGCTCGAGTGCCTCGCTCGCGCCGCCCGGGCCGCCGGCCTGGTCGTAGCGGTCGATGTCGCCGGTCGCGGTCTCGAAGTACAGGAAGCTCAGGATGGGGTCAGGATCGCCGAGTTCGAGCTGCGGATCGCCCATGTCGAAGAACGGGAAGAACAGGTCGCTCAGGGCCGTCTTGATGTCTGCGGTGTCGTCGACCGAGTAATAGACGGCCAGGAAGCCGTCGTTGCTGAACGCGGCGTTGTCCTGGGTGAGCTCGAGGGCGAGGCCGGTGACCTCCCATCCACCCGGGAACAAGGTATCGAATTCGGCGCGGACGCCCGAAAGGTCCCATCGGGCCACGCCGTAGGAGTCGAAGGTGCCGCCGCCGCTGACGGTGCCCTGCACGTTGAAGAAGCGGTCACCGCCGCTCCCGCCGCGGGGGCCGTCGACGCGGATGGTGCCGGTGG
Organism: Phycisphaerales bacterium; assembly: GCA_040217175.1. NCBI lineage: Bacteria > Pseudomonadati > Planctomycetota > Phycisphaerae > Phycisphaerales > Phycisphaerales bacterium. The sequence continues at coordinate 1,179,425 of JAVJNT010000001.1, read as the reverse complement.
GGTTGGCCACGGCGGAGAGGGTCTCCTGGGCCGTGGCGGTCGAGGCAATGGCGATGCCGCAGAGTGCGATGATCGTCTTGGTCATGGCGGTGTTCTCCCTGAATCGTGCCGGTAATGTGATCCGAGCACGCGCCCCGGCGCCCCCGGGTCGTCGCGGCCACGCTCGGTGTCGGATTGCTGTCCGCCATGGTAGATATGAGAAGCGAGCCGCCGGCTGTCGGCTGCGCTAGAAGTTCGTGAAATCGCCCGGATTCTGCGTGGGTTCTCGGGCGTCAAGATGGGTGAACTTCGTCGACGGCTTCGGCGGCCCGCTCAGCTGCAGCCGGCGTCGAACTCGTTCTGGAAGGCCAGGAAGTCGAACAGCGTCAATTCGCCGTCGCCATCGAAGTCGGCCAGCGGGTCGCCCGCGTCGAACAGGTTCTGGAAGGCGAGGAAGTCGAAGATCGTGAGCTCGCCGTCGCCGTCGAGGTCGGCCCGGCAGCCCGCGTCGGGCTCGCCCTCGACGAACACGCTGACCGTGGCGCCGGTGCCGCCGGGCTGCCACTCGCCCGTGTCGAAGCGCGTGGTCGAGGTGTAGCCCGTGACGCCGGTGGCCCAGTTCCACACCGGGTTCTCGGCGCCCGGGTAGTCGCTCTCGGCGACGATCCAGTACGCCTGCCCGGCCTCGAGCAGCGTGTCGCCGCTGGCGACGGCGGTGTCGAGCTGCGGGTCCCAGCCGATCGCGGTGACGAAGAGGTCCATGACCTCGAGCTCGTCGCCCGAGGGAATGAACGCGTCGCCGACGGCCAGGTCGGTCTGCACGCTCAGCCGCACGGGGCGGTCGAGCGGCACGGCGGCGTTGCTCATGAAGTAGGCCGAGACGCTCGTGAGCCGGTAGTCCTGGTCGGGCACGAAGCGGACGGCGACCGATTGGTTCGTAAACACGTCGAAGCCGATCAGGCCGAAGGGGCTGCCGAACGGGTCGGTGGTCTCGAAGATGGTGTCGGCCAGGCTGGCGGGGGCGATCGCGGCGGCGACGAGGATCGTGGCGAGCGTGCGGTTCATCGGCTTCTCCTGCTCGGGCGGAGGGTGGTGAGGAGGGACCTCCGCGTCCGGGACTGTAGTGTTCGTACGCGGGCATGCCCGGTTTCGGGCGCAAAGACACGCCCGGGACGATCGTCGGAGCGATCGACCCGGGCGTGGGTATGGGTTTGGGCTCTGAGCGGCGTGCTTACGGGCAGCCGGCCGAGAAGAGGTTGGAGAATGCCAGGAAGTCGAAGATGTCCAGAACGCCGTTGCCGTCGAGGTCGGCTTCGCAACCGACGTTGATCGAGACCTGGTCGCCGCCGCTGTTCCCGCTGGGGGCGAAGCAGCCGACGCGGGCCTTGTCGGCGACGCGGAGGCGGACGGTGTAGGCGCAACGCTGCAGGTCCTTGGTATCCCACTCGGCGATGACGCCGCCGGCGGGGATGTTGTCGTTGCCGCTGTCGATGCGGGTCCAGCCGCGGCTGTCTCCGCCGGTGTACTCGAGGACCCAGGAGGCGATGTTCTTGTCGAAGACCTCGCCCTTGATCTCGACCTTGCCGTTCACCCACTCGCAGGGCACGAGCGAGGTGATGCGACCGATCGGAGCGGTGTTGTCCACTTCGTACGTGCGCACGACGTCGGCGGTGTTGTCGCAGATGTCGCTGACGCGCACGCGGACCTGGTAGTTGCCGTCCAGCACGGTGCGTGTGTTCCAGAACGCGATCGGGTCGTTGATCACGCGGCCGGTGTAGATCGGTGACGATCCATCGACGGGCAGGTAGGAGCCGCCACCGGCGGGTCGGTAGTCGACGCGGTAGTTGGCGAAGCAGTCTTCACCCACGGTGCCGTCGAGGCAGGCGTTGCCGCCGATGATCTCCCCGTCGACGGGCGTGCGGATGCTCGCCGGACTCGCGACGGTGTTCAGACGGAACTCGAGGGCGGCGGTCGAGACGAGCCCGACCTCGTTGGTCGCTTCCACCTCGACGATGTACTCGCCGTCGGGCTGGCCCGCCGCGTTCCACAGCGCCAGCCGGCCGGTCGAGCAAACCTCGTCGGTGGTGGGGATCAACTCGGTCCAGCCCGTGCCGTCGGCGCCGCTCGAGCGGCGGACGCGCACCTGGTAGCTCATGTCGCTGTCGGGGTCGCAGGCGATGCCGTCGATGCTGACCAGGCCGATGGTCGAGGGGCATACGCAAGACTCGGGGCTGGGGCTGGTGATGCGAACCTGCGGGGGCGTGGTATCGATGATGGGAGCGGAGACGGTGATGGTCGTGCTCAGCCCATTCTCGAGTTGGATCGTCATTTGCCCGCTCAGGTTGAATTGGTCGGCATTGGTGAGGGACCTGAAGAACCTCGAATCGCCGCCCGGGAAGATGGGCGCGAACGAGAAGCTGTAGTCGAGGATGTCGCCGTCGCCGCTGCGAGTGCAAGACGTCGGCGCCGACGTTCCAAGGCCCGGCGTGTGCCAGTCGACGTCGGTCGTAAAGTCGTCCATGCCCTCGCGGATCACACGGCTGATTCCGAAGGCGCTGGCCCCGCTGACGTTGCGGATGCGCGGCTGGAAGCTCAGCGCGCCCGTTGATGTTCGGATGACGCGATCCTGCACCTCGCCGCGGAGCGTCACGATGCCAAAGGAGTTGCGCACCTCGAACGGGATGATGCTGTCGCGAATGACCGTGCCGGGAGGGCCCGAGCCTCCGGGCAGCGTGACCGAGCCGCCCGGTGAAAGCGGAACGGCGATCGCGTGCCCGGCGGCGAGCATGATGGCGGCGGTAGCGACGAACGACGAGGTCGATCCGAGGTGCATCTTGGTATCTCCTTGTTTCCTCTGCCCTGAGGGGGCTACCGCGTGAAGCGCAGCTGGGAGCAATTACTCACGCAGATTCGATGGTTTTTCGTCGGATGCGACTTTGACGCAAACCGAGCGTGACCCACGTGCACGCCGGATTCGGGGTGCCCCTGATCGACAACGGATCATGGATGCCCAGAAATCGTGCCGGCTATCCTCGGTTCGTTTACCCGATCGACGCTCCAGGAGTCAACCCATGGCCGACACCAACCCCAAGATCCTCGTCTTTGCCGGCAGCCTGCGCAGCGAATCGCTCAACCACAAGCTCGTCGTGGCCGCGTCGAAGGGGGCCGAGAAGGCCGGGGCGCACGTGACGGTGATCCGCCTGCGCGACTTCCAGATGCCGCTGTACGACCAGGAGATCGAGGATGCCAGCGGGCTGCCAGAGAACTGCCTGAAGCTGAAGGAGCTCTTCAAGGCACACCACGGCTTCCTGGTCGGCTGCCCGGAGTACAACAGCTCGATCAGCGGCGTGCTGAAGAACACCGTCGACTGGGTCAGCCGCCCGCGCGACGGCGAAGCGCCGCTCGAGTGCTTCGACCGCAAGGTCATCGGGCTGACCGCGGCCTCGCCCGGTGGGCTTGGCGGCATCCGTGGGTTGCCCATCGAGCGGATGCTCTTTGGCCACATCAAGGCCATCGTGCTGCCCGACCAATATGCGCTCTCGCAGGCTCACGAGGCCTTCGACGACGCCGGCAACCTGAAGGACGACAAGCAGCGCGAGATGGCCGAGGGCGTGGGCAAGGCGGTGGCCGAGGTCGCGGCGAAGGTGGGGAAAGTGACGGCGTAGGGGCTGCGAATCCAAAGTCTGTGCCCCGTCTAAACTCTGGGTGAAGGCGAAGCCTGCGTCACCCGGAGGATGTTGACATGCGTGCGACGGCTGTGGGGCTATCGGTCAGTATCGCTAGTGCCGCGCTGGGACAGTGCGCACCCGAGATTGTGGCGGAGGTCCAGACCATCGGCGATGTCGGCGGCATCGCTCTCGATGAACGCGGCTACTTGTTCGTGCTCGATGAGGGCCGGGGGCTCGTGGCCTTCGACATTCGAGACCCCAGCGATCCTGTCGCCGTGGGGGGTTTTGGGTGGTTGTATCAACCCTACTACCAGCTCGAACTGGCCGGTCGATACCTATTCGCTTTTCACGATGACGGATTCCAGTGGGCCCAGCTCTCGATGCTCGATGTCGAGAATCCGCGGTCAATCTCGTACGTTGATCACCTCACCCACTTCTGTTGCGAGATCGGGGTCGCGGGCGATCGTTTGTTCGTGACCTACGGCCGGTCGACCGGTTACTACGAGATCGGTTCGGGAGCATTCGACATCGGTGAGTCCGGTCCTCGCCTCCGAGAATCGGCTTACCGAATCTCGGCTCAGGACTTGATGATGTACGCGACGACCCTCGAAGGCGTGGTGCCGATCGATTTTGCCGATCCTGCGGGGCCTCGGCGGTATGACCCGATTGTACTCGGCGATTGGCGCGGCGCAAGCCATCCCGAGGGCTCGGTGCTCCACGTCGCGACCGCGGATGGGCCATTCGCGACCGTGGACGTTCGAGTGTTGGCAGGCCCACAGATCCTGGACCAAATGGATCTCGCCGCCGTAGATCTCGACGTTGCCGACGGTGTGGCTGTTCTCGCCGGTTCGGAAGTCTCGGTCGTCGACGTAAGCAATCCTCGTGCACTGAGGCTCGTCGGCAGTCTTGGTCTGCCGACCGAGCCCGTTGAAGTCGCGATTCGAAAAGGGGTGGCATTCGTCGCTACTCAGCGAGACGTATACGTCATCGACTATGCTGGATGCCTCCCCTGCCTGCCCGACATCGACCGCAGCGGCGTGCTCGACCTCTTCGACTTCCTCGAGTTCCAGCGACTCTTCTCGGCGGGCGACGTCCGCGGAGACTTCGATGGTGATGGTTCGCTGACCGTCTACGACTTCGTGGCGTTCCAGAACGCCTTCCAGGCTGGTTGCTGAGGCCCCGCGCGTTCCGATCGAATTCCCTGACGGTTCGAGGCCAGCGGCGCATCTTCGGGAGCCACGATGGTCCGACGGCTGGTCGAGCGTGTGGTCGCGTTTGAGGAGGGCGAGCTCGCGCCGGCGGTGCTGTCGGCAGCGTACTTCTTCTGCCTGCTGTTTGGCTACTTCATGCTGCGGCCGCTGCGAGATGCCATGGGCCTCGCCGGCGGGGTCGACTCGCTGCGGCTGCTGTTCCTGGGCACGCTGGGCGTCATGGTGGTCGCGAACCTGGTCTTCGCCGCGGTTGCCTCACGCGTGCCGCGGCGGGTGTTCGTGCCGCTCGTCTACGGCTTCGGCGTCGCGTGCCTCGTGGGCTTCCTGCTCGCGTTCCTTATGCTGGGAGATCAGCGGTCCGAAGCCGTCGGAAAGGTGTTCTACGTCTGGCTGAGCGTCTTCAACCTCATGGCGACGGCGGTCTTCTGGGGCTTCATGGCCGACATCTTCCGGAAGCCACAGGCCGCCAGGCTCTTCGGATTCATCGCGGTGGGGGGGACGGCCGGAGCCATCTGCGGCTCGGCGTGGACTGGCCTGTTGTCGGAGGTAATCGGCGCGGTCGGTCTGTTTGCCGGCGCGTCGTTCCTGATCTTGTGCGCGGGTGCGTTGGCGATCGTCTTGGACCGCGTCGCCGAACGCCGGCGCATGGGCTCGGCCGACCACACGCTCGATGCTGGCGGCGCCCTCGGCGGCACGAGCTGGCAGGGCGTGGTCGACGTGCTGCGCTCTCCGTACCTGCTTGGCATCGCGTGCTACGTCGCGGCCTTCACCATCGGCTCGACGCTGCTGTACTTCGAGAAGATGCGGATCATCGAAGGCTTCGCCGAGACGACCGAGTCTCGCGCTCAGGTGCTCGCGTGGATCGAGCTTGGTGGCCAGACGCTGACGGTGCTCCTGCAGCTGTTCATCACCGGGCGGCTCATGCGGCGCCTGGGCGTGGGGGCGCTGCTGGCCGTTGTTCCGATGGTCACGATCATCGGGTTCGTCGGCCTCGCCGCGGCGCCGGTGCTGCTGGTGCTGGCGATCTTCGAGGTCGCCCGCCGCGCGAGTCACTATGCCTTGAGCAAGCCGGCGCGCGAGGCGCTCTTTACGACCGTGCCCAGGGCCGACAAGTACAAGGCCAAGGGCATCATCGACACCTTCGTCTATCGCGGCGGCGACACGGCGGGCACCGTCGCCGACGCGGCGCTTGCTGCTGTTGGCCTCGCGGCCGCGTGGCTGGCGGTGCCGCTGGGCATCGGTTCACTCTTTGTGGGCGTCTGGCTCGGCCGGCGCTCGCACGACGCCGAGCCAGTCGAGTTGCCGGTGCCCGACGTGCCGGGTACCGCGCCCGCATCGCTCGCCAGCCCCGCGAACACCCACGTATAACCCCCGGATGAGGATCACGCCATGCACCAGACCCGTCGAGAGTTTCTCGTGACCGCCTCGGCCGCCAGCGCCGCCGCCCTGCTCGGGCTCGGCCCGTGGACGCAGCACGCGTTCGCCACCGGCAAGGTCGCCAAGCAGCTCAAGATTCTGTTCCTCGGCGGCACGGGCATGCTCGGGCCGCACGTGATCAAGATCCTGCTCGACCGCGGACACGAGGTCACGCTCTTCAACCGCGGCAACCGCGACGAGATGTTCCCCGACCTCGAGTTCATCCAGGGCAACCGCATCGTCGACGTCGAGCCCGGGCTCAAGCCCCTGCAAGACGAGGTTGACAAGGGACGCCGGTGGGACGCGGTCATCGATACCGCCAGCGTGCACGCGTGGGTCGAGAACAGCGCGAAGCTTCTGAAGGACAGCGCCGACCACTACACCTACATCTCGTCGCTGAGCGTCTACGCCGACAACAGCCGGGTCGGCCTCGATGAAGAAGACGCCGTGGCGACCATGCCCGATGACGTCGCCGACGGCATCACCGCCCTGCCCTACGACATGACGTACTACGGCGCTGTCAAGGCGCGCAGCGAGGACGCGGCTCGACGCCACTTCCCCGGCAAGGCGCTCGTCCATCGCCCCGGCCTCTTGGTCGGCCCGCGAGACTTCACGCATCGCTTCACGTACTGGCCCTACCGCGTGCGCGAGGGCGGCGAGGTGCTGGCGCCCGGCGAGCCCGATCACGGCCTGCAGTTCATCGACGTGCGAGACCTCGCCGCGTTCATGGTGCTGGGCATCGAGCAGGGAACGACGGGCACCTTCAACGTCAACGGCCCGGTCGGCGGCGGCATGACGATCGGCAAGCTGCTCGACACCTGCAAGAAGGCCACCGGCAGTGACGCGACGTACACCTATGCCGAGGGTGACTGGCTCGCGGGCCAGGGCGTGAACCCGTGGGCGCAGATGCCCGTGTGGATCCCGCCGGGCCCAGAGATGATCGGCTTCCACACGCGCGACCTGTCGAAGGCGGCGGCCGCCGGGCTGACGACGCGGCCGCTGGAGGCGACCATCGCCGACACGCTCACGTGGTTCGACGAGGAGTACATGCCCATGTGGACCCAGGCGATGGCCGACCGCGGTGAGACCGACGCCACGTTCGGCTTCGGCGGCAACCGCCCGGGCATCACGCGTGAGCAAGAGGCCGAGCTGCTGGCGATGTGGAAGGCCCGCGGCGAGGCCGGCGAGCAGAACGACGGCTAGCCGATCGCTCGCTCCAGGTCTGCGATCAGGTCGTCCACGTCCTCGATGCCCACGCTGAGCCGAACGAGATTGTCGGCGATGCCCAGCTTCTTGCGTTGGTCGGCCGGCACGCTGGCGTGCGTCATGATGGCCGGGTGCTCGATGAGGCTCTCGACCCCGCCCAGGCTCTCGGCGAGCGCGAAGATCTTGACGGTCTCGAGCATCTTGCGGCTCTCGTCCAATCCGCCCTTCAGGTAGATCGTCACCATGCCGCCGAAGCCGCGCATCTGCTTGGCGGCGATGGCGTGCTGCGGGTGGCTCTCCAGGCCCGGGTACACGACCTTGTCGACCTTCGCGTGCGCCTCGAGATACCGCGCGACCTTGGCCGCGTTCTCGCAATGGCGGTCCATGCGCACGTGCAGGGTCTTGGTCGACCGCAGGAACAGGAAGCACTCCTGGATGCCCGGCACCGCGCCCTCGCTCAGCTGCAGGAACTTGAGGCCCCTGTGGATCTCATCGTCGTTGACGATCAGCGCCCCGCCGATCGCGTCGCTGTGCCCGCCGAGGTACTTCGTGAGCGAGTGGCACACGATGTCGGCGCCGAGCTTGAGGGGGTTCTGGAGGTAGGGGCTGGAGAACGTGTTGTCGACGGCGACCATCGCGCCCGCCTTCTTGCCCATCTCGGCCATCACGGCGATGTCGATGATCTTCAGCGTTGGGTTCGTCGGCGTCTCGATCCACAGCAGCTTCGTGTTGCCCTTGATGGCGCCCTTGACCGCGTCGTGGTCGGTCATGTCGACCAGGCTGATCTCGATGCCCAGCTGCTGGAAGACCTTGTGGAAGATGCGGTTGGTTCCGCCGTACACGTCGTCGCAGAGCACGACGTGGTCGCCGGCCTTGAGCAAGTGAATGACCGCGCCCGTCGCCGCCACGCCGCTGGAGAACGCCAGCCCGTGCTTTCCGCCCTCGAGCGAGGCGAGGTTGGCCTCCAGGGCCGTGCGCGTCGGGTTGGCCGCCCGGCTGTAGTCGTACTCGCCGATGATCTCGCCGGGCGACTTCTGGACGTACGTCGAGGTCTGGTAGATGGGCGTGCAGATGGCCCCGGTGGAGGGGTCGGGGCTCTGGCCGGCGTGGATGGCCCGGGTCCCGAAGCGTGCGTTCTCGTCGATCTTCATGCGCGTGGCCCTGTGCTTTGCTTGCTTTTGAGGAGTCGGAGGGAGCGAGCCGCAGGGTAGGGGCCGGGGCCCCAAGGCGGCGCCGCCTATCATTGCCGCTTCCCTCCGGGCCGCTCGCCCGCGGGATCCAACCGCCACGCTCCGATGTGTTCTGCCGGCTGCGACGTCGCCGCCGGGCGGGTATCGCTTCTTGCCCCGAGGATTCATGCCCGACGTCACCATCCGCCTGCCCGCGTTCGTCAAGGCCAAGCCCCGCGTGTTCGATCTCCGCACCGCCATGAGCGGGTCTCCCAAGGCCGACGTGCTGGCGGGCCTCACCGTCGCCCTGGCTTTGGTTCCAGAGTCGGTCGCCTTCGCGTTCGTCGCCGGTGTTCCGCCGCTGGTCGGCCTGTACGCCGCGTTCATCGTGTGCCTGCTCACGTCCATCTTCGGCGGGCGGCCGGGCATGATCTCGGGCGCCACCGGCGCCATGGCGGTCGTCGTCGTCGCGCTGGTGGCCAACTACGGCATCGGCTACCTCTTCCCGGCCGTCGTCCTGTGCGGCTTGATCCAGGTCGCCGCGGGGCTCCTGCGGCTCGGCAAGTTCATCCGCATCGTGCCGCACCCGGTCATGCTTGGCTTCGTCAACGGCCTGGCCATCGTGATCCTGCTGGCCCAGGCCGACAGCTTCAAGTCGCTGACCGAGTCGGGCGCCATGGCGTTCCTCTCGGGCACGCGCCTGTGGATCATGCTCGCCCTGGTGGGCGGCACGGTGGCCATCATCGCGCTGCTCCCCAGGCTGACCCGCGCGGTGCCCTCGTCGCTGGTGGCCATCATCGCCATCAGCCTCGCGGCCATCGCCATCAACGCGGCGATGCCGGGAACGGAAAGCGACGCCCCGGTCCGCACCGTGGGCGATCTGCTGGTCGACAACACCAGGGCCGCCGCCGTGACCGATGCCCAGCGCGCCAAGGACCAGGCCGTGCTCGCCGCCGCCGCTTCGTCCATCCCGGAGGCCGTGCGCGGCGCGGTCGAGCTCGACCCGCACGCGTCCACGCCCGTGGCGCCCTTGACGGCCGCCGAGATCGACGCCGCGATCGCCTCGGTCGACGAATCGCAGGTCGGCATCTCGGGCGGCCTGCCCAGGCCGGCATGGCTCGACTTCGACCTCCCGCCCTTCACGCTCGAGACGCTGCTGATCATCTTGCCCTTTTCCGTAGTCTTAGCCGGCGTGGGATTGATCGAGAGCCTGATGACCATGACGCTCGTCGACGAGCTGACCCAGACCCGCGGCAACGGCAACCGCGAGTGCCTGGGCCAGGGCGCGGCGAACATCACCTGCGGCTTCTTCGGCGGCATGGGCGGCTGCGCGATGATCGGCCAGAGCCTGATCAACGTGAAGTCCGGCGGCCGCGGCCGGCTCTCGGGCATCACCGCCGCGGCCTCGCTGCTGCTCTTCATCCTCTTCCTGGCCCCGCTGATCGAGTCGATCCCCATCGCCGCGCTGGTGGGCGTCATGCTGATGGTCGTCATCGGGACGTTCGAGTGGACCACCCTGCAGACCTGGCGCAAGATCCCCAAGGCCGAGGTCCTGGTCATGCTCGTCGTCGCGGGCTACACGGTGCTGATGCACGACCTGGCGACGGCCGTCCTCATCGGCGTGATCATGTCGGCCCTCATCTTCGCGTGGAACAAGAGCAAGCACCTCTACGCCGACGTTCAGTTCAACGAGCACGGCAGCAAGATCTACCAGCTGCACGGGGGCGTCTTCTTCGGGAGCGTGGCCCGCTTCCGCGAGCTCTTCACGCCCGAGGCCGACCCCGAGGACGTGGTCATCGACTTCTACTTCAGCCGCGTCTACGACCAGTCGGGCCTGGAGGCCATCAACACGCTGGCCGAGCGGTACACGGCGCTCGGCAAGCGGCTGCACCTGCGGCACCTGAGCGAGGACTGCCGCCGGCTGCTGGACAAGGCCGGGGACCTGGTCGAGGTCAACATCAGCGAGGACCCGCACTACCACGTGGCGACGGACCGGACGCGGTGGCGGGACGATGTTGTCTGAGTGGGTGCGGACACCCAGCTCGGGCTCACGCCCTCGACGCCGACGATCCGATTGAAAACCCGCCCACGCCGGAATCCAGCGTGGGCGGGCCGATCGAAACCAACCATTCGCGCAGACGCGATGCCGGCTCAGGCGGCGTCCGACTCCGTCTTGGTGGTGCTCGTCGCGGCCTTGGTGCTGGCCGACTCGATCGAGACCGGCCCGTTGCCGCCGCCGGCGAAGGGCACGTAGATGTTCTCGCTGGTCGGGCTGCTCAGCTCGCCCCGCTTGGCCGTCACGTTGTAGACGGCGCTGGCGGTGCCCGCCTGGATGCCCGTGTCGGTGAAGCTCTTGGTGCCCGTCGAGCCGACGAGCGCGAAGCTCGACTCGCCGCTCAGCTTGCGGCGTACCTCGAAGAAGACGCCGGTGTGGCTCTGGGCGTTGTCGCTCTTGAAGGTCAGGACGACGTTGCCGTTGTTGTCCAGGTCGGCGTCGAGGTCGTAGGGCATGCTGGGCGGGGGCGCGGGCGTGCGGTCGGCCGGCGCGGGGATCTGGGCCTTGGTATAGACGCTCGGGTCGTTCGTGCTCTTGGCGAAGGCCTTGATGGTCGCCAGGTCGCCGGCGCCGGCCTCTCGCAGGGCGGCGGCCGCCTGGTTGGCGGCCTGGGTCGCGGCCTTCTTCTCGTCGTCCTTGGCGGCCTGGGTCGCGGCGGCGTCCTGGGCTGCTGAGAGAAGCGCACTCAGTTCCGCCATGGATTCCGGAGACACCCCGATCTCGGCCGCCTTGGCGGTCCACACGGGCACGTGGCTGGCGAAGAACGCGATCATGTCCTCTTTGGAGGGAGGGATCACTGACATGACGGACTCCAATCGGTGCGCTCGCCGTTCGGCGGGCTGGCGTGCGGCCCGGTGCAACGCTGCCCCGCGTGCCGCTGGTTCCGTCATCGACGGGCAGCGTTTCCGACTTTCGTCGGAGCATGGCAACTTCGAAGTTTTTGTGATCGATCGGGCGTGTGGCGTCGTGGGGGCGGTTCTTATCGGCGAGGGCGCGAAAGTTCTCGGGTTGATTCCGCTGGCGCAGGTGTCCGCGGCGGGCACGCACGCGTCCATGACGATCGCGGCGTCGTTCGTATAGGGAGAGACGCTGCCTTCACCCCCTCCCCTGCTCCCAGCGAGGGAGGTGCCGAGGTCCGCCGAGGCGGAGGGGGGCTGGTCCGGCTACGCCGGGGGAGAGTCAACAGACCCAAGATCAAACCAGCCACCGAATCCGCGCCTAATCAGCAACTCACGTAGATCGCTTGCGGCAGCTTTCGCGGCGTCATTGCCCACGAGCCCCTTCTCGACGATGTGTTCGGCGTGCTCGCGCCATCCAAGAATCTCGTACGCGTGGCTGGTGTTGCGCACCATCGCGATCGCAATCTGCGCAACGGCCTCGCAACGTTCGTCGGCAAGTCGGGCAAGCTTTTCAGCGATGCGTCGATCCAGACGCGGATAGACGCTCGCTTCAACCAGTGATCGAAGCTGTGCGAGTGCCCAGTCCGGATCGCCCTGATCCGACACGAACCACGGGCCGAAAAGTGATGAAGCGTCCGCTTTCTGCGCGTCGGCCTTGCCATGCTCCGACCAATACGCTTCCCAGAGCCCCTGGTATCGAGCAAGGTACGCCGGTCTGATCCGCTCCTTCGTATTGCCCATGATCTCAGCGAGATGGCTCATGACGGCAATGCGTAGCCAAGGCCTGGCGTTTCGAAGAAACGCCAGTGCTGGCGAGTCGGCGTCCAACCCGATCGTGCCGCTGCCCACGAGGTCGATCAGGTGGAGGCCAAGGCGCGGTGCCCAATCCTCGCGCCCACGAGCGGGTTCCTCGAAGGTTACGGCGACCTTCATCGCCGCGCGGTACGTGCCCTCAAAGAGCGACCAGAATACCGGATCGCCACGATTCATGAAGACGAAGACGCTCCATGCCGCCCAGCCGGCGGCGTCCGAGTCGCTTTCAATCGTGGAAGCTATCGGGAAGATTGCTGGCACGTTGGCTTTTGTCCAGTTTGCGTCGAGCCATGCGAGCAGCCGTACCGCCTCACCGATCGCGGCGTGGCTCGCCGCTACGCGCGGTTCGGTGCTGAGGCATGCGGCAAGGAGTGATCGGACTTCAGGCAGTGCATCGAGCCCTTCGGATGGGGCCGGTCCCTTGGAGAGATCGACCCCGATGCCGGTCAAGGCCCACTCGGCGTACGCCCTGGCCGACCGCAGCGTGATTCCCGCCGTGTCGTTGAACATGAGCGTCAGGTAGTCGCTCCGACGTCGGTCCGAACGCTTCGGATCCTCGGACAAACTCGAGACGGCCCGTACGCCCGCGAGCGCCTCGATGGCACGCCACAAGACCTTGCGGAGCTCGAAGCCCAGTTCTTCGATGCGATCGCCCACCTTGCTTCGCGGCGCCCGCTCGACGAACCACGCCGTTGCCCGCGCGGCCCACTCCCAGCTGTTGAGTTCGCGGCTGATTCGCACAGACTCGAGTGAGACGCGCTCTGCCGCCTGCGCGGCCGCGTGGCTAGCGAGTGTGAGCGGACCTTCTAGGTCGATCGAAGCACCGCGACGGCGGGCATCCTGGAGCGCGGAGAAGTACGCCGCCAGCATCCATGGCGGCGCGCCGACGAGGTCCTCCGCATGCGCGGCGGCTTCTTGTGGATCGGCCTGGACAAACTCCCGGAAAGCCTCATCAAGCCCGTCGTAGGAGGGTTCGTGGAAGATATCCGCAGATTCGGCGGGCTCCCAGTGGCGCGTCGCGTGCACGGCGGCGGGCCAGCCCATCTCGATGAGTTGTACTGTTGTGTATGGGCCACGCACGTGAAGGTCGTGGCCTTCGAAGTGGAGCGGCCGAGGGGCAGGGTCGATGTCGTGTTCGCGTTGGAGGCGCTCATAGTGCGCACTTGCCCCGTCATCGAGGTACTGGCGAGCGAAGTAGAGGCGTTCTAGGGTCCAACGCGCTCGGGCTCGCTCACGCCGTTCAGTGGTGTCCAGATGCGGCGGTAATCGCTTCGGGCCTGATACGACCCGTCGGATCCATCGAGTTTGCTCGGCCTCGGTCAAGAGATGGAATCGCATCTCGACGAGTTGGCCGTACTCGGGGAGGTACGCGGCACGGATCAGATATCTGGGGTGCTTTAGGAAGCCCGCGGCGAGGTCCGAGTCGGCGGCTCCATCGAAGGCCGCAAGCCAGAGACACAGGCGTTCGTACAAGACAGCGCCTTTACCATGCAACCCCCGTGCGTAGGTGCGGAGCAGGCCGACCACATCGGCCAAGGTGATCAACTCTTGCCGGATAGCGAGGTTCGCGGCCTCTACCAATAGGTCTACAACATCCTGGAAGGCCTCGTACGCGTGATACTCGGGTCGTTCCCAGATGCGTTCGCGCACGATGTCAATCAATGAGGGGTCGTCCCGATCCCTCAGGCCGTGGGCGTCTCTTTCCTGATCGACGAACTCGCACAGCCGGTACAGGAGAAAGCGTGGATCGTGTTCCAGAAATACCGGAATGACGTGCTCACGCATAGACGTGGTGTAGTAGTACATCGTCTCATGCGCACGATTCGCGCTTTTGGCGACCCACGCCCTCGACCACACGCAGCGCAGCATCGTGCGTGCCCGTTTGTCCCGGCCACCTGACAACAGGTGCTTCACGAGCTTGCCCGCGTCTTCGAGCAACCAATCAAATTGATTGCTCATGAGTAGATTGGCCAGGTGATCTGCAATCGATGCGGCGTCGTCTGCGGGCATGGCAAGGGCAGCTTCGAACATCTGGCCGACCACGCCTTGGTGGTTCGTCGTCCATCGTTTCAAGATGGCGGTGACGCGTCGCGGTTCATCGCGTGCGACTCGGACGAGGTATTGGCCGGTGACCCAGTTGGGGATGGCGAACACACCTCGATCATCGAGCGGTTCCAACCACAGTGGGTTCTCGAGCGCCGCGAATAACTCGGCTTCGAAGTCCGGCGCTAGGCAGAGGGAAGCGATCTCCGCGACATGAGAGGCATCTGGCGGTGAAAACGGCTTGGCATTGGCGTCGTCCAGATCGGTGCGCAATCGGCGCACCACTTCAGCCCGGCGTGCCGCGAAGGGGTGCAGCAACTCCGTCATGGCATCCACCTTGGCACGGACGTCTTGTCGGGATGGCGTCTTGGTTTTCGGTTCGTAGCCGTGGCCCTTGCTGGCGAACCACTGCCGCAGGCCGTTCAACTCCTTGGCGAGCACGGCCGCCCGCGCTTCGTCTGCGCCGCCGAAGTCCGTGTAGATCCACTTCGCAAAGGAAAGCGACCTGCCTTCCGCGGCGTCAAGTTCGCGTTGAAACTCCAGCAATGCGTTGAGTGCAGTCTTTGCGTCCTTGGGAACCAGTATCGCGTCGCGATTGTCCAGATCGATCACGTGCAGCTCTTGTTCCTTGGGCCACACGCTCGCCAGTGCGCCCACCAGTTGCTTGTACCTTTCGAGCGCTTCCTTTCGCTTCGTGCGCTTCACGCCGGGGTCGGGGTCGTGGGTGGCGATGTCGTACGTCTGGTCCAACACGTCTCGTGCGAGGTAGCACACGGCATTGGTCCAACCGGGAAATGCTGGAAAGTGCAGGAGTGCCAGCACCGTCTGGTAGTTTCCCGCGAGGGCCTCGGCTGATCTGCCAAGCCACGAGCAGACCGCCAACTCGCGATCGTCCATCCTGGGCTGAGGCAGCCCGGTGCCCCCGGACGAATCAGCGAACACATCGCCGTTCTCGCCGTTCTGCTTGTGTTCAGCCATCAGGACAAACTCTACCATGCTCGTGCACAGACGCCTGTCGGTTATGCCTGCATGTTGCCTGTCTGTCGGTTGCCATCCCTTGCCCCCCGCCTCACGGCGGGGGCTCGTTGAGGCGGCGTCGGGCCGGCCCCCCTCATTCGGGTGTCGCGGCCTCGTGGCGAGCTCGATCGGCCCCGTGCGGCGTCATGCCGCGTGCTCCGCCCGATATCCGGACGCGGCGGCGGGCGTCGCGGGGGCCGCGCGTGCCATCATGGTCGCGATCGTGTCCATCATGGTGACCGTGCATGCCGTCATGATGGCCATTCATTCCATCATGATGGCTATTCGTTCCATCATGGTGGCCGTCCTTTCCATCATGGTGGCCATGGAGTCCGTCATGATTGCTATCGTGTCCATCATGACGGCCATTCGTTCCACCGTGGTGGCCATGGATCCCGTCGTGGCCATGGCTGTTCCCGGCATGGTGGCCGTGCGTTCCATCGTGGCCACGAAGAAGCACCGCCCCGCCTGCAGAACAGACGGGGCGGCGAGTCTTCAGAAGATCGCGTCTTCGACGCCCTAGCGGCGGCGGCGCGTGGCGGCCAGGCCGCCAAGGCCGAGGAGCGCCAGCGTGGCGGGGGCGGGGATGATCGCGCGGTCGTAGGCGAAGGCGCCGCCGGTGCCGCCCTGGCCCCAGTCGGTGAACGTGATGTCCACGTAGGCGTCGTCGTCCTCGAGGTAGAGCACCGCCTCGATGCCCACCGTGCTCGGCGGCGAGCTGCCGTGCGCATCCTCCCAGTTGTCGAAATCGTCGAACCCGATGGCCCCGTCGATGACGTCCTGGACCGTGCCGCCGAAGAACCACAGCGTGCCCGCCGGCGAGAAGAAGTCCTCGTAGTCGTCCTCCACCAGGATGTTGAAGATGCCCTGGCGGTCGCCGCGGGTGATCGCGACGGTGTCGGTGATCATGTCCTGGTTGGCCGGGTCGGTCGGGTCGGCGAACGCGGCCTTCGCGAAGCTGATCGTCCCGTCCGAGGCCTGGTAATACTGCTGGGCGCTTGCTGAAGCCGCCACGGCGGCAACGCCCGTTGCACACATCATCAGTCTCATGTCGTGTCTCCTCATCCCATCGGCCGGCGCCGATCGCGCACGCTGCGGATCCGTGAGAGCGAAGGCGGCGGGACGCCCCATGGTACCCGAAGACGCCGCCCGCGGTCCCACCAAAAGCGTGCTCGCCACGGGCCCCGAGGCGTCGATCCGGCCGTTATCGGGGCCGTACGCGGGCGTGGGCGTGTTGATCATGGCCCCGAGGAAGATCCGCGCATCGTCCGGACCGCAGCGGCCGCGGGCGAACGAGCGGCCGATCGTCGGCTATGGCGACGCCTCGGCTTGCGGAGACGCCTCGACGCGCGATGCCCCGGACGCTCCGACGAGCCGGGCGGCGCTCAGCGTCGCGCACTCGGGGCAGATGGCCAGCGGACCCGCCGTCGCGGGCACGCGGCGCATGTCGTAGCCGCAGCCGGGGCAGCCGCCCTCGTTGCCGACCTTCCACCCGGCGCTGCACGATGGGCACGTCGTCCGGCCGTCGTCGTCCGGCCGGGTCGTCAAGAGCCACGCGGCGCACGCGGGGCACTGGCCGCGGGCGGCCAGCAGCATCGCGGCGCCGTGCCGTCCGTGCGTCCTCCAGTGCCGGCTCGCGACGCCGCGGGCGATGAAGAAGCCGATGACGCTCACGCCCACCGCGATGAGCAGCGCGACGTCCAGCCAGTGCGGCGTTCGGCCGATCCACGACGTGAAGGGCCGCGTGGCCGAGGCCAGCAGGAACACGAGGATCGCGAAGGAGCCGCACCAGAGCGCGAAGGTGATCCGCACGCGCACGAGCGTCTCGCGGGCCAGCGGCACGTCGGGCCGCATGAACCAGAGGAAGTGCGGCGGCGACCGGAGCTCCCGGATCGTGCCGCACTTCTTCGCTCGGTGGTCCACGAGTGCCTCGCCGGGCGCGAGCGGTCCCTGTCTGTCCGAGTCGGCGGGCGGCATGGACGATCATTGCGACGCCGCGCCCGTCGAACGTGCCGCTTACGGGCAGCCGACGGCGAACTGGTTCTGGTACTCCAGGAAGTCCAGGATCGTCAGGCGGCCGTCGCCGTCGAGATCGGCACGCGGGTCGCCAAGGTCGAAGCGGTTGCTGAACTCGAGGAAGTCGAACAGGTCGAGCGAGCCGTCGCAGTCGAGGTCGGCCGGGCACGGGTTGACGCAGATGCCGCGGGGATTGCTCAGCGCGTCCTGCAGGTCGCCGTAGGTGATCGCCGTGCCGCTGTTGGCGCCGCCCGAGCTCGAGCAGCCGCCGTGGGTGTGCACGCCGATGGCCAGGCCGGTGGTGTCGTCGATGACCGGCGAGCCGCTGTTGCCGCCGGTCGTGTCCATGGCGTAGCGCAGCCGCGAGCCGGTGAACTCGACGAAGGGGCCGGTGTGCGTCTTCTGGGCCCGGTGGTAGGTCGGGTCGACCGGGGCGCTCGTCGTGCCGTGGCCGGTGACGCGGATGGGCTGGCCGGTGACCGCCGGGATGCTGGTTGCCAGGTCGAACGCGTCGCCCTGGGCCTCGTGCGGCCGCAGGCCCGTGTTGGGGTTGGCGAACGCGCCCGCGTAGTACCAGTCGCGTCCCACGCCGCTGGCGTCGCGCTGCCGGCTGCTCGAGTCGATGGCGTACTGGTCGTCGGGGTGGGGCATCACGGGCGTGCCGCCGGGGGTCGACAGCGGGTTGTTGAAGTGCACCTGCACGAAGCCGCAGTGGCCGGCCGAGAGCACGCACTTCATGCAGTCGCTGATGAGCCACGCCGTGCAGTTGGCGCTGCCGCCGCTCGACCAGCCGCGCGCCACCCTGGGATCATCGGAGAGTTCGCGGTCGTCGGTGGGGCCGCAGATGCTGTCGAGCGGATCTGCAGGGGGGGCAAACGACTGCGTGAAGTCGAGCTGCACGAGCGTGCTGTCGATCGTGATCTCGCTCGCCCCGCTCGTGGGATCGCTCAGGACCTCGACCCGGACCGCGCTGCCGTTGAAGAAGGCCGACATGTGCTGCCACTGATCGACGTGGACCGACCCGAGCCGCTGCTCGGCATCGTCCTTGAGCGACGTCAGGCGGATGATCGTCGGCGCCGCGCCGGCGGGGGCCTCGGCCAGCTCGACCGGGCCGAAGTCGATCCGCATCCAGCCCGCGCCCCCGACCCTGACCGTCGTCTCGAACACGGAGACGCGGCCGAGCTCGTCGGCGATCGGTGCGCTCGGGTCGTCGGGGGCCACCGGCCCGCTCGAGAGGCCGACCGGCACCGAGATGGGGTCGATCGGCTCGAGGGCCACGGCCGAGGCGGTGAACATGGCGCAGGCGAGGACGGAAATCGGGGTCGCGGGATGCATCGTGGTCTCCTCGTGGCGGCCCCTTCCCGGGCGGGCTTCTCGCAGGAGACGAGCCGGGCCGCAATCCGGCCCCATTGTCGCCGAAACGACGAGGGATTGCAAGGGCTTTTTGGCCGGGAAACCGCGTCCTCAGGGATAGGCCGGGAAGTCGACGCCCCGGACCTGCTCGGCGTAGTTCGCGTGCCGGCCGGCCGACGACGTATAGAGCGGCCGGTTGACCTGGTCGTAGCTGAGCGTCCGCAGGGTCCGCTTGGTCTTGTAGAAGTCGCGGCAGGCCTCGTCCCATTCGAGCCCTAAGAACTCGATGACCCGCGGCAATTGCGTCCCCGGATCGGCCACGAGGTCCTCGTAGCGCACGTCGAGGATGGGGACGTCGAGCGTCGCCTTCCAGTGGTCCATCAGTCGCTCGCTCTGCTCGTAGGCCCGCGCGACCCACTCCAGCCGCGTGGTCCACGGCATGGCCAGGTTGTTGAAGGCGCCCATGTAGCACGAGATGGCGACGTCGCGCGGGTCCCGCCGGATGTGGATGATGCGGGTGTTGGGGAACAGCCGAGCGAGCAAGCCGGCGATGCGCGTGTTGCCGATGGCCTTGTTGACGATGCGCTCGGCGCCGGGCGACGCCTTGGAGACCTCGCGCACGTAGTCTTCGGCGGCCCGCGTCCACTTGAACTTGTTCAGGCTGCCGAACCGCTTGCCCTCGGGCGCATCGGGCTTGTAGGCCGCCATCGCCTGCGCATAGAAGCGTTCCAGCGTGTCGAGCTCGCCCACGCCCGCGCCCTTGGGGTGGGCGTGGATGATCTGGTCGAGCAGGCTGGTGCCCGAGCGCGGCATGCCGGCGACGAAGACCGGAACCTCGCTGGTGCACGAGCTCTCGGGGAACGACGCCATGTTGTCCTTGGACCACGTCTCGATGATGGCCGTCGTCTCGCGCTCGTACTGCTCGGGGTCGAACGGCTTGGCGTCCAGCTCGTTGCCGGTGGTCGCCGCGTCGAAGGCCTCGGCGTACCGGCCCGCCCGATCGAGCGTCTTGGCCCGCAGGTGCCAGGCGGCGCTGCGAAGCTCGTGGGGGGTGTCGACCGCGCCGCTCAGGGCGTCGATGATCTCGATGGCGCCGTCGTAGTCCTTGTCCTGCATGCGCAGCTTGGCCTGCTCGTAGCGCAGGTGCGGGGGCAGCGGCTGGTTGCGTGCGGTCAGCTCTTCGACCATGGCGTCGACGACGGCCCGTGCCTCGTCCGTGCGGCCCGCCTCTTCCAGGCAGCCGGCCCGGTGGATCCGCAGCGGCACGTCGCCGGGGATGAGCTCGAGCGCCTTGTCGCAGAGCTCGAGGGCAAGCTCGGTGTTGGCCGCCCGGCGTTCGAGCCGGCTGAGCACGGCGAACGCCCCGGCGTTGGGCCCCTGGCCGAGCGCCTTGCGGCCGTGGTGGCGCACCATCTCCACGTCGCCCGTCCGCTCGGCGATAGCGGCCAGGAACAGGTGCAATTGGGCATCGCCGGGCAGCTTCTTGAGCCCGGCCATCGCGAGCTCGTGCGCCTCGGCCAGCCGACCGGCCTCGAACGCGTGCTGCACGGGATCGACGACCTTGCGGCGCCGCTGGATCTGCTGCGGGCTGAGCCGCATCTTGGTGTAGCCGGTCGTCATCGCGGGGATGGTATCGACGCGGACGTGGCGTCGGCGAGCGCGTCAGACGCCCGCCTGCTGCATCCCGCTGGCCACGCCGTTGCTGCCCGCGCCGCCGACCCTTGCCAGGTGCTCGATCAGGTCGATCTCGCTCAACACGCCGATGATGCGTCCTTCGTTGACGACGATGGCGGCCTGCTGCTCGCCGAACACGCCGTAGAGCTCCTCGACGCGCGCCGACGGGCTCAGGATGCCGCCGATCTGCGTCTCGATGTCGCGCACGGGCGAGTCGGTCGTCACGGCGTCCTTCTGCAGGCCGCGGAGGATGTCGATCTCGTGCACCATGCCCAGCGGCTTGCCCTGGTCGTCGGTGACGGGCACCTGGCTGATGCCGTGGCGGCGCATGAGGTCGATGACGTCGCGCAGGGGCTTGTCCTCGTGCACGGTGACGACGGCGGCTTCGTTCTGGATGAGGTCGCCGACGACGCCGAGCCCGCGCGGCTTCTCGAGGAAGCCGTGCATCTTCATCCAGTCGTCCCTGAGGTACTTGGTGATGTAGCGGCCGGCCGAGTCTGGGCAGATGGCGATGACGCTCTTGCCTTCACCGAGCCGCTTGGCCACCTCGATGGCGACGTACGCCATGCCGCCCGAGGAGCCGCCGCAGTACAGGCCTTCTTCTCTGATCAGCCGACGCGCCATGCTGAAGCACTCGTAGTCGCTGACCTGGTGCATCTCGTCGACCACGCTCGGGTCGAAAGCCTGGCACACGATGTCTTCGCCGAGCCCCTCCACCTTGTAGACGTAGGGCGTGCTGGGCTCGCCGGTGTTGAAGATGCTGTAGTGCACGCTGCCCAGCGGGTCGACGCCGACGATGAGCGTGGTGTGGTCCGAGTCCTTCTGCATCCTCTTGAAGTATCGTCCGATGCCCGAGATCGTGCCGCCGGTGCCCGTGCCCACGACGATCGCGTCGACCTTGCCCCCATCGGTCTGCTCGAACAACTCGGGGCCTGTCGATTGCTCGTGGGCCTCGATGTTCCACTGGTTGTGGTACTGGTCCATGTAGAAGGCGTTGGGCGTCTCGGCCGCAACGGCCTTGGCCCGGTTCACGTAGTGCTCGGGGCTATCGCCGGGCACATCCGTAGGCGTGATGATGACCTCGGACCCGAAGGCCCGAAGCGCGTCGATCTTCTCCTGGCTCATCTTGTCGGGCATGGTGAAGACCGCCCGATATCCGAGCGCCGCCGCCGCCATCGCCGCCCCCGCCCCGGTGTTGCCGCTGGTGTTCTCGACGATGGTCCCGCCGGGCTTCAGCAGGCCCTCCTCCTCGGCCCGGCGGATGATGTGCCAGGCCATGCGATCCTTGATGGACCCGGCCGGATTCATGAACTCGCACTTGGCGTAGACCGTGGCCGCCCCGGGCGGGACGACCTTGTTCAGGCGGACGAGCGGGGTGTTGCCGATGGCGTCGAGGATGCTGTCGTAGGCGTGCATACGTCATGGTAGGTTCGTGCCAGACGGCCTCAGGGCGGCTCTACGGGCCGATCCACCCCTGACGATGGGCACATTCCCTGACTGGCATCACATCAGGATCGGGTAGACTGCCAGGAGCGGGGATGCACACAGGAGACG
This sequence comes from Phycisphaerales bacterium, assembly GCA_040217175.1. NCBI lineage: Bacteria > Pseudomonadati > Planctomycetota > Phycisphaerae > Phycisphaerales > Phycisphaerales bacterium. Next base: position 1,157,351 of record JAVJNT010000001.1, on the reverse strand, counting down.
TCCCATGCAGCGTTGCATCTCGATCGTGGTGGCCGTCCTGGGGACGGCCGCGTTCACGTGCAATCAGTCCGCCTTCGGCCAGACCATCGTGAACCTCGACGGGGTAGACGATTGCAGCGGCGCGGGCGGAGGTCAGTTCGTCGTGCTGCCGGCGGGCACCTACGTCGCCACGGCCATCGGGCCGGCCGAGGGCGGCAGCTTCCTGTCGTGGAACGCGTGGGGCGGCGCGGTCTCGGGCTGCGATCCAGACGGCTTCTTTTGCGCGACCGGGTGGTGGACGCTCTTCTCTGCCTCGGGCGGCGGTGCCGACGTGACCTCGCTGGGCGGCGCCGTCATCGCCAGCACCGAGCCCGGCGGGCTGGTCAACCGCCACCGCGTCATGGTGCGTCTGTGCGAAGAGGGCACGGTTCGCTTCTTCATCCCTGACGGGCCCGCGGCCGCGTGCGGCGACAACCTCGGCGGCGTCTCGATCCGAATCGATCCGGGATGCGAGGCCGACCTCGACGCCGATGGTGCGCTCACCGTGTTCGACTTCCTCGCGTTCCAGAACCTGTTCGATGCTGGCAGTCTCGCGGCCGACTTCGACTGCGACCGCGCCCTGACCATCTTCGACTTCCTGGCCTTCCAGAATGCCTTCACCGTTGGCTGCCCGTAGCCTCCCGGCATGCGCACGCGGCACGCAACCACCAACGACGCCCGTATCGCCTACGACGTCCAGGGCGACGGCGATCCGGTGCTGTTCATCCACGCCGGCGTCGCCGATCGCCGCATGTGGGATGCCAACGTCGCGACGATCGCCGAGCACTTTCGAACGATCCGCTACGACATGCGGGGCTTCGGTGATTCGTCGCTGCCGCCCGGCGAGTTCAGCAACCACCAAGATGCCGTCGGCCTGCTCGACGAACTGGGCATCGAGCGTGCGCACGTCGTCGGCGTCTCGTTCGGTGGCGTCGTAGCCATTGAGCTGGCCCTGGCCCACCCCGATCGCGTCGGCCGCCTGGTGCTCGGCGCCCCGAGCATCCGCGGCGAGACGCCCAGCGAGCGCATCCGGTCCTCCTGGGTCGAAGAAGAGTCCCTGCTCGACGCGCGCGATCTCGAGGCCGCAACCGAGCTGAACCTCCGGCTGTGGGTCGACGGACCACACCGCCAGCCGAACGAAGTCGACCCCGCCGTCCGCGAGTCGGTGCGCACCATGCAAATGGCTGCCTTCGAGGTACCCGAGCCCGAGGGCCCCGAGGTCGACGAGATCGAGCCAGACCCGCCCGCGATCACCCGGCTGGCCGAGCTGACGATGCCGACTCTCGTGCTGTGCGGAGACCTCGACCTGCCCGAGAAGATCGAGACGGCGAGACAGCTCGGCGACAAACTTCCTGACGCCCGCGTGGAGATCATCTCCGGCGTAGCACACATGCTGAACATGGAGCGGCCGGAGGTGTTCAATCGCCTTGTTGCGGACTTCCTGCGCTCTTCTTGATCGCAGGAAACGCCGATACCATGGATCATGGCACCCTCCGACGCCAACCCCGACGCCCCCGCACGCATCTTCACCCTCACCCTCAACCCGTGCATCGACATGGGCGTCGAGGTCGAGAAGGTCGAGCCCGAGCACAAGCTGCGCTGCGGCACGCCGCGGCGCGAGCCGGGCGGTGGGGGGCTCAACGTCACCCGGGCCATCGCCGAGATCGGCGGCAAATCGACCGCGGTCTTCCCCGCCGGCGGCAAGACGGGCGACCTGCTCAAGTTCCTGGTCGGCTTCTACTGCACGGGCAAGGCCTGCGACCAGCGCGGCGTGCCCGTCCATGCGCCCACCCGAGAGAACGTTATCGTCACCGAGACCAGCACCGGCAACCAGTTCCGCTTCAACATGCCCGGCGCCGAGCTCAACGACGACGAGGCGCAGGCCTGCCTCGAGGCGCTCGTCGACGGCGTTGGCAACATGGAGGGCGGCGGCCTTGCCGTCATCAGCGGCAGCCTGCCCCCCGGCGTCGAGCCACCGTTCGTGCGCACCATCATCGAGCGCGTCCGTGCCGTTGGTGGCCGCGTCGTCGTCGACAGCTCTGGACCGGCGCTCCGCGAAGCACTGGGAATGGGCGTATGCATGGTCAAGCCCAACCGGCGCGAACTCGCCGATGCGGTGGGGGGCATGAATCCCGACGAGTCGGACCACGCCGTCGTCGGCGCTGCGGCGATCGAGCTCGCCCAGAAGCACAACATCACGTACGTGCTCGTCAGCATGGGCGGCGACGGCGCCGTCCTGGCCGTCAAGGACGGTTACGCCCACTGCCCGGCGCCCAGGATCGACGTCAGGAGCGCCACCGGCGCGGGCGACAGCATGGTCGCCGCGGCCGTGCTGGCCATCGAGCGCGGCTGCTCGCCCGAGGACATCCTTCGCGACGGCGTCGCCGCCGGCGCCGCCGCCGCCATCACGCCCGGCACCGAACTGCTCAAACGCCCGGACTTCGAACGCCTCCGCGGCACGCTCCCGACGCCCACGATCAACCGTGCCACTCCCGCCAAGGCCAAGGCATGAGCGAAGACCAAAACCAGTCCCAGAACAAGCCGGGCCTGATGCGCTCCCTGGGCGCCTTCGTCGGCGAGATCGTCAAGGCCGTGAAGACCGATCCCACGGTCGACAAGCCCCCGCGCGAGATCGGCGACAACGACGAAGTCATCCTCCGTCGGACGACGACCACCGTCGACGAGGTCCGCCTCCGCAAGAGCGACGACGCCTGAGCTCGATCAGAGCTTGTACACCTCACGGAGCTTACCGCCCAGGTAGTCCATCAGCGGCTGGCTCTCGAGCGGCCGCCCGGTGACCTTCTCGCACAGCTCGCCCGCGCCGTACCGCCGGCCGTGCGAGTGGATGTTGGTGTTCAGCCATTGCTTGAGCCGGCCGAAGTCGCCCTTGGCGAACTCGTCCTCGAGCCCCGGCAGGTCGTTGTTGATCGTCTGCCAGAACTGGGCGGCATAGAGGTTGCCCAGCGTGTACGTCGGGAAGTAGCCGAACAGCCCGAAGCTCCAGTGCACGTCCTGCAGGCAGCCGTTGGTGTCGTCGGGCACGTCGAGCCCCAGCAGTTCCTTGAAACGGGCGTTCCAGGCGCCTGGCAGATCGGCGACCGACAGGTCGCCCGAAAGCATCGCCCGCTCGATACCGAAGCGCAGCATCACGTGCAGGTTGTACGTGCCCTCGTCGGCCTCGACGCGGATGAACGTCGGCCGCACGATGTTGACGGCGCGGTAGACCTCTTCCTGCTCGAACTTGCCAAGTTCGGCGAACTGGTCGCACGCTTCCTTGTAGATCCAGGTCCAGAACGGTCGGCTGCGGCCGACCATGTTCTCCCACATCCGGCTCTGGCTCTCGTGGATGCCCAGCGAGATGTCGTCGGCCAGCGGCGTGCCGAAGCTGTTGACCTGCGCGCCGCCCGGTCCTTCATGCGTGCCGCCCTTGGGCAGACCCTGCTCGTACATGCCGTGGCCGGCCTCGTGCATCGTGCCGTAGAGCGCGCCGGGGAAGTACTCCTCGTCGTAGCGCGTCGTCAGCCGCGTGTCGCCGGGCGCAAGTCCCTCGCAGAAGGGGTGCGTGGTGATGTCCAGCCGGCCGGCGTCGAGGTCGAAGCCGATGGCCCGGAGCACGTGCATGCCCAGCGCGTGCTGGCGTTCCTCGGGCGCATGAACCTTCGTCGGTGCGTCGTCTGGCGCGGTTCCGCTCTCGGTTAGCTCCTTGACGAGCGCCGAGAGCTGCTCGCCCAGCGGCGTGAAGACGTCCTCGACCTCCTTGGCCGTCGCGTTGGGCTCGTACTCGTCGAGCAGCGCGTCGTAGAGCTCGCCCGCATAGCCGTAGGCTTCGGCCTTCTGCCGAGACAGGTCGACCATCTTGCTCAGCCAGGGCTCGAAGGTCTTGAAGTCGTTGTTCTTGCGCGCGTGCTTCCACACGTCCTGGGCCTTGCTTCCCGTGCGCGCAAGCTCTTCGACGAGCGACTTGGGCAGCTTCGTCCGCTTGTCGTAGTCCCGCCGGAACTCGCGCACGCACGCCCGCTGCTGGTCGTTCAGGCCCTCGCCCTCGGCCGCCGAGATCAGGTCGCCCATCTCCGTCGACGTGCCGCGCTCGTGCATCATGCCGGCGAGCAACGCCATCTGCTCGGCCCGGGCCTCGCCGCCGCCCTTGGGCATGTAGGTTTCCTGGTCCCACCCCAGCAGGGCGGCGATGGACCGAAGCGTGGCCCCCTGACGCGCGTAGGCGCACAACTCGGCGTACTTCGACATGCGGTGTTCTCCGAAGGAATTCTGAAGGTTCGTGATTACTCGGGCAGCTTGGACAGTTCGGCCTCGACACGCTCGACCAGCCGCGAGATCGTGCCGACCGAGAAGTCCAGCTTGATGCCCGCCGCCTCGAACAGTTCGGGCAGCGGACGCGAGCCACCCAGCGAGAGCGCGTGCAGGTACGCGTCGATGGCGGTCGACTCGCCCTCGTCGAGCGAGCGCATCCAGAGCTGCAGCGCGCCGAGCTGGGCGATGCCATACTCGATGTAATAGAACGGGTGGCTGAACAGATGGAGCTGCCGCTGCCACTGCGTCTCGCGCTCGCGCTGCAGGCCGTCCCACGACACGTCGTTGCCAAACCGCTCGTCGAGCTCGAGCCACGCCGCGGTCCGTTCCTCATGCGTGTGCTCGGGGTTGCTATAGATGAAGTGCTGGAACGCGTCGATGGTCGCGATCCACGCCAGCGTCGAGACGCTGCCCTCCAGCTGCTCGCGAATCGCCCGGGCGTGCTTGGCCTCGTCGCCGTAAAAGCCGTTGGCCCCGCCCCAGTGCGGCATGCTCAGGAGCTCCATCGACATGCTCGCCACCTCGGCGAACTCGATCGGGCTGTGCCGGTAGTGCAGCAGCGGCTCGTCCTTGCACATCATGCTGTGGAAGGCGTGCCCCGCCTCGTGCACCATGGTCTCGACGTCGCGATGCAGGCCGGCCGCGTTCATGAAGATGAATGGCTCGCGCACGCGGTCGCGCATGTACTGGTACCCGCCCGGGCCCTTGCCCTTGCGGCTGTCCAGGTCGAGCTGGGCGCCGTCGGCGGGCCCGTTGCTGTTGCTGCCGTCACCCAGCGTCGCGAACATGGTCGCAAGCCGCGGGTCGATGGCGTCGAACGCCGCCTTCGACTTGCTCACGAGCTCGACGCCGCCCTTGAAGGGCTTGAGCGGCTCGCGCCCCAGCGGATCTACGGCCAGGTCCCAGGGCCGGAGCGGATCGATGCCCATCTTCTCGCGCCGCTTCGCGTCGAGCGAACGCTTGAACGGCACGATCACCTTCGCCACCGCATCGTGGAAGTCCTTGCAATCCGCCGGCGTGTAGTCAAAACGGTGCATCGACGCGAATGCATAGCCCACGTAGTCGTCGTGGCCCGCGTTCCGCGCGACCTGGTGCCGCAGCTCGAGAAGGCGGTCGTAGATGCCGTTGATCTTGGTCGCGTCTTGCAGCCGGCGCTCGGCGATACCCCGCCACGCCTTCTCGCGCACGCCGCGGTCGGTCTGCTGCAGGTATACGGCCATCTGCGGCAGCGTCTTCTCCTCGCCGTCGAATTCGACCGTCATCGCGCCCACCGTCTCGGTGTACGTCTGCTCGACCTTGTCGATCTCGGTCTGCAGCGGCACGTTCTCGTCGCGGTAGAGCTCCACGTCTGCCTTCACGTCGCGCGCGAGCACCTCGTACCGCTCGCCACCAAGACCGAGCTTGTCGGCGAGCTCGACCTGCCGCTGATCGAGCTTGAAGCCCGCGGGCTTGAGCTTGGGCGCGACGTTCTCAAGGAAGCTCGTGTACGCGGTCCGCTTGGCTTCACTTGCGGTGTCGCAGGTCATCGCGATGTAGAGGTTCGCCTGCGTTTCGCTGCACGCCGCCTCGAGCTCGCTGCGATCGACCAGCCAGCGTTCGAGCTCGTCCTTGCTCTGCACCGGGCGCTCGGCAAGCTCGTCGAAGAGCGGCCGGACGTTGTCCCAGTTGGTGGCGTCGATGTCTTCGGGCACCAGGCCCGTCGGTGCGGCGGCGGTGGTCATGCGGAGGCCTCCAATGCGGTGTCGCGAAGGTTCGCCCGGGATCCGACCCGAGAGCGGAAGTGCATGATAGACCGGTGTGGATTTGGATCGGAGCGAACGCCCGCAAACGAAAAGGACCACCCTCGCCAGAGGGTGGTCCCGCGATATCAAACTGGCTTGTCGATTACTTCGACAGGTCGCGGAGCATCTGCTCCTGCTCGCGAGCCCACTCGCGGAACTGCTCCTCGGACATGTTCAGGATGAACAGCGCCAGCCGCGGGTTGTTGTCGACCATGCGGATGATCGAGTTCAGGCTACGGCGGGCGAAGCCGATGAACTTGCCGCGGTCATCGACGGGCACGCCCCGTGCGAGGCCGACCGCCACGTTATAGCCGTCGAAGTACTGGTTGATGCTCTGCTCGTCGCGGGCGGTCTGCTCGCGGAAGCTTCGCAGGTACTTCTCGGCCTTGCTCACGGGCCAGGCCACGCCTTCGACGTCGTCGCCCACCCACTCGACCTCGGTGAGGCCCATGGCCTTGCCGAGCTCTTCGAGCGTGTCGGCGATGCCGTCGGCAAAGCCGATCTGCTGGGCCGTATCGCTCGTGAGCGCCAGCACGCGGTTCGGCTTGTTGATGACGACCTCGCCGTCCTCATTCTGGTACATGGCCGTCACGCGACCATTCTCATCGAGGTCGACCGACAGCGGGTCCATGATCTGCATCGCACGGATGATGCGCGGATCATGTCCGCCACGCTCGCTGATGAGCTCGGCGAAGTAGAGGATGTCTTCGAGCCCGCGGCCCTGAACGGCCTGCAGCGCGCCGAACCATGCGGTGTTGCCGCCGTAAGCGCCGCGCTTCATGAAGTAGTGCTCCGACAGCGTGTGCGGCGTGAGCGACGCGGCCGAGATGGCGTAGTCGATCCATGCCACCGTGCGGAAGCGGGGCTTGTACTCGTTGTGCAGCACGTCGCTGAGCGGCTCCATCTCGAGGACGGCGCCGCCGCCGGAGTTGATGCGGAACACGACGATGTCGATGTTCTCTTCCTCGAGCAGCGGGATGATCTCCCGCAGCGACTGAGCGGTGATGTACGTGCCCACCATGCCCTGGCCCTTGTCGGCGTCGCCGTAGCTCAGGACCGCGGCGCGCGGCGCTCCGGGCGAAACGGCCCGACGCTCGCGCTCCTTCTTGGGCTTGGCCGAGTCAACGGCCGGGGCCGGATCGGTCACGGTGGGGGACGAGGGGGCCCCGGCCTCCTCGGCGTCCACGTCGCGCTCAATCTTCAGGACGTCCGACGCGGCATAGAACTGCGTCAGCCCGTCGGCCGTCTTCACCCATACCGAGCCGTTCAGCTCGCGGGCGATCTCGCCCTCGATGACGCGCCCGTCGTTCAGGGTGACGCGGTCCAGGGCGAATCCGAACTGCACGCAGCCCAGCACGGCCACGGCGCAGGCGGCGCCCATCGCCATCCGGCGCCACGTGTTGGAAGCAAACTTCTTCATGGGTCAATCTCCGGGTCGTTGCGTGCGATCAGCGCTCGTCGGCCATCTGCTCGAGTTCGATCCGCTGCAGGCGGCGACGGAACTCCGAGATGAGCTGGTCGGGGCTTCGGAAGTTGCGGAACACTTCGATGTGGTAGGGAACGATCGCCTCCTTGTAGCGTTCGAGCAGGCCGATCATCTGCTGCAGCTTGGCACGCTGCTGGCCGCGCTGGCGCCGACGCTCGCTCCACTCGTCGGCATCGACCTGGATCTCGCTGTACTCGCGCCACAGCCGGTCGAGGGACTTCTCGGTCCGCTCGATGCCGTCCGCCCAGCTGTTCATGATCCGGTCGCCGTCGCCAACCATCTCGTAGTTGCGGGCGATGCCCAGCTCGAACAACAGATCGTCGATCGTGCTGACCGTGCCCTTGGAGACGCCCAGCACGCGGGCCGTGTCGGCGTCCAGCGTCAGCCAGTTCGTGCCGCGTCCGCGGGCCAGGTCCTGGATGGAGTCCTGCCGACTCTCGTCCAACGCGTTGTTGGTCAGCAAGAACTCGTCGGTGCTCTGCGGCTCGCGCTCGAGATACACCGGCCGCCCGCCCTCGAGGCGGTACGACAGGGTGTAGTCGCCACGGGCCATGGCCTCAATGAGCTTGGGCTCGTAGCCCGAGGCGATCACCATGCCCTTGGCCGTCGCCAGGCTCGCGGCCACCAGCTTCTCCTTCACCACCTCGTCGCCGGTGCGGAACTGCAGGTACACGCCGCGGATGCCGCCGATGCGGCCCTCGGGGTGGAAGTACATCGTGTCGGCCAGGAACGGCAGGAACGCCGCGCTGCCCATCGCGTTCTTCACCCAGAACACGATCTGGGGCTTCTCGTCCCAGACCTGCAGGGCCTCTTCGGTAAACACGGGCCGGATCGGCCGGATCCCGAAGATGTCGAAGATGCCCGAATCGTCTGACAGCTCCTGCTCAAGCGGGTCTCCGCGCTGGAACCAGTCGACGTCGACCTTGATGATGATGTAGTCGGCATCCAGCGAGCGGGCTTCCTCCATCGCCTCGGTCAGCGGCGTGAAAGAGATGTCCTTGCCGAACCAGCCGTCGGCCGTGAAGCTGTAGACCTTTGCCGGCTCCTGCTGGGCCATCGCCGGGGCAGCCGCCAGCAGCAATGCCGCCATCGCTCCCGCCGAAGCCTGCCGCAGGCGGTCGCGGAGCCCTCGCCTTCCACTCTCGTGCGTGCTCATCGTGATCGGGCCTCCATCGATTGCAGGCCCCGGGTCGAGCCCCTCGCCCCGGGGACCAGAGTTGGTTCTTCCTTATGGATCGTTGCCAGGATCCGGCTCCGATCCATCAGGTTCGACGCCCATCGCCGCCAGATGTTCCAGGAGCGAGGCTCGATCCGGGGCTTCTCCGGCCAGCTGAAGGTCGTACAGGTCCTCGAGGACCCGAGCAAAACCCGGTCCTGGACGCCATCCAAGCGAGATCAGGTCGTCGCCGGTCACCCAACGGTCGGGCGCGAGACCCCCTGGTTCGGCCGCCAGGGCCTCGACCCGCTCGGCGACGCCTCGCTCGAGGCCTGGATCTTCGGCTCGGATCACGGCGAGCGCCTCGCGGAAACCGGCCGAGGCGGCCAATCGCTTCTGACGCGCCTTACCCATCTCCTCGTATCCCGCCAGCACCTCCAGCCGCCTGGCCAGGCAGGCCGAGAGGATTGCCGACTCGTCGTTGCTCAGGCAGAGGGCCCGCCGGACCTGGTGCACGAGTGGCCGAACCTGTTCAGACTCGCCGCCCTTCCCGCGATCGAGCAACCACGCCGCGAGCGAGACCATCGTCCGCGCGTCGGCCGGCAGCGCGCCGAGCCTCGGATGGGCCCGTCCGGCGCCGATGGCCGGCGCCTCCAGCATCGGGCCGTCGAGGCCGAGCTGCTCGAGCATCGCCGCCGCCCGCCGCCGCGAACCGTGGGCCAGCATGCGGCGCAGCTCGCCGCCGATCCGTTCGCGGCTGACCCCCTCGAGCTCGCGCGCATGCTCGGCGATGGCGTGCGCCGTCTGGGGATCGATCTCGAAGCCAAGCCTGGCTGCGAACCGCACGGCACGGAGCGCCCGCAGGTGGTCCTCGGCTAGCCGGCGGTGCGGATCGCCCACGGCGCGCACGATGCCCGCGCTCAGGTCAGCCAGCCCACCAACGAGGTCGATCACCCGGCCCGCGACGCGTCCGCCCCCGGGCCGCGTCGTCCAATCGGCCTCCTCGGCCAAGGGATCGAGGAACAGCGCGTTGATCGTGAAGTCCCGCCGCTCGGCGTCGGCCTGGGCGTCGCCGAAGGACACGTCGTCGGGTCGCCGGCGATCGGAGTACACGCCGTCGCTCCGGAACGTGGCCACCTCGGTCCAAACGCCCATCGAGCGGATCTGTACCACGCCGAACTGGGCTCCCACGAGCCTGGCCGCACGAAACATCTTCGTCAGCCGGTCGGGCGTGGCGTCGGTCGCGACGTCGAAGTCGCCGGGCTCAAGGCCCAGCAATTCGTCGCGGACGCATCCACCGGCAAAGTGCGCTTCATGCCCCTTCGCGCGCAGCTTCTTCACGACGGCGATCGCTGCCGCACGTCCGTCGGGTTCCATGGAAGGCTGTGTCGTCATCGCGAAGGCACCGGCTCAGGCCTTGGGCGGATGGTCGCGGAGCGACTTGATCTCGTCGCGGAGGATGGCGGCCAGTTCGTAGTTCTCCGCCTCCAGCGCCCGCTCGAGCCGGGACTCGAGCTCGGCCGCCTGGCTGGGCATGAGCTTTGGGTGGATGGCTTCCCGCATGCCCACGAGCGTGCGACGCTCGGCCGATGACTCGAATGCCTCGGGCTCGCCCACCTCGGCAAACGCCTGCTGCAAACCGTCGAGCCCCTCGTCGATCATGGCGACCGCTGCCTTGGTCTCGTTCGCTCGGATCATCTGGCCCGCCAGGGCACGCGTCCGGACGGTGATGATGAAGGGCCGGTAGTGCATCATCGAACGCTGGTCGTTGTCCTCCCGGGCGTGCTTCTGGAGGAACTCGATCAACCGCAGGTTGCGTCCGGTATCCCGGATCACGCCGTCGAAGTCGTTGAGCACCAGTAGCGCCACGTAGCGGTGGTAGTACTGGGCCGCCTCCTCGCGCAGGATCTTGCAGTCGTCCGGCGAGAGCGAGAACCCTTCGCCGACGCCGCCCTCCTCGGCCAGCACGTCCGCATCATCGGCCAGGCTTTCGAAGTATTCGAGCATGCTCCGATAACCATGGGCCAATCGCCCATCGGGGCGACCGTCCACGTGCATCTGCAAGAGCCCTAAGTCCAGTCGTACCTGGAGCAAAGGCTCGCCGTCCTCGCCTTGGATCAGGCGAATGTTGGGTCTGGTGCGGTCAAACGGCCAGTCCTCGAGAATGTCCGATATGTCGCGGTTCATCGATGATTTCGGGTTCATGGGGCTCAAATAGGCTTGCAGCGGGGCGGGGTCTCTGGGTAGCATAGTGCTCGAGGAAGACTCACCCGCGTTCGCTGACGCCGCAAACCCGCGCTTCTTTGAGGAGAGAGGCAAGCCGGGCTTCGGCACAGGCGGATTATCTTCGCCTGTTGGGTGAACCCAACCTCGTTGGCGTCCGCACGCCCGGAATGGATTTGAGCGACTTGCGCGGTAGCTCGATGAATCCGTTGCGGCTGGCGGGCGAATACGTGGTAGGAGGACGGTGTGCTGCCCGTTGTTTCTCGTGGGGCACATCGCGAAAGGTGGGATGAGTGTGAGTGCGATGACCGGTAACCAGTCTGCAAGCTCGGGGCTGCGCTCCGAACTGCAGCTCTATCTTGACGAGATCAAGCGAACGCCATTGCTGACCGCCGACGAAGAGCGGGAGCTCGGCTATCGGATCCAGCGAGAGAACTGCCCCGACGCGCGTGAGCAGATGATCCGGGCGAACCTTCGCCTGGTCGTGGCGATCGCGAAGAACTTCGCCAATCGCGGCCTGGTGCTCTCGGACCTGATCGAAGAAGGCAACATCGGGCTGATGCGGGCCGTCGAAGGGTTCGACCCCGACCAGGGCGCCCGATTCAGCACGTACGCCTCGTGGTGGATCAAGCAGGCCATCAAGCGGGCCCTGATCAATGCCTCGCGGCCGATCCACGTGCCGGCCTACATGGTCGAGCTCATCGCCCGCATGCGGCAGGTGTCGCGTGAGCTCGAGGGCGAGTCGGGCTTTGCCCCCTCGATCGAGCAGATCGCCGAGGCCATGGACCTGCCGGTCAAGAAGGTTCGGGCGATCCGCCGGGCCATCCGTGCGACGCGGGCGCAGACCCAGCCGGTCTCGGGCGACGATAACACGCCGGGCCTGTCCGACGTGGTCGCCGACGACCGCCACGCGCCGCCGAGCGAGCGGCCGCTGCAGGCCGACGAGCTCGGCACGTTGCGTCGCCTGATGGAGACCATCGACGACCGCGAGGCGGCGATCCTCAACGCCCGATTCGGGCTTGATGGCCGCGACCCGCTCACGCTCAAGCAAGTCGCCGAGCGCGTCGGCCTGAGCCGCGAACGTGTCCGCCAGATCGTCGACGAGGCGATCACGCGGCTGAACGCCCAGCTCACCGACGAGCGGCCCAGCCGGTTCTTCCGCGAGAACCGCACCCGCACGGGCGACCCGCTGAGCCCGCAGCGTGCCCGGGCCCGCGCCATGGCCGCCGCCGCCCGCGCCCGCAGCGCCGGGTAAGGCTGGCTCGATCTTGCAATTACCAAGCCCGGGCACGAGCCCGGGCTTTTCATTTCCCCGTTAGTGCTTCACGCCCTCGACCCGGCCCGGGTCGGTGTATTTGCTGACGGCCTTGCCAAGGTCGACGCCGGCGATGTTGGCCAGCGTGGTCAGCCAGGCCAGCACGTCGGCGAACTCTTCTTCCAGGTTGGCGCGGTCGGCCTCGCTCGGGTTTCGGTCCGGAGCGCAGTCCTGGAGGGAGGTCGCCAGCTCGCCGACCTCCTCGATGAGCCACATGAAGGTGCCCGGCACGCCCCGGGCGCTGTCGGTCGCGTGGTAGCGTTCTCGGATGAGCCGCTGGAAGTCCCGAAGGGTCATGTCGGGAGCGGATTCTGGGCCTTGCTGGCTCGTGGGGGCGCCGTCGGTCATGCCGCGACGGTAGACCCCAGGCGGGCGTGGGCGCTATACTCGGGGCCCCGCCGAGCGGTTTCGGCGGGTTTCGCCGTGGATCGACGACCCAAACGCCAGGAACGCAGTCGCCTATGCCGACGATCAACCAACTCTGCCGCAACCCCCGCCGCACGCCCAAGGTGAAGTCCAAGGTGCGTGACATCGAAGGCTGCCCGCAGCGTCGCGGCGTGTGCCTGAGCGTGAAGACGATGACCCCCAAGAAGCCCAACTCGGCGCTTCGCAAGGTGGCCCGTGTTCGCCTGAGCAACGGCCGCGAAGTGACGGCCTACATCGGCGGCGAGGGCCACAACCTGCAGGAGCACTCGATCGTGCTCGTCCGCGGTGGTCGCGTGCCCGACCTGCCCGGCGTGCGGTACCACGTCGTGCGTGGCGCGCAGGACAGCCTGGGCGTCGACGGCCGCAAGCAGGGCCGCTCGAAGTACGGCACCAAGAAGGGCAAGTAAGCCAACTCCGTCGGCCGGCGCGCGAGAGCGTGCGGGCGCGGCATTCGTCTGTAGTCTCGTTTGACAAACGGCAAGTAATCCCGCTCGCTGGCCTCATCGGGGCGGGGTGAACACACGGTCGGCCTTGCGTCGACGGATGAGCCAAAGGAGTCTCGCATGGCCGGTCGCATCACCGCGTCCGAGGATCAGCTTCGTCCCGATCCTCGCTACAACGACATCACCCTGGCGAAGTTCATCAACTGCGTGATGCGCGACGGCAAGAAGACCCGCGCCACGCGTGTTGTGTATGACGCGATGGACCTGATCGACGAGAAGCTGAAGAAAGAGAACAACCCCGACGCGCCCGAGGACGCCATCACGCTGTTCCTCATGGCCATCGACAACGTGAAGCCGTACGTCGAGGTCCGCAGCAAGCGCATCGGTGGCGCTAACTATCAGGTGCCCCAGCAGGTGAAGGGTCGCCGCCAGCAGAGCCTGGCCTTCCGCTGGATCATCACCAGTGCTCGCGGCGAGAAGGGCCGCCCGATGGCCGGCCGCCTGGCCGACGAGCTCTACAACGCCGCCCGCGGCGAGGGCAAGGCCATGACCATCCGCGACCAGACCCACCGCATGGCCGACGCGAACAAGGCATTCGCCCACTTCGCATAAGCCTGCCTCGCGACTGTCCCCCGTCAAGGCCGCGAGTTCGCTCGCGGTTTTTTGGCGCGCGTAGCCTTGGCGTATGGATCGGCAGTTCGATCGCTACCACAGGCAGACCCTGCTGCCCGACATCGGGCGCGCGGGCCAGGAACGCCTCGCGCGCGGCCGCGTGGTCATCGTGGGGTGCGGCGCGCTGGGGTGTGCACAGGCCGACCTCCTCGTGCGCGCGGGCGTCGGGCACGTGCGTATCGTCGATCGCGATGTGGTCGAGCCCACGAACCTGCAGCGGCAGGTGCTGTACGCCGAGGCCGACGTAGGCAAGGCCAAGGCGTTCGCGGCGGCCGATCGGCTGCGGGCGATCAACTCGGGCGTCACGGTCGAGCCGATCGCCGCCGACGCGACGCACGAGAACATCGAAGGTCTCGCCGAGGGCGTTGACGCCATCCTCGACGGCACAGACAACTTCGAGACGCGTTTCCTGCTCAACGATGTCTCGGTCAACCTCGGCGTGCCCTACGTCTACGGCGGCGTCATCGCCAGCCGCGGCATGGCAGCGACGTTCGTGCCCGGCGATAGCGAGCACTCGACGCCCTGCCTCCGCTGCGTCTTGCCCGAGGCGCCGCCGCCCGGCAGCACGCCGACCTGCGACACCGCCGGCGTGCTGGGGCCCGCCGTATCGATCGTCGCGGCACACCAAGCCGCCGACGCGATGAAGGTCCTGCTGGGCAGGCCAGACTTGCTCGGCGGCGCCATGCTCGATTTCGATCTTTTTACCGGCACGCACCGCAGCCTCGCACTCGCCGAAATCGCGGCCGATCGCGCCGCGTGCCGATGCTGCGGGCAGCGGCGCTTCGACGCGCTCGACGGCGTGAGCGGAAGCTCGGCGCAAGCGCTGTGCGGGCGCGACGCGGTGCAGGTGTCGCCCGCACCCGGCGCGACGATCGGCCTCGACGAACTGGCCAGCCGGCTCGAAGCGTTTGGCCCTTGCAGGCGCATCGGCCCATTGCTGAAGGCCGAGGCGACGCAGGGCGAAAAGCGGTTCGGCCTGACGGTGTTTCCCGATGGACGCGCGATCGTCTCGGGCACCGAGGACCTCGCCGAAGCGCGGTCGATCTACGCGAGGCTTATCGGGGCCTAGGCCTCGGCCATCTCGGCGGTGACCACGTTGTCAGAGAAGCTCTGGTAGGCCTCGCCGATCTGCTTGGCCATGCTGTCGGGCCAGACGTGGAAGTCGCCGCTCTTGAAGGCCTCGAGCAACGCGTCGGCGACGAGGCTGGGCGGCTCGGCGACGTCGTCGAGGCCGGCCTGGCTGCCCATGTCGGTGGCGATGGGGCCGGGGTGCACGCTGTAGACCGCCGTTCCTTGCTCGCCGAGCTGGGCGCGAAGGCCCTGCGTGATGGCGTACGAGGCCGCCTTCGAGGCGCAGTAGGTCGCAAAGTCCGGGAAGGTCTTCATCGACACCACCGAGTTGAGCTGCACGAGTGCGCCGCCGCCGTTGGCCTTCAGCACCGGCGCGAAGGCGCGGGCCGTGCGCATCAGGCCGAACACGTTGGCATCGATCTCGAATTCCAGCGACTCGAACGCGTCGTCGGCGAGCGCGCTTGAAGTGCGAAGCACGCCGGCGTTGTTGATCACGACCTCGACGTCCGAAGCCTTCTCGGCTGCATCGTTGATGGTCGCTTCATCGGTCAGGTCGAACGGTACGGCAACCACGCGGTCGCCGTAGGTATCGATCAGGGGCTGGGCGCTCTCGGGCCGGCGAACGGCCGCGTAGACCTTGGCGGCGCCGGCCTCGAGCAGGCCCTCGGTGATCGCTTTGCCGATGCCTCTGTTGGCGCCGGTGACCAGCACGACCTTGCCCTTGACGTCAATGGTGTTGGTGTTCATCTGTCGTCTCCTCCGGAGGGGTTTCGAGCCCGGCCGCCGCGGCGAAGCCGGCGGCAGTCCAGATGAATGCACCTGCATCAATCGTTTATTCCGGCTCTCCGGCGGCATCGGCCCGGCGCACGGCCCGGCAGAACTTTCGGACCAGGTCGGGGCTCTTGGTCCCGGGGCTGCCCTCGACGCCGCGAGAAACGCTGACGCCCCAGGGCCTTGCGGCCTTGATCACGCCCGCGACGTTGTCCGGCGTCAGTCCGCCGGCCAGGATGATTCGAGCCTGCGACAGGGCGATCGACCGGCTGAGCTTCGGGGCGAGATCGGCCCAATCGGCGCCCGGCGGCGCTTCGATCAAGGTCGCGCAGACCTCTTCGATTCCGTGCCAGTGCCGGAGCGTCTGGTCGAGCGTCGCCGCGTCGTAACGCACGGCCTTGATGGCGTCCGGACCGATGCGGCGTACGAGGTTGTCCTTCTCCGAGCCGTGGAGCTGGCTGTAGGGCGCCGGGCAGACGGCCTCGGTATCGAGGAAGTCGTCGAGCGTCGGATCGGCGTACACCGCGACGGCCGTCGTCATCGGCGGCAGCGAGGCCAGGATGTCGGCGGCGAGCTGCGGATCGACGTGGCTCGAGGCGTCGGGTCGGAAGTCGAGCCCGATGGCGTCGGCTCCGGCATCGGCGGCGATCTCGGCCGTCTTCTGGTCGCGCACGCCGCAGATCTTGATCCTCGTCCTGGGCATTACGTGGCCTCCCGCGAGAGTGCGTCGAAGTCGCGCTGCGCGACGGCCTTGAGTTCTTCGTCCTTGAGCTCGAGCAGCGCCTGCCGCAGCAGCGACTTGGCCTTCGTCGCATCGCCAAGGTGGTCGGCGAGCAATCGAGCGAGCAGCACGCGCACCATGGGCGCCTCGCCGTCGTTGCCGTGGGCCCGCAGGAAGCCCTCGTAGGCCGAAGCGGCAAGCTCGTGCTGCGACTTCTGGTAGAGCGTATTGGCCAGATCGAGCTGGACGTCTCTGGACAGTCGCGTCTCCGTGTCGGCATGGTCCTGGAGCAGCTTGCGGTACATCGTCGCGGCCGAGCCTGGCTTCCGGGCCTTCAACGCACTTTCGATGCCCGCGCGCAGCTCGGCGGCGTTCTCGGCGGGTGTCTTGGGCTTCTCGCGCACCGGCTTGGTCGCCATGGGCTTGTCCCACCCGGCACTCTGCACGGCGCTGCGGATCTGCCCCCGGCGGCGGCGCTGGTTGATCGCGGTGAACAGGTCGTAGGGCTCGCGCGGCAGCACCCGCGTCGCGAGGAGCACGAAGGCGATCGTCGCACCGTAGAGATAGCCCGCGAAGTGCGCCTCGACCGCGACGCCCAGCCCCCCGCGCGCCCAGGTGAAGACGTCCCACGTAATGGCAAGCGCGATGAACAGCCACGCGGGCCATAGAGAAACGCTCACGAACAGGATGAACAGGACCTTGACGTCGGCCCTGGGGAACATCACGAGGTACGCGCCCGTACAGCACGCAACCGCCCCCGAGGCACCGATCACGCCTGCGTTGCTGAATAGCGCATGCGCCCCGGCAGCGGCCACCGCTCCGATCAGGTAGAACGCGGCGAAGCCGACGTGGCCCAGGCGATCCTCAACGGCCTGCGCGAACACCCAGAAGAACAGCATGTTGCCCAGCAGGTGCAGCGGATTGCCGTGCAGGAAGGCGTAGGAGAGCCACGTCCACCAGGGGGTGTAGCCCGGGATGAGCACGAAGCGTGCCACGTCGCCGCCCACGGGAGCCAGCGGATCCTTCGTGATGGCCGACTGCACCAGGAACGCGACGACGTTCAGCGTCAGCAGCGCGTACGTCACCACCGGCGTTCGGCGGAGCGGTCGGTCGGTGCCCAAGGGGATCAGCACGGCCGATGGTACCGCAATGGCTGCCGGCCGTACCGAAGGGGTGCCCGGGGGCCCGCGGACAGCCCGCATCGGGCGTTCCCCGGGCGAGCAGCCCGGCTAGACTGCCGGCCCCAGCCCGGGCCGGTTCCGGGCCACGAGACAACCCCCGAACTTCGCCCCGCAGGAGGATCGCAGAAGATGCCCGAGTTCAGCAAAGGCCTGGAAGGCGTCGTCGCCGCCGAGACCGAAATGTCCTTCATCGACGGCCAGCAGGGGGTGTTGGAGTACGTCGGCATCGCCATCGGCGATTTGGCCCGCTCGTCGACCTTCGAGGAGACGGTCTACCTCCTCTGGAACAAGAAGCTGCCGACCCAGGGCGAGCTCGACGCCTTCACCAAGGACCTTCGGTCCAACTACGACCCGCCCCAGGGCGTGCTGGACATGGTCAAGGGCATGCCCAAGGACGCCCAGCCCATGCACGTGCTGCGGACGCTGGTGAGCGCGCTTTCGCTGTTCGATGACAACCCGAATGCGAACGACGTGCCTGCCGCCCGCGACAAGGCCCTGAAGATCCTGGCCGCCACGCCGGCCATCGTTGCCGCGTTCGATCGCCACCGCCGGGGCGAGTCGTTCGTGCCGGCGGACAAGTCGTTGGGCTTCAGCGAGAACTTCATGTACATGCTCAATGGCGAAAAGCCCACCGCCGCGATGGCCCGGGCCTTCGACATCTGCATGATCACGCATGCCGACCACGGGCTGAACAACTCGACGTTCACGGCCCGTGTGGTCATCTCGACGCTGAGCGACCTGTACAGCGCGATGACGGCTGCCATCGGCAGCCTCCGCGGCCCGTTGCACGGCGGAGCCAACGAGGGCGTCATGGTCATGCTCAACGAGCTCGAGAGCGTCGACGAGGCAGAGGCCTACGTCATGAACAAGCTCAAGAACAAGGACCGGATCATGGGCTTCGGCCACCGCGTGTACAAGGCCAAGGACCCGCGGGCCAGCGAACTGCAGACCCTGGCCAAGCAGCTTGCCGAGGACACCGGCAACATGGACCTGTACGACAAGAGCCACGCCATCGAGGTGGTGATGGAGCGCGAGGTCGCCAAGAAGGGCATCTACCCAAACGTCGATTTCTACAGCGCCACGACGTACCACTGCATCGGCCTGAAGCTCGACCTGTTCACGCCCATGTTCGCCCTCAGCCGCCTGGCCGGCTGGAGTGGCCACGTCATCGAGCAGCTCGAAGACAACCGCCTCTTCCGGCCGACGACCAACTACGTCGGTCCGCACAAGGTCGAGTACACGGCGATCGAGAAGCGGTAAGACCTGCATTCCGAATCGGATACGAGCCCCTCGCACGAGCGAGGGGTTTTTTCGTGCCGCCATACATAGCATGGGCCATGTTGAAGACCTTGATTGCGTGCGTGAGCCTGGCCGTGCTGGCGTGCTCCGGATTTGCCCAAGACGCCATGGACGCGGAGCCCGCCGCGAAGGCCGCCTTCCAGCGCTACCCCGACGCCCCCAGCGTCACGCGGCACAGCGTCGAGATCAACGGAGAGATGATCTATTACACGGCGACGGCCGACACACTCACGCTCGTCGATGACGAGGGCGAGCCGCGGGCGAAGCTGTTCTACATGGCATATCGGCGCATGCGCAGCCCCGAAGAGGTCAAGGAACGCCGCGCCGATCGCGAAGCGGAGATGAGGGCCCAAGGCTACAAGGGGCAGATCCAATGGGCCGGGAACCCGAGCTACTACGACGCGGTGGACCGCCCGATCACCTTCAGCTTCAACGGCGGCCCCGGCTCGAGCAGCGTTTGGCTGCACCTGGGCATCTTCGGCCCGCGCCGTGTCCAGTACGCTGACGAGGTCGGCAACCCTGGTGCGCCGCCGTACACGGTGATCCCCAACGCCCACGGCCTGCTCGACAAGAGCGACTTCGTGTTCATCGATCCGGTTTCGACCGGCTATTCGCGGGCCGAGGGCGACACGAGCGAGAAGGAGTTCCATGGACTCGAGAGCGACCTCGACGCGGTGGCAGACTTCATCCGCACGTACCTCACCCGAGAGCAGCGGTGGGGCAGCCCCAAGATCATCGCTGGCGAGAGCTACGGAACGACTCGGGCGGCAGGCCTCATGCAGCGGCTGCACAGCCGCCACGGCATCGCGACGACGGGCGTCATCCTCGTCAGTCCGGTGCTCGAGTTCCAGACCATCCGCTTCGGTGACGGAAACGACCTGCCCTTCCCGATGTTCTTGCCAAGCTATTCCGCCACGGCCCATTACCACGAGGCACTGCCCCAGAAGTGGCAGGATCGCCCGGTCGAAGACGTGATCGCCGAGGCGCGCCGTTTCGCGCTCGACGAGTACCTGCCAGCGCTGCTTCGCGGAGCGAGCCTGTCGGAGGCCGAGCGCAACGGCGTCCGCACGACGCTGAGCGAGCTCACGGGCCTCAGCCCGCAGTACCTCGAAGACGCGGACCTGCGCATCAGCCAGGGCCGATTCAGCAAGGAGCTGCTCCGCCACCGCGGCAAGACCGTCGGTCGCCTCGACGCACGGTTCCTGGGCATCGACGGCGACCACGCGGGCGAGCGCTACGAGTACGACGCAAGCTACGAAGCTATCCGCAGCAACTACACCGAGGCACTCAACGCATACGTCCGCGGCGAACTCGGATACGAGAGCGATTTGCCCTACGAGATCCTCACCAGCGTGTGGCCGTGGGACTACGGCAGCGCGGGCCGTGACCGCTACGTCAGCGTGGCCGACCGATTGCGCGACGCCATGCACCGCCAGCCGCATGCGCGCGTGTTCGTCGCGATGGGCCACCACGACCTGGCGACGCCGTTCTTTGCCGCCGAGACCACGCTGAACCGCATGCAGCTCGACCCCGAGTACCGAGACCGGATCGATCTGGCGTACTACCCCGCCGGCCACATGATGTACGTGCACCAGCCCTCGCTGGAGAAGATGAAAGCGGACCTCGACGCCTTCTACGACAGCTTCCCCTGATCGGGGCCCCGGGGCCTCGGGCGCTTGATTTCTGAGGGGAAAGTCTTACGAGCTTGCCCCGCTTATGACGATCGTGCCGCCCATAACTTATTTTTCCGATTTCCCTTGCACTTTTCGTTTCTGACATATCTCCCTCGCAGGTATCCTGCTTATGGAGAAGCAGACCCTCGGCCTGGTGCGTGCGTGCGTTCGGGTCTTGGGAGGAGGAGGGCCAGGCGATAGGGTCGCCGGGCCTCACGAGACGTTCGAGGAGATAAGACATGAACAAGATGGCACTGTGTGGCCTCGCGGTGATCGCCGGTACGGCCGGCGTCGCCACCGCGCAGGTCGCGGCGGTCGACGGGTTTACCGGCGGCTCGTCGTTCCCGATCTTTTACGGCGGCAGCACCGGCGACGTGGTCGGCTTCCGCTTCACCGCCGACGTGGACATGAGCGTCACCGACCTGGGCATCCTGAGCAACGACGGCGACGGCGCCCTCGACTCGCCCCACATGGTCGGCATCTGGCGTAACTCGGACCAGGCCCTCCTGGGCTCGGTCATGGTCATGCCCTCGAGCACGCTGATCGGCGACTTCCGCTACGAGGCCGTGACCCCCTTCAACCTCGTCGCTGGCGAGCGGTACACGGCCGGCGCGCTGTACACCGCCGATGACAACGACAGCTACTTCTCGAGCCCGGCGACGCTGGACCTCAACGGCATCAGCGACACCAACGGCGTGTTCCCCTCCGAGGGCAGCTTGGGCTTCACCTTCCCGACCGAGGACTCGACCAACCTGGCCCGCCTCGGCCCCAACTTCCTCTGGGTGCCCGCGCCTTCGTCGCTGGCGCTCCTCGGCCTGGGTGGCTTCGTCGCCGCTCGTCGCCGCCGCTGATACGACCCGCATCAGCACGCACGCGATTCCACGGGCCCGCACCTCGGTGCGGGCCCGTTTTTCGTTGCTGCTCGAGCACCCCGCACGTGCTCGCCCGATGCGATCGACCATCGCGAGGCGTTCCCCGCCTGCCGATCGTTGAAACCCCGGGCGACCGTGGGACGATTGCCACAGAAAGCGAGGCATCGCCCATGCCCGAGTGGTACATCGTCGTCCTGATCTTCTGCGCCCGCCTGCTGGACGTGCCCATCGGCACGGTTCGCATGATGATGGTGATGGCCGGTCACAAGTACGTGTCGGCCCTCCTGGGCTTCTTCGAGGTGATCATCTGGGTGATCGCGGTGGGCAAGGCCATCGCCTACCTCGACAGCATCGTGGCGCTGGTCGCGTACGGCGCGGGCTTCGCCGTCGGGACGCTGGTGGGCATGAGCATCGAGCAACGCCTGGCGATCGGCTGGCGCGTCATCCGCGTGATCAATCCGAGGCCCGAGTTGCTGCTGGCCGAACGCCTGCGCCGCCACGGCTACCACGCGACGAAGATCGATGGCCACGGCGGTGGCGGCGGCTTCTCGCGTGAGGGCCCGGTCGAGATCGTCTTTCTTGCCATCAAGCGGAAGATCGTGCCCGACGTCATGGACAGGGTCGCGAGGATCGCCCCCGACGCCATCGTGTCGGTCGAGCGGGCCGACAAGGTCAGCGGCTCCATCGGCGTCGCGAGCGTCCGCGGGGCCGACAAGCCCTGGCGCTTCGGGCAGCTTCGTAAGTGATCAGACCGAGCGAGCGGGCGTCACGATGCCCCGGCACTCGCCAAACCCGATCCGCCGGAAGCCCTCGCGCTCGCAGGAGCCCTTGATGATCACCTCGTCGCCGTCGGCCAGGAACTTGCGCTCTTCGCCGGTGGGCAGGGTGATGGGCGTGCGGTCCGTCCCCGGCACCAGCTTTGGCGGGCTGGCGAACGCGTCGCCGTTCCAGGTGAGTTCCAACAAGCAGCCGCGACTGTCCTTTGTCTTGCCTGACACCGTCCCCGATGCAAGCAGGTCGCCGGGCTGCATGTTGCAGCCGTTGCTGCTGTGGTGGGTGAGCATCTGGGCGAGCGTCCAATACATGTCCCTGAAGTTGCCGGTGCTGATCTTGACCGGGTCCATGCTCTTGCTTCGCATCTGTTCGCTGGCGAGGAAGACCTCGAGGGTGATGTCGAAGCCGCCCGCGGCGGTGTTGCCCTCGCTCGTGAGGTACGGCAACGGCGACGGATCGCCGGCGTCGCGCTGGAAGGCCGGCGTGCGGAACGGCGCGAGCGCCTCCATCGTCACGATGTAAGGGCTCACCGTCGTCGCGAAGCTCTTGGCCAGGAACGGGCCCAGCGGCTGGTACTCCCACTTCTGCAGGTCGCGGGCCGACCAGTCGTTGACCAGGCACAGCCCCAGCATGTGCTTCTCGGCATCGGCGATGTCGATGGCGTCACCGAGCTCGTTGCCGCGCCCGACGACCACGCCCATCTCCAGTTCGTAATCGAGCAGCTTGCAGGGCCCGAAGCTCGGCGCGCCGCCGTCTTCCCCGGGCGCTTGCTGGCCGACGGGCCGGCGCACGTCGGTGCCGCTGGCGACGATGCTCGACGCCCGGCCGTGGTAGCCGATGGGGATGTGCTTGTAGTTGGGCAGCAGCGGGTTGTCGGGGCGGAACATGCTGCCGACGCTCGTGGCGTGGTAGAGGGAGGCGTAGAAGTCGGTGTAGTCGCCCAGGTCCATGAGCGGCACGCCCAACGAGACCTCGTCGACGGGCACGACGATCTGGTCGCGATCGGGATGATCTCGGAGCGTCGCGTTGTCTTTCTTCAACAGGTCCTGCACGATCTTGCGGACGCGGCCGGTCAGGCCTTGCTCGGCGAGGTCTTCGACGAACAGCCATTGCCACGCATCGTCGGAACCATCGACGATCTCGAAGTGCGCGAGCATGTCGAGCACGAGCACCATGTCGCCGATCCGCACCGCCGGGTGCACGCTCATCGCCTCTGGCTCGTCCTCCACGGGCGCGGCGATCATGCACAGCGGCAGGTTCTGGATCGGAAAGTCCGTCCCCGGGTCGTTGGCGCGCTCGACCCAGCTCTCCAGGCTCGGGTCGTGGGTCTCGTCGATCGGGTAGTGGGGGTGGGTCGGGTGGTCGGCCATGGATGCTCCGAAGGGGGCGGCAGGGGGCGTGTCGGGTGGGGGGCAGTGTAGAGCCGGGGGCCCGGTGGTCGTGGCGGGGCACGCGGGAGCCTCCACGCCCTCGTCGTCGACTACGTCGGCGTGCCCGGCGGCCATGTTCCCTCACGCTTTGGTCGCCTCGGCGTGCCCTGCGGCCATGTTCCCTCACGCTTTGGTCACCTCGGCGTGCCCTGCGGTCATGTTTCCCTAAGCAAACATGACCGCAGGGCACGCCATCATGACCTCCGGTCAGCTTTTCGTGATGTCTGACGTGCCTTCTCGGACGCCCGATCGGCCCTGAGAGCCGCTTGAGACCGTTTTTCCGTGCAAGGTCCAAACAGGTGGAAGGAAGGCCCGGCGCGGGCGGGCGATCCGGACTTTCCCACCTTCCAACCCTTCAACCTACCGGACCTTCAACATCCTCTCCCTCGCGCCCGGAGGGCTCCGCCCGACCAAGCGAAACTCCGGCTCCGCCCGACCAAGCGAAGCTTCAACAGCCCGCGTCGAAGGCGTTCTGGAACGCGAGGAAGTCGAAGATCGTCAGCTCGCCATCCCCGTCGAAGTCGGCCAGGGGGTCGCCGGCATCGAACGCGTTCTGGAACGCGAGGAAGTCGAAGATCGTCAGTTCGCCGTCGCCGTCGAGGTCCGCGGCGCAGGCGTCGGCGAACTCGTAGGCGCCCATGTCGGGGATGGGGGCGGGGCCCGAGCCGGTGTCGGGCGTGACGGGGTCGTCGGCCTGGCGGGCGGCCCCGTCCAGGTCGAAGGGCAGGGGTTCGAAGAACACGCCGTCCCCGTCCAGGTCGAAGCCATCGCTGGGTATCAGGGCGACCGCCCCGGCATCCACGCCCGGCGAGCCGCTGGCCAGCCGCAGGCCGTCGGTGTACGTTGGTTCGGCGTCGATGTTGCCCTCACCGGGCAGCCCGCCGGTGACGTTGCTGTAGAGCGCGTCGATGGAAGCCCCTTCGATGTCGCCGCGGACGATGGCGTTGCGCAGCGCGAGCGAGCCGCGATCGCCGACCGCGACGTCCCCGCCCTGGCAATCCGAGGTGTTGCCCGTGATCGTGGCATGAGCCAACTCGGCCGCGGCGCCAACGAATAACCCGCCGCCGATGGCAAACGGCTCGTAGATCAAGTCGTCGCAGGCAAGATCGATCGCCACCTCGTTGCCGGTGAGGACGATGTTGGCCGCCGTGAGCGGGCCAGTGGCCAGCACGCCGCCGCCACTGGAGCCCCATTCGCTGGTGGCGGTGTTGCCTTCGATGATCACGTTGACCAGATCGGTTTCGGTGCGGGCGGCGATGCCCCCGCCCCGGGCACTCGCGAAGTCGTCACCCGATCCGTTGGCCTCGTTGCCGCGGACGACGCCGTCGACGATGACCAGCGTGCCGCCTTGCGCTTCGATGGCCCCGCCGCCGACGTTGACCCCGCGGACGCTGTTGCCCTCGAACACGCAGCCGGTCAGCGTGACATCCGCGTCCTGGGCGTGGAGCGCCCCGCCCGAGCCCGAGAGATTGGCACTGACCGAATTGGCTTGGAAGCTGCTGTTCGAGATCTTGAGCGTACCGCCGCTCATGTGGATGGCCCCGCCCCGGGCATCGCCCGTGCCCGAGCAGCCGGGATGGATCGCGCCATTGCCCGTAAACGTGCTGTCCGCGACAAGGAGCGATCCCCCGCCGCGCACGGCGATGGCCCCGCCCAGCCGGTCCTGGCACCCAAACTCGTCGCCCGTCCGATTGCCATCGAATACGCAGCGCTCGACGGTCAGGTCGGCCCCATCGACAACGATGGCCCCACCGACGTCACCCCAGAAGCGATCGAACGTGATGTCTTGAATGGTGACCGCGGCTTCGATGATGAACGCGCGATCGGTCGGGAAAGGGAACGTGCCCTCCGGACCTCGAAGCACGACCGCGCTGGCATCGCCTGAGGCCGACCGAATGGTGATGGGCACGCCAACGGTGATGTTGCGGTCGGCGGGCGTCTCAAAAACGCCGTCCAGCAGCACCACCTCGTCACCAGGGGCGGCCGCCGCGACGGCCGCGGCGATATCGCGGAAGGCTGGACTCGGCACGATCAGCTCATCGGCCAAAGCAACCACGGGCGATGCGAGCATCGCCGGCAATACAAGCTGCGCTCGAGTGCGGTGCTGGAGTCTCATGATGTCGTTTCCCCACAGTCGGCCGGTGGCCCTCGCGGCGTTCGTGCCGATGCACGATGGTAGACGACTGGCTGATGGCGAAGTTCGGGCGTGCGTGGATCGCGGATCTCGTCGATCAGGAGGCGGGGTCTTGCAGCGGAACAGCAGGCTTCCGCGCCGAAGCCACACACAAATGACAGGACACGCAGCACGCGGGGGCGCGACGTGCCTTGATCAAGCCCGTCTCGGACCGCTTCGGGCTATTCGCAGCCCGCGTCGAACTCGGTCTGGAACGCCAGGAAGTCGAACAGCGTGAGATCGCCGTCGCCGTCGAAATCGGCGATGGGGTCCCCCGCGTCGAAGGCCGACTGGAAGGCGAGGAAGTCGAAGATGGTCAGCGAGCCGTCGCCGTCGAGGTCGGGCCGGCACGCGACCTCGCCCGCCTCGAAGAGGAAGGCCGAGCCCGCGCCAGCGACGCCGTCGACGTCGCGGAATCGAGCGCCCGCGAGCACGCGCCCGTCGTGCGATGCGAGGCCGAGGCCCAGGCGGTCGCCCGTCTCGGGCAGGTCGACGTCCAGCCTCTGGGCGAGCGGCCAGAGCGGCTCGCCGCCGGGCCCGAATCCACGCTCGAACACGTACACCGCTCCGCGGTCGAGCAGCCCGTCGAACCCTGCGGTCTGGTCGCCGACGATCAGCCGCACGCCCTCGCCCGCGGTGGCCGCCGACAGGTCGAGCTCGACCCGCGTGCCGAACTGGCCCGAGCCGCCGGAGCTGGGCCGGACCTCGGCCTCCTGCACCCAGCCGTCGCCCTCGGGCCGGTAGACGAAGGCCCGGGCGCGGCCCGTGCCGACGGCGATCCAGCCGTCCTTGACGTCGACGGCCACGCCGTAGTACAGGTCGCGGCCGGGCACGTCGACGGAGAGCTCGGCGGCCTCGACCCACCGCGATCCCTCGCGGCGGAAGACCCAGGCGCGGCCCTCGAACAATCGATCGCTCCGCCGCGTGGCGAAGGGGGCGCCGACCACGGCCAGGTCTCCATCGATGGCGACGGCGCGGCCGAGCTGATCGCCCATCTGCAGGCCCGCCGGTCGGAGCTTCTGGGCCTCGAAGAAGAACGAGCCGCTGCGCTCGAAGACGTAGGCGCCGCCGCTGCTCGTTCCGGCGTCGTCGTCGAACTTCGCACCGGCGACGAAGAACGCGCCGTCGTCGGTGAGGTCGACGTCGGTGCCGAAGTTGTCCAGTTGTTGAAAGTCGCTGGAGTTTACGCGGCCGCGGCTGCGCCACCCGCCGTCACGCCTCTGGTAGAGGTAGACCACCCCCTGGTTGAAGTCGGTGATGTCGGTCTTGGGCGCCCCGACGATGAGCCACTCGCCGCCGATCGAGAGCGATTCGCCGAAGCCGCCCGGCTCGGGCACCGTGAGCGTCTCGAGCGGGACGAGCCGGCCGCCTGCGTCGAACTCGTAGGCGTACACCGTCTCGGTCAGGAACGTCGCGACCGCCGCATCGACGCCAAAGAGCGCAATAGCGGTGCCGAACGCATCGCCGGTTGCGAGCGCCGGCGAAGTGAGTTCTTGTGCCTGCCGGTACTCAACCTGTGCGAGCGCGTGTCCGGCGCTGCAGGCAACGACGGTTGCCGCCGTGCATCGAGTCCAGATCCGCCTCTTCCCGTGATCATTCATGTCGATCCTCCCTCCGTCGGAGTCGTTCCTCGCTACGGCATGCTTGGGCACGGGATCCGTCTCCCACCTGCGAAATAGGGGGAGCCCGGGGCCGCAGCGGCTCTCGCGTGGCCTGAGGGGTCTACACGGCCCGCCGGCCTCGCTATATTGCCAGTTCCCATGGCCGACTCCGCCGCCAGCCCGGGCTTCCTGCCGACGCTCGCCAAGCGACTGCGTCTGAAGCGCGAGTGGTACGTCGTCGCGATGGGGGCGGTCGTGGGCACGCTCACGGGCCTGGGCACGCTCGGGTTCGCCGAGGCCCTGCACTACGCCGAGAAGCAGGTCCGCCACGCCCAGATCGAGCTTCCCATCTGGCTGCTGTTCCTGGGTCCGGTCGTCGGCATGGCGCTCACCGGCGTGCTCGTCCGCTTGTTCGCCAGCGACGCCCGCGGCCACGGCGTGCCGCAGGTCATGCGGGCGCTCATCGAAAAGGGCGGGCACATCCCGGCGAGGGTCGGCCTGACCAAGGTCGCCGCGAGCATCGCGACGGTTGCCAGCGGCGGGTCGGCCGGCACGGAAGGGCCCATCGTGCAGATCGGCGCGACGGCGGGCTCGGTCGTTGGCCAGCGGCTGGGCGTCGGCCGCGAGCAGATGATGACGCTGGTCGGCTGCGGCGCGGCGGCGGGCATCAGCGCGATCTTCAACGCACCGATCGCCGGCGTCTTCTTCGCGCTCGAGATCCTGCTGCGGGACTTCTCGCTCAAGACCTTCACGCCCATCGTCGTCTCGGCGGTCTTTGCCGCCGCCGTCACGCACATGGCCCAGGGGCAGAACGAGGCGATCTTCACCGTCTCGACTTTCGAGAACCTCAACTTCACCGCGCTCGAGTTGCCCAACTACATCGTGCTCGGGCTCATCTGCGGCCTGCTCGCGGTCGGGTTCAACCGGGGCCTGCACGCCTGCGAAGACTTGTACGCCCGGCTCAAGCTGCACTGGTTCGTCGCGCCCATCACGGGCGGCCTGATCCTGGGCGTGTT
The DNA here is from genome assembly GCA_040217175.1 of Phycisphaerales bacterium. Classification (NCBI taxonomy): domain Bacteria; kingdom Pseudomonadati; phylum Planctomycetota; class Phycisphaerae; order Phycisphaerales; species Phycisphaerales bacterium. Next base: position 1,128,941 of record JAVJNT010000001.1, on the reverse strand, counting down.
GGGCGTCGCGTGGATCCTCATGGTCCGCGCCGCCGGCGGCGACCCGGCCAGCGAGGCCACCGACATCCCGAGCTTCTTCGGCAACGGCTACGAGACCATCCGCTGGCTGCTCGAGCCAACCAGCTACGGCGCTGCACCCGAGGTCGTAGACGCGGCATCGCAGGTCGGTGAGCACGCGACGGCCCACGACGCCCACGCCAGCGCCGCATTGCCCATGGCCATCTGGCTGATCGGGCTCCTGGTGGTCTTCAAGGCTCTTGCGACGAGCGTCACGCTCTCGAGCGGTGGGTCGGGCGGCGTGTTCGCGCCGAGCCTGTTCATCGGCGCCGCCGGCGGAGCGGCGCTGGGCATCACGCTCGAGCGCGTCGGTCTCCTGCCGGCCGACAGCAGTCCGGCCGCGTATGCGCTGGTCGGCATGGCCGCCGTCGTCGCGGGCAGCACGCACGGCCCCTTGACGGCGATCCTGATGCTGTTCGAGCTCACGCGAGATCCGTACGTGCTGCTGCCGATCATGCTCGCAGCCGTCGTCTCGACGCTCCTGGCCCAGGCCATCGACCGCGACAACATCTATACGCACCCGCTCCGGCGGGCCGGCCTCCGCATCGGCCGCACGGGCGACCTGGCGATCCTCCGCAAGATCTCGGCCACCAGCGTGCCCGTGGTGCCCCTGCCGGGCGAGCCGGTGTACGCCAGCGATCCGCTCAGCAAGATCATCACGCTGCACGCCCACAGCCGCGTGCCCGACTTCGTCGTCGTCGACAGCCAGGGCGACTACATCGGCATGGTGACCGGCCGCGACATGCGCACCGCGCTCATCGACCGCGAGGCCATCCCGCTCCTGCTGGTGGCCGAATTGATGCGCAGCGACTTGCCAGCCGTGCTTACGACCGACACGCTCGACGTCGTGCTCGAGCGCTTCGAGGACGACGACATCGCGAGCTTGCCCCTCCTGGGTCCGCCCGACCTGACCGGCCACCGCCGCCCGCTTGGTCTCGTGACCCGCGCGGCCGTGCTCGAGCGCTACCGCCGGGCGCTGGAAGAAGAACTCTAGTGACGACGAGCCCGCGTCCGTGAAGAACGCGGGCTCGCACTGGGACGTCTCTCGATCTCCGTCTGCCTCGAGTGCGACTCAGCAGTCCATGCCGTAGTAGAAGCGGCTCTCGACGATCTTGCCGTCCTTCACCTTGTACACGCAGGCTTCCTGCATGTCCATGCGCTGGTTGGCCATCGGGCCGACCTTTGGCGTGCAGTCGATGCGCATGAAGCAGGCGAACTCGTCGCCCAGCGGGTAGGGGCCCTGCACGTCGCCGCCGTGGATCTCGTGATTCTCGAAGAACCAATCGCTGCCCTGCAGCAGTTGGTCCTTGCTCGTCGGGCCGGTGCAGTGGGCCTTCTTCGCGTCGTCGGGCATGTCGTCGTAGCCGGGCATGCTGCTGGGGTCCATGGCCTCCAGCACGTTCACGTTGTCGGCGTACAGCTCCTCGATGGCCTTGCGGTTCTCGCCCTGCTGGCAGAGCTCGACGAGCCGCTTGCCGACCTTCATGCTCTCCTGGGTCTTGCTGGCGTCGATGGTGGTGGCGCTCATGTTCCTTCTCCAAGGTTGCCGGCGTTGCACCGGCGGTGGGGTGGGTACGGGGCCCCCCCGGCCCCGCTGAGGGATGCTACCCGCTCGCCGCCGGAAAGTCGACTGATTTGTTTGGAAAATAGAAGGGTCTCGATGCCACGAAAGAGGGCCGCCCGATCGGACGGCCCTTGGGGTCGAATCGGCGGTGGCTCACTCGCAGCCGGCGTCGAACTCGTTCTGGAAGCAGAGGAAATCGAAGATGGTCAGCGACCCATCTTCGTCGCAGTCGGCGATGAGGTCGCCCGAGTCGAAGGCGTTCTGGAACGCGAGGAAGTCGAAGATCGTCAACTGGCCGTCACCGTCGAAGTCGGGGTAGCACGGCTCGACCTCGCCGAGCAGCAGGATGTACTGGCCGTTTCCATCAAGGACGTTGGAAGTAGCGCCCGAGACCGGATCACTGATGTTCACCCCGGCGCCGTTGGTCCAGAGGATGTTGCCGTCGCCCAGTTCAAAACCTGCGCGAGCACCGGAATCCTCGGTGCCCGCGATCGCGCCGATGACGTCGCCATCCGAGTCGAGGTCCCACACGCCCGACGGCGAGCTAAACGCCCCGACGAGCACCGTGCCGGCGCTGGTCTCGCTCATCTGTTGCAGGAAGTTGAGCGAGCCCGAGGGCAGGAATGCGCCCAGGAATGTGCCCTCGTCGTCCACGCGGTCGATCCGTGAGTCGCCGCTGAAGCTGATGAGGATCTCACCGTTGAAGGGCAGCGCAAACCACGGACCCGTGTCCACCGTGAAGTTGCCGGTGATCGTGGCGGTGGAGGGATCGATCTGCACGAACGCGTTGCCCGGGGCATCGTTGTTCGTGCCCGCGTTGGCGACCCACACCTCGTCGCCGATGACCATGACGCCGCGCACGTTGTCGAGTCCGCCACCGGGGACCTGTCCGCCGATGGTGTCGATGTAGTCGCCGTCCATGGTGAAGCGATCGATCCGATCGCGGAGCTGGTCGCTCACCCAGAGTTCATCGCCCACCATGGCAACGCCCTTGGGCGTTCCGGGGTCGAGCGACGTCAGGTCAATGAACGCCGGGTCGACGAGGCTGCCGTCCGACGGATCGAACGCGGCGACCGTGTCGGCGCCAGAGTCAACGACGAGCAGCAGGGCGTCCTGGGCGAAGCCCGTGGTGGCGATGGCCGAGCCAACGAGCCCGGCAGATATGGTCCGAATAAGCATGTCTCGTTCTCCTTACGTGATTGAGTGCCTCCGGTCGTCGGGGCACTCCAGCGTACCCGAAGCCGGGCCCGCACACAAGAGCAAACTGCGTCAGCATCCGATGCCGGCGCAAGGGAAAGGCCCGGACATCGATCTGGGCCCCGGTACTCCGTCAGACTGTGATTGCTCGGACTCAGGCCTGCACGAGGAGCAGTTCGTTGTAGTCGGCCACCGGCCAGAGGTCCTGGGACACGACCTTCTCCATGGCGTCGACCTTGCTTCGCACCGCCTCCATCACGGGGATGAGGTGGGCGTGCGCGTGCTCGGCCAGGTCCAGGGCGTACTCGGGTTCGTCCTGATCGAGCACGGCGTCGAGCTCGTCGAGGTCGCGTCGAAGCCCGGAGACCAGGCCCGCCAGGTCCTCGAGAGCAACGCGGTTCTCGCCCGGGTCGACGTCGGCTGCCGACAGCGCCGATACCGCCCCCGCGAGCTCGCGGAGCTGCCGGACCGCTGCGGGAAGGATGGCGGTCTTGCTCAGGTTGCGGAGGGTCAACGCCTCGATGCGCACCTGCGTGGCGTACTTCTCGGCGAAGATGTTCGCCCGGCTCTGGGTCTCGAGCGGGCTGAGTACGTCGAGGCCGTTGAACAGCGTGCGATTCTTGTCGTTGGCCAGCGAGCGGAACGCCTCGGGGGACGAGGTGATGTGCGGCAAGCCACGCTTTTCGGCCTCGACGACCCACTCGTCGGAGTAGTTGTCGCCGTTGAAGATCACGCGCTTGTGCTCGGTGGAGACGCGCTGGATGATTTGGCTCAGCGTCTCTTGGACGTCGTCGGCCTTCTCGAGTTCGTCGGCGAAACCGGCAAGACTCTCGGCCACGATGGTGTTAAGCACCGTGACGGGGAAGGCGATGGCCGCCGACGAACCGACCGCCCGGAACTCGAACTTGTTCCCGGTGAAGGCGAACGGGCTGGTGCGATTTCGGTCGCCCGCGTCGCGGATGAACTCCGGGAGCGTCGTTGCGCCCAGGTCCATGGTGTCGCCCTTGCGCGAGCTGCTGGCCGTACCGCCGCTGGCGAACTGCTCGACGAGGTCGGTTAGCATGTCGCCCAGGAAGATGCTGATGATGGCCGGCGGGGCCTCGTTGGCGCCGAGGCGATGGTCGTTGCCCGCGCTCGAGATGCTGGCCCGCAACAGGTCGGCATGCAGGTCGACGGCTCGTATGACCGAGACCAGGAACGCATGGAACAGGCGGTTGGCGTGGGGCTCGCTCTGCGGGCTCAGCAGGTTGCGGCCGTCGTCGGTCGCCAGCGACCAGTTGACGTGCTTGCCGCTGCCGTTGATGCCGGCGAAGGGCTTCTCGTGCAGTGTGCACACGAAGCTGTGACGCGGGGCCACGCGGCGGAGCGTTTCCATCACGAGCATCTGGTGGTCGCACGCGACGTTGGCCGGCTCGAAGTGGGCCGCGATCTCGAACTGCCCGGGCGCAACCTCGTTGTGCCGCGTGGCGACGGGCACGCCCTTGCGATACAGGATCGATTCGACTTCGCTCATGAAGCTCAGCACGCGCTCGGGAATCGAACCGAAGTAGTGGTCATCGAGCTTCTGGCCCTTGATGGGCGTGTCGCCAAAGACGGTCCGCCCGCAGATCTTCAGGTCGGGGCGGGTACCGGCGGCAGCCGCATCGACCAGGAAGTACTCCTGCTCGGCGCCGACGGTCGAGAACACGCGAGTTGTTTCGCCGACCTCGCCCAGCGCCCGTAGCACGCGCATTGCCTGGGTGTTGATTGCGTCCATCGAGCGCAGCAGCGGCGTCTTCTTGTCGAGGGCCTCGCCCGTCCAGCTCACGAAGGCGGTCGGGATGCACAGGGTGACGGTGTCGCCGAAGCGGCTGAGGAACACCGGGCTGGTGGCGTCCCACGCGGTGTAGCCGCGGGCCTCGAAGGTCGTGCGGAGCCCGCCGCTGGGGAAGCTCGACGCGTCGGGCTCGCCCTGCACCAGCGCCTGGCCCGTGAACTCGCTGATGGCTCCGCCGTCGCCGTCGGGCTTGAGGAAGGTGTCGTGCTTTTCGGCGGTCAGGCCGGTGAGCGGCTGGAACCAGTGCGTGAAGTGCGTGGCGCCGTTGGCCATCGCCCATTCCTTAATGGCAACGGCCACGGCGTCGGCGATGGTGGCGTCGAGTGCCTCACCGTGCTGGATGGTCTGCTGCAGCTTGCGATACGCGTCCTTGGGGAGCCGGCGACGCATCATCGCGTCGGTAAAGACGTCGCGAGCGAAGTCGTCTTCGGCGTGGTCCCAGGCCGGCGCGATCGGCTGGGCGGACGGCTGCTTGTGGTGGTGGCGGTCCTGCGGCGCGGGTCGTGCCTGGGCCTTGTGGACGTTCGACGCGGGATCCTGCTCCATCGTCATACCAGTGCGCACGGCGAGTGCATCCTTCCGGTTACGGGGCCGACGCCCTCGAGGACGCCAGCTAGGGACGCTCGGGCCCGTCCGGCCTACACGCCGGACCAAGCTTCCGAGCCATATTCCAAACGTACTACGAAGGTCTATGCCCCCGGTCGGCCGGGGCCAAGGCGGACGGTCAGAAAAACCATCGAAACACCGAACAAACGGGGCCGAATCGGGCTCTCCGCCCGAACAGGCCGTGAGGGGCGATTTATGCTAGCATCGCTCCGTGCGCGTCATCACGTGGAACGTCAACTCCGTCAAGGTCCGGGCCGAGCGGCTCGCGGGCGTGCTCGAACGCCACGAGCCGGATGTGGTCTGCCTCCAGGAGCTCAAGGCCCCCGAACTGCCGGAGCCCGTCGCCGACGACCTCGAGCGGCTGGGCTATCACGCCGCCGTCTACGGCCAGAAGACGTATAACGGCGTGGCCATCCTGAGCAAGGCCGAGCCCACTGACGTGGTTCGCGGCTTCGAGGGCGACGGTGGCGACGAAGACCCCCACGCCCGGCTCATCTCTGCGATGGTCGATGGCGTGCGGATCTATTGCGGTTACTTTCCGAATGGTGGCGAGGTCGGCAGCGACAAGTTTGCGTACAAGCTCGCCTGGATGGAGCGCCTCCGTGCGTTGCTCGACGCGCGCCACGAGCCCTCCGAGCCACTCATCGTCGCCGGCGACATGAACGTCGCGCCCTACGACGGCGACGTCGCCAAGCTCGAGAAGTGGGAGGGCACCACCCACTGCGTGCCCGAGGCCCGCGAAGGCCTGAAGAACGTGGAGGGCTTCGGCCTGATCGACACGCTGCATGAGAAGCACCCCGAGGGAGGGATCTATAGCTGGTGGGACTACCGCCAACTCGCCTTCCCCAAGGGCGACGGCCTGCGCATCGACATCATCTACGCGACACAGGACCTGGCAAAGGCCTGCACCGACGCCCGCGTCGACCGCGACGAGCGCAAGGGCAAGCAGCCCAGCGACCACGCGCCGGTCATCGCCGACTTTGATTGGACGCCGTAGGTGATTTCGACGTTCCTCTTGGACATCTCCGGCACCGTCGTCCGCTCGGGCTGTTTTGAGGCGGTCTTTCATCGCGTCTATTGCGAGTTGCTCAACGCCGAGGTCTCGGCCGAGGAGATCCGGGTCAGCACGGGCCGCAAGAAGGCGCAGCTGTTCGCCGAGGTGGTCGAGCGGCACGCTCCGGCGCGGGCGGGCGACCGCGTTCTCATCGAGCGGATGACCGACGCGTTCGATGCCTTCATGCTCGAATCGGTCGCCCAGCACCCGCCGCCCGTGCTCGACGGCGTGCGCGAGGCGATGGCACTGCTTGGAGATGCGGGCGTCACCGTCGGCTTCGTTACGGGCTTTGCACGGGCCCCGGCCGAACGGGTCCTCGAGATCGCGGAGCTAAACTACGCGGTGCTGGTCGGCAGCGACGAGGTCGCGAACGGACGCCCCGCCCCGGACCTCATCCTCGAGGCTATGGAGCGTCTCGGCCAGGCCGACCCGTCGGCGGTCGCCTACGCGGGCGACACGCCGGTCGACATCAAGAGCGGGCTCGATGCAGGCTGCGGCCGCGTGTACGGCCTGACCTGCGGTGCCCATGACCGAGCCGAACTGGAAGCCGCCGCCGACGGTACCACGGCGCGCGTGGCTGACTCCCTGCTGGAGGCCGTACGCGACGCGTTCGCCTAGCCGCCGGCTGCCTTGGCCTGATATCCCTTCGCCTTGAGTCGCTCGACGACGGCGTCGCGGTGGTCGCCCTGCAGCACGAGTTCGATCGAGCTCCCCTTTTCGTCGCCCAGTCCCCCGCCCGTGCCCAGCCCCGAGCGCAGCTCCTTGAGCAGCGCCTTCGCGTCGTCCTTAGGGAGCCCCAACTCGGCCACCATCGTGCACCACTTGCCACGCCGCTTCTCACGTCGCACGCGCGGGCTGAGCGCCTTTGGGTCGACGGCGGAACACGAGCACGCACCAACCGCCTTTCCGCAACGCTCGCACGTCACGGGCCGTTCCAGTGCGGTGCCATCGAAGAGTCCGGCCATGCTGGAAGCGTACGGTCACCGGCGTGTCACGGCCGAGTGGCCACGCTGCGGCGTCCCGGTACACTCCGACCATGCGTGCCACGATGTTCACGTTGGTGCTCGGCATGGTCATGGCGTTGAGCGGCTGCAGCGCTCGGGAGGCACCCGACCTGTATGCCCTTTCGGCGCGCGACAACACGCTCTACGCCATCCACTTCGGCCGTCCGGGTGCGCCCATTGGTCGCATCGAGCCGGTTGCCTCGAATGCCGACCTCGCCATGCTCACCGACTCGGGCAAGGGAACAGGTGGCGCTCCGATGGCTTGCACCATCGACCGGCGGGCCAACGTCGTGCACACGCTTCGGCTCACCGATGGCGTCGTCGTGGACTCGGTCCGGCTCGACGTCGACGTGTGGGTCACCCGCCGGGGGCTGGCCCGCTCGCCCGACGGTCGGTTCCTCGCGCTCCTGCCGGGCATGCAACTGCGAACCATCGATCCGGCCACGGGCGCGACGGCGCTGATCGGTCCTGTGGTCGGTCGAGAAGGCAGCGTCAAGATGATCGAAGCGATCGCATTCTCTCCCGACGGCGAACTGTTCGCCCTGGGCAGCGCGGGCACGAGGTTCTCCAACGCGCTCTACCGCATCGACACGGTCACCGCCGAGGCAACGCTGATCGCCAACCTGCCCATCCCCGACGCCGACGCCCTCGCATTCGCCCGAGGCTTCCTCTACGCAGCCGACGCGAAGGGCGCGGACGCCGACCTCTGGCGCATCGACCCTGCGACGGGCGAGCTCGTCTCGCTGGGCACGACCGGGATCCCGACGCTCAACGGGCTGATGGGTCCGAAGTAGGCCAGGAGATCTACGGGCATCCCGCGTCGAACGCGTTCTGGAACGCAAGGAAGTCGAACAGCGTGAGGCTGCCGTCGCCGTCGAAGTCGGCGCGCGGATCGCCGGCGTCGAAGAGGTTCTGGAACGCGAGGAAGTCGAAGATCGTCAGTGTGCCGTCGCCGTCAAGATCTGCCCGACAGCGTGGCTGCGGCACCGCAAACGACAGGTCGTCGATGAAGCAACGACCCGCGATCGTCCGGTCGCACACGAACGAGATGGACTCGAGCGCGTCGAGGTCGAGGTCGGGATTCGCGGCGGTGAATTCGGCGAGCGCGTACCGGTACGTCTCGAAGATCGACTTGCGGTCCACCGTCACGGCGGGCGCGACGGACGAACGCAGCGCGCCCTGGACGGCGTCCGACAGCCGGCGCTGGGCCGAGTCGCCGTCGGTGTCCGTCAGGCGGATCGTCAGGTCCTTCGTCGCCCCCGGCGGGTTGAGCGGGTCGTTATGGACCTGCAGGATGCGGAAGGTCAGGTCCGACCAGCCGCGGGCGTCGAAGCCCGGCCCGCCGTCCTCGGTCAGCATGTGCGCGAACGACGCGCCAACGCCGATCCAGGCGAACTCGAGCCCCCACGTCGGGTGGTACAGCCCCTTGGCCGGGTCGAGCATGAACGCCTCGTCGAAGGTCTCGAAGCCGTCGGCGATGACCTCGAAGCCCAGCGTGCTCGACGTCGGGTCGTGGACGCCCGGGGCCGACGTCAGCTCGTTCTCGGCGTACACCACCGAGTCGTCGCCGGGCGTAAGCCCATACGTCCAGATGCCCCAGCCCGGGTTGCGCAGCATCAGCGTGCCCTCGAACAGGCTGCTGGTCGAACGCAGCATCGACCAGTTGGTGGTCTGGTCGAAGCCCGAGTCGGCGCACACGAACGTTGCCTGGGCCGACGCCGAGTCGATGCGGAAGTCCGAGAGGATGGCCTTCCCGCCGCCGCAGATGAACGCGGCCAGCTCGTCGTCGAACGGCAGCGTCGCCGACCGCGAGCCGCCCTGGCGCGCCATGACGACCAGATCCCACTGGCTCGTACGCAACCAGTCCTCCAGTTCGGCGTCGCTGCCCGTCCTGATCAGCACGTTGAACAGCCCGGCCGCCTCTTCGCGGTCGATCGCGATGTCGTACGCGTCGGGCGCCAGGCTGAGGTCCTTATAGAACAGCACGTTGTACGGCCCGCCCGCCGGCGGCAAGAGGTCCTGGATCTGATTCCGAACGAGCTGCACGCCGGCCTCGACGTCGACGAACGTGTCGCCCAGGAATCCGTTGACGTACGTCTGCCCCGGCACGCCTGAGATGCCCACGCCGTGCTCGAAGGACATGCCGTTGGTGTCCTCGAACGTGTCGATGGCAAAGTCGGAGCGCTCCTGGAACTGGTATCGCACCTCGGGCCCGTCGACCACAAGCGGCAGCTCGTTGCGCAGGTAGGGCAGCGCGTCCTGGTTGCCGTAGAACAGGTACTCGTGGAAGGCCGCGAGCGCCGCGCCCGACGCCCGCCACGCGTCTTCGCGAGAGATCGTCGCGGGCGCGACCGATCCGCCCTCGCAGAACGACCAGTGGCTGGCCCCGATGACGTACACGTGATGCCTGGGCTTCTGCGCGGGCTCGAAGATCGCAATGCCCTGCCCCGTGCCCGTGCAGCCGCACTCGTCCTTTGATCCATAGATGAGCTGCAAGGGCGGCATGCCATCGAACGTGTCAAGGTACCTCGAGATCGGCACGTGCGGGCAGGGCGCCAGCAGCGACACCGCGTCGATCTCGTAGTCGCCCGAGGGATTCATGGGTCGATGGTCGAGCACGGCATTGAACGCCGCGCCGTGCGAGTGCCCGCTCAAGCCGATGCGGTCCTCGTCGGCCCGCTGGTAGAGCCAGTGGTCCGGGTTGGTGTTCCACTCCTGGAACACCTGGTCCATTGTCACGCTGAAGAGCTCGCGGTGGCACGAGACCGAACAGGGCACGTGGTCATGGCGCATGGACACCACGATCATCCCCCGGCTGGCCAGGCGGCTGAACTGGTAGTCGTAGAAGGTGTAGTCCGACCCGCCGGCGTGCTGGAAGAAGATGGCCGGGTACGGCGCCCCGTCGGTCGCCACCGGCGTGCCCTCGCCCTGGGCCGTCGCGGGGTACCACACCTGGAGCTGCTGCGGAAACGGCACGCCTAGCACCGACTTCGTCTCGGCGTGCAGCCGCACGCCCCAGTGGTGGGGGCCAAACTCGAGCCAGGGCTCCTGGGCAAGGGCCGGCCGGGCGAGGCCGATCGAGCCCAGCACCAGCAGGAAGCCAGCCACCAGCAAGCCAGCGGCACAATGCGTGCGAGTTGCGTCCACGGTGGAATACCCCCCAGTCGCCGGGTGTGGGCCGACATCGCCCAAGATACCAGAAATCGTCGCTCGATGCAACTCCGACGGGGCCGGCCTCGCGGCAGCTGTCGAGATTTGTTTGCATCGAAGGCGGGATTCGGTCAAAATGTGTATGTGGACTCACTACTTCCCGCTGTCTCAGGTGCTCTGCTGATCAGCGCTGCCCTCGCCCAGTGCCCGATCGATCGCCTCGTGCCCCCTCCGGAGCCCGTGGGCACCGCGTTCGGCTCTCGGGTGGCGATGAACGAGACCCACCTGCTAATCTCTGACCCAGGCGCAGCGACGCTGTGCGGCGATCCGTTCGTCTGCGCCACGGGCGCGGTGCACGCGTACGAGCGGCGCGATGGCCGGTGGCATCGGTTCCAGATGCTGGTGCCTCCGGATGCAACCGCAGAAAATACCTTTGCCGTGCTCGGTCTCGACGGGGATCGCCTCCTGGTCGGTGACACGGGCGCCGGCCTTGCCGAGCCTGACGCCGGCGGGGTATTCGTGTACGACTTCGACGGCAACGAGTGGGTGGAAACCGGGCGGATCGCGCCGCCCGAGCCGGGATTCGGATTTGCTTTTGGCGGCGTCGTCGCGACCGAGGGCGATCTTGCGATGGTGTTCGACCTTCGCGAGGTCGTCTCCGTGTTCCAGGAGGCCAGCGACGGCTGGGCTTACCGGCAGCGGCTCACACGCCCCGACGGTGCGGGCACGCGCACGCGATTCGGGCTCGCCATGGCGATCGAGGACGACTGGGCGTTCATCGGTGCAAGAGAAGACGACGCCATTGCGCGTTTCGGTGGTGCCGTGTACGTCTATCGCCGCGAGATCGATGGCACGCTCACGTACCACCAGAAGCTCATCCCCTTTGACGCGGCGGACGGCACCGGGTTCGGAACGGCCCTCGCTGCCGATGGCGGTCGGTTGGCGGTCGGAGGCTACGCGGCCGATCGCGAGACCAACGCCCAGGGCGCGGTGTACGTCTACGAACTCGAGGGCGACCAGTGGGTGTTTCGTGGCGACATGACGCACCGCGACCCGACGGGCGTCGATCGCCTGGGCGAGACGTTAGATCTGCACGGCGACCTGATCGTGGCCGGTGCCCCGGGTCAGCGCACGCTTCGCGCGATCGGGGTCGCCTACGCGTTCGCCAGGGACAGCGACGGCGTGTGGTCGCAGCGTGCCCGCCTGCTGCCCGAGACTCCGTCGGCTCCCTTCGGCGCTGCCGTTGCGACGAATGGTCGATCGGCTGTCGTCGGCGCTCGGGACGAGTTCGTGGAGGGCGTGAAGGTCGGGGCAGCCCACGTCTTCGACCTCGCCTGCGAGATCTGCCGCCCCGACCTCGACGCCGACGGCTCGCTCACGGTCTTCGACTTCCTGACCTACCTCAACCTCTTCCAGGACGGCGACGCGCTCGCCGACTTCGACGGCGACGGCGAGCTGACCATCTTCGACTTCCTGGCGTTCCAGGACGCGTTTGCGGCGGGGTGTTGAGGAGAAGCGACGAAGGCACGAAGCGACGCAGCGACGAAGGGGGCCCGAGATCGGTCCCCTTCCTTGTTCCCTCAGTCGCTCCGTCGCTCCGTCGCTTCTCAGCCTCCCCCTAGCATCCCCCGATGCACCGATGCCTGCTCAACCCTGCCCTCGAGCGTGTCCGCGTCAACGGCTTCGCCTTCCCGCTGGGGGTCTATCCGGTCGAGCCCATCGCGCCCACCAGCGGGTACACCGTCGACTTCGAGCCCGCCGACGGCGACGAGGAGTGGGAGGAGTGGCCCGACCGCTACGTCTACGAGGTGCTGGTGTCGGCCGAACGCCTCCGGCCCCTGAGCTCGGCCCTGTTGAGCCTGCTGCCAGGGCGGATCTATCCCATCCTCGACGTCCTGGGCAACGACGCCTTCCGCGAGATCGATCCCTACATCGCCTACGAGCTGGTGGGGGTCGAGAGCCTCTACGACGGATTGCGGTGGTACGAGCCGTTCCTCTTTGAGGACGGCCTGTGCGGCTTCGGGGCCATGAGCGAGGAGCCGTTCATGTACCTGTTCCTTGACGAGCACAAGGTCTTGACCGTCCGCGTCGAGACCTCCGAGAAGGAACGGGTCGATCGGCTGCTCGCGGCCTTCGAGCTGCCGAATCTTGGTGGCTCTTCGACCAACGGCGCCGCGCCGGGCGCCGGCCCCGCCGCCAGCACCCGGGCCCGCAAGGCCGATGGCCGGCCGCAGGTCGAGGTCATGGCCGCCGACGCGGTGAGCCACGAGCATCGCAGCGTGCTGCTGACCCCCGACGACCGCCCCGAGTTGCCCGGGCCCGAAGAAGTCGCCGAGGCGCTGGTCGACCTCTGGGGCATGACGCTCAACATCGACGTCGAGCGAAACCTCGACGACGACGGCCGAGACCTGGGCGTCACGGGCTGGCGGTGCCTGGTCAGGGTCGATCCACCCGTGCCGGACGAGTCCGAGACTTCGGATGAGGCCTCGGCAGCCCCCAAGTCGGGCGAACAAAACCCCACGGAGCCGCAGGCTCGCGAATCCGCGGCGGACCGAATCCGGTACGCCGAGGTCCTGCTGGCCGCCGGCTGCTGGCGCGAAGCCGAAGACCTCGCCGTCCAGGCCGCCGAGCAACTGCCGGACGGTCCGAAGGGCGCCTCGGCCGCTGACGGCTTCGGTCCGCGTGTGATCTCGGCCGATCGGCTCTGGCGACGCGAGTTGGTCGCGATCTTGTCGGCCCCGAGTGGCCGTCCCGGCAACCAACCATCCCCGCCCGAAGCGCACATGGCCCGATCGAGCGAGCCCGCGCCGCTGGTCACGCCCCCGCCCGAATCCCGATCATCGAGCACGCCCACGCCGCCGAGCGGGACGGGCGAGGGTGCAGGGGACGGCGACGCGTTCGACGTTCCCGACCCTGCCGAGCCGCCGCAGATCGCCAAGCTGCTCGAAGAAGCGCTCGCCAATGACGCGCCGGGACGGATCCTCGCGAGCCGTTGGCTCGAATAGCCGGCCACCCTTTTCTGGTTCGGGCGTGCCCGGTCGCGCGACGCCACAGAATGGGGAGTTGCTCTGGCGGGGGGTGGTGTTTATCCTCCACCCGCTCAAGTCTGGGCCAGTTTCTGGCCCGAGCGTGCATCCCGGGGCGTGTGCTTCGGGTACCAATCGAACACCCCAGCCTCGGGCACACCCGGGGCCGCACACGGGAGCCGCTCACGGGACACCACCCGCACACGCGAACACCTCCCAACAGTCCGCCCGAGGGCCTCCGCACGAGGCCGACGAACTGGGCTCGACGCCCCGCCCGCCCCGGGCCGGGCGGCCGACACGTGCCAATGATGGCCCTCCGGTAACGAGCCACGGACCCACGCGTACACGTCCGACACCGATACGACCCACAGCGGCCCACGCCCTATTCCCGCCCGCCGATCCCACCCCGCACACTTTGGAGCTTGGCATGAGCACCAGCAGGACCCCCCGTCGCCTCCTCGCACTGGCCTTGGCCACCTCGTTGCACGCCTCGGCCTTCGCGGCCCTGGCAGACGACACGAGCGTTGCCACCCTGGCCGAGGCGCGTGCCCAGGCCGATCAGTTGATGGCCCAGGGCCAGTTCGTGCGGGCGCAGGCCACGCTCATGACCGCGCTCAGCGATGCGACCGGCTCCAACGACGAGCGGGCCGAGACGCTGGTGGCGCTCCGGAACGTCCGCGAGAAGATCTCGGGTGCCGACCGCCTGGAGATCGCGCTGCAGCAGGCCGACCTGGCGATCGCCGAGGGCAACCTGGCCTTCGCCGCGACGCGCGTCGCGTCGGTGCTCGAGGCCACCGACGAGGGCTCGGTGCTCTGGACGCGTGCTGCGGACGCGAAGGGCCAGATCGATCGCCGCCAGGAAACGCTGCGTCCGCTCGTCGCCGACGCGCTGAACCAGGCCGCCGATGACCTCGACGCCGGCCGCTACGCCCAGGCCAAGTCACAGCTTGCTGTCGTCCGCCGTGCGGGGCTGGACCTCGACCGCAAGCAGGGCGAGAAGCTCAGCCGGATGGAACTGCGCGTGGCCGACGCCGAGCGCAAGGCGGGGACGACCTTTGACGCCAGCGCCACCGCCGCGGCGGGCGTGCAGGCGGGCGTGGTTCGCGGCCGTCAGGATGGACAGGCCGGCGGCCAGCAGGGCGACCCGCAGCAGCTGTTCCGCGAGGCCATCCAGCAAGAGGCCCGGGCCAACCTGAGCCAGGCCAACGCGGCATTCGAGGCGGGGCAGCTGGCCGAAGCCCGCCGCCTCTACGTGATCGTCCGCGCCAACCAGGACCTGCTGACCCCCGAAGAGCGTGACCTGGTTGCCACCCGCATCGACGAGATCGACGTGCGGCTCTCGGGTCGCCCCAGCAGCCAGGAGGGCATCGGCACGACCCGCGACCTGGTCCGTCAGAACGCGCTGGCCGAGTTCCGCGTTGGTGTGAACGAGGCCGAGCGTCAGCTCGCCCAGGGTAATCTGGGAGCCGCCCGCGCGCAGCTTTCGCGCACGCGCATCGACTTCCAGCGCAACCGCGACGTGTTCGGCCAGCCCGAGTTCGAGGCTCGCATCGACGAGCTCGACGACCTGCAGGCTCGCATCGAGTCTGCCGCGATCCGGATCCAAGAGGAGCAGCAAGAGGCCCTCGATCGCGGCGCCCAGGCAGAAGCCGCAGACCGGGCCGACCGCCAGCGTAACGAGCGTCAGCGCACGATCAACCTGCTGCTGGACCAGGCTCGCGAGTACCAGATGAACATGCGGTACCGCGAGGCCCTCGACACCATCGAGCAGCTCCTGCTCATCGATCCGATCAACCCGTCGGGTCTCCTGCTCAAGAACGCCTACGAGAACATCCTGATCTACGTCGACTACAACGAGATCAAGAAGCGCCGCGACGGAAACTTCGCACGCTTCCGCATCGAGGCCGAGCGCGCCCTCATCCCCCCGCTGGACGTGGTGAACTACCCCGAGAACTGGCCGGCCATCAGCCAGAGCCGCGAGGCGCAGGCCGAGTTCGTCGATTCGGCCGAGAACCGGCGCGTGCTCGCGCAGCTCGAGTCGAGCCGCGTGCAGATGAACCTGCAGGACAACCCGCTCGAGAGCGCGTTGGCCTTCATCGCGAGGCAGGCCGAGGTCGACATCGACGCCGACTGGGAGACGCTCGAGCGCATCGGCATCGATCGCCAGACGCCCGTCACGCTCCGCCTTGCCAGCACGGTTGACGCGACGACCGCGCTCGATCGCCTGCTCGCCAAGGCCAGCACCGACGACTTCAACGCGGCGGATTGGGCCATCATCGACGGCCTGCTGACCGTGTCCTCGGCCGAAGCGCTGCTCGACAAGACCGCCGTTGGCATCTACGACATCAACGACCTGCTCCACGAGGTGCCCGACTACCCCGACGTGCCCACCATCGACCTTCAGCAGGCGCTGCAGGCGAGCCAGGGTGGCGGCGGCCAGAGCCCCTTCCAGGATCAGGGCGACAACGAGATCGACGAGACGCCACTCGAGGACCGCATCAACGAGATCATCGAGATCGTCGAGAACAACATCGAGGAGGACCGCGGATTCCTCGAAGGTCGCTGGACCATCACGCCCTACCGCGGCCTGCTGATCATCCGCGCCACGTCGAAGGCCCACCGCCAGATCGGCGGCCTGCTCGACAAGCTCCGCGCCCAGCAGGCGCTGCAGCTCAACGTCGAGACCCGCTTCCTGCTGGTCAACCAGGACTACTTCGAGCAGATCGGCTTCGATCTCGACATCTACTTCAACGCCAAGGCCGACCAGTTCCAGACCGCGTCCGCCAACGATCCGAGCCTCCTGCCCAGCGACTTCTTCGACTTTGCCGGTCCGAGCGGCCGACGCCGGACGGTGGTCGGCGGCGGCAACGCCGCGCAGCAGGTCACCCAGCCGGTGGCGGCGCCGACCAACACCAGCCTTATCGGTGCGGGCCAGAACTCGCTCGGCCTGGCCGGCGCACTGGCCCCGACCGAGGGCCTGGCAAGCACGATCCTGGGCGCCGCTCCGGCCCTGGGCGTGGCGGGCCAGTTCCTCGATGACGTGCAGGTCGACTTCCTCGTCCGCGCCACGCAGGCCGACCGCCGCTCGACCCAGCTCACGGCACCGCGCCTGACGCTGACGAACGGACAGCTTGCCAACATCTACGTCGCGACGCAGGTGGCGTACGTGGGCGACCTCGAGCCGGTGGTCAGCGACAGCGCCGTCGGCTTCGACCCGACCGTCGAGGTCGCTACCGAGGGCGTCACGCTGCTCGTCCGCGGCACCATCTCCAGCGACCGTCGCTACGTGACGATGAACGTCGACGCGGGCCTGGCCCAGATCGACGGATTCGCGTCCGAGCAGGTCACCGCCGTCGCGGGCGGCACGCTGGTGAGTTCGGCCGATACCCAGTCGTTCATCCAGCTCCCGACCGTGACGGTCACCCGCGTCCGCACGACGGTGACCGTGCCCGACGAGGGCACGCTGCTGCTCGGCGGCCAGCGCCTGGTGAGCGAGTTCGAGGTCGAGACGGGCGTGCCGCTGCTGAGCAAGCTGCCCGTGATCAACCGGTTCTTCACCAACCGCATCCAGAGCAAGGAAGAGCAGACCCTGCTGATCCTGATGAAGCCCACCGTGCTGATCCAGAGCGAGCAGGAGGCCCGCAACTTCCCGGCCATGGGCGGCGGCCTGAACCCGTTCTAAGCCGATCTGCCGAGATCCCCGCTCCGTCGGGGCCCAGAAAGCACCAGATAACGCCCGCGCCGGGACAGCCCGGGGCGGGCGTTGTTGCTACGCTTGCGCCACGGGGGATCGAAGGCCCGATCCGCCCAGCCCACTCGGAGAGCCCAGCATGCCAGCCGAAGAGACACGTTTGCGCATCACCGACAAGGACGGGGTGACGCGGGTCGAGTTCCTCGACCGCAACATCCTCGACGAGGCAAGCATCCAGCGCATCGGCGATGAGATCACCGAAGTCATCGACGCTTCGAGCAATCCCAAGCTGCTCATCAGCTTCAACAACGTCGACCACATGTCCTCGGCCGCGCTGGGCACGCTGATCACCATCCACCACAAGATTCGCAATCGTTCGGGCCAGCTCCGCCTTGCCGATATCGATCCGCAGATCCAGGAAGTCTTCAGCATCACCAAGCTCGACCGCATCTTTACGATCCACGAGGACACCGAGAGCGCGTTGCAGAGCTTCGACTGACCGATCGACTTTCCAGGGCGGACCGGATGGCACACCGTGATGAGCAGGCCAGCGTGAGCGACTCGGCCCGGGTCACCAACGACCGGGAGCGCATCGATCGCCTCTGGCTGTCCATCGAACTGGCCATGCAGGAGAACGGCTATCCAAAGTCGGCCACTTTCGCCGTCCGCCTCGCGCTCGAGGAAGCGATGACCAACGCCTTCCGTCACGGCCTCAGAGACCTGCCCGACGACACGCCCATTACCGTCGACTACGGCGTCGACACCAAGTGCGTCCGGATCGCCGTCGAGGATCCCGGGCCGGGCTTCGACCCCGCCGACGTACCCGACCCGACCGCCGAGGAGAACCTCACTCGACCGGGAGGCCGAGGGCTGCTGCTGATTCGCTCCTACATGTCTCATGCTAACTTCAAAAACCACGGCCGCCGGCTCGAGATGGTCTACGAGCGGCCCGCTGAGACCGAGAACTAGCTGCCGCGGACCCTCTACCGGTCCGTCGGGAATCCCCGCAGCCCACGGTCGATCCTTGCGGCTGGGAAGCATGAGCACTAAACTAGAATTGTTCTAAATGGAGGGCCGATCCAGGTCCCCTTGACGATCCGGGAGTGGGTGCCTCAGGCCCCGAAGCCGATCGGTCGACTCGAGACGCGGCAGCCGCCGCACCACGGAGAACCCATGGCCGTTGACCTTCCCATCTATCTCGACAACGCCGCCACGACCCGCACCGACCCCCGCGTGGTCGAGGCGATGCTGCCCTACTTCACCCAGGCCTTCGGCAACCCCGGAAGCCGCAATCACAGCTTTGGGTGGGAGTCCGAGGCCGGCGTCGATACCGCCCGTCAACAGGTGGCCGATCTGATCGGAGCCGACCGCAAGGAAATCATCTTCACCAGCGGGGCCACCGAGAGCAACAACCTGGCCATCAAGGGCGCCGCCAGCATGTACGCCAAGGCGCCCGCCGGGAGCGAGAAGCGCGGCCACATCATCACGGCCATGCACGAGCACAAGGCCGTGCTCGATCCGTGCAAGCGGCTGCAGAAGGAAGGCTTCGACGTCACCTACCTGCAGCCGGGTCGAGATGGCCTGATCACTGCCAAGATGGTCGAGGAAGCGATGCGTGACGACACGATCCTCGTAACCATCATGTGGGCGAACAACGAACTCGGCACGATCAACGAGATCCCCGAGATCGGCAAGCTCTGCCACGATCGCGGTGCCGTCTTCCATACCGACGCGACGCAGTGGGTTGGCAAGATGCCCACCGACGTCAACACCGACAACATCGACCTGCTCAGCCTGAGCGCCCACAAGATGTACGGGCCCAAAGGCGTGGGCGCGCTCTACGTCCGCCGCCGCAAGCCGCGCGTGCGATTGACGGCGTTCCAGGAGGGCGGCGGCCAGGAGCGAGGCTTCCGCTCGGGTACGCTGAACGTGCCGGGCATCGTGGGCTTGGGCAAGGCCTGCGAGTTGTGCGCCGCCGAGATGGACGACGAGCGCGAGCGGCTCCTTGCCCTGCGCAAGAAGGTCGAAGAGGGCATCACCAGCAAGCTCGACACCGTGCAGGTCAACGGCCACGCCGACAAGCGGCTGCCCCACCTGACCAACATCTCCTTCGGCTTCGTCGAGGGCGAGAGCCTGATGATGGCCACCAAGGAGATCGCCATGAGCAGCGGGTCTGCGTGTACGAGCGCCAGCCTCGAGCCCAGCTACGTGCTCAAGGCCCTTGGCGTTGGCGACGACCTGGCCCATAGCTCGCTGCGAATCAGCATGGGGCGATTCACGACCGAGGCCGAGGTCGACTACGCGGTCGACAAGATCGTGGCGGCCGTCGAGAAGCTCCGCGAGCTCAGCCCGCTCTACGACATGCACAACGAGGGCATCGACATCACCAAGATCGAGTGGCAGGCTCACTAAACGGTTATGGACGCGGCCAAGCCGCGATTGGAGGGCCAGCAATGGCATACGGCGACAAGGTCATCGATCACTACGAGAACCCGCGGAACGTGGGCAGCTTCGGCACGCAGAAGGAGATCAAGGAGCGCAAGGACGTGGGCGTCGGCCTCGTCGGCGCGCCCGAGTGCGGCGACGTGATGCAACTGCAGATCAAGGTCGACGAGACGGGCAAGATCGAGGACGCCAAGTTCAAGTGCTTCGGCTGCGGCTCGGCCATCGCCAGCAGCAGCCTGGCAACCGAGTGGCTCAAGGGCAAGACCGTCGACGAGGGGCTCGAGATCAAGAACACCCAGATCGTTGAGGAACTCAGCCTGCCGCCGGTCAAGATCCACTGCTCCGTGCTGGCCGAGGACGCCATCCGGGCCGCCATCGACGATTACAAGACCAAGAACGGCCAGGCGGCCGAGGCGGCCCACGCCCACTGACGGCCCGGGCGGGCCCGATCGGGCGGGAAA
This sequence comes from Phycisphaerales bacterium, assembly GCA_040217175.1. Lineage (NCBI taxonomy): Bacteria > Pseudomonadati > Planctomycetota > Phycisphaerae > Phycisphaerales > Phycisphaerales bacterium. The sequence goes on along the minus strand of JAVJNT010000001.1, from coordinate 1,108,870 downwards.
CCGGGACATCCCCGCTCATTGGCTGAACAGATCGGGCCCAGGAGCCGTTATACTCCTCGGAGAAGCCACGAATCGCCGAACGCATCGCAGGAGCACCCATGACCGCCACTTCCGCCAACCCCAGCCAGGCCGACACCAACGCCGTCCAGATCACCGAGAAGGCCGCCGCCGAGATCCAACGGATCGTCGAGGAGCAGGAACTGGACGCCGCCAAGGTGCACCTGCGCGTCGGCGTGAAGGGCGGGGGCTGCTCGGGCTTCAACTACATCCTCGACCTGACCGAAGCCGTCCGCGACACCGACGAGGTCATGGAGCAGCATGGCATCCGCGTGGTGTGCGACCCCAAGAGCCTGCTCTACCTGCACGGCACGATCGTCGACTTCAAGGACGAGATCATGAGCCGGGGCTTCGTCTTCCAGAACCCCAACGCGACGGCCACCTGCGGCTGCGGCTCGAGCTTCTCGGCCTGAGGCACCATCGGCGGATCGGGCGTGGTGGGAACTCCCAATCACGCCGATAGCCGCAACGCTCAACGTGGTTCCCCCGTACCCGCTCTGGCGGGTACTGTTGTTCTTGGCCGAAACACCGGCCGACAGACTGGTTGCGAGGCGGCCCCAACCTGGACGCGGGGGTCGATGCCGCTCGGGGCTCTCGGGCGGCTTCAGGACCGACTGGGGAAGGACTCTCGATGGGCTCACAGAGCGCGACGCCGCTTGAAACCACGCAGGGCTACGCGACGCCGACGGTGACGCAGTTCAGCGTGTTCCTCGACAACCGGGTGGGCAGGCTGCATGAGCTGGTCAACGCGTTCGACCGGTCGGCTGCCAAGATCTGTGCCCTCAGCGTGCACGAGGCGTCCGACTACGCCGTCGTCCGCATCATCGCCAACCGGGCCGCCATCGCCTCACGCATCCTCAAGGAACAAAGGCTGCCCTACGGCGAAAAGGAAGTGCTCGTGGTCGAGCTCAGCGAGGGCCACAGTCTCGAGAGCCTGTGCCTGTCGCTGCTGGGCGCCGAGCTCAACATCCACTTTGCCTACCCGCTCATGAGCCTGCCCAATGGCACGGCCACGATCGCCCTGTCGGTCGACGACATGACGCTGGCGGGGCAGATACTCCGGCGCAAGTGCTTTCGGTTGTTCGGCGAGGCCGACCTGCCGGCGGCGTGACGATCACGCACCGCCGTCATCTTCCTCCTGAGCGTACATCATTTTGGCCTGGTACGAGCGGTCGGCGTTGCGCCATTGCCTGATGACGTCGGTCTTGGTGTAGCGCGTGCCGCACTCAGGGCAGTTGCCCGAGGCCGGGAGCGTGCTGATGTCGTACAAGCACTCGGTACACACGAGTCCACCAAGGCTGCGAACCCGCCGGACGTCTCGCACTTGCAGGAGCACCAGCGCGAGCAGCGCCGAGAACCAGAGCATCACGCCGCCGAACCCGCCGATGACGATGGGCCACGTGGAGTTCCACGTTCGTCCAATGATCAGGCCCGCAAACAAGAGCAAAACGCCGACGACGTAGCACAAGGCGTACCACCTGGCCCGGCGCTTGAGCGCCCTCGGGATGCCTTGCTTCGCAGCACCAGACACCGTCGACCGTACGCGCACGAAGAGCCCGGGCTTGCGCCCGGGCCTGGTTGAGTACTCGTTGTTCGATCAGGCCGTGGCGACTTCCAGGTCGTGGGCCTCGGCGACGGGGCGGTTCAGCAGGCGGCCGTCGTCGCAGTTGATGGCCATCGCAAAGCCGGCGTCGCGGGCGGCGATCTCGTGCGGACCGACCTTCGCCAGGCGGCGGGCCCAGGGGATGGTCGCGTTGTTGAGCGCGTGCGTGCTGGTGCGGGCGACCGCGCCGGGCATGTTGCCCACGCAGTAGTGCACGACGCCGTCGATGATGTAGGTGGGCTGGCCGTGGGTCGTCACGCGGCTGGTCTCGACGCAGCCGCCCTGGTCGATCGAGACGTCGACGATGACCGCGCCCTCGGGCATGATCTTGAGGTCTTCGCGGGTGACGAGGTTCGGCGCCTTCGCGCCCGGCAGCAGCACGGCGCCGATGACCAGGTCGGCCCAGCGCAGGTACTTGCGGATGGCGTGCGGATCGCTGTAGATGGTCGTGACGTTGTCGTCCATCACGTCCTCGAGGTAGCGCATGCGGTCGAGGTCGATGTCCATGATGATGACGTCGGCGCCCATGCCGCTGGCGATCTTGGCCGCGTTGGTGCCCACGACGCCGCCGCCGAGCACGAGGACCTTGCCGGGCTCAACACCCGGCACGCCGCCCAGCAGCACGCCGCGGCCCTGCTGGGGGCGCTCGAGGTACTTGGCACCCTCCTGGGTCGCCATGCGGCCGGCGATCTCGCTCATGGGCGTCAGCAGCGGGAGGGTGGGCTTGCCGTTGAGGCCAGGCGCCTCGAGCGTCTCGTAGGCGACGGCGCAGATCTTCTGGTCGAGGCAGGCCAGCGTCAGGTCGCGATCGGCGGCGAAGTGGAAGTAGGTGAACACCACCTGCCCCTCGCGCATGTGGGGCCACTCGATGGGCTGGGGCTCCTTGACCTTCACGATCATGTCGGCCTTGGCCCAGACTTCTTCGGCCGTCTTGGCGATGGTGGCGCCCACGTTCTCGTAGGCCGAATCCTCGAAGCCGATGCCCAGACCCGAGCCGGCCTGGATGACGACGTCGTGGCCGTCGCGGATGAGCAGGTCGACGCCAACCGGCATCAGGCCCACGCGGTATTCGTCTGGTTTGACCTCGGTCGGGACGCCAACGATCATGCTCGAAAACTCCTCTACGCAACCCTGGGTCGCGCGGCCACGCGCCCGAACTCCGTGGCCCTGGCAGGTGCTGTCCGCGACGCTTGGGGAACGCACGTTGGGCCGGTGTGCGGGCCGACGGACACGGCCCTCCGGGCCGGTCGGCGCGCATCGAGGATGATATGCCCGACGGGCCCGCACGGCTGGGCCTGGGATGGCCGGCCTGATCATCGGAGCACGGGCTGCCGTCGCGGGGGGTTTCGGCTAGTATCCGCCCCGGGGCATGCTGCGGCCGCGTTTCCGTGTAGCGCCGTCGCCGGCCCGGGCATATACGCCCCCTCGACGCCCCGGGCCGGGGCGCCGACTGTTCGACGATCTCGGAGGCAGCCCCGCATGTGCTTCAATCTCGCTTCCAGGCTCACGGCTCGCATGCCCCTCGTTCGGCGAGGGGCCGTGCTGGCGGCCGTGCTGGCTCTCGCGGTGCCGGTCGCGGCCCGGGCGCAGGGCGTCGACTTCATCGAGCGGATCAACCAGGCAAATCGCGCCATCCCGCAAGACCAGCGAGCCGACGCCGTGCTGTTCCCCGCCATGATCGGCATGCAGGAGCCGCCGGCGGTCGTCTCGGTCATCGAAGAAGGGCGCCCCATCGACGCGATGCTGCTGGGCCCGGGCCTGCGAGGCTGGTCCGACGCATCGCAGTGGTCCGCCGCCGAGCCCCAGCAGCGTGTGCTCTCCGCGCTCGACGAGATCACGCAAGAGGCGATGTTCCCCGACTCGATGGTCATCGCGCAGCCCTACGGCATCGACGGCGTCTCGGTCGACCTCGTGCGCGCCGGGCTGTATAGCGAATTGGGCGATCCGCCGACGCTGACGTCCGCCGACCTTCGGTTCCTCCCCAAGCTCACGAACGTGGTGATCCTGGCGCACGTCGAAGCGAGCCGGCGGCTGGACGAAGGTAATCCGGCGGGCGCACTCGACGTGCTCGTCGACGTCTTGCACCTTGGCCGCATGATGGCCAACCGCGAGTTCTACGAAGAGGTGGCGTGGGGCTACCGCACGATGATCGACGCGGCCATCCGCGTGCGCGACATCGCGTACATCGACTACACGTCGGACCAGCAGGTACTGACGTATGACGAGCTCACCGAGGTCATCAACCGCATCGATCCGGGTCGCCGCGGCTTCCTGATGATCGACCGGCTGCGCCTGCCCGAGGGCGACCGCATCGGCGCCGAGCAAGTGCTCTCGCGCATCTTCGACGAGCGTGGCCGCCCAACAGACCGCTTCGCTCCGACCATGAGCGCCCTGAGCACGAGCGACCGCCCCCTCCGTCGGTTCAGCGAGGCGGGCCTGTGGACGCAGCTCCAGACCATCCACGGCGACGGCTTTGCGACGCGTCAGAGCGTGAACGACGTGTTCAACGATTGGTCGCAGCTCTGGACGCAGAACGACTTTGCGCCGGGCCACAAGCTCGTCCGCGAATATGACCGCCTGAACCCCATCACCGAGGGCGTCGTGCTTGCGGTCGTGCCCGAGATAACCGGCCTGTTCAACGAGCGACGCATCCTGCGTACCGAGGTCGCGGGAACGCGTTCGGCGCTGGCGGTCATGGCATACAAGACCCGCCTACGCACGCTGCCGGTGAACATCACCAGTCTTCGGCCGCAGATCTTGCCCGAGCGAGAGGTCGACCCGTTCGGCCCGATCCGTGATAACCGGAACCGACCGCTGGTCAGCGAGTTCCAATACATGGTGCCGACGCGAGACAAGGCGGTCGATCCGGCCGTGGGTCCCGAGCCGCTCGCCATCGACATCATCATGCTGAACCAGCGCAACTTCACCATCGGAGTTGGGCTCGATGATGACGAGTTCGTGGTCTGGTCCACCGGTCCCGACCTCGACGACGACACCGCCCGCCGGGTACGCGAGAACACGCGGTCGCTCTACGACGGTGACTACCTCATCTGGCCGCCGGTCATCTCGCTCTATCGCGAGTTCCTGCAGGCCGAGGGCGAGCTGCGTTGATCGATCGGTAGGCGGCACGTCGACGGGCTCGGGAACATCCCGGGCCCGCTTGCGATTGATCTCTCTCCATCAACCTACGAATCAGCGAGGCCATCCATGAGCGAGAACGGGCAGGACGCGAACATCGAGAAGCTGGTCATCATCGGCTCGGGCCCCGCCGGCTGGACGGCGGCCCTCTATGCCTCCAGGGCCCAGCTTGACCCGCTCTGCATCATCGGCGTGCCGAAGCAGGACCCCGGCCCCGTATTGCCCGGCGGCCAGCTCATGCTGACCACCGACGTCGAGAATTACCCCGGCTTCCCCGAGGGCATCGCCGGCCCGGAGATGATGACGCTCTTCCAGAAGCAGGCCGAGCGCTTCGGCGCGCGGGTCATGAACGATGACGTGAAGACGGTCGAGTTCAACAAGGATCACACCGAGCCGCACACGCTGACGACGGCTCGCGGCGAGGTCATTCGCGCCCACGCGGTCGTCATCGCCACCGGCGCAACGGCCAACTGGCTTGGCTTGGAAAGCGAACTGCGCCTCGCCCAGACCGGTGGTGGCGTGTCGGCCTGCGCGGTGTGCGACGGCGCACTGCCCATGTTCCGAGACAATCCCGTGGCCGTCATCGGCGGCGGCGATACGGCCATGGAAGAAGGCCACCACCTCAGCAAGTTTGCGTCGAAGGTCTACATCGTGCACCGCCGCGACGAGCTGCGCGCCAGCAAGGTCATGCAGGAGCGAACGCTGGGAAAGCCAAACGTCGAGATGGTGTGGAACAGCGTCGTGGTCGACGTGCTCTCCAAGAAGGACGAGGCGACCGGTGGAGACGTCATCCGCGCCGTCGTGCTCGAAGACACCGTGACCAACGAACGGCGTGAGCTCGAGGTCAGCGGCATGTTCGTGGCCATCGGCCATACGCCGGCGACGAAGTTCTTGCGTGAGAGTGGACTGGAGTTCGATTCGGCCGGCTACATCGACCTCAAGAAGCGGAGCAGCGTCACCAACATCCCCGGCGTGTTCGCCGCCGGAGACGTCGCCGACGCCAAGTACCGCCAGGCCATCACCGCCGCCGGCATGGGCTGCCAAGCGGCGCTCGACGCCGAGCACTGGCTGGGCGAGCACGCGCTGGCGTAATCCGTCCTACTCGTCCTTGACCTCGTACGGCTGCGTCCCGTCGCCGCGATCGATGGTGTGGCTCTTGGGGACGGGCACGTCTCGTGGCACGCCGTCCCGGCCGGCGCGGGCACGGTCGCCGGCGTCGATGGCCGCAAGACGGTCCTCGAGTTGAGCCTCGGCGGCGACGGCGCGTTCGCGTTCGATGACCGCTCGGCGGCCCGAGACCACGCGCTTGTGCTTGTTGTTCTGCACGGCCCAGTTGGCGGCGCGTGCCAGCGCGAACAAGCTCATGGCCAGCATGATCACGCCCGCGAGGTATGCGATCCAGAACAGGACGTAGAAGATGCCGATGAACCCGACGACGCTCGCGAGCAGCACGCCCACGCCGTAGAACGCAACGAGCCACGATGCGGCCTGGCACCGGCCCTCGGCCTCGGCGTCGCCCATCCAGTTGGCCAATGAGGCCAGCATGATGCCGAGCGGCACGAACCCCGCGGCCGCGACCGTCCTCGCCAGGCCCGCCGAAAACATCAGTACGTTGATGACGTCCTGATTGGTCATAAACCAGGCGGCCGACTGCAGGCCGATGGAGACGAGCCACATCGCCTGACATGCGACTGCCGCGATGCGCAGGCGGTGGTCATCGAACGCGTCCTTGGTCCCCGGCGCGAAGCGATCGGGCTTCGGCTTCGTGGCCAGCCAGACCGCGGCGATCCAGCCGCCGGCCACGACCAGCCGCAAGCCGAACGTCACCGGATGGGGAAGGATGGCCGCGATTGCACCAGCAAACCAGGTACCGATGAGGGCGAAGGCGGCCAGCCACAGCCAGAGCCCGAGCGTTCGTACGTACTCGATCGGGGCCCGGGAAATGCCGGTGCCGCGCTTCTTGTCGTAGCTCACACGCGAATTGGCCGTGCCGCACTCGGGACAGATCGTGCCCTGCGGCAGTCCCGAGAGGTCGTACTTGCACTTGACGCAGCGGTACCCCTCCTCGAAGGAGCCCGAGGGCGTCAGGCCGTGGCCAAGTTCCCGGGGGTCGATGGGGCTCATGCACGATGGTATGAACCGCGTGCCTTTCGGTTGCGGTTACACCGTCTGGTGGTCGGGCTGGTCGGTGGAGTCCGACCCAGCGCCATCGCCGTCTCCGTCCTTCTTTTCGAGCGCAGAGCGAGTCTCTTCCAGTAGGCGTTCGACCTGGAAGGGCTTGAACAGCACGCACTGCAGCCCCTCCTGAGAGGCTCGCACGATGCTGTGGCTCGGGTCGTAGCCGAAGCCGGTCATCAGGATCACCGGCACGTCGGGTAGCGAGCGCCGGGCGGCGGAGAAGACCTCGTACCCGTTGCGATCGGGCATCTTGATATCGCTGATGACCAGGTCGAACGTCCGTCCAGCGGCCGCGGCCTCGCGAACCTTCTCGATGGCGGCGGCGCCATTGTCGCACACGTCGACCGTCGCACCTCGGTTCCGCAGCACGTCGGCGATGACGCGGCGGACGGCGGGCTCGTCGTCGGCGACCAGCACGCGACGGCCCTCGATCAGTGGTTCGTGCCCGGCGGCGGCCATGGCACGCTCCACGCCAAGCAGCGCCCGCGGGCCCTCGGCCACGCGACGCATCCGGTCGCGGATCGAATCAACGTCGCCCGCGATCCGACCCAGGCGGGCGGCAAGCTCGGGATCGGCTTCGGCCTTCTCACGCATCTGGTCGACGATGTCGGCGATGTCGTCCAGCGGCTCGCGCAGCTCGCCCTGCATGCGGCCAGACACCGTCGCGTTGGTCTCGCAGCGCTCGACGACCAGAAGGTCCAGCACGCGCAGGGCCATGGCCAGGTGGCGGGCGAAGTGCTCGGCGAAGCGGCGGTCTTCCTCGTCGAAGGCGCCCGGCTTGATCGCCTCGACGTCGAGGACGCCGATGACGCGGTCGTGCAGGCGGAGCGGCACGACCATGGCGCTGCTGGCGCCCTGCAGGCACGGGAGGAACCGCGAATCGTGGGCGGCGTCGTTGGAGACCTCGCTCACACCCGTCGATGCGACGAAGCCGGCGATGCCATTGCCCTGACGCGAGGGATAGAGGTCGAGCTCGGCTGCCTGGGGGCTCAGGCCCTCGGAGATGACCAACTCCAGCTTGCCGGTCTTCTCGTTGATCAGGCGGATTGCGAAGTGGTCGAAGTGCAGCAGCTTGTGGGCCGTCTCGATGATCCGATTTTCCAGCACGCTCAGGCGTTCCATCGCGTTCTTGGAGCGGACGAATTCGGGATCGATCGACACGAGGTCTCGCCCGGCCTGCTCGATGGCGGTCATCTTGCGGTCGAGCCGGCGGGACTCGGACACGTCGCGGATGACGGCGACCATGCGGGTGTCGGCCACGCCCGCGCCCTCGCCCTGGGCCAGAGAGATCACGACCTCGTACCAGCTGTCGGACTCGTCGTCGCCGATCTCGACGTTGCGGGTCGTGCACCGGCCGCGGAGGTCGCGACGCTCGATCAGCCACTTGAAGCTGTCCTTGGCGGCGTTGCGGACGCGGTCGCCCACTTCGGGGTCGAGCGTGCGGAAGAAGGCGTTGGCCCAGACGATCGAGCCGTCGGGCCCCATCAGACAAACGCCCTCGTTGACGGCGTCGAGGAGGGCGTAGGCACGATCCATCTCGCTGAATTCGGGGAGCATCTGGCCCTGATGGATCACCACCACGCGGCCGCCGCCCTTGCGGAGCTCGGCCGATTTCTGGCGGGCTTCGTCGGCGGCGCAATACTCCACGCGAGCGATCTGCTCGTCCTGCGGCTCGAGCGCGGAAGCGGGAGCCTCCGAACTGCCGACAATCAGGATGGTGTACGCCGGATCACCCATTGCCACCCTGCCCAAACACGCCCCGGAGGCGAACTGTAGCGGGCCGCGTGGCGAGGAATGCCCATGCTGCTCGCGACAGCCCTTCCCTGACCAGCCCCCAAGATCGGCATTTGACGCCATCATGTTTCATCCGAACGGATAAACCCATTCCCGCGAAGAATCCATCCCGGCCGGACAGCCCGGCCAATCGATCCAGATCGCCTCACCCGCCGATACTCGGACCATGATCGAAGCCCGCAACCTCCAGAAGAGCTACGGACGGGTGCACGCCCTGAACGGCGTGAGCTTCGACGTACCCCCGGGCCAGGTGACCGGGCTGCTGGGGGCCAATGGTGCGGGAAAGAGCACGACCATACGAATCATCACCGGATATACGGCCCCCGACGCCGGTTGGGTCCGTGTTAAGGGCATCCATGCTTCCCGGGATCCGATCAGGGTTCGCCAGCACATCGGCTACCTGCCCGAGTCGGCCCCGACCTACGGCGAGATGCCCGTCGAGGCCTTGCTCCGATTCCGGGCCTCCCTGCATGGATTGCGTGGGAAGGACCGCCGCCGCGCGGTCGAAGAGGCGATCGATACCTGCGTGCTCCAATCCGTCCGTCGCCGCCGCGTGGGCGGCCTGAGCAAGGGCTACAAGCAGCGTGTGGGGCTGGCGACGGCGATCCTGCACGATCCGGCGGTCCTGGTGCTCGACGAGCCCTCGAACGGGCTCGATCCCGGCCAGATCACCGAGACCCGCTCGCTCATCCGCCGGCTGGCCGAGGGCCGCACCGTGCTGGTCAGCAGCCACATCCTGCCCGAGATCGAGCGGACGTGCGATCGGGTGGTCATTTTGGCCAGCGGCCAGCCGTGCGCCGAGGGGCCGCTGGACGAGTTATTGGCCCGGGGCGACCACGAGCTGGTGTGCGAGGCGGGGTTCGCCGACCATCGCAGCGCTGCCGCCTCGGCGCGCACGGTCGAGGCCATCGAGGGCGTGACCGGCGTCGTGTCGCGCGAGCTCGACGGCGCCGCCGTCCGCTGGCGCATCGGCTTCGAGCCGGGCACCGTCTCCGAGACCGATCTCCGCCGCCAGATCGGCCGGATCCTGGCCAAGTCCAACGCCGAGGTCCGCCTGCTCGAGCGGCAGCGTGCGTCGCTCGAGTCGCTCTTCCTGAGCCTCATGGAGCAAGGGCCGGGCGCTATCGAGGCCGGGAGGGTCGCGTGAGGCTCGTTCGCACAACGATCGGCGGCACGTGGGCCATTGCCTGGCGCGAGTTCGTGGCGTTGTTCCGCGTGCCGGTGGGCTGGCTGGTGCTGGCGCTGTACGCCGGGTTGTGGGGGGGCATGTTCGTGCAGTTCGTGCTCGTGCCCGGGGCCCCGGCCACGATGCGGCCGCTCTTCGCGACCGCGGCCTGGCTCATGCTGCCCATCGCGCCGGCCATCTCGATGCGGCTGTTCAGCGACGAGCTCCGAACGGGTAGCTACGAGCTGCTGGCGACCTCGCCCGCGACCGACCTTTCGCTCGCGCTGGGCAAGTTCATTGGCGCGGGCCTGTTCCTGCTCGCGTTGCTCGGTAGCACGCTGCCGCTCGTGGCCGTGCTGCTGGCGCTGAGCGACCCGATGCCCGACGCCGGTCCGCTGCTGGCGGGGTACCTGAGCGTGACGCTGCTGGGGCTCTTGTTCTTATCGGTGGGCTTGCTGGCGTCGACGCTGACGGCCAGCCAGACGCTGAGCTTTCTGGGGGCGATGTTGGCGCTCTTTGTGTGGCTGCTGGCGACGACGGCTGGGCGCACGCGTGCACCAGAGTCGATCGGCGATGCCCTCGCGACGCTGGCGATCACCGATCGGCTCGAGGGCTTCGCCAAGGGCGTGATCGACACGGGCGACGTGGCGTTCTTCGTGGTCCTGACGGGCTGGTTCGTGCTTGCGGCCTCGATGTGCCTCGGCGTGCGGAGGTGGCTGTGACGCGCGCACGCAGGAAACCCTGGCGGAGGCGTCTGTCCGTCGCGTGGCTCGCGATGACGTTCTTCGCGGCGAACGGCGTGGCGGCTGCGTTCCTGATCGCCATCGCCGACCGCCATGCCGTCCGGCTCGACGTGACGGCCACGGGCGAACACCGCCTGGCGCCGCAGACGCAACGCCTCATCGAGGCCGCGTCGGCCGACGCCGGGTACGAACTGGTCGTGGCAGCCGACGTCACGCGTGTCGATCCGCGGGCGTGGCAGGCCCTGCTCGACGTGGGCGAAGAGATGGAAGCCGCTGGCGGATTCACGCTCACGGCCCTGGAAGGCGAGAACGCGCGTCAGGGCGTGCAGTCGCTCGGGCAGAGGCTTGCGCAGCGCGAGGCAGGACGCATCGAGGCCCACGCCCGTGCGCTGCTTCGTGCGGCGGCGGAACTGCAGCGCGCCGCGGACCTGGTCGAGCAGGCGGTGACGCCCGGCCTCAGCAACGCCGCGGACGCGGCAGGCGAAGCGCAGCCGCAGATGGCTTCGGTCATGAGCTCGCGCGCCCAGACCGCGCCGCGGCTGGCGGCCGACCTGCGAGGCGTCGTCGAAGACGTGCAGGCCCAGCTCCAGAGTGCGATCGTGCCAGGCGTCGAGGTGCCGGCGATCGATCGGGCCCGTTCGGCGATGGCCGCGCCCGTGCGCGATGCCGCCGACCAGCTCGCGATCCTTGCCGACGAGGCCCGCGTTATTGCGAGCGACCCGGCCTATTCGCAGGCCCTGCGAAGGGCCGCGAGCGAAGTCGAACGGGCCGCGGGCCCGGCAAGGGACCTGTGCGCGTCGGCGGCCGAGGCTGCCGAGCGCCTGCCGACGCTCGACGTGGTACGCGTGCTGCGATCGGTGGGCGATGCCGCGGCCGCCGTGCTCGTGGGTCCCAGCAGTGCGGTCGCCATCGATGCGCCCACGCTACTGCCCCCGCCGGGCGTGCTGAGGCCCGAGGCCGCGACGGCGCCATCGCTTCGCGGTCGGGTCGAGGGCCTCGTCGCCACGGCCATGCTGACGGCCATCGATCCGCGGCGGCCGATCGTGGTCGTCGCGCACGCCGAGGATGCGCGGTTCATCGAGCGTCCCGGCGCGCTCGGCGTGGCGATCGAACACCTCCGGCGGCAGGGCATCGACGTCGTCGAATGGCCGGTGCTGCTCGAGCCGGATGCGCCGGGGCTCGCCGGCCTCGATCCGACGCGCGCACGACCGGTGATCCACTTCGTGCTCAACACCAACACGAGCGTCCGGTCGCCCGATCCGCTCGCCGCGCGGCCCGACGAGCGTGTGGCCCAGCTCGGCTCGCTCGTGCAGCGGCTCGTCGACGCGGGCGAGCCCGTCCTGGTCAACCTCACGCCGAGCGAGGTCGTCGTAGGGGGCGGGGTCGATGCGACGGGGGCTGCGCTGGCGGCCTTCGGCTTGCGGGCCGAGTCGGGTCTGGCGATCATGAGCAAGCCGCCGCAGGGCGACGTCGTCGAGCACGACGTGCTGGTGCGGGCCGAGGGCGGCGAGCACCCGCTCCAGAACGCGACTGCCGGCTTGCTGGCGTACGCGCCGTGGTCGGTACCAATCGTGCACGAGGGAGATGGCACGGCGTGGCCGTTGTTGGTCGTCGACGACGAGTTCACGTGGGCCGAGTCGAGGTGGTCGGGGTATCGGCGCGTTCCACGCGCGGAGCGACCGCGTGTGTCCAATCCGCCGCAGCGAGAGATCGAAGCCGACGACGTCGACGGGCCATGGACGATCGCGTGGGCGGCCGAGCGTGACGTCGGCGACAACTTCGGACGAGTCGTGGTCATCGGCAGCAACGACTGGCTGGCCGACGAGATCGTGAGCGCGGGCCAGAGCGTCGACGGCCGCATGGTGGGGAGCTATCCCGCCAACCTCGCGTTGCTCGACGCCTCCGTCCTGTGGCTCTCGGGCCGAGATGAGTTCATCGCGCCAACGGTCAGCTCGTCGAGCGTCGCGATGATCGGAGACTTGAACGATCGGGTTCTTGCGGCGCTGCGGTGGGGGCTGGTGCTCGGCGTGCCGGCCGTCATCCTGCTACTCGGCGGCGGCTGGCGACTCCTTCGCCGCTGACTCGCGATGGCCCAGGCTCGAGTGGTCCAGCAGGTCGGCCATGTCGCGCGGCTTGCGCGGCACACCGACGGGAACGGGCGAGGCCACGATCGAAGCCGCGCGAGCTTCGGCCGCCGCGGCCGTTTCGTCGTCGATTGGTCGGCCACATTCGGGGCATACCTCTGCGAAGCCGGGCACGCCGGTGAGGTCATAGTGGCACTTGTGGCAGCACCAAGGCTTGCGAGCCTGGGGAATGCACGCGATGAAGTACCCAACGAGGCCGACCAATCCGAGGTAGCTCCACAGCAGCGTCTGCAACACCGGCAGGTAGATCTCGTAGTTCGTCCAAGCGTTCAGGAGCACGTGGAATTGGATGACGCCCAAGACGCCGACCAGCCCCCCGGTCACCCAGACGAAGCCTCGCCAGTTGTACCGCCAGCGGACGGCGCCGTACCAGACGGCTACTGCATAGAAGACGAACAAGAGCACGCTCAACCATTATAAACGAAGCAGGTCCCTGCCCGTCGCCGATCGAGGCGGCCTAGGGAAGGCCATGAGCTAGGGTGGGGTGCCCAGGCGGGTTCGATGCCGCAATCGACGAGCGATAAGTGCGAGGCAGGTCAGGCCGAGCGGCACGGCGACCAGGACCTCGACCACGCGATTAAGCACATCGGCGGTCAGGCCGGCCGACAGGCCCGCATCGCCTCCGCCAAGCATGGCCGCGGGCAGGCCGGCGGCGAGTGCCCCGATGAGCCACTCGCGCAGGCCAAGGCCGTTGCCGGCGAAGGGCACGAGCATGGCAATCTGGCTTGCCACGGCGAGGATGAGCGCCGCCGAGAGGTCGATGGGCGTGCCGACGATCTCGAATGCGAGCGCGTACCGGCCTGCCCAGATCGCCATGTCGATGACGCGCAGGGCACCAGACGCGCAGTAGCGAGCCGTTACGGGCCTGGCATGCCAGAACGCCGCCGCGGCGATGCCGCCAACGACGGTGGGCCCGCCGACGAGCACGAGCCACGCGACCAAGGGCGAGAAGCCCCGCAGGAACAGCGCTCCGAGCAGCATCACGCCACTCGCGACCGCCGTGATGACCGCGCCCTCGAGCAGGGTCTGCCCGGTCTTGCGGACGGGAATGCCGTTGACGGCCTTGTGGTATGCGACGCGGCCGACCATGCCCGGGCGCATCGGCAGGTAGTTGAGCAACCAGGCCATGCCGACGAGGGCCGACGTCTCGCGAACCCCGAGCGTGCCGAAGCGCGAGAGCAGGAACCAGATCGATGCCGAGATGCTCAGCCAATTGAGGAGCGGCAGCGTCACGAACAGCAGCACGAACCACCAGGGGTGATCACCCAACGCTTCGATCGAGCGATGCATTGCCTGCGGATCTTGCCGCAGGGCCGCCACGACGGCAAGGACGACCAGAGCCGCGCCCGCGACGAATCCTGCGATGCGGAACCAACGCGTCTGCCGCCAGCGGTTGGCCTTGGCCGCCAGCGTGCGCATCCGGCCTGCGGCCGAGCGTTGTCCGCGCTGGCCGGGCCGGCTGCTCATGGCGTGGCGGAAGACGTGGTCGCGCCCGCAGGCGGGCTCGACTGGGGCGGGCCGAATCCCTGGTAGTTTGCGTAGCTGCGGCCGCCGGCGCGAAGCCGTGCCTGCAGGAGACCGGCGAGCTCTTGCAATCTCGCGTCTTCGCTCTCGAACGCGCGGGCGAATGCGGGATCATCGGGGTCGCTTGCACGCGTGAGCAGGGCCGTCGCCAGGCCGATCGGGGCAACGGCATTGTCGAGCGCGATGCGGTCGAAGGGCTCGGCGGCGCGCGCGATCTTGCCGTTGGGCAGGGCGACCATCATGGTGATCTGCACGAGTTCGGGCGACTGGGCGAGCCGCTGGCCGGCGGCCTGCATCACCGGCACGAAGGGCTCGGGGTCCCGCCCTCGCGGGGGCGTGCCCGGCCCGATGAGGGCGCTCTTGATGGTCGCAGAGATGGTCGGCACGACGGCGGGGTCGTCGGCAAGCAGCCGCGTGATGATGCGCTGGCCGCCGAGGTTGATCTCGGGAAGCGGGCGTCGGACCATGAGGCCCGTCTCGGCGCTCAGGCACATGGGGCCGGGCTGATAGCTCGCACCCTGCGTATAGATGAATCCCTGCAGCGCTCGCCAGCGCGTGCGGGTGGTCCGCTGGCCGGCCGCTTCGAGGTACCAGCCTGCGAGGCCGGCTCCCGCCCACACGTCGATCACCAGCCGCTCGCGCGGCATGAGGCGCAGGCGTGTGTCAATGCTGCTGACCTCGGGAATCGCGACCGGCGTGAGGCGGTCGAGGTCGGCATCGAGCACGGGCGACAGCAGGAGGCGGCTGTTGATGGGCGAACTGGGACCGACTGCCAGCGGGATGGGCGAGTTGTTCCGCAGCGTGAGCCGCAGTCGGGTGATGTCGGTGACGTGCTCGCTCGACTCGATCGCCTCGACCGACATCTCCATGTAGTTCTCGGGCTTCTCGACCATGCGGTCGAGCCAGTCGGGAATGGCGCGGGCCGCGGCGGCGATGGCGTCGGCGTCGGGGTAGGGCGACGCGAAGCCCAGTTCGAGCAGCTCTTGATGGGCCCAGGCACCCCACGTCGAGGCCGGATCCTCGCGGATGATCAGGCGCAGGAGCGGGACCGCGTCGAGCGTGCGCTGGTGCACGATGAGGGCGTGGGCGTAGGCCAGCGCCGCCATCGGCGCAGTGCGTTCATCCATTCGGCGCTTCAGGTCTGCCAGCCGCTCGTCTGCCTCGGGCGTGCCGGCGGCGTCGATGGTGTCCATGAGCGCCACGACAAGCCCGAGCTGCTCCTGGGCGGGCACGATCATGGCCGGGTCGATCTCGCCCAGGATCGCCTCGTCGGCCAGGGCGCGATCCATTGCTTCGTTGGCCTGCCTGATATCGACGCGGACCAGCTCGAGTTGCACGCCCGAGAGCACCATGGACAGCGCCGTCTCGGCGCGCACCTGCGTGGCCAGCAGCGCGACGCGGCGGGCCTGGTCGCGATCGCCCTGGGTAGCCAGGAGCATCTGGCTCAGGCGTTCGGCCGTGGAGCCGCGAAGGTCCTCCGACGCGCGGCTGGCGGCGGTGGGATCGTCGCCGGCGTCGGCCAGAACCATGCGCAGCAGGGCGGCGTCGGGCGGGGGCAGGATGTCCTCGGGCTGCTGCATGCCCTGGGTTTCTTCCCCACGCTCACGCATCATGCGAAGCATGCGCGCCAGCCTGGACCGCTCTTGAAGCACGGGAAGCTCGAGCTCGTCGGCCAGCCCGGCGGGGCCGAAGGCCAGCCACCGAAGGTGCGTCCTTCGGAGTGCCGCGGCCGCCTGCGGCCGGCGACCGGCCGCCAGCAACAGCGATTGATGGTGATCATGGAAGCGGATGGCCTGCTCGAACGCACCGTTTCGGGCGAGGAAGTCCGAGAGCTGGGCGTGCACCTGCGGATCGACCGGGTCGGCCAGCAGCAGGTTGGCGAGCATTTCGACGCGGCCGACCGACGAACCGCCGGCCTGGTCGTAGTACGCCAGCGCGAGCGCGGCGGCTTCCTTGTTGGTCGAATCGAGCTCGGCCGCGGTGGCCAGCAGGTCGACGAACCGGCGCTCGTTGCCGGTCTCACGCGCGAGCAAGGCGGCGTCGAGCGCCAGGCGGCTGCGCACGGCGGCGGAGACGCTCTCGGCCCGCAGCAGCCGCTCGTAGGCACTCAAGCGCTCCTCGACCGTCTGGATGTTCTCGATGCCCGCCGCGACCACGCGGAGCAGCGCGACGTCGTCGGCCGGGTCGAGCTTGATCAGCTGGCGGGTGAGTTCGAGGGCGCGGTCGTCCAGGCCCGCCGACCAGGCCGCTTCGATCTGTCGCCGGAGCAGGATCGGCTCGCTCGGCGCATACGTGCGCGCGAGGTCGAGCCCGAGCATGGCGATGCGGTAGTCGTCCTCGGTCGGACTGCCCTGCATGCGCAGGTCGAGCAGCGCGATGCGCGAAAGGCCGAAGGCGGCGTAGTCCTCGAGCGGCTCGGGCGTCGGCTGGGCGGCGGCGCGCGGCGCGAGCAAGGCCACGAGGCCGAGGGAGAGACAGACTGCCAGCCGGAACGATCGCGTCACGAACCACCTCCAACACGACGGGTTCCCGGCGTGGCTCAGGACAGGATCGCCCAGGCCGTGGCCACGAACCCGATGCAGAACAGGGCGACCAGGACGACCTCGCAGGCCCAGCCCATCGCCCGGGCCGCCCTGGGGAAGACCCGGTCGGCCACGAGGAACATGAAGACGAAGGTCCCCATGGCGATGGCCGTCCAGCCCCCGAGGGTGGCCGCTTCCGAGAACATCGGCCATCTGGGCCCCGCGCTGAACACCAGCCAGAGCCCCGCGACCACCAGAGCCCCGGCCCACGGCGTGGCCACCAGGGCCAGCGCGGCGGTGCTCAGTCGCCTGGAGAGCAGTACGGGGCGGGCTGCGTCGAGTTCGGGCATGGGCGGGCCCTCGGGCATCGCCGGACGATACGGCACCTAGCCCAGCTGCATCGTCATCAGGAACTCCGCGTTCGTCTTGGTCTTCTTGAGGCGGTTGAGGATCAGCTCCATGCCCTCGACGACGTTCATGTCGCTGAGGACCTTGCGGAGCTTGTAGGTCAGCTCGAGCTCCTTGGGGTCGAGCAGGAGCTCCTCGCGGCGGGTGCCGCTCGAGCCGACGTCGATGGCCGGCCAGACGCGCTTCTCGACGAGCTTGCGGTCCAGGTGCAGTTCGCTGTTGCCCGTGCCCTTGAATTCCTCGAAGATGACCTCGTCCATCTTGGAGCCGGTCTCGACGAGCGCCGTGCCGATGATGGTGAGGCTGCCGCCGTCTTCGATGGCGCGGGCGGCGCCGAAGAACTTTTTGGGCCGCTGCAGGGCGTTGGCGTCGATGCCGCCGGACATGATCTTGCCCGAGTGGGGCTGCTCGGCGTTGTACGCGCGGGCCATGCGGGTGATCGAGTCGAGCAGGATGACGACGTCGTCGCCGAACTCGACCATGCGCTTGGCCTTCTCGATGACCATGTCGCACACCTGGACGTGGCGCGTGGCGGGCTCGTCGAAGGTGCTGGCCACCACCTCGACGTCGTCGCTGGTGTTGCGCCGGAAGTCGGTGACCTCCTCGGGCCGCTCGTCGACGAGCAGCACGATGATCTTGACCTTGGGGTGGTTGGTCGTGATGGCCTGGGTGATCTTCTGCATCAGCACCGTCTTGCCCGTGCGCGGCGGGGCGACGATGAGGGCGCGCTGGCCCTTACCGATGGGTGCGACCAGGTCCATGATGCGCGTTTCGACGGTCTCGGGCCCGGTCTCGAGGTTGAAGCGTTCCTCGGGGTGCAGGGGCGTGAGGTCTTCGTACTGCTTGAGCTTGTGGGCGGCCGAGGGCTCGCGGCCGTTAACCTCGTCGACGCGGAGCAGCGCGAAGTAGCGCTCGCTCTCGCGGGGCGGGCGGATGAGCCCGCGGACGACCATGCCCTTGCGCAGGCCGAAGCGGCGGATCTGGCTCGGGCTGACGTAGATGTCGTCGGGGCCCGGCAGGTAGCTCTGCTCGGCCGATCGAAGGAAGCCGAAGCCGTCGGACATGATCTCGAGCGTGCCATCGCCGACGAGCAAGCCCTGGCTGGCGGCGCGGAGCTTCAAGAGCTTGAAGATGAGGTCTTGCTTGGTGAGGCCGTCGTAGTCCTCCAGGCCGTCCTTCTTGGCGAGCTTCTGGAGCTTTTCCAGGTCCATCCGCTGGAGGTCGCTGATGCTCAGGGCTTCCTTGAGCGCCTTGGGGTCGGCCTTGGCGGCGATCTTCTCGATCTCGGCGGCCTCACGCTCGAGTTCGTCGTCGCTGGGCAGTCCGTGGTCGAAGTTGCCCGACGAACCACCCTTGCGCTTGCGACGCTTGCGTCGGCCGCCGCCGTCGTTGTTGCTGTCCCGCCTGCCGCCGGAGCGCGAGCGGGGCCGATCGCCGCTGCCGCCGCCGTCGCGGTCCCGCGGCTCGGCGGTGGCAGTCGACGCGCCGTCGTCACGCGGACTCTCGCGCTTTTCCTCGCGCTTGTCGTCGCGCTTCTCTTCGCTCTTCGCTTCGCGCTGGGTCTCGCGCTTCTCGGCGGGCGTGGTCTTCGCCATGGCGTCCTCGCAGGATGTACGTGCGGGTTGGGAGGTTGGAATCGAGATCGGGCGTGGCCGGCGTCGCCACGAGCGACAACGCGGGGCCGGCGAGTCGCCGGCGTTTGACCACGGCTGCGTGCCAATCAATAGCCTGACAACGGCCAACAAACACGGGGGCGGGGCGACGTAACGCGTGCCCGACGAATCGCCCGGATTGGCAAGGGAAAGGGTCGCCACGGCTCGCGTGGCTGCATGACCATAGCCACGATCCGCGGGCCGGGCAAACGCCCGCAGATGTCGCTTGGATGCGTGGCCTATGGCCTGCCTGGATCGCTCCGAATGGCCTCCACGGCCGCCCGCACCCGAGCTCGCAGGGCGTCCATGTCGCCGTCGTTCGCGACGACCTGCTGGCTCCGCCGCCGCTTCTCCTCGAGCGGCATCTGGGCGGCCTCGCGGCGGGCGAGTTCCGCTTCGGTCCAGCCCCGGCCTTCGATCACGCGCGCGAGCCGCACCGCCCTGAGCGTGTCGACGAAGATGACCGCGTCACACTCGGCATCGACGCCGGCCTCGAACAGCAGTGGGGCGTCGATGACCACGCCGGCCGCGCCGCGCGTGCGGGCCGCCTCGATCAACTGCGCGCGCTGCTCGTGCAGCCTCGGGTGGACGATCTGCTCGAGCGTCCGTCGCCGAGCCTCGTCGCCGAATACCGCGTCGGCGATGGCCTTGCGATCGGGCTTGCCGCTCGCGTCCAGCACGCTTTGGCCGAACGCCCGCACGAGCTCGGCGACGACCTCGGGCCGTTCGAGCACGGCCCGCGCGCCGGCGTCCGAGTCGCTGACGACGAAGCCCAGCTCGCCGAGGACGGCCGCGACGGCGCTCTTGCCGCTGCCGATGCCGCCGGCCAGGCCCAGCACCAGAAAACGTTCGTTCGTCATGGGGAATAGTTGACACGCCGGCGGGGCTGGGAATCATTCTCCCCGCCCACGTTCAGGGCGGCCCGAAAGGAACCGTGCGATGCAGGCGCTCAATACATCACGACTCGCCAGGGCCAGCCGGCCCGCGGGCATCGTGCGCGCCCGAGATTGGCGTCCGCGGTTCCTGCGCCTCGCCCACGGCTGAGGCCACGCCTTCCCCGTTCATCCAGATTCGTTCCGTTTCACTTCTCGCGAAGCCGCGTGCGCGCTCTGTCTGAGCGCCAGCGTGGCGGGAGCGTGCACCATGACCGACTACCAGCGTCCCCGCACAATCCCCGCCGTCCTTCCCTTTGCCGCCGAAGACGCGGCCGAGGGCGTCGTCCGCCGCCTCGCGCCCGAGGACGTGCGGCCCGGCCAGTTCGTGGCGGTCTTCGTGGTCCACCGCGAGGCCTTCCGCGTCGACGAGTGCACCGGCGAGATCGAGCGGCAGGGCGTCAGCGTTTTGCCCGAGGCGGCCCAGCACGAGTTCGGCCCGGCGCATCCCGGCGGGCCGGCGGGTACGCCGCTCCTGGTCGTCGCGGTCGCGCTGCCGTTCGTGGTCGTGCGGCGTCCGGCCATCGCCGTCGCGTCGCCGGTTTCTGAGGACCCCGACGCCGGGCCGCCCGAGCCGGGCGTTTCGCCCATCGCGACGCTCGACCTCCGGCAGGTCTCGCTGGCCGAGGTGGGCGAGGCCTACGCCCGGGCGTTCGCGCAGGTGAGCGAGGCCGGATCGGGCGTCGGGGATGCCGGCGGGCCCGAGGCCGGCGGGCTCGATGGTGATGGGGGCGATGGCGGCGATGGGGGTGGCGCGGGTCCCGGGCCCGGCCGCCCGCCCGAGCCGCCCTCCCGCGGCCGTGCCCTCGTGCGACGGCTCTCGCTCGCCCGCTGGCGGGAATAAACCCCCGGCGCGACCTCCTCTCACCGGAGGACGCCGCCGGGGGTCCCGCCGTGGGGCGGGCGGCCCGCCGCCGGCACGCACGCCCTCGAGCAGGAGACCCCGCCATGCCCATCCGCACCGCCATTGCCGCGTCGATCGTGGCCGCCTCGCTCTCGCTTTCCGCCTGCGCCATCACCGCGTCGGGCGACACCGCGAGCATGAGCCGCGCCGACAAGCAGAGCCTGGCGAGCACCGCCAACGGGGCCGAGGTCGTCGCCGTGATGATGACCGCCGACTGGTGCGCCCCCTGCAAGCAGCTCGAGCCCAAGTTCCAGGAGGCCCTGACCGACCTGCCCTACAACAGCGTCCGCGTGATCGTGGCCGACTACACCGACCGCCGCGACCCGGCTGCGACGCAGACCCTGGCCGACGCGGGCCTGGCCAGCCTGGGCGAGAGCAACGGCGGCACGACCGGCGTGATCTACCTCTTGGACGCCGACTCTGGCGCTGTGCTCGGCCAGATCGCCGGCGGCGGCGCGAGCACCGCGCAGATCCGCCAGACGATGCAGGACGCGATCGCGCAGGCCAGCTGAGCGAGAAGATCAAAACGAAGCGAGCGCGCAAACCGAACGCCGCGGCCCGAACGGGCGCCGCGGCGTCGTGATGTGGGTCTGGAGTCGTGCGGGCGGCTCAGGCCGCCTGCTCGCTCGCCTGCTGCCCGTTGCCGACGCCCAGTTGGACGTTCTTCTCTGGCCCGTAGACCAGCTTGTCGGTCTGCTGCGCATCGATGGCGTAGACGGCCTTGTCGGCGCCGAAGGGCAGGCTCTCGTCGGTAAAAACCTTGTCGGTGACGGTCGCGATGACCGTGAAGGCGTTCTCGTTGAGCAGCCGGCGCTTGACGATGTAGAACGTGCCGCGCGGTCCCTTGCCCTTCCACGTCAGCCGCACGCGGCCCTGGTCGAGCAGCTCGGCCCTGACGTCGCTGGGGATCTCCGGCGGCGGCGTCTCGCCGGGGCTGGCCTTGGGGCTGACCTGGGCGAGGACGTACACCTGCGGATCGCTGGCCGCCGCGGACTTGATCTTCAGGATGAGCTCGCGCGCAAAGTCCATCGCCGCGTCGGCCTTGTCGTACCAGTCCAGAGTTTTTGTTTTCGACGTGCTCCGGGCCGCATCCGCGGCGAGCCTGGCGTCATCAGCCGCGCCGGCGAGGGCGACCAGCGCGGCGGGGTCGGTCGGTTCGAGGCCGATCGCCGCCGCGTTGGTCTCCCAGGGGTCCAGTCGTGCGTTGATCCAGTCGAGTGCGGGCCCGCGCTCGGCGGGCAAGTTCGTACCCATTTCGAATCTCCAGTCTGCAAGAGTCCGGGCCCGACCAAGCCGGCCGACGCCCACGAGTCACGGTGGCCGCGGGTCACACGCCCGGGGCCGAGACGTTGATCGACGGCCTGCGCGGGCGACTTTGGTCCGAGATGCAAGTTTTCGGAAAGTTTCTTATAAGTTCTGCTCGGGCAGAAAGTTACATTCGGCGTTCGTCCTGCGGATCCGATCGCCACGCCACGAGAACCACGCCCGGGGCCGATCGCCCCGCCCGCCGCCCGCCGGTCCCGGGCGTCCGATACCGATGCGCAGGAACGATTCCTGCGCCCATGGACGGCCTTCCTGCGCCCCTGGATGCTCTTCCTGCGCCCCTGGATGCTCTCCCTGCGCCCATGGATGGCGTTCCTGCGCCCACGCGAAGCGTTCCTGCGCCCAAGGAAGCGTCACCTGCGGGCATAGGGAGCGTGCCTGCGCCTCTGGACGGTCTTCCTACGCGCATCGAACGGCCGCCTGCGCACCAGGATCACACGCTTACGAGCCCCTCGCGTGAGCGAGGGGGCATGACCACGCCGCGATCGTCCGCGCATCCATGCCCCCCGGCTCACGCCGGGGGCTCGTCACGACGCGCCGTGCGCCCGCAACTTCCTACCGTCCCCCATGCGCCACCGCCGCGAAGCGAAGACGCCGCGCCGACCCCGCGTGATCACGTGGCGGCTCGTGATCGTGTCGCTAGTGGTTGGCGTCGTGCTGGCGGCGGGCAGCGTGGTCGTTGGGGCGGCGCCCTACGACCCGCCGGGGCTCCCCCTGCCGCGGCAGACGACCGCCTTCTACTTTGCGGGTCAGCACATGACGACGGCCAAGACGAGCCACACGATCGGCGCGGACGTGCGCATCTGGCGCATGCAGTACGTCGGGGAGACGGGCGATCCGAGCGCACACCGGCGCGCCATCTCGAACGTGGTGGACGAGGACCCGAGGCCTCCGGCCATCGCCGAGCTGCTGGACGAGCACGGCGGGGGCGTGATGGCGCTCGAGACCGGCTGGCCGCTGCGGGCGGCGCACGGCCGCCTGCACGTGACCATCCTTCCCGCAGCGCCCGCGGCGTCGCCGCCGGGTGCGAGCGCGAGCACGCCCGGCCTCTGGATGTTCCGCGCCCTCGGCCGGGACTGGTCGGTCCCCTACCTGCCCCTGTGGCCGGGCCTGCTGGGCAATACGCTCTTCTACGGCGTGCTCGTGCTGACGCCCTTCTCGCTCGTGCGTTGGCGAAGGCTCCGCCGCCGCGCACGGCGTGGCCTGTGCCCGGCGTGCGGCTACGAGCTTGGCGATGGCGTCGAGGCGTGCCCCGAGTGCGGGCTGGCGCGCGTCGTGGCCCGACGGCGGCCAGCGATGGCCATCTGACAGGCTCGCGTCGATCGGCTTGCGTGCCGGCCGAACGCGTGGTAGGTTCCAGGCATCGCAACGCCCGTCGCCGCCTCCCCCCGTTGCATCGTCGCGGCGGTGCGTCGCAACGTGCAAGGAGGAAATCATGACGAACCGGATCCCGATCGCGATGGCTGCGGCGACGCTGCTGGGGCTGGCCGCCCTCGCCCACGGTCAGCCGGCCCGCAACGGCGTGAACATCGTGGTGGAAGACACGACGCTCGAGCTGGGCGAGTCGACGACCATCCGGCTCGAGGCCTACTTCGACCCGGCCCTGTACGGCATGGCCAGCGTCGCCACGTCGTTCTTCTCGAGCGAGGGGCGGGTCGGCCTGAGCGACCCACGGCTGGTGTCGCCTATGGATGGCGCCGGCACCGCTGCGGGGGTGCCGGTCGCGGATGGATTCGACGGCATCCGCGGCGGTCAGCTCCACGGAGTGGGCGGCATCTACGGCGACGACTCGAACCCGATCGCGTTCTGGGAGGTCACGTACACGGCGCCCGTGGCCGGTTCCGAGCCGCTGTTCATCGACTTTTCGACCCGGACGACGGGATTCAACGTGTACCTGCGGCCCGGTAGCCCGCTGTCGGAGTCGAGGCTCGACGACTTCGCCGAGGGCACGGCGCGGATCCAGATCGTGCCGGCGCCGGCGGGTGCGCTGGTGCTTGCCGGGCTCATGATTCCCGCCGCGCGGCGTCGGCGGAGCCGTTAGGCGATCGAGCCGGGCTCCTGCAGGAGCTTGACGATCTCCGCCAGGCACAGCGCCGCCGTCGCGCCGTCCACTACTCTGTGGTCGCAGGCCAGGCTCAGGGGCATCTTCTTGCCGACGACGGCCTGGCCGTCACGCACGACGACGGCGTCGTAGACCTTGCCGACGGCGAGGATGCCGACCTCGGGGGCGTTGATCACCGGCGTGGCGAACATGCCGGCGTGGCTGCCGACGTTGCTGATGGTGAAGGTGCTGCCCGACAGGTCCTCGCGGGCGGCCGAGCGGGTGCGTGCGCCGTTGGCGGCGTTGGCGATGGCGCCCGCCATGCTCGCGACGTCGAGCGCGTCGGCGTTCTTGATGACCGGAACCATGAGGCCCGCGTCGGTGTCGGTGGCGATGCCCAGGTGCACGGCGTGGTGCTCGACGATCTCCTGGCTCTCGCCGCTCCCTTCCACGCGAGCGTTGAGCGCGCCGAAGCGGCCGCCGGCACGCGGCGCGATGGCCCTGCAGACCGCCGCCGCGACGAACGGCAGGAAGCTGAGCTTCGTCCCCGCCTCGGCAAACTGGCGGCGCAGCGCGTCCAGGTCGGTCACGTCGGCCTCGTCCATCACGGTGAAGTGGACGGCCGTGTCCACGCTCTCGCGCAGCTTGCTGGCGATGGTGCGCCGCACGCCGCGGAAGGCGGTGCTCGCGTTGCCCGAAACAGCCTTGGATTGCTGGGCGGGATCGGGAATCGGCCGCACGCTGGCGGGCACGTAGCCGGGCGCCATCGGCACGCCGCCGCCCATGCCCCCCATGCCGGGGTACATGCCCGGGAACGGCATCATCATCGGCACGGGCATCATCATCATGGGCATGCCATACGGCATTCCCATCTGCTGCTGCGGCATGCCGTAGCCCATCTGCTGCTGGGGCTGGGGCTGGTACTGGGGCATGGGCTGCTGCTGGAACTGCTGCTGCGGCTGGGCCTGCGGGCGCGGCATGGGCTTGCGCGTCGTTCCGGCGTCGGGCGTGGCGCTGGGCGACGTCGCGGGCTTCTGCGTCGTGCCGCCGGACCCTCCACCCGACTGCTCGAAGGCCTTGAGGTCCTTCTCGAGCACGCGGCCGCCGATGCCCGAGCCCGGCACGGCGTTGATGTCGATGCCCATCTCCCGCGCCTTGCGACGCACGGCGGGCGTCGCAAGGGCCTTGCCCTCCTGCCGCGTGAGGCCGGGAGTGTCGGCGCTCATCTTGCCGACGACGGTGCCGTCGTCCTCGCGGGCGGCCGAGCCGTTGTTTTCGGCGGGCGTGGGGTCGCCCTTCTTCGGCGGCTGCTTCTTCGTCTTGTCCGGCTGGGGGGTCGGCTGCTGGGCCGCGCTTCCCTCGCCGCCCTCGTAGCTCACGAATGGCTCGCCGACCTTCATCACGTCGCCGTCCTTGCCGTGAAGGGTCTTGATGACGCCCGCGCGCGGCGAGGGGATCTCGGTCAGCGCCTTGTCGGTCTCGACCTCGGCGAGGCTCTGCTGCTCCTCGACGGCGTCGCCCTCCTTGACCAGCCACTTGATGACCTCGGCCTCCTGCAGGCCCTCGCCGATGTCCGGAAGGAGGAAGATGTTGGGATCAGAAGAGACTTTGCCGGCCATGGGAATCCTCGATTGGTCTGCGGTCGGTTCGGCGGGTGTCGCGAGCGGCGCGTGAGCCTAGTAGGCCAGCACCTGCTCGATGGCCTCCTTGATGCGCGGCGACTCGGGCAGGTAGTGGTTCTCGAGCTTGTAATACGGCATGACGGTATCAAAACCAGTCACGCGCTGCACTGGCGCCTCCAGGTGCAGGAAGCACTTCTCTTGCAGGATGGTCGCGATCTCGGCGCCCATGCCGGCGGTGCGCGGGGCCTCGTGGGCGATGACGCATCGGCCGGTCTTCATGACGCTCTCGACGATCGTGTCCTCGTCCATCGGGTAGATGGTGCGCATGTCGATCAACTCAACGCTGACGTCCTCGGGCAGCTCGTCGAGTGCGGCCAGCGCCTGGAACACGGTCGCGCCCCAGGTGATGACGGTGACGTCGTCGCCCTCGCTGACGATTTTGGCCTTGCCGATCTCGACGGTGTAGTCGTCCTCGGGGACTTGTTCCTTGTAGCTGCGGTACACGCGCTTGGGCTCGAAGAACATCACCGGATCGGGGTCGCGGATGGCCGCCAGCAGCAGGCCCTTGGCGTCGTAGGGCGTGCTGGGCATGACGACCTTCAGGCCGACATGGTGGCTGTAGATCGCTTCGGGCGAATCGCTGTGCAGCTCGGGCGCGTGGATGCCGCCGCCAACGGGCACGCGGACGGTCAGCGGCACGGTGACGGCCCCGCGCGTGCGGGTGCGCATGCGTCCGGCGTGGTGGACGATCTGGTCGTACGCCGGCCCAAGAAACCCCTCGAACTGGATCTCGGGCACCGGTCGCATGCCGTTGATGGCCAGGCCGATGGAGGTGCCCAGGATGCCGCTCTCGGCGAGCGGCGTGTCGACGACGCGGTCCTCGCCGAAGCGCTTCTGCAGGCCGTCGGTCACGCGGAAGACGCCGCCGTTGAGGCCGACGTCTTCGCCCAGGACCATGACGCGATCGTCGCGCTCCATTTCCTGGGCGAGGGCGAGGTTGATGGCCTGGACGAGGTTGAGTTCAGCCATGCTGAGCGATCCTTCAAATTACTAGAGCGAAACTCGCTCGCCGGGTTCAAAGTCGCCCTTAAGCCAGCGGACGAAAGTATCCGCGTGACGCAAATAGGTCTTCTTGGTGTTTTCTGCCATCGATGACGACTCAACCTGATCGTGGTACGAATGCAATGCTTGCTCGATTTCAGCGAGAGCAGATGCAGAGATCTTGAGATCACTTGAGGTCATGCGCAACTCCTACCGTGCCGCCCTGGCGCCAAGCCCGGCCTGCTCGGGGTTCTGGCCCAGCGACGTGGTCCGCATCGTGTCGCGCTGCACGCGCAGGCTCTCGGGAAGCTCGGCGAACGTGTAGTCGAAGATGTCGTCCACGTCGGGCTTGGGCATCTCCTCGGCGGTCTTGACGACCTCCTGCACGATGGCTTTGGCCTTGGCCTCGAGCGCTTCCTGCTGCTCGTCGCTCCACAGGTCCTTGCTCTCGAGGTACTTCCGCAGGCGGATCAGCGGGTCCTTGGCCTTCCACGAATCCAGTTCCTTGGTGTCGCGGTAGCGCGACGCGTCGTCCGCGGTCGTGTGGTCGGCAAGGCGGTAGGTCACCGCCTCGATGAACGACGCGCCCTCGCCCTTGCGGGCACGCTCGTGGGCCTGTCGCGTGGCGGCGTACACCGCGAAGAGGTCGTTGCCGTCGACCTGGATCGTCGGTAAGCCGTACGCGAGCGCCTTCTGGGCAAAGGTCTCCGAGGCAGTCTGCTTCTCGCGCGGCACGCTGATGGCCCAGGAGTTGTTCTGGCAGATGAAGATGCACGGGACCTTCAGGACGCCCGCGAAGTTGGCCGCCTCGTGGAAGTCGCCCTCGCTGGTCGCGCCGTCGCCGAAGTAGGTCAGCGCGACGCTGTCTTCCTTGCGCATCTTGCTGGCCCAGGCGATGCCCGTGGCGTGCAGCATGTGCGTGCCGATCGGTACGCTCAGCGGCGTGATCTTGACGCCCTCGGGGATCTTGCTGCCGCGCTCGTCGCCCATCCAGTACGTCAGCACGTAGTGCATGGGCAGGCCGTGCATGAAGAGCGCCGCGTTCTCGCGGTAGGCCGAGACGAGCCAGTCCTGTCCCTTGCGGGCGGCCAGGGCGCTGCCGATGGCGACGGCTTCCTGGCCCTTGTTCTGGGGAAACGTGCCCATGCGGCCCGAGCGCTGCAGCTTGAAGGCCACCTCGTCGTACTGGCGGCAGATGGTCATGTGCTCGTAGGCCTGCTGCACCTGCTCGTCGCTGAGCAGGTTCTTGCCCTGCTCCTTGGCCAGCTTGGCGTCGAGCTTGCCGTTCTCGTCGAGGATTTGCAGGTGCTCGATCTGCGTCTTGTAGGCGACCTTGCGTGGCATGGGTCGGCTCCTGTCTACGCGAGGCCGAATGGCCCGGCGGGGTGGTCACTGCGGCAGGGAGCGCACGATAGCCGTCGGCCCCCAGGTGCACCGGTCGGTGCAACGGACCAGTGGGGGTCGGCACGAGTCTGCGCCCGGCCGATGGCGATCGGGAGAGCCCCCGAAGGGTGATGATAGGGGCCGCCGGCCCGATCGGTCGGCGGCCCGCGAACGGAATCCGGTGATCTAGCTGGCGGCGCCCGCGTGGGCTTCCAGACCGATCTTCTGCGCGGCATTGTCGCCGGGGAACTGCTTGATGGCGTCCTGGTTCACGCTCCGACCCTCGCCGCGCTGGTCGGTCGGCGTGCGTTCGGGGATGATGAAGTTGTCTGCCGGCATCGTGGCGTTGTGGGCCAGCGCGGCGTCGGCGGCCTTGAACAGCGTGTCGTCCGCGTTCTCGTACAGCTCGCGCCAGTTGGCTTGGATCCACGTCTCGGCCAGGTCGAAGAAGTGCATCGCCGCGGCGCGGTTTCGCTCCATCTCCGGGCCGGTGAGACCGTCACGGATGTCCTTGTCCAGGCGGCTCAGCGTGCAGCCAAAGGCATGCAGGTAGATGGCGTTGAGCGCGAGACGCGCCTGGGGCACCTGCCGGCTGACGAGCTCGGCGTCGTAGCGCTTCGAGGTAATCTTGAACTGGTGGCTGTGCTCGCGGATCAGCTTGGCCAGGCGGTCTGCCTGCGGACGCAGGCTCGCGTGGACCCTGGAGATGCTCGGGGCCTTGGGCCGGATGCCCAGGAAGACCTGCGCGCCCAGAGGCACGGCGGCCTTGATGATCTTGGGCTGGATCAGGTTGGGCACGATGCGGCTGAGGTTCTGGCCGAAGCTCTCGTCCTTGTCCCAGTCGACCTTGAGCTTGACGCCCAGCATGGCCTCGCCGAGCTGCTTGCCGCCGTAGCCGAAGATGAACGACCACATCAGGTCGTTGCTGCCCTCGACGATGGTGTTGATGCGGCTGTCGCGAAAGATGCGCTCGACCTCGTTCTCGGTCATGTAGCTCTCGCCGCCCATGATCTGGACCGCGTCGTTGACCGCGCGCCAGCCCATCTCCGAGCAGAAGACCTTGCAAATGGCCGTCTCGACCATGATGTCCTCGTCGTGGCGGTCGAGCATGCCGGTGGTCATGTAGAGCACCGAGTCCATCGCGTAGGTCAGCGCTGCCATGTGGGCGATGCGCTGCTTCACCAGGTCCTTGTCGGCGAGGGGCGCCTTGAACTGGTAGCGCGTCTGGCTCCAGCGGATGGCCTGGTCCATGGCGCGCTTGGCGCCGCCGAGCATGCCGGCGCTCAGCGTGCATCGACCGTAGTTCAGGCACGTCAGCGCGACGTTCAGGCCGCGGCCCTCCTTGTGCATCAGGTTGGCCTTGGGGACCTTGACGTCCTTAAAGCGGATTCGGGCCTGCCACGTGCCGCGGATGCCGCACTTGCTGCGGTTCTTGGAGTAGATGTCGATGCCCGGCATGTCCGGGTGGCACACCAGCGCGGTGACCTTGTCCTTGCCGTCGATGTTCTGCTTGCACATGACGGTGAACAGGCCGGCGATCGCGCCCGACGTCGCCCACTTCTTCTCGCCGTTGAGGATGTAGTACTCGCCGTCTTCGGAGACCTCGCAGCGGGTCTCCTGGCCGCCGGCGTCGCAACCGACGTTGGGCTCGCTCAGGCAGAACGCGCTGACCCACTCCTTGGCGAGCTTGGGCAGCCACTTCTTCTTCTGCTCGTCGGTGCCGAAGAGCATGACGGCCTTGCAGCCGATGCTCTGGTGGGCGCTCACGAGCACGGCGGTGCTGCCGCAGTACTTGCCGATCGTCTCGAGCACGCGGTTGTACGCCGTGATGCCCATGCCCAGCCCGCCGAACTCCTTGGGAATGGTCATGCCGAGGACGCCCAAGTCGAAGAGCCGATCAATCACCCAACGGGGGATCTCTTGCTCCTGGTCGATCTGGATGCTCGGGTGCTCGTTCTTCAGGTAAGTCTCAAGGCGCTCGACGAGCTCGTCGCACTCCTTCTTGGCCTCGGCCGACGGCTCGGGGTAGGGCAGCATCAGGTCTTCGCGGAAGCGGCCCCAGAAGAGGTTCTTGGCGAAGCCCATCGACTCGGGCTCGGCACCTAGTAGCTCTTCGGCTTCCTCGAGCAGCTTGCGGTCGGCCTCGGAAACGCCCTTCATGTTCTTCAGGTCGGCCATCTGGTAGAGCTCCTTGGTCGCGTCGCCGGGCACGCCGGGGCAGGAATCCGGACGGATGCCGTCGGGCATCGGGCCAACCGAGCCCGATGCCTGTTGCCCGCAGCGGTGCGTGCATGTCTCGTCCGCATTATTGAGTCCAAAACCACCCCGGGCGAGCGTCCGTGGTCTGGTTTCGGAAGGCCACCGGACGGTGGGGGAAAGCACGCATAGGCCCGCTCAGGGCGTGTCCGGGGCCCGCTTGCCGTCCGCGATCACGCCCACCACGGCCCGCGCACGGGCGAGTCGCAGTGCCAGGGCCGTTGCCGGGCCCAGCAAGGCGACCGAAGCCGCGGTGAGGGCCAGCGGCCGGCCGAGATCGACGAACGCCGACCCCGCCGCGACGACGCCCAGCACGACGAAGGCAAAGCCCCAGCCCAGGACCACAGCCCTGCCCGCGCACGCCCTGCCCGCGCGGTCGAGCACGTGGGCGGCGTAGGCGAGTGCCTCGAGGCACGCCCAGCCGAGGCCGATCAGGGCGATGGCCATAGCGGCGACGAAGGCCGGCCAGGCGACCCGCACATCCAAAAAGCCGGCCAGCAAGCCGAGCCCGAGCACGCCCCACAGGCCGAGCTGCGCAACGAGGAGCGCCCGCCCCAGCCGCACTCGCTCGGCGCCGCCCGGCGCGGTCCTCGTGTTGGGGTGCTGCGCCAGTGCGCTCCAGGCGTACAGCACCAGCAGCGGCAGCGGCACGAGCCCGGCGACCGCCAGCAGGCCGAACGACATTGCCGCGATCGCCACGCCGCCGCCGCGCCCCTCGAACGCCGCGCCAAGGCCGGCAATCGCCGCCGAGGCGAGCACGACCCAGGCGGCAATCGTCACCCAGTTGAGCACCCGCAGCTCATCCAGCACGTTCGCGACGTACGGCCGCGCGCATCGACGCAGGTCGTACACCGGCCACGACGCCGGGGCGTCGAGCCCGCACTCGGGGCACACGCCCCCGCGCGGCAGGCCGGCCAGCTCGTACCGGCAGCCGGTGCAGGCAACGCCGGCGGGGATGGTGTCCGCATCCTGGCGATGATCATCGCCCATCGAGCGATTGTTGGTCAGCGCCGCACGATTGGCGATGTGCGACGCTGCGCGAGCGTTTGGTGACGCGTTGTTCTTGGCGAACCAGCGGCCGTGCCTGCAGGTCGGGTCCCGGCGTGAGGACGCGTGGGTCGGTGTTGGCTTGCTTGCTCTTACCTACTTGCTCTTACTAAAGAACTTCTCGATGGCCGCGCGGCCAGCCGGCTCGTGGCGCAAGCGGACAAGGTGGTGTCGCTCGGTCTGGAGGGCCTCTTGCCAGCCGCCGGCGGCGCTGCCACCGGGCCCGCCGGTCTCACCGGGGTTCAGGGCGGGGTCGTCCTTGGGGGTGCCCAAGCCCACGGCGACGGCCTCGGCGACGGCCTTGGCGGGCCCAGCGCCCGGGCCGGTGTCGGGCAGGTCGGCCTCGACGGCCTTGAGCGCCTCGCGGACGGGCCCGGCCTCGCGGCCGATCCATCGATAGGGGGCGCCGTCACGCGTGGGTGGAGCGCCCTGGCCGCGGATCCAGTCGGCCGCCAGCGACCGCAGGCCGCTCGATGGCGGGGTCGCGTCTTGGGCGATCAGGTCAAACAGGCCGGCGTCGGCGGCGTCGGGGTAGGGCATGGGCGTGCCGGCGGCGGTGGCTCGGATGGCGGTCGCCGGATCGATGCGGGCTGGCAGCAGATTCGTGCCCCCCCAGCCCGGGCAGATGCCCAGCCCTGCCTCCGGCAAGCCGACGGGGTAGGGCTTCTGGCCCGGCGCGCCGATGAGCCCGTCGCAGTGCATTGCCAGCTCGAGCCCGCCGCCGAGGGCCGCGCCGTTGATTGCGGCGGCCGTCCACACGGGCATCTGGTGGAACTTCGCGAAGACCGATGCACCGAACTCGAGGTACGCGTGCAGGTCCGCGTCGCTCAGGTCGCGCACGGCCTTGAGGTCGGCCCCAGCGACGAAGACCTTCTCAGACGCGCTCGCGAGCACGACGCCGGCGACGCCGTCGAGGCTCAGCCCGGCAAGGGTGGCGTCGAGGGCCTCGAGCAGCGCTCGGTCGAGCACGACGACGGGGGCGTCCTGCGTGAGTTCGACGACGAGGACGGGGGTGCCACGGTCGTCGGTATGGACGGGCAGTGGGGTGGTCATGCGTAGGGCCTCCTAGGGATAATCTGGCGAGTCTACGCTCTGATCATCATGCTGCCCCCGGCCCTCGGACGGGCCCAACTCGTCCGGCTCGGGCACGGTCCAGGCATCGGGCATCAAGGCAAAGTGCCCCCAGGGATGCCACCGGGCCGAACGGTTATGCTCGGCTCGCGACCACAGGCCCCACTCGGGCGGATCGGGCCAGCCCGCCCACGCCAAGTTGATGAGCAAGAGGTCTTCGCCAGCGTGTGTGCACGTGGCGTAGATCTCTCGCTCGACGCACCACTCTCGGTCGTGGCCGAAGACCCCTCCTTCGGGGAAGGCGTTCCAGTCGACCTTCGTCCACACCAGCGACCAGCGCGAGCGTTCCTTGAACCCGCGACGCTGGCGCAACATCGCGCGCCAACCGGCGTTGTGCGGGAAGGGCTCCCAGTTGCCGTAGGGATAGAGGCCGAGAGGCATGCAGGATCGTTGCACGACAAAAACCGCCCGCCGCGCAACTCAAAGCCCGGGCTTACACCCGGGCTTTGCGAGTTCTAGATCACCGATCGCTTACTTGTCGATCGGGCCGCGGCCGCTGGTGCCGCGGGCGTCGTCGATCGGAGCATCGATCGTGCTGGGCATGGTCGCGAAGCTGCCCTGGGAGCCACCGGTGCTCTGGCGGATGAAGATCTCCACGCGGCGGTTCTGCGGCGTGCCGCCGGTCGTGCTGTTGGGCACGAGCGGGCGGTGCTCGCCCCAGCCACTGGCCTGGATCTGGCTCGGGGGCAGGCCCATGTTCACGAGCTGGCGGCGCACCGAGATGGCGCGGTGAGCGCTCAGGTGCATGTTGGTCGGGTGACGCTGGGCCGTGCTCGGGCTGATGCGTTCGCTATCGGTGTGGCCGATAATCTCGAGCTCGTAACCGGTCGCCTCGGGGGCCTTGAGGATCTCGGCGAGGTCAGACAGGCTCTCTTGGCCCTGGGCGGTCACGGCATCGCTGCCGCTGGCGAAGGTCAGGTCGCTAGAGAATCGCAGCATGCCGCGATCCGGGTCGTAGACGATGCGGCCGGCGTACTTGCGGGCGAGGTCGCGCAGGGCCTGGTCGGTGCGGCGATCGAGGCCCATGAGGGCGACGCTGTCGACCTGCTCGCCGAGCTGGCGGAGGCGGCGCTCCATCTCGGTCAGGTTGTCCTGGGCGCCGGCGAGGGCCTCGTTGGCCTGCGCGGCCGCGGCCTCGGCCTGCTGGCGGAGGCGGCGCTCGTTCTCGAGCTGGCCGTCATAGCTGCCGCTCTGCTGCTCGAGCTGGGCCAGCTGGTCGCGGAGCATGCGGTTGTCGCGCTCGGCCGCGTCGAAGCGGCTCTGGCTGACGCAGCCGCCCAGGGTGGTCAAGGCGAGGCCGCCCAGGGCGAGCAGGGCGAGCGAACGGGTGATGGTCTTCGAAGTGCCGGTCATCTGGATCCTCCGTGCTTGTCCGGCCGTGTGGCCCGGTCGATCGGTCCCGCGTCGCGGCGGGTGCGTGCCCGGTCCGTTCCGGGCGGTTGCGTGCGTGGGCGATGCGCGCCGTTCGTACTATCGGAGTGCATGCACGAAGCCCATCACACAAGCGACGATGCAGGCGCGAAGCGTGGTTCCTCCACCGACCCCGCGCAACCTGCGCGATCACGATATGCCGCCTCGGGCGAGCCCGGGCGTGTTTTCTCGGTGCGATGCGCAGGAATTGCCGACGCCCGCGGCACCGTGCGCGCAAGCGACAGCCTGCTCGTGCAAACGACAGGCGCGCGGTCCCGTCGGGTGCTCGCCATCGGCACGCAGGACGACGTTCGCGACCACCCCGCGTGGGCGTCCGCCGAACACCATGAGCTGCCGGGCAAGGTCGTCGCGCCGGCCCTGGTCAACGCCCACGCCCATCTCGACCTGACGCACATCGGCCCCCAGCCGATGGGCGAGGGCGGCTTCGCCGCGTGGATCGACATGGTGCGGCGCGGCCGACTCGCCGACGACGCGGCCATCGCCGCCAGCGTGCGCTCGGGTGTCGACATGCTGCTCGCCGGCGGCACGGCGGCCGTGGGGGACATCGCCGGTTCGGTGAACGGGGCGCCATCGCTCGCCCCGGCACGCGTCCTGGACGAGACCGGCATGTCGGGCGTCTCGTACCTCGAGTTCTTTGGGCTGTCGGCCGACGGCTCGCCCGGGGTGGACGCCGCGCTGGAGCGAGCAGAGGCCTTCAACCCCGAGTCCGTCCGGCTTGGCCTGAGCCCGCACGCGCCGTACTCGGTTTCTCTGGGGGGTTACGGCCGGGCACGTGGGGCGGGGTTGCCCATGTGCACGCACCTTGCCGAAAGCCCCTCCGAGCGTGCCATGCTCGGAGAGGCGACCGGGCCCATCCGCACCTTCCTCGAGGGCCTCGGGCAGTGGACCCCGGAGATCGCAGCCCAGTTCGGCACCGGCAAGAGCCCGGTGCAGTTCACCGCTGCTGTGCTCGAAGGCGTATTGACCGTCCACCTGAACGACCTGGACGAGGCCGACATCGCGTGCCTGGCCCAAAGCGGTGCCAGCGCCGCGTACTGCCCGCGGGCGTCGGCGTACTTCGGCGCGCCCGAGGCGTTCGGGCCGCATCGCTATCGAGACCTGCTTGCGGCAGGCGTGCCCGTGGCATTGGGCACCGATTCGGTCATCAACCTGCCGGCGGCGGACATCGTACCGCGCGGCATCTGCGTGCTCGATGAGGCGCGGCTGCTCCATCACCGCGATGGGACGGATCCGTCGTCCCTCCTCGAAATGCTGTACGTGCACGGACCCTCGATCCTTGGGCTGCAAGAGCAGTTGCTCCGGCCCGACTCCAAGGTCCTGGGCCTGATCGCCGTTGAGAGCCATCAGGGCGATGCCGCACGGGCATTGGTGGTGTCCCAGGGGCCGATTTCGTTCCTGTAGCGGGAGAGATTTTCCGGCTTCGCAGGAATGCGAAGGCGGGTTGGAACCTATTATCAACGCGGCCCCGGAGACGCAATGAGCCGAAAGTGGCAGCAGGTCAAGCGATGGGACGACGAGCACCTCACGGGGGTGCTCACGCCGCTGCGTCTGATCTTGCGGCTGTTCAGCAGCGTGCTGTTCGGCGTGGGATTGCTCGTCGTTGTGGCCATCTACGGAGCGCTGGCAAGCCTGCCGGTCGGGCTGCTGGTCGACGGGCTGACGTGGGGCGTGTACGGGCTCACGCTCGTGCTCGCGATGGCACTCGTCGCAACGCCACTGATGCTGGTCGCGAGGCTCGCGAGCCGCCGCAGCGAGCGCGGTTGGCGGTTCTTCTTTACGTTCTCGGCGTTGCTCGTCGGGGCCGTCGTGGCGATGGTCGGCTGGCACGCGCTCGCGTGGCCCATGCTGCGGTACGAGCCGGCGACGGGCGAAGGCTTCCGCGTGCTAGGCTCGGTCTCGGACCGTTTTGCAGACGTCACGGTGCGGCGGCTGCCGTTCTTCGAGATGACCGAGTTGGAGTTCTACTCGTGGTGGCCGCTGCGGGTGGTGCTGGTGCTGTTCGTGCTGACGATGATCGTGAGCACGGTGCGGCGCATCGCGTTCAACGTGCCGAACCTCGGCGTGCTGACGGTGCACACCGGCATCATCCTGCTCGGGCTGGGCAGCATCTACTACGGTTCGATGAAGCTCGAGGGCGACGTCCTGCTGCTGGCCGGGCCGACGGGGGCCGACGGCCTGCCGACCGATGGTCCGCCGCAGGCCGGCTTCTACGACCGCGGCCAGGTCGCGCTGTGGGTGAACCAGGGACGGGGCTGGGACCAGCGGTTGCTCAAGGGCGTGCCGCGATACAACCCGTACGACCTGGACGCTGGCATCGGCCGGAGCGCACTGGAGACTGCCGAGATCATCCGACCGCTCGACGTGCCGGAACGCTCGCTCGACATCGCCGTGCCACAAACGCTCACGGGCGTGAGTGACTTGGACGTGGATCTGAGTATCGTCGGGTACGCGCCGTACGCCGACGTGCGCACGGACTGGACGCCGGCCGAGCCGGCGGTCGATGATGCCACCCCGGTGCACTTCGTCGAGTTCTTCAGCGACGTCACGCCGGAGGGCGAGCTGGTCCGGAGCGATCGGCCGCTGTTCCGTTTCTACTTCGTTCCCGACCGGCCGCGGCTGCGGGCATCGCAGCTTCCGTTCTTGACGATCGAGTACCGCGAGGGCCTCGACGAGCAGGCGTGGCGGGAGAAGACGGCGCCGGCGCCCTCGGAGGCTCGGCACGCGCTAGCCATCACGATGCCGGGCGAAGAGACGCCGACCGTCGTGCCGGTAAGCGAGGGCCTTGCCTTCGAGTGGGGCGGGCTGCAGTTCGAGGTCGACCAGTTGCTGCCCGAGCCGCCGTTCCCGATCATCACGCCGGGATTCGAGGAATCGACCAGCAGCGTTGCGATCGTCAAGATCGCGAGCGGTGATGACGAAGTGACGCGCTGGGTTTACTCCCGATTCCCCGAAATCAGCCAGGACCTCCGTGAGGGGGAGCGCGAGGGCGAGCAATTGGCCGACGGTCGCCCGAACCGCGAAGACGCCGACGAATCGCTCGTCCGCGTGCGGTACCTCGACCTGACGGGCCTCCACGTCGTCTTCGATGATCGAGGCGACGGCACCACGCGCGTGGCGATCCGTGAGCCGGGCAACACGGTGCGCGTGCTCGAGGACGTGCCCATCGGCGAGCGGTTCGAGATCGTTCAGGGACTGGGCCTGCGGCGCAGCGAGTCGTGGCCCCATGCGAGGGAAATTGAACGACCGATCCCGGTTCCGGAGATCGACCGAGAGGGCGAGTTCATCGGCACGCACGATCGCGCGATGATGGCCGTTGAGGTGTCGCTCGGCGAGTGGTCCCGCATCGTGTGGGTGCCGTTCATGAAGTATCTGAACGTCGGGCAGGAAGAGGCGACGCGGATCGCGCTGCCCGACGGGCGGAGCATGCGCCTGGCGTTCGCGAGGGCTCGACGCACGCTGCCTGGCTTCCAGATCCGCATGGTCGACTTCGAGATGGTGGCGTACGACCACCGGGGCGCTCCGCGGGACTATCGATCGACCATCCACGTCGAGCCGAGCGGCACGAACCAGTGGTTCCGGCCCTACACGCACAAGACGCAGCTCAATGCCCCGCTTCGCGCGCCGTTCGTGTGGAGCGACGAGCGGGGCGTGGCCGGCAACACCATCGGGTTCCTGGGCTCGCGCCTCGATCCGGCGCAGTTCAAGTTTGCCCAGGCCGGGTGGGATGCCCAGGGCTGGGAGCGGACGCAGGCACTCGCCGACGAGGGCGTGATCCCCGAGCCGTACGCGCAGTTCACGATCCTGCACGTGGGCAACAACCCGGGCATCCACGTGATTGCGCTCGGCGGGATCTTGATGGGCGTAGGCGTGCCCTGGGCGTTCTACGTCAAGCCCTGGATGCTCAAGCGACGCAAGGAGAAGCTGGCGGCGGCGCACGCGGCGAAGGTTGTCGCCCGGAACGAAGCGAAGGTTGGTTCGGAGGTCGAGCCGGCGCACGAGCCCAGGCTCGAGAAGGAGATGGCATGACCCGCGTGGTCCTGGGAATCCTGGCGGCATTGATCGTGGCGTGCTCGGCGTGGGGCCAGCTCGAGCCGGCGGGCAACCAGCACCCCGAGCCGAGCACTGAGGTCGACGCCCACGGGCACGACGCGCCGTTCGGCCCGCCGCTGAACTTCCGCGAGCGCGTCAACCGCACGCCCGAGCAGAAGGCCGCGTTCGCGTCGGCGCTCGATTTTGGCCCGCTGCGGGCGACGGCGGTCTTCCATGACGGCCGCGTCAAGATCCTCGACACGCTGGCCCTCGAACTGATGCGGACGCTGACGGGCCGCGAGCGATTCGAGGACCTCGTGCTGGCCGAGGGTGCCGCGCCGCTCGATACCGAGGCGGACCGGTACGCCATCGCCGACCCCGAGCGCTTCGACAAGGGCCGGTTCGACCCGCTCTTCGTGCTGCTCGACCTCTCGATCGACCCGGCGCACTACGCCGACCGGCCGCTGATCGCCGTCGACTACCTGCCGCTGCGCGAGTACTTCCTCGACGCGGCGTTCCCGAACGACCCCGAACGGCGTGACCTGTGGCTGCGCATGACCCGCGTCAGTCCGGTCATGGTCGAGACGCTGGGCCAGCCGATCTTTGAGCGATACGGGCACCTGGAGCCGGTGCGACGGTCGCTGGGTGAGGCCGACAACGCGCTCCGCGTTGCGGCCGGAGCCGGGGCGATGCTCCGCGTGGTGGCGCCCGAGTCCAACGAAGAACAGTGGGTGCACATCGAGGACCTGCCCGAGTCGCATCCGGCCAGGGTCGCGGCGCTCGAGCTCGGCCGCGCGTGGCGGGATCTGGATGCCGATGCGGCGAACGTCGCCATCGCCGAGCTCGCGCGCGAGCTGCAGGCAATCAACCCGCAGACGCATCCGGTCAGCCGGGCGCGGATGGAGCTGGCGTACAACCGCGGAGACTTCTTCGACATCGGCATGTGGGCGTACGGCCTGAGCTTCGTTGCCTTGGTGCTGGCTTTTGGCACGGGGCGTCGCTGGCTCATCGGCGCGGGCGTGGGGCTGCTCGTGGGGGCCGTGACGCTGCACGCGATCGGGTTCACGCTGCGTTGCCTGGTGGCCGAGCGGTTCGCGATCCAGAACCAGTTCGAGTCGATGGTGGGGCTGAGCCTGTTCGCGGCGATCGTGGCGGTCGGGCTGATGCTCGTCAAGCGGCAGTGGCTGTTCGGCGCGGCAGCCGCGGGGGTTGGCTTCCTCGTGCTCATCGCGGCGACGCAGACGGCGATCCCCGGGCAGACGATCGGCCGCGAGGCGGCGATCCTCAATACGAGCGTGCTCTTGAAGTACCACGTGACCACCGTGCTGGTAAGCTACGGGCTCATCACGGTTGGCTTCCTGTGCAGCGTGTTCTATCTGCTGGTGTCGCTCATGAGCCGCCGGCAGTCGGCGCGCGAGGCGGCGGCGGTGGCGCTGCACGGCGAGGCGTCGGTCGCGGAGGACACGACGCTCGCGCGCACGCTCGACGACCTGGACAAGGCGCAGATGACGGCGCTTCAGCTGGCCTTCTGGACGCTGGGCGTGGGCATCCTGCTCGGCGCGTGGTGGGCCGACCACTCGTGGGGCCGCTGGTGGGCGTGGGACCCGAAGGAAACCTGGGCGCTCATCACGTGGATCGTCTACCTCATCGTGATCCACGTGCGGCTGATCATGGGCCAGGGCAAGGCGCTGCTCACGGCGTGGCTGAGCGTCGCGGGCTTTGGCATCATGCTGTGGACGTACTTCGGCGTGAACCTGCTGCTGGCGGGGCTGCACGCGTACGCGTGAGTTTGATCGCTCAGCGCGTGCCGAGCACGACGCGGCCGACGACGACGTCCTTGCTGATCACCACCGGTCCGGTGCCGTTGCGGCTGATGGTGAGCGTGCGCAGGCCGGGGTCGAACGACTCGACGCGGCCGAGCCAGACGATGCCCGGCGCGTGGTGGTAGGCGACGATTTGCCCGGGCTGGTAGCGCGAGGCAAGCTTGTAAACCAGGACTCGGCTGTCGCGCGGGATCTCGGGCTCGATGGCGGCCGTCGGCACGACGTAGACCTGTGCGACGGCGCTGCGGACGCCGATGGTGAGCAGCAGGGCGATGGCGACGCCCCAGCCGGCGCGTTGGAGGCGGCGGGGCCAGCGGCCGGCCCGGGCGTGCGGCACGCGTGCGTCTTGCGATGGCATGGCGACATCCTTTCCGAGGACGCCCGTCCCCACGGGTGTGTATCGGAGATACGGGCCGCCGGACGCCCGGGTTCAGGGCCCGTGGCTGTCACGAGCTTGCTCGGCTGGGGGGGAGGCGTCAGAGCTCGGGGGCGAAGCCGCGGCGCATGGTGTTCTCGCAGCTCGCGCGGGGCTCGACGAACTGGAGCAGGTAGTCGACGCCGCCGGCCTTGCTGCCCACGCCCGACATGCCGAAGCCGCCGAAGGGCTGGCGGGCGACGAGGGCGCCGGTGATGCCTCGGTTGATGTAGAGGTTGCCCACGCGGAAGTCGCGCTTGGCCTTCTCGATGTGCGTGGGCTTGCGGGTGAAGACGCCGCCGGTGAGCTTGTACGGGTGGTCGTTGGCGATCTTCAGGGCCTCGTCGTAGGTCTTCGCGTGCATGATGGCGAGGACGGGGCCGAAGACCTCCTGGCGGGCGAGCGTCCTGTCGGGCGTGACGCCGCTGAAAATGTGGGGGGCGACGTAGGGCTTGCCGACGCTTTGTTCGAGGCCTTCGGGGGCCTGCATCGCCAGTTCGAGGGTGAGGCCTTCTTTCTTGGCCGTCTCGATGTGCCGACGCATGTTGCCGGCGGCCTCTTCGTCGATGACCGGGCCGACGTCGGTGCCGGGCCTAGTCGGGTCGCCGACGACCAGCGAGTTGGTGCTGGCGACGAGTCGGCGGATGAAGGTCTGCGTGTGCTCGCCGGTCGGGCCCTGCGGATCGACGATGATGCACCGGCTGCACGCGCTGCACTTCTGTCCCTGGAAGCCGAAGGCGCTGAGGCGTGTTCCGAGCACGGCCTCGTCGAGGTCGGCGCTGCTGTCGACGATGATGGCGTTCTTGCCGCCCATCTCGCAGACGACCTTCTTGACGTGCTGCTGTTCCTCGGGCGTGACGCCGGCGGCCTTGATGATGTCCAGGCCCACCGCCTTGCTGCCGGTAAAGCACAGCAGCGACACGCGCGGGTCGCGGACGAGGGCGGCACCC
Source organism: Phycisphaerales bacterium (assembly GCA_040217175.1). Classification (NCBI taxonomy): domain Bacteria; kingdom Pseudomonadati; phylum Planctomycetota; class Phycisphaerae; order Phycisphaerales; species Phycisphaerales bacterium. The sequence continues at coordinate 1,067,614 of JAVJNT010000001.1, read as the reverse complement.
GTTGTCTCGCCGGGGGCAGGGCAGAAGTGCAAGGCCCCCTCGTGCGCGCCGCCGAACTCGGCGTCGAGGGCGTGCTTCAAGATGTCGAAGCAGACCTTCGCGATCGCGGGCGTCTGCTCGGCGGGCTTCAGGATCACCGTGTTGCCCGTGACGAGCGCGGCGGTGGTCATGCCGCAGGCGATCGCGAGGGGAAAGTTCCAGGGCGAGATCACGACGGCGACGCCGCGGGGCTGGTACCAGGTCTCGTCGAGCTCGCCGATGAAGCGGCCGAGGCGGTGGCGGTCGAAGAGGGCGACGGCCTGGCGGGCGTAGTACTCGCAGAAGTCGATGGCCTCGGCCACGTCGGCGTCGGCGTTGCGCCAGTCCTTGCCGTTCTCCTTGATGATGATGCCGCTGAGCTCATCGCGGCGCTCGCGCATCGCCTGGGCCGCGCGCACGAGCACGGCGGCGCGCTTGCGCGGGTCGGCTTCGCGCCAGGCGGGGAAGGCTCGCTCCGCCTTGGCGACTATCTCGGATGCCTGCTCGGGCGTGCGGTCGTTGGCGACGGCGGGGACGCTGGCGGCCTGTACGGCCTTGGCGAAGCGCTCGCGGACGTCCTTGCGTGAGAAGTCGCGAAGCGGCTCGGTGGTGAAGGCCTTGCCGTCGCCGACGCCGGGATCGGCGTTGCTCAGGTGGTGGCGCTCGGCGGCCATCTTGTAGAGGTCGTCGATGGCCGTCGGGTCGCCCGGGCGAGGGGCGGGTCGGGCGAGCAGCGTCTTCTCGTCGGCCTCGTCGAGGAAGCCGGCCTTGAGCCAGCTCTCGTTGCTGGTGTTCTCGAGCAGGCGGCGAACGAGGTAGGCCATGCCGGGGATCATCTCGCCGACGGGCACGTACTCGCGGATGCGCAGGCCCATGTCGCTCGAGGCGTGCTTGAGCTGGTCGGCCATGCCGTGGAGCATCTGGAGCTCAATGGCGGTGCGCGGCAGGCCCTTGGAATCGCTGTACGCGAGCGCGGCGGCGATGGAGCGAACATTATGGCTTCCAAGCGCCAATTTGACGCCGCCCGAGCCGCTCTCGAGGTGCGTCGGGCCCATGCCGCTCGCCTCGGGCGCGACGGGGCAGTGGTCGAGGAACACCTTGCACATGTCCTCGAAGCACTGGTCCGTCTGCCACTTGGCGTTCCAGACCGGGCAGGGCCAGCCCTCCTGCTCGGCATGGATCGTCTCGCTGTCCCAGTACGCGCCTTTGACCAGGCGCACCGTGACGATGCGGCCAGTCCGCTGCGCCCACTCGCTCACGCGCTGCGCATCGGCGACGCCGCTCTTGAGGTAGGCCTGCATGGCCAGCCCGGCGTGGAAGTCGACGGCTTCGCAGCACCTGAAGAACAGCTCGAGCGTGAGGTCCTTCAGCGCAAAGTGCTCCATGTCGAAGTTGACGAACACGCCGGTGTCGCGGGCGCGCTCCAGGATGGGCACGATCCTGGTCATCAGGTCGTTGATGGCGCCAGCGGTATCGATCGGGTCGCACTTGGCGCTCAGGCTGCTGATCTTGATCGAGACGTTCGTGCGCGGGATGCCGCCCAGGTGGTCGCGTTCGAGGCGGTCGTTCTTCTTCCAGCCGCTCACGTCCTCGGGCAGGTTCTCGACGAGGTCCAGGTACTTGGCCTTGTACGCGTCGGCCTCCTCGTCGCTCACGCAGGCCTCGCCCAGCAGGTCGACGCTGAAGGCGATGCCGTTATCCCAGAGCTTCTTGAGCCCCGGCAGCGCGCTCTGCGCATCGGTGCCGGCGATGAACTTCTTGCCCATGCCCTCGATCTGCCCGGAGATCGTCTTGGTCATCAGGCCCTTGGCGAGGCTGCCGGCCTTGAGGCCCAGGTCCATGCCGGGGGGCATGGTGACGTGGTCCTGGCCCAGGTAATCCACCAAATGCTCGTGGACCATGTCGCTGGTCGTCAGCACGGGGAAGGTGTCGACGAAGCGGAACATCTCGACCTTAAAACCATGATCGCGCATGGACCAGTCCATGAGCTTGTCGGAGTAGAAGCTCTTGCTGAGCAGGCCGGCCTTGTGCTTGCGCGCGCGGGCGAGCATGTCGGAGCCGATGGCGGCGATGGCCGGGTCGATCGGGTCGCCGGCGTGGCCGTTGTCGGGCGTCGCGTAGCCGTTGGCGCCACTGGGCCGGGCGGCGTCGGGGGTGATGGGGCGGGGCTGCTTGCGGCTGAAGATGGCCATGGAATCGATGGTCCTCGCGAGGCGAATGGCTCGTCGCTGGGCGTGCGCAATCGGCCCGGGGCGCGAGCGTCGCGGGGGCCATCGTTATTGTACGGGGGACGGCGGGCGGGCTTCGCCGGGCGGGACGCGTGCGCGGGTTGGCCGCGGGGGTGCGCGGCGGGCGTTCCGGCGTGCGCCGGAAGATCGGCGAGTCGACCGGGAAGGCCTCCGAGTCGACCGGCATGGACCGCCAGTCGACTGGCGGGAGTTCCGAGTCGACTGGCCAGAGTTCCCAGTCGACTGGCAAGAGCTTCTAGTCGACCGGAAAGAGCATCCAGTCGACTGGCAAGAGCTCCGAGTCGACTGGGAAGAGCTTCCAGTCGACTGGCAAGGCCTCCGGAAGCAGGGTATCGGACGGCCCAACCGCTCTGGCGGCTCGCAGGGGCCGTACGATGCCCCCGTGCCGCCCGCCAGTGACACCAACGGCGATGTTCCGAACACGACCCGATCAGGCGGGGCGTCCGTCCTCACCATCGGCGTGTTTGACGGCGTGCACCTGGGACACCGGCGGCTGATCGAGACCGCCCGCGAGATCGCGGACGGCCAAGACAAAGACGCCAGGGTCGTCGCGCTCGCGTTCGAGCCCTCGCCGAGGGCCGTGCTGGATCCCGATCGCGCGCCCGCGCGGCTGACGGCGTTCGAGGACCGAGCCGACCTGCTGCTGGACGCCGGGGCCGACGAGGTGCTCAGATTAGAACCCTCAACGGAGTTGCTGGGGCTCACGCCCGAGCGGTTCGTGGACGCGGTGCTCGCGCCCCTGCAGCCCGTGGCGGTCGTCGAGGGGCCGGACTTCCGGTTCGGCGCGAGGCGGGCGGGTGACGTTCGCGCCCTGGCCGAACTCGGTGCGTCGCGCGGCTTCTCGGCGCGCGTGGTCGAGCCGGTCGAGGTCTCGCTGAACGACCAGACGGTCGTCACCGCCAGCAGCAGCCGCGTGCGGTGGTTGCTGGAGCAGGGCCGGGTCGCCGACGCGGGGCGCGTGCTGGGGCGCGCCTACGAGCTCGTCGGCGAGGTCGTGCGCGGCGACCAGCGCGGGCGGACGATCGGCTTCCCGACGGCGAACGTCAGGAGCGAGCAGATGCCGCCGGGCGAGGGCGTGTACGCGTGCATCGCGACGCTGGAAGACGGGCGCACGATCCCGTGCGCCGTCAACGTCGGCGAGCGCCCGACCTTCGACGGCACGGAGCGCCGCGTCGAGGCCCACCTGATCGGCTACCAGCGCGGGAGCGACGAGCCCGAGTACGGCTGGACGCTTCGGATCGCCTTCGTCTCGCGGCTGCGCGACCAGGTCCGCTTCGGGGGCATCGAACAACTCACGGCCCAATTGTCGCGCGACGTGCAGCGTGCGAACGAGTGCCTCGCGACGACCGTGCCCTCGTGGCAGGAAATGGAACAGAACGCATGAGCAGCGCCACGGAGAGCCCCGCCTACGAGTCGACGATCACGCCCGGGGACCTGGCCGAGTGGGTCCGCGGGGCGGGCCGGCTGCTGGTCATCTGCCACTCGCGGCCCGACGGCGACGCGGTCGGCAGCACGCTAGCGATCGCGCGAGCGGCGAAGGCGGCGGGCGTCGAGGTGCAACTGGCGTACGCGGGCGAACTCCCGCCGTGGATGGATGAGATCCTGGGCGACGCTGCGTGGGTGCACCTCGACGCGGGCGACCCGCCCGCGCCGTTCGACAAGTGCCTGGTGTGCGACACCGGCGCGTGGAGCCAGCTCGAGCCGTACAAGCCCTGGATCGCGGGCAAGGCCGACCGGGTGGCGGTCCTGGACCACCACCGCAGCGGCTCGCCGGACGTGGCCGAGGCTCGATTGATCGACAGCGACGCCGCCGCGGCGTGCGAGATGGCGGCGGAGATCTGCACGCTGCTGCTGGGCATCGAGAGCGCGAGCGACCTGCCGCTGGACATCGCCGAGCCGCTGATGCTGGGGCTGGGGACGGACACCGGCTGGTTCCGCCACCCCAGCGTGACGCCGCACGTGCTGCGCTTGGCGGCGGACCTGGTGCAGGCCGGGGCCGAGCATCCCAGGCTCGTCAAGATGACGATGCTGAGCGACCCGATCCAGCGTCTGAAGCTCATGTCCAAGGCGCTCGGCTCGCTGTCGTTGCACGAGGAATTGGGCGTCGCGGTCGTGAAGGTCTCCGCCGAGGACATCACGAGCATCGGCGCGAGCGTGGGCATGACCAGTGGTTTTGCCGACCCGGCGCTGGCGGTCAAGAGCGTGCGGGTGGCGATCGTGCTGGTGGAGCTGCCGCCCGAGGGCGACGGTTCGAAGAAGGTCAAGATCAGCATGCGCAGCAAGGTGGACGGGCCCGATGTTGCCCAGTTGGCCGGCGCGTTCGGCGGCGGGGGGCACATCCGCGCCGCCGGGGCTCGCAGCGAGCTGTCGCTCGATGAGACCGAGGCGAAGCTGCTCGAGCTGATCGCCCAGAGCCGGCAGGCATGAGCGAGCGCGGCCCCGAGCGAGGTCCACAACGAGCCAAGCCCGGGCCGCCCCGCTGGCAGGACGTCGCGGGCGACCCGAAGGTGCGCCCGGGCAAGCGTCCGCCCATGCGGCCCATGACGACCACGCTCTGGGCCTACCCGAGCCAGCACTACGACGGGGCCAAGACCGTCCAGGGCGACAAGACGTACACGGGCGGCACGCCGAGCTGGGTGATCTGGCAGCTGCTGGATAGGTACACGCGCGAGGGCGACGTGGTGCTCGACCCGATGTGCGGCGGCGGGACGACGCTGGACGTGTGCGCGGACATGGGGCGGAAGGGCATCGGCTACGACCTGGCGCCCAGCCGGCCGGACATCAAGCAAAGCGATGCCCGCGAGCTGCCGGTGAAGGACGCGTCGGCCGACTTCGTCTTCCTCGACCCGCCCTATTCGACGCACATCGACTACAGCAACCACCCCGACTGCATCGGCAAGCTCGATTCGAGCCAGGCGGCCTACTACGAGGCGATGGCGGGGGTCTTCGACGAGGTGTACCGCGTCTTGAAGGACCGGCGGTACCTGGCGGTCTACGTTAGCGACTCGTGGCGGAAGCAGAAGGGTGGACCGAAAGGGAGCGGGGGAGGCACCTTCATGCCCATCGGCTTCGAGCTGTTCGCCATGCTGCGGGAGGCCTTCCGGCCGATCGACGTCGTCTGCGTCGTCCGCCGGAACGCGAAGCTGCGGCAGGGCAACCGCCACCAGGCGGCGGCCCGGGACAATTTCTTCATCCGCGGCTTCAACTACCTGCTGATTTTCAAGAAAGAAGCCTGAGGCGGGCTGGCGAAACCCTGAGGCTTGTGGCATATTTGAGGGATAGACGACCCACGACCCGGCGATCGGAGCGCGCCGGGCCCGAGAGAGCGTGCATGTCCCCTGGCCCGTACCCGATCATCGACCGAATCGGCACCGAAGTGCTGCGGTGGCGCGGTCTCGGTGCTGATGGCATCGAGGCGATCGGCGACGCGTTCGATGCGCTCGCGGGGCGGACCGTGCTGGTGACCGGCAGTGCCGGCAGCATTGGTGGGCAGTTGGCCCGGCGCTTGGCCGGCGGCCGGATCGAGCGGCTGGTGCTGGTCGACGCGAGCGAGGCAGGCCAGTTCCGGCTCGACCTCGACCTTGCCAGCACGTCCGTGCCGCGAGAGATCTGCCTGGGCGACGTCGGCGACGAGCCGTTCGTCGACCACGTGTTCGAGCGATTCCGCCCTCAGGTCGTGCTGCACGCCGCGGCGTACAAGCACGTGCCGATGCTCGAGGTCCACCCGCGGCAAGCGGTCCGGTCGAACGTCCTCGGCACCCGGTGCGTGGCCGAGGCGGCCGACCGTTGGGGCAGCGAGCGGCTGGTGATGGTCTCGACCGACAAGGCCGTGTCGCCGGCGGGCGTGATGGGGGCGAGCAAGAAGCTGGCCGAGTTGTACCTGCGGACGCGGCCGGTGGACGCGGGCTGCCGCTTCTCGTCGGTGCGGTTCGGCAACGTCATCGAGTCGTCGGGCAACGTGTTCGAGGTCTTCGCCCGCCAGCTCGAGCTCGGCGAGCGGCTCACGGTCACCGATTCCCGGGCCGAGCGGTACTTCATGACGCTGGCCGAGGCCGCAGCCCTCGTCGCTCGCGCGGCGTCGCTGGGCGCCGGCGGCGAGGTGTTCGTGCTGAACATGGGCCAGCCCGTCTCGATCGAGCGCATCGCCCGCCGCATGGCGGAACTGGCCGGCCGAGACGCGGCGGACGCCGTCGAGTTCGTCGGCCTGCGCCCCGGAGAGCAACTGGACGAGCGTCTTTTCGAGTCGCACGAGCATCCGGTGGCGACGGGCGTGCCGGGCATCAGGCGGGCCGAGGGTCCGATCGTGGATGCCGAACTGGTCGAGAGCGCGATCGCGATGCTCGAGGACGCGGCGTCGACGGGCGTCGACGGGGTGGGCGAATGCCTGGTCCGAGCAATGGCGATGGTCGAGTGCCATCCGGCGGCGAGCGGGGTGGCCGATGCGAACTAGGCTCGGCATCGCGCGGCTCGGCCTGCGGCGCGCCTTCAAGCGCGGCATGGACGCGGTAGTGTCGGCGATCGCGCTGGTCGTGCTCGGCCCGGCGCTGCTGCTGATCGCGGTGCTCGTACGGCTCGATTCGCCCGGCCCGGCGCTGTATCGCTCTCGCCGCGTCGGTCGCGATGGCCGCGAGTTCACGATGCTCAAGTTCCGCAGCATGCGCGTGGAGGAGAGCGATCGCGGCGTGTACCACGACCGCATCACGCGCGTCGGCCGGACGCTGCGGCGGCACAAGCTCGACGAGCTGCCCCAGTTGGTCAACGTGCTCTTCGGCGACATGAGCCTGGTGGGGCCGCGCCCCGAGTTGCCCGGGTCGGCGCTCGAGGCCCAGCCGACGGGCATGCGGCCCGGCCTGACCGACTACGCGTCGATCGCGTTCTTCGACCTGGACGACGTGCTCGCGGGGCCCGACCCGGAAGCCGTATACCGGTCGACGGTGGTGCCGCACAAGGCCCGGCTCCGCGCGGCGTACGTGCACTCGCAATCGACGCGGGGCGACCTGAAGATCATGGCGGGCACGGCCGTGGCGCTCGTGGGTCGCGGGCGGCACCGAAGGCGCGGAGCCGCGGCTTGGAGTCCGTAAGGCTCGGTCGCGACGGGCCGATGATCTCACGCATCGGCTTTGGATGTGCGGGCATCGCGGGGCATGACTACGGGCCGGTCGAGTGGGACCAGGCCGTCGCGGCGTTGCGAGCGGCGGTCGATGCTGGCGTGACGTTCGTCGACGTCGCGAACGTGTATGGGCTGGGTCGTGCCGAGTCGATCGTGGGCGAGGCCATCCCCGCCGGCGAGGGCGTCGTCGTGGCGACGAAGGTCGGGCTGTGCTGGGACGACGAGCGTCGCACGTGGCGCGACATCCGACCGGAGGCCATCGAGCGATCGATCGAGGGCAGCCTTCGGCGGTTGCGGCGAGACGTGCTCGACGTGGTGCAGGTGCACTGGCCCGACGGGAACACGCCGGTAGCCGATGCGGTCGTGGCGCTCGCCCGGTGTCGGGAGCAGGGTAAGGTGCGATCCGTCGGCGTGTGCAACTTCACCGGCGACGAGGTCCGGGAAGCTCTGGGCGCGGTGGATCTGGTGAGCTTGCAACTGCCTGCCAGCATGATCCAGCGAGCGTCGTTCGAGTTGCTCGGCGCGGCGCGGGATCGGCACGGCATGACGCCCCTGTGCTACAACGTGCTCGGTCAGGGGCTGCTCACGGGGCGATACGCAGCCGACGATCGCTTCGCGGGCGCCGACGTCCGCCAGCGGAGCGTGCTCTTCCGCGAGCCGATGCTGGGCGAGGCACTCGCGCGGGTCGAGGCGATGCGGGGCATCGCCCGCGAGCGAGACGCGACCATCGGACAGGTCGCCACCCGGTGGTTGCTGGACGCATTGCCGGGCTCGTGCGCCATCCTGGGGACCAAGTCCGCCGCACAGGCGGGCGAGAACTGCAGGGTCATCGAGCCGCTGACGCGGGACGAGTTCGAGTCGATCGAGGCGGCCGGGGCTGCGGCGTGAGTCTGGTGCTGCTCATGGTCACGAGCGATCCAGCACTCGCGGGGTGCGCCATCCAGAGCGGCGTGGACCGCGTCTTTGTCGATCTCGAGACGCGCGGCAAGGCCGACCGCCAGCGCGGGCTTGGCATGCACCTGTCGGACTCGCAGCTCGAGGACGTGTCGCGTGTACGGGCGGTTGTTCCCGCCGGCCGGCTGCTGGTGCGGATCAACGCGCCATGGGAGCGAACCGCCGACGAGGTCGACGCGGTTATCTCGGCGGGTGCCGACTTTGTGATGGTGCCGATGTTTCGCACTGCGGAGGAGATTGCTCGTGCGTGCGAGGCGGCATCGGGCCGGGCGGTGGTGGTGCCGCTCGTCGAGACGGCCGAGGCGGCCGCCATCGCGCGTTCGGTCATGGCTCTCGACGGGGTTGGCGAGGCGTACGTTGGCCTGAATGACCTGGCGCTCAGCTTCGGCCAGCGGTTCCTGTTCCGGGCGATGCTGGACGAGCGATTCGGGGCGCTCTGCGAGGACCTGCAAGAGAGCGGCAAGCCCTTCGGCATCGGTGGCATCGGGCGGATGGGCACGGGCGACGTGCCGGCGGACCTGCTGCTCGGCGAGTACCTTCGGCGTGGCGCGAGCCGGGTGATCTTGTCGCGGGCGTTCCGGGATGGGGCCGAGACGCTGGAGGGCGTGCGGGCGGCGATCGACCTGCCGGCCGAGGTCGATCAAGTGCGGAGCGCGGCGGATGCGTTTTCGGCGCGGACGGCCGGGGAGGCACAACAAGGCTGGGCGAAGCTGCAACGGGCCATCGACGCCGCAGCGGTGCCGTAGGTTTAGGCCGTGACTCGGAAGTGCTGCAGCCAGAGCGAAGCCATGATGGCGACGCGGAGCGGCCGGGTGTGGTTGTGGGCCCCATCGCGGTGCTCGTCGAGCATGGCGAGGAGTTCGTCGCGCCGGAAGACCGACGCGTCGGCGCTCGCGAGGATGTCGCGGGCCCAGTCGTACAGCTCGCGGCGCAGCCACTCGCCGATGGGCGTGGTCGGCATGGTCTTGGGGCGGGCGAAGTCGATGTTCATCGGTAGCTCCGAGGCGTACTGCTTGAGGTAGCGCTTGCTCAGGCCGCCCCGAATCTTCTCGTCGAGGGGCAAGCGGGCGAAGAGCTCGAGCACGCGGTGGTCGAGGAACAGCGAGCGGCCCTCGGTCGCCCAGCACGCGCCCATGCGGTCGCCCTTGGGAAACGAGTTCATCGGCATGAGCCGGGTGCATTCGTACGCCGCGATCTGTTCGGGCGGCGAGAGCGAGGCCCAGGGCTGGATGGCCTCCGCGAAGGCGTCTGCCGGCTCGCCCGCCTTGGCCAGCAGGTCCGCGTTGAGCACGCGCCGTAGCTCCGCGTCGGCGGTGTAGCGAAGGATGGGCAGGTATCGCGACGCCCAGTGCTCGTCGAGGGCGTCGTCGGTGCAAAAGCTCGCGTTGTGGCGGAAGCCCAGCATGATCTCGTCGGGACCATCGCCGTTGAACAGCACGATGCGGCCCATCGAGTTGGCCTGCTGGCCCAGCATGTAGAACAGGATGAACGAGAAGTCGCCGTGGGGCAATTCGGCGTGGTGCACGGCGTTGAGGGCGTTGTCGGCGATGGCTTGTGGCGTGACGCGGACGGGGACGGGCTCGAGGCCCAGCGCCCGGCCGACCGCGCGGGCGTGCTCGAACTCGCCGAAGCCGGGCAGGTCGATGTCCAGCGAGATGGCCGCGAGGTCCTTGGTCGGCTCGCGGGCCATGACGTGGTGGGCGACGACCGCCGAGTCGACCCCGCCGCTGAGCAGGAAGCCGCCGGGCACGTCGAAGCGGAGTTGCATGCGTGCCGCGTCGTCGAGCAGCTCGGTGAATTCGTCGTAGCTCGCCGAGGTGCGCTCGCCTTCGAAAGGCCATCGCCACCACGTGCGCGGCTCGTGCCGGCGGTCGCCCTCGAAGAGCACGTAGGTGCCCGGCGAGAGGTGGGTGATGCCGTCGAAGCAGGTCTGCTCGGAGGCGCCATAGTTGAACGCCAGCGTGCGGACGAACGCATCGGCGTGGAGGTCGCGGCGGGCCTTGGGCAGGGTCAGCAGGCCCTTGATCTCGCTGCAGAATGCCAATCCACCTTCGTAGGGCATGAGGTAGCAGGGCTTGATGCCCACGCGGTCGCGTGCGAGCATGCCGCGATCCTGCGTTTCGTCCCACACGAAGAAGGCGAACATGCCGTTGAGGCGGTGGAGCATGTCGGGCCCGAGCTCTCGCCACAGGTGGACCAATACCTCGGTATCGCACCGCGACTTGAAGTGATAGCCCTTGGCCTTGAGCTCTTCGCGCAGCTCGACGAAGTTGTAGATCTCGCCGTTGAAGACCACCCACACGGTCCCGTCGTGGTTGCACATGGGCTGGCCGCCATTGACCGGGTCGACGACGGCCAGCCGGGCGTGGCCGAGAGTGACCCGCGAACAGGCGTGCACGCCGTTCTCGTCCGGGCCGCGGTGCTCGATGGCGTCGACCATCTTCTGGACGTCGGACGGGCCGACCGCGGGACAGTTGAAGACGCCGGCGATGCCGCACATGCCGACCCCCTTACGCCCCGTCCGGATGCACCATGTCGGCGAGCAACGCCGCGAACGCCTCGGCATCGTACCGGCGCAGCCAGTCGCGGGCCTCGACGGCGCGCGATCGGAAGGTGGTACGGGCGGCAGGGTCCATCAGTTGCTCGGCCGCGCGGACGAGCTCGTCGTTGCCCGGGTCGTTGGGCAGGTGCACGCCCGCGCCGAACTCGGCGGCCAGGCGATGGGCCGTCGTGCCGGGCGGGCCGATCGTCAGCACGGGGATGGCGGCGGCCGCGTAGGCGGTGAACTTGCTGGGGCTGACGAGGCCGGCATATCGGTCCTTGAGCAGCACGATGCCGAAGTCGGCGCCGCTCGTGGCGAGGGCCTTGGCGAACGCCTCGGGGGCGAGCCGGGGGCGCACGACCAGGTCTACGTCGTGCGAGGTGGCGAGGGCAGAGAACGCCCGGCGCGTCCGCTCGTCCGCTCCCAGCAGCGTGAGGCGGCAGCGGACCGGAATCGCGTCGAGCAGGCGCGAGAGGGCGTCGAGGTCGTGGGCTCGGCCGAGCGAGCCGGCGTGCAAGAGGCGCAATTCGAGCTCTTTGGCATCGCGTCGCCCGGGCTGCGCGGGTTCGAGGCCTGACAACTCTCGGCTGGGCCAGGTCGGGAAGGACTCGACCCGCACGGCCGGGGCACGGCTGCGGCACAGGCTCGCCATGGCGTCGTCGAGCGCGATGATGCCCCGGCAGCATCGCAGGGCCCGCCGATCGAGCCAGCGCAGCAGCCGCGCGCCGGGCCGGCCCCACTCGCGCTGCTCCAGCCAGCGTGCCTCGATCTCCGGGTGGTAGTCCATCAGCCAGCAGACCACGGGCGTGCCGGTGAGCCTGCCGAGCAGTGCACACCAGAGGTGGATGCCTGGGGGCGTCGTGATGCACACGATCGCGACCGATTCGCGGCGCGCCATAGACGCGGCGAGCGCAAAGGGCAGCCGCAGGTAGACCCACGCGCCGTTGAGCAGTCGCCGAAAGTGCAGGCCGCCGCCCGTGCGGTTGGTCGAGAAGCCTCGGACGGGCGAGCACTCAATTAGTTCGGGCAATGCGGCGAGTGCGGCGGCGACGCTCGGATAGTGCCAGTCGTCGTCGCCGGCGAATTCGCTGACGAACAGCAGGCGCGGCGTGGGCCCGTTGCTCACCACGCCGTCAGGTACCGCTGGACCTCCCACGCGGACACGTGCCCGTGGGCTTCCAGGCACTCGGTGCGCTTCAGGGAGATGAACTCGCTCGCGAGCTGGCCGAGCACGCCGGTGAGCTCCGTGTCGGCCTCGAACGCGTCGAGCGCGTCGGCCAGCGTGGCCGGCAGCGCGGGCAGACCCGCCTGCTCGAAGGCGTTGCGATCGTCGGGCGTGAGGCTCTCGGCGTCCGTTGCGCGAGCGGCAAGGCTCGCCAGCCGGGCGTAAGCGACAAGGGCGAGGTAGGGGTTGCAGGCCGAGGACACCGAGCGGTCTTCGATGTTGCCCGGCCCGGCGATGCGGATCATGTGCGAGCGGTTGTTCCCGCCGACGGTGGCCGACCGCGGGGCCCAGGCATGGCCCGAGCGTGTCGGCGGCGTGCGGACGGTCGGGCCGAGCCGCTTGTAGCAGTTGACCGTGGGGCTGGTGAGAGCGCAAAGCGCGGCTGCGTGGCGAAGCGTCGTTGCAATGAACGCGTACGCGAGCGGCGAGCACCCGTGGCCGTGCGGATCGTTCTCGTCCGCGAACAGGTTTGCGCCGTCGGCGCCGGCGACGTGGAGATGGGCGTGCAGGCCGCTGCCCGTAAGGTCGGCGAAGGGCTTGGGCATGAACGTGGCGATCGCGCCCAGCGGACGCGCCAGCTCGGCGGCCAGCAAGCGAAAGAAGACCACCCGGTCTGCCGCGCGCAGCGCGTCGCAGTAGCCGAAGTTCATCTCGAACTGGCCGTTGGCGTCCTCGTGGTCGGCCTGGTAGGCCTCCCAGCCGAGCTCGTGCAGGGCGTCGAAGATCGACTGCAGGTAGCCCAGGGCCGGCGACATCGAGCGCACGTCGTAGGCGGGCTTGTTGAGCGTATCGACGCCCGCGGGGTCCCAGCGTTCGAGGCGTCGTGGCCCATGCTGGACGAGGAAGAACTCGGGCTCGAAGCCGACGTTGAGCCGCATGCCTTCGCCGGCGAGTTCGTTGAGGGCGTGCTCCAGGCGAGACCGCGCGCACCAGGGGTGGGGGGCGCCGCCGACCTGCAGGCTGCACGCGAAGCGCACGGTGTTGGGCTGCCATGCCAGTCGGCTGTAGCTCGAGAGATCCGGAATGGCGATGACGTCTGGGTCGTGGGGACCTTGGCCCAGCCCGACGACCGCCGCGCCGGCGAAGCCCACGCCTTCGGCGGCGACGCGATCGAATTGGCTGCGCGGCACGAGCTTCCCCTTGGCCGCGCCCGTCAGGTCGACGAACTGCAGCAGAAGGAACTCGATGCCGTCCTCGTCGAGTCGGCGCACCGTCTCGGCGTGCAGGGTCATGCGTGCCTCCCTCGAGTCTCGGCCCGCGAGTCATGGCCCGATCCGGACCCCGGATCCCTCGCCGGGCACAAGCTACGGACCGGCCCCGTCGGGGTCAACCGCCGACGGCCGTTGCTAGCATCGCCCATGAAGCGAGCCGCCGTCATGCTGTTGTCGTGCCTGCTGCCAATGTCTGCGTGCGCCCAAGGCGGTGCACAGCCGACCGTGCCGGTGGGAGACTCACCCCTCGATCGCTACACCCAGGAGCGAGACGACTCGTTCGAATGGAAGGTGGTCAAGGCGTACGCGGGCGGCCAGGGGCGAGAAGCGTTCACGGGGTTCGCCATCGATCTGACGAGCCAGACGTGGCGTGCCGAAGGCGAGGTCGACTACCCCGAGTGGACGCACATGATGCAGGTGGTCGTGCCCGATGAGGTCAAGCACGATACGGCCTTGCTGCTCGTGGGCGGCGGTCAGAGGCAGGATGGTCCGCCGAGCCGGCTGCAGCAAGAGCTCTGGGTGATCGCGCAGGCGACCGGCACGATCGTGGCGGCCGTGCCCAACGTGCCCAACCAGCCGCTCGCGCTCCCCGAGCCCGACGGCTCGCTCGGCGAGGGCCGCTTCGAGGACGACCTGCTGGCCGAGAGCTGGATGATCGCAAAGCGGACCGACGACGATGGATGGATCATCCACCAGGCGATGGTCGAGTCGGTCGTGGCGGCCATGGACGCGGTGCAGGCGTTTGCGAATACCGAGGAGGCAGGCGGGCACGAGATCGGGGGGTTCGTCGTCTCGGGTGGCAGCAAGCGCGGCTGGACGTCGTGGCTGACGGCCGCCGTCGACGACCGCGTGCGCGGCATCATCCCGATGGTCATCGACACGCTGAACCTGCCGGCGACCATGCGGCACCATTACGGGGCCTACGGCTTCTTCGCGCCGGCCATCGGGGACTACGCCGGACGCAACCTGATGCAGCAGCTCGACACGCCCTTTGGCGAGCAGCTTCGCCGCATCGTCGACCCGTATCTGTTCCGCGATCGGCTGGACATGCCCAAGTTCGTGCTGAACACCAGCGGCGACGAGTACTTCCTGCCTGATACGCCCAGGTACTGGATCGACGACCTGCCTGGCGTGACCAGGCTCCGGATCCTGCAGAATTGGGACCACGCGATCGACCGGAACGCCGACGCGATCTTCTCGGCGATCGGCTTCTACGAGGCGATCTTGAATGACGTGCAGCTGCCCACGCTGCGCGTCGAGGTCATCGAGCAGACTGACGAGGCGGTCGAGTGGGTCATGCGCGTCGAGATTCTCGACGAACGGGTCACGCTGCGCCGCCTGACCTTGTGGCAGGCGACGAACCCGGACGCGCGCGACTTTCGCCAAGAGGTCGTCGGCAAGCCCTTCAAGATGCGCATGCTGCTGCCCGAAGAAGACGGCGAGCACGAGGGCGCGTACCACCTTCGCATCGAGAAGCCCGAGGCGGGCTACACGGCCTTCATTGTCGAGGATCGCTACGACGTCGAGGGCCAGGGCCTGCCCCTGGTGTTCACGACGCAGATGCAGGTCATTCCCGACGTGCTGGAGCACTCCTTCCAAGCCGAACCGTCGGACGCCGAAGAAGCGCCCGTTCCGTTCGATCCGTGATCACATTCCTTGACCTTAACCTGGAGCCGCCATGCAACTCGGTGCATTCTCCATCAGCCTCGCCGTGAAGGACCTGGCCGCCTCGAAGGCGTTCTACGAGAAGCTCGGCTTCACGCCTATTGGCGGCGACGAGGCCCACAACTACCTCATCCTGCGCAACGGTGAGGCGACCATCGGCCTCTTCCAGGGCATGTTCGAGAAGAACATCCTGACCTTCAACCCCGGTTGGGCCAGCCGCGGCGATCACCCGGCCGCGTTCACCGACGTGCGGGAACTGCAGCGAGAGTTGGAGGCCAAGGGCATCACGCTCATCGAGCGAGCCGACGACGCGAGCGAAGGCGTTGCACACGTGACGATGGTCGATCCGGACGGCAATCCGATCCTGATCGACCAGCACGTGCCCAAGCCCAAGGACTGAGGCTTACTCGCACCCGGCGTCGAACGCGTTCTGGAAGGCCAGGAAGTCGAAGATCGTCAACGAGCCATCGCGGTCGAAGTCGGCCGCCAGGTCGCCGTCCTGGAAGAGGTTCTGGAACGTAAGGAAGTCGAAGATGGTGAGCGAGCCGTCGCCGTCGATGTCCGGGGCGCACGCGATCGGGATGAGCAGGAAGCCGTGGCCGAGCACGCCGTCGCGGACGCCGGTGCCGACGATCCAGCCGTTCTCGTTGATGTGGTCGGCCCGCTGGAGCTTCTCCCAGCCCAGCGCGGCCGCGTCGGGCACGAGGTCGAACAGCGGGTAGAACTCGCCGCCCACGCCATCGGGCAGGATGAACGCCTGGATGCCCACGAACGGCGGCGTCGCGAGGCCGGCCCACCAGCCGACGATCGTGCCGTCCTCGGTGATCGAACGCGCCACGCCCTGCGGCCGGACGAACAGGCCGTCGAGCACGTGGATCGGCTCGTAGCCCGAGCCCGTATCCTGCCAGAGCGTGGCGTACTCGGGCTGGCTGATGTCGAACTGCGCCTCGCCCACGATGAGACCGGCGCCGTTGGCATCAAACGCGCGGCTGGTCACGCCGGTGAGCGACGGATGGTCGTGCAGGTTCGTGAGCGTGCCGGCGTCCCAGGCGAAGGCCTTGTCCTGGCCCGTGCTGCGGTAGCCCACGACGAGGTCGTTGCTCGTGATCGCGAGCGGGCGGTCGAGCTCGCCAAGGTCGGTCAGCGCGCCGTCGCCGTCGAGCAGCCAGCCGCGGAAGTCCAGGCCGCCGGTGCCGCTGGGCTCGCGGCCCCAGCCGATGAGCGTGCCCGCGTCGTTCGAGCCGCGCACGCTCGCGAGCTGATACGGCGGCGGGGCGGCGAGCAGATCGGCGATCGCCTGCGGATCGCCGTCGTCGTTCCAGCGCACGGCGACGGGGTCCTGGATGATGCGGATCGGCCCGGGCCCGCCCTCGAAGACGATGCGGTCGGACGTTCCGAGCGGGCGGCCCTGCGCATCGATCGCCCACGCTTCGCTCGCATTGTCGTCGCCGCGCAAGAGCGGTAACACCTCGACGACCGAGCCTTCGTCCGTCCATTGCAGGGCCACCGGCTTCCCTTCAACGGGCTCGAAACCAATGCCGACGACGACGCCGTCTTCGCTCACGAAGGTCGCGTCGACGATCGTGAGCCCCAGCGGGTCGCGCGTGACGTCGGTGAGGTCGATGATGCGGTAGGTAGGCTGGGCACAGACCGTGCCTACGAGAGGAAGCAGGCAAGCGATGGCGGAGATACGAAGGGTCGTGGGCATGCTCGGGCTCCGTTGCTCGTGGTCACCATGAACGCTGGCAGAGGACGCACGGCCGAGGCGCCCTCCTGACCTCCCCTCAGGATACACGAAACTGGCCATCGCGTGCTACGAGAATCTGGCCCGACGGGGCCGCCGAGATCGTCGGCCCGGAGTCACGCGTTCACGACGCCGAGTTCGCCGTGCGGGGCGGTTGGTAAGCTGGCGATCGTTGTGGCGGATTGCACGCTTGCGGAATCAGGCCATGTCGTCGTACTCGCAAGGCTTCGGACCGAGTCGGCAATCGAAGCT
This sequence comes from Phycisphaerales bacterium, assembly GCA_040217175.1. NCBI lineage: Bacteria > Pseudomonadati > Planctomycetota > Phycisphaerae > Phycisphaerales > Phycisphaerales bacterium. Next base: position 1,050,644 of record JAVJNT010000001.1, on the reverse strand, counting down.
GCGTCGTGTTCTAGGACGTCAGGCTGGCGCGGGCGGCATCGTGTTCGTCGGCTGTCTGGCGGACTAGTGCCCCGGCAGTGGGAACCCGCTGCACATCTGCCGCACCTCTTCTCGCACCGCCGATGCCTCGGCGTGAAGCTCGGCCTCGCCCTTCAGCCCGGCCGTCAGCACGCGGTCGATGAAGGCGGCGACCTGGCGCATCTCGGCCTCGCCGAAGCCGCGGGTCGTCACGGCGCACGCACCAAGGCGGATGCCGCTGGTGACCTTCGGCGGGCGTGGGTCCTGGGGCACGCCGTTCTTGTTGCAGATCAGGCCGCCCTGCTCGAGCCAGACCTCCGCGTCGGCACCGGTGAGTTCGGCATCCTTCGTGCGAAGGTCGACCAGCATGACGTGGTTGTCGGTGCCGCCGCTGGTGATGCGGTAGCCGTGCACGACGAGCGCGGCGGCGAGCGTGCGTGCATTGGCAACGACCTGCTGCACGTAGGCCTTGAACTCGGGCTTGAGCGCCTCGCCGAACGCCACGGCCTTGGCCGCGACGATGTGCATGAGCGGGCCGCCCTGCATGCCGGGGAATACGGCGCGGTTGAGCTTCTTGATCATGTCTTCGTCGTTGGTCAGGATGAGGCCGCCGCGAGGGCCACGCAGCGACTTGTGCGTCGTCGTCGTCACGAGGTGCGCGTGCGGGAAGGGCGACGGGTGGGCCCCGCCGGCGACCAGGCCGGCGATGTGGGCGATATCGGCGAAGAGAAGTGCGCCAACCTCGTCGGCGATCTCGCGGAAGCGCTTGAAGTCGATCACGCGCGGGTAGGCCGAGTAGCCGCACATGAGGATCTTGGGCTTGTGCTCGCGGCAGACCTCGGCGACCTTGTCATAGTCGATCTGCTCGAACTCGGGGTGGCTCTCGTCATAGTGCAGCGGGTAGTGCACCGGGTTGAACCACTTGCCGCTCATGTTGACCTTGAGGCCATGACTCAGATGCCCGCCGTCGGCCAGCACGAGCGAGGCGAACGTGTCTCCGGGCTTGAGCAGCGCGAGGAATGCCGCCGCATTCGCCTGCGCGCCCGAGTGTGGCTGTACGTTGGCGAAATTGCAGCCGAAGAGCTGCTTCGCACGATCGATGGCCAGTTGCTCGACGGCGTCGTGGTGCACGCAGCCGCCGTAGTAGCGGGCGCTCGGATAGCCCTCCGCGTACTTGTTGGTCATGCACGAGCCTGCCGCGGCCATGACCGCGGGCGAGGCGTGGTTCTCGCTGGCGATCAGCTCAATGGTCGTGGCCTGTCGCTCGGACTCGGCGTCAATGATGGCCGCGACGTCGGGGTCTTGGCCGCGGATGAGGTCGATGCCGGCGTCGTGCACGGAATGCTGGGCAGTCGTCATGCGTCCAGTATAGGTTCGGAGGCTCTACAGTGCCCCCATGGGCGAGCACGCCGGGACCATCCCTCAGCACCACCGAGAGACCCAGCACGAGGTCCGCAACTGGATCGGTAACGCGCCCGGCACGGCTTCAAAGACCATCGAGAACATTGATCCGGCGACCGGTCGGGCGATCGGCCATGTGCCCGATTCGTCGCCGGCCGACGTAGACGCCGCCGTGCACGCCGCGACCGGGGCGTTCGACAAGTGGGCCGGTCTCTCGGGCGAAGACCGCGGCGCCATGCTGCACGCGCTGGCCGACGCGATCGAGGCCGACCTCGACCGATTTGCCCACGCCGAGTGCGTCGATAGCGGCAAGCCGATCACCGTCGCGCGGTCGATCGACATCCCGCGATCGGTGCGAAATCTGCGGTTCTTCGCCGCCGCCGCGAGCCAGTACGCCAGCGAGAGCCACGACGTGCCCGGGCAGATGCTCGGCTACACGCTCCGCCGGCCCAAGGGCGTGGTGGGGGCCATCAGCCCCTGGAATCTGCCGCTGTACCTTCTCACGTGGAAGATCGCACCGGCGCTCGCGGCGGGGTGCACCGTCGTCGCCAAGCCGAGCGAGCTCACGCCGACCACCGCGAGCATGCTGGGCGAGAAGGCTGCAGCCGTCTTGCCCCCGGGCGTACTGAACATCGTGCACGGCCGCGGCGAGCCGGCGGGCGCCAGCATCGTGACGCACCCGGGCGTGGCGGCCGTGACGTTCACCGGTTCGACCAAGGTCGGCCGCTGGATCGGCGAGACCTGCGGGCGCGACCTGAAGCCGGCCTCGCTCGAACTCGGCGGCAAGAACCCGTTCGTGGTGTTCGACGATGCGAACATCGAGCAGGTGTCGCAGCACGTCGCTCGCGCTGCCTTCAGCAACCAGGGCCAGATCTGCCTGTGCGGCTCGCGCGTGCTGGTCCAGTCGGGCGTGTACGAAGCGGTCGTCGAGCGACTGGTTGCGGATGCGAAGGCCTTGGTGCCCGGTGATCCGCTCGATTCTGACACACGCTTCGGAGCGTTGGTAAGCCACGATCATCGAGACAAGGTCGCGGGCTACGTCGAGCGGGCCATTGCCGACGGCGCTCGCGTGCTCACCGGCGGTGGGGCGCCCGAGGCGCTCCCTGACCGTGTGCGAGACGGCGCGTTCTATCTTCCCACCGTCCTCGACGGCGTCCGCCAGGACTGTGCGATCATCCAGGAAGAGGTCTTTGGCCCAGTCTGCGCCGTGCAGCGGTTCGAGACCGAGGCCGAGGCGATCGAGTTGGCCAATGGCACGTCCTACGGCCTTGCGGCCAGCGTGTGGACGCAGGACCTGACGCGGGCCCATCGCGTGAGCGCGGCGCTCGAGAGCGGCATCGTGTGGGTGAACTGCTGGATGCTCCGTGACTTGCGCACGCCATTCGGCGGCGTGAAGCAAAGCGGCGTGGGTCGCGAGGGCGGGTGGGAGGCGATGCGCTTCTTCACCGAACCCAAGAGCGTGACGATCAACCTCGGGGAGTGATCTCCCATGGGAAACGACATGTCAGATCGAATCTCGACCGATGCCGCGCCCAAGCCCGTCGGCGCCTACCCGCACGCCCGGCGCGTCGGCGACCTGCTCTTCTGCTCGGGCGTCGGCCCGCGAAAGCCGGGTGAGAACACCGTGCCCGGCGTCTCGCTCGACGACGCAGGCAACCTCGTTGATTACGACTTCGAAGCCCAGTGCCGAGCGTGCTTCGAGAACGTGCGGACCGTGGTCGAGGCCGGCGGGGCCCGCTTCGAGGACGTCGTCGACGTGCAGGTCTACCTGACGGACATCCCGCGCGATTTCGCGGCCTTCAACGCGCTCTGGAAGGACTTCTTCGCCGGCGAGGGAAAACCCAATCCGTGCCGCACGACCATCGAGGTCAGCCGCCTGCCGCAGGGCGGAAACGCCCCGATCGCCGTGGAGTTGAAGGTCATCGCCCAGATTCGCGGCGGCTGACCGGTCGAGGGCCGAAAACCTGCGAACGGCGCGCAAGGGTTTGGTTGGAGGGCCGACCCAACGGCCAGACGCGTTACAATCGCCCAAGAGGAGACCCACCCATGCGCCGCACCCTGACCGCAGCTTGCCTGACCGCCTGCCTGGCCTCGACCGTCCACGCCCAGTCTCGCGCGACCTACCGCGTGACGTTCGATTCGACGTGGTCGGAGGCGACCCACCCGGTCGACTTCCCGCGCAACCCGCACTTCTCGCCGCTCGTGGGTGCGACGCACGCCGAGCCCGGCCTCATCTGGCAAGCTGGTGAGCTTGCCAGCCCTGGCATGGAGGTCATGGCCGAAACCGGCAGCACGTCGCTCCTGCTCTTCGAGATCTCGCAGATGGCCACCGACGGCATGATCGGGATCGACATCGTCGGTGGCCCCATCCGCCTCAGCCCCGGCAGCGTTTCTCTCACGTTCGAGACCTCGAGCGAGTTCCCGTTGCTTACGCTCGTGACCATGATCGCGCCGAGTCCCGACTGGTACGTCGGCACGCAGGGCCTGGACCTGCGCGACGACGGCGGCTGGCGCCAGAACATCGTGTTCGACCTGTGGCCCTACGACTCGGGCACGGACTCGGGCACGACCTACACCTCGCCCAACATGGACACGAACCCCGCCGAGCCGATCCGCCAGATCGCCGACGAGTTCCCCTTTACCGGCACGCCCGCCCTGGGCACGTACACGATCGAGCTCCTGAGCGTCGAGTGCGCCGCCGAGCTCGACGGCGACGGCGAACTCACGATCTTCGACTTCCTCGAATTCCAGAACCTGTTCGATGCCGGCGATCCGCGTGCCGACTTCGATGGTGATGGGTCGCTGACCATCTTCGACTTCCTGGCATACCAGAACGCCTTCGCCGACGGCTGCTGATCGCGTTCGGGCCGGGCCGGGGGCAGCGCGTCTACCCTCGGCCATGCCCGCCCCGACCTCAAGCTCGACAAGCCAGACCTCGCTCTCACTGGACACGGGCCGCTGCCTGAGCACGGCCGTGCACGATCATGGTCTCGACCCCGACGTGCTCGCGCCCGACGGGCCCGCAGCGCACGCAGCGACCGTGCTGACGCAACGGCTCGAAGCCTCTCGCGGGACCGGTTGGGAGCGGTGGCGGCTGCTGGCCGAGGGGGCGATGCGCGACGAGCACGTGCAGGCCGTCAAGGCCATCGCCAAGCAGTACGAGGGCCAGCTCGACAACGTCGTGGTGCTTGGCATCGGCGGCAGCGCACTGGGAAACATCGCACTACAGAGCGCGCTCAACCCGCTCATGCACAACCTGACGAGGGAACGGACGCACCCGCGGCTGTTCGTCCTCGACAACGCCGACCCCGTGCTGTTCCACCAGACTCTTTCGCTCATCACGAGCGAAGACCCGAAGTTCGACCGCACGCTGTTCGTGGTTATCAGCAAGAGCGGCGAGACGGCCGAGACGGCGGCGCAGTTCCTCATCGTGCGTGAGATGCTCCAGAAGGCGCGGGGCGATGGCCATGCCGATCGGCTCATCGCCGTCACCGACCCCGAGAAGGGCACGATGCGGCGCCTTTGCGACGCTGCGGGCTACGAGACGCTGCCGGTGCCCGAGGGCGTCGGGGGGCGTTTCAGTGCGCTCAGCCCGGTGGGGCTGATCTCGTGCGCCCTCTGCGGCATCGACGTCGACGGCCTGCTCGACGGCGCCGCCGCGATGGAGCACGCGTGCAGAAGCGAAGACCTGCATGCCAACCCCGCCGCCATGCTCGCGACCGTGCTCGTCGAGCTGGGCCAGCGGCAGGGCAAGACCGTACACGTCATGATGCCCTACGCCAATCAGCTCTACCTGATGGCCGACTGGTGGCGTCAGCTCTGGGCCGAGAGCCTGGGCAAGATCGTCAAGGGCGTGCAGGGCATCACGTACGCCGGCTTCACGCCCGTGAAGGCCCTGGGCGCGACCGACCAGCACAGCCAGGTGCAGCTCTATCGCGAGGGGCCCAACGACAAGGTCGCGATCTTCCTCGAGGTCGAGAAGTTCGCGCACGAGGCGCCCATCCCCGCAGGCCTGGGTGAAGAGGCGCTGGCATACCTCGAGGGCTCGAGCCTCGCGAATCTCCTTGTCGCTGAGAAGAAGGCAACCGAGTATGCCCTCACCGAGAGCCGCCGGCCGAACCTGACGATCCGCTTGCCCGGGGTCACGCCGCACGCCGTGGGCGAGTTCATGATGCTCTGGCAGGTGGCGACCGCGTACGCCGGCCTCATGCTGGGCGTCGACGCCTACAACCAGCCGGCCGTGGAGCTCGGCAAGAAGGCGACGTTTGCGTTGATGGGCAAGCCCGGGTTCGAAGATCTGCGGTCCAAGCTCACCGCGGACTGACCCTACGGGCACCCCGCCGAGAACTGGGCGTTGAAGCACGTGATGTCGAGCACGGTGAGCACGCCGTCGCAGTCGCAGTCCGCACGCATCGAGCCAGCCATGAATGCGGTGTTGAACGCGGTGGCGTCGGCCGGCGTCAGCATGCCGTCCCCGTTGAAGTCAGCCCAGCAGCGCGCGATCTGGCTCGTCCAGACCTGTCGAACGCCGAGCGGATCGAGACCGCTGCCTCCGACGAACCCGGTGTCACTCATGCCATCGGCGACGTCGAGCAGCCATCCGGCCGCGTTTGCTTGCCCGTAGACCGTGATGATCTCGGTTTGCAAGTCGCGCATCTGCCCGCACCGGCTTGTCCAGATCCATGCCCGCGCGACGCCGGTGGCATCGTCGCCCACGCCAACGATGATCGAGCCGTCGGCGTTCGTTGCCGTGGCGAGCGAGATGAATCCTCCGGGAAGCGTCCCGAGCGACACGATGCCGGTGGCCGCCGTCCAGCGGAAGGCGATCGGCACCCCGGCCGCGTTGAGACTGAATCCGACGACGACGTTGCCGTCCGAACTGATATCGCGTGCCTCGGAGAGGAACGTCGGACCGGCCGAAAGTGCGCCGACGGGCGTCCGCACGCCGGTGGTCGCATCGTGCACGAACGCTTCGGCGCCGAGCAAGGAATTTCCGTTGCACGCGGCGAATCGGCCCGATGCGTCGACCGCAATCGCCGTCGAACTGTCCAGCCCGCCCGGCAGGTCGCCGATAGGCACCGGGAGTCCGCCGAGCGGCAGGGTGAAGGCTTGCCGCTGGAGGCCCGTCGTCGTCGGTGCGATCAAGTCTCCGATGACCGTCCCGGCGCCGACCGCTGGTGCGGACACGTCGGTAAGCCGCAGCTGGGCCGAGGCCGGCGCAAGGAATCCGGTAAGGTCGATGGTGCCGCCGAGCGGCGTCCAGAAGAACGGCGCGGTGGCGCCGCCCGTCGTGTTCATGAGACCGATGAGCGACGCACCGTCGGCGGCGAGCGCCTCGGGCATGGCGGACGCGAAGCCGCTGGTCGGCGCGGCGACGAGCACGACGCCGCCCGCCGGATCCCAGACCGCGACGACGGGTCCTACCGAACTCGCGACGATCGGCGCCTGGCGCGCGACCTTCACGGCCGAAGGAAAGGTAGTGCCGGGCGGCGCGGTCGTTCCGGTGAATTGTCCCAGCGCGGCGTGGCATGACGCGAGCGAGATCGTGGCGATCGTCAGTGACCTGAGGCTTGGCATGTCGTGCTCCTCGTGCAGGCCGGCGCCGCGGCCTGCTCCGAGCAGCATACCACGAATCCGCGTCGATTCGTCACGAATCTGCGGTCGATGCCAGGCGTAGCCTGCCACATGCCCGACCACGTCCTCCACACCCTCGCCGACCTGCCCACCGACTCGCCCATGCCCCTGATCGACCGCCGCCGCATCCTGGGCGAGCGGATGATGATCAGCGAGGTCGTCCTCCACCCGGGCTTCGAGGTCGCCAGCCACAGCCACGAGAACGAGCAGATGGTGGTGATGCTCGAGGGCAGTGCGGAATTCACGATCGGGGAAGGCCAGAAGGTTACGGTTTCCGCCGGACAGGTGCTGGTGCTGCCGCCCAACCTCCCGCACGCCTGCAAAGCCCTGGAGCGATGCCGCATCCTCGACCTCTTCAGCCCCGTGAGCGAGAAGACGGGCGTGGACGCCCACGGCTGAGCGGCCCCGACGGCTCCCTGCGGCCGACTGCGGCCCCTGCGGCCCCCTTTCAACATGGGTGGGGGTGCTCGCGCATCCCTATCCTGCACCATGACCACGCTCGCCCATCGCCTCGCCCGCCCGTGCGCCGTCGTGCTCTCGCTCGCCGCGGCCGCCTCCGCCTCGGCCCAGCAGGTCGAACGCGACCGGCCGCTGCCCGAAGACCCGCGCCTCGTCCGCGGCACGCTGGACAACGGCCTGGAGTACGTCATCGTGCCCAACGCCGAGCCGCCCGAGCGGGTCGAACTCTGGCTGCACGTGCACTCGGGCTCGCTCAACGAAGAAGAGGACCAGCGCGGCCTGGCCCACTTCCTCGAGCACCTGGCCTTCGCCGGCAGCACCAACTATCCGCCCGGCACCGTGCGCCCGTTCTTCGAGAACCTGGGCCTCTCCTTCGGCCGCCACCAGAACGCCGTCACGGGCTTCGACCGCACGGGCTACACGATCAGCCTGCCGAGCTCCGAGCCGGAGATGGTGGACCCGGCGCTGTTGTTCCTGAGCGACGTGGCGAACAACCTGCTGCTGCCCGAGAGCGGCATCGAGCAGGAGCGCAAGATCATCCTGGAGGAACGCCGCGCGAGCCTCTCGCCCCAGCAGCGGGTGCTCTACGACCTCATCGAGCGGATCGCGCCCGAGAGCGAGTTCGGCCAGCGCATCCCCATCGGCACCGAAGAGGTGCTGACGACCGCGGGGCTCGAGCCCATCAAGCGCTACTACGACACTTGGTACGTGCCCAGCAACATGACGCTGCTCGTCGTCGGCGACGTCACGCCCGATGATGTCACCGGCACCATCAAGGAGCTCTTCGGCCAAGGCGAGTTCGTCCCGCGTCCCGAGCCGCGCGACGCGGGCGTCGTGCCAACGCAGGGCCGCAGCGCCATCGTCGCCAGCGATCCCGAGGAAACCCGCGAAGAGGTCGCCATCAACTTCATCGACGTGCCCGGCGGGCCGACGACCACCGTCGGCCAGTACCGCGACGACCTGGTCCGGTCGCTGGCCACCGCCATGATGAACGACCGGCTGGGCGAGGGCGTGCAGGACGGCGAGCTCAGCATGCTCGGCGGCAGCGTGAGTACGGGCGACTTCGCCGGGGCCATCCAGTGGACGCAGGCGACCGGCCGCAGCGAGAACGGCCGCTGGAAGGACGTGCTCAAGGAAATCGGCCGCGAGGTGCGCCGCGCGACGATCCATGGCTTCACCGAGCCCGAGCTTGAGGACGCCAAGCGCCGGCTGCTCTCGAGCGCCGAGCGCGCCGTCGAGGGCGAGGCGACGCGGCCGAGCCGGCTGCTGCGCGGCGCGGTCGTCGATTCGATCGCCAGCGGCGAGCCGTTCATGAGCGTCGCGCAACAACTGGAATTGCTCCGCGAGCTGCTCCCCGGCGTCACGCTGGAAGAGACGAACGAAGACTTCCGCGACGTGTTCGCCTTCGAGGACGCCGTCTTCACGCTGCAGACGCGCGAGGACGAGAACACGCCCACCGAGTCGGAGCTACTGGCCGCCGGCGAGGCCGCGCTGCGCGCCGAGCCCGAGCCGTACGAAACCCAGGCCCGCGCCGAGCGCCTGCTCGACGAGACGCCCACCCCCGGCGGCATCGCCGAGACGACCACCCACGAGGACACCGGCGTCACCAGCCTCTGGCTCGACAACGGCGTCCGCGTGCACGTCAAGCGCATGACGGAACGCCAGGGCGAGGTCCTCGGCTCCATCCACGTCTTCGGCGGGCTGGTCCACGAGGGCGAGGACACCCGCGGCCTGACCGACGCGGCGACGACGGCGCTCGCGCGTCCCGCCGCGGGCGGGCTCAGCTCGACCCAGATCGACGACCTGACGACGGGCTGGAAGGCCCGCGTCCGCGGCGGCTCCAACGCCGACGGCCTGACCATCGGCTTCAGCACGACGCCCGACGAGCTCGAGAACGCCTTCACGCTCAGCCACCTGCTGCTGACCGACCCGATGGTCGAGGACGCTGCAACAGAGCAGTGGCGCCGCGGCCAGCTCCGCACGCTCGAGATGCTCGACACCATGCCCCAGGGCGCGGCGCTCAAGGCCGTCATCGAGGCGATGTATCCGGCCGACGACTCGCGGCCCGGCCTGACGCCCAAGCACCGCATCGAGGCGATCGACACCGCAGCCGCGCAGGCCTGGCTCGACGAGCAGCTCAGTGGCCCGATGGAGGTCGCCATCGTCGGCGACCTGGACGTCGAGGCGACCATCGAGCTCGTGCGCACCTACCTCGGCTCGCTCGAGTCGCGGCCGCGCGTGTCGGACCGGACCAACTGGGACGCGCGGCAGATGGAACGGCCGGAAGGCCCCATCGAGCTCTTGAAGCAGCCCGACGTCTCGACGCCGCAGGCCTACGTCGTCGCCGGCTACTACGGGGCGAACGCGTGGGACACGCGCGACGTGCGGGCCCTGCGGCTGGCGGCGCGCGTGCTCAACAGCCGCATGATTGATCGCATCCGCGAAGAGCTCGGCTACGCCTACAGCCCCAGCGTCTCGCACCGGACGGCCCGCACGTGGCCCGGCTTCGGCCTGCTCAGCGTCCAGACGACGACCGACCCCGCGACGGCCGACCTGCTGGCCGACGAGGTCCGCTCGATGTTCGAGGCGTTCGCCGCCGACGGCCCGACCGACGAGGAGCTGGCGATCGCCGTCGAGCAGCTGCGCAATGTGCACGACGAGACGGTCCGCAACCCCGCCGCCTGGCTGCGCGAGCTGCAGACGCTCGACTACCTCGGCGGCTCGCTCGACGAGATGGCGATGGAGCGCGAGGCCCTGGGCTCGTTCACCCCCGCCGAGCTACGCGACGTGTTCGCGAAGTACGCGGTGGAGGACGGGCGGATGAAGATCATCGTGCGGCCGGCCTCGCCGGGCGGCGACGGCGACGGCTGAGTCGCCGGCCTTCACGAGCCCCTCGCGCGAGCGAGGGGACGGACGAGCGAAGAGGATCGAACGCGAAGGTCGCGAAGGCCCCGAAGCGGCCGCGGTCCGCCTCCCTCTCCCCGTCTTCGGGGAGAGGGCCGGGGTGAGGGGTCTTCCATCCGAGCCGCGTGCGTCGGCACGCGTGCCTCACCGTGGGAAGAGGGAGTTCACCACAGAGGCACGGAGGCGCAGAGAAGACGGGGATGGGGTGAGGAAGACGACGAAGAACGAGTTGCCCTGGCCTTCGTCCGAGCCGCATGCGTGAGCACGCGGACCAATGTTCTTAAAACAGCCGCCGTTGCCCTCCCTCGTCGGTGGCGCTGGCCTTGCCCCAGAAATCGAGCCCGCGCTTGTTCGACGAGGCGAAGAGCAGCGTGTAGATATCTCGATTCCGATCGTTGACGACGCGCTCCCACCCAAAGAACTGAAAGCCCTGCGATCGCAGGCGGTCGCAGTATCGGTCGCGCAGGTTCTGGGCGAGCCGTTCCGATGGCGACTCCTTTAGGACGTCGCGCCATCCGGGCTCACCCATGAAGCGATCAAGATTCGAGTTGGGGTCATGCTGGTAGTACGCGGACCAGTTGCGCAACGCGTCCATATTGTCCGCGAGCAGCACAATTAGGTCGCATTTGCGATCGGCAAGCTTGCGAACGGTATCGAAGTCGAAGTGCAAGCCGTACGGATCCGCAAAGACCAGTGTTAGCGCACCCGCTGGCGGAATGTCTGCGACGATCTCATCGATGCATCGATTCGCGTCCCCATGCACGAGTTGCGGTGGAGTGGCGAGTGGTTCACGAGAAATCCGCTGCTTGAGTGCTTCGAACTTCTTGGGATCGGCCTCGCACAAGTGCAGCTTCGTAAACGGGTCACGTACCCTGGCGGCGATGAGCGGGCTTCCGACGACGATCTCGCCTTGATCACGGAGGCGGGCCAGTCCCGCCCCGGAAAACAGGTCGACATAGTGTCGCTGCGGCCATTTGTTCTTCATGCCCGTCGAGAACATGTTCAGGTAGTTGCTCAAAAAGTGGTACTTGCGTTTTGACCACCGGCCGACCTCCGACATGTACAAGCCGTCATTTGATACTTCCATTCACCGTCCCCCACGCGATCGTCGCATTATGCTTCGGGCATCTCATCCCACGTCCGCCCCTCCAGCTCCCTGCCCGTCTCCTTCTTCCGCACGCCACCCCATTGCTTGAAGAAGAACGGCACGCCCTTGGCCTCGCACTGGTTCTTGATCTGCAGGGCCCACGAACCCTGCATCGGCCGCGCCCCCGGCCCGCTCTCGCCGCCGACGATGACCCAGTGAATGTTCTTCAGCGGCATGCGGGCCAGCGGGCCCAGCAGTGGTTCGCACGAGAGGAAGCGCACGCGGGCGGGGATCTTCTGGAGCAGGCGGATGCGCTCGTAGTACCTGGCCGTCTCGACGCTCGTGCCGAGCCACACGTTGTCTGGCCACGGCAGCCGGCCGGCCAGTTCGAGGGCGCGGTGGGGGCGCTTGGTGAGCACCTGGAAGCTGTGCTGGGGGCATCGCTCCATCACGTCGAAGACGCGTCGCACGAATACCGCGGGCACGGCGTCGTGGAACAGGTCGCTCATGGAATTGACGAAGATCGTGCGGCCGAGCTTCCACGAGCGTGGCAGGTCGAGGGCGTCCTCGTCCAGGTTCACCCGGCCAGTGAACACGGGCCGTCCGTCCCTGGCCTTGCCGGCGGTGCCGACGTACTTGCCGGTCCCCTTCTGCATCTTTTCGAGCCTGAGGGCCATGCGGGCGGCGTAGCAGTTCAGGCACCCGGGGCTGACCGGCGTGCAGCCCGCGATGGGGTTCCACGTCGCGCTGGTCCATTCGATGGTCGATCCCTGTGCCACGGCCGCCCTCCCTCTTCCCCGACGAGGTGTCCAACGGCGAGCGCATCCGGTCGCTCTGCCAAACATACGCCTATCGACTATGTGGTGTTTCCCGCTTGACGGGACGCGCGGAGGCCATCAGACAGCAGGCGGTACCCTCATAGGACGCTCCCACATCTTCATGGAAAGCGCATCCCGCTCCATGGCGCGGCCGAACTTTTCCATGAAGAACCCGCGCCGCTCCATGAAAAAGTCGCGTCGCTTCATGGCGTGGCCGGAGTCTTCCATGGAAAAGTCGCGCGGCTTCATGGTGGGGCCGGAGTTTTTCATGGGAAGGATGGGCTCCACCATGAAAAACTCGCGCCGTTTTTGCGCTTCGTCGGACCACGAACCGCCCTGGCGCTGCCGTGAGAGCGGTTTTCCTAGATGGATGGCGAACGGCTACGCGGGCCCGGCTATTGGCCCGGGGCATACGGGAAAATACTGGCTCGGAACTCCTTGGGCTCGGGTCAAGTCGCGTCCCAGAACGCTCGATGACGTTCTCGGTCCCGCCGTCGTGGTGGGGCGAGTCTCGGAGTCCTGCGGTCGCCTGCTCGTGATGGGGGTCGCCGCGTGGAGCGATTCTGATGAAGAACGCGATCGCACAGCCGTCGGCGGCCCGGCTCGTTTCGGTCGCCAACCTCGCACCACACATGACGATCGGAGCCTGACCATGAGCACCATCCCAAGCAGACCGGAAGAAGCCATCAACTGGGTCCAGGCCCACATCACGCCCTGGACCGACAACGCCGTGCTCCTGAACCTCGACCCGGCGACCATCGGCGAGCTGAGCGCGCTCGCCAGCGCGGCCGCGAACGCCCGCACCGCCAAGATCAACGCCAAGACGGCCTATCGCAACGCCGTGGCGACCTTCGACGACGCCGTCGCCTCGATGCGCAGCCTGGCAAGCGGCCAGGTCAGCATCATCCGCTCGACGGCCAAGAACGCCGAGGACCCCGAGGCCATCTACACGGCCGCGGTCGTCCCCCCGCCGGCCGATCGCACCGCGACGCCCGCGCCCGGCACGCCGACGATGTTCAAGCACAGCCTGTCCATCGGCGGCGACCTGACCGTGCGCTTCGCGTGCCCCAACCCGGCGCGCGTCGGCGCGGTGACCTACCGCGTGGACCGGCGCGTCGGTGGCACGGGCCAGCCGTTTGTGCCGTTCGTCACCCTCAAGGACCGCGTGCTGGTCGACTCGGGCATCCCGCTTGGGACCACCGAGGTGGCCTACCGCATCACGCCGCAGACGTCCACCAAGGACGGCGGCCTGGCGCAGTTCGCCATCCAGTTCGGGGCCGGCAACCAGTCGACGCTGGTCGAGCAGGCGCCCAGTGGCGTCGAGGCGAAGAAGGCGTCGTAGGACGCGTGTGATCCAGAAAGTTGCGTCCCATGTGAGGGGAGCGCTCGGTGCGCTCCCCTTTGCTATCTGGGGAGCGCCGACTTCCGCCGCCCCGGCGGAGCGCCCCTGAAGACAGGGTCGCTGCGCCGGGGCTCTCGCAATGAGGGTGTTCTTGAGGCGCTCGCGGACTCGCTTGGCGGGCTTGCGCCCGGGCGGCCGGGGGCCGCCGCGCCTCCGCATGCGCTCTTCGCTCGAGGACTCGCTCGGCGGATGCTGCGGCGCTGGATGCGGCGCGTGTCGCTAGACGACCACCGGTTCGGCCGCGCGGTCGAACAGGCCGTGTCGTGCGCCCTCCTCGTAGAGCCTCGCGAGCGCCGCGCGGCCGGTCGATCCCATGCTCGCCGTCAGCTCGCTGACGTACATCGAGAGGTAGCGATCGAGGAGTTCGTCGTCGTGCCACTCGGGGCGGGTCGCGGCGTGGAGCTTGAGGTAGGCCCGGGTGTCCTCGGGGTTCGCGCGGGCGTGGGCGACGCTCTCGCTCAAGAGCCGGCTAACTTCGGCGACGGTGCCCGCGCCGTGCTCGGCGTCGAGCGCGGTGCGGACGACGTTGAGGCCCAGCGGCAGGGGGTGGTTGGTTCTCTCCGTCCACCACGCGCCCAGGTCGAGCAGCTTCTTGAGGCCCATGCTCTCGTAGGTCAGCTGGGCCTCGTGGATGAGCACGCCCGCGCCGACGCGGCCGTAGAGCACGGCCGGGGCGATCTGCTGGAAGGGCATCTCGACGAGGGTGGTCTCCTCGCGGGCATCGCCAAGGACCATTCTGAGCACGAGCGCCGCGGTCGTGCGGGCGCCGGGGATGGCGATGGTTGGCTTCTGGGCCCGGACGCAGCCGTCGCAGTGCAGCGGCGAGTCCTCGCGGGCCACGAGCTTGGGCCCGTAGCCCTCGCCGAAGCTCGCGCCGCAGTCGGTGATGACGTAGAGGTCGGACAGCGCCGGCCACGCCGCGGCGCTGATGGCGGTGATGTCCAGGGGCTCGCTCCGCGCCGTCGCGTTGAGGCGCTCGACGTCCTCGGGCCTGGGGGTAAACGTGAAGCGGCCGGCGTCGATGGCGGGGGGGCGGAGCAGCTTGTTCGACCCGCTCTCTGGAGAGATGAACCCGGTCAGCGGCCACCACATCGCCATGTCGTCGGCATCGGGCGAGTGGGCGAGCGTGAGGGAAACCTGCTGGGTTCCGGTGGGCGGCTGGGTCATGGTGCAGGATAGTGCACCGGGAGCGCACGAAGACCGTACGATGGGGCATGCGGCACTGGTACGGGCCCGGACCACGGAAGGGGCGGGAAGAGGCGCGCGGGGACCGACCGTCGTCGCGCGGTACCGCACCTGAATGGTTGCGCCGCGTCGCGACGCTCGGCCGGCTCGCGAACGCGGCCGGGGCCACGCTGGTCACGCGGCTGCCGGCCATCGAGTCTCGCCCGGCCCGCTCGGCGATCTCCGTTCTGGTCTCCATCGGCGTGCACGCGGCGGTGCTCGGGCTGCTGGCCCTGGCGCTCCGCGGCGTCGCCCAGCACGGCGGGGGCTCGGTCATCAGCCTCGACCTGGGCGTCGACGTCGGCGAGAACGAGCAATTCGCGCTCGCGCCGGCCACCGACCCGGCCGGGCCCGAGCAACCAGACCAGCCCGATCGGACGGAAACCAGCGAGGCCGAGCGCAGCGCCGCCGTCTCGAGCCGGCTGGGCGGCGCCCTGGAGCGCATCGCGGCGGCCCCGGTCCCGCAGGCCGAGGCCACGCCGCTCGATCGTGGTACGACGCCGGGCACGGCCGCGCCGCTGCTCGATCGGGGCACGAGCGATGCGTCGCCGCTCGACGCGCTCCGCGAGAGCGCGCAGGCCCCGGCGCTCGACGGCGCCAGCTTCGCCGGCGTCTCGGCGAGCCGCGCGTCGAGCGTGGTGTACGCCGTCGACGGAAGCGGGGCGATGATCACCAGCTTGCCCTTCGTGCTCGAGGAGGTGCGACGCTCGGTCTCGGCCCTCGCCGACGACCAGCGGTTCGCGGTGGTGCTCTTCGGGCGCCGGGCCGGCGACGAGGGCGGCGGCGTCCGCGCGTTCCCGCCCGAGGGCCTCCGCCGCGCGACGGCCGGCAGCAAGGCCGAGCTGTTCGGTTGGCTCGACAGCGTGCGGGCACGGGGCGCGAGCAACCCGCTCGACGGCCTGCTCGCCGCGATCGATCGCGAGCCCGACGTGGTGTTCCTGCTCTCGCGGAGCATCCGCCGGACCGACGGCAGCGGCGCTCGGACGCGCGGCGGCGACTGGGGCCCGGGCCGCGAGGCGATCCTCGCCGAGCTCGACCGCGCCAATCCGGTGCGCAAGAGCATCTTCGGCCCGCCCGCGCGGCCCGTGCAGGTCAAGTGCGTGCAGTTCCTCGAAGAAGACCCGACCGGCGTAATGCGCGCCATCGCCCGCGAGCACGGCGGCGGGCCGGGCTCGTACCGACTCTTGCCAGAATCGGAGCTCCGCCGGCGATGATGCGTGCGAGCCTTGCAGCGATCGTCTTCCTCGCGTCGAGCGCCGTAGCGCAGGACGCCGACTCGCCACGGGCGGCCATGGTCGCGCGGGTCGAGGCCGCCATCGCCGACGCAAACCGCGACGGCGCTGCCGCCAGCGAACGCAAGGCGGCGCTCGACCGGGCGATCCGCGAACGCTGGGCCCTGATGACGGCCCTGCCGTCGGATTCGTACGCGGCGATCTGGATGCTCGACCAGGCCGCCGACGAGCTCGCCCGCCTGACGCTCGCGCTCGACGATGCCCGGCTGGTCGTCGGCATGCAAGGCAAACGCGAGCGGGCCGAGGCGGTCCGCGCCGCCGAGACGGCCTACGAGCTGGCACGCCGCGCAGGCGAGCAGATCGAGGCCCGCTTCGAGCGACAGCGCAGCATCATCGAGGACGGTGGGGAGCTCGCACCGGGCGATCGCACGCTCAACCGCCGGCTGGCCGAGATCGAGCTGGCCGTGCGCCGCCCCCTGCTCATGGGTCGGGCCGCGGCACTCCGCATCGCCGGCGGCGCCGAGGGGGCCACGCCCCAGGACGCCATCAGCCAGCTGCAGGGCCTGCGTGTGGAATCGAGCCAGGCCGAGGCCATCCGCGACACGGCGTTGGCGATCGCCCTCATCCACCAGCCCGGCGGCAAGCAGCCGGCGATCGACGCTCTCGGGCGTGTGCTGTCTGCGGGGCCGATCCCCTCCGGCTCGCGAACGCACGCCGAGGCGGCCCTGCTGCGGGCTCGGCTCGAGCGAGGCGTCGACGCTCAGGTGCGCGCCATCGCCGAGGCCGCGAGCAGGTCGCCGTTCGTCGATCGGACCGGTGGCATCGATGCGGCCCTGCACGTGCTCGCGGTCGAAGCGCAGGCTCGCGTCCTCGCGGAGGCGGGCGAACTGGAGCGGGCCGGCCGGGCATTGATCGAACTCGAAGAACGATCCGAATTCGGCGGTTCGAGAGCGCAGCGGGCATCGCTTGCCAACGGACGGCTGTCGGCGCTCGCCCAGGGCGGGCACCAGTGGCGGGGCGTGGCCGCCGACGTCACGCTGCGCGCGGCCCGGGCGCTCATTGCGGAGAACGAGCCGGGCCTCGACGAGCAAGCCATGGAGCTCCTGTCCCACGTGGTCGATCACGCCGCGGAGCAAGACCCGGAGCCCGCCGAACTGACCCCGGCCCGAGAGTTGCTCGCCAGACTCCTGCTCGCGACCGCGGAACGCACCGAGGACACCAGCGAGTCGGAATCGCGTCGTGCCCGGGCCCTGTCGCTGGTCGTGGCGTTGCTCGGGGAGCAGGACGCGAACCTGGAGGGGCTGCTGTCCGCGAGCGCCACGCGCGCGTTGGGTCCCTCGGGTCACGTGTTGGATCCGGCGCAGACTCGCGCCCTCCTGGCCGCCGCAATCGAACGCGCTCCGGGACACGCATCGGCCCATCCATGGCGGCTGGGTCTGGCCGCAAGCCTGATGTCGGCGGGCGAGGGTTGGCAACGCGCGCTCGAACTCGCCGAGGCCGCTATGACGAGCGACGACCCGGCCGTACGCGAGAACGCCATTGCGCTCGCCGGCGCTGCCCACACGTTGTTGGTGCAACGGGCGACGGACGATGCGCCGTCGCTCCAAACGCTCGAGGCCGCGCTCTCGTTTGCCAAGGCCCACCCCGACGCGACCGACATTGATCAGGAAGCCCTGGCGATGCGCGTCGCCCAGGCCCTGCTTGATCGCGGCGGACGAGAAGATGCCGTGGGCGTCCTCGACGCCGTCCGCGACGTGCAGGGCATCGACGCGATCATCCTTCGGGCACGGGCCCACGACGTGCTGGGCTCGAGAGAACGGGCCTTTGCCACGTATCTCGAAGCTTCGTCGAGGCTACGGCCGGACGCCAGGGACGAGTACTGGTTCGTGTGGACTCGGCTGCTTGAACTGCTCGCCGATGAACGAAGAACGCGCTCCGATCGCGGTCAGGCCATCGGCGAGATGGAAGCCCGGATCCGCGGCTACCTGCTCAAGCTCCGAGGCGTGGATTCCCAGTTGGGTGGCTCGCCGTGGGCCGGACGGCTGGGCGCCGTTGAGCGAAGCCTCGAGCGCTGAAGGTCGTTCCTCACGCTAGAGCTGCTGCTCGAGCCATGCCAGGTACTTGTCCGCGCTGGCGTAGCCCTCGAGCATCGCGACCGGCTTGCCATCTTCGAGCACGACCGTGCTCGGGAAGGCCCGGACGCCGAGCTGCTCGAGGGTGGGCATCGCGATCTTCGTGTCGGTGCCGTCGATAATCACCGGCTGGGAGCGGTTGGCAAGCAGCGACCGCACGCGTTCGTCGCTGAGCGTCGTGCGCTTGAGTTCCTGGCAAGGCCCGCACCAATCGGCGGTCACCACCGCGACGACGGGCTGGTCTCCGCTGAGCACGACCGAGGACAGGTCGGTCGTCACCGGCATGAATTCGGGCGCTGCTTCCGCCTGGCCGCCACCCATGCCCATGCGTGCCAGCAGCAGGCCCGCGGCGATGAGGATGGCGACCGTGAAGATGATGCTCCCGATCGCACGACCCGGCCGGGTCGAGATCATGGTGGCGGGCGTGTTGGCGGTGTGCATGGCGGGTCCCTTCGGTGCGTCGCATTCAACGGGCGGTTCGACACTGCCCAACCCGAAAATCGCCAGTGGTATTCACGGATTCGCTTCGCCGGGTTATTGGATCAGCAGCGTCTCGGTCAGGTCGTTGAGCGTCACGACGCCCACCGGCTTGGCGTTCTGCACCACGATCGCGAGGTCGGCGTCGGCCGCGAGGATGCGGCGGATGGCGACGACCGACGGCGTATCGGGAGAGACCAGCACCGCCGGCCGCAGGCGATCGGGCTCGGTCGGCTCGCCGGCCAGGAGCGAGATGGCCGACGCCACGCCCAGCACCCGGCCGTGGCCATCGGTCACGGGCACCGTCGTCGCGGGGGTCGGCCCGAGGGCGCGGCGGATGCGCTGGTGCGACCAGTCGGCGTGCACCTTCTGGGCCATCGACCACGACAGCATCTCGTCGCCCACGCGGCCGCGGCCGAGCGCGAGCGCCCGATCGAGCAGCGTCGAGTGCTCGTCGCTCATGCCGCTGGGCCCGCCGGCTTCCTTCAGGATGTTGGCCATGCGTTGCCGCGCATCGGACGACCCGCCCAGTCCCGCACCGCCGATGAGCCTCGTCATGGCTCGACCCGCCAGCATGACCAGCGGCACGACGCCCAGCAGCACGTAGAACACCCGCAGACCGCGAAGGATCGGCGCGAACAGGTAGGTCAGTCGATCGGCGCCCGTGCGGAAGAGCTCCTTGGGTAGCGATTCGCCGAAGACCAGGATGATTGGTGTCACCACGATCGATTGCACGACGAGCGTCAGGATCGGGCCCATGCCCGCGGCGCCCAGCAGGGCCGAGACGCCCAGCACGCCGATGTAGTTGCACACGTTGTTGTGAACCAGGAGCGTCGAGAGCAGCCGATCGGTGCGCCGGATCTCGGTGCGCAGCATCATGGCGGCGTGGTCGCCGCCCAGCGCCCTGGTCTCCAGCCCGAGCCGGCCGAGCGAGTACAGCCCCATCTCCAGACCGCTGGCGAGCGCCGAGCCCATGAGGCCTAGCAACGCGACGAGCGACCACAGGATGATTTCGCCGCCGCTCACTTTGCGCCCCCCGGCTGCTCGGGCGCATCGAGCGTCTGGGACGACAGCCGGAGCAGCACGCGGTCGATGATCCGACCGGAGACGACCTCGACCTCGACGTGCACCGGGCCGAAGTCGACCTCGTCGCCCGTCTGAGCGAGCCGCCCGAGCGACGCCATGACGGCGCCGGCGATCGTCACCGCTTCGGGAGGCAGGTCGAAGTCCTGCACGCGGTGCTCAGTGAACAGGCGCGCGAGTTCGCCTACGGGCATCCGCCCCGGCACGCTCCAGCAGCCAAGGCCCACCATGATGATGCCGTCGGCACCGGTCTCGCCGTGCTCGATGGGCATGCCCACCAGCCCACGCAAGAGGTCGGCATAGTCGAGCAGGCCCGTGCTCTCGCCGTGCTCGTCGACGCACACCGCCGTCCGGGCCTTGCGCTCGCGGAGCTGATTGAGCACGCGGTCCAGCCGTGCGTTTTCGGGCACGTAGATCGGCTTCTCGAGCATCGGCCGGCCGCGGGCCAGCGTCGACTTGACGTCGAGGATGCGGGTGATCGTCGCGCCCGCGTCGTCGAAGATCGGCAGCCTGTGGGCGCCGGTCCGGTGCACGAGCTGGACCATGTCCCCGATGGGCATGTGAGGCGAGGCGGCCGGCAGGTCGAGCCTGGGCGTCATCGCCACGCGGGCACGCACCTGACTCAGCCCGACGACGCCCTCGAGCAGTTCCTGCTCATGGTCGTCGATCGTTCCGCCATGAGCGCCCGCGCGGATGAGCGTGCGCACCGCCGTCGCGTCGTGCGGCGCATCGATGGGCGCCATGTGGATCAGGCGCGAGAGCGGCGCGACGATGAGCGCGTCGATCGCCATCAACAGGCCGCCCAGGGCCAGGCTCACCGACATGAGCAGCGGGGCGGCGATCCGCGCCCAGCGCGTTCGAAAGGTGTCCGCCGTGAGCTTCGCGAGGATCTCGCCGAACAGGATGATCGCCACAAGCGGGGTGACGGCCGCCACCACGCCCAGCAACGGCGAGCGCGTGGTCTGCAGCAGCAGCGCCGCCGCCGCGAAGTACAGCACGTTGACGACCATGTTCAGCAGCAGCACGCAGATCAGCAGCCGACGCGGCTTGGCGAGCAGCTCATCGATGATGCCCGCCGCCTTCGGTGCCTGGCGGCGCAGCGCGACGCGCTCGCCGTGGGTCAGGCCGAACATCGCCGTCTCGCTGCCCGAGGCCGCGGCCGAGGCGACCAGAAGGCCCGACATCAGCACGATCAGGCCGACGGCGAGCCCGCCGCCGCTCTCGGCAGCTGCCTGAGCGCCCTGGGCCAGCGGTTCGGTCGAGATATCGGGCGTTGGTGTCATGGGCGGGCCTGCGGCGACTCAGGCATCGGGCGCGTGCGCCGGCACGCCCACCTGCTCGAGCATCCGCTCGAAATACCGCCACTGCTGGAGCACGCCCGCGGCCGTTGCCGCACGCACGTCGTCCAGAGGTCCATCGCCCGGCCCGAGCAGCTTGGCAAGCTCGCTGGCCAGGTCGGCCCGTCGGTCGGCCGCCCACCGACGCCATCGCGCGACGGCGTCCTCATCGTCGGATGCCATCGCTTCCTCGGCGTCCTGACGGACCTCGAGGATCTCGGCCAGGAACTCAGGCGATAACGGGGGGGCCTTGGCCTGCGGAGCCCGGATCGCCATAACGGCCCGAGCCCGACGCTCGGGATCGAGCAGCGTGGCCCGAGCTTCGTTGAGCGTGGAAGGATCGGCCGAATCCTGCTGGCCGGCGAGATCCGGGTGGGCCGTGGCGATGCGGGCGAGGTAAGCCTGTTCGATTTCTGATCGGTCAAGATCGAACGATACGGCCAATCCGAGGATGTCAAACGGGCTCGATGCCATGCCGCGTTGACGATAGGCCGCCAGCGATTTGGGGTTGACCCGTCGCCTCGGATCGGCGAGGATGGTCGTGGCGGAGGGGTCGGCTTCGCGAGGGGCCGACGGGAATGGAGGCCAGCCTTGCCATCACAACACGTCGGGATCGTGGCCGTCAGTCCCGAAGGCGCCGCCCTCACGTACCGCCAGTTCCACCGCCACGCGACGCAGATGACCTTGCCGGACAATCGCCCCAGCGTCACGATGCACGGCGAGCCGTTCGACCAGTACCTCCGGGCCATCGGCGAGCAGGACTGGGAGAGCGTGGGCGTGCTGCTCCGCCGCTCGGCCGAGTGCCTCGCAGCCGCGGGAGCCCAATTCTGCTTGACGCCCGACCACGTGGTCCAGCATGCCGTCCAGATGGCCGAGACGGGCTGCCCCATCCCCTGGCTGACGATGGCCCAGCTGCTTGCCGATCAGGTCGGAGAAGACGGCCGCCAGAGCGTGGGCATCCTGGGCACCCGCATGGTCACCAACGGATCGGCCTATCAGACGCACCTGGGCCTGCGGGGCGTCAAGGTGATGACCCCGAGCCCCGAAGAGGTCGACGAGGTCGATTCGATCATCTTCCAGGAACTCGTGCTTGGCGAGACCCGGGAAGCCTCGCGGAAGCGGTTGGGCGAGATCGTCGGGCGTCTGGCCGATCGGGGGGCCGAGGCCATCGTGATGGGCTCAAGCGAGGTGCCGCTCCTGCTGTCGAGCGCGAACTGTCCGCTGCCGCTGTACGACCCGGGCGAGATCCAGGTGGTGACGGCCGTCCGCATGGCCGTCGGACCGGAGGCGGGTTGATGCGGACGGGCACCGTACACGCATCGCGATCGGCGAGCGTCGGCTGCCTCCGAGAGCCCCTTCTCGATATCGCACGGATTGCAACCCGAGGCTCCCCGGCGGCGAATACATGCCAGCCGAGCGCCCGGAGTCTCGAAAATGGGCTGGACAAGTGGGGGTGCCCGCTGGTATCCTGACTCCGAGCAGATCCGCGTGCAAGGCGGGAGCCGTCGACAGGCGGTATCCTTCGCCGACCGAGGACGTACACGGTCGAGCGCAGGCCCTGCATCCCGCCCCACGTGAGCGTGCCGGTGAGCAACCCACCGGCGGACAAGCAGGCCCCCTGACCGACCAGCCCTCGGGCAGGATGGCAACCGCACCCACCCTCCCACGGGTCCCACGAGCACACCAGCCGGCCTGACGCCGATCCATAACTGGAGCATGACCATGAGTGGCCAACGTACCGGTTCGTCCCGCCACGCCAAGTCCCCATTCGGCCTTGGCCGCCTCCGTTCGCTGTATCGCTCGGCCGGCAAGGCTCTGGGAGAACCGCGTTCGGCTGAGCGATCCGGTCCGGGCCAGATCGTCGAGCAACTCGAGTCGCGCATCCTGCTCGGCGGCGACCACCCGAGCTTCGAGCTCCCCCTGACGCCGACTTCGGGCACCGAGATCGTTCTCGACGGCGTGACCGGTGAGGGCACCGTCGACGGCGAGATCGAAGACGTCACGCCCAGCCTCGCGGACGACCTGTTCCGCTTCGAGGCGCCCCAGACAGACTTCGTCACCGTGTGGGCGGACACGATCAACGTCGCGGGCGGCTCGGCCCTCGACTCGCGCGTCGAGATCTACGACATCGATGGCATGCTGGTCGCTCAGGGCTCGTCGCAGGGTGAACTCTCAGATGGGCTGTTTGCCGACGGCTGGGCGGGCTTCTTGGCCGAGGCCGGCGAGACCTACTTCGTGCGCGTGCTCAGCGACGTGGATAACGCGGGCATGATGACCACGGGTGAGTACACCGTGCGAGTGGACGCGATCTCGAACACCGATCTGGTCATCGAGACCGATCCGATGGCGATGGCGCCGGATCGCTTCGGCGCGGGCTTTGCCTCCGGCTCGATCACGCTCGTCGGCGACGACGTGGTCTACCGCATCGAGGCCGGCAGCGATGCGGCCTTCGATTCGCTGGCGACGTTCTACGCAGCGCTGCCGGCGATGCCGCCCTCGGACCTGGACACCCGCATCGACATCTACGACGAGCAGGGCACCTTCCTGACGGGCGACAGCGATACGGGCCGGCTGCTTACCGGCTTCGACATCGTCGAGTCGGCCGCCGACGCCGTGTTCTTTGTTCGCGTCCGGAGCGACCGCTTCGACGCGGGCGACACCCGCTCGACGGGCATCTACCAGCTCAACGCCGAGATGGCGGCAACAGAAGTCGACATCGATCCGGTCATCCGCCGCGGCCAGACGACCGACGCGATCGCCAGTGCGTTCGACACGCGCATCTATCGGTTCACCACGCAGGGCTCGGGCCTGAGCTTCGTGGGCGCCGTGGGCACGGGCCTGGTGCCGCTGCCCGAGCCGGCCGTCCGCCTGTACGACGGCAACGCCAACCTCGACGGCTTCAGCGACCTGGCGGGCATTGCCGACCTTCGCATCCAACTCGAGAGCAACACCGAGTACTTCGTCGTCGTCGAGACCTTCGACAACCCGCCCGGCGGGCAGTACGACCTGCTCATCGAGAGCAACCACACGTTCATCCCGACCCAGGACATCGACGACCACGTCGACCGCCTCGAGGGCGAGGATCTTTCGGGCGAAGAGATCGAGTTCAGCCCGACCGAGGGGTACACCAACCCCGACCAGCTCGACCTGGTCCGCCGCCAATTCGAGCTCGCGACGCCGCTGCGATTCAGCGATCCGTTCCTCTACACCCGCACCTTCGTCGACCCGAACGGCATGTTCCCCGACGTGGTCAACCCCGTCGCCGATCGCTCGTACGTGCAGTCGGCGCTGGGCACGGGCCGCATCCACGACTTCGGCGACACCGACCTGTTCCAGTTCACGGTGCCGGTCGACATGCTCGGTGCGTACCCCGGCGACAACGACGACGCGGGCGATGCCCTCTTCGCTGGCGGCCAGGGCGACTTCATCATCAGAGGCACCGACAACGAGACGGGCGGTCCGCTCACGCGCAGCTTCCTGGGCATCTGGGACGCGCAGGACTGGTGGCCCGTTCGCGCGGGCGTCGACATGACGATCTACGCCATGGAGTCGTGGACCTACGACCCCGACGCCGAAGTGGGTGGCACGGCGCTCATCCTCGGCGGCGAGTTCCAGTTCGCCGACTTCCAGCCGGCGCCGTTCATTGCGGCGTATGCCTACGACCCGACCCCGGGCGTTGAAGAGTTCGTGCTCACGCCGCTTGCCGGCGGGCTCAATGGCGCGGTCTACGACTTCGCCGTGTTCGATCTCGATCCCGACGACGACGTCGAGAGCAACCTCATCGTTGGTGGTGAATTCACCGGTGGCATCCAGTCGTTCACGGTCCAGCCGGGCGACTTCATCGCCGACGGCACGTTCGCGGCCTTGCCGCCTGCGGCACCCGCCGCGGCCGGAAACGTCTACGCCATCGAGGTGTGGGATCCGGCCGACCCGGCGATGGGCGATCCGAACGAACTCGGCCTCTACTACGCCGGCGACGGCGGCGTCGTGCAGTCGGTTGTGGTCGATGATGAGGATGGACTCGTCGCGGGGCCGACGTTCTCGGTCGGGCTCGGCGCCGGCGACGGCATCATTCTGGACATGAAGACGTTCGAGATCCCGCAGGACATGGGCGATCCCATCCAGGCGATCGCGATCGGCGGAACGTTCGACGACTTCGATGGCAACGGGGCCAACAACGTCATCCTCGTCAGCGTCGACCCCGATGCTGCGATGGGGCCCGGGGAGTTCGTCTTCGACCTCATGGGCGGTGGCGTGAACGACACGGTCCGTGCGCTCGAAGCCTGGGACCGCGACGGCTCGGGCACCGACCTGGCCGACGAGGTCATCGTGGGTGGCGACTTCACCGCGACCGACGGCGGCCAGCCGCTCAACTTCATCGGCTCCTATGCCGGCGGCTGGGCCTCGCTCGGCTCGGCGCTGCCCGCGGGCGGGCCGGTCGACTTCAACGCGCCGGTGCACAGCCTCAACGTGTTCATCGACCAGGAATTCGGCGTCGGTACCGCTCCGTTCGCCGAGAACCCCGTGCTGTACGCAGGCGGCGAGTTCACGGTGGCCGACGGTCAGGTCACCTCGCGCATGGCACAGCTCACGTTCGATCCGTTCCTGCTGGTCTGGACGTGGACGCCGATGGGCCTGGGCTCGACCGACACGGTGTTTGCGCTCGAGAACTTCAACGACGAGGTGCCCAACCAGTTCGACCGCGCCGATCGCCCGGCGACCGGCCTGCAACTCGTCATCAGCCCAGACTTCCTGCCCGGCGCAAATACGTTCGTGCGGATCTACGACTCCTCGTTCCGCGTGGTGTACACCAACGACACCATCGCGCCGCCGTTCCCCGACCCGTCGGGCGCTTTCGACCCGTCGCTCCAGTCGCCGGACTTCAGCGCCGACGACCTGGTCATCGACATCGGCGACGGCCAAGAGTCGCAGTTCTGGGCCGGCGAGACCTACTACCTCGAGATCAGCTCGGTCGGTGGCCAGGGCCGGTACAACCTGACTCTCAACACGGATGCGTTGCCGCCGGACATCGACGGCGATGGCACGTTCGACGACGTCATCAGCCAGTACTTCGAGCCCGGTGGCGCCGACCTGGTCCGCGCCGAGTTCGATGCAGCTCCGGAGATCGTGCTCGGTTCGACGGGCTCGGGCGACGGACGCAACTTCCTCGCGCTGCCAAATGCCGCCTTCCAGGTGCGGCAGTTCGACGTGACGCCCAGCGGCTTCCTGGTCACGCAGTACCAGGAACTCGGCGTCATCGAGAACATCAGCGACTTCGACATCTACTTCTTCCGCGCCCCGGACAACGGCATGACCGAGATCCGCCTGGCGACCCAGCAGATCAGCGACGAATTCGTCGAAGACATCCTCGACCTCAACGTCTTCCCGCCGGCCCTCGATCGCCGCATCGAGAACAAGACCTACGACAGCCCGCTGGACGGCAAGATCCGGGTGTTCAACAACGACCTGCAGCTCCTAGCAAGCAACAACGACAACGAGGGCTTCGCCGGTGTCCGCAACCAGCAGCCCGTCGGAACGCTCGACCTCGTGGGCGACACGCTCTACGGAGCGGGCGATACCGAGATCGACGGCCGCGTGTTCAACAACGTCGACCCGCGCGTGGTGGTGCCCACCGTCCGCGGCGAGGTCTACTTCATCGTGGTCGAGAGCGGCCAGCTCGATTCGTTCCTCGGCAACCCCGACCTGGTCGATTGGCGCCGGGCGATTGGTTCGTATGAGCTGCTCATCAACAGCTCGCCGAACCTCGAGTTCGCCGACGACCACCAGGACTTCAGCGCACTGTTCTTCCCCTTCTACACGTACGACACGCCGATGGCCATCGACAACATGGGCCAGGGCGAGATCCGCGGAGAGATCCGGACGCGCGCCGGCGGCGTCGAGGACAACGACGCGTTCTTCGCGTACGCCGTGGGCACGGGCGACGTCACCGTCACCGTCGCCGCAGACGTGCCGACCGAATTCCAGCCCCGCGTGACCATCTACGACAGCGAGGGCAACATCCGTGTGAACCCGACCGCGGCGACGCGTGACGCGCCAGCCGAGGTGACGTTCTTCGCCAACAAGGGCGATCGCTACATCATTCGCGTCGATGCGAACGTGGGCCTGCAGGGCCAGTACACGGTCGAGGTCGACGGCGCTCCGGCAACCGACGACTTCGCCGACGTGCAGCGTCCGATCGACGCGAGCGAGATCGAGATCCGCGACTTCCTGGGCCTGGGCGAGGTGTCCGGTGCGATCGACGCCCCCGGCGACACCGACATCTTCCGCTTCACCACGCCGGGCTACGACGAACTGGTCATCGACGTCGAGTCGACCAGCTTCGGCTTCGACCCGCTGGTGCGCGTCTACGAGGTCAGCGAGGATCCGGCCGGCAACCAGATCTTCCTGCAGATCGCCTTCAACGACGACATCAACGCCGGCACGGTCAACGCTCGCGTGACGTTCCCCGTCACCGGCGCCGACCGCACGTCGACCGCCACCATGCGGACGTACAACGACTACTACGTCGTCGTCGAGGGCGCCGACCCGCAGGCCTCGAGCGGCACCTACGACCTGACGATCACCTCGACGCCCACCGACGACCATGCCGACGCGGGCGAATTCGCGTTCGCCTCGCCGCTGAACGTGGCACCGCTCACGGGCCAGGGTGAGCGTGCGGGCCTCATCGAGACCTCCGACGACACCGACCTGTTCGTCTTCACCGCACCCGGCGGTGGCGAGGCGCTGCTGTCGGCCGTCAGCAACGAATTGAGCACGCTGCGGCCCACCATCCGCGTGTTCGACTCTGAGTTCAACCCCGTCACCAACCTGAGTACGGGCACCGACGCCACGGTCGTCGGTCCCGACGCCCCGTTCTCGGCCGCCAGCTTCCGATTCGACGTCGTTCGCTCGGCCCAGTACTACGTGCTGGTCGGCAGCGACGGAACCGGTGCGGTGACGACCGACACGGGCGCCTACTCGCTCAACGCGACGACGCCGACCGCCGACGAGACGCCCAACGAGGGCGAGTTCGAGATCGCCCGCGAGATTGGACTCTCGACCGAAACCGGCGATGGCCTGGCCGACGGCGTGATCGGTACCGTCAACGACACCGACCTCTTCTTCTTCGAGACCATCGTCGACGCCTCCGCGACGCCGCAGAACCACGTGGTTCGCGTCGATGCGACCGGCGAGATGGTGACGCCGGTGCTCAGCGTCTTCGACGCGGGCACCAGCCTGCTGACGCAGATCGTCGACGGCGGTGCGGGCGACCTCGCGGCCGAGGACGGCATCATCGAGACCAATATCCTGGTCTCCGGCGCAGCCGGCCAGCGGTTCTTCCTCTTGGTCGAACTCGACGATTCCGGCATGTTCCCGACGGGTGCCTACACGGTCACCGTCGACGGTCCGACGCCGGACGTCATCCCCACGCCGGGCGACGACCACGCCAACCGCGGCCAGTTCAGCCAGGCCACCGTGATCGAGCTCGACGAGCGCACCGGCAACGCCGAGATCACCGGCCGCATCGATCCCCAGCGAGATAGCGACCTCTTCCGCATCAACCCGCTCGACGGCGGCCGGACCTTCGTGCAGGTCGTCACGCCCAGCGGGGCGCTGCTGGACGTCGACCTCACCGTCTTCGAGCAGTTCGGCGGCGGCGGAACGCCCGTCGAGATCGCGAAGGACACGACCGGCTTCCAGGGCGTCAACGCCTCGGTCGAGTTCGACATCGTCGGCACCGGCACGCCCTACTTCCTGCTGGTCAGCGGCCTGAACTCGGCCACCGGCGAGTACACGCTGCGTGTCGATACCCAGCCCGAGACGTTCTTCCTCTACTACCCCGAGGGCTTCGTCAACGAGTCGATCAGCGAGTTCGTCTCGATCAGCAACCCCAGCCAGAGCCAGTCGGTCAGCTACACGATCCGTCTGTTCTACGAGAACCCCGAGCTCGACGACATGACCATCGTCGAGAACGAGGTGCTCGCCCCGGGCAGCCGCGGTGGCGTCACCATCGCCGAGCGTGGCAACTTCGTCCTGCCGGGCGTGGCGGTCAACGAGCCGTACTCGATCGTGATCGAGTCGGACGGCCAGCTCGGCGCGACGCTCTCGCACTACGACTTCGAGGGCGCCGTGGGCGAGGCGTTCACCCCGGTCACCAGCGATACCTGGGCCTTCGGCCGCCTTGAGCGCAGCCCGGGCCAGGTCGAGTCCTTCGTCGTCTTCTTCAACCCCAACGACCACGACGTCGTCGTTACGCTCAGCACCGTCGTCCTTGGTTCCGAGGTCCAGATCCAGCAGACCGTCGAGGCGTCCAGCCGCGGCGGCTGGGAGCTGAGCAGCCTCGGCCAGCTGCCCCTGGGCGTCTTCGGCGCCACGCTCACCAGCGAGCCGGTCAACGGCTCGGTGACCGACAGCATGGGCATCGTCGCCGCGCTCAGCCAGTACGACCTGGTCAACGGCGAGGCCTTCGGCGTCCTGGGCGATCCGACCGGCGGCGCGACCTTCAACGTGGTCCCGAGCTTCACTTCGGGCTCGGAGGTCACCGGCGAGCTCACGCTCTACAACCCGGGCGACGCGGCCACGACGGTCACGATCACTAGCGATTACATCACCGCGCCACTGCCCAGCGTGCAGGTCTCGCGAGAGATCGGCGCGGGCCAGACGCTGGTCCTGCGTGCGGGCGACCTCAGCCTCGCCGCCGACGTCGCTGCCGGCCTCACGATCGAGTCGGGCCTGCCCCTGGCGGGCGTCGCGCTCGAGCGTCAGAACGGCGATGCAAACGCCATCGCGACGCAGAACACCGCCGCCTCGACGTGGTTCTTCGGCGACGCGTTCCTCAACAGCGAGGAGGCCGGCCTGACCTACTTCGAGACGCTCAGCTTCTTCAACCCAACCAGCGAGTCGATCGCCGTCGAGATCACGCTCTTCTTCAACGACGGCACCACCGAGAACACCGTCCGTCAGGTCGGTGCGGGCAGCTTCAACAACCTCCGCCTGGATACGTTCGCTCCGATCATCGACCGCCAGATGCTCAACTTCTTCTCGATCCAGGTGAGCTCGAACCTGCCGATCATCGCCTCGCTGACGCACTACGACCTGGTCCTCGACGGCGGCTGGACCAACGCCGGTGCGCCGCTTGGCCTGACCAACCCGCTCGAGCGCATCGTCACCTGATGCGACCGGCGCGGCGAGCCGAAGTCGCTTGAAACACCAACGCCCCCGGGTCGATCCCGGGGGCGTTGTCGTTCGCGTCGGTTGGAGGGCCGTGGCTCAGGGAACCGGACGGCGGACGTCGCGCGGCTGCGGCCTCGCTGGCTCGTTCTCCGGTTCGCCCGAGGCGACCGGGAACCCAGCGTCCGACCACTCGATCACGCCCCCGCCGAACAATCGTGCCTGGTCGTAGCCCAGCACCAGAAGGCGCTTGGTCATCGCACGGCCCGACAGGGCGCCCGGGCCCTCGGCGTAGACCACGATGTGCTCGAATCGGGCGACGCTCGGATCCACCCGCGTCCGCTCGGCAATGTCGGGCAGCGTCACGTGCAGGGCTCCGGGCAGGCGGGCCTGCTCGAACGCGTCGCGACGCCTGGGATCGATGAGGATCAACAACGGCTCGCCGGGCTCTTCGCGCTGCTCGAGCCAGAGCAGGCGCACTTCGGTCAGGGAGATGTTCTCGATGTCTGCGTCGGTGATGCCGGAATTGCAGCCGGTGAAACCGGCCGTGGCCGCCAGAACGACGGTCGCGGCGTGACGGGTCCGTCGAAGGCCGGCATCATGGCGAAGCGAGGTTTTCCTGCCGGTAGGGGGCATCCTGTATCCTTGGATTGGCTTTCCGCTGCCCTGGGAAATATCGTCCGGGCCCGACACGTTATGCGGTGATCATCCGTGCGGGAGAGCCGCTGGAGGTGCGCTTGCTCAAACGAATTGCCATCGCAGCGTGCACCGTTCTCGTCGGCACGTGCCAACTTGCCCTGGCGCAGGACGCCGGCGAGGTATCAAAGGTCTCGCTCGTCGCCGAGTCGGACGAAGCCGCACCTGGCAAGACCTTGCTCCTCGGCCTCCGATTCGAGCTCAGCGAGGGCTGGCACATCTACTGGAACGGCCGCAACGACACCGGCTTCGCCCCCGAGGTCGACTGGACGCTGCCCAAGGGCGTGACGGTTGGGCCCTTGCTCTGGCCCACGCCAAAGCGCTACGTCTCGCCCGGCGACATCCTCGACCACGTATACGAGGGCACCCCGACCATCCTCGTGCCGATCACGATCGAGCCCGGCGTCGAAGCGGGCACGATGCTCAAAATCGCCGGCAAGGTCGAGTGGCTGGTGTGCAACGAACTTTGCCTGCCGGGCTTCGGGTCAGTGACCATCGAAGTCACGGTCGCCGGCGACTCGCGAGAAGAAGCCGGCCGGTTGCGCCCGGGATCTGACATAGCCGTTGCGGCATCTCGGTTGCCTCGGCCCGTGTTGCCTTCTGCACTGCCCGACGACTTTACGATCGCCTGGAGCGAAGACGCCGCGACGGTGCGCGCCCCAGGCGCAACCTCGCTGGCCTTCTACCCCGCGCGCTCATCGGTGGCGCTGGTGTCCATGCTCGACGACGCACACGCCGGCGGCGACTCCATGCGCCTCCGCCTCGCGCCCGAGCGTCGGTCCGAGTCCACGCAGGGCGAACGCCGCCTCGTCGGCGTGCTCGCGGTGAAGGACGCGTCGGGCGAATTGCGGTCGTACCAGATCGACGCCGGGCCGGACGGCTTCCGTGCTCCGGCACACTCTGCACTCGTTTCTCGCGTCCGCCAGCGCGTCGGGGGGCACTCCGACGGCGGCGGCTAGATCCTTCGCTCAGAACGCACGGCCGCACGAGCGGCCCCTTGGAAAGGAGCCCATCATGGGTTGGTTCAAACGGAATGGCATGGCGATGGTCGGCACGATTGCGGCGATGACCGCGGCAACGAGCCTCTCGGTCGCGCTGGCTGGCCAGGACGGCAACATGAACGGCCAGTCGGCGCGTCAGGGCGTGACGGCCGGTGAGAAGGCCCCGATGTTCACCCTCAAGGACACCGAGGGCAAGGAGCACAGCCTCAAGGCCATCCTCGCCAAGGACAGCACCAAGGCCGTGGTCATCGAGTGGTTCAACCCCGGCTGCCCGTTCGTCAAGAAGCACCATCGAAACGCCACCACGATGACCGATCTGGCGAAGGAGCACAAGAACGACGGCGTCGTGTGGATCGCCATCAACTCCGGCGCCGAGGGCAAGCAGGGCGCCGGCATCGAGACCAACAAGGAGGCTATCGAGGACTTCAAGATCACCTACCCCGTTCTCATGGACATGGACGGCAAGGTCGGCAAGGCCTACGGCGCCAAGCGCACGCCCGAGATGTACGTCGTCGCGAAGGACGGCACCGTGGTCTACCACGGCGCGATCGACAGCGACCCCAGCCCCCGCACCATGGGCGAGGTCAACTACGTCGCCGAGGCCCTCAAGGCCTACATGGCCGGCGAGACCGTCGCAACGCCGCGGACGCAGGCCTACGGCTGCACCGTCAAGTACAGCAACTGAACGTCCCTGCTTGTGCCCTCTGCCCGGGCCGGCGATGACACGCCCGCCCGGGCTTTGCTGCAGGCGGCCCCCGCCCGCGCCCGATCTATGATTCGGACATGCCGCAGTTCCTCCCCCTGCTCTCGACGCTCTTCGACCTGCTGCTGGTGGTGGTGGGCTTCGGGCTCATCATCGTCATCCACGAGCTGGGCCACTTCGTCGCCGCCCGCTGGGCGGGCATCCGGGTGTTTGCTTTCGCCGTCGGCTTCGGTCCGGCGCTCTTCAGCTACCGCAAGGGCCTGGGCCTGCGCCGGGGCAGCAGCGAGCCGGCGTACCGGGCGATGCTGGCCGATCGCGGCCTGACCGTCCACGACCAGGCGCCCCCGGACGTCAGCCCGACCGAATACCGGCTCAACTGGCTGCCCTTCGGCGGCTACGTCAAGATGCTGGGCCAGGAAGACGCCAACCCCGGCGCCGTGAGCCACGCGCCCGACAGCTATCAGACGTGCCACCCCGCCAAGCGGCTGGTCGTCATCTCGGCGGGCGTCGTCGCCAACGTCGTGCTGGCCGCGTTCATCTTCATGTTCGTCTTCATGGTCGGCCTCAAGACCGAGCCGCCTCGCCTGGGCATCGTCGCCGTCAACGGACCCGCCGCCGCTGCCGAGCCCGAAGACCCGTCGATCGTGCCGGTTGGCCTCGAATCGGGCGACACCGTGCTACGCGTCAACGATCGCGAGGCCCGCAGCTTCAACGACCTCATGCTCGCCACGGCAATGGCGACCCCGGGCAAGCCCATCGGCGTCGTCGTTGAGCGCGACGGCTTCGACGAGCCCCTCCGTTTCGAGGTCATGCCCCGCAAGAACGACCTGACCAACCTCCAGGACATCGGCGTCGCCCCCGCGCGCTCGACCCGGCTCTTCGACGACGGCGGCGACCGCGAGTCCTACGACCGCGTCATGCGGCAGATCGGCCTCGAAGGCGTGCCGCCGGGCGCCACGCTCGCCACGGTGGCCATCGCCGGCCAAGGTTCGAAACCGATCAGCGATTCCGGCAAGCTGGCCGACGTCTTTGCCGAGTCCGGCGGCCGCCCGGTCACGCTCGAATTCCAGCAGGGCGAGGCGTCGCATCGCGCCACGCTCGAGCCCCGTGCGGTGTACCAGGAGGCCATGGTCGAGATGCCCTCGGGCGCCCGGTCGCCCCAGACGCACCTGCTCGGGCTCACGCCCGTCATGACCGTGGCCGAGCTCGACGCGACGGCCCGGGGCTACGAGCAGGGCCTGCGCACGGGCGACCTCTTCGCGCGGCTCGGGTCGGTCGAGTACCCGAGCATCACCGCCGGCATCGCCGAGATCAAGCGTCGCGCGGGCGAGCGCATCCCCATCGTCGTCATCCGCGACGGCGCGCCCGTCGAGCTTACCGCCAGCGTGAAGCGCGACGGCACCATCGGCTTCTTCCCGGCGCAAGACCTCGACTCGGCCCGCGTCTCGCTCCCGCCCTCGGGAGTCGAAGCGAAGCCGGCGGCGATCGATCGCCCGGGCCTGGAGATCGCCTCGATCGACGGCCGACCGGTCTCGAGCTTCGCCGAGATCCGCGCCGCCCTGATCGACGCCACGTCGACGGCGCTGGCGAGCGGGTCGGACGCCGAGGTCGGCATCGCCGTGCGTCTGCCTGATGCCGACGGAACGACCATCCCGCGCACGCTCACGCTCACCAGCGAGCAGGTCAACGAACTGCACGCGCTTGGCTTCGGCCCGCCGCCCGGCCTGCTCAGCGTCTTCCGGCCCGCCGAGTTCACGCTGAAGGCCGAGGGCCCGATCGACGCCATCGGCGTGGGCCTGGCCGAGACGCACCGCGTGATGATGATGACCTATCTCACGTTTGCTCGGCTCGTACAGGGCAGCGTCAAGGTCGAGCACCTCAAGGGCCCCGTCGGCATCGCCCACCTGGGTACGCGCATCGCCGATCGCGGGATCATCTGGCTGCTGTTCTTCATGGCGCTCATCAGCGTGAACCTTGCCGTCGTCAACTTCCTGCCGATCCCGATCGTCGATGGCGGACAGTTCCTGTTCATCCTGTTCGAGTGGGCCCGCGGCAAGCCCGTGCCCGAGGCCATCCAAAGCTTCGCGACGGTGGTGGGGCTGCTGCTCATCGGGGCGGCGTTCCTGCTCGTCACGTTCAACGACATCCGCAACGTCTTCACCGGGCTCTGACCGGTGGAAAGCGTGCTGGGCCTGCTGCTGCTGCTCGCCGTCGGCGCCGTGCTGTACTGGCTGCTGCTCGTGTTCCTGACGGCGCGCACGCTGACGCATCCGGCCAGACAGACGTACGCCAGCGCCGTTTCCCGCGGGCGGCCCGGCGATCCGGGCGAGCTCGACGATCCGCATGAGTTCGAGGCGTGGACGCTGCAGAGCCAGGGCCGCGACCTCGCGGTCTGGGACGTCAAGGGACGAGCCGAGGACGGCCCGGTCGCCATCGTCACCCACGGCTGGAGCAGCGGCAAGGTCCACGCCATCCGCAGGCTGCCGCTGTTGTGCGGCCTGTGCTCGCGCGTGGTCTTCTGGGACATGCCCGGCCACGGCGAGAGCGGCGGCCGGTGCACGCTGGGCGTGCTGGAGACGAAAGACCTGCTTGCCCTCATCGAACGCGTCGGCGGCGATCGGCCGATCGTGCTCTGCGGCTCGTCGATGGGCTCGGGCGTGTCCATCGCCGCCGCTGCGCAGTGCGAGGGCGTCGCGCAGGTCATCGTCGAGGCGCCATATCGACTTCCCGTCACCCCCGCCCGGAACGTCATGCGCTTCCAGCGGTCGCCCGTGTGGCTCAACCTCAAGCCCGCCCTGGCCTACGTCGGCCTGGCCGCGTGCGGAAGGTGGACCGGGCCCGGCCTGACGAACGCCAGCTGCCCCGTGTTCGATCGAGCCGAACTGGCCGCAAATCTGCAGTGCCCCCTGCTCGTCTTGCACGGCGACCAGGACCCGACCTGCCCGACCATCGACGGCCGTCAGATCGCCGAGGCCAGCCCGAACGGCCGATTCGTCGAGATTCCCGGCGGAACGCACCAGAACCTGTGGAAGGACGCCGGCTGCCGTGCGACGATGGAGCGTGAGTACACCGCCGCCATCAACGCCGTCGCTCGATCCTGACCTGCTCCGCCGGCTCGTCGGCGTGCTCGACCTGACCACCCTCGAGGCGACCGACACGGCCGAACGCGTGCGCGACCTGTGCGCCAAGGGCCTCGACCCGCTGGGCGACGGCTCGGCAACCGTCGGCGCCATCTGCGTCTACCCGACGATGGTGCCCGCCGCGGCCGAGGCGCTGCGGGGCTCGACCGTCGGCCTGGCGTCGGTCGCCGGGGCGTTCCCGAGCGGCATGAGCCCGCTCTCGATCCGCGTCGCTGAGGCGGCGTGGGCCGTCCAGCACGGCGCGACCGAGATCGACATGGTCATCAGCCGGGGCGAATTCCTTGCAGGCCGGACGAACGCAGTCGTCGAAGAAGTCCGCGAGATCCGCGCTGCCATCGGAAGTGCGTTCCTGAAGGTCATCTTGGAGACCGGCGAGCTTGGCAGCGCCGCCAACATCCGGCGCGCGAGCGAGCTCGTCGTGCCGCTGCTCAGCGAGGGAGACTTCATCAAGACCAGCACGGGCAAGACCCTGCCAGCGGCCACGCTCGAAGCCACGGGCGTCATGCTCCGCGTGCTCGACGAACACCAGCGGGCGGGTGGACCGAGCATCGGCCTCAAGCCCGCCGGCGGCGTGCGCACGAGCGCGGACGCGATGGCCTACTGGTCGCAGGCCCACGAAATGATGGGCGACCACGACGGCTGGAAGGCGCCCGATCCGCAACGCTTCCGCATCGGCGCCTCCAGCCTGCTCGCGGCGCTCGCCGAGTCGATGGCTCAGGGACCGAGGTAACGCTCGATCAGCTCCTGCCACGCCGCCGAGCTTGTCTCGGCCAGGATGGCCCGGTTGATCTCCTCGCGTCGCTCGCTGCCCTGAGGAAGGGCCATGCCATAGCTCTGCGGCGCGAAGGTCGCCTCGAGCACGCGGATGCCATTGCGTTCCTGGGCAAGTGAACGCAAGACGGGCGCATCGTGCACCACCGCGTCGACCTCGTCGCTCGCGAGCAGTTCGAGCGCCTCGTCGATCGAGGCCACCTCGGTCGGGCGCACGCCGTTCTGGCGCAGGTACTCCACCGCCGTGGTGCCGGCCGGCGCCGCGACGCGCACTTCGGGCAGGTCCTCGGGTCCGCGGACCTGGTCATCGAGCGCGCCCACCGTGATGGCGCTCGCGATGCCGCCCGTAAATGCCGCGATGATGATGATGCTCGTAAACATCCAGATGAGCGCGACGACGCGGCCCGGGAACGTCACGGGCGCCTTGTCGCCGTAGCCCACGGTCGTCATGGTCACCGCGCTCCACCAGAAGCCGTCGCCAAGGCCCTTGACGCCCTTGGGGAACTGCTCGGCATTGGCCTTGCGCTCGAAGAGCCACATGAGCAGGCCGCTCACGAGCAGCACGAGCCCGAGCGCCCCGACGGCCTGCAGGAACGCGAGGCTGACCAGGCCACGAGCAATGGAAAGAAGCCCGGACCCGGACGACTCGCTGCCAACGGCGATGCCGAGCCCGGTGTTGTAGTACGCGTGCGTAAAGTCCAGTCGAGCCTCGCGCTCACGCGAGATCGTGAGCGCCGCGATGGCCACGTCGGACTCGCCGCTTGCGACCGAGTCGAGCGCGTCCTGCAGCGTCGTCACGTGCCACTCGGTTTGTACGCCCAACTCATCGGCCACGCGGTTCCACAGCTCGACGTCGATGCCCCGCAGCCCCGCGTCGCCGTCGTCGATCACGAACGGCGGCGTCAGCGTGGTAGACACGCGCAGGGTCTCGGGTGGTTCAGCCGCCGAGTCCTGCGCGCTGCAAACGCAGGCCACGAGAAGCAAGCAGGCCGACGCGATCGTAAGAATGCGGCTCATACCGGCACGCTATGACACGAGACCCGGCAATGCCACCGATGGACGATGAACCAGGATTCACCCGCCGTCGCGGGGGGCGACCACGACGCGACGTCGCAGATCGGGCACCACGATGCCGCCCGGCTCTTCGACCGTGACGGCAAACAGCGCCACGCGGCCGAGGTCGAGCGACGGATCGATCGCCACGATGATCTCGCCGTCGGCCGTCGCGTTGAAGACGCCGCCCGAGACCTTCTGCTCCATGCCACGATCATCGACGACCCAGATCTGGTACTGCTCCTTGGCCGGATCGTTCACGTCGAGGTTCACGAAGCGCAGGTAGCCCTGCTCGAGCTCGTCGTTCCACACAACGTCGCCCGTGACGTCCTGCTGCAGCGCAGGATCGTCTGGCAGGTCGAAGGGCGTCCACGCAAGCCGGACCGAGCCGGGTAGATCGAGCAGCTTTTGACGATCGGCCGCCAGCGTCGCCGGGTCGACGGGTTCCTCGTACCGCGCGATGCGCAGCTCGGCCTCTTGCAGGTTGCTCGTGACGCTCGCGAGCCGCTCGGCCATCTGGAGACGCTGCTCCTGGGCCGCAGCGAGCGCCGTCTGGGCCTCGCCCAGCTCGCCCGTGCGAGACTCGAGCTGCTGGCGGACCTGGGCCAGGAACGTCTCGTTCTGCTCGGCCTGCGCCCGCGCCCGGGAGAGCTGCGTCTCGAGTTCGGCGATGCGCTCGTTCTTGCCTTGCATCGTCACCGTCAGGACGGCCAGACCGAGGCCCGAGCCCACCATCACGACCGCCGCGATGCCCAGGATCGCCCAGGGCACCCGCGTAGGCTTGAACTGGTGCGCGTCCACCCGATCGACACCTTGCTCCGTGCGCTCACGCATCGCCGCCCGTCCTTGCTCTTCCAGGACCGCCGCCAGGGACTCGGGCAAGCGCCCGTCCTCGGTCATGCTCGCCAGAGCCATGGCTTCGGCCTGCTCATCGGCGGTGGGGGGCTCGAATCCGGCGTTGCTCGTGGGGCGCTGCTCGCTCATGTTGAGGCCCCCCGCTTCGCTTGCTCGCTCGTCGATTCGATGCCCTCGGACCGCACTTGCTCACGAACCCTTGCCAATCCACGGCGGATGTGGCTCTTGACGGTCCCCAGCGGGATGCCGGTGGCGTCGGCGATCTGTTCGTGCGTGTGGCCCGAAACGATGAACAATCGGAGCACCATCCTTTGCGGTTGCGGCAGGCCCTCCAACGCCTGCGCGGCTTTTCGGACGTCCTCGGCCTCGCTCGTCACCCCCGCCGGAGGTCGCGCGTCGACCTCCACGTCGAGGTGTTCGGCTTCGACCGCCATCTCGCGCGATCCCCCGACGCGTCGCAAGCGATCAACCACCCGGCGACGGGCGATGACCGCGATGAAGGTCTTCTCGCTGCCCTTTGCCGGGTCGAACCGCCCGGCGTCCTTCCAGATCGACGCGAACACGTCCTGGACCACCTCTTCGGCGTCCTGCTGCTGCGACGAGCCGGGGAAGCGGGCCCGCACGATGCTCCACACGAAGCCGCCGTACGAGTCGATCAGGGGCCGTACGGCCGAGCCATCGCCGTCGGCGATCCGCTCGAGCAGCGTGGCTTCGTGCGTCGCGATCGCGGGATGGTCCGTGCCGTCAAGAGACGGCCCATGAGCGGTCATCGGGGGCATCCTATCGAAAGCACGCCGCGAATTCTGGCCGGTGTGGCCTCGGACCGCCGAGAAGGGTCGAGCCCGAGGAGGCCCCGATGCGTCGACGAAAGTGCCCGCGTGTGACCCTTGCCGTGACCTGCTCTTGCGCCCTGGCCACGCTCGCCGGGTGCAAGCCCGACATCCCGCTGATCCCGTTCATCAAGGCCGACACGATGCCCTACGCGACGGCGGTGGAGCTGGAGGCCGAGTTCACACCCCCCGGTCACTGCCCCCAAGCTTCTCAAGCTCGTCCCCGTACCGCTCCCTGAGTGGCTCGACGACCTCTTTGAGGAACCGCTCGGTCTGCTCGACGCTGCGGCCCACGTACTTCATCGGGTCGAGGAGTTGATCCTCGGTCAGCAGGTGGTGCACTGGCGCGAACGCGTCGTCGGCGCGCAGGCGTTCGATGAGGTCGTTGTCCAGGCCTTCCTGCTTCACCTTCATGCCCGCCGCCTGGGCGTGGACGCGGATCTTCTCGTGCAACTCCTGGCGATCGCCGCCGGCCTTGACGGCCTCCATCAGGATGTTCTCCGTCGCCAGGAAGGGCAGCTCGGCCATCAGGTTCTTGCGAACCATCGCCTCGTGCACGACCAATCCCGACGCGACTTGGTGCATGAGATCCAGCGCGCCATCGAGGGCAAGGAACGCCTCGGGCAGCGAGAGCCGGCGATTGCTCGAATCATCGAGCGTGCGCTCCAGCCACTGCGTGGCGGCCGTGTCGTAGGCGTTGCCCACCAGGTTCATCACGAACCGCGTCAGCCCGCAAATCCGCTCGCACTTCATCGGGTTGCGCTTGTAGGGCATGGCCGACGAGCCGATCTGCTTGGATCCGAAGGGCTCGTCGATCTCCTTGCGGTTGGAGAGCAGGCGGATATCGGTGGCGATCTTGTGGAGAACAGAGGCGACGTTCGCAAGATCGGCCAGCACATAGCTATCGACGAACCGCGGATACGTCTGGCCCATGATGCCGTGCGTTCGGCGGTCGTGTCCGCCGGTGGCCAAGCGCTCGACGACGAGCTCTTCGAACCGGTCGACCATTCCATGGTCATCGCGAAACAGCGCGAGGAACGAGGCCTGCGTGCCCGTCGCCCCACGCATGCCGCGAAACCGGATGAACCCTCGTTCGCGCAGAAGTCGCACCCGGTACTCGAGTACTTCAAGGTCGTGGGCCCAGACGGCGCACCGACGCCCGACCGTCACCGGCTGTGCGGACTGATAATGGGTGAACCCGAGCGTGGCTGTTGTGCGAAAACGACGGGCCTGCTCGCAGAACGCCAGGATGGTGCGCGCGATCTTGGGAAGGATGAGCGAAGCAGCGCGATCCAAGGCAATCAAATCCGCATTACACACCACGTCCTGGCTCGTACACCCCAGATGGATGATCGCCTTCGCCTTCGGGCACTGCTCACCAAGGCAGTGGACGTGGGCCATCACATCATGGCGAAGATCCCGCTCGATCTCGCTCGCGCGGGCGAGCTCCTCGTCGGTGATGCCACGCTCGACGACGGCTCGCAGCTCGTCGACCTGCTCCCGGGACACGAGCGGCGTATCCCAATTCTTGGTCACCTCGTGCTGGGCCTCGGCCACCGCGAGCCAGATGCGACGCCAGGTGTTGAACTTGTGCCGCGGGCTCCAGATACGGAGCATTTCCGGGGACGCGTTGCGGGCGGCGAGCGGCGAGGTGTAGGTGTCGTTGGGATTGGTCGTCATGCACGCGATGATATTCGCGCGAGCACCCAAACCCGAGCGATCACGCGCCCCGAATCGCCGCCGCGTCCAGCTTGCGCTGCTCTGCATGGGCGTAGCGAGCGCGGATGATCGGCGTGAGCAGGCCGAACAGCAGCGTGCCCGTGATGCCGGGAAGCAGGAACACGAACCAGACGTACCACGGCTGGCCGAGCACGAGCGCCACCAGGCCCGTCGCCGCCAACGCCAGGCCGAACGCGCAGCCGGCGGCGAACGTGCCCACCACCAGCGTCCGGGCCTTGCCCATGGCCGCCAGCGGTCCGCCGATCCCCCCACCCAGCCCGCCAAATCCAGCGCCATAGATCACGCCCACGACCGCGCCCACGAATCCCGCCGCTTGCTCGGTAAACCACGGATCCATCACGACACCCCCTTTTCGCTCTGGTTTCGTTCGTTGGCCGCCGCCAGCACACGCCGGGCGCCCGAGGCCGTCAGTTCGCCACGCTGGACGAGTTCGGCCAAGGCCTCGGCCAGCGGATCCCGCGGCCGATCCTCGACCGCGGCCCGCAACCGCTCGATGACGCCGTCCAGCCGCGTGCGGATGGTCGGATAGCTGACGCCGTACCGCTTGGCCAGGTCCTTGAGCGAACCGGAACACAAAACAAACTCGATGATCAACGCCAGGTCCTCCGCGGGCACCCGGGCCAACGGCGATCCCGCCAAGCTGCCGGATGGGCTCGAAGGGACGTCTGGCTTTGTATTCATCAAGGTCACATTGAAGATTATGCAGACACTTTGAATATTGTCAAGTAGCCAATGAAAAAAATGCAAGCTTCGTCGAGAGCGAGGGTGCCACGGCCTCTCGACCAGCCGGTACGCTCTCGCATGCTCACGTCCCTCCGCACTGCATTGCTCGCCGCCGCCCTGGTCCTGGCCACACCGGCCACGCTCGCACAGGACGAGACTGACCAGCCCCTGGCGGGGCCGCTCGAGGTCGTCCGCCTCCAGAACGGCCTGCCCGGCATGTCGGCCCGGGGCTACGCGTGGGACGCCGAGGCGGGGTCAGCCGTCACGGTCGCCAGCACCGACGCCGGCGTGCGCGCGGAGGGCAGCGAGGCCGCGATCGAGCCCGGCGACCTCTGGCACATCGGCTCGTGCACCAAGGCGATCACCGCGACGCTGCTGGCAACGTACGTGGCCGAGGGCCGGCTCTCCTGGACCGACACGCTCGCCGAGGCGCTGCCCGACTTCGCCAGCGACATGAGCGAGACGGCGGCCAACGCGACCATCGCCGACCTCGTGCGCCACCGGGCCGGGCTCCCGCCGAATCCGTCGGGCGTGCTGATGCTCCGCCTCTTCGACGAGGAGGCGCGAGTCGGCCGCGAGGCCGCGATCCTCGAGGGCCTGTCCGAAGCGTCGAGCGCGCCCGGGCCGGGCCAGCAGGGCCGCTACTCGAACCTGGGCTACATGGTCGCCGGCGTCATCGCCGAGCGACTGGGAGGCCAGGCCTACGAAGAGCTCGTCGTCGAGCGCGTGCTCACGCCGCTGGGCATCGAAGCGGGCGAGTTCGGCTTCGGTCCTCCGCCCGCCGGCGACGACGCGAGTGCGCCCGCGCAGCCCATGGGCCACCGCCGGCGCGGCAACCTGCCGTGGACGCCGCAGCTCCCCGAGCCCGGGGCCAGGGGCCTGCCCGCGGACAACCCCGCGGCCTTCGGCCCGGCCGGCACGATGCACCTGACGCTCGATGCGTGGAGCCGCTTCTGCATGGCCCACGCACGGGGCGACGACTTTGCCGAAGGCCGGCGCGACGCCCTCGGCCTGAGCAAAGAGGACTATGCCGAGCTGCATCGGCCGGTCGAGACGTTCGCCGCCGGGTGGATCGTCGGACGGCGTGGCTGGGCGGGCGACGGCGAGGGCGGCGGCATCGCTCTCACCCACAACGGCAGCAACACCATGTGGTTCGCTACCGCGTGGATCGCGCCAGAGCGAGACTGGGTGATGCTGGCGACCACCAACGCCGCCGGGCCGAATGCGGCGCAGGCGTGCGATCAGGCAGTCGGCGTCGCGCTCCGAGCGTTGCGCGACACGCTCGACGAACCCTCAGGCGGGCAGGCCGGGCCAGAGCAGGGCGAAGATGAGTCCGGTCAGTAGGCCGTAGACAACGCCGTCGACGAAGTCCATGACCTTGGCTCGCAGCGGCTTGGTGAACCAGACCTCGCCCAGCATGCCGCCGGCCGTGTGTGCGAGCACGCCTGCGATGGCGGTGAAAGCGAAGACGTCGATGAACTCGGCGCCCCTCGGCAACGCCACGCCGGCGAGGTAGCCAATCACCGCCGTGATGATCAGGAACAGCGTGAACGTCGCCGCGAGGTTCTTGCCCATGTTCACCTCGCTCGGCCAGACGCGGAGCAGTCCCCACGGGCCGGCCTTGTAGCGGGCCAGCATCTCGGGGTTCTTGGCGTCGGCGTGTTCGCACTTGGGGAACATGTACTGGCCCGGCTCGACGTTCTGGGCCTTGAGCAGCGCGAACAACGCGTCCTCGTCGGGAAGGTACTTCACGTCGGGCTTGTGGTGGGGCAGGATCGCCCACGCCAGGAAGCTCGCAAAGAACACGACGACGGCGCCCACCAGGATCGGCAGCCAGAGCGAGAGCAGCATCTCCATGAACGGCTCCTTGTTGTTCGAGTCTGGCGGCGAAGCCCAAACCCCACGAGTGGTGCGGCGCCAGCCATCAGTCGGCCACCGTTGGGGCCTTGCAGTACCCGAATAGTAGAACCCCTATCGGTCGGCCACGCCCTATCATGCCACTCCACGCACCACGAGACTTTCCGGAGCCACGCACCGTGACCACCATGACCGCCGCGACAGCCTCCAGTACGGACATCGCCTCCATCCTCGGCAGCGAGGCCGACGGCCTGCTGGGCTACTCGGCCACGGGCTTCGACAAGGGCTCGCTCTACCTGCCCGGCCCCGACTTCATCGACCGCGTCGTGGCCCAGGGCGACCGGCCCGTGCCGGTGCTGCGAAACTACCAGACCATGCTCAACCACGGCCGCC
Source organism: Phycisphaerales bacterium (assembly GCA_040217175.1). Lineage (NCBI taxonomy): Bacteria > Pseudomonadati > Planctomycetota > Phycisphaerae > Phycisphaerales > Phycisphaerales bacterium. The sequence continues at coordinate 1,006,503 of JAVJNT010000001.1, read as the reverse complement.
TCGGAGGCACCGGGTACGTCAGCATCCTGCCCGTCGACCAGGGCGTGGAGCACTCGGCGGGCGCCAGCTTTGCGCCCAACCCGGCGTACTTCGATCCCGAGAACATCGTGAAGCTCGCCATCGAGGGCGGCTGCAACGCCGTGGCTTCGACCTTCGGCGTGCTGGGCTCGGTCTCGCGCAAGTACGCCCACAAGATCCCGTTCCTCGTGAAGTTCAACCACAACGAGCTGCTGACCTATCCCAACGTGCACAGCCAGACGCTCTACGGCACGGTCCAGCAGTGCTACGAGATGGGCGCCATTGCGGTGGGCGCGACGATCTACTTCGGCAGCGACAACTCGCGCGAGCAGATCCAGTACGTCAGCGAGATGTTCGCCCACGCCCACGCGCTCGGCATGGTCACGGTGCTCTGGTGCTACACGCGCAACGACGCATTCAAGGCCACCGGGCCGGATGGCAAGAAGACCGACTACCACGACAGCGCCGACTTGACCGGCCAGGCCAACCACCTGGGCGCGACGATCCAGGCCGACATCGTCAAGCAGAAGCTCGCGACCAAGAACGGTGGCTACGTGGCGCTCAACACCGGTGATAGCAGCTACGGCAAGTTCCGCAACGAGATCTACACCAAGCTCGCCGGCGGCGACGAGCATGGTCAGGGCGGCCACCCCATCGAGCTGGTGCGATACCAGCTGGCGAATTGCTACATGGGCCGTGTGCCGCTGATCAACTCCGGCGGCGAGAGCAAGGGCGAGAGCGACCTGCACGATGCCGTCCGCACGGCGGTCATCAACAAGCGCGCCGGCGGCATGGGGCTGATCTCGGGCCGCAAGGCCTTCCAGCGACCCATGAAGGACGGCGTTGCGCTGCTCCACGCCATCCAGGACGTCTACCTCGACTCGAACGTCACCATTGCCTAAGCGAGCCAAAAGCCCGAGATGAAGCGCGCGATCCAGGTCATCCTCGTCGTCGGTGCGATGGTCGCCGTCGCCTCGCTCGCGGCGTGGGGCGTTGCAGTCTGGTTCTTGGGGCCATACATCATCTGGGCGCCCGAGGGGATTAACGTCAGCGCCGAGACGCCCCAGAGCGTTCAGGTCGGCGATTCGATCGAGATGACCGTCCGCGTGCGCAACGATGGTCCCGAAGACCGCGTGCTGTCGGCGATCACCATCGAGATGGGGTTCCTGATGGGTTTCTCGGTCGATCGGGTCGAGCCGCCGTTCACAACCAGCGAGCCCGCGACCGACTACCGGGTCTACCGCTTCGAGACGCCGATCCCCGCGGGCGAGGTCACGCCGATCCGCTTCTCGCTGCGCGCGACCGGCGAGGGCGTGCGCGAGGGTCAGAGCCTGCGCCAAGGCCGGCTCGAGGTCCAGTTCCAGGACGAGAGCCGCATCAGCTCGACCACGGTCTCGACGGCCGTGCGTGAGCGATAGCCGCCAATCCTCGCGAGATTTCAGCAAACGTGGGATTCTGGCGGCCCGGCTCGCGGCCGGTCGATGCTACAAACAGGGTCTGGCGTGGGAGTCACGCCAGGGTTTGCACAGGTCTACCGAGGGAGCGACGAGTTGACCCTGTTCCAACGATTCATGCGCGTCTTGACCCACCCGCAGCACGCCGGCGAGCCCCTGCCCCAGAAGAAGCCCAAGGCGAGCCGGCCCGCAAAGGACCGGCGTACAGCGCCCCGGCCCGGAGCTACCGCATCCATGAAGCTCGCAGGCAAGCCCGCGGCCTCCGGCACCGCCACCGCGGTCGCCGACAAGCCCAAGTTTCCTGCTTCGCCGGCAAAGCCCATTGAGGTGTTCGCACCCGATCGCCCCACCGAGAAGCCGACCGAGCCCGACGACGATCTCGCGCTGGGCACCAGTTCGCTGATCGACGATATGGATGATTCGAGCCTGGGGCTGGTTCGCCCCGAGCCGAAGGCTGCGACGAAGCCTGCGGCAGCTCCGGAGCCGAAGGACATTGCGCCCGTGTCCGAGTCCGTGCCCGAGGCGACCGGCCCCGAGATCGGCGAGGTCGTCGACCTCATCGAGAAGCTGCGCACGCACGTGGACGCCCAGGGCGGTCGCTTCGACCAGGCCATGGGCGTGCTCGACCAGATCCGGGAGTCGGCCGCCGCCCTGCCCGAGATCCGCGAGCGCATCGACACCATGCTGGCATCGATCGACGAGCTCAAGGCCAACCAGTTCAAGGGCCACGAGAAGGTCGAGCGGGCCCTCTCGGCCCAGAGCTCGAGGCTCGACGAGATCTTCAAGGCCATCGAGCGCGCCACGCAGCGCGAGGAGAAGCTCGCCCAAAGCCTGACCGAGATCAACCAGACCATCCTGGCCGTCTCTGGGACCAACGACCGTCTGGCGTCCGCCATCGACGCCATGCGTCGCCACGAGGCCGAGCGGGATGCCCGCATCGGGCGGGCCCTGACCGGAGCCCAGCGCTGGCTCATCGTGCTCACGCTGGTCATGGGCGTGGGCATGATTGCCACGATCATCACGGCGATGGTCGCCGGCGGCGGGTGATCCGCTCTGCGTCGGTCTGGCGAGTGTGAGGTTTTCGTGAGTCTTTGCCTGCCCCCGCTTCGCAGGGGTACGGTTGTGCGATGAACCGACACGCCCTTCGCTCGATCCGCCCGCTCGCCCTCGGCCTGGCCCTGACTGGGTTCGTCCTCGCGGCCTGCTCCGAGGAGTCGCCGCCCGCCGAGACGGTCTCGACCGCCACGACACCGCCCACCGCGCCCGCGACGGCCGTGACCGTGCTCGAGCCGGTCTCCTGGAGCGGCAGCCAGACGGTAACGCTCGATGGCGACGTCAGCGAATGGCCTGAAGACGTCGCCGCGGTGGCCGACGCCAACTGGCTGTACCTGCGATTCAAGCTCGAGGGCCCGACGCGCACCCTGCAGAGCATGGACACGCCCGTGGCGATCTATCTCGACGCCGACGGCAACCCCGAGACGGGCCGGACGCTTGAGGACCCCGTCGTCCGCGGCGGCATCGGCGCCGACATCGAGATCATCCTTTCGCCGCGAGAGGTCGACGCGCCCAGACCTGGCTCGGGCGTCATGTTCCGCGTACACCAGCCCGACGGCACGGCCCGCGTCGTGAAGCACGAGGACCTTGGCTTTTCGTTCACGCCCACGCATGCGGCCGAGTGGTACGAGGTCCGCATCGATCGCGGCTCGGCCGAGCGGCTGGGTCTCGAAACGCCGGGCCTGGGCGGCTCGGGCCGAATCGCCGGCGTCGTTGTCATGCACGATGGGCGTGGGCGAGTGACCGCCTGGGCCGACCCGTTCGAGCTCGATGCGACCTCCGCCCGGCCGCTGGAAAAGCAGGACGCCCGTGTGCCCGTTCGGCCCGACGACTCGGTGCGTGTCGTCGCGTACAACGTCGAGCATTCGAGCCCGGTTAAGGATCCCGAGCCGTTCGCACGCGTCATCAGCGCGCTCGATCCCGACGTCTTGCTGTTCCAGGAGTGGGTCGAGGGCGATGCCAACGCGATCAAGGCGTGGCTCATTGCTCACGTCGACGACGCGACCGACTGGCACGTGCTCAAGGGCCCGGCCTGGGGCGTGGCGGTTGCCTCAAAACACCCGCTCTCGGTGCTGACGCCGCTCGACACGCCCAACCCCGTCAACGCCCAGAACGCACTACGGTTCGTCGGTGGGCTTGCAGACACCCCGTTGGGGCCGCTCGCCGTCGGCTCGACGCACCTGAAGTGCTGCGGCACCAAGGACAGCCGCGAGGACCGGCAACGCTCGGCCGAGGCAGCCGCCATCGCCGACCTGGTGGCCGAGGCGCTCGGCCAGGGCGCGGGCAGCGAGGCGTGGGGCGTGGTCCTGGGCGGAGACCTCAATCTGGTTGGCTCGCGTCCGCCGCTCGACGCGATCGCCGCCGGTGCGGATCTTGATGGATCGGCGCTGGCCGTGAGCGAGCCGATGCGTTTGGGCGACCAGGCCATGTTTACCTGGTACGACGCGGGCAACACGTTCACGCCAGGCCGACTCGACTTCTTGCTGTACAGCGACGCGACGTCGGAGGCCGTGAACGCGTTCGTCTTCGACACGGGCGTGCTGAGCGAGGCCGCACTGGCACGCCTGGGCCTCGACGCCGGGGATACGGCCGCGAGCGACCACCTGCCGGTGGTGCTCGACGTTCGTCCCTTGGAGTAGTCCTGGAAAACCGGCCTACTTGGCGTCTGCTGGCTCGATGAGCCGGATCTCGCCGTCATGGGTCCGCTCGATAAGCCCGAACTCGCGCAGCGCCTCGAGGGCCGCGAGCTGCTCGGCCCGCTTCTTGCTCTGGCCCCATTGCGCGGGGTACTGGTGGCCGTCGATCTCGACGGCAATCTTGAAGCTCTTGGCGTGGTCGGGCCCCTGCTCGTCGATGACGCGGTAGTGGGGGGTCGAGCCGAGCTGCTGCTGGGCGTGCTGTTGCAGCACGCTCTTGAAGTTCTCCTGGTGGCCCAGGCGCGCCGCCTTTTGGATGCACGGGTCGAGGTGCGGCGCGAGGAATTCGCGGGCCGCGTCGAGTCCGCCGTCGAGGTAGATCGCCGCGATGATGGCTTCCAGCGCCGCGGCCGCCAGCGAGCGTGGCAGCGGCGCGCCGGCCCGCATGCCCTTGCCGAGCAGCAGGAGCTCGATCAGGCCCATTGCATCGGCGATGTCGGCGCACGTCCGTCGCGAGACGGCCGTCGACTTGATCTTGGTCATCTCGCCTTCGAGCAGGTTCGGAAAGAGCGTGAAGATGCGCTCGCTCGTGACGAGGCCGAGGACCGAATCGCCCAGGAACTCGAGCCGCTCGTTCGAGTCGACGCGCGCATCGGTGACCGACGCGTGCGTCAGCGCTTTCACCAGCAGGCATGAGTTCTTGAACCTGTAGCCGATCGCGCGCTCGGCGGTCTCGACGCACAGCTCGCCGGAATCTTGCATGGACACCTCGGCATCACCGGCACCATCCGGAGGCGGCCGGCTCGAACAACAGCCAGGTGATTCCAGCATCTCGCGGTCGACCAGCACGGTGCACCGCCGACGGCGGGATGCGGGAACCCGGATCAATCCAGTCTACACGATCATCGGCCTGTCGCCAAGCGATTTTGAGCCGCGATCTGGGCATGTTTGCCCAATGCTTGGCCCCCGTCAACGCATGGCCTATACTCACCGCCCCGCAGAGCGGATGGACTGGTACGCAAGGGTTATCCCGAGGTTTCGAGCCATGCATTATCCCCGTCGCCTCAGCAAGCTTTCTCGGGCCCGCAAGATGGGCTTCCGCGCCCGCATGCGGACCAAGGGCGGCCGCAAGATCATCAACCGCCGCCGCCGCATCGGCCGCGCGATCAACTTCAAGAAGTGATTTCAAAGCACCCCGCTCGACACCATCCAGCGACGATCATCCGCCCCAGCCTTGCTGGGGCTTTTGCGTAAGGTGGGCGCTTACGGAATCGCGCGGTCGAGCTGGCGACGCAGGCGGTCGGCCTCGCGGTCTCGCCCGGCGGCGCGCAGGAGCGCCTCGTACCGCTCGCCGACGACCATGAACCCGCTGGCCCGGACTTCGGCCTCCTGCGACGTTCGTGGGGCGCGAAAGCGGCGGTGCGTCCGGCCGTAGAACGAGAGCAGCTCATCGGCCCGACCGTCCTGGGTGAACATCGTGTCGAGCCGAGAGATTGCGTCGAGGGCCAGTGGCGTCTCGTCGGCCTGGCGATTGACGAGGTCCTCGTACGCCTTGCTCGCCGCAGCACGATCGCCCTGTGAGAGCAGCAGGTCGCCGAGGGCAAGCTGGGCGGCCGCGTAGCGATGGGGGTCACGTCGAGCCGTGAGCGAGAGCCACTCGAGCACGGCCAGTTGGTCATCGTCCATCTCGGCGATGGCGTCCAGCGCCGTGCGCGTGGCGAAGAGGGGTGAGCGCCGATCGAGGCGACCGAAGAAGTCGGTGAGCACCCGCTGGACGCCGTCGGGCTCGCCGGAAGCCTGCTCGAGCTGGAGCACGAGCCAGGCGCGCCACGCGTCGGCGAATCCGGGGGTAGCATCGACGGTCGCCGAAATCAGACCGGGGCGGACGCTCGGTGCGGCCGACTGCGTAGCCTCATGCAAGGCCCACGCCGTGCGAGTGGATGCCGGGCCCGCTTCGGCGAGATCGGCGGTCAGAAGCAATTCGGCGAGCGGCAGTGGCTCGTTCGTGACCGGATGCTGCGTCGCACCGAACGCCAGGCCCGCATGGTCGGCAATGGCGTCAAGGTTCCAGAGGTAGCCTCGGCGACCCTGCTCGAGGAAGACGGGCGCCAGGAAGCGCTCGTCGCCCAGATGGCCGGTTGCGAGTGCGACGGGATAGCCGAAGGCTTGGCCCAACTGCTCGGCGTAGAAGCTGCGGAGCGGCCCGAGCCCGCCGCGCTCTTGGATGCGCTCGAAGCTGAATTCTTCGGGGGGCAGCGCCGCTTCGCCTTCGAGCAGGCTTGCTTGTCGGTACGTAACCAGACGGTACAGCTCCAAGGGCTCGCGCTGGCGGCGATCTTGGATGATCGTGCGGATGCCCTCGCCCGTCAGGGCGCTGTCGGTCATGAACGTAAGCACCTCGGCGGGCAGCCGGTCGAGCGGTAGCGCCATGACGCGGCGGTCCTGGTGTGCGAACACGAGGGCTTCGAAAACATCCGGCGCCGCAGGCAGGATCGATCCGAGCCCGGGGTACTCGCGCGGCCGGTCGAGCACGACGCACACCGCCGCGGCCAGTTCGGGGTAGTCGCTCAATGCGTCCGGCTGGCCGACCGCGATGGCCTGTGCGATGGTGGCGACCGACGATCCGTCGTTCGTGTCGGTGATGACGCGGGCGAGCGCGCCGACGAACTCCGGGTGCGATGCCCAAACATCGAGCATGAGGCTCCGGGCCGAGGCCGGAAGATCACCAATCATCGCGACGATGGCGTGGTGCTCGACCGCGTCGACGAGGTCGGCGACCTGGGTCGTTGGCCAGGCCGCGATGGCCGCGTCGCGCTGGCGAGTTGCCGCAGCAAGCGCGGCCGCTGGATCGTCAGCGAGTTGCTCGATTGCGGCCTCGCGTGGCGTCGCCGGGGCGATCTCTTGCGCGAGGCAAGCCGAACTCGCAAGGAGCAGCGCAGGTGCGACGAACGACGTCAGGCGTGGGTACTTCATGTCGGGGATTGTTCCACCCCAACGCGTCGAAGTCGGCCTCGACGCGGCCGCCGAGCCAGATTGTCGGAAGCCGATCGGATCAGGATCCGATGCGCACGCCGACGGGCTGGGGGGTTGCCTGGTGCGTGGGCTGGACGGCGATGCCGAGCGGCACGCGCTTGCCGCCGGGGCCGCGAGGCGGGATCCCGTCCTCATCGATGATCCGCTGGATGGCCATGATGCCCTCGAGCAGCATCTCGGGCCTGGGCGGGCAGCCGGGGATGTAGACGTCGACGGGGATGAACTGGTCGATGCCCTGGACGGTGGCGTAGGTGTCGAACACGCCGCCGGTGGAAGCGCACGCGCCCATCGAGATGACCCACTTGGGCTCGGCTACCTGTTGATAGATGCGCTGGAGCACGGGCATCATCTTGATGCCAATGCGGCCGGCGACGATGACGAGGTCGCTCTGCCGCGGGCTGAAGCTCATGCGTTCCATGCCGAATCGGGCGAGGTCATAGCGGCTCGACGCCGTTGCCATGAGTTCGATGCCACAGCACGCGGTCGCGAAGGGGATGGGCCAGATGCTGCTGCGCCGGGCCCAGTTGATGACACGCTGGAGTTGCGTGGTCAGGATGGCGTCGGTAGGAAGTGCGGCTTCGATGCCCATGGTGGCTCCCGAATCAGGAATGACGAGCGTGACGAAAGTTTAGGCTCCACATACCTCGGATCAGGGCCGTTCACGCTCGCGTGCGGGGCGAACCTCACGCTTGTCTCTTCGGCTCTCGGTGGTCATGAAGTCGAGCGGCCGGCTCTCGTACTCGCTGCGGAGCTTCGTGCTATCGGCCCCGATGCCCCGGGAATCCACGACCTTCCGATAGCAACCACCCGCACCCAGAGCAAGCACTCCCGCGGTGGCGGTCAAGATGGAGCCCTTGATGATTCGGCTGCGTGTCATGCGTCCTCGCGTTCTTTCCCGTCCTTCGATACGTTGGCTGAGCCATCCTGGTTTTCCGCTGCCTCGGCCAGGCGAGATTGTAGGGTTTCTTCTCCCAACGACTCGACGGCCGACCGTCTGAGCCGGGACGCCGCGGACCCCTGCCGCGAGGCGACTGGCGAGGGTGCGGCCGTCGCAATGTCGGCCAGGCGGATTCGATCGGCCGGCTTGGACAAGGTAAAACCTCCGCCGTTGTCCAGTTGTTTCACGAATCCGCCGCGCTGCAGGGCGTTGATGATCTTCGAGCACTGGTCGTTGGCGAGGGCCAGCTCGTCGGCGACGTCGGACGTCCGAGCGCCCTGCCCATCAGCGAATCGCCGGCCGATCGCGGCTGCGGCGTCGATGAGCAAGCCCGGTCCGGCGAGCATCAGGGCCGGATCGTCGGAGTCCTCGTCCTGCTCGATGCCGTCTTCGAGCATCTGCACGCCATACGCGACCTGCAGCCCGAAGAGGATGATGAGCCACGTCAAGAAGACCCACAGCATGAAGATCGGGATGAGCGCGAGCGAGCCGTACAGCGTGGCGTAGGTTGAGTTCGTCGAGAAGCCCAGGTACTGCGTGAAGCCCCACTTGGCGGCCTCCCATCCGATGGCGGCAACCGTGGCGCCCGCGAGCGTCGGGCGCAGGCGGAGGCGACGGTTGGGCAAGATCATGTAGGCGAGCGTCAGCAGCCCCGTGCTGATAGCGACGGTGACGAGGAAGCCCGCCGCACCGACGATGAATCGGCCAAATGCGTCCCCGTCGCCCGCCATGGCGCGAATCCACTCTCGGAATTGCACGCTCACGAGGAAGGTCAGCGCAATGAGGATGGCCCCGAGCGTCATCAGCGTCCAGTACTGCGTGATTCGGCGGGTCCAGCTCCGTCCCGATTTGGCGCGGCACACTTGGTTGAAGCAGCGTTCGACCTCGACGACCATCGCGAGCGCGGCATAAATGAGCACGAGGCCGCCGACGAGCCCGATGGCGTCGAACCGAACCGATCCGAAGTTGTCGACCCAGCCCTGCAGGAGGTCGTCGAGGCTCTGCGGGGTCGGATCCAACGGCTCGGGCGGGTTGAGCAGGCCCGTGCCACGCTCCTCGATGTCCTCGGGCGTACCGACCATGGCCAGGGCTGCGTGCAACCGCATGGACGACGTGAACGGACCCGGCATCGTGAGCACGCCGCCGACCGAGGGCCGCACGGGTGCGTCGTCGCTCGGATCGTCTGGCGTGGTCTGGCCGACCTCGGCCTGGATCACCTCGGCGATGCCCGTGAACCGAACGGCCTGCTCCATGAGCCGTTTTAGGTCGTCGTCGCCCACGAACATGCGCACGATGACGAGCGCGACGATGCTGATCGGCAGCAGACCGAAGAGCGTGCGATAGGCGAGCGCCGCCGCCATCTGCGGGAGCCGAGTCTTCAAGAGCGAGCGCAGCGCCATGCGGCTGACGTAGGTCGCTCGTGCCATTTCTTCGCTGCTGGGCAGCCGTAGCCAGTCGGGCAGTCCGGCCATGGACTACGACCTCCCCGTTCGTGGCCTGCTCTGTCCACCGCGACGGCCACCCTCGAGGAGGCCAACGGCCTTCTTGAGCGACTTGAGCTCACTGGGGCGAATGTCTCGCCAATGGCCGCGGCGGAGGTCGGCAAGCTTGACCGGGCCGATGGCGACGCGCTCGAGCTTTCGGACGGGGCATCCCACGCGGGCGAGCACTCGGCGGACCTCGCGGTTGCGGCCCTCGGTCAGCGTGATCTCGAGGTGCGCCCGGTCGCGCAGTTGCCTGGTCACGGTCACCCGTACGGGCTGGGTGCGTTCGGCCCCCTGCGTCTTGCCCTGCGTGCGGTGGGCCAGGACGACGCCACGCTCCAGGTCGGCCAGGCTCTCCTTGGTCATCACCCCGCTGACGATGGCCCGGTAGGTCTTGGGGATCTCGTACCTCGGGTGAGCAAGTCGGTTTGCCAGTTCGCCGTCGTTGGTCAGGATCAGCAGCCCCGTGGTGTCGTAGTCGAGCCGCCCGACCGGAAATAGGCGGGGCGCGAGTGGGTGCTGCACGATGTCGAGCACCGTGCGGCGGTCCATGCCCGGCTCGTCGGCGGCGGTGGTGAGCGTGGCGGTCGGCTTGTTCAGGAGCACCGTGACCGTGGCATCCGGCGTGCGGATGCGGCGGCCGTTGACGCGGATGTCGTCACGTCGTGGGTCGGCAAACGAAGGCAGTTCGGTCACGATCTCGCCGTTGACCTCGACGTGACCCTCGCGGATGAGTTGCTCGCAGGCGCGGCGACTGGCCACGCCCGCATCGGCGAGGACGCGGTGCAGTCGTTCCTGTCCCTGGGGGGCGGCGGTGGAGTCGGGCTGCGGCACGGCGGATAGTACGCGAGCGTGGACCGTGGCCGTTGGCAGGGGGCGCTACGCCGGGGTCGCGTCGGACCAGCCGGCGAGTTCATCGATGACGCGTCGGGCCAGCGACAGGGGCTCGACCGCCGTCGCCGAATCCCGTCCTCGGCGGTCGGACCGCGCGAGCGGATTCCACCAGGGGGCCGCACGGCCGACGGAAATCGACCGTCCCTCGCTATAGGCCGTAACCAGTTCGGGCATCGATCTGGCCGCATCCGAGCGTATCGCCCGCATGCCGAAGCGCTCGAAGCGTCTCCCGCCGGTGTCTTCGCAGAGGATGCGCGTGATCGACTCGTGCCGCCGATCGGTGCTGATGCGTTCGTACATCAATTCCACGGCATCGAGAGCGCCTTCCAGCACCTGGAAGAAGTGATGCTCGTCAAACCACAAGCACCCCGTGAGGCCGAGCAAGCGGTTCTTGGTGATCGCGGGCAGTACGATGCCATCAACGATATCTTCATCGGTGACGCTCGAACGACGCTTGCTGACATAGGCGAGTTGGAAGATCTGTGAGCTCATTTCTGGGTTCATTCGGCTGGGGTCGAACGTGCCCGCTCGAGCGGGCGGCGGGTACACTGGTCGGTCGTGGACTGCCCCGCAGGGCCCGAGAGATGGAGACCGCGATGAACGCCGACCAACCCCACGGAGAGCACGCGGCCGTCGAAGGAGCCGCAGAGGCCCTGCATGGGCTCGCCGTCATCGTCGCCCACGGTCGAGGCGAGATGGTCGAGCAACTCGCGTCCATCGTCGGACGTCGGCACGCCGTCTTGTGTCGGTGCAACACGATCCAAGCGATGTTCGAGGCGGCCGCCGAAAAGCGGCCCCAGTTGATCGTGACGGGTATCGAGTTTTCCGACGGCGACGGAATCGAAGCCGCCGTCAAGCTGGGATCCGAAAAGCCGGTGCCGACGGTCATCGTCGCCGAGCGGCGTTCGCTGGGCCTCGTGCAGAAGGCCATGGCCGACCATGTCATGGCCTACCTCGTCGAGCCGATCGATCCGATCGATCTCGAGGCGGCCATCGTCGTCGCACGGGCGCGATTCGAGCAATTCGAAGAACTCGCCGGCGAGGTCGATTCGCTGCGGCAGGCGCTCGCGGATCGCAAGGTGATCGAACGCGCCAAGGGCGCCATCATGGCCGACCAACAGGTCGAAGAGGCCGAAGCCTTCGCCATCCTGCGCACGCGAGCCCAGAACGCCCGGACCAAGCTCGTCGAGGTCGCTCAGGGCATCCTCGAGCACGGGCCAAGCTTCCAGCCTGCCGCAGGATCGTCGCCCTGTGCATCTGATGCTCGAGAGGGCGGACGCGCGTGATGTCTCGAGAGTGGTCATGGATCTGGGCCAACGCAACGGGCTGAACGAACGAGACGACGTGTTGCGACTCGGAGTCAGTCCCTGGCTGCGTCGGCAGGGTCCACGAAGCGTTGCCCGGCGAATCCGGGAAATCAACCGACATATACGTAATGACCCGGAAACCAGTACGTGATCACCCTAGATCGATCGCGTCGGGTCTCCGGACTTCACGCCTCTCGCTCCGGCGTCCTCGGCCCCTCGCTCGACCGCATGGGCGGCTTCGTGCGCGTCATCGGCGTCGCTGTCCGGATCTGCAGGCCTCGTTTCGGACCTCGGCTCAAGGGCAATCGTGGCCAGCAGGCCGAAGTGGTCCGAGCCGGGCAGCCTGACGCGATCGAGGCGGCCGATGCGAGTGCCCGGAGCGACGAAGAGATGATCAACGGGGAACCGGAGGTACCACCGCCCTGCGTGGAAGGTGTTCATGAGCTTGCGTCCGACCCGAGGGTCGAGCATCCCGCTGAGACGCTTGAACAACCGCGTCGTGTGCGACCAGGCGACGTCGTTGAAATCGCCCGCGACGATCCAGTTGCGGTTCGGATCCGTGGCAATGCGCCTGGCGAGCAGCACGAGTTCGGCATCCCGGACGTTGCTGTCGCGACGATCCTGGCCGGTACTGTCGCGGAGGCCAGGCGGCGTGGGATGCAGGCCGACGAACCTGATTGTTCGGCCGTCCTGTGTCTCCACCTCGGCGACGATAGACGGCCGACGCTCGCTGATGAGATGCTCGATCCCTCCCTGGCCGAGCGGTCGCCTGGACCACAAGGCCAGGCCGAGGCCTTCGTCCGCGATCGACTCGATGCGATGCGGATAGCCCTGCGCGAGCGAATGCAATTCGCCGTGCCACGTCTCGTCGATCTCGATGAGGAGGAGCAGATCGGGGTCGGCCTCGAGGATGGTGTCCGAGACCGCCTCGAACTGCCGGCTCTCGTAGCGGATGTTGGCGACGAGGATGCGAAGCGAATCCTCGTTGCGTGCAGCCTCGCCCAAGCCCTCGACCTCTCGCGACCACAGCCGGGTGAATGGCAGCAACTGCACGACGCCCGAAGCCGCCATCACGAAGAGCAGGATGAGCAAGGCGGTAGCGAACCATGCCCCTGCGTCTCGCAAGATGATGACGAGCAGCGGCACTGCTGGTACCGAGGTCAACGCGGCCAACTGCAAACGAGGAAAGTCCCAGGCTCGGACGACCCACGACCCGGTCGTGAGCACCAGCGGGGCGAGCGTCAGCACGACGAGCGGGCCGGTGAGCGAGATGGCCACGTACCACAAGACCGCGTTGAGCATGCATGGCCTCTCTCGCGCGGGCGCCGCATCCCTGTCGCGACGGCGATGTTAGGCGTTGCGCGAGTCCATTCCGCCGATCACCACGTGCAACGGCCCGCCCCAGGGAGAAGAGGCGGGCCGTCGCGGATAGGAAACCGTGCGAATTCGTCGGTTGATCAGCAGCCGGCGTCGAACTCGTTCTGGAACGCCAGGAAGTCGAACAGCGTGAGGCTGCCGTCGCCGTCGAAGTCGGCGGCGAGATCGCCCGCGTCGAACGCGTCCTGGAAGGCCAGGAAGTCGAACAGCGTGAGGCTGCCGTCACCGTCGAAGTCGGCCCGGCAGCCGGTGCCGAACGCGATGTCGTCGATGAGGATGCGCGGCAGGCTGAACTCGCTGCCGAACGTGGCGTAGAGGTGCAACTCATCGAACTCGACGCCCGAGATGCTGAGCTCGCCCAGGGCGATGCTGTCGCGGCCGCCGCCGTCGCGGATGGTGATCGTGTCGGCGCTGCCGACGACCTCGCCCAGCTTGATGGCGTCCAGGTGGACGACGATGCCGCCCCACGGGCCATCCTGGTAGTAGGCGATGTCCATGGAGACGCTGGTCTGGTCCTCGTCGAGCACGATGGTCGCCGACGAGATGCGGCCGATCGAGAGGTTGTCGCCCGGCACGAAGGCGTTGCCGAAGGTCAGCGCGTTCTCGGGGCTGCCCCACGCGGGGAAGTCGTCGTAGAAGAACGTTGCATCCTCGATGACGACCTCGTCGAACTCCTGCGGGCCGAAGGTCGATCCATCCGGGAAGACGCCGGACACCTGGTTGATGTCTTGGAAGAACATGCCGGCGTACTCGAACGTCGAGCCGTAAAAGCCCTCGGCGAGGTCCTCGAAGTCGACGGTCTGCGCGAGCGCGGTGGTGGGGGCCGCCAACAGGACGGCAAGGGTTGCGGAGCGGAACGTGGTCATTTCATGCCTCCAGGTAAGTTCTGCATTCGTGCGAGTCGGCCCCCAGGCGTACGAGATCGATGGTCAAGCCTCCAGCCACTCCGGAGGCTCGGGAAGTTCGTGGCGGATCATCACCGACGTGGACAGCGGCGGGTAGGCCATGCGCACGCGGTATAGGTCGAAATCGCCCGCGTCCCAGTCGCAGCGGCCGAATGCGTACCGCAGCAGCGGCGCATAGCCGGGCGCATCGGGCGTGTGCACCCTCGCCAGGCCGCGGCCCAGGTGCTGGACCTGCTCGGGGACGCGCAGCCGGTCCCGCTCGTCGTGCGTGTAGGGCCGCCCGACCTCGCCGAAGACGCACAGCTCGCGGTGCACGCCCTCGAAGAGGTCCTTGTGCACGAAGTGGTCGTAGAGCATCGCTTCGGCAGGCGTACCGACGCCCGTGCCGAAGTGGGCGCGCTGGCCGGGTTCGGTCGCGAACGCCGGCGCAAGATTGCGGATCACTTCGCCTGTCGTAATGGTGACCTGACCAGCCTGGCCGATCTGCCCCGGCAGCAACTCGTCGATGACGACCGGCGGCTCGGCGTTGCGGCGCTCGAGCTCGGGCAACGGATCACTCGTGAACTCGCCGATGACCGGAACGCCGCCAGCCCTTCGCGCGGAGTCGGGGTCCAGCGGCTGGCGGTCGGGCAAGCCGGCGGTGTCGCCGCTGCCCGTGACGGTGCCCTGACCGATCATCCAGCGCGTATCGGGGCGCGTGCGGCGGAAGTCGATGAGGCTGCGGACCTGGGCGACGTCGAGCCAGCCGCGCCTGGTGGTCGACGGCGCGAGGATCGCGAAGGCCGCCATCGTGCGCGCCTGCACGCCCCAGACGTATCCGTTGCCCTCGAAGGCCCGCTGGCGCCAGCGAACGTCGATCTCCTCGCTCGGCTCTTCCACGCACGATTCGAGGAGCATGTCCATCGCGGTACGACTGCCCGCGTGCGTCTCGACGAGTCCCTCGAACTTCGACGATCCCTCAACGACGCGGGCGAGCAGCGTGGCATCGACGCCGCGTGCAGCGGCCGAGCGAATCCATGTCTGGATGCCCTTGGGCGTGGGCATGTAGCGGGCGGCTTGGAAGGGGTCTTCGCCGTAGGCAACCTTGGTCAGTTGCCATGCCAGCTTGCGATGGATGCCGAAGCCGTCGCAGACCTCCGACAGGCCGATGGAGCTGCCGCACGTCGACTCGATCACCTGCGCGAACAGGTCGCGGATCTCGGCGACGACCGCCGTCGTCTCATCCTGGAACGTAGCCGGCATGGAATGAGCATAACCCAGATCCGTCTGATTTCAATATCAGTTTCTGAAACGCCCACGCAATTCGTGGTTATCGGGCAGCTGGCGTCATTGAGCTTTGTTCCAATGCAAAAGCCCCGCCGAGGGCGGGGCCTGAGCAAGCGGAGAGGGGGGGATTCGAACCCCCGATGACCCGAAGGCCATACCGGATTTCGAATCCGGCGCGTTCAACCGCTCCGCCACCTCTCCGGGATGGGGAAGGCAATCTGTAGGCCGCCAGGAGGCCATTGGCGAGCCTGACGGGTGCCAACAATGTCGGTCCTATGGCCACGATCCGCGACGCCAGCCCGGCCCACGAAGGCGCCCTCTCCAAGGCCCAGCTTTGGGCCTTGGGGATTCCGGGCTTCGCCCTGCTCACCGCCGGTGGGGCGTACGTCAGCGTGCCCCTTCCGCCCGACGGCGTACCCATGACCCTCCAGACGCTCTTCGTGGTGCTGGCGGCCCTGTGCCTCGGGCCGCGAGCGGGCTCGCTGAGCATGCTGCTCTACGTCGCAGCGGGCGTCGTGGGCGTGCCGCTGTTCGCCGAGGAGTCGGTCGGGCTGGCTGTCATCCTGGGCCAGACCGGCGGCTACATCGTCGGGTTCGTCGCGTGCCAGCCGATCGTGGGCATGATCGTGCGGCGATCCGACGGACTGCCCCGCGGCTGGCTCGCAATCGTGGCGGCCGTGCTGGCGGCCCACGCGGTCATCTTCGCGATGGGCGTGCCGTGGCTGGCGATCGTCCGCGGCTTCACCCTGGAGCGGGCCGTCGAGGGCGGCATGCTGCCCTTCCTGCCGGGCATGGTGGTCAAGAGCGTCATCGCCGTGCTCATCGGGCTGGCTGCTGCGCCGTGGTGCGTGCGGCGGGTGTGGTAGATTTTCAGCGATTGTCTGTCGAATCCGGGAGGGCCTGTTCGTCTACGAGATGAACCCAGCGGCCGCACCTCCCCTGCGGCTGCGCAAACCGCAAGGAGTCCACCATGCCGAAGTTCTTGCTGATGCTGTTCGACAACCCCGCCGACTACGCCGACGTGTCGCCCGAGCAGATGCAGCAGATCGTGCAGGAGTACGGCGCCTGGGCGCAGCAACTCGGCCAGGCCGGCAAGCTCGCCGCCGGCGAGAAGCTGGCCGATGAGGGTGGCAAAGTCCTCACCCGCAACGGCGCGGGCGTCACCGTCACCGACGGTCCCTTCGCCGAGAGCAAGGAGGTGCTGGGCGGTTTCTTCATCGTCAACGCCGAGTCGTACGACGAGGCCGTCGAGATCGCCCGCCACAGCCCGCACGCGAAGTATGGCTGCGCCACCCACGTCCGCCAGATCGATGCCGTCTGAAGAAGGCGCTGTCTTTGCGCTCGTCGACCACCTGTTCCGGCACGAGTCGGGCAGGCTGTCGGCGTCGCTCGTGGCCATCTTCGGGCCCGGCAAGCTCGACCTGATCGAGGACGTCGTCCAAGAGGCGCTGTTGGAGGCATTGCGCCGCTGGCGCTTCAAGGGCGTGCCCGACAACCCGACCGCGTGGCTGACGCAGGTCGCCCGGCGGCGGGCCCTCGACGCCCTGCGACGAGATGCCACGCTGCGTCGGCACGAGCCCGCGTTGCGCGACTGGATCGAGCGCAACGCATACGCCCGGGCGTACGGCGAGCTGGACGAGCAGGTCCGACTCATGCTCATGTGCTGCCATCCTTCGTTGCCGGCCGAGCAGCGCGTCGCGCTCACGCTGAAGCTGGTCGCGGGCATGGGCACGGGGGAGATCGCCCGGGCGTTCCTCGTCACCGAGTCGGCGGCCGCCCAGCGGCTCGTGCGCGCCAAGCGGGCGATCCGCGACAGCGGGGCTTCGATGGACATGCCCGAAGCCGACGAGCTCGAGCCGCGGATGCGGAGCGTGCTGGAGACGGTGTACCTGCTTTTTAACGACGGATACTCGGCGAGCGAGGGCGACGAGGTCATCCGGCGAGACCGGTTCGAAGAAGCCTGCCGCCTGGGTGCGATGCTCGTGCGCGACGAGCGTACCGCCAGCCCAGCAGCGCACGCGTTGCTGGCGCTCATGCTCTTCCACGCGTCGCGGCTCGAGACGCGCAGCGACGCCGAGGGCGGCCTGCTGCTGCTCGAAGATCAGGACCGATCTCGATGGGATCGCGGCCTGATCGTCCGCGGCTTCCACCACCTGCAGCGGGCGGCCAGCGGCGACGAGCTGACGGCATACCACCTCGAGGCCGGCATCGCCGCCGTGCACGCGCGGTCGGCGAGCTTCGAGGAGACCAACTGGCGCGAGATCGTCTCGCTCTACGACTTGCTGCGCGAGATCAAGCCCGGACCGGTGGTGGGGCTGAACCGGGCGGTCGCGATTGCGATGGCGAAGGGCATGGGCGCGGGCCTGGCCGAGCTCGACGCCATCGGCCCGCTCGAGCGCTACGCCCATGCGGACGTCGTGCGCGGCGAGCTGCTGAGGCGTGCGGGGCGCACGAAAGAGGCCCGCGCGTGCTTCGAGCGGGCGCTCACGCTGCCGTGCGCGAAGCCGCAGCGGATGTTCGTGCAGTCGCGGCTGTCGATGCTGCCGGCGACCTAGCGGCGGTAGGCGGCCGCCACCTTCGCCACCGCCTCGCCGATGCGGTCGATGGTCGCGTGATGGAGCTCGTGATGCATGGGCAGGCAGAAGACCTTGCTGGCCAACGCCTCGGCCACCGGGGGATGATCGCTCACGTAGTCCTTGAACGCCGGCTGGTGCGTCAGGGAGCGCGGGTAGTGCACGGCCGTCGGCACGCCCTCGGCGCTGAGCGCCTTGGTGAACGCGTCGCGGTCGCAGGTGAACTGGTCTAGGTCGAGCTTCACGGTGTATAGGTGCCACGCCGAGTCGGCGCCCTTCGTGCGGCCGGGGGGCAGGACGCCGTCGATGGCACCGAGCACGGTGTCGTAGTGGTCGGCGGCGGCGCGGCGGGCGTTGGTCTCGTCGAGCAAACGGTCGAGGCGCGAGCAGCCGATGGCGCCGGTGATGTCGTTCATGCGATAGTTGAAGCCGATGCGCTCGTGCAGGTACTTGTCGGTCTCGCCGTGGCTGCGAAGGAGCGCGACGTCGTGGCCGAGCGTGTCGTCGTTGACGGTGATCATGCCGCCCTCGCCCGTGCCCAGGTTCTTGGTGGCGTAGAACGAGTAGGTGCAGGCGTCGCCGAAGGTGCCGATGCCCTCGCCGTCGACGGTCGCGAGGTGGCTCTGCGCACAGTCGTAGACGACCTTGAGGTCGTTGGCCTTGGCGAGCTCGGCGATCGCGTGCACGTCGACGGGCATGCCGTACAGGTGCGTCGCGGCGATGCCCCTGGTCTTGCTGGTGACCTTCTTGGCCGCGTCGGCCACGTCGATCTGCATCGTGTCCTCGAGGCTGTCGACCCACACGGGCGTCATCCCCTCGGCCACCAGCATGCTGGCGGTGGCGATGTACGTCCACGCGGGCACGAGCACCTCGTCGCCGCGCTGGAACAGGCTGCGATAGGCGAGTTGCAGGGCGCACGTGCCGTTGGCGCAGGCCAGGGCGTGCTTCGCCTGGCTGGCCTCGGCGAACCGCGTCTCGAGCTCGCCGCACTTGCCCGCCGCCCGCAGCATGCCGCTCTTGAGGACCTCGTGGGCGGCCTCGACGTCCTGGGGCTGGAGCTGGGGCCGCATGAAGGCGACCGGGGAATCGAAGGTGGCAGCGCCGCCATCGAGCGCGAGCGTTGAGGCCGTGGCCTGGGTCATCAGTCTCTCCATGGGCCCTGCGGATCCCGCGAACGCGGGGGCGCGGGCCCGTCGTTTGGGCGAATGGGAATGATAGGGACGCGGCCCCTGCCGGCCCATGCGCCGCCGGAAGCCTCCGGTTTCCCTACAGTGGCCGCCATGGTCCCGCATGACCCCCATCCCGACGCCCACCCGGACTTCCAGGGCGACATCGAGCGCATCCTGATCGACCGCACGCGGATCGCCATGCGCGTCGCCGAGATGGGCACCCAGATCGCCAGCGACCTCGAGCTCACCACCGGGGCCGACCGCCTCGTCGTCGTGCCGGTGCTCACCGGGGCCCTGGTCTTCACCGCCGACCTCGTCCGCACCATGCCCATGCGGCTGCGGCTCGAACTGATCGAGGCTTCCAGCTACCCCGGCAGGGCGACGACGAGCCAGGGCGTGAGGCTGAGTGACATGGGGGGCTCGGGCCCGACCGAATCCTTGACGGGCGCGCACGTCCTCATCGTCGACGACATCTTCGACAGCGGCCGCACCCTCGCCGCCGTCCGCGACCTCGTCGCGGCGACCAACCCCGCGAGCGTGCGCACCGCCGTGCTGCTGCGCAAGGAGGTCGAGCGCGCCGTCGACATGACGCCCGATTACGTCGGCTTCGACGTGCCCGATGCGTTCGTGGTCGGGTACGGGCTCGATTACGACGGGTGGTATCGGAATCTGCCGAATATTGCGGTGTTGCGCCAGCCGGGCGGCTGAGCCGATCCTCAGGCCGCGCGATCGCCCGCTGGCTCGGGCGCCTCGGTTGGACTCGTCTCGGCCGCTACCTTCTCGCGGCCGAAGGTCGCCGTGGCCGGCTCGCTCCATTCGCTGGCGGTGGTGCCGCGGCGCGACGGGCGCACGCCGCGGGCGCGGTAGTAGACGGCCGCGACGCCCCGTGGCGGGCAATCATCGATCCACCGCTTGCTGGCGCCGCTGGCGATCGTGGCCCACGGTCCGGCGGGCCCCTCGATGGGCACGGCCTGTCGCTGGAGCTCGTACACCGCGCCGTCGCCGCTGGCCTTGAAGCTGACCTCGATGGCCCCGCCGTTGAGCACCCTCGCGTCGATGGGGACTGGACGGGGCGGCGTGCCGCGGGGGGCGCCCTTGGCGGGCGGCGCGATGGCCGCCAGCGTGTACACCTCGGCGTTGCCCGTGTACCGGGCGTACCCGTCGATGGTCTGCACGAGTGCGCCGAACGCGCGCCGCAGCCGCGCCATCGCCTCGCGTCGGGCGTCGTTCGAGGCCCTGGCCTTGCTCCGATACGCCGCGTACTCGCGGGTGCACTCGGTGGTTTCCTCGAGCAGCTCGACCAGCGCGTCCACCTGCTGGGACGACAGGCCGATGTCGCCGGGCGTGCCCGCGTCCCAGCGCGTCGCCAGGGCGCGGCAGGTGTCCAGGAACATGGCGTCGTCCTTCGGTGCTCGGCGTGCCATCGCGGTCGCTCCCCGTCTTGCTGCTGGTCGTCCTCGCGTTGCGGCGGACCGCCGCCGCGCCGCGATCCCGACGCGTTCGTGCCGTCCTGGCATCGGCATGAAGGATGCGACGCTTGAGCCCGAGCCGGAAACACGGCGAAGAACGCCGCCGCGGGTGCAAGCGCAGGGCCCACTCCGCCCGCGGCGGCCGGGTCTGGACCCCAGGCGGCACCCCCGGGCCCGCCGACGGACGCCTTCCGTGCCGCTCCGCGTGCCTTCGCTACGAAGGCACGGTCCGTCACGGCGAGGGCGGCCGCCGGGCAAGAACGGACGGCGGCCGGGGCTTGGGCGGCGGGTGGGCGAGTCGGCGGGCGGTCCGGCCCCGCCGGCGCAGCGACGAGAAAATCCTCAGCACCCCGCGTCGAACGCCGTCTGGAACGCCAGGAAGTCAAAGAGCGTGAGTTCGCCATCGCCGTCGAGGTCGGCGCGCAGATCGCCGTCGTCGAAGAGGTTCTGGAACGCCAGGAAGTCGAAGACGGTCAGCACGCCGTCGCGGTCGACGTCGGCCGGGCACCCCGGTCCACCCGCGTCTCCGCCGAAGACGACGAAGGCCGAGCCGGGCTCACCACCGCTGCCCCGCCGCCCCGGGCCGCCCAGCGTCAGATCGTTCAGGCCGTCGCCGTTGAAGTCCCCCAGGCCGTCGACGGACCAGCCAACGTTCTGGCCCCACACGTCGTAGTCGATGGGGATGTACAGGTCGCGGCGTGAGCCTAGATCGAACAAGGCCGGCCACGAGCGGGCACCGCGCAGGATGAAGGCGCGGCCGGGCTCGACGAGCCATGGATCGGAGTAGGAGGTGAGGGCGGCGCCGACGATCGCATCGTCAAGGCCGTCGCCGTCGAAGTCGCCGATGGCCGCCGCGCTGGTGCCGAAGTATCTGGTACCAGCGAAGTTCGCGCTGATCTCCGTCCCTCTCGAGGCATCGGGGATCCACAGTGGTTCGATCGGCCAGAAGCCATCATGCGGCGGTCGGCCGAACCGGATCCAGGCCCTGCCATCGACCGAGCCGCTGGGGCCGTACGCGGGCGAAAAGAGCCCGAAATCATCGCGGCCGTCGCCGTTGAGGTCGCCAAGGAACCTCGGGAACATGCCCGTCCGTTCCTCGAGGGCGTCGAAGCGCGCGCCGGCGTCCAGGGGAAGCGCGGGCAGATCGATCGAGGGGGAGCCCAGCCCGTGGGAAGGCGAGCCAAACACAAGGTACACCCGGCCCGCCCCGTCCCGGCCGGCCGGCTCCGTGCGCGGCGCGGCGACGAGGAGGTCGTCCACGCCGTCCCCGTTAGCGTCGGCGGTCATGCCAACGGGTGCGCCCGCCAGCGACGAGCCGGCGTATTGCCCGGCGCCGCCGCGCAGCGTCAGGCCCACCGAGGCCGGCCAGGAGCCCAGAGTGAGCGAGGGAGGGAAGGGCTCGCTTCCGCCCGGCACCTCGCGGCCCCAGAGCACGTAGGCCTCCCCGCCCACGCCCGCGTTGGGCGCGCCCAGCGCCAGGTCGGGCGAGCCGTCGTGGTTGAAGTCGCCCGCCGGCGCGACGGCGACGGCCGCAACCGCGAGCGGGCTGCCCGAGGCGAGCGCCAGCGTCCGCACGCCCGGATCGTCCAGACGTACGTTGGCGGGGAAGCCGCCCTGGCGGCCGAAGAGCACGTAGGCCCGGCCGATGGCCTCGGTTCGGTCGTAGCAGCCGATGGCAAGGTCGTCGTAGCCGTCGCCGTCGAGATCGCCGATGGCGGCGAGGTAGAAGCCGAGGCCGACGACGCCATCGGGCGGGGTCACGCGTGTGGCGACGCCCGGGGGCAGCGACTCGAGCGACGCCCTCGGGGCAAACGGCATCGCGCGCCCATATACGAGGTAGATCGCGCCTGGTCCGCCGTCGCCACCACCGGCGTCGGGCTCGCCAATGGCCAGATCATCGATGCCGTCGCCGTTCAGGTCGCCGGCGAACGCCACGGACGCACCGGTCTGGCCCAGCGTATCGGTCCCGTCGAAGCGGACGCCGGTGGTCCCGTCGAGATCGGGCAGGCAAATGGCCATGGGATCGGCGCACGGTGCCTGGGCCAGCGCGAGGGCGGGGGCGGCCAGGGAGGCCAGGACGGAGAAGATGAGACGGCTCAGGAGTGGCATGGTGGGGTCCTCATCAGTGGGGTCCTCATCGATGAGTTTTTCATGACTGCGTTCCTCATTGAGCTCGGAACGTTGTCGCCGGCAGAGTCCAGGAATCGAAACTCAGGCCCGCGACGGGAGAGGCGCGCACATGGCCCCGCCGGCGAGGCGACAGATCGAGCTAGCATCCAGCGTCAAAGGCCGTTTGAAACGACAGGAAATCAAACAGCGTCAGCTCGCCGTCGCCGTCCAGGTCGGCGCGCGGGTCGCCGTCCTCGAAGAGATTGGCGAACAGCAGGAAGTCGAAGATGGTCAGGGCGCCGTTGCCGTCGAAGTCGGGCACGCAATCGACGAACGGGCCGAGCGGCAGGTACAGCACCTCGGGCAGCCCCGGCGCATCTGCGGCGTCGTAGATGCGCTCGGCGACGGCGGCAGGGTCGCTGGTGCCCCAGTCGACGCACCGGGCGTCGGTATCGGCGGTGGGGAAGGCCGGGTCGGGCCGGAACAGGTAGATGTCGCTGCCGAAGAGGGCGTGGTTGGCCACCAATCGGTTGCCAACGCCGCCCTCGGGCCGGTTGAGGTAGAGGGCCGAACCCAAGGGATCGACCGCGATGGCCCCGCCGAAGACGGCCTGGTTGCCCTCGAACTCGTTGGCGGCAAAGTCCACCTCGTCGGCGACGACGTAGAGCGCCCCGCCGGCTTCGGACGCGGTGTTGTCCAGGTACACGTCGGGCCTGCCCGGCTCGCCCAGGATGGACCGGCGCACGCCCTGGTCGAGCCACGCCGCGCCGCCGAAGCTGGCGCTGTTGCGCACGAAGGTGTTGCCCCCCGAGACGATGCTGCCGTTGGCGAAGATGGCCCCGCCCCGCACGGCGCTATTGCCCTCGAAGCGGTTGTCGTCGATGTCGACGAAGCCGAAGAGCGCGAGCGCGCCGCCATCGCCGGTGGAGCGGTTGTTGAGGAACAGATTGTCGCGCACGACCGTGGCGCCCGAGAGGGCGGTGCCGTTGTTGTCCTCGAAGCGGCATCCGGTGACCTCGGCCCCGGCCACGCCGACGCCGCCCCCGCGGCGGAACACGCCCGAGTTGATGGTTCCCGCGCCGGATCGGATGGAGATGTGCCGCGTGTTGGCTTCGTAGCGGCAGCCGGACAAGTCGAACCGGCGCGTGCTGGCGGCCAGCCCATCGCCATCGCAGTCCTCGATGACGAGGTTGCGCGTCTCGAGCCAGCCGCCCCCGGTGACCAGGCCCCAGCGGGCCGATACGTCGGTGACCTCGCAATCGATGAGCACGATGTCTGGCTCGGCCGGCGTGGGGTCGCGGCGATCGTTGATCGCGAGGTGCATGCCGGCGCCTTGGCGATCGGCGATGGCGACGTTGCCCACGCGGACGCGCTCGAGCGTGGCCGAGCGTCCGCCGTTGATGGTCAAACCGGACTCGCTCGTGGTCGAGATGCTCAGGTCTTCGAGCCGGACGTCGACGTCCTCGCTCGCGACGATCTCCACGCCCATGCCGGTCACCTCCCGGATCCAGACGTGGCGGAGCAGCGGTTCGGTGAAGCTAATCTCTAGGGCCGCCCCGAATTCCGCGTCGATGTACTGCAAAACGACGTGCTCAAGCACCGTCCCCGAGACGTAGGCGCCCGTGTCTGGGTCGAGTACGGCCGAGTCAGCGCCGGGCATCAGCATGACGCCCCGGCCGCGCAGGAATTCGATCCGGCTGGACGCCGTCCCCCGCGCGACCAGCACGCCGCTGTCGATCGAAAGGAACGTGCCCGGTTCGAACGCGACCTCGACGCCCGCCTGGATGGTCAGCGTCGCGTCGCCGGTGACGCGCACCGTCTCGGTCACGCTGAAGGGACTGTCAGCCAGCGCCCAGGTGGTGTCGACGTCGATGGTACCGCCCACGGGAGTCTGCGCATGGGCGTGCGTGGCAAACAACACGAGCAGCGCCGAGAAGCAGAGGACCGGCCTAGGCATGTTCGATCCTCCTGCGTCGGCTAGCGAAGACGACGCCAACCAGCAGCGTTGCCCCAGCGGGCGCCGGGATCACGCGGATGGTTGCGGTGCCGTCCACGAAGCCATCCAGGCGGCTCTCGGTGCCGGCCGAGTACCTATACGGATACACGTAGAAGAGCGACGTGCGAGTCTCGAGCATGACGTCGAACGGCGCGGCCACGTCCACTGGCGCGGTGTACGTGGCTTCCCAGAACGCGATCGGGTTGCTCGGGTCGCCGTAAATGTCGCCCAGGGCGTTGATCTGGCCGGCTTGAATGCCCCGGACTCCATGTTCGCCCGGGCTGCCCGCAGTGGCACCAGGTCCCAGCAACGGGCCAATGAGCCGCAGATCGGACAGGCCCGCGGCACCGGTTGATGAATCGAGCCATGTTCCGATTCCACCGATGCAGTAGTCTTGGGCCGAGTCGAAGAAGGCCTCCAGGCGGATCGTGGTCGACTCGCCGGGCAGGAGGGTCTCGTCGTCCACGAGAATACGGAGCCCGCTTGGCTCGAGTGCGGCCTGGGCCGAAGCGGCCGCCGTAGCCAACACCACGGCCACGGTTCGAAGCATGCGCATAAGAGTGAACCTCCCTGGCAACAGGATGGCGGCGTTGGCCGCTCGCTCTTAGGACCTTACCGCCGATCCCGCCTTCGACCACCGGAGCGGGGAATCAACATGTTCGAGACTCTGGGGCGTGCTTGGTGGGCCTTGGCCTGCAACGTGTCCACCGACGCGTCCTCGGCGTCGATGCACACGCGCCGGCCGGTTGCGGCTTCGTCCCGGATCGCCGCGGGGGCCGATCGCGTCTCGCGGAGGCGGCGCATCCGGCCCGGGGCCGGTTAGGGTGGGGGATCTGGCGACGTCGCGGGCGGCGACGGCGGCGTGCCCCTCGAATATCCTCGCGGCGACGCGTCACGCTTGCCTTCTCTTCCAGCGGGCACGGTGCGTGCCCCGGTGACCGTCGACGCGCGGGCCCGCGACCAGGCGGGCCCGCGTGCGTTCCGGCGGGCGTCCGGGCGGGCGGTCGCGCGGTCGATCGGTCCGACGCGGTCCTCGCGGCCGCGGAGGGCCGTGCGGGAGCCACCCTGGCGTGACCGACGCGGCGCACTTCCTGATCGTGTCGAGCGATGCCGAGGCGGCGGCGGCCGTCGCGCTGGTCGTCGCGTCGATGGGGCACGAGGCGACCGTCACGCTCTGGCGGCACGCGGCCCGGCTGGAGCACGACACCACACGCTTCGATGCCGCGCTGCTCGACGCCGAGCTGCGCTACGAAGACGGCCCGGGCCTCCAGGGCCGCCTCGAGTCGCGGGGCATCGCCGTCGGGTGGTCGATGGCGTTCGCCTCGTTCCGCGGCCAGCAAGCCGGGGTCGACGGCGACGCCAACGCGGCGGCCGAGCTGGAGCTCCTGGCCCGGCTCATCCGCACGCTCGCCGAACGAACGTGAAGGCGCGCCGGTGCAAGCATCGCAGACGAACGGCGCGCGGCCATGAGTGGCCGCGCAATGCGCCGAATCGCGCTCGTTACCGACAGAATTCGTTTCTTGCAGCGTGCGCGCGGTCGTTACGAGCAAGGTTTTTCTCGGAGAACGTCGAGACGTGCGCAGGAATTGCGCACTTCGGGTATACTCGCCGCCGAGGGAGAACTGTTCGCTCGCCCACCGGTCGCGGCTCCTCGCGGGCGGGCCGGTGGGCGGCGGCAGTCTCTCGACCACATGGGCTCGATTCGGTCGCCACGAGCGGATGCCTCGCGTCGGCTCCGCGGCCCGCGTCGGACGTGCCTCCGGCGAGCTTTCGCGGCCTCGATCGCCCCAGACGCTCCAGGCGGGCCCCTTCGGCTCCTTTCCCCAGGGAATCGGGCATCATCGTCGTCTCGGAGGTAAACTAGAGAAGACGGGCGAGCAGTTCTCCCTAGCAACTCGCTTTCGGGCCTTCGGGGCCGAGACGACCGTCGGCCGGCGGGCCCGCTGCGTGCAGCGGGTCCGCTTGCTTTTGCCGGGCTCCACCGAGCGTGGGCCTCACGCCCGCCCGTGAACCGCGACGCGCACGGCGCATCGTGTTCGAGCCGAGCGCCGTGTGCTCCGAGGGGGCTGCGTCGCCAAGTGCGTTAGCGCGGCGCGCTTCAGACCGCGACGGCCGCCGCTTCCACCGCATTGATGAACAGGCGCAGGCCCGGGGCGGGCTCGCCCTTGATCGCTTCGCGGTCCAATCGCGTGTAGTGGGGGTGGCGCGTCCAATCGAGGTAGCGGTCGGGGTGGGGCATCAGACCAAAGATGCGGCCGCTCGCGTCGCACACGCCCGCGATGGCACCGGCCGAGCCATTGAAGTTGTCCAGGTACGTCAGCGGCGCGCGGCCGCTGGCCAGCAGCGCGTCGACGGTGGCCTGCGGCGCGACGAAGCGGCCCTCGCCGTGGCCGACCGGGAGCATGAACGCGCCGCTCGGATCGTGATGAAGGTCGCGCGTCCAGACGCAGGGGCTCTCGGGGTTCACGTGCAGCCGCACCCAGCGGTCGGCATAGCGGCCGAGCTGGTTGTCGCACAGGGCGATGCCCGGCTCGTGCGGCTCGTGGCTCCACTGCTCGTCGGCGCCCGGACCGGGGAGCAGCCCCGCCTGGGTCAGCACCTGGAAGCCGTTGCAGATGCCGATCATCGGCACGCCCCGCTCGGCGGCCCGGCGGAGGGCGGGGTAGAGCTTCTCGCGGACGAGCAGGGCCAGCACGCGGCCCGAGGCCACGTCGTCGCCGTAGCTGAAGCCGCCGGGAAAGCCGATCACCGAGTAGCGGTCGAGCCGGCCGGGGTCATTGGCGATGGCGCGGACGTGCAGGAGGTCGACGTCGGCCCCGGCCATGCGGAAGCCGCGCGCCATCTCCTCGTCGCAGTTGATGCCCGCCGCCCGGATGACCAACGCTCGTGCCATGGGCGAGTGTATGGCGGGGCTGCAGGAAGGTCCGCGT
This sequence comes from Phycisphaerales bacterium, assembly GCA_040217175.1. Classification (NCBI taxonomy): domain Bacteria; kingdom Pseudomonadati; phylum Planctomycetota; class Phycisphaerae; order Phycisphaerales; species Phycisphaerales bacterium. The sequence goes on along the minus strand of JAVJNT010000001.1, from coordinate 978,892 downwards.
CGGACGCCTCCGGGGGCCATCGGGCATATCCTTGGGCCGGCGGGGCCGGTGGCTGCCCTGCACCATTACAGCGCGTCGCCCGATCGTCAGGAGGCCTTGCCATGCCCGCCGTGTTCCCCTTCCGCGCCGTCCAGTTCAACCAGGGCACCGGCGACGTGAGCGCCTCCATCGCCCCGCCCTACGACGTGCTCGATGCCCGCGGCAAGGCCAAGCTGCTCGAGAAGAGCCAGGCCAACATCGTGGCCATCGACCTCCCCCACACGCCGGCGAAGGAGCTGGGCCCGCCCGAGGCCTACACCAAGGCCGCCGAGATGTACCGCGGCTGGCTCGAGGACGGCACGCTGAGCCAGACCGAAAAGCCCAGCATGTTCGCGTATCGCCAGACGTTCGACTTCCTGGGCCAGCGCTACCAGCGGGCGGGCATGGCCTGTACCGTCGAGACGCGCCCCTTTGGTCCGCGCGACGGCGGCGGCATCCTTCCCCACGAGCAGACCTTCAGCGGCCCCAAGCAGGACCGCTTCGCCCTGATGGAAGCGAGCGCGACGCAGTTCAGCCCCATCTTCGGCCTGCACGCCGACGAGGACGGCGCCGCCACCGAGCTCGTGCGGAGCGTCATGGACAGCCGCCCGGCCGACATGACGGCGGATATGGGTGACGGCGTGCTGCACGAGGTCTGGACGATCAGCGACGACCAGACGCTCGCGGCGTACGAGAAGGCCCTGCAGGGCGAGGACGTGTTCATCGCCGACGGCCACCACCGCTACACGACCGCGATTAACTACCTCGCAAAGCTCGGGGAGGGCGGCAAGGAGATCGGCCCCGACCACCCCGCTCGCCGCACGATGATCGTGCTCGTGGGCATGAGCGACCCGGGCCTGGCCATCGGCGCGACGCACCGCGTGCTGGGCGGCATGAAGGACTACGACTTCGGCAAGCTCGCGAGCGAGTTGGAGAACTACTTCACTCTCGACCGCGTCGGCCGCGAGCCGGGCCAGATCGAAGAGCACATGGACAAGCGGTTTGCGCCCGGCAAGAACGTGCTTGGGCTCATCGACCTGGCGACCAACGAGTGCGTCGTGCTGACGCTGAAGGACGGCGACCCGCTCGCCGACAAGTTCGGCGAGAAGCCCGAGGCCTGGCGCAAGCTGGACGTCGCGCTCGTGCAGCACCTGATCGTGGAGAAGATCTGCGAGCCCAAGTTCAACGACGGCGAGGCCGTCAAGTGGGCCTTCCCCCACACCGTGCCCGAGGTCATGGAGATCGCCAGCGGCCAAGAGACCGGTGCCGGCGGTGGCGCCGGCTTCGCCCAGGTCGCCGTCATCGTGCGGCCGACGCCGCTGCAGGCCGTCAAGGAGATCGGCGCCGCGGGCGAACTCATGCCCCAGAAGTCGACGTTCTTCTACCCCAAGCTCGCCACGGGCCTGTTCGTCAACCCGCTGACGAGCGACCTTCCGGTCGGGGCGGAGGCGTAGGAGCCGGCGAAGCCAGCGAGCGCGCCGCCTCGCGATACAGCGCTGCCGTCCGCCATCGCAGCCGCGCGATGAGCACGCAGGTTGCAAGACGCAGCTTGAAGCTGGCGTCTTTCCGACGCCAGACCTTGCGCCATTGGCCGATCGGCGGCCTGAGGGCATGCTTTGCGCGCTGCTCGGCCAGCCGCGCGCCGCGGGTGCCGGTCAGCTCCGAGTCAGTCAGCCCGCCGATGACGCGGTCGAGCTTCTTGTAGAGTTGTTCGATCGAATGCCGAGCGGGGTGCCACACGACGCACGCCGAGTCGTAGTTCAGGTTGAAGCCCGCGCGTACCGCGCGCCTGCCGAACTCGCGGTCGCCTCCGGAATGCAACCCATCCTCGAACCCGCCAACGGCTTCGAAGACCTTGGAGCGCACGAACAGGTTGGCCGTCACGCCGAACGAGTCGCCGTGCACGTAGGCCTGCTGCGGGAACGCGAAGAGCATCTCGTAGATCTCGGCGGCGGTGGGGGCGTCGGCGTCCCGGGCGAAGACTTCCATCCGGCCCGCGATCAGGTCGGGCAGGTCGACGCGGCCGTCGCGGCTGGCCAGGGCCGCGAGCCCGAGCTCCAGCCAGTCCTCGGCGGGGATGCAGTCCGAGTCGGTGAAGGCGATGATCTCGCCGCGTGCGAGCCGGAGCGCCGCGTTCCGGGCCGCGTAGGAGCCGCCCTCGGGCTCGAGCACGTACCTCGCGCCATGCTCCTCCGCGAGCGATTCGAGCGATGGATCCGACCCATTGTCGGCCACGATGATCTCGAACTGGCTCGCGTCGAGCGACTGTGCGCGAAGTGCGGCGAGGCAGCCGGCCAGTCGTTCGTGGTCGTTCTTGCTGGGGATGATGACGGTGATGGCGGGCGTGTCGCTCATGAAGCGCCACCCTTCGTCGCGGCCGCCTTGACGCCATCGCGCAGCAGCGTCGTGAGCTGCGCACGGCTGCCGGGAATGAGCCAGAGCACGCCCAGATACGCCAGCCCGACCAGCGGCCCGACGATCGCGATGCGTGCGATGGCGGATGGTACCGGCCCGGCGATCGCCCACAGCACCAGCAAGCCGATGGCCGCGGACAGCAGCGACGCCGTGAGCTGCGGCGCCAGCCGGGCGGCGAGGTCGCGCTTCCGCACGGGCGAGCCGTGGCAGGCCATGGCGATGAACACGAAGTTTCCGATGCACCACGACAGGCTGAAAGCGGCGGCGACGCCGTCGACGCCCCAGTGCACGCCGATGGCGAACGCCGACACCGTGATCGGCGCCCACATCAACGCCCATCGAACCTGGACCTGGGGCTTGCCCAGCGACACGCACAACCAACCCGGCGCCACGTTGACGGTGCCGAAGAGCGCCGCCGGCGCGAGCCAGCGGAAGACCGTCGCAGCTTCCTTCCACTCGTCGCCGAGCAGCAGCAGCACCATCTCGTGCGCGAGCACGTACGCGACGACGACCACCGGCATGCCGACCATGGCGAGCGCGCTCATTGCCTGCAGGTAGGCGCGCTTGTACCGTGCCGGCTCGTCCTGCAGCCGGCTCAGCGAAGGCACCATGACGGCGCCGACGGGTGCGTTGATCTGGCGTATCGGGAGCATGAGCAGGTTGTACGCCTTCGAGTAGATTCCCAGAGGGCCGCTTCCCATCACGAACCCGATGATCACGTTGTCGGCGTTCCGCGTGAAGTAGTTGAGGAAGGAAAACCCAGTTACGTTCCCGCCGAACTTGAGCATCGACATGGCGCCGCTGCCCCGCCTCGGCAGGCCCGGACGCCAGTCGCAGAACACCCACACCAGCACGGCATTGGTGGCCGCTGCAGCGCAGATGTTCCCAACGAGCGCCCAGTAGCCAAAGCCCAGCACCGCCATCACGATCGCCACGATGATGCCCGAAGTCATCGCCGAGACCTGGATGATCGCCAGTGCCTTGAAGCGCATCTGTCTGCGGAGCAGCGCTTGATGCTGCGTCGTCAGGCCGCCGAAGATCATCGCCGTCGCGAGGACGAGCGTGATGGGCACGAGCGCCGGCTGCGAATAGAACGCGGCAATCAACGGTGAGAGCGCCGCGATTACCGCGGTCGCCACGAAGCCGAGTGCGACGTTGATCCAGAAGAGCGTCGAGACCTGCGCGTGCGTGATGTCCTTGCGCTGGACCGTGGCGGTCGACAGGCCCGCGTCCTTGAACATCTCGACGAATCCGGTAACGGCAATCACCATCGCGATCAGGCCGAAGTCGCTGGGCAGCAGCAGCCGCGCGAGCACGACCGTCGAGCCCATGTGCAGCACGAACTTGAGCGTCTGAGCGGTCAGCGTCACCGTGCCACCGCGCAGCGATCGACCCTTGAGATCACCCATGAGGTGGTCGGTCGAGAAGTACCGCCGGTGTGGATCCTCCGCTCCGACGGGCTCTTTCAGCGGCGGGTTGTGCGTGGGCAGGCTCGACATGGCGGCGCGATAGCTTCCTTGCTCGCGGGGGTCACCCCTGCAACATCGGCCGCAGCCGCCGCCACAGGAACTTCATCGGGCTGCCCATGCGAGCACGATTGGCGCGGAACGCCCGGAGCACGGCCGCCGGGAACGACGCGTAGTGCTTTAGCGAAGCCGCCATCGAAACACCGGTCACGCGCTCGTACCCCAGCCGGTCGATCAGCGAGCCGCTCACCCGCTGGATCACGGCGATCTCGCCGCCGGTCAGCTTGCTCTTCCAGCGATCGACCGGCTGCTTCGAGACGCCGCGTCCTTCGGTAAACGCCTCGTAGCTGCTGTTGGACATCGGCATGTCGAGCACGGCCTCGTCGAAGGGCAACTCGAGCCAGTCCAGCAACTCGCGCATCTTCGCGTCCGGATCGCCCACCACGTCCTCGAAACGCTGCAGCCGCACGCGGTCCTTGCCGAACCGCGACTCGGCGGCCAGGGCCGATCGCATGGCTCCGTTCCAGAGCGAGGCGATGATGATCGGGTGGTACGACTTCTTCGCGCGCCGGTGGTCGGCCTCGAGCGTCGCCTTGTGACCCGGGTCCTTGTCGAAATCGAATCCGCCCTGGTTCTTCCAATCGCGGTATGACGCCACCACGGCGCGCACGTCGCGGATCATGCAGATCACCCGCGCCTCGGGAAAAGCACCCAGGATGTCATCGATCCGGAAGATGTGGCGCGGCGTCTTCTCGCCCCAGATCGTCTTGCCATGGTGCTCGGCCTCGAGCTCGCAGTACGCCCGCAGACAGAGGTCGGCCGTCGGCGGGCCGTCGCCCGCAAGAGCACTCACCCGCTCGCGAAACGCTTGCCGAGATACGCGGCCCTTGTCCGGATCGCCGCCATGGCTGTAGGGGCGGTGTCCCAGGGCCAGCAGATACTCCTCGGCTTGCGAGACCTGTTCGGGCGAGAGCGGCCCGTCGCCACCGGCGCCGAGCGCCACGCGCAGGTCGTCGAAGTAGTGCGTCTCGCCGCTCAGGTGGACGAGCGGGTGCAGGTTCAGCGCGGCGCGCACCATGGCCGTGCCCGAGCGCGAGGGCCCGCAGATGAAGATCGGCCCCGGATGTCCCGCCTGCTCGCTCACGATTCCGGCTCTCCGAGGGCCCTCAAGCCCGTCCATTCCTTCCGCCGCGCCCAGACTTCGTCGAACGTCCGCGGCTCCTTACCGGGCTTGCCCTTGCCCAGCATGCCGCGGAGCCGCGCCACGGCCCGGCGCCTCAACACGTTCATCATCGGCCCGATATCGGCCCACCATTGCCAGCCCTTGCCCCAGTGCCGGGCATAGAGCTGGCGCCGTGCCGTGTAGAGGCGAACGATCTTATCGGGCCTCACCGTGTCGGACTGTCCGCCGTAGTGCACGATGTCGGCACTCGCGGTCACCATCGGCTGGGCGCCTCGGGCCCGGGCCCGTAGGCAGAGGTCGGCGTCCTCCCCATACATGAAGAACGCCGGGTCGAAGCCCTCGAGCTCTTCCCACAGTCGGCGGTCGATCAGCAGCCAGCAGCCCGTCACGACGTCCACCGACAACTCCGCGCCGTCGGGCAGCACGCCGACCGACTCAGGATTGAACAGCCGTGAGCCCTTGAACAGCCCCGCGAGCGTCGTGGCCGAGCAGAACACGCTCCACGGCGTCGGCCGGCGCCAGCAGCTCGTCGGGTTGGGCGAACCATCGCCGAACCGCGTGCGCCCGCCCCAGATGCCAGCGTCGGGCGTGCGGTCGGCGAATCCGACGAGCGCATCGATCGCGCCTGGATCGACGAGCGTATCGGGGTTGAGCAACAGCAGGCGCTCGGCGGTCGCGTGCGTCGCCGCCAGGTTGTTGGCACGCGCGAATCCAAGGTTCTCTTTCGACGCGATCACGCGGTAGTCGGGAAACTCGCGCTCGATGGCCTCGGCCGATCCGTCGCTCGACGCATTATCGACGACGATCACCTCATGGCTGGTCGCGCTCGCCCCCTCGCGGATCGTGCGTAAGCAGGCGAGGGTCATCTCTTTCGTGTTGTAGCTGATGACGAGGACGGCCACGCGCGAGTCGTTGGTCATTGCTGGATTGGCTCCCGTTGGGATTCCGCGGGCGCGGCTTCATGCTGGGCAACTGCGAGATCGTGGCCGCCAGCGCGAGCGTCAGGAACCACGACACGCGGGTCTGGCCGAAGTACGAGACGCCGATGAACGCCATGCAGTGGGTGAATAAGCTGGCGCCGACGGCCCACTTCAGCCAGAACAGCCCCTGGCGATTCGGTTCGCTCCTGAGGGCCTTGCCGACCGCGCGGAATCCGAGGACGATGACCACGACGAAGGCCGCCATGCCCCAGACGCCGCCCCGGACCCCCTCGAGGATGTACTGGTTGGTCACGTCCTGGAGGCCGTAGCCCCAGTGTTCGGTCGTTCGGGTGCCCAGGATGGCCCACTCGCCGAAGTTCTCGACGGTCTTGTCGATGAGGTGCTTGCGGTGCCACGCGGTCGAGCCGCCCACGGCGCTCACGCGGGCGATGAGGGCCCACACCGGGCCTTCCATCACGAAGTGCAGCATCACCAGCATGACGACCAACGCATAGCGGAACGGCCGGAGTACCTCGCGGATCCAGGCGAAGGCCATCCCGACGCCGCCAGAGAGCACCGCGAGCAGCGGCGTGCTCGACGCGCACATGATGACGATCGTGGCCGAGGCGATGCACCCGGCCATCGCGGTCGCCCGCTTGCGGCGATTCATGAAGAGCCCCGAGGCCAGCACGAGCACGATGGCGAAGAAGCAGCCGGCCATGATGGGATGGCTGAAGGCACCCTGGGCGCGCAGCCGACCCTCACGCACCTGGGTATACGTGCGCACCCCGCCCATGACCGAGAACATGTTGTACCCGGTCTGCTTCTCGATCATGAAGAAGCCCGCGCAGCTCAGGGCTACCAGCGACAGGATCACGATGGTGCGCTCGACGTCGGCCCACGAGCGCAGCAGGCACCGGAACGTGACGTAGATGCCAAGCGACTCGTAGATGTATCCCGCGCGGTTGATGACCGCCGACACGCCCGCCCATTGCAGCACGAACACCAGCGAGACGATCAGGATCCACGCACCCACGGCGTAATCGAGCGCTACCAACCGGAGTCCCTTGTAGTCTCGGAACGCCAGGATCCGTACCCAGTAGGCGATCACGAGCAGCCGGAGGAACGTGAAGTCCAGCCCGAGCAGCGCGATGCGTTGCCCCGCGGGCACGAAGCACGCCAGGACGAGCAGCGGCGCCAGCGACCAGCGCCGGGGCAGCGTGAACACCAGCACGCCCAGCACGCCCAGCACGAGCAGGCCGACCGGGTGCACCGACGTCTGGTTCGTGTAGTCCAGGTCGCTGCCAGCGATCTGCGCGAGCATGGAGGTCAGCGCCATCACGACGCACCCGCCGTGGCAGGGGCCTCGGCCGGCGTCGCGCCGATGGCGGTGGAGAGCACCCCGGCCATCCGGCGCGCGATCTCGCGCCGCTCGAACCGACCCAGTCCTGGATCGCTCAGCGGACGCTCGGCGAGATCGCCGCCCCTCTCGATCAGCGTGGCGAGTGCGTCGGCGATGGTCCGCGCGTCACAGGGATCGGCCAGCAAGCACCGCTCGCGACCCATCAGTAGGTCCCGAGCGTCGCCCTCGGGCAGCGCGCCCAGGATGGGCCGGCCGCTGGCAAGGTACTCGTACGTCTTGCCAGGCACGATGCGGGCCCGGTGGCCGGGCGGCAGGCCGTGCAGGTGCAGGAATAGAGCATCGGCGCTTAAGAGGCGAGAGATCGAAGCGTCGTGCGGCAGGTAGCCCACCGGCTCGACCAGGTCCTTCGCCGGGCTCGCGTCGATCCACGCCTTGGTCGCCGCGTCGAGGTTGCCCACGTGCACGAAGCGGAAGCCCTCCATCAGCTCGGGCCGCTCGCTTCGGAGGAGGTCGATGGCCTCGAGCACCGGGCCCACCGAACGCCCCAGGGGGCGGATCGGCTCGGGACGATAGTGGATCGTTCGCTTCAGCCGCCCAACCACGCCGGCGGGTGCGACGGCCTGGCCGGTCAGGAACGTGCCCGTGTGCACGAGCACGAACCTCGCGCCATCGGGACGATCTGCTGGCTCGGCGGCCTCGAAGTCGGCGCGATCAAACCCGTTGGTGATCACGTACACGCAGTCGGCATCCAGACCATCGAACGCGTCCAAGGCCGCACGCCGGGCTTCGTCGGTGTTCATCACCACGTGGCTCGCGGCCCGCAAGGTTCGAGCCATCGCCTCGAAGTCGGTCTTCCACTGCCACTTGTGGCGGTAGATGGGCACGCCGTCCAGGGCCCACGGGTCGCGAAGGTCGACCACGACGGGCACGCGGCTGGCCAGTCGCTCCGCGAGCGGCGCCATCCAGAACGGCGACATCGTGACCAGGACGACGTCGATCTGTTGCCCTTTGACGAGCGATTCGACGTACGCCTGGGCCTTGTCGAGCCAGGTCCGATGGTCCTCGCCCTCGATGCGTTCGACATGGGTGCCGACGGGTACGTCGGAGTCGGCCATGCGATCATCGAGATACGCGGCCGAAACGCCGCGCGCCGCTCCGTCGCCAGTGGGGGCGCAGCAGACGACCGTCGGAGTCCAGCCGAATTCGCCGAGGTATCGGCACAGCTTGGCGGCCCGCTGCGTGCCCGCGCCGCCGATGGGCGGGAAGTAGTACGACACGATGGCCACGCGTCGCCCGTTCACGCCGCCACCCACTGGCCCTGCTCGAAGTCGAACCGGCGGATCACCTTCGCCGGTACGCCGACGGCGATGCAGTACGACGGCACGTCGCGATTGACCAGCGCCCCTGCGCCAACGATCGCGCCCTCGCCCACCGTGACGCCCTTCAGGATGATCGCGCGCTCCCCGATCCACGCCCTCGGGCCGATGCGCACGGGGGCCGCGAGCAGTTCGCCCGTGCCAAAGTACCCGCGCTTTGGATCGCGGTAGTCGTGATCGTGGTCGGTCACGTACACGCCCGAGCCAAAGACGGTACCCTCGAGGATCTCGACGCTCTGGCAGGCGCCGATGTGCACGTCACGCTGGATCGAGACACGCTCGCCGAGCACGACCTGCGGACCCGGCCCGGCGCCGACGGCCTCGATGCGTGCGCCGCGGAACAGGGTGACCTGCGGCCCGATCGAGATGCGCGACGGCCGCACGAAGCTGCTGGTATGGTGCACGTACGCGCCCCGGCCCAGGCCGTGGAGCCGGGACCGCCAGAGCAGCCGGGTCGCGGTGCTGTACACGCGGTTCACGATCCGGACGGGCAGCGTTCGCTTGGGATACTCCTGAGGCACTGGCATGGCTTGCGGTGCGCTCATGGGGTGTTCCTACGCCGGTCGGTCGTCTGGTGGTCGCGCGTCCGACAGCCGATCGATCGCATGGGCCATGGTCAGCAAGGCCCCGATCGCGTGGGCGCTCGTGCGGGGGTCGGACGCCAAGACCTCCGCGACGCGGTCGACCCGCACGCCATCGAGCGTACGCAGGCGATCGACCACACTATCGGCACCATCGAGCGACCGCATGAGGGAACCCGCCGTCGCCGCCCACCGCTCGGGTTGCTCGCTCGGGCGCGGCAGCACCCGGCCCGCCAGGCGCCGGGCCTTGGCCACCCGGCGGGCAAGCTTGCCTCCCCGTTGGGGCGGCAGCGAGGCTGCGTACGGGATGCCCGAGATCTGCGGGGCCAGCCGAGCGATCTGCTCGCGTTGGGCGGCACGGCCGTGGCGCTGCTGGGCCGACAAGGACTTTGACCAGGCAAGATACTCGGCCGAAAGGAACGGCGTGATCGGCTGGTACCACGCGGCCGATGCGCGGATGACCGGCACCGCCCAGCCATGGATGCGAGCGTGCAGATAGAAGTCGTCGGTGCGAAGTCGCCAGGGCTTGCGTTCGTACAGTTCCGTGCGTTCGCGTGCGACCTCGCGCAGCCGACGAGAACACACTCCGGGTTCGAATAGGCGGGCCCATCTGCCGCCATCGACGACGGCCCGGGCCCGGAGCCAGAGCCGCGGCGAGTTGACCAGTTCGAACAGTCGATCGAGCCCCGTGTAATAGAACCCCTCGCCAACCTCGCCGCCCACGCCCGACAGTTGCTCGGAACGGAAGTCCTCGAGCCGGCGGAACATCGACGGAAGCCAGCCATAGGCCGCGGCGTTGCACACCTGCCCGCTCTCGTCCACGAACGCGCGGGTATCGTCGAGCAGCCGAGCCTCGTCGGCCTCGTCGGCGTCAATGGCCAGCGTCCGATGTTCCATGCCGAGCTCGTCAGCCAACGCGCGAGCGATGCGGACGTCCGGATCGCCGTCGTCGCCGATGGTGAACGCTCGACCGGGCGTTCCGCCCGAGCCAATACCGAGGGCGAGCAGCAGCCTGCTGTCGACGCCGCCCGTGAGCTCGAGGCAGGCTCCGTCGTTCATGGAAGCCGCGATGCGCTCGCCGAGCGTTGCGAGGGGCTCCGGATCGTTCGATTGGGGCACGACTTCGACGCCCGCTGGCCCGTACACCATCGCATCTGCCGAACCGCACGGCGAGATTCCCTCGTACGGCGATCGCCCATCTGGCCGGAACCCCAGGACAAGGTCATCGACGAGCGACGATGGATCGGGCCGTGCACCAATCGCTCGGGCAAGGATGGCCGGATCGCTGCCGAGCGCTCGGATCGACCCGTCGGCAGACGTCGCGTGCCATGCTGCCGCATGCGAGAAGGGTCGCGAGCGATAGCTCCAACCTTGTTCGCCCACTTCGAAGCCCGCCGGTCGCGATCCGTCTCTGGTCAGGAGCCTCCATCGGCCGACCTCTTCGGACGCCGAGAACCCGGGCAGCGTCGATGCCTCACCACGCAAGAGCACCCACGGCGAACGCAAGGTTCGCCGCGGGTGATCGATCTTGGTGGTGGGTGTCATCGGCGGATTATTCGCCGATCAGCCGCCGAAGTAGGCGCCTAGGGACACCATGTCGCCGCGAGCGGGACGGCCCATGACGTCGGCGGGCGACAGCAGGTCGGCCGCGGGGATTCGGCCCCACACGATGCTCGAAGGCCGTGGCTGGTAATTCTTGCTGCGTGGGCTGACGAAGATGGCCTCACGCGTGTCGCCGCCGTGGACGCTGCCCTCGGTGATGTTCACACCGGGGGGCACCCAGGCCATGTGCGACTGGCCGTCGATGACGTGGATGTTGCGGAAGCGTCCGTCCTCGGGCAGGGCGTTGCCGGTGATCTTGGCGAAGATGCTGTTCGACACCGAGAGGTTGGTGATGGTCAGCTCGCCGTCGTCGTCCTGGCGGTGGACGTCGAATCGGAAGGTCTGGTCGGGAAGCTGGAGTCCCGAGATGACCAGGTGGTCCACGTCGAAGTTCCACATGCTCGAGCCGACGCTGGCCTCGTCCTTGGAGATGTGGACGTTTACGATGGCGACGTCTTCGAGTTCCTGCTCGCCGCCGCGGATGGGATTCATGAGGAATCCAAGGAGCGGGAACTCGTAGACGCGGAGGTTGTAGATGAGGCGGTTCTCGCGATCCATGTCGTCGCGCCAGAACCAGTGGAAGACGTCCGCGTGCGTGCCGTCAGGGTTCCGCGTGAAGTCGCGGACGTCGGCGTTGATCACGAGCGTATCCGAGCCGAAGGGCGTATCCGAGAAGCCGCTGGCCTCGACGTTTCGGACGAACGTCGACGAGCGGAACGGCGAGCGGACCTCGATGGCTCGGACGTCCGTGCCGTAGATGCCCGCCCAGTCGTTGCTGCCCGATGCGATGCCTCCGCCCTCGAAGCGCGTATCGCCCACGATCGTCGAGTTACTCAGCCAGAAGTACGTGTCCTTGGACCGGACCGTGCGCGGCGTGCCCTCGCCCGTCATCGTTACGTTGTGCGCTCGGATCAGGCGGGTGCGGAAGCCCGCGGGCTCGTTGTCCACGAACTTGACCTCGTCCGCTTCGACGCCGGGCGCGGGCGTCACCTTGGCCCAGCGGTACATCGTCTCGATGTCGTCGGGGAAGCGGATGCCCTCCCAGACGTACTCGCCAGGCAGCAGGTAGCACACGGCGCCGTCGGAGCTGCCGTGCTCGGCCGTGATCGTTGCCAACGCGTGCACGGGCGTGCGGTACGGGTTGTCGCGGGTTCCGTCGCCGGTGTCGTCGTTGCCGTTCTGGGCATCGGCGTACACCTCGTGCTTGGGCAGGCTGCCGCCGGCGTTCGCGTTCAGGAACATCGAATGCACGCCGTTGCGGAAGTCGATCGAGCCGTCGTTGTGGCCGTCGAGCGGGCCACCGAGGACGCGGACCTCGCCCGCAAGCTTCGGGAACGCGCGAGCGCGGATCTCGACGAGGCCGTCATCGAAGTCGCTCGCGTCCACGATCACCGTGTACTCCCACACGTTCGTGCGCGGATTGAGCTTCATCTCGGTGACCGGCGACCAGGGACCGCCGTTCGCGCTGAATTCCACGCGGTCGATGCCGTTCATGTGGAACGCAACCACGCCCACGTGGAACTTGTCGTCGAAGTCCTGGTAGGGCACGACGTCCCACCGTGCGATCGCCTGGGCGTCGTAGCCCGGCAGGCTGGGGTTGCCCACTGCCGCGGGCTGCGGCGTCGGGCCGGCGAAGCCCGACCCCGGACGCAGAACGGGGAAGTCGCCCGATCCGCCGCCCTTCGAGCCCCCGACCGGGTCCGACGAGTACGTGCCCGCGGTCGGGCTCGGACCGGCGAGTACCCCCGGGACGGGCTGCTGCATCGAGCCAGGCCCGGTGCCGATTGGCGGGAGCGGATTCACGCCGGGCATCCTGATGGTGATGCGGCCGAGCGTCGGGTGGCTGAGGACCACGCCGCCTGGGTCTTGAGCGGGGCCGGCGCCCATGTCCCGGATCAGCCGCATCCTGGCGGCCCGGATCTCGGCAAGCTCCTCGGCCGTGTACTGGCGGCGGAGGCCCGATGCACGCACCCGCGTGCGGCTGGACGTCAGCGCTTGGGAACTCGGGCCGGTCAGGAAGAAACGCGGGTCGGCGGTTCGAGCAGCTTCCAACTGCTCCTTGGTCGCGCGGGCGTCCCGCTGCAGCGAGTTGCGATTCTCTGCCTTGCTGTCCTCACCACTCTCCTGTGATGCCAGGAGGTTCGTGGGGAGTGCGATCACAGAAGCGGCCATCAAGATGGCCGTTACAGAACGGCGGCGATCAAGCATCGTGTCCTCCAGCGCCCCACACCAGGACGCACCACCAGCTTCCATTCCGATCGCCCACGAGTCTCGGCTTCTTGCCCGGCTTGTTGGGCTTTTCGACCTTGCCCGAGCCGCACAATCCGGAGAATCTCAACGAACCGAAGCGGTACTGCCTGCCTGATAAGGTGTGGGTCGTGACCAGCCCTGGACGCGATGCTTCGAGGTCCAGGGCCTGAACGGGCTCCGACATCCATGCCGGGGCCGCCCGCGAGAGCCACCGACGCCGGCGGGCCTCTCTGCGGAAGGGGCAACCATACAGCACATCGGATGAACGAACGCTCATCCCGCGATGGGGTGTTTCCCTATGTTCGTGTGCAGTTCTACGAGGCGTACGCGCGGCGCGACTCGCGGCGGATTCCTAAGTGCCGCTAGAGCAGCGGGTTCTTGGAGCCGTGCACGTAGTCCCGAGTCGGACTCAGATTTGGTTGCGGATAGACGAAGACGTCCGAATAAAGCTCGGCCTCCACGTCCGGGGCCTCGGCCGACTCGGCGAACTCCACCGCATCCTTGACGATGTCGCGGATCTCGCCCCGCATCGTCTTCCACGAGTCCTCGTCCATGACCCCCCGATCGTTCATCAGGTGATCGAGCAAGGCGGCGATCGAGTCCTTGCCCTTGTACTCGTCGACCTCGTCCTTCGTCCGGTACTTCTGCGGGTCGCTCATCGAGTGTCCTTGGTACCGATAGGTCAAGAGATCGACGAAGGCAGGCTCCTGCTCCTCGCGGCAGCGATCGACCACGGGCTTGAACTGGTCGTACACGTCGCGAATGTCGAGCCCGTCGATCTGGACTGAGTGAATCCCGTAGCTCTTGCCGCGCGAGATCAGGTCCTTGTGGTTCGCGGTATGCCGATCGATCGACGTGCCCATCGAGTAGCCGTTGTTCTCGATGACATAAATCACCGGCAGGCCGAACAGCGACGAGAGGTTCAGGGCCTCGTGGAACGCGCCCTGGTCGACGGCGCCGTCGCCCAGGTAGCACAAGCACACCTTCTTCGAGCCTGTGCCGAGCACTTCCCACTCGTAGCGTGTGGCGAACGCGAGCCCCGCGCCGAGCGGCGTCTGGGCGCCGACGATGCCGTGGCCACCGTACAGGTGGTTGGGCTTGTCGAACATGTGCATCGACCCGCCCTTGCCCTTGGCGCAACCGTCGATCTTGCCGTACATCTCGGCCATGCACACGCGGGGCGTCATGCCGCGCGCGAGGGCGTGGCCGTGGTCGCGGTAGGCCGTAATCACCGGGTCATCGGGGTTGGTGCAGCCGATGGTGCCGACGGCGCAGGCCTCCTGGCCCGAGTAGATGTGGCAGAAGCCGCCGATCTTGGCCTGCTGGTAGGCCTGCTGCGTACGCGTCTCGAACTCGCGGATGAGCTGCATCGACCGCAGCCACCCCACCAGCGTGTCGTTGTCCAGGGAGTCGCTGGGCCTGGCTCCGGCGGAAGAGGCGTCGGCGCTATTCGTGGTGGCTTGGGCCATGGTCGGTCGCTGCTCCCCGGGGGCTGCGCCAGGCTGCCGCCAGCCCGGGCACGTCAGGATTCGGTCTCCGGCAGGGCGCACGCGCGGCCGGCACGCCCAAGTCTAACGCGCCGGCCACCCCAAGTCGCCCGAGATGCACGCGTGCTCAGGGAGTCCTGCGATCGGCGTCGGCGGGCAGCATCGCCGCCGCACCGGCCGTCGGCCGCGTCTGAGACTGCAGGAGCACGAGGGCGGCGTTGAGTTGCAGGTCCATCGACTCGTCGATCAAGCGCGACGGATCGGGCCGGTCCTCGATGGCCGGCGGGTTGCCGTCCTCGTCGAGCACCAGCACGTCTGCCTCCTGACGAAGGATCAGGCTCTCGGCCACCTGGTCGGGCAGCATGGACACCGAGAGATCGGGCACCACGCCGTGCTCGACCTTGCCGGGCACGCGGTGGATCATCCGCCCGCCGGGCAGCACGTAGTACTGCGTGGTGAGCTTCATGAGCGCCCGCGGTGCCGAGCGGCGGTTGGGGTCGATCGGCAGCACGTTCTGCACGCTGCCCTTGCCGAAGCTGGTCTGGCCCAGCACCACGGCCTTGGCGGCCGACTGCTCGGCGTAGTCCTGGATGGCACCGGCCACGATCTCGCTCGCCGACGCGCTGCCCTCGTTGATGAGCACGACCACGGGGATCTCGGGCAGGAACGAGTTGCGGCGCTGCAGGCGCTCGGGGGCCATGCCGGTGCCGTCGGTCCGCTCGTTGCGGGTCGAGACGACCACCTGCCCGAAGGTGCGCTGGCTCTTGGTGTAGTCCACGAATCGGCTGGTGATCTCGACCGCCTGATCGAGCAAGCCGCCGCGGTTGAACCGCAGGTCCAGGATCAAGCCCTGCACGCCCTGCTCTTCCATCTCGGCCAGTGCCTTGTCGAAGTCGGCGGTCGTGTTCTCGGTGAAGCCGGTCAGGCGGACGTATCCGATCCCGTAGATCGGGTCGATCATCCAGTCCCAGTTGTCTTCGACGGCGTCGACACGCTCCCAGCCCTTCACGGTCTTGAGCTCGACGGTGTCGCGGACGATCGTGAAGGTCACCTCTTCCTCGGCGTCTTCTTCGCCGCGGCGGACGGTGATATCCACGGGCGTGCCCTTGGGGCCGGTGATCTTGTCCACGGCCTGGTTGAGCGAGATGCCGAAGGTCTTCTCGCCGTTGACGGCGGTGATGACGTCCTCGGCCCGCACGCCGGCACGCTGTGCGGGCGTGCCGTCCAGCGGCGTAACGACCTGGATCTCACGCTTGTTGTTCATCTGGATGGAAACACCAATGCCGCTGAAGTTGCCGCGCGTGCTGCGCTCGAATTGGCGGACGTCGTAGGGCCAGATGATCTCGGTGTAGTCGTCCAGCGCCCGCATGGCGCCATCGCCGAACACCCGTAACACGAGCGTCTCGGGCAGCCGCACGGTCTGCCGGTTCCAGCTCTGCACGTTGCGGACCACGGTCTGCATCGTCCGGTCGTTGGCGACGGGCGCCCGCTCGAGGTCGGCGGCCGCGGATGCGAGTTCCTCGATGAACCGCGCGCGTGCCTGCTCGTCGGCGAGCTGCGGATACTGTCCGTACAGATCCTCGGTCTCGGCCAGCAGGCGCAGGCCCTTGAGGCCCGACACCAGCAGGTCCTTCATCGCCGACCCCGACACGTGGTGCCGGTCGGCGTTGACCATGGCGTACAGCAGCATCAGCGGCTCGATGTCCTCGAGCCGCTCGTCGACCGAGTTGCCCGCCGGGTTGTAGGGGGGCAGGGCCTCTTCGCCGGTCTCGACCAGCCGCAGGCTGCGCAGCTCGTGGTTGCGCTCGGGCGCATACGTCGCGACGAGCGAGAGCCGCTTGAGCTGCCGCTTGCGGTCCCCCAGGTACGTGCCCTCATCCTCGTACAGCGCATGCAGGCGCTCGAACATTTCGGCGGCGGCGTACCACCGGCCGTCCTGCTCGGCCAGCCTCGCTTCGGCATCGGCCGCGGAAACGAGCTCCTGTACCGGTCCTTCTTCCAGCACGCCTTCCTTGTCGTCGGCCAGCATGTGCAACGCGATTGCGGCGCTCATGCCCTCGAGCAGCGACTCCTCACGCTCGCGCGGCTCCGGCTCGCTCGCAAGCGTTTCGAGCGTCGCGCGGACGGTCTCGCGGTGCTCTTCGACCTTCTCGTGTCGCGCGATGGTGTGCTCGTCGAGGGCGATGCCCAGTGCCTCGGCCACGTCGGCGAGCATGGGGTCACGCACGTCGTCGGCGGCGGACCGGAGCAGCTTGTGGAACGCAGACCGGTCGCCACGCGTCGCAGCGGCCCACAGATCGTCCGACCACACGCGCTCGTCTTGAGCCGTGACCGTCTTGGCCTGCTCGACGGCCGTGTTCTGCGAGGCCAGGGCCGTCGGCGACGCGACCGCTGCGCCGAGGGCGGCCAGCAGTGCCGCCGCGGTGGTGAAGACGCGCGTGCTCGTTCCGGTCTGTCGCATAGTGCCTCCTGACGTCTCTCGCCCACGATCCATCCAGGATCGTGCCGCATGATCGGGCCGCAAGCCATCGCATCGGCTCGATGGACCCCTGCGGCTTGCGATCTCGCCCAGCTACAAGGATCGTCGGGGATGGTTGTACCGTCACCCGTCCTCAGTTATTCGCAACCGAGCCGCGTGGCGTTCACCACCCAGGGTGAAAGCTATCGGAATCAGTGATCTCCCGTATCGTCGCCGATCGGCGCCGCCGACTCCCGCCTGCCCGACGCGAACGCCCACGCCACCGATCCGAATCCCAGCACCACCACCAGCGACCCGGCGATCGCGAGCAGCAGCAGGCTCGGGCTCGTCGCGATCGGGCCGTGCGGCTGCGCGAACCCGTAGGCCATCAGGCCCACCAGCGGCCCGCCCAAGTACCCCAGCCCGATGAATGCCTCGTGCTTGCCCCCGGCGTCGATCTCGGCGTCGCCAACTTCCATGGCGTAGTAGAGGGCGCCCGTGTAGATCATGCCCACGCCCAGCCCGAGCACCGCCAGCCCGCCGAGCACCAGCACGCGGGCCGTCGCAACTGCATCGATGTTCGGGCCGACCGTGATGCCGGCGAACCCGACGAGCAGCAGCAGCGCCGCGATCATTGGCATGGCCCAGCGACCGTGCCAGCCGTGCCACCGCGTGAGCAATACGAACGTGGCCACCCGCGTCGCCAGCCAGATCGCGGCCGCCGGTGCACGCCACGGGTCCTCGATGGCCACGCTGGCGATCAAGAACGGCGAGGCCGGCTCGAGGACCGCGATGACGAGGAAGCTCGTCGGAAGCTGCACGCGGAACACCGAGAGCAGCTTCTTGTACCGGGCGGGCCTGGTCGGGTGCGCATCGGGCAGGCTGCGCGCGGGCTCGGGGCCCATCCAGATCGTGAGCAAGGCGCACGCGAGGTACACCGGCAGCATCGCTGCGAGCGCCTCGAGCGGGTGAGGCCGGACGAACGGCCCGAGCGCGGCCAGCGACACCACGATGCAGGTGCCCCACGTGATGTTGAACAAGCCCGTGGCGTGCCGCAGGCTCTGGCCGCGCCGCCCGCCGCTCAAGTAGCTCTCGACGATGGGCCACGTCGCACCGCTGAGCAGTCCCTGGGCCGCCATCATGAGCCAGATGGCCCAGGCCCCCAGCGTGCCGTCCTCGGCCGACGGCCTCGTCAGCAGCGGGAGCGCGGCCAGCAGCCCCAGCACGATGCTGATGCCCGCCAGCAGCCGCCCGCTGGTCAGCCACGCGTGCCGGGCCGCGAATCGGCGGAGCGCCGGCCCGACGCCCAGCGCCCCGGGGATGTACACCACGCCGTACAGCAGCGCGAGCAGGAAGATCTTGGTCTCGCCGTAGCCATACGCGCTCTGCGCCAGGAACGGCACGCCGGCCGTGGCGACGGCGGTGCCCACGCTGCCGGCGAAGGTAAACGACAAGACGGCCCACAGCGGGGCTGGCAGCATGGCGGGCTGATCGGCCCGTGGGCTGGGGCTGGCCTTGCTTGCCACCACGAGTGTCCTTACCATGAGCCCGTCGGTCGACGCAGGGTCGACCGCTCCGAGCCCGTAGCTCAACTGGATAGAGCGCTGGCCTCCGAAGCCAGAGGTTCCGCGTTCGAATCGCGGCGGGCTCGCTTCCCCTTCGATGCACTTCCCTTGCTACCCCGCGCGTTCTCGCAGAATCGCCGGCAGATGCTGTCGCCCTCGCACAGCCAGCCCCTCGCCTTGCACACCTGCCGGCCGTGGAAGATGATGCGGTGGCTCAAGTCGGCCCACTGGTCACGCGGGAAGAGCGCAATCAGGTGCCGCTCGACCATCGCGACCGTCGCGTCCTGGGGCGCCAGCCCGAACCGCTTGCTCAGCCGCTCGATGTGCGTGTCGACGACGAACCCGTCGTTGATACCGAAGGCGTTTCCGAGCACCACGCTGGCGGTCTTGCGTGCCACGCCCCGCAGGGTGAGCAGTTCGTCCATGGTCCGGGGCACTTCGCCGCCGAAGTCCTCGACGACGCTGGTCATGGCCGCGTGGATGGCCTTGGCCTTGTTGCGAAAGAGCCCGATCGACCGGACGTGCTTCTCGATCTTCGCCGGCGTGGCGCTGGCGTAGTCCTGCGGCGTCGGGAACGCACGGAACAACCCGGGCGTCGCCTTGTTCACGCCCACGTCCGTCGCCTGGGCCGACAGGATCGTGGCGATCAGCAGCTCGTGCGGACTGGTGAAGTCGAGCTCGCAGTACGCGTCCGGGTACCGCTCGGCCAGGGCCTTGGCGAGGCGCCGGGCCCGCGCCTTCTCGGCCTTGGTCACTTCGGGCACGCGGAAGGGCAGGTCTCGCAACCCACGGGGGTTGTCGGGCGTGCGCACGGTCACCGCCGCGGTCCCCTGGCCAGCTCGGGCTCCTGCAACCTCGAGGGTTTTGGGGCGGGCGTGCGATCGCCGGCCGCGCCGGTCATGACGCGCCGCGTCGTCGCCAGCGTGAAGCCCAGTGCGCCCAGCGAGAGCAGGAGGCTCGCGACCATGACGTTGCTGGCGGTCCTGTGGTGCACGTCGTAGGCCTGCTGCAGCTCGATGGCGTTCTGCGTATCACCCAGAGCCGCCGCCTGCCGATAGGCCGCCAGATCGGCCTGCATCGCTGGGTCAAGCACGGCAAACCGGTACGTCATGATACCCACCATGGCCATCACGAGCAACGCGCGGATGGCGGCCGTCCACGACCGCGGATGCGGATGGCCGCGCCAGCAGGCCAGAGCGAACGCGCCGCCTCCGATGCAGATCGCCAGGAACCCGACGACGTCGGCCCCGATGAACAGCCGCTCGGCCACGTAGCCGCCCAGCAGCCGCCAGTGCTCCCCCTCGTATGCCGAGAAATCGGGTAGCGTCGGGTCGAGCCGCTTCAGCAGCGTGAACACGAAATACGCCGTGAGCCCCGTTACGAGCAGCGCGCCCGACCACGTGGCCCAGGCCGCGACCTGGATGGCCTCGAGGCGGTAGGGGGGCGGACGTTCACCGACTGGCTGCATGGGCAGAGCCTAGCAGCGCCAGCGCCGCGTCCGGCCGCGCGTGGCCTACAACATTGGGTGTTCCAGCAGGGTTCCAACGCGATGCTCGGGCTCGGCCTATGCGCCTGGCGCGACGGCTCCGCGCGCGAGGCGGTGGCGCTCGCCGCCGAGCTTGGCTACCGGGCCGTCCAGCTCGATGCGACGCATCCGCAGACGCGGCCCAGATCGCTCGATCGCTCGGCCCGCCGGGATCTCGCCGCCCTGCTGCGCCGCCACCAGCTCCGCTGCACGGGCTTCGACCTGTGGCTGCCACCAGCGCACCTTGCCGAGGGCCCGAACGTCGAGCGCGCGACCGAGGCCATCGTCGACGCCATCGGCCTGGCACGGGAGCTGACGGCCCTCGTCGAAACGCGAGCGATTGTGAGCGTGGTGCTGCCGGTCGAGCCGAATCCCGAAGCGATCACCGTCATCGAAGCGGCCGCCCGCAGGCACGAAGTCGCCGTGGCCGACTACGCCTGGCCCGCGCGCGAGACGGGTGATCTCGGCCTCGACCCGTCCCTGGCCATCATGGCCAACCAGAGCGCGCCCAAGGCCGCGACGCAGTTCGGCGACCGCCTCGTGACCGCCCGGCTGCGCGACGCGGGCGTCTCGGGCCACGTGCCGGTAGGCTCGGCTGGCGGCACACTCGACGTGCCGGCCTACGCCGCCGCGCTCTCGATCTCGGCCCCGAATGTAACGGTCGTTGCCGACGTTCGCTCGCTGCGAGATGCCACCGGCGCCGCCGCGTCCGCCCTGCGGGCTTGGACCGACGCCACCGAGCCATTCGGGATGCAGGAGCATGAGTCGTGATCAAGGTCGCCATCGCCCAGATCGCTCCGGTGCTGCTCGACCGCAGCACCACCATCGAGCGCGTCGTCAAGGCCATCGACGACGCGGGCCGGGCGGGTGCTGCGCTCGTCGCGTTCGGCGAGACGTTCGTGCCGGCCTACCCGCTGTGGCTCGCCCGCCAGGACGCCTCGCGCTTCGACGCCGCCGACGTCAAGGACGTCCATGCCGCATACCTCGATCAGGCCGTGCAGATCGGCGCGGGCCACCTCGAACCCATCCAGGAAGCGGCCAGGCGTTCGCGCACCACGGTCGCGATCGGCATTGCCGAACGCGCCGAAGACCGCGGCGGCCACACGATCTACTGCAGCGCCGTCGTGATCGACGACGCCGGCGAGATCCGCAGCATCCACCGCAAGCTCGTACCGACCTACGAGGAACGGCTGGCCTGGGGCGCCGGAGACGGCCACGGCCTGCGCGCCCATCGCGTTGGCCCGTTCACGATGGGCGTGCTGAACTGCTGGGAGAACTGGATGCCGCTGGCCCGTTCGGCCCTGCACGACCAGGGCGTCGACCTGCACGTCGCCCTCTGGCCCGGCTGCGAGCGTCTCACGAAGGACATCACCCGCTTCATCGCCCGCGAAGGACGAAGCTACGTGGTGTCGGCCAGCGCGATCATCCGGCCCGCCGACGTGCCCGAGCATGTGCCGCACCGCGCGTCCTGGATCGATCGAGGCGTCTCGCACGGCTGCTTCTACGACGGCGGCTCGTGCGTCGCCGGTCCGGATGGCGAGTGGGTCCTCCCTCCGGTCGTGGGCAAAGAGGAACTGCTCGTCGTCGACCTCGATCCGAGCACCGTCCTGGCCGAGCGGCAGAACTTCGATCCCTCGGGCCACTACGCGAGGCCTGACGTCCTCCGCCTCTCGGTCGACCGCTCCCGTCAAGGCGTGAGCTTCGTCGACGGATCGGCCGCGGACGGCCCGGCCGACCGGTCGTAGACTCGCCCCGCCGTGCCCGCGCCGCTGCTCTCCATCGTGACGCCGTCGCTGAACCAGGGGCAGTACCTCGCCGAGTGCCTCGAGTCGGTCGCCCGCGAGCTCGCAACGCCCGAGGCCCAGCGTTGGGGCGTCGAGCACATCGTCATGGACGGCGGCAGCACCGACGGCACGGTTGCCCTGCTCGAGGATGCGACCCATCTCACGCATTGGCAGAGCGCGCCCGACGGCGGCCAGAGCGCCGCGATCAATCGGGGCGTGCTCGACCACGCGACCGGGCGCTTCGCTACGTGGCTCAATGCCGACGATTGGCTCGAGCCCGGCGCCCTCGGCCCGATGCTCGAGCGGCTCGCGGCTGAGGACGCTCCGGATGTGCTCGTCGGCCGCTGCCGCTTCGTCGAGGACGGTAACACGATCTTTGCGCCCACGCCTCCCGACCCCATCGACGCGGCCAACCTGCTCCGCCTGCGAACGAGGTGGTTCGCGGGGCAACTCATCGTGCAACCCGAGGCCTTCTTCGACCGCGATCTCTTCGCGCGCATCGGTGGGCTCAACGAAGCCAATCACTTCACGATGGACCACGAAATGTGGCTCGGGCTGCTCGAGGCCGGGGCGCGGTTCGAGTCGATCGACCATCCCGTCGCGTGCATGCGGGTGCACGAGCAGCAGAAGACCGCCGACAACCGACGCATCGTCGCGTCGCTCATCGAGTTCGGTCGTCCGTTTCTGGATCGGCTGTCGGGCGAGTCTGGAAGGGTCGCGAGCGACGAGTTCGACGCCCTGGTGCGAAAGCTGCGCCTGAGCGAGCCGGTGCTGCGCCGGCTCGCGCTGCCATGGTCGGGCATCGACGCGGCCGGCAACGAAGTGGCACGAGATCCGGCACCCCCCGCGTTCCACCTGGCGCCGCTTCGGGCGGTTCTGGCAGATGTGCCGCGAGGCCGCGGGCTCCTACGCCGGCCTTACCGAACGAGGCTGGTCGGATCAGCGCCAAGCGAGGACCTGCCGATCTCGATGCGGCCGGCCGACGACGCAGATGTAGACGTTGTGGTCTTCTGGCACGCGCTCAGCCGCTCGGCAGACCCGCGAGCGGTGGTCGGCGATGCGACGGCCGCGCTGCGGCCCGGTGGTCTCGTCATCGTGGCGGCAGAGCTCGGACCGTGCGATGCGGGGCTCCGAACATACTGCGAGGGATTGCAGCGCCTCATCGATCAGCAGCTCAGCCAGGACCATGACTGGATCGTCGATCCCGCCGCCATGGCGTGGGTGCAGTCGATGGCAACTGCGACCGAGCGCGACGACGCGGCATGGCTCGCGGCCCACCCGCACCCCGCGGGGCTCGATGTCGGAGCGGTCATGGAGCAAGCCGGCCTCGAGCGCGTGGCGTCCATTGCCTACGGCGGGCTCTCGTGGCACCCGCTGACACCGTTCGTTGCAGTGGAGGGGGTCAGCGGACGCGAGGTGGATGCGTGGACGTGCGGGGTGTGGCGAAAGCCTTGATGGCTACTGGCTGAGCGCCCGCAAGATCTGGCTGCGTTCATCTGCCAGCCGCCGCTGGTCCTGCTGCACCGACGCCAGTTGCTCACGCAACTCCGAGATCCGCTTCTGCAACCGTTGGGCGTGCGCCCGGCCGTCGGCCGTATCTGCCGTCATCCGGACCTCGGCTAACAGCTGACGCAGGGTCGCCTCGATTTCGTTGGACCGCTGGAAGGCCCGAGCGAGGTCGCGCTGCACGCGGCGAAGCTCTTGTTGGAGTGCGTCTTCCGGCGTATTGCCGTCGGCGAATCGCGCGACGACGCCCGCGTAGGTATTCGTTGTCGTGCCGGGCTCGCCGCCGAGCGCAACGTCTGGCATCGTCACCCGCAGCCGTCGCGGGTTGGCCGATGGCGGGGCCGCCGTGATCGCGCGGGCCCGTTCAGCGCCCAGTGCGGCGGAGTCTTCGCCGCCACGCAGGCGGTTCATCCGGAGCGCCCAGGCCCGCCGGAGCACCGACTCGCGGAGCTGGCCCGCGGCCCTGAGGTCGCCTCGCCGCCCGAGTCGGACACGGACCTCCATGGGCTCGCCGTTGCGCAACAGCGAGATTGTGCAGGTCTCGCCGGGCAGGTGCGAGGCGATCGCCACGGCCAGGTCCATCGATTGCGCCTCGATCGGAACGTCCGACAGGCTCAGCACGATGTCGCCGCCACGGAGCGTGCCGTGGGCGTCGAATCCCTCGACCGTGTCACCCAGCCTGACGCCTCGGGACGTGACTGCAGAGTCGTACGTGATGCCGAGGCCCGCCCGCGGCGCCGCGAAGAACGCCTCGACCGCGGCCAGCTCGAACCGTGCGAGGACCTCGGCTCGGTCACCGTCGCCGCGCTGCTCGCCCGAGAGCCAGTCGGTCAATGCGCGCTCCAGCACGCCCAACGCGCGGGCGGGGTCGAGCTCGCGGGTGAGATCCATCAGTTCGCTGCTGGCGGCGATGCGGTCGGGCCAGTTTTCGCTGGCCAGCGCGGCAACGGCCTCGCGAGCGGCCTCGTCTTCGGGCGTCTGCGGCAGGTGTGCTCGGACGGCGGTCGCGGCCACGCACAAGACGCACACGGCGGCGGCGACATGTCCACGAGCGCGTGACATCGCCCCAATGGTACCGCGTCCTTCAGGGCCGGGCGTGGTCGAGCACGTCGGCGGGGTTATCGGCCAGCCACTGGGCCTTTCGCGCCACCATGCGTAAGAACGGTGCCGGGTCGCGGCCGTGGAACGCACCCGACGAGGCGATCGGCACGGCCGCCTCGGCGATCAACGCCTCGGCCATGAGCCACGGAAGCCCTTCCAGCGACTGCTGCGAGACGCCCGGCACCCCGATCATCGCCCGCCCGCCGTGCACGCCGGCCAGGAACGCGTCGAGCCTGTCGGCATCCGGCGGCGTGGGCCACTGTCGGAAATCGGCCCCGGTCCCTTGCAGCGAGAACTGCAGTGCGCCGTTGGCGATGTCGAGCATCGCCGGCGCCATGCCCGCCGACTCGTGGTCGAGCACCGCCGCGATGGCGTCCTGATCGAACAGCAGGTTTCCGGGGTGCCAGTCGCCGTGAACGATCTGGAAACGCTCGCCCGAGAGGGCGTCTCGGGCGCGTGCCGCGGATCGCTCGTACAGCGAGCCGAGCCGGGCGGCCAGCTCGTCGCCGCCGCGGGCGTCCAGGGCTTGCGGCAGCCGTGCCAGTGCGCGGCGGATGCGCGCATCGTCGTGGTACACGCCTGTGAGCGGCTCGCCGATCGAACGGCCCATCGCGCCGAGGTGATCGTGGGCATTGGCCAGTAGCGCGTGGTAACGACCGAGCGCCTCGCCCGCGAGCCGCGTCTGCACCGACGAGCGATCGCACTTGCCGCCTCGCACGAATCCGCACACCTCATAGGCCCGGCCCTCCAGCCGCAGCGCGCTCGCGCCGCCGCGCGTGGGAAGCAGCGGAGCAAGCGGGAAGCCGTGCGCCGCGAGCCGGCGGTGGATCGAGTGGATGACGTGCACGAATTCGGGTCCGTCGCGCCCGGGCGCGAGCCGCTTCAGCACGACTGGGCCCGAGAGCGAGCCCATCAGCACGATCTTGGGCGCCATGGGCGAGCCGGCGTTCAGCGGCGCGGCCTTGGTGACCTGTCCGATGGGAAAGTGCACGCGCACATGGTGCACCTCACCCACCGCGAAGCCCGCTTGGGCTTCGGCCGCAGCGAGGACCTCGGGATCGACTGGCGTAGCCTGCTCTTGCTGTGGTGCGTCCCGGCCCACGACGCTACTCGACGTTCTGGACCTGTTCTTTGATGCGGTCGATCGCCGCCTTCGCGTCGATGGCGGCCCGCGAAAGGTCGGCATCGGGGCTCTTGCTGGCGATCGTGTTGGCTTCCCGCAGCATTTCTTGGGCGATGAAGTCCAGCTTGCGGCCGACGGGCCCGCCCTCTTCCATACCGGCAAGGAACTGTTCGACGTGACCACTCAGGCGGGAGATCTCCTCGTTCACGTCGCAGCGTTCGGCATAGGCGGCAACCTCACGCACGATGTCGACGGGGTCCGACTCGGGCAAGAGCTGCTCGATCCTGGCCTTCAGTCGAGACTCGTAGAGCTTGCTGACCTCGGGCGCTCGGTCCTGCACCACCGCGAGGCTAGCCGATACGACGCCGCAGAGCTCGACCAGCTCGGCGTGGAGCGCCTGCCCTTCCTTCACGCGCATCTCGACGAGCTTGTCGCACGCGAGCGGCAGCAACTCCTGAAAGGCCGTCCTCGCCGCGGCCAGCCGCGCGTCCATGGGCTCGGCATGCAGCACCCCGGGCAGCGAGAGCAGCGTCGCCATGTCGACCGTTGGCGTGGCTCGGTCGGCAGATACCTTTGCCGAGGCCTGGTCGATGGCGTCGAGGTAGGCCGAGAGCACTGACTCGTTGATCGCGCCGCCCTGAGCGTTGGCCGATCCCTCGGCCGAGCACCGCACCGTCACGCTGCCGCGCTGGAGCAAGCCGCGAAGCGTCTCTTCGAGACCGCCTTCGAGCGGGGCGAATTCGTCGGGAAGCCGGACCTGCGCCTTGAGATAGCGATGGTTGACCGATCGGACCTCGAGGCTGTAGGTCACCCCGCCGCGCTCCAACCGCGCGTCGCCGAATCCGGTCATGCTGCGGATCATGCGAGCCCCCGCACGAGAACAGGCCGGGTCACGACCCGGGCTCCGGATCGCCGCTGGCTGGCGTTTCGGGCTCGGGGTCAGGATCGGCCGTCTCCGGACCGTCGGCAGGGTCCGTTGGCTCGTCGGTTGACGTCTCGCCCGCCGGCGCATCCGCAGGGTCGCCCAGGCCCGGCTCGGGCGCGTCGGTCGCAGGTTCGGCTGGGACCTGCTCGCCCTCGGGTGCCGCCACGGGCGTGCCGGTGGGGGTGGACGATGGCCGGCTGGCATAGACCAGCACGATCGCCGTCAGGATGAACAGGATGAACGTGGCGATGGTCATGAGCGTGAGGGCGTCTCCGGTCTTGGCGCCGAAGGCGGTCTGCCCCGAGCCCCCGCTCGAAGCACCGAAGGCGCCGCTCAGCCCGCCGCCGGACGGCCGCTGGATCAGCACGATGAGGATCATGATGACCGCCACGGCGATGAACACCAGCATGAGCAGGTTCGAAAGCACCGGGTTCAACGCGAGCAGCAGGGGCATTCAGACCTCCAAGGGACAGCCCCGCCGATCGACGGCCGACGGGGAGCCGTGACTGTAGGGCCCACGCTGGGCGCTGGCGGAGTGAGCCGAGCCCGATCAGGCCCCTTGCGGCTCGCCGGCCTGCCGGACGCTGGGCCGGCCCACGCTGTGGTGGCTGAAGCCCAGCTCGGCCATCTGGTCTCGCTTGTAGAGGTTGCGGCCGTCGAAGATGACCTTCTCCGCCAGGCGGTGGCCCATGCGTGCGAAGTCGGGGGCCTTGAACTCATCCCAGTCGGTGGAGACGACGACGCCGTCGCAGCCTTCGAGGCAGTCGTACATGTCGCCGACGATTTCGGCGGGCACGCCCATCTCGTCGAGGGACTGCTTGCCGGTCTTGTCGGCCACCGAGTCATAGGCCCGGACGGTCGCGCCGTGCTCGTGGGCGAGCTTCATGAGCGTCAGGGCCGGCGCCTCACGCACGTCGTCGGTGTTGGGCTTGAAGGCGATGCCCCAGAACGCCAGCGTCTTGCCCGCCAAGGAGCCGCCATAGTGCGCGAGGATCTTGTCGAAGAACAACGCCCGCTGGCGCTGGTTGACGTCGTGAACCGCCTTGGAAAGCTGGGTGTCGAAGCCGGCCTGCTCGCCCATGCCGATGACGGCCAGCGTGTCCTTGGGGAAGCAGCTCCCGCCGTAGCCCAGGCCCGGGTAGAGGAACTTGTGGCCGATGCGGCTGTCGCTGCACATGCCCTCGCGTACGCGGTTGATGTTGGCGCCGAACTGCTCGCAGAGCATCGCCATCTCGTTGATGAAGCTGATCTTGGTCGCCAGGAAGTTGTTGCTGGCGTACTTGACCATCTCGGCCGAGGGGATGTCCATGATGAAGATCGGGTGCCCGTTGCGGGTAAAGGGCTCGTAGACCTCCTGGAACCGCTTGGTGGTCAGGTCGTCCGGATCCTCCGGATGCTCGACGCCGCAGACGACGCGATCGGGCTTGTTGAAGTCGATGATCGCGTCGCCTTCCTTCAGGAACTCCGGGTTGTCGCCCACCGTGAAGGGAATGTCGCCGACGGTCTGGCGGATGCGGTCCCGCACGGCCAGCGTGGTGCCCACGGGCACGGTGCTCTTGACGACGATGGTCTTGGGCGTCTGGCCCGGGCCGAGCCGCTTGATGACGGCGGCGATGTCGTCGGCGGCCTGCATGACGTACTTCAGGTCGGCCTTGCCGTCGGCTCCGCTGGGGGTGCCCACGCAGATGAAGATCATCTCGGCGTCCTCGTAGGCCTCGTCCTTATCGAGGGTGGCCCTGAGGCGGCCGGCCTTGAGGTTGCGCTGCATGAGCTCGGTGAGCCCCGGCTCGTAGATCGGGCACTCGCCGCGGTTGATCTGGTCGACCTTTTCGCGCAGCACGTCGAGGCAGATGACGTCGTTGCCGGTGTTCGCGAAGCACACACCAGTCACCAGCCCAACATACCCCGTGCCCACCATCGTCAGCTTCATGCCGATCCTCCCTGAACGGCCGCTCCAGATGGGCGACCCGCATCCCTCGATCCGCCTCGCGCGGCGCGGCCAAGCTCCGGCCGGGCGACTCTAGGCCCTCGTCGATTCATCGAGGCCTGCACCGGCAGACTTGAGCCGCTACAGTCGGCGATGGCCGATAAATCCAAGAACAAGTCCGGTTCGAAGTCCGCCCGCGCGAAGAAGCGCACGGCCCGCAGGAATGCCGGTCGGCCGCCGAAGCTGACGGCCGCGACGGCCGATCGCCACCAGCTCTACACCGACGCCGTCCAGAACGTCGAGAGCGAGATCGACTTCGTCGACGAGACGTACCAGACGCTCCGGGATCGCAAGGCCATCCGCCTCCGCGAGGACTTTTGCGGCACCGCCCAGACGAGCGCCGAGTGGGTCCGCCGACGGCCGACGAACATCGCCGTCGGGCTCGACCTCGACGAGGCCACGCTGCAGTGGGGGCGCGACCACGTGCTCTCTCAGCTTACTGAGGAGCAGCGCGAACGACTGACCCTCCGCAACCGAGACGTGCGCGAGCCGGGCAAGCGCGGCAGCGAGATGGACATCATCCTGGCAATGAACTTCAGCTACAACGCGCTTATGCAGCGGGCCGATCTGCTGTCGTACTTCAAGGCCGTTCGCAAGAGCCTGGCACCGGGCGGTCTCTTCGTCATGGATTGCTACGGCGGCTACGAGAGCCTGATGGAACAGGAAGAGAGCCGTGCGTGCCGCGGCTTCACGTATATCTGGGAGCAGGTCAAGTACAACCCCATCGACGCCACGCTCGACACGGCCATCCACTTCGAGTTCAAGGACGGCACCGAGATGCGCAACGCCTTCACCTACCACTGGCGGCTGTGGAACCTCTCGGAGCTGCGCGACCTGCTGGCCGAAGCCGGCTTCGCGAAGACCACGGTCTACTGGGAGGGCGACGACGGCGACGGCGGCGGTGACGGCAACTTCCAGCCCGCCACCGAGGGCGACGCGGACGCCTCCTGGATCGCCTACATCGTGAACGAGGGCGACTGACTCCCTGCCTAGCAGCCCGCCGCGAAGGCGTTCTGGAACGCGAGAAAGTCGAAGATCGTGAACGCACCGTCGCCGTCGAAGTCGGCTGCGGGATCGCGCGCGTCGAACGCGTTCTGGAAGGCCAGGAAGTCGAAGATCGTCAGCGAGCCATCGCCGTCGAAGTCGGCCCGGCAGGGCTCGCCCACGCCGACGTACAGATCGTCCAGTCCCCAGCCCATCGGGTTGTCGACGGTGATCGTGACGCGGGCGATGTCGACATCCGTCACGAGGCCGAAGAAGTCCAGCGTGTCGAAGTCTGCATCTGAGTCGACCGACTCGATCTCTGCACCCGTGGCGTCGAATGCCCGCAGCGTCGCGCCGTTGGGGAACGAGCCGAAGCGGACGTTGTGCGCACCCACGGCCCGGATGCCCGCCTGCGTCATGTTGACCTCGAACACGATGTCCTGCCCGACCCGCGTGTCGCTATCCCAGGTGCGTGGCGGCGAGATGGTCACGAGGATCGTGTCGGTGATGAAGTTGCCCAGCGGAAACTCGAGCCCGTACTCGTCGTACAGCGACCCCAGCTCTCCAACCACCGTCGGCGAACCGTCGGGCAGCGTGTCGAAGTCGACGAGCTGCACGTCACCGCCCGCCGCGAGGAACGAGGGCAGGTCGTTGAAGGGCGTGGCGAACGCCCACGACGAACCGACCGCTACCAGCGAAGCCGCTGCGATGGACCTGAGCATGTCGAACCCCCTTGTCGCGTCGGCTCCACGGCACCAACGAGCGCCGGGCCGCCGACGATCCCTCAGCACCCGGCGTCGAACTCGTTCTGGAACGCCAGGAAATCGAACAGGGTCAAGTCGCCGTCGCCGTCGAAGTCGGCGGCGAGGTCGCCCGCGTCGAACAGGTTCTGGAACGCGAGGAAGTCGAAGAGCGTGAGCGAGCCATCGCCGTCCATGTCGGCCCGGCAGGGCGCGGCGCCGCCCGCGGCGAGCACTGCCTCGAACGCGTCGATCCGGCCGTAGCCGAACGTCGGATCGAAGCCCGGCGCACCCAGGTCGACCGAGGTCGCCTCGAAGATGGCGCGGACCTGATCGGGCGAGATCGAGCGATTCACGCTCCGCATCAGGCCCACGGTGCCTGCCACGTGCGGCGTGGCCATCGACGTGCCGCTCTGGAAGGCGTACCCGTCGGCAGGGCCGAAGAGGGGCAGCGTGTCCCAGGTGCTCCAGACGTCGACGCCCGGAGCCGTCACGGTCATCTCGGGCCCCGTCGTGGTGAAGCTCGCGATCCGGTCGCGGTTGTCGGTAGCGCCCACGGCGATGGTCGAGTCGAAATTGGCAGGCGCAAAGATCGGCACGCCCGGCGTGTTGCCCGTGGCCGCCACCACGATGACGTCGAGGTCGACCGCGTAGTTGCAGGCATTCTCGAGCACGCTGCCGAAGTCGGGCGAGCCCAGGCTCAGCGAAATCACGTCGGCGCCGTTGTCGGCCGCCCACACCACCCCGGCGGCAATGTCGGCCTCGGTGCCCGTGCCGAGGAAGCCCAACGCCTTGACGGGGAGGATCGAGCAATCCCAGCCCACGCCGGCGATGCCGATGCCGTTGTCGGTGTCTCCGCTGGCGATGCCCGCGCAGTGCGTGCCGTGGCTGATGAAGATGTCGTCGTCCCAGCTCCCGCCGACCGAGCTGTACCCGGGCAGCACGTTGTCTTGCAGGTCGGGGTGGCTCTGGCTCACGCCAGTGTCGACGATGGCGATGATCACGTCGGGATCGCCCGTGGTGACGACCCACGCCTCGCTGGCGTTGATGTCGGCACCCGGTGTGCCCACGACGCCGTTGATCGTCTGCCCGGTGTTGAGCAGTCCGTACTGCAAGCCAAAGTCGGGGTCGTCGGGCGTCGTGGCGAGCACGCCGCCGATGCCGAGCAGTTCGGCTCGTTCGATGCCAGCAAGTGCACCCAGATCGATGATCGCCTGCTTCGCATCGGCGCCCGGCTCGAGCGTGGCAACATAGAGACGGGTCAGGCCGTGCCGCTCGGCGAGGACGTCATCGGCCGGTGCCGCGTCGAAGGCCGGCTCGAGCCCGATGACCCCCGGGAGGCCCGCAGCGTCCACCGCGCGGCCAGCCGCCAATCGGATCAGGACCGTTTCGCTCGTGTACCCGCCCATGACGTCCGCCTGGTCGACGCGGCCGGTGAATGGCGTGAACCCGTCGGGCCATGCGACCGCGTCGTCGGCCAGAGCCGGAGCCGAGAAAAGCACGCCGAACGCCACGAGGGTCGATCCACGGACCGTCTTGCTGAGCATCATCGCATCTCCTGTTGATCGCCTGGCAGTCCAAGCGGGCAGTCCAAGAAAGACGCCGCGAGCGAGCCCACCTCCCCGCGGGCCCGACTCGCGGCATCCATGAGACCACTACGCTCGCCGGTCTCCGGGGCGTTACAGTGGCCGGTTCGGACCGCCCAGCACCGGCGATGCACGCGTTTCCGGACGCTGGCCCAGCTTCGATCTCGCCCCGACCCACGAGGATGCCGCGCCGATGACCAACCCCACCCCCTTGCGGGACTTCATGGAGCGGCACTACCGCCACTACAACGCCGGCGTGGTCGTGAAGGCGGCCAAGGCCTACGAGGAGACCCTGGACCGGGGCTCGCCGATGTTCCTGACCCTCGCCGGCGCAATGAGCACGGCCCAGCTCGGCAGGTCGTTGGCCGAGATGATCCGCCGAGGCAAGGTCCACGCCATCAGTTGCACGGGCGCGAATCTCGAGGAGGACGTCTTCAACCTCGTCGCCCACGACCACTACAAGCCCATCCACGACTGGCGGGCCTTATCCGAGGCCGACGAAGTCGCGCTCGACGAGGGTGGCTTTCCGCGCGTGACGGATATCTGCATCCCCGAAGAGCAGGCCATGCAGAAGATCGAAGGGCACCTGCTCGATCGTTGGAAGGCCGCCAGCGACTCGGGCGATCGGTCGCTGCCGCACCAGTACCTGTACGACCTGCTCCGCAGCGGAGACCTGGAGAGCGAGTACCAGATCGACCCGAAGGACAGCTGGATGCTGGCGGCGGCCGAACGGGACCTGCCGCTCTTCGTACCGGGATGGGAAGACAGCACGCTGGGCAACATGTTCGTCGCCAACGCCGCGCGCGGCGGATACTCGCTGGACGCCGTGCTCGCCGGCACCAGCTACATGGCCTCGCTCATCGAGTGGTACGAGAAGACGGCGGCCGGCAAGCAGCGCGGCCCGGGCTTCTTCCAGATCGGTGGCGGCATCGCGGGCGACTTCCCGATCTGCGTGGTGCCGACGATCAACCACGACCTCTACCGCGACGCGGCCGACGCCGCCAAGCGGGTGCCGCGGTGGAGCTACTTCTGCCAGGTGTCCGACGCGACGACGAGCTACGGCGGCTACAGCGGTGCGGTGCCGAACGAGAAGATCACCTGGGGCAAGCTCGGCGCGGGTGAACCGAAATTCATGATCGAGAGCGACGCGACCATCGTGGCGCCCTTGATCTTCGGGTGGGTGCTGGGCTGGTAGCTGCCGCCGGGCAACGCCGGGAATACACTAGCTCTCGCGTCCGGAGGCCTGGCATGCGCATCCTTGTCATTGAAGATAATCCCAAGATGGCGCTCGCGATCCAGAAGGGGCTCACCGAGCACGGCTTCGCCGCCGATGTCTCCAACACCGGCTACGAAGGCGAGGAACTCGCCAGCGGTGGCAACTACGACCTCGTGCTACTCGACTTGATGCTGCCCGATCGCGACGGCATCGAGGTCTGCCGGAACCTGCGCCGCCGCAAGGTTGCGACGCCCGTGATCATGCTGACCGCCCTGTCGGCCATCGAAGAGAAGATCGACGGCCTGGACGCGGGCGCCGACGACTACATCACCAAGCCGTTCCAGTTCGAGGAGTTGCTGGCCCGCATCCGGGCCATTTTGCGGCGGGGCGAGGCAAGCGAGAGCCGCGTGCTTCGTTGCGACGACCTGGAACTGGACCTCTACACCCGGCATGCGACCCGGGGCGATACGCAGGTCGAGCTGTCGAACAAGGAGTTCGCGCTGCTCGAGTTCCTGATGCGCAACCAGAATCGCGTCCTGAGCCGCATCCAGATCGGCGAAAAAGTCTGGGACATGAACTTCGAGCCCACCAGCAACGTCATCGACGTCTACGTCTCGGCCCTCCGAAGGAAGCTCGACCGCGGCTTCGACACCCAGCTCATCCACACGATCAAGGGCGCCGGCTATCGATTCGGCGTGATCGATGCCCGCTCGGGCGTCTGACCAAGAGCACGCCCACGGGCCCGTCCAGAGGGGGTGGCGGTCGCGCGTGCCGCTGCGCCTACGCATCACGCTGTGGGTGGTGGCGATCTCGGTAGCCGTGCAGCTCACGCTCTCACTGCTGATCGTGCTCTTCCATCGCGAGAGCGTGCGGGCCAACAACGTGGCCCGTCTCGTCGACGCCGCCGCCGCCATCGCCGCTGAGGCTCCCGAAGACGCGGACCAGTTGCTTCCCACGCTGACCGCTGACCAGATCCAGCTTCGTTGGTTCGGACGCGTCGCGGCGATCGACGGTCGTGCCGGCCGGGGCGTGCAGGTCTTTGGCGCCTTCGATGCGGTCGAAATCGATCTGCTGCGAGACGCCACCGACAGCGGCGACTTCGGCCAAGCCGGCCGGCGTGATGCCGGGCGGGCTCGCGGCTTTTATTTTGCCGCCGAGCCGTACGGCGAGGCCGGGAGACTCATCCTGGCCACGCCGGTCAGTGAGGCCAGCTTTCCGCTGCGGACCATCACCAACGCCCTGCTCCTGCTCTTGCCGGCGGGCGTCGCCGCCTCGGGCGTGTCGGCATGGTACATCGCGGGCCTTGCCGTGAGACCGATCCGGCGGATGCAGCACTTTGCCGAGGAGCTGTCCGCCGAGAACGTACAAGACTCGATCGAGCTCGAAGATAGCGCGCCCGAGCTCGATGCCCTTCGCGACGAGTTGGCACAAGCCATGCGACGCATCTCGGCCGGGTACGACGCCCAAGCCCGCTTCCTCGCCAACGTGTCGCACGAGATCAAGACGCCCATCAGCGTGGTTCGCACCGAGGGCGAGGTGCTCATGGCCGGCCAGCCAACCGTCGAGGAACTGTCGGACTTCGTCCACTCGACAGTAGAGGAGATGGACCGCTTGGGCCGCATGGTCGAGAGCTTCTTGCTGCTCACGCGCGTCCGGCAGGGCAAGACCACGGTGCAGGCCCAGGGCCACGATGCCAACGACATCCTGATGCAGTCGGTTGCCGGATGCGTTGCGATGGCGCGGCAGTACGGCGTGCGCCTCGAGCCCGTCTTGTACGACGGCGAAGACCCGCCCAAGATCGAGGGCAATGCCGACCTGCTCAACACCGCTATTGGCAACCTCATCCGCAACGCCATCCGTTTCGCGCCGCGAGGCTCGAGCGTCCGCATCACCTGCGCTTTGCGCAAGCGGAGGGTCATCTTCCGCGTACGAGACTTTGGACCCGGTGTGCCGCCCGAGGTCATGGAGCGCCTCTTCGAGCCCTTTACCCAGAGCGTGGAGGAACGGCGGCGCGGCCGCGGAACGGGTCTGGGCCTGCAGATCTCGCACGGCATCGCTGAGTTGCACAACGGCGAGGTCCGCGTACGCAATCTCGAGAAGGGCTGCGAGTTCTCGATCCGCCTGCAGCGCAAGCAAGAGGAGCCTGCACCTCCCGCGCAAGATGAAGAGCGTTTCACGTAATGTTCAGCCGCCGGTAAGCGTGCGAACCGAAGATTCGCGTATGGCCAGACGGCTGTGCATCCTGGCTCTGGTACCGACGTGCCTTTGGCTTGGCTATCGGACGATCTTCATCGATGGTCGCTCAGGCGTGTACGCCCTGCCCGTTCTATTTGGGGCGCTCATGCTCCTGCTGCTCGTACTACTCGTCATCGAGTTCGGCGAACAGGCCAAGGCCGCGCTGTATCGCAGCGAGAGCGAGGTCCGAAACGCCGCAAAGCGGAAATCCCTCGGTCGCGCTAGGGGATCAAACACTTCAGGGGGTGATCGAGAGTCAGGGCGGAACTCGACCGCCTAGTGATCAACACGATGCACGCTACGTGCTGGCGTGCAAACGGCCTGATCACGGACTTGAAAGGATCAGACAATGAGTACGACTCCCTGGCGCGACCCGGACTTCATCGAAGAGAATCCGATCAATCTGCCCGAAGAATCAGCGAAGCAGATCATCCCCGAGCTCGATGCACATCTCGCGTCGTTCTTCGTGCTCTTCCACCAGTATCAAAAGCATCACTGGCTCGTGGAGGGGCCGCAGTTCCGCGACATCCATCACTTCCTGGAAGAGAACTACAACGAAGTGCACAAGCAACTCGACGCGATTGCGGAGCGCGTCACTGCAATTGGCGGGGTGCCGACGAGCAGCCCCACGAGCCAGTCGAAGCTGGCCTACATCGAGCACGAGCCAGAGGGTGTCTTCCGCATCCGCGACATGCTCGAGCGAGATCGTTCTGCCGAGGGCCACATTGCCGCAAAGCTCCGCAGCACGATCAGGCTGTGCACCGAGCACGGCGACTTTGGCAGCGAGACGCTCCTCAAGAAGATTCTCTTGAAGGTCGAAGACCGGGCCCATCACCTCGATCACTTCCTGGGAGAGGACTCCCTGGGCATGGCTCTCGACGGCTCCGCTCAGGAGGCGTAGTGTCCGAAAGACGATGGGACCGCGAGCCACCACACAGGAGCCACTGCCTTGCTCGTCATCAAGATCATCCTGGCAATCTTCCTGCCACCGGTTGCGGCGCTGCTGCAGGTCGGTGTCGGCTTGCACTTCTGGCTCAACATCCTCCTGACGATCCTGGGCTGGTTGCCCGGGCAGATCCATGCGATCTGGCTCATCGCCTCCAAGCACGAGCCGAGCGGCTAACCGCTGCTCCGCCGGAAAGGGCTTCATCTCGTGAGTGCACAACCTGAGAAGGGTAATGGCGCCCCTCCGGCCGCCACCAACGCTGCCAACGCGGAGCGAGACCGTCGCGAGTACTCGACGCAGTCGGAGCCCGACCAGCCGCCGCCGGTGGCTGACGAGCGGGCGCGGCGGATCGCTGAGGCCTCGCCCGAAGGCATCCCGGCCCATCCAAACTCGGATTCCAAGACCGTCGCCCGCTTGATGTTTGTCGGTGTCGTTCTGCTGCTGACGGTGGCACTGGTGGTAGCCGTCTTCGCCGACCGCTGGATCGGTCTTGGCGTGGGCGTTCTTGGCCTCTTCCTGCTGTTCGTCAACCCCACGCTTTGGGCGGCCATCCTTCGGTCGAAGGAACGTGAGCAGGCCTGAGGGCACCCGTCAATCGCGCGTCGCGGGGACGTCGAGGGTCGGCTTGGTCCAGTCCCAGTCCGGATCCTTCTCCAGTCGGGTCGAGCTCTGGCGTATGCAACGGCGGCAGATGATCGCCGGTTCGTCGCGATCACCGACCGGCATCGGGCTCTGCCAGCCGGGGTCGTCGCGTTCCTCGAGGCACATCGTGCACGTCGCGCCCGCGGGCTTGGTATCGTGGCCCAGCAGCACGACCTCGGTGAACGCGATCCGGAGCGCGTCGCCGCAGATGAGGCTGCCCTGATGGCCCTCGACCATGGGAAACATCCCGTCCCACGTGCGGCCCGTGAAGTCACAGACGAAGTCCTCGGGCCGCATGTCCAGCGGATTGGAGCCTGGGTGGTGCATCAGACATGATACGAACGCGGCCATAGCATCCGCCATGCCCGACCCCGCGGCCCCGCCGACCGTCACCCGAGTCTCGCTCGTCGTCAACTCGGGCAAGCCTGAGGCCGTCGACGCCGCCAAAGCCGTCCGCCGGGCAATCGAGTCGCATGCCCGGCTGGTGGGCGAATTCGACTCGACCGACGAACACGCGGCTCTGGCGGACGGCGTCGACCTCGCGATCGTGCTGGGCGGCGACGGCACCATCCTGGGCCTGGCTCGGAGCGCCGTGGAGGCAGGCGTCGCCGTGCTCGGCATCAACTTTGGAAAGCTCGGCTTCCTGGCCGAGTTCGACGCCAACGCGTTCTCGAAGCACGCTGCGACCCTCCTGGCCGGTCGAGGCCAGATCCGGAAGGTCTCCGCGCTTGAAGCCCGCGTATCGCGGAAGGGCGAGGAAATCGCCCGGCAGGTCGCCATCAACGACGTGGCGATCTGCAACGGCGCTCCATTCCGCATGATCGAACTTGGCCTGTGCATCGACGGCGCGCCTTCGGAAAGCGCACCCCGCGTCGCGGGCGATGGCCTGATCATCGCGACGCCCACCGGCAGCACGGCCTACAACGCCGCCGCGGGCGGACCCATCCTGGAACCCACGCTCGAGGCGATGGTCGTGACGCCGATCGCAGCCCATTCGCTCAGCTTCCGGCCCATCGTGGTGCCGGGCCGAAGCTGCATCGAGGTCGTCGCGCACCGCGTGAATCACGCCGAGGGCCACGAACCAACGGCAGGCACGTGCGCCGTGCTCGACGGCCAGCACTCGGTGCCGCTCGAGCGCGGCGACGTCGTGCGCGTCACGGTGAGCGACCGGCCGCTTAGCCTGGTCGTGAATCCTGATCGCAGCTACTGGCACACGCTCATCCACAAGCTGCGGTGGGCGAGCACGCCTGGTGGATAGAGGCAGGATCTAGGCCGAGACCGACTCGCTGCTCACGGTCGACGGATTCTCGCCGCGCTCGATGGCGTGGATCTTGGCGACGCGGCGGGCGTGTCGGCCCCCCTCGAACTCGGCGGTCATCCACGCCTCGACCATGCGCTCGATGAGACGCTGCCCCAGCATGTCGGCCGAGAGGCACAGCACGTTGGCGTCGTTGTGGCTCTTGGCCATGGTCGCGGTGAACTCGTCGTGGACGAGCGCCGCGCGGACGCCGGCCACCTTGTTCGCGGCGATGCACATGCCGATGCCCGAGCCGCAGAGCAGGACGCCCTTGTCGGCTCCACCGCTGGCGACGAGCCCGCCGACTTGGTGGGCTCGTTCTGGGTAATCACACGACTGGGGATTCTCCGGGGCATCGCCGCCGTTGTGGACGATGACCTCGTGGCCCATATTTTCAAGGGCCCGCGCCAGGCTGCGAGCGGCCTCGTGGCCGCGGTGGTCGGCTCCAATGGCGATCTTCATAGTCCCAGTTCCTCGAGGCGGCGTTCGATCGCTCCGACGAACGTCCGCGCCAGCTCATCATAGAGCGTCTGCGGCCCGCCGATGGGATCGTCGACGTCTTCGCCGCCCAGGAGCGTGTGGACCTTGGAACGCTGCGCCGGCGGCATCTGAGCCCGAACGGCATCGGCATGGCTGCTCGTCATGGCGTAGACCACGTCGGCCCTTTCGAGCAGGTCCTGGCTCGCCGGCTGGCTGCGGTGGCCCGACAGCGAGGCCCCGACCGCTTCGGCGGCGAGCACCGCCTCGGGCGTGGCCCGTGCGCCGTTCATGGCTGCCACGCCTGCCGACACTGCGACGGCCCGGTGCGCTTGCCCGCGGCGTTCAAGCAGGCTGGTGGCGATGGCTTGTGCCATCGGGCTGCGGCACGTGTTGCCCGTGCACACGAAGACGATGAGCGTCGCCAGCTTCTCGGTCACCTGTTGCATCGAAAGCGCCCCTTCGGCCCGCATCGACCAATCGCCATCGGGCCGGACGTCCAGCACCGTGCTGTGCCTCTCGAAGCGAGTCGTGCCCTCGTCCTGCACCAGCGCCACGCCCACGCGCTCGAGCCCCTTGGGGCACGAGCCGGGCGGGGTCGCCGCTTCGCCCGTATCGATGGGTTCTGCGGACGCGCCGATGATCGGACCTCCGGCACCCTGCAAGGCCATCGCCGTCCACGTATCGTCGGGCACGCGGACCGACAGCGCGTGCCCGTCGTCGCCCTGTGCGTCCGCGACGCCGGGTAGGAGTCCGGCGGCCGAGATCAGCTCCCGGACGCCCTCGCCGTGCAGGCGCAGCGTGATCGGCCCGAGCCAGACCCGCCGCATGGCGCGCCGCAACGCGGGCGAGGCCTCGATCGACGCACGCTCGTGGGCGTCGAGCACGGCTTCAACGCTCGGCGCGTGCCAGGTCAGCGTGCCCCAGCTCCCGCTCCGCCTGGGCAATGCCCGCACCCGATCGACGGCCCGTTGCTGATCGCCGCGCGCGAAGACCCCGTAGACCGTCTCGGTGCGCAGGACCACCAACTCGCCGCGGTCCAGCACGGCGGCGGCGTCGCGAGCTGCGTCGATTCGTGTTGGAGAAGTCTCTGGGGTCACGCTGCGATCCTCACTCGGGTCGGGGCCGGTTGACAGGGATACGGACGGCCTCCTGGCACTCTATCGGCCGATCAATGCGGGCGACAGGGATCGAACCTGCACGGCCTTCCGGCCACGGGAACCTAAATCCCGCGCGTCTGCCAATTCCGCCACGCCCGCGGCGAGTCTGCCGGCCCGATGGTACGGGCCCTCGGCGTAGTGTTGTTCGATGCGATGCTGGACACTATTGACGCTGCTCGTTCTTGCTTCCGTCGCGGTTGCCCGCCAGGCCGAACCAGGCCAGCAGCGGTTCGACGACCTGCTGCCGGCGCAGAAGTTGGGCGCTCGGGTACGGGCGGTCGATCAGGCAGTCGGGGTCGCGCCCGTCGTCGTCGTCGTGCCCGACGAGCGGAGCTTCGTCGAGGCGATCGCCCGCTGGTCGCTGGCCAGCCGCTTCCCGGTGTTGCTCGACGACGGCACGCCCGCTGCCCGCCAGTCGATCGCCCGGTTCGTGAACGCCTTCGAGCCCAGTCGCGTGCTGCGGTGGTCGGCCGGGGATGTCGCTGAGCTCTGGACGGCGGCGGCGCGACGCGAAGCCATCGAGCAGGCCGTCGTCCGGGCGTGGGGGGGAGCGCTGACCGAGGGCCTCCAGCCCATGCCCGCCTTGATCGCCCGCTGGCGATCGCTCGATGCGCCGCCGCCGGGCGTGGTGGTCGTGGGGCAGGGCGACGCGGCCTGGCCGGCGGCGCTGGCGCTTTCGGCCGCACGCATGCAACCGATCGTGTGGCTCAGCGCACCCGGAGGCATCAACCAAACCATCTCTGACGAGCAGGCCGACGCGTTCTGCAGGACGCTCGAGGATTCGCTGACGGCACTCGGCCTCGAGTGGTCCGGGCTGGGCGACGAGATCGACGCCGTCACGCTCTGCATGAATGCGCCGGCGCGCCTGGTCAGCGAACGGCACGGGACGGTTGCGGTCACGGCGCGCGTCGGCCGCTCGGGCTCGGCCGCCCGCGACGCCGACCGCTGGGCCTGGTGCGGCCACGTCTTCGGCTCGTCGCCGGTGACGGCGGCCAACGCGATGGCCTCCCTCTTCCTGCCGACCACGAGCGCGTGGCTCTTCGAGAGCTACCCGAGCGATCCGCCGTGGTCGAACTACGCCCTCTCGTCGGCGGCCGAGTTGTACGGGCAGATCGGGCTCGACGTCGCGATCAACGACGCGGGCTCGCGCGGCCTTGTCAACTTCCTCGGCGAGGCCGAATCACCGATCGCTGCGGGCCTGATCGCGATGAACACCAAGGGCCGCATGAGCGAATTCCACCTCTCGCCTGGCACGGCCGCGGGGCGCGACGTCCCGATCCTGCGCACGCCCGCGATGGTCTATTTCGTGCACTCCTTCTCGGCCCAGCGGCCGGGCGTGAACACGAGCGTGGCCGGCGCCTGGCTGTCGCGCGGCGCCTTCGCGTACATGGGGTCGGTCGACGAGCCGGGCCTGCAGAGCTTCATCCCGCAGGTGACGTACGCGGCGCGGCTGGGCTCGCTGTTTCCCTTCGGCGCCGCCGGCCGCGAGGACGGGCTGCTGGAGAACCGCAAGCTCGCGGTCTTCGGCGACCCGCTCTGGTTGCTCGATCCACGCGCGCGAAAGCCCGCCGAGACGATGCCCGATCTCCCGGGCGCTGCGACCCTCGAGTCGTTGGCCCAGGACGCCATCGACGCCGGCGATCTGGGCAATGCGGCGTGGCTGCTGCGAATGGCCGGCCGCAACGAAACGCTGGTCGACCTCGCCCTTGCGACCCTGCGTGACGAACCCGGCCGCGTCGGCGTAACCATGGCCGAGGCATCGATCCACGCGCTCTTCGAGGCCGGCGAGCGTCGGGCCGTTGCCGCCATGTTCGCACGACTGCCCGCTGCGCGGCAGGGCAGCACGGTCATCGAAGATCTGGCCTGGCACGCCCTGCGGCCGCTACTGCGAGACCCCGAGGCCGCCGCCACGATGGCCCGGCTGCTCTCGCCCCACGTGCGCCCGCAGAAGCTGGCCGAGGATGCTCGTGAGCTGGCCGAGGCGCTGGCGCGATCGGGCAACGTCGGCGAGGGCCGCACGCTCCTCCGAACGGCGCTCAATCGCGCACGCACCGACGCCGAGCGCAACACGCTCGAGGCGGCGTTGCTCAACCTCGGTGGCTAGCGTTTCGTCCGTGCCCGCGCGTTGGTCACGAGCGCGAGTGCTTGCATGATCGAAGCGTCCAGGTCTTCGTTCACGAGAAAGTGCTCGTACACGCCGCTGGCCCGGGCGGCGGCGATCTCGCGCTTGGCCTCGGCGAAGCGGCGCTGGATGGCGTCCTCGCCCTCGCGCTTGCGGGCCCGGAGGCGTTCGAGCAGCTCGTCCTCGCTGGGAGGCAGGACGAACATCGTCAGCGCATCGGGCATCTTGGCCTTGATCTGCCGGGCGCCCTCGACGTCGATATCGCAGATGACCACCCTGCCGCGCCGGAGCTGCTCGTCGACCCAGGCCCTGGGCGTGCCGTAGAGCCGACCAAAGACCTCGGCCCACTCGAGAAACTCGTCTTGCTCGATCATCGCGCGGAATTCGGCCTCGTCGACGAAGTGGTAGTCCACGCCCTCGACGTCGGCGCTGGTCTGGGCCCGCGTCGTAGCCGAGACGCTGAAGAGCGCGTCGGGGATCGCGCGGTCGACCGCTCGGGCGATCGTCGTCTTGCCAACGCCGCTGGGGCCGCTCATGACGACGAGCAAGCCGTCGTCGGTATCGGTCGGCAGCCGGTGCTTCGACGGATGATCGGCTGGTCGTCGCGGGGGCTCGGACATGGGCCAGTGTAGCGAGGGACCGCGACTCGTCAGGCCCCGCCCTGGCCGCCCAGCACCTTCGGTACCTCGATGAACGACCCATCCATGCTCGGTGCGATGTGTTCGAGCGCGTCGCGAGACAACTCGCCGCCGGCGACGTCCTCGGCGAGGGGCGCATCGAGGTCGCTCGGGTGCGAGAGCGGCTCGACGCCGTCGAGATCGAGCGCGTCGAGCCCGCGTGCGTGGCCCAAGATCGACGCCAGCTCGCGCGTCAACGCCGGCACGTCGGCATCGGCGACGTCGAGCCGTGCCAGGCGAGCAACCTTGCGGACGTCGATGGTTGTTTGGGCTGGTGGTGGGGCGTCGCTGCTCATGTGTGTCGACTCTACGCGCGAGCGAGTGTGCGGCCGGAGGCCGCTATGGAGCGCTCAAGACTAAATCAGACCGCCCTCTCGCACGATGGCGCGGTCGCGCTCGCTGCGCTCTTCGATCGCGGCGGCCTCTTCCTCGGTCATCCACGGGAGCAATCGCAGGTGCTCCCTGAGCTTGTCTGGAAAGGGCTTGTCGAGCCGCTCGTGCCGCGGGCGGCTCTTCCAGATGCGGTACATCCACAAGTATTGCTCGGGGGCCTCGCGCACGGCGGTCTCGAGTGCCCGCCGGTAGCGGGCGGTGAGGTAGAAGACCGGGTCGGGGTGCTCCGACCAGTCCTCGGGGCCGAACGTGTCGTGGATGGTGAAGCGATACCGCGTGTCGCCGTCGCTGCTGGGGATGCGGTGGGCCGCCCCGCAGATGATGACCGCCCCGAACTTCATGGCCAGCAGGCCGATCGACTTGTAGCTGCTGGCCAGACGGCCGAAGTACGGCACGAACACGCCGCGATCGCCGGCGTTCTGGTCGGCCACGAAGGCCGGGCAAGCGCCTTGCTCCATGAGCTTGGGAAGCTGGTGCATGGCGCCGAACTTGTCGACCATGATGACGCCGGGCCGGCTTCGCTCCCGGCGGATCCACCGGTCGAGCGGCTCGAAGTCCATCGGGCGATAGATCGCGTGCATGGGGATGCCGAGGAGGGCGGCGGTCGTTGCCAGCACCTCCCAGTTGCCGCAGTGGCCGGTCATGAGGATGCAGGGGCGACCCGAGACGATGGCGTTGAGCCC
Organism: Phycisphaerales bacterium; assembly: GCA_040217175.1. Lineage (NCBI taxonomy): Bacteria > Pseudomonadati > Planctomycetota > Phycisphaerae > Phycisphaerales > Phycisphaerales bacterium. The sequence goes on along the minus strand of JAVJNT010000001.1, from coordinate 935,099 downwards.
GCGCTCGACGTTGTGAAACTCGACGTGGCCCAGCACGCTGTCGGTGCTCATCGTGCGGGGGCTGCGGGCCATCTCGGCACCGAGCAGGAACAAGTGCTGGTACGACTCGACGGCGAGCTGCTCGACACGCTCGGGGCTCGCATCCGGGAAGGCCATCCGCAAATGCGTCCGGGCGCGGTCGAGCCTCTTGCGGTTCATCGCCCGCGTCGCGTAGTAGCAACCGGCAGACCGGGCAACGGTGCGGACGATCGGCCACGGCGGAGCGGCGAGCGAACCCACGAAAATGCGAACGCCCGCCATCCCGGCGATCACGACGGGGGCGGGCAATCCACGGTTGGGCAGGTCCTTCTTGCGGGCCACGGCGTTTTATAGCGCGCCCGCGAGGGACGTTGGCGGTCGAGCCTAGCGGACGTCGCCGTAGGGCTTGCCCACGAGCGTGTAGAACCGGTTCTGGTTGAGCACGGGGATGCCCGCCGAAACGGCGCTGGCGAACAGGCCGTCGTAGCGCTCCACCCGATTCAGGGCTTCTTGGTACTGCTCGATGTACTCGGGCGTCGCGGTGATGTCCGGCTGGGGCGGCAGCGTCGGGCGAGTACCCAGCACCACGAAGTCGACGTCGCCCGAGAGCGAATCGACGACCTCGCCGTTCCACCCTCGGATGGCCGCCTCGATCGCACGGGTCTCACCGAAGCTCTCGATCCCGTTGCCGTCGGCGTCGAAGAAGCCGTAGACGACGAATTTGTAGGTCTTGTTGGGGTCGTAGACCGCATTCGCCACGACGTCGCCCTGCAGCAGCGGGCGGCCGGCGACCGAGCCGTTGATGCGGGCGATGGAGCGATCCTCGAGCACGCGGATGATCTCGAGGTTTGCCTTGCCGCGGGGGTAGTTACCCTGGGCGTCGGGGCGGATCTCCTGGGCGTCGTTGTACGCGGCGAAGGTCATGTTGAGCGTGACCTTGTCGCGCGAGCCGCGGTTGATCGTTACCTGACGATCGCGCTCGTTGACGGCAACGATTACGCCGTCGACCAGCGACTCCTCGGGGCGAGGCCGAACGCCCGTGCTGCGGCCCTGGCCGCGAAGCTCGCGGACCTGCTCCTCGGCAGCACGCAAGTCGGCGCGGGCCTGGTCGAGCTGGCTGCCCAGGATCGACACGCGGTCGTCGGCGCGGCTGCGGATATCCGAGACGCGGCTGTCCATGCTCAGGCGAGCCTGGCCATACTCGCTGCGGAGGCTCTCCACCTCATCGCGGTAGCCGGCGACCTCGGCGCTCAGGCGGTCGATGGTTTCCTGGAAGCCGGCCTCGATCGATGCCACCCGGGCGGTCTCGTTGGCGGCGTTCTCCTGGGCGCGGGTCACGGCGGCCTGGGCTTGGTTCAGCCGGGCCTGCAGGTCTTCGTTCTCGCGGACGGCGTCGCGGGCGACCATCAGGAGGGCGCTGTCTTCGGCACCGGGCACGCTGTCGAGCTTGGCGTTGAGCTGGGCCAGCGAGTCGCCGCCCACGCCGGTCACGCGCTGCATGACGTCGCGGCGGGTGTCGACGAGGTAGCCCACCAGGCTCTTGCGGTCGGCCGCGGCCTGGGCCACGAGCTGGCGGACCTGGTCCTGCGAGCGTTCGGCCGGCTGGATGAACTCGGCCGTTGCGGCCTCCATGTTGTTCACGTCGCGCTTGGCCGCCTCGGCCTGGAAGTAGAACACCACGGTGAGCACGAACAGCACCACCACCAGGATGCTCGTAATCGCGGCGAAGATCGCCATTCCTCCACCACGTCCGGCCATCTGGGGCCCCCTTTGCTCAACTCAAGGGTTACTCGTGCGGTACCAAACCAATGCCGACAACGGGCCGAACAGCCCAGAAGGCGGGACCGTACGCAGGTCTCATACGCCGGATCGGGCAATCCTGTTGCCCGTACCGGGGTGCCAAGTGTGGGCCTGCAGAGCGTCCGGGTCAAGCCCGACCCCATCTGCGGGCCTTGCCTCGGCCTTCGTGGCGGCCAACGGTGGTCCATGGAAACCCCGCCTTCGGTACCACCCTTGCCTCCGCCGCCGGTCCAACAGCAGGCCATCCCGGGTCAAGCCCCGGGGGCCGTGACCCCGGACGCCACGGGCGGCATCATTCCGTACAAGAACCCGGCCGCGCTCATCGGCTACTACTTCGGCATCGTGGGCCTGTTTCCGATGCTTGGGCTGCTCTTCGCGGTTCCCGCCGTGGTGCTCGGCATCGTCGGCCTGAGCCGTCGATCGAAGGGCAAGGCGTGGGGCGGTGCGATCCACGCTTGGGTCGCCATCGTGCTGGGCTCGATCGCCTCTTTGTACAACGGCTTCTTCGTGTTCCTGATGATCGTCGCGATAGCGTCCGCCTGACACGCGGCGTTGCGTTTTCCGAAAGACAGAGCGTCCGCAGTCCGAAATTGCACCGGGGGGATCGCCAGCATGGCCGACTACTACTACACCGACGCGAACCGCCAGCCGGCCGGCCCCGTGCCGCTCGACGAGCTCCGCTCGATGTTCCAGGAGGGCAAGCTCGCCAATGGCGCGCTCGTGGCCGAAGTGGGCGCCAGCGAGTGGAAGCCCGCCGCAGAAGTCCTGGGGGGATCAAGCACCACGGCTCCGCCGTACTCGGCACCGCCCGTCACGCCCACCGCCGTGATCGGCAGCACGCAGGAGCCGTTCGAGCCGCTGGCCGGCTGGGCGTTTGGCTTGGGACTTGCGTCCTGGTTGTGCATCAGCATCCTCGGAGCGATTCCCGGCGCGATCCTGGGGCACATGGCGCTGGGCAAGATGAAGCGCGAGGGCAACAACAACCAAGCTGCCAAGGTGCTGGCCATCATCGGACTCGTGCTGAGCTACGTGCAGATCGGCGGAACGGTCGTCATGATCGGCTTCTTCGGCCTGATGGCTGCCGCGGGCGGGTTCAACCCCTGATTGCAGGCGTGGGCTCGTCTTCGGCTTCCGCCGCAGCCGCCACGTGATCGGCGGGCAGGTCTTCTGGCGTCATGACTGACCTTCGATGCCGGCCGATCGCCAGCAGCGGGGGCTTGCCTCGCGACGCGCGGTGCTGGCTCCACAGCATCGAGCCCGCGCCCGCGACGGCGATCGCGCCGGCGACCCACTGGCCGCCCGTGAGCAGTTCCTTGAACATCACGAGGCTGGCGATGCTGACCACGAAGGGCTGGAGCTGGATGACGCCGCTGGCAACCGCGACGCCAAGGCGATTGATCGACATGTAGTACGCCACGTGCCCGAGCGCGATGCCGATGATGCTGCTGGCCAGCAGCAACCAGAAGCCCAGCACGCTGAGCGCGCCGTCGTCGGCCCACGCGTCGGGCAGGGCCGTCATGCCGTAGGCCGTACCGAGCCCCAGCATCAGGCCCACCATCGCGAATGCGGTGTACTGGCTGATGGCTGCGAACGCGATGATCGAGTTCACGCCCTGCATGAACTTGCGCACGCTCAGGGCATAGCAGGCAAACAGCCCGCCGGCCGCGATCGAGAGCGTGACGCCGACGAGTCGCGCCGTGCCCGGGCTGTCGGCCAGCACGCCGCTGGCCTCGCTGGCGGTCGAGGGCTTGTCGGGTGCAAACAAGATCGTCGCGCTCGTGCCGCCGACGACCAGCACGATGCCCAGCAGGAACAACGGCCGGCGGATGACCTCGCGTTCGCTCGCGAAGAGCAGGGCCGCCCCGACCGTAACGAACACGATGTGGGCCCGCAGCGCGAACGTCAGCATGCCCGGGTCGAGCATGTAGTGGGCCCACGTGAAGCACACCTGGCCCACGATGTTGAACGCCGCGGGCACGAGGGCGAGCTTGAAGAGTCCCGCGGGCAGCTTCTTCCGCAAGCCAACGACAACCAGGACGGGCAGCCAGATGAGGGCCGCGAAGCCGTAGCGCCAGCCGTTGCTGGTCCAGCCGTCGATGTCCTCGGCAAAGTATCGCAGGAAGAGCGGGATGCTCGACCAGCCCAGCAGCGTCAGGATGACGAGGAAGACGCCGCCGAGCTGGCTCGGGGCGTTCGTGCTACTCGATGGAGCGTCGGTCACGCGCGCCACTCAGGACGCATCGGCTTCGACTCGTGGCTTGGGCTTGCGGGCGGGCGGCTTGGGCCGCGCCACGATCATGGTGACGAACGTCTGCAGGCTCACGGCCGCGATGGCGACGAGCGCACCGCGGAGGTAGCCCTTGTCGTACTCGGGGTACTTGTTTTCTTCGAAGAATTTCTCGCGCGCCGCCGGCGTGCTGATGCCGCCGCCCTGCACCCGCTGCTCCCAGAGCGACACGCCCTCCTGGTAGCTCTTGCTGGCCTCGTGGGCGACGTACGCCCGGTGGCCTACGGCGATTGCCACCAGCAGCGGGATGACGATGCCCGCGTGGATGCCGATCATGCCAACCAGACGATTCTTGTGGATGAGCAGCGCCATCACCGCACAGCCCAGGCTGACCACGGCGACGACGATCGGCACGATCAGGGCCGTCGCGGCGTTGGCGCCCTCCGGGGCGTCGCTATACGCGAGCACTCCGAGGGCGACTACGAGGACGGCGTACAGCACGAGAATGGCGACGGCTTTGAACATGTTGAAGGGTAGGGCTCCTTCGGACTCTGTTCGTGACGACTCTTATGGAGTGGATTCGTGGTGGCGCCGTGCCCGCTCCGCCTCAATCGTGCTCAAGACGTCCGCCTGGTGATCGGCGTGGTAGCTCGACCGCACCAGCGGGCCGCTCTCGATGACCTTGAAGCCGCGCTTCAGCCCCTCTTCCTTGTACATCGCGAAGGTGTCCGGGTGCACCCACCGATCGATGGGCAGGTGGTTGCGGGTGGGCTGCAGGTACTGGCCGATGGTGAGGATGTCGCAGGCGTCCTCGGTGCCGTCGGGGCCGGCAGCGCGGGTGCCCTGGAGGACGTCGTCGAAGAGGGCGAGCACCTCTTCGTCCTTCTCGCCGATGCCGACCATGATGCCGGTCTTGGCCACGCCGCCCTGCTCCTTGACGCGACGGAGCAGCTCAAGCGAGCGGTCGAACTTCGCGCTCGGGCGTACGGCCGGATACATGCGGCGGACGCACTCGAGGTTGTGGTTGATGATGTGGGGCTGGGCGTCGATGACCATCTGGAGAGCCGCCCAGTTGCCCTCGAAGTCGGGGATGAGGACCTCGAGCGACATGCCGGGGCACGCCTCGCGGCCACGCATGATGGTCTCGGCCCAGATGCCCGCGCCGCCGTCGGCCAGCTCGTCGCGGTTCACGCTGGTGATGACCACGTGCTTGAGCTTGGCCTGCTCGTGCATCAGCCGAAGGCTCTCGGCCACGCGGCGGGGCTCGTCCTTGTCGAGCACGGGGGGCCGGCCGGTCTTGACGTTGCAGAAGCCGCAGGCCCGGGTGCAGGTGTCGCCCAGGATCATGATGGTGGCCACGCCGCGGGCCCAGCACTCGCCCATGTTGGGGCAGCCTGCCTCCTGGCAGACCGTGAACAAGCCGTGCTCGTCCATGATGGCCTTGACCTTCTCGTAGCCCGGCCCGCCGGGCAGCTTGGCCTTCAGCCAGCTGGGCTTGCGCTTGTTGGCGAGGTGCTGGGGTCCCTCGTTGTTCAGGACCCGGCTGGTGAGGCTGAGCACCGGCTTGTCGACGCGGCGTAAGGGATTGCCCCCGGCCGGACGGACGTGCCTCGGCTGGGTCACGGGCGGCGTCGGCTGGGAGTCTGCTTGCGGGGCAACGGCCATCCCAGAGGATAGGAATGCCGGGTCGACGATTTGTTCGGTTCTCGGGTGTTCCGACTCAGCCCGCACCCGGTTCGTGACGATGCAGGAATCGTGGCGGTCGGGGGCGAACCCTTGGCCGGCCTTGGAGTATGGCATCAGGCCGGGCGTTTGCAGCCACTGGCGGCTTTCGGGCGTCGGCCTGATAACAATCGAGACCTGCGGCCGAGCCAAGGGAGGCTCGTGCCACGCGAACGAGACGGTGTTCTCGCAGAGGGCAAGGGGTGCGTTCCCGATGACCGACACGACACGATCGACTCCCGGCGGCCTCACCGGACGCGGCCGCCGACTGCTCGCCCCCGCCATGCTCGCGGGCATCACCCTGCTTGGGGGCTGCGGCATCCATAGCTGGTTCGACCAGAGCGTGGTGGGCCGGTGGGAGGTCACGCCGACCACCGCGCCGATCCTCGACCGCATTGCGGCCATCGAGGGGCCCGACGACGAGTACGTCCAGTACAGCGAGGTCACGCCCGACGACCTGGTGCCGCGCCCGCGCGAGTATCGCATCGGGCCGGGTGACCTCCTGGACATCATCGTGTTCGATCTTCGTCCCGCCGGCCAACCGGCCCAGTTCACCACCGCCGTGGACACCCGCGGCATGGTGTACCTCGAAGAAGTGGGCGAAGTCCGGGTCGCCGGCCTGACCGCCGACGGCATCCGCGAGGCCGTATCTGAGGCCGTCGTCGACTTCGTGACGAGGCCGCAGGTGCTGGTCCGCGTGCTCGAGCGTCGTCAAGCGACCTATACGATGGTGGGGGGTGTCGCCGGCATCGGCAAGTTCCCGATCCCCAAGGCCGATTGGTTCCTGGTCGATGCGCTGGCCGAGGCCGGCTGGGTCCGCGAGGGCATCGATGAGGTCTACGTCATCCGGCAGATCCCGCTGTCCGAGAGGCGACAGGTCGACTTCGGCGCTCGCGACATGGGCGGTAACGACGTAACGCCCGCACCGGCCAGTGGCACCGACCTGCTCGACGACGTCGATCGTCTGCTTGAAGGCGGCGCTCGCCCGGGCACGTTCAGCGTTGGCCAAGACGGTGCCGAAGGCGCCGAACAGCCGGCCGTCGACTTGATCGATGAGCCAAGCCGCCGCGTACAGCCTTCGGTGGACAGCCAGGGACTGGGCGATGACACGACGTGGATGTTCCTCGACGGCGAGTGGGTCCGCATCAACCCGGGCACGGCAGCGCGGCAGGGTGCCGGCAGTGGCAGCGGCGTGCTGACCTTCGAGTCCTCGACGGGCCAACTCGTCACCCAGCGCATCATCCGCGTTCCCGCGCAGAAGCTCATCCGTGGCGACATGCGCTACAACATCGTCATCGAGCCGGGCGACATCATCCGCGTGCCCCAGCGGCCAGACGGTCTGTACTTCGTCGCAGGCTTCGTCAATCGGCCGGGCGGCTTCTCGCTCGCGCAGCGGTTGACGCTCATGCGGGCGATCGACCAGGCCGGCGGGGTGAACCAGCTGGGCGTACCCGATCGCATCGAATTGGTACGGATGCTCGACAACGATCGTCAGGCGATCATCCAGTTGGACCTTCGAGCCATCAATCGAGGCGTCGAGCCGGACATCTACCTCAAGGCCAACGACCGCATCAACGTTGGCTCGGCCATTTGGACCTACCCCTTGGCGGTCATTCGCAACGGCTTCCGGGCGACGTACGGCTTCGGCTTTCTGCTGGATCGGAACTTCGGTAACGACGTCTTTGGCCCGCCGCCGCTGGATAGCCGCTTCTAGCGGAGGGTTCCGGGGATTCCCCGGGACACGACAGAACACGCCCGCGCCCGGGGCGTAGCACCCCGGCGGAGGCAGGAGCCCAAGAGGGGAGTTGTGTCGCGTGAGCGTGGCGTCGGCATCGCAGAGCATGAGCCAGCAGGGCGCTCCGGCGGCCCTCGGCTCGCTGCGCTGGCAGGGCGTCGCGGTGCTCGGCATGATCTCCCTGGTTGGCTTTGCCTGGCTCTTCCGGGAGTGGTTCCTGGTGCAGGGCACCATCAGCTTCAAGCACCTGGACGATTGGGGCCACGCCTTTGCCGTGCCCGCGATCGCGGCGTACCTGCTCTACCAGCGGCGTGATCGGCTGCTGGCCGCGCCCGTTAAGCCCTTCTGGCCCGGGTTGCTGCCCTTGCTGCTGGGCATCGCGTGCTACGTGTTCTTCATCGTGGGCGTGCCGACGCACATGCTCCAGGGGTTCGCGCTGGTGCTGGCCGTGTTCGGCTTCGTGCTGCTGGTGTTCGGCCCGCACGTGATGCGCATCGCGATCATGCCGATCGCCTTCCTCCTGTTTGCCGTCACGATTTCCGAACGCGTGATGATCGCCATCACGTTCCAGCTCCAGCTCATCGCCAGCCAGGGCGGCTACCTGCTGCTGACGATCTTCGGATTCCCGTTTGGCATCGAGTCTTCGGTCGACGGCAACATCATCAGCGTCATGGACGAGGCCGGCGTCTCGCACAAGCTCAACGTGGCCGAGGCGTGCAGCGGCATGCGGATGGTCGTGGCGTTCATCGCGTTGGGGGCCGCCGTCGCGCTGACGCAGTGCCGGCAGTGGTGGCAGCGCGTGGCCGTGGTGCTCCTGTCGCTGCCGGTTGCCATCGCGCTGAACGTCGTTCGCGTGGCGGTCCTGGGCTTCTTGACGGTCCTCGTTGATCCGGACCTCGCGACCGGTGAGGCCCACATGCTCATCGGCACGCTCTTGCTCATTCCTGGGCTAGCCGTGTTCCTGCTTCTGGTGTGGATCCTGAACCGCGTGGTGAGCGAGGAGCCCGAGCAAGAGGTTGCACAGGACGCGAAGGCGGTGAAGGCATGAGCCAGCCAGGCGCGCGGCTCCTGGGCCTGCCTCGCGGCGTCGTGATCGCCGCGTCGGTGGCAGTGACGCTCCTCGTCGCATCCGGCGCGGTCCTCGGGCTCTCGATCCGAGCGCTCGACCTCTATCTGCAGAAGAGCCCGATCTACCCACGCACCGGTCTGGAGATGCGGGACGTCCCGGCCGAGAGCCCCAACTGGCGTCGCGTCGGGCCCGACCGCTTCGAGTCGGGCGAGATCGAAGACACGCTCGGCACGACCAACTACGTGACGAGGACGTACGAAGAAAAGAACCCCGAGGGCGACGTGCCTCGCCGCATCGACGTGCACCTCGCGTACTACACGGGCTCGATCGATACGGTGCCGCACATTCCTGAGCGATGCTTCGTGGGCGGCGGCATGCAGATCGGCGGTGGCACCGCGGTCGTGGACGTGCCGCTCGACGGCAGCCGCTGGCTGCCGATGCGAGATGCGCCCGAGGTCATGCAGGGGCGGGCCTTTACGACCACGCTGGCGCGCGGTCGCTACTCCAATCGACCGGGCCAGCGCGTGCTGCTCCCGCTCGATCCGCAGGACATCCGGTTGCGCGTGACCGAGTTCACGGTTCCGGGCGCGCCCAGCCTGTATGCCGGCTACTTCTTCATCGTCAACGGCGAGCACCGTTCGAGCGCCGAGGGCGTGCGGCTGCTGGCCTTCGACCTGAAGACCGACTATGCATACTACCTGAAGGTCCAGTTCAACAGCCAACGGGTGGAATCTCCTCAGGAGCTGGCCGAGGTGGCCGGCGATCTGTTGGACGACATCCTCGGCGAGCTCATGCTGTGCGTGCCCGACTGGGCCGAAGTTACCACGGGCGTCTGGCCCGAAGACAAAGACAAGAGGCCCGCATCGCGGGGGTAAGCGCGACGGCGTCCGAGGGGCGTCATCGCGGGCGACACGGAGGCGGACAATGGCGGCTCGCGTAAATGTCAAATTCGTCGCAATCTTGTGCACCATCGTCGGCGTGGTGTTCGTCGGCATGGCCGGCGCGGCGTACTTCATCGTTAAGAAGTCGGCCTCCGACCACTACGAGGCCGCCCAGCAGCTCATCCAGGACGGCAACCTCGTCGAGGCTGAGAAGACCCTCAGCAAGGCCGTCAACAAGGAGCCGACCAACGTCGTCTACCTGCAGTCGTGGATCGAGTCGATCGAGCGGCTGACGCCCGAGACCCAGACCAAGTACTCCGACGTGTATTGGCGGAGCTACCTGCCCGGGTTGCGGCAGCTTGCCGGCGCCCAGCGGACCAACGTCGACGCGTGGGACAAGTACCTTCGGATCCAGTACGAACAGAGGAACGTCTTCGGCGCCGGCGGCCGCACGGGCTGGGAGGCCATGCTGGCCGAAACGAACTTCGCGCTCGAGCAGTTCCTGGCGACCGCTGCCGCTGAAGACGACCAGGCAGACTGGCATCGCCTGCGGCGCTACCGCGCGCTGAGCAACCTCAACATGCGGACGGGCTCGGGCGAGGCCGACCCGGACTTCAAGGACAAGACCATCCTCGACTTCGAGGCCACCCTGCGCGTTGATCCGAGCGACGACGAGGCGGCGGTGGGGCTGTACGAGTGGCTGATGGCCGAGGCCGAGGACGCACGCGGCAGCCGGACCGATCCGCAGGTGTTCCTCGATCGAGCCCGGCAGACGCTCGACGACTTCCTGGCCGACAATCCCGAGCATCCGCGCGCCCTGATCGCCCGCCTGTTCTACGACCTGCAGGTTGCGGCCATTCCGCTGCGCGAGCTCCGCACGCAAGAAGAGCGTGTGCGCGCCAACATCAGCCTCGCCGCGGAGTACCAGCCACGCGTCGAGGCGATCGTCGATCGCGTGATCCTCTCGAGCCCGCCGGAGTTGCTCGACGTCTCGGTGGCGCAGCTCGTGCACCGCCTCGAGCGGCTGACCAAGCCGGACTCGAGCGAGATCCCGCTCACCGACAGGATGCTCGCAGCCGCTCGTTCCGCTGCGGATGGCGAGCCGGGCGAATTGGCCAAGATCTCCTTCTTCGAGGGCGTTTTTGCGGCCGACAGCGGCGACCACGAGCGGGCCGTTCCGGCGTTCGAGGCCGTCATGGCGGCGCCCCAGGTGCCGGTGAGCCTCGAGGGCATCCTCCTGACGCTGCTGCGGGGCCAGGCCGTGCTGCGGCGGGCCCAGAGCGCCATCGATATGGCCGGTTCCGCCGAGGGGGACGAGCGCGACGCCCTGCTGGCACGAGTGGCCGAGTACCGCGAGGACGTCGACGAGTACTGGCCCCAGGGCACGCCCTCGGTGCTGATGCTCGACGCACGCATCGCGTACATGAAGGGTGAGCTGGCGAATGCCCAGGGCTTGGCCGTGTCATACCAGCGCGAGTCGCAAGGGGCCGATCCGCAGGCCCACTTCCTGCTCAGCCGAATCTACATGGACCGCAACCAGATCGGCCAGGCCGTCCAGGAACTCGAGAAGTTCGTCGAGCTCAGCCCCAACGTGCCCCAGGCCTGGGCCCAGCTCAGCGACCTGCAGGACCGCATCGGCGACACGACGAGTGCGTGGGAGTCGATCGAGCGTGCGGCTCAGCTTGCGCCGGACGACGAGCGAATCCAGGACCGACGCCGCAACTTCCTCATCCGAACGCGTCAGATCCAGTCCGACGACCCGATCCAGCAGCTGCTCGTCGAGGTCGATCGGTTGATCGAGACCGAGGGCGGCGTCGCCCCCAAGTACGAGCGGGCCGAACAGATGCTCCGCGAAGCGATGGCTAGCTTCGGCGATGACGTGCGCTTGTACAACGCCCTGGCGACCGTGCTGGGCATGCAGCGCAAGATCAATGATGCCATCGCCACCGTTGACGAGGGCATGGCTAAGTTCCCCGACAACCAGCTGCTCCAGCGGCTGAGCACGCAGCTCCGATTCATGGGCGGCGAGCTGCCCGACGATCTGGATCCCATGCAGGAGGAGATGATCCGCTTCCGCATGGCCATGCGGGACGGTCGTCTCGAGGATGCCGATCGGCACCTCCAAAACGCGATCGCCATCGACCCCGACAACAGCCAGGTCATCCAGACCCAGATCATCCGCGCTCTCGAAGCCGAAGACTTCGAGGAGGCGACCCGCCTGGTCGATCGTGCGACCGAGCTCAACACCGACCAGGCCGGCGGTCGACTGCTTCGATCCGATCTCCTGCAGGCCCAGGGCCGTAGCGAAGAGGCGCTCGCGCTCATCAACGCGGTCATCGGCGACGGCCTGACGAGCGTGCCGGTCTTGTACCGGCGGGCCCAGGTCTACCGCAGCCTGAACCGCGTCGAAGACGCCGTCAGCGACTACCAGGAGATCCTGCGCCGCCAGCCCGACAGCGTGGCGAACGTGCGGGACGTCATCGTCGCGCTGGCCGAGCTCGGCCGGACGCGGCAGGCACTCGAGATCGCGCGTCGTTCGCAGCGGATCGCCGGCGCCGACGAGACCTACCTGAATCAGTGGCTCCTGCTCGAAGCGCAGGTGGGCGACTCCATGGTCGCCATGCTGCGCCGCGAGGACATCCGCACCGACGATCCCACCGACCGGCAGAACAACCTCGCGCTCGCGAGCGTGTACGTGAAGCTGGGCGAGTGGGACAAGGCCCGCGTCATCATCGACGAGCTACGCGAGGCCGAGGACGACGTCGTGCTCGTCATGCTCGACGCGCGCTGGCACGCCGATCAGGGCGACCTTCGGCAAGCCATTGCGCAATTCGACGGCTATATGGCAAAGCGTGACGAAGCCGGAGAGCTCGATGCCCGCGACGTGCTGAGCTACGCAAACTTCTTGCAGAGCCAGAACCAGGCGGCCCTTGCCATCGACAAGCTCCGCAACGCACTGGATAAGGACACCGACGAGACCCAGCCGATCCGTCGACGCCTGGCGCTGTTGCTGCTCGCCGCCGGCCGGTCGGATGAGGCCGTCGACGTCATCGACGAGCTGATCGCCGGCGGCCAAGACACCGACGGCATGCTGAAGCTCGCACGCGTCGAGGCGTACATCCGCGGCGAGGCGCTCGACAAGGCCGAGCAGGCCATCGATGCCCTCGAGGGTCCGCTGGCACGGTCCGAGGCCGCCGGCATCCTGCGGACCGACCTCGCGCTGGCGCGAGGTGATCGCGCAGCGGCCCGTCAGGCCGTGAGCGACACCCTTGCATCGCACCCCAACTCGGCCAGGGCCTACATCCGACGCGCCGAGATCATCTACGACGAGGTGCGATCGGACGAGTCGCTCATGGACGTCGAGCGATCGCAGCTGCTCCGAGACGCCAGCGAGGACCTTGCCGAGGCCAATCGGCAGGATCCGAGCAAGTGGGAGTCGTACCGCCTTCAGGCCTTGATCGCGATGGAGCTTGGTCGCTACGACGACGCCGTTCGCGCCGTGGCTCGCGCCTTGGAGCTCAACCCTGGGCTGGGCCAACTCCGCAACCGGTTGATCCGCCAACTCGTCCAGGATGGCGACTCGCCGCGGGCGATGTCGGTCATCGACGCGGCCCTCGAGGCCAATCCGGCCGACGTTGACCTACGCGTGAATATGGCGCGCCTGATGGCCGACCTGGGTCGCTCGGGCGAGGCGATTCGCCTGTTCGAGCAGGCGATCGCCCAGCGTCGCAATCCAGAGATTGCGGCCCAGTTCGTCGAATACCTGCTCAACATGGAAACGGGCCAGGGGCGTGCCAAGGCGCGTCAGGTTCTGGCGGACGCGAACCTGAACGTCGCCGGAACATGGCAGCTCCAGCTGATGGCGGCGGCCCTGTCGATGCAGGAGGGCAATCGACCGCGTGCGGTTGCGCAGGCCCGCCAGTCGTTCGAGATGGTGCGGAACGATCCGGCCGAGGTCGTTCGCTGGTACAACGCGCTCGCGCCACTCATCAAGCAGCATCCGGTACGCATGGAGATCGCGCTGCAGCTCGCGCCCGAGCGCACGCCGCAGCGGGTTGGCGAGATCATGATGGCCTCGCTCATGCTGCAAGATCCGTCGACCGAGCAGCAGGGGCTCAGCGAGCTCACGCGTCTGGCCGGTGATCGCGAGCCCATCGTCGCCATCCGTTCGGGCCAGCTCTTGGGCGACAAGCTCTACGAGCGGGCGGACTACGAGCGTGCGGTCGAGGCTTGGCGGGGCGTCATCGCGATCGACCCGCAGTCGGGCCAGGCGCTGAACAACCTCGCGTACGTCCTGGCGACCCAGCTCGACGGATGCCAAGAGGCCATCGAGCTGGCAAGCCGAGCAAAGACCGCCGGAGGCGTGGCGCCGGCGATCGTGCAGAGCACGATCACGGTTGCGTATCTCGAGTGCGGCCAGCTCGACGAGGCGCAGCGCGCCGTCGACCAGCTCTCGACCGTGGCGCGTGGCACGCCCGAAGAAACGCTCGCCGAGATCCGCCAGGGAGAACTGGACCTGGCCAACAACAGGGTCGAGGACGCGCGGGTGCACGCCCGCGACGCCGAGGCCTTGCTCGAGGCCTGGGGCGGCCGGGCCGAGGCGTATCGGTCGATCCTGGACGAATTGAAGCAAGCCCTGGAGGGTCGCTAGGCGGCAGGTTTTCGGACCCGTCGCGGGCCCGTCGTGGGCCGCCAGGGACACTGATTGCCCGATACATGGTTCCCGGGCCGAACACGCGAGCGCAGAAGGCCGACGTAGAGCATGGGTCCGGCGTGGTGCGGGCCCGATTGACGAGAGAACAGCATGACGATCGCATCGACATCGACCAACGGTTCCCTGAACGGCTCGCACGGCCCCAGCGGTGGGTCGGGCGCCCAGATCGGCACCAAGACGGCGGCGAGCGTCGATCCGCTTCGCGTGCTGCGCAAGTACAAGTTTGCGTTCGTCATCGCTGGCGTCGTGGGCGGCGTCCTGGGCGCTGGGGCGCACTTCGCGCTGGCTGAGTTCCGGCCGACGTGGAGCACGCCGGTCATCTACAAGTGCTATCCGCCGCAGACCCGGCCCAACCCCGAGCAGATGACGATCGACGACGACGAGTTCGAGCGATTCATGGCCAGCGAAGCGGCGATGATGGTCAGCGAGAACGTGCTCCGGAGCGCCGTCGAGAACCCGCGCCTCTTGAACGAGGCGCCAAAATGGATCGGTCGCTTCACGACCGGCGGGGTCGTCGACGTCGGCCAGGCCGCGCTCGAGCTCGAGGAGCAGGTGAACGCCCGCGTGATGGCGGGCACGGACTTCATCCGCATGAACGTGAGCTGGCGCGATCGGCAGGAGGTCGCCACGCTCGCCGAGGTCGTTAATGCCTCGTATCTGCAGGACCTTCGTCGCCGCGGTTCGCGGTCGACCAACGAGCGCCGCGAGGCCATCGAGCAGGCCATCGTGGGCCTCGAGTCGGACTTCGATCAGGCCGATCGTCGCCGGAACGAGATCGTGAGCTCTCGCCGCATGGACGTCCTGGACATCAACCAGAGCCAGGAGCGGGCCGAGATGATGATCGTGCTGGGCTCCATGCAGGAGATCGGGCTGCAGCTCGAGGCCCTGCTCGCCCAGAAGGCGGAGATGGAAGCACAGCTGCGTAACCCCGGCGGCTTGCAGTTCAACGACACGCTGCGGGCACAGGTCGAGCTGCAACCGCTCATCCAGAACCTCCGCTCGCAGATCGTTTTCTTGCAGGCCCGTCGAGCGACCGAGCTCGAGCGTCTGGCCGTTGACAATCCCTCGATCCGCCTGATCGACGACCAGATCGCCGCGCTCGAGCGCAGCCTCGACCAGCAGCGCCAGCAGCTGATGGAAGAGCTCTTCCAGACCCAGCTCGACCAGCTCCGCCTGGGCGAGCAGCAGCTGCGCGCGCAGATGGCGAGCCTGGTCGAGCGTCGCGGCGAGCTCGGCGTGCGCCTGCAAGAGCTGGTATACGCCGAGACCGAACTGAGCGACATCGAGCGGCGGATGGAACAGATCCTGACGCTGCAGCAGGACTTCGAGACCGATCTTCGGATGCTCGAAGCGACCAGCCAGATGACGACGGCCTCACGCGTCGACGTCATCCAGTCGCCGCGCGTGCCGACGCAGATGGCATTTCCGAAGATCTACGTCCTCGTGCCCGCGGGCGTGGTTGTCGTCGTTGGCCTCGTTGCCGGCGGCGCGTACCTGCTCGAGATGGTCGATCAGCGGGTGAAGAGCCCGGCCGACATCGCCGCGCTTCCCAGCGTGCGCATCCTGGGCATGGTGCCCCACGCGACCGAGGATCCCGCTCGCATCGACACGCCCGAGCGTGTGTTTGCCGAGCAGCCCTTGACGGCGATGAGCGAGAGCTACCGCCACGTTCGCGGCTCCGTGCTCAAGCGGATGCGGGCGGGTGGTCACAAGTCGTTGCTGGTCGTGCCGGCCATGCCCGGCTCGGGCGCAACGACGGTGGTGAGCAACGTCGCCGAGTCGCTGGCTGCCGCCGACAACAAGGTGATCATCATCGACACCAACATCCGCCGGCCGAGGCTCCACGAGGTGTTCGGGTTGCCCATGGGCCCGGGCGTCGGCGAGGTACTCGCGGGCGCGTCGCTCACTGAAGTCGCCCAGGAGACCGGCAACCCCAACCTGCGGGTTATCACCTGCGGCGAGCCCGGCAATCAGCAACTCGAGGCGCTGGCAACGGGCGCGATCGTGAAGTTGATCAAGCAGGCTTCGGCCGAGGCGGACTTCGTCATCCTCGACGTCTCGCCGGCAACGGTGTCGGGCGACGCACAGGCCCTGGCCCAGGTGGTCGACGCGACCATGCTGGTTGCCAAGGCATTCGGCGAGACACGCGGCCAGATCGGCCGCCTGTCCCGAGAGCTCGACGAACAGCCTGCCCGGTATCTGGGCGTACTGGTCAACGCGGCCCGCGGCGCGAGCGGCGGATACCTTCGGGGCAATCTGCGAGCCGGGCACAGCTACACGGCCAAGGCCAAGAGCTAGGGTTCGCCCTGCCGGTGGCTCCGAGGCTGGAGAGATTCGCCGTTGCGTGACGACGCCGCCAACCCGACGGGAGCCGCTCGCCGGGTGCTGGTCACCGGCGGCGCCGGCTTCATCGGGTCGCACCTATGCGAGCGCTTGCTGGCGCGCGGCGACGAGGTCGTCGTCGTCGACGACCTGTCGACGGGCAACCGCACGAACCTGCCCGATTCGCACGATCGACTGACTTTCGTCGAGTCCGATCTGCGGGCGTGGCTGACCGCTGACGCAGCGCTTGCGGGCCGGTTCGACGAGATCTACCACATGGCCGCCGCGGTAGGGGTCGAGCTCATCATCGCCGATCCGATCGGCAGCATCGAGACCAACATCGAGCAGACGAGCGCCCTGCTGCGATATGCCTCGGAGATGGCTGGCGAACCGGCGGTGCTGGTGGCCAGCAGTTCGGAGGTCTACGGCAAGAGCGAACGCGTTCCGTTCAGCGAAGACGACGACGTCGTCTACGGTCCAACGACCGCGACGCGCTGGTCGTATGCGTGCTCGAAGGCGCTGGACGAGTATCTGGCGCTCGCTCATCATCGATCGAGCGGCCTGGGCGTGGTGGTCGTCCGGCTCTTTAACACCGTCGGACCCCGCCAGATCGGTCGCTACGGCATGGTGCTGCCCAGGTTCGTCGCCGCCGCCCTAGCCGGCGAGCCGCTCCGCGTCTTTGGCAATGGCGAGCAGGTCCGATGCTTTTGCGACGTGCGCGACGTCTCGCGCGCCCTCATCGACCTCGTCGGCACGCCCGACGCCCACGGAAGCATCTTCAACGTCGGGAGCGATTCGGCCATCAGCATCAACGACTTGGCCAGCACCGTGGTCGAGATCCTCGGCTCGGCGTCGCGTATCGAACGCGTGCCTTACGACCAGGCCTACGGGCCGGGCTTCGAAGACCTGACGCGCCGCGTGCCCGATCTCGGCCGCCTTCGCGCCGCCGTCGCGTTCGAGCGTGAATACGACCTCGAGGCGACCATCCGCGCCGTGGCCGAGGCCATGGGCGCCGCCGGAGTGAGCCAATGAGCCTGCTGGCGGCCATCACTGGAATGGGCATCCCGCCGCTCGATCCGAGCATGTTCGCCGAGCCCGCGGCGGAGGCCGAGGCGAGTGCGCTGGCCACGACCGGCCTGGGCATCTTCCACCGGTACATCTGGGTGTTCGTCGCGGCGTTTGCGATCACGATCGTCGCGACGCCGCTGGTCCGCCGGCTTGCGCTCGCGGCCGGCATCATCGATCGCCCGAGCGACCCGCGCAAGGTGCATCGCGTCCCGGTCGCCTATCTCGGCGGACTGGCGGTCTTTCTGGGCATCATGGGCGGCACGCTCATCAGCTACCTGGGTACGGCGTGGGGCGATCTCGCGTCGGTCTATCCGAGCGAACACCTCGTCGACGGCGAGTACCACGCCGTGGTCCCCATCAGCGTGTTGCTCGGCATGGCGGTGATCACCGTCGTTGGATTGCTCGATGACGCGATCGGCATCCGACCGGGCCTGAAGATCAGCGGCCAACTCGTCGCGGCAGCGGCGCTCGCCATCGAGAACGTCGGCGTCCGCGTCGCCCAAGGCGTGCTACGCCCGGTGGGAGAGGCGCTCGTGAGCCTCGGCGTGCTGGGCAACAGCGATCTGGTCTTCTACGTGCCCATCCCCGGGCTCGAGGCACCGCTCCAGCTCGATCTGGTGTATTGGGCCGGGGCGGGCGTCATCGCCGTCTTCGTCATCGGCGCCTGCAACGCCGCCAACCTCATCGACGGGCTCGACGGCCTCCTGACGGGCACCACGACCATCACGGTCGTGGGGCTCACCATCCTGGCCCTCTCGCTCATGGTCATCGATCAGGGGCCGCGAGACGCCCAGCGACTGGTGCTGTGCCTGGCCGTGCTCGGGGCGTGCATGGGCTTCCTGCCGCACAACTTCAATCCGGCGTCGATCTTCCTGGGCGATTGCGGCTCGATGTTATTGGGCTATTGCACGATCGTGATCATCCTGACGCTGGGCGACATGGGCCAGACGCACCTCGTGCTGGCGGGCCTCATGATGTTCGCCGTCCCGATCATCGACAGCGTGCTGGCCATCGTGCGACGACGCATGAGCGGCAAGAGCATCACCGACGCCGACGACCAGCACCTGCACCACATGCTCAAGCGGGCGCTCGGGGTCAAGGGGGCCGTGCTGGCCCTGTATGGCATCACCGCATGTTTCACGGCCCTGGGCTTGGCCATGAGCCTCAGCCGGGCCCGGGTGGTCTACGCGTTGGCGCTTATTGTCATCTGCTACGTGGGCGTGACGGCCATCAAGATCAGCCGCCGCCAGTACCTCGAGAGCCAGGCTTCGCTCGCCATCGATGCGGCCAACCGACCCAAGCGTTCTGCCTCGTAGCGTCGACGCAACCCGGGAAAAACAAGGCCGGATCGGGCACATCTGGGCGATAGAATCGCGCGATGGATAGCCCACCGCACGGCCACGACCACGCCCATGGAGACCCGGCCACGCCCGGCGCCGATCGCCGAGGCGGACCGCCACGGGTGTTCGCGCTCATGAACCAGAAGGGCGGCGTGGGCAAGTCAACGACGGCGGTCAACCTGGCCGCAGCGCTGGCCCGGCTAGGCAAGCGTGTGCTGCTCGCGGACCTCGACCCCCAGGCCCACGCCACACTGCACCTCGGTGTGTCGGCCGACGGCGAGGACGGGCCGGCCACCGTGTACGACGCCCTGCTCGAACCATCGGCGGTGGAATTGACCGAGGCGGGCGAGAACCTGTGGCTCTTGCCCAGCGAGACCGATCTCGCGGCCGTCGAGACCGAACTGGCCCAGGCCGAGGGCCGGCACCACCGCCTGAGGCTGGCCATCGAAGCAGCGTGCAAGGCCCACGACATCGACGTCGTGCTGATCGATTGCCCGCCGAGCCTGGGTCTGCTCACGCTCAACGGGCTCGCCGCCGCCGACGAGGTCGTCATTCCGATGCAGGCGCACTTCCTCGCGCTACACGGCGTGGGCAAGCTGCTCGAGACCGTGCGGATGGTTGCCAAGCAGGTCCGGCCGCAGCTCAAGGTCGCCGGCGTCGTGCTGTGCATGTACGACCAGCAGGCCAGCCACACGCAGGAGGTCGTGGGAGACATCGAAGCCTTCTTCGCCGAAGGCCGGGAGCGCGACGTGCCGTGGCGCGGCGCGCGGGTGCTCTGGCCGCCGATTCGCCGGAACATCAAGCTGGCCGAGGCGCCGAGCTTCGGGCAGTCGATCTTCGACTACGCGCCGCAGGCCGCGGGCGCGAGGGACTACGCCGCCCTTGCCAAGCACTTCGTGGCGCTTGTCGAGCCGACGGGCCCGGCGATGATCTCGCCTCCGTCGTCAAAGCCCACACCCAATCCGTCCTCTCAACCCGAGCCAGCAGAGGCGCAGACGCCCCAGCCAGAGGCCGAGACGCCTGCTGATGCGACCGGGCCCGACGTTTCCGAGCCCGCCGCCCCCGAGATCGTGACGCCGCCCAGCCAGGCCCAGCAGCACGCGTCGTGAGTGACCGTCTGCGACGGATGGTGTGCATCGGGTTCGTCGCGTACGCCGTCGTCCTGTTCGTTGCGACGCACAAGCCGGGCGTGCAGGTCAACGTCGTGCCGGGCATCCGCCTGGATCTCTTGATCCACATGGCCGCCTTCGGCGTGTGGACTCTTCTTTTGGGCCTCACCGGCTGGCTCCCCGACGCGAGGCGAGCCACCGGCCTCGGCGTCTTGATGACGGTGGGGGTGGGCTACGCGGTGATCGATGAATCGTCGCAGGCGTTGCCGATATTTGATCGGGTGTTCGATCTTGCCGACATGGTGGCGAATGCATTGGGCGCTGCGATCGCAGCGCTGGCACTCTTCGTCGTTCTCCGATCGAGGGCACGCCGGGAGCCCGACACATGAGTGCCGCGCTCGCGCGGGCTTTTCGCGTGATCTCATCGCTCACGCTGCTCTCGCGCGTCCTGGGCCTCGTGCGAGACGTCGTCACCGCTCGCTTGTTCGGCGATACCGCCGTGGGTTCGGCCTTCGCCGCGGCCTTTGCCGTACCCAACACGTTCCGCCGGCTCTTCGGCGAGGGCGCCCTGGCCGCGGCGTTCGTGCCCGAGTATGCAACGTTGGTCGAGCGGGATGCTCGTGCGGCGGATCGATTCGCCACCTTCACGGTCGCGCTACTCGGGCTGGTGACGGCGGGGCTGACGGTCCTCGGCGAACTCGGCCTCTGGCTCGCGCTCTCGATGGCCGAGCCAGGCGGCGCGCGGCACTTCTCCATCCTGCTGGTCATGATCGCCCTGCCCTTCATGCCGCTCATCTGCATCGCCGCCACGCTCGCAGGCGTGCTCCAGACACACGGCCGGTTCGGACCGCCAGCGGCGCAGCCGATCGTGCTGAACCTGTGCGTGCTCGGTGCGGCCGGCGGATACGCGATCTTCGATGGCCAGGACGTGCGGTCGGCGGCGATGCTCTTGTGCGCCGCGGTCGTCGCATCGGGCGCTTTCCAGGTCGCGTGGAGCCTGTGGGCGCTTCGTTCCTACGTGCGATGGACCCGTGTCGTGGCGGGCGTCGGCCAGAGCGCACGACGGCTCGTCCGACGCTGGCTTGGCGCGATCATCGGCCTGGGGACGCTCCAGGTGAGCGCCCTGCTCGATGTGCTGCTGGCGATGTGGCCCATTTGGTTTGGCGCGACGATGTTCGGGCTTGCCTACCCGCTTGACGAGCAATCGAACGCCGTCCTCTTCTACGCGCAGCGGCTCTACCAGTTTCCACTGGGCGTCTTCGGCATCGCCGTCGCGACGGCGGCGTTCCCGCTGCTCAGCCGGCTCGCGTCCGATCGCGTGCGCTTCCATAGCGCCCTGATCGATGCGCTCTCGCTCTCGCTGGCGATCGCATTGCCGGCGGGCATCGGGCTCATGCTCGTCTCGCGAGACCTCACGGCGGTGCTCTTCGGCGGATGGGGCGCCTTCAGCGAGGCCGGCTCGGCCCGGGCCGCGGCCGCGCTCGTGGGCTACGCGGCGTGCGTGTGGGCCTATGCGTGCAACCAGGTGCTCACGCGGGCGTTCTACGCGCTGGGAGATACCAAAACGCCGGCGATCATCTCGGTCATCGTGCTGGGCCTGAACCTTGCCTTGAATCTCTCGCTCATCTGGATGCTGCGTGAGGCCGGGCTCGCGTGGGCGACGGCGATCGCCGCGGGAGTCCAGGCCGTCGTCCTGATCATCGTTCTCGACCGTAAACGCGGCGTTCGTGTGTGGCGGGACGTGGCTCGAAGGGGGTGGAAGGCGGTGCCGGCGGCCTGCGCGATGGCGGCCGTCGTGGGTGTCCTCTTATTGGCGTGGGGCGAGCCCGATGACTGGTTCGGCCACGTGCTCCGGCTCGTGGCGTGCGTGGCGGCGGGCACGGTGGCGTACGCGGCTTCTGCGTGGCTGCTCGGGTACCACGAGCTCGCGCGGCTGCTGAGGCGAAAGGACGACGCTGGTGAAGACTGAGCTGGAAGGCAAGCCCATCGCCATCGCGGGCGCCAGTAGCGGCATCGGCAAGGCGACGGCGATCGCCTGCGCGATGAGCGGCATGCCCGTTGCCCTGGGCGCGCGTCGGCTCGACAAGCTCGAGGCCGTCGCGGACGAGATCGAGCGGGCCGGCGGCACGGCCCTCGCCTTCCAAGTCGATGTGACGAGCCGAGATCAATGCCGGGCATTCATCGAGCAGGCCGAGGCCGAATTGGGCCCGCTGCACGCCGTCTTCGCCAACGCCGGCTTTGGCTTCGAGCGTCCCGTCCACGAGACGACCGACGAACAGATGCGCGAGATCTTCGAGGCCAACTACTTCGGCACGCTCAACGCGATCCGGCCCGCCGTCGAGCGATTCATAGATCGAGGCGCCGGCCACGTCCTGATCTGCTCGAGCAGCATCGGCAAGATGCCGCTTCCCGGCTACGGGGCGTACTGCGCGACCAAGGCGGCCCAGTGGCACGCCGGACGAGCGATGCGGCACGAGCTCAAGCCCAAGGGCATCCAGGTCTCGACCGTGCACCCCATCGGCACGCGAACGGAGTTCTTCGAGCAGGCCCGCAAGCGCAGCGGCGGGGGGAGCCTGGTCGAGAACACGCCCGACGCGTTCATCCAGCCGCCCGAGCGTGTCGCTCGAGCGTTCGTCTCTTGCTTGCGTCGGCCACGCGCCGAGGTGTGGACGAGCCTGCCCAGTCGACTGGGGCTCGGGATGCTCAGCACGTTCTATGGGCTGTCCGATGTCGCCCTCGATCGATTCGCCCGCAGGCAAGCCAGGGTGAACGACCGGGCCTGAAATCGGCTTGCGTTCGCAACCAATATCGAGTAGGCTGAAACTGGTGCGAGATCGCCGAGCAAGGCGGTTCCATCAGCACGGTCGCCTCCCGGTCGCGGGGGGCCAAAAGGAGAGATGTCCATGCACCTGAGAGCCCTTGCAATTGCGTCGCTGGTCGGCGTTGCTGGATCGGTCGCTGCCCAAGATGTCGCCATCGTGTCGGCCGGAGGCGACTCGCAGTCCGCCACCGTCGAGGTCCTGCTCGTCGACAGCGGTGCGTTCGACAGCGTTTCCAATATCGATCTCCGCACGGTCACGCCCACGCTGGCGGAGCTCGAGGCGTTCGATTCGGTCATCGTCTGGACGAACTTCACGCCTGACGACCCCGATGCCTTCGGCGATGTCCTGGCCGACTATGTCGACGGCGGCGGCGGCGTGGTCGTTGCCGTCTTCGCCAACAGCAGCACCACGACCGATCGCGACATCGCGGGCCGCTGGCGCGGCAATCCGGATTACGAGGTGATCGTCCCGCGCAGCGGCAACCAGAGCGGCGCCGCTTCGCTCGGCGACATCCTCGAGCCCGACCACCCGATCATGGATGGCGTGGTGACGTTCTTCGGCGGCACCTCGAGCTTCCGGCCGGTCATCACCGACCTGAATCCCGGCGCCCGCACCATCGCCGAATGGGACGATGGTCGCGTCCTCGTTGCCATCGGCGACAACGAGAAGCGCGTGGACCTCGGCTTCTATCCGCCCCCGAGCACCGCTTCTGCAAGCTTCTGGGACATCGGCACGGATGGGGACCTCCTGCTCGTGCAGTCGCTGCTCTTTGCAGCCGGCGACACGGGCTGCCGGGCCGACTTCGACGGCGATGGGCAACTCACCATCTTCGACTTCCTGGCCTTCCAGAACGCCTTCGACGCCGGCGATCCGCTGGCCGACTTCGACGGCGACGGCTCGCTGACGATCTTCGACTTCCTGGCCTTCCAGAACGAGTTCGATGCCGGCTGCGAGTAAGCCCTCGAACCAGCACCCAACATGAACAAGAACGGCCCCGCGTCGAAGCGGGGCCGTTTCAGTTGATCAAGTTCGAGAGCCCGGAAGGGCTCTCTGGAGCCCCGTCGTTAGCGGGTGCGCGTGTACTGGGCCTCGAGAGCGCGCTCGATGCGGTCGCTCGCGTCCACGAGGTGGGCCTTGGTGTAGGTATCCATGCCGCCAGCCTTGACGGCCTTGTCGATCTCCTGCCGCAGCTCGCGCAGCTGCAGGTTGGCGACGTTGGCCAGCGCCGCACCCGACGCCCCGGGGAAGCCCCGGTTCGACAGGCTGATCAAGCGATCGACGTGCTGGCTCTGCAAGCCGCGACGCAGCGAGCTGATCATCGGCTTGCGATCGGTGAAGTCGCCGCTGGGCTTGTCGCTCAGCTCGCTCCACGCCGCGTCCTTGATGGTCTTCATGACTTCGGCCAGGGTGATGTAGTCCTTGTCGGCATCGACGTGGAACTCGTTGTTGTAGACGCGGTTGAGCGTCGTGGGGTTGAGGATCATGGTCATGGCCGATGCCTGGATGCCGCGGATGCGGTCGTGCACCGGGAAGGCCGGCTCCTCGAAGATCGAGCCCTGGCCGCCGCCGTCCCACCACTTGTCGGTGGTCATCTTGCGGAGCAGGTCGGGGCTCAGGCCGAACGCATCGTCGTAGAACGTGTTGTTGATGACGAAGTTCAGGGCGGCGCGCTGCTGCTCGGCCGGGACCGGCGTCAGCGGCTCGAGGTCGCCCGGATCACCCTTCTTCGCGCGGCTCTGGAACGTGCCGCCCATCCAGTTAGCCATCATGCTGACGGCGTTGATGTGCTGGCCCAGCGTGATGTTGTAGCCGCGGCGTGCCCGGGCCCAGCTGTCGCCTTCCTCGACGTACTTGTCGAGGATCTGGCTGCGAAGCTCGGCGACGAGACGCATCTGGTTCTCGGCGTAATGCAGCGGATCGGCCGACAGGTCGTAGCGACGAGCCAGCGGATCGGGACCCCACGTGTCTTCGTCGGTGGCGTAGGCAAGCCGCGGGTCGTCGACCTTCTTGAGCACCTCGCCCAGGTCGCCGTCGGTGTAGCCGTACTCGATGGCCCAGACGTCGTAGTCACCGATGTCGATGACTTCGTAATTACCCTGGATCTCGCCGGACTCCATGTTGATGTTGATGGGGTTGTAGTCCATCACCGACGAGGCGAACGGCTCCTTGTCCTTGACCTTCTCGGAGTTGATCTCGTCCATCGAGAAGATGGCCGAAGCCTTGAAGTTGTGACGCAGGCCCAGGGTGTGGCCGATCTCGTGCGCCGTCAGGTGTGCCAGGGCCGGCCCGACGAACCACTCGGGCACGCCGTCGAGCATGTCGGCGCCTTCCTTGCCCTCGGCTTCCCAAAGGCCCAGGATCTCGCCGCTGAGGCGTGCGACGTCCATGTTCATGGCCTTCAGGTGGCTCATGTTGCAGGTGCCGTTGACGCCGTAGCTTGCGATCAGGCTCTCTCGCGAGCCGTCCACGAAGTCCGGACCCGACATCGCGGGATGCCCGCCGAAGGGCAACGGTCCCCGGGCCTCGCGCTGGGCGATGATGAAGTCACGCTGCTCGGGCGCGGCGAGTTGGACACGCGGATCCCACTGGGGGTTTTCGTCCAGCCAGGCCAGCGTCTCGGGGCTGAAGCCCTCCATCGCCACCTCGGGCAGCAGGTCGTTGTACTGGAACCAGTACGCCCGGATCCAGCCGTCGGTCAGCACGACGTCGGCGTCGAGGATCTCGCCGGTCTCGGGGTTCACGCGGCTCGGGCCGATGGCCGTGCCGATGCCGTTGGTCAGCCAGCGAACGAAGTTGTAGCGGACGTCCTCGGGGTCCTTCTCCATGTTGGCGCCGGTGGTGGCGTCCTGGTACACGACCTCGATGGCGCCGACGATGCCGACCTCCTCGAAGGCGCTGTTCCAGTACTCAACGCCCTCGCGCACCCATCGGCGGTACTTCACCGGCACCTGGTGGTCGATGTAGTAGACGATCGCCTGCTTGGGCGGGCTCTTGCTCAGGCTCGGGTCGGCCTTCTCGAGGTTCCAGCGGTTGATGTACCGCGTCCACATCTGCGAGCCGTCCATCTCCGAGAAGTCGCGGTAGCTCGTGGTGAAGTAGCCCACGCGGGCGTCGGCCTCACGCGGCTTGTAGCCGGGCGTGCCCTGGATGTTGCTGATGGAGTAGTGGTAGATGGCCATCTGGCCGCGCGCGTCGGGCGCCTCGATGGCGATCTCGATGTTCTCGGGGAACGTCTTGGCCGTCTTGATCGTCGACAAACGCGAATTGAGGCGGGCAGCGCGTGGGCCGAAGAACGTGCCGGCGTCACCGATCAGCAGCTTGTCGAGGTCGATGACCGGCTGGCCGTTCGGGCCCTTGGCGATGATCGGCACCTCGAGCAGCACGCGATCGGTGAAGATGCGCTCGATGCCCTTCTCGACCGACTTGTCGCCGCCCGCGCGGACGGCGGTCTGCGGCTGCATCAGCGCCAGGCGATCATCGAACTTCTTCCAGTAGACGTACAGGTCGCCCGATTGCAGGCCGGCGAAGATGTCGCCCGAGCCCATCGTCATGGCGAAGAAGTGCTTCTGCCGCTCGAAACCCCGGGGGAGTTCGGCCAGCAGCTGGCCGTCCTTGTCGCGCTTCCAGACGTTGAAGAAGCTCTTTCCATCGGCCGTCGAAACGACCTGCTCGTAGCCCTCGCTAACCTTGTCGAATGGCGGGAGGTCGTCGCCGTATGCCTGGCCGGCCAGCGCCAGCAAGCTCGCCGCGACGCCAACGATGCCAATCCTGCGTGTCGATTTGCTCATGATCCCTGTACTCCGTGTGTGAAGGCTTCCGCAGCGGCCGATGCCGGGGCGAGGCGCCCACGAACCAGTGGCCTTCGTTCGAACCCCTGCCGACTCGTTCGGTCGGGGCGCACCATCCCTGGTGTCCATCTCGATACCGTCGATCCTACGAAGGGACGCGCCGCCGCATCCCCTCTGGCGGACTGTTTCGCCCGACGAGTCAAATGCTGGGTTTCCCGGACATTCGCGCACAGCGCCACGCCTGGACGAAGAGCTCCGCTCGGTCTGACGCCCGAGAACCCGTCAGGTTCCTCATCGGCCATCGCGGGCTCCGACTATTGGTCAACCTCGCGGATTCCCGGGTCGGATCCCTGCTCGATTGCCGGGAGATTGGCGGCCGTGGGTCCGTGTGCCGGACCCGCCCACAGCACGAGGGAGGCCGTGACGACGCCGAAGACGACCGCGGCGAGCTGGAAGTCGCGGTCCTTGGTCGCTAGTTCCGTCGGGTCGTCGTACTCGCCCCGCTCCAGCAGGATGATGCACCGAAGCACGGCGAACATGGCCGGCAGCATCGTGAGCCAGAGCAGGTTCATGCCGAGCCTCGCCGCGTCGCCCGTGCCCAGCGATCGTCCGCCGAAGACCCACACGTACCGGGATTCCTGGTCTTGCACGTAGCCGGCGTAGGTCAGCAGCATGGCCACCGCCGTCACGACCACCATCATCCGCAGCAGTTCGTCGGTATAGACGCCCTGGACGGCCCGGGCCGCCGTCGCGTCGTCGCCCAGCGTGCGTCGTTCGCCCAGCCGCTTGCCGAAGGCGAGGAACATGGCCAGGAACAGGGTGACGTTGAGCAGCCACGTGCTCGGCGTGATCCCCACCGCGGCGCAGCCGCCCAGCACGCGGAGCACGAACCCGAGCGCCAGGCTCAGCACGTCGAGCACCGGCACCCGCTTGAGGCGGAGGCTGTAGGACGTGACGTTCAGCACGTAGAGGCCCAGGAGGCCGCCCAGGGCGAGCGCGTGGGTGGTGCCGAGGAGCGGCACGATCGCCGCGACGCACCCGGCGGCCAGCACCCAGAGCACCGCAGCGAAGGAACGAGCCGTACCCGGGGCCACGCGGCCCGAGGCGATCGGTCGCCGACGCTTGCGGGGATGCAGCCGGTCGGCGTCGGCGTCCCGCAGGTCGTTGACCACGTAGCAGCCGCTGGAGGCCAGTGCGAACGCGGCCATCGCCATGGCCACCGCCCCGAGTTCGACGAGAGTTGTCGCACCCCCAAAGAACGGACCGACGGCGACAAACGCCGACTTGGTCCACTGCTTGGGCCGGGCAAGGCGGAGCAAGGCTCGCCACAACGGCTCACGACCCGCGCCGTCCGTGCCGATGGCATCGTGGGCGGGGTTGCTGCCGGCGTTGTCGAGCGCTGTGGTCATGGAATCTCGCCGTCGCTAGGTCGACCCGCGGTGGCCCCCATGCGTAACAATCGGGCTTTGGGGCCGGTAAGTCCAACCGCTCTGGCCGCTCCATGCGTGGCCCGGGCTCGGAGAGTTCGCATCGATCACGCCGGGCCCAAGGAGAATGCCGACGCCGGGCGTCGATCCCCATCGGCAGGCCGGTGGCTTCCCGTGGTGCTCCCGCTGGTGTACGCGGCGATCCTGTCGCCCCTAGCGATCCTCAACGTACTCAACGCCGACGGCCGGGCAACGTTCGACCAGGTCCTCTTCCACGAGCACACGATCGACGCGATCGCCCGCACTTGGCCGATCGCAATCCTGACATTTCCCGATCATTTCGTGGCCATGACGCCCGGATACCACTGGGTGCTCGGCGGCGTTGCTCGTCTCACGGGCATGGGCGACCCCGGGCTGCGAACGGTGGGCTTGGCGCTGAGCGCCTCGATCTTCGCTGGCTTCGGACTCTTGCTGGCCAGGCGGTGCGGACCAGCGCTGGCGGCGTTGCTCGTCTCGCCCCTGATGGCGTCGGTCTACGTCGCCAACTCGAGCGCGTGGATGCTGGCTGACAACGCTGGCTGGTTCTGGGTCTACCTGCTGGCCATTGCGGCGGTCTTCGGGCGGCCGTCGCTGCGGTGGTCGGTGCTGGTGGGTGCTGGCTTGTTGCTGGCCGTGTGGACGCGTCAGAATCTGCTCTTCCTCGCGCTGCCCCTGTGGGCCGCCGCGTGGCTGCGTGAGGCGCCCGCAGGGCCGGACAGCACGAACCCGCTGGTCGGCATGCCGCGTCGTGCGATGAACCTCCTGCCGCTGGCCATCGCCACGCTCCCAGCCATTGGCACGCTCGCGTACCTCTACTCGATCTGGAACGGCCTCGTGCCCTACGAGTTCCAGGGCCAGTACGACGGCGTCAATCCCTCGAACATGCCGCTGCAATTGGTCATGGTCGCCGGGCTGGGATTCTTCTTCATCCCCGCGCTGCTGGGCGTCGGCGAGCCGGGCTGGCGGGCCGAGGTCGTGGCCCGGCTCCGTCGGGCGGCGCCCTGGATGATCGTCGCTGCCGTCCTGGCGGGCTTCGTATCGGCATTGGTTCCGACGACGTCCGACCCCAAGGCCGGCCGCGCAGGGCTGATCTGGTCGACCGCGAGCAAGCTCGATCCGCTCGGCCCGATCGGCGACTGCAACCCCCTGGTCGTGCTCGGCGCGATGGCGGGCGGGGTGATGCTCGTGCTGATCCTCGCGTCGGTGCCTTCTCGGAGGCGGTGGATCTTGGGTGCGCTCTTCGCCGGCTTCGCCGTCGCACAGGTCGCCAGCAGCGAGGTCTGGCAGCGATACCACGAGCCCTTTGCGTTGCTGTTCCTGGCGATCTCAACGGCAACGGCCGTGGCCCATCGCGCGCCGGCGTGGCGTCGACCGCCGCTGGCCCAGGGCGGGCCGATCGCGCTGCTCGCGGTCGCCCTGGCGTTGATCTCTGCAATCGTTCTTTGGAACCGAGAGATCAACCCCTGGCGAAACGGCGCCAGCCCGACGCCGTTCAGTTCGCTCCTGCCCGATCCGCCGGCGAACGGTCCGAACGACTCGGGCGAGCAGCCCGAGTGATGAACACCTCCTGGGCCCGGTGCGTGCCCTCGCCCAGGTCGAGCATCCGGTAGGCCGTCGCACGCCAGCGCTCGGGGTCGACGAAGGCCTGGTCGAGGCCCAGGAACGGCACAAGCGCTCGGTCGTCCCGGCCATCGCGGACGAAGCGCGGCCAGCCGTAGTCGGGGCCGATGCCCGCCTGTGCGTGCGCACTCGCCATGCCCGGCAAGAGAGCCTCGATCGCCGCCGAGCCGCGGGCGGTGTTGAAGTCGCCGACGACGATGTCCGGCGTTGGAAAGCCCCGCTCTTCACGCCGTCGCAACGGCCCGGCCGCCGTTCGCTCGTGGATCAGCCGCGTCGAAGCGTCGATCCGCTCGAGCGTGGCCGGCACGAACTCGCGGCGGCTCCGGCCCGGCTCGCTCGGCCAGTCGATGGCCCAGATGGTCAGGAGTTCTTCGTTTACCTCGATGCTTGCGAACATTGCCGCGCCGTGGTCCATCAGGTCGGGGTCGACGGTCTTCGCGTCGAGTCCGAGCGACGTCCAGCCCGCGCTCGTCATTGGCCGCCCGCTGATGAGCACGAAGCGGCCACCGCGACGGACGTGGGCCGTCACCCGAGCCGACGGAACCTCCTCGTCGGCAAGCATCCGCACGATCTCGGGCCAGTCGAGCCGCAGCGGCGGATTGGCGAGCACGATGATGGACTCGCGGTCGTTCTGGAGCGCGAACGGGTCGGCATCGCGTAGGAACCGCTGGAGCGACTCGTCGGTGGCCTCGGTCGCGTTCCAGTGGTACACCCGCAGTACCGTTTCGCCTGGCCTGAGCAGCAGCGCGTTGTGCAGCCGCCAGTGGGCGACCGAGACGTACGCGAGCGACAGCACCGCCGCCGTCAATGGCCCGAGCCGCGCCCACGCTCGCCCAGGGCCGGCCGGCTCCAGCAGCGCGGTCACGATCGCCAGGACCCAGACCGCCACCAGCCAGGCCTCGTGGGGCGTCCAGAACAGCCACTGGCTCCACGTGTGGTCATCGCTGAACGCCCGCCCCAGCACAAAGGCGATGATGACGCCGCAGAGGGCCAGCCGGCACGCCCACGCCAGCACACGCCGGATCGTCCGGCGGCGGGTGCGTGGTGGAGATCCGGGCTGTGGTGGAGCGTCGGGCATGCGGCAGAATCTTGTGCACAGGCCATCGGCCGAGCGAGCGCCGGGGCTGCACAGGCCGATAGGGTTTGTGATGGTGCGTGCAGCGATTGCCATGCTGGCGAGCGGATGGCTCTTCTGGGCCGTGTCGGGCTGCGGCGACGCGCCCGCCACGGCCTCGGCCGCTCCTCAGCCGCCATCCCGCGCGGGCTTGGATCCGGACCGGGTGTCGGCCATCGCGATGGCGTCGTATGCGACCAGCCCGCCGAGCCACCCCAAACTGTCTTGGCCCGATCTCGCCCCGCTCATCGATGCCGCCCACCAGGAACTGAGCGAACTCGAACCGATGGCGACCCCGGCCGGGCCGCCCGACCCCCTCGCAGAACGCATCGGCTCCGAACGCGTGCAGGCGATCGCCGAAGCCAGACGCCGGGCGACGGTGCTCCGGGCCGAGGCGGCCAGGCTGCTCGCGCGTGGCCAGCCGGACGAAGCCGCTCGCGAGTTCGCGCACATGCTTGAAGTCGCTCGCGTCGTCTCGACATGGGGATCGCCGTCGACGGCCGAGGCATCGGCCGACGTCATCGAGTCCGTGATCGAAGCCCTCGGGCAGCCCGACGGCGCGCCGCTCTCCAGGGCGCTCACGAGCATCGGGAGCGCCGAAATCCGCAGCGGGTTCGCCCGGCTGGATGCAAACGACCCGGCCGGTCGCATGCGAGCGGTGGTCGAGACGATCGCGACGCGCGAGTCGGCCCTTCGTTCGCTGATGGATGAACGCAACGGTGAGGCTCTCGTCCTCGGCGTGGCGACCCGTTATTCACCCGCAGCAGAGCTGGGATCGAATGAAGACATCGACCGCTTCGCCCGAGAGGCGGTGGCGTTCTCGCGAGCGCTGGCAGACGGCTGGGACAGATCGTCCCGTAGTGCCATTACGACACGCCTCCGACAAAGGCAGGCCGAAGACCCGACAGGCGTCTTGATCATCCTGCTCGGCGAGGCGCCCGACGCTTGCGATGCGGACGCAGACCTCCGCACTCGGATCGCCGAAGTGGTGGAGCAGCTGCCATGAGGCTCGCGAGCTCGTTCCTGCTGATAGCCGCCTTCTTGTTGCTTGCAGCGATTTCGCCGGCCCAATCGCAGAGACCGGTCGATGCGTTCCAGTACGTTCACTCGGTCGACGGCGACCTTGCAGCACGTGTTTCGATCGAACGCCACGCGGCGACGAGCGCGGCTCAGGCGGGAGAGGCCGAGCGCTGGGCCGTCACGGTGCTGCTCCTCATCGAGATGTCGCGCGGCTCCAGCGATGCCATCGAGCGCGGCGTCGGGCTCGACGCGGCCCTCGCACAGCTGACGCGGCACGACGCACGCGACCTCATCGCGTCGTTGTCCGACGATCGGCGTCGCTCGCTCGATCGAGCGCTGCGGAGCCTCGATCCCAACGACCCGGTTGGCCTACGCGGCTATACCGACCGGCTTGCTCGACGGCGCTTGGACGTCGTGACGAGGGACGTACTCGAAGCGAGTGATCCGTTCGCCGGGCTCGACACGTTGCTGGCGTTGCACGGCCAGCGTCAGGCCGGTGTTGCAGGCCCGAGGGGCCGCCAGCGGGCGCGGGATCGGAAAGACTATCGCAACGCAACGAGGCACGAGGTCTTCCGGTTCGAGGGCCTCACGCGGTGGCACCTGATGCTGCCCCCGACCGAAGCACTCGAGGGCATGCCGCTGGAGGAACTCGATCGCAAGTGGCAGCGAGCGCGCAACCTCGCGGTCCATTCCGACCGCCTCTGGGCGCACCAGGACGGCCCGCGCCTGCACGACATGCTGCTCCACCTGATGCTGATGGATGCGACGGGCATCGTGCGGTTGGTGCATGCCGACACGCAGCGGCTGGCCCACGCCGACCGAGAGCGTCGGTGGCGCCTGCGCGAGGCGATCGCGCGGCTGGAGCCGTAAGGCCCGCTACTCGGTCACGCCCAGGTCGGCCTTGGTGAAGATGGCTCGGAAGGGCACGCCGGCGGCCTCGACGGCCTCGCGCGCCCCCTCCTGGCGATCGATCGTGGTCACCACGCCAGCGATGGTCGCGCCCATCTCGCGGAGGAGCTCGACCGCTTCGACGGCCTGTCCGCCGCTCGTGGCCACGTCCTCGAAGAGCACGATGGCGTCGCCGGACTCGAGCTGGCCCTCGATCTGCTTAGCCGTGCCGTACTCCTTCTTGGAGTTTCGCACGAAGATCGCCGGAAGGCTAAGTCGGAGCGCGCACGCGGTGACGAGCGGGATGCCTCCGAGCTCGGCGCCGGCCAGGCGATGGGGCACCCCGGCGTGGGGACGCAGCAGGTCGGCGGCCTGGTCGGCCAGCAAGTCGGCCACGGGTCCGAGAAGCTCGGGCCGGGTGCTGAAGCGGTACTTGTCGAGGTAGTACGAGCTCTGGCGGCCCGACCGCAGGGTGAAATTGCCCCGAAGCAGGCAGGCGTCGGCGATCTTGGCTGCAAGGTCGTTCGGGGCCTGGGTGGGGGACGGACGGGCTGGGGCGTGTGGCGACTCCATGACAGGGCAGGATAGGGAGCGGATTGCTCATCAGCGTGCTGCGACGAGCCGATCGCCGGGTTGAATGCCACCCGAGCGCCGCGGGTTGGTCGGTGGCACGCCGGCGGCAATGATTGGATTCGGGGGCTCTGCCGAGGCCAGCACTCGCGGCTTCAGGCACGCAGGGCCCCAGGGGAGCCCCGTTGAGGAGAAGATCGAAATGACGACTCGAGACCGCGCAATGCCGAGCCTCGGACTCCGCCCGATCCTGGGCGCCCTGGCATGGCTGGCCCTGGCTGGCTCGCTGCCGGCCCATGCGCTGAACAGTGGCGGATCGCAAGAGGCCAACCCCTTCGCGCCCAAGCCGCCGCAACCGCGGGCGTTGCCCAGCATCCTGGAGCGCGATGCCAACGGCAGGGTCGTCAGGCTTCAGGGCGATCCCGGTCGCGCCGCCCTCAAGGTGCTCGACCTCAAGGCCGAGCAG
The DNA here is from genome assembly GCA_040217175.1 of Phycisphaerales bacterium. Taxonomy (NCBI): domain Bacteria; kingdom Pseudomonadati; phylum Planctomycetota; class Phycisphaerae; order Phycisphaerales; species Phycisphaerales bacterium. The sequence continues at coordinate 901,340 of JAVJNT010000001.1, read as the reverse complement.
CGGCGCACGCTGGACCGCATCATGGCGGAGCGCGATCGCCTGCTCCGGCAGGCTGCCGTCCTCAATGCTGACAAGATCATCGACGCGCTCGAGGTCGCCCGCGAGGGTCGGGAACTCGAGACCGACGCCATGGGCGTGGCTCTCATGGCCTCGTTGGGCGAGTACGGGCGTCGCGGCCAGTTCGCGACAGACTCGGTCGTCCGAGCCGAAATCGACAGGCCGGTCTACATCGATTTGACAGCGGTGGTCCGCGAGTACAACTTCGCGCGGATCGAAGAAGAGCGCGAGGCGATGCTCGCCGAGGTCGACGTCGAAGAGGTGTCCGAGGTCTTGCTGCGAGACTCGACCATCTTGCAGCGACTCATCCAGCGTGATGCGATGGAGGACGCAGCCCGCATGCTCGAAGAGGAATTCGGTGGCGCGGTAGCTCTGGTGGAAGCCCATCCCGAGCTCGGCATCAAGGTGAGTCAGGACGGTTACTGGCCCGCGATGTCGGAACTCAGCGACGAGCAACTCACGGCATTCGTGCGTGCGCAAACCGGCGTCGAGGTGTCATTCCCGAGCCCACCCGAGGGTGCCCGTGCCGCGGCCGCAGAGTCGATGGGCGAGCAGCCCGTGGGACCGCCCGTCGAGGCCGCCCAAGAGGGCGGTAATGCCGGAGCCGTCGAGCAAGAACGGCCGCGACGCCAGCGCATCTCGGCGCAGACCGACGTGCAGCCCGACGCCGACGGCAAGTTCCGCTTCACCGACGAAGAGCTCGAAGTCCTGCGGGTGCAGCCCGGAGACGGCCCCTCGATCCTGGAGCGTGGCCCCGACGGCAAGGCCGTTCGACTCGACGACCCCGGATTCGTGGAGGCTTACGAGCTGCTGCGATCCCATGGAGCCATCAGTGAGGCCGACATCGAGACGCTCGACCGGCTGCTGGCCGATCGCGATGCGGTCTTTGATGAGCAGGCACTGCGGCTGTACGAGTTCCTGCTTGTCGCTGCGGGCCACGGCCCGGTCGAGGATGCACCTCTGGAACAAGCCGTCATCGACGAGGACTGGCGGTTGGCGGGGCTCATGTTCGGTGCGTGGCTCAACGAGAAGCTGCCCGCGCCCTCGACCTTCCACAACGATCAACGCATTCGCAACGGCATCGAATGGGACACGCTCATCGAGCTCGCGCGGATCGCCAACGAGTACGACGGCGGGCACATCTTCGACGCACGCATCGAGCTCCTGAAGATGGTGCGCGACAACGATGAGATGAACGACGCTTCCGTGGCCCTGCCGGGCAACATCAAGCGCCCCTGGCGGCTGCAGCAGATCATCAAGGATGCCAAGGCGTCCTACGCACGCCAGCTCCGCGTCACCGAGCCCGACTTCCGCGGCGTGCTGGCCGGGCTCGACGTCAGCGATGACGTCGCCAAGGAGCTCGAGCCCGTGGTGGCGATGGACGGCCCCATGACGGTCGCCGACTTCTGGGACGTGGCCGTCAAGCTGCCGCCCGAGGCCCACCGCCAGCTCATCGAGGCGCGGACGGGATACGAAGCGCCCGAGCCGGGCTTCTTCGAGGGCAAGTACCCCACTCCGACGACCGGCGCCGACGGATAGTGGGGGTCGAGACCGCCGCCCACGTGGCCAACAATGACCACCTTGGGGGCATGACGCAGCAGTGCACAGAGCCAGCCCGCCTCGCGGGAAGGGGAGATCGATGATCCGCACGTTCCAGAAGCTTTCCGTCGGCCTCGCGGTCGGCGCCGTCTCCGCGGCCGTGCTCGCCCAGGCGACGCCCGAACGGCCGCCGGCCCCAGTTGGCCTCGCACCACAGCCGGCACAGCCGGAGTTCGAGAACATCTTCACGACGGGCGAGGACGGCATGCCCGTGCCGCCGTCTACGTGGCTCGACATCGCGGCGCTGCCGGTCAATCCGACGATTCCCGCCGATCTGCAAGAGCGGGTGGAGGAAGGCGTACGGGCATGGCTGGCCGACGTGCAGCGGCTGGTGATCGAGAACCCTGACCTTGCCCTCGAGGCCGCCCAGGGACTCTTCGACGGCATTACGATCGAGGCTCGGGCCGAGTTGGCCCACGCGTCGGAAGTCATGAAGGCGCTGGGTTCGGTGACGAATCTGTCGTCGTACCTGGTCACCGAGGGCGTGCTCAGCAACGACCAGGGCGAGACCAATCGCCGGATCGTGCAGCAGTACGTGCGTGCGCGCAGCGAGGCCTTGAGCAACCAGGTCATGCAGATGTCGCCCGACGAGCAGCAGCAGCAGATGCAGCTGCTCATGGCTCGCACCACCATGACCAGCCTGACCGACGACGCGATGCGCATGTTCAAGTCGGTGGCCGTTCGCGGTGCGGCCCACGCGGGCGAGGCGGTACGCGAGGCGGGGCTGGACGCGTCGAGGTTCTCGACCGAGTTGCAGGCCGTGCGCGACGCCGATTCCGACGACGCGAAGTATGAGGCGATGATGGCCCTGATGGAGGCGATGGAAGGGATGGAACTCTTCCGATTCGCCGAGGCGCTGGCTCCGAGGCTGCCGGCGATCCAACTGCCGGGCCTCGCTGGGATCGGCGAATTGCACCAGGACGAATCGCGAGAAGGCTGAGCCGGTGGACGCGAGCGTGGGCGGGGTCGGCCATACACTCCGGCATGCCCACGTTCTACGCGACGACGCCCATCTACTACGTCAACGATCGCCCGCACATCGGGCACTGCTATACCACGCTGCTGGCCGACGTCATCGCACGCTTCCATCGCCTGGCGGGCGACGACGTGCTCATGCTCACCGGTACGGACGAGCACGCGGAGAAGGTGATCGACCGCGCCCGCGAAGCCGGCGTGAGCGTCCAAGCCTGGGCCGATCAGAACGCGCAGGCCTTCCGCGAGGCCTTTGCCTTCATGGAGATCGTGCAGGACGACTTCGTGCGAACCAGCGAGGATCGGCACAAGACGCGGGCAAGCTCGTACATCCAGAAGCTCGTCGATAGCGGCGACATCTATCTGGGCGACTACGTCGGTTGGTACGACCCTGGGCAGGAGGAGTACGTGACCGAGTCGGTCGCCAAGGCGCACGACTACAAGAGCCCGGTGAGCGGCAAGCCCCTCGACAAGCGGACCGAGCAGAACTACTTCTTCAGGCTCTCGGCGTTTGAGGACAAGCTCAATGCCTATCTCGATGAGCATCCCCGGTTCGTCCAGCCCGAGGCCCGTCGCAACGAGGTCTTGGGGCGGCTGCGCCAGGGCCTGCAAGACGTCCCCGTCAGCCGTGCGGTGAAGGACGACGGCGGGGAGGACTGGGGCATCCGCATGCCAAACGATCCCGGACACCGCGTGTACGTTTGGATCGAGGCGCTGTGCAACTACCTCACCGTGGTCGATACGCCCGAGCGACGGCACTATTGGCCCGCATCGATCCACCTGCTGGCGAAGGACATCCTGTGGTTCCACGCCGTGGTGTGGCCCGCGATGCTCATGGCGCTCGACGAGCCGCTGCCGGGTTGCGTCTATGCACACGCGTACTTCGTGGCCGAGGGGCGGAAGATGTCCAAGAGCATGGGCAACTTCATCGAGATCGATCAGCTCCGCGCCTACGGCGAGCGATACTCGGTCGACGCGGTCCGGTGGTACCTTTCGACGCAGGGACCGCTAGGCCCGACCGACGCCGATTTTGCGCACACCAACTTCGTGGACGTGTACAACGCCGAGCTCGCCAACGGGCTGGGCAACTGCGCGAGCCGTGTCGTCAACATGATCCACAAGTACTTCGACGGCGTGGTACCGCAGGCCCGCGACGCGACGGTACACGGCGGCGTCGATTGGCCGCACCTGACCGAGGGCCACGTGGAGACCGCCCGGGCGTTGTTCGATCAGGTCGACCTTCATGGGGCGGCCCACCAGGGCCTGGCGATCGTGACGGCCGTCGACGGATACATCAATAACACCGAGCCCTTCCGCTTGGCCAAGAAAGTCACGGGGCCGGACGACCCAAACTACGCCGACCTCGCGTTGATCCTCTTCAACTGTGCCGAGGCGTTGCGCATTGCAGCGGTGCTGTTCCTGCCCTTCATGCCGAAGAAATCGGCCGACGTGCTTGGCATGCTCGGCTCCCGCGTGCCGAGCGACGGCCAGCTCGAGGCGTTTTCCAAGTGGCGCGGTGGGTTCGGGCTCGAAGCCGGAACGCCGGTGACCAAGGGCGAGGCGCTGTTCATGCGGGCCGACGCCGAAGAAGCGGCGCCGACCGCCTGAGGGACACGCCTTGCGCCGGGGACCACCGTTTCGATTCCGCTCTGCCGTCCACGCGATGTCGGCCCGGGAGTATCTCGTGCAGAACGGGGTGCCGGCCGAGGTCGTGGGCGGCAATAGCGACGGGGCGATGTCGTGGGGGATGGGGCGCGGCGGCGGTATCTACGAGGTCGTCCTCGGGGCAAAGTCCGACGCGGAACTCGCGAACTACCTCCTCGAGCAATGGGCCAGCGAGCCGATGGAGCTCGAGGGTGAGCTCGATGACCTGGCCGAGCCCGACTTGAGCGTGCTCGACCCCGAACTGGCTCCCGATTGTCCAGAGTGCCAGTCGTCCCTGCCGCTCGACGCCTCGCTGCAAGCGTGTCCGGCCTGCGGTTCAGCCGTCGACGTCGCGGCGCTGATCGTCGAAACGCACGGCCCCGAAGCGCTCCACGATTGTTACGACGCCGCGCCGAGCATCAGCGAACTCGCCTCGGTCGAGCCGTGCGGTGCGTGCGGTGGCCCAATCGGTGAAAGGGGCGTGTGTGCCTGGTGCGGCCGTCGGGACCGCCGGCCCTGATCACGACGCCAGAGCGGGCTCGTATCGGTGCAGCTCGATGAGCTCACAGTCGCCCGGGTTGATGCCGTGTGGGGCAACGAGCGACGCCATTTGTCCGGTCCGGAGCGCCGGGCCGGGCATCAGCATGCCCGCGGCCACGCCGTGGAGCAGGACGGACACGACGGCGGTGACGGTGGGGTTATGGCCGACGAGCAGCACGGGCGACTCGCAGGCGAATTCCTCGAGGGCTGCGATCGCTTCGCCGGCGGCGCACGCCGGCAGCAGCAGGTCGAGCGTGGTCACGCCGGTACCCAGCTCGTCGGCGATGGTCTGCGCGGTCTGGTAGGTACGGACGGCCGGGCTTGCCAAGATCCGCCTCGGTCGCTCGGGTGGCAGCAGCCCGCTCATGAGCCCGGCGAGATATCGGGCCTGGAGGCGACCGTCCCGCGTCAGTGGGCGGTCGAAGTCGAGGCCCGTGACCGAACTCGACTCGGCCTGGGCGTGGCGGCAGACGTGGACGTGCATTGCAATGAACCCCCGATCAACACCATCCCCGCGTCCTCCATCGCACAGTCTCGCCGATACGGCCGACCGAAACAATACCAAACTCTACCCAAATCTTCAGAATCTTGTCGGTTGGAACGGGGAAGTTCGGCCCCTCCGGGGTTGCACGCGAAGGGAAGATGGGCGACACTGCATGGAAGGCGGCACGGCCGCGGGGAGGCTCAGGAATGGTTGAGAACGGATTCGCACGGAAGGCCGCAACGGCGGCCCTGTTGGTCGGTGCGTTGCTTGCGCGGGTCGGCCAGGCCGGACCGGGCGTGGCAGAGCACGCCGTCCTGGTGGTCGACCCAGGCTCGCCGGATGCGATGCGAGCGGCCAACGAGTACATCGCCGCGCGCGGCCTGCCCGAGACGGCCGTGCTCTACATGACGCCCGACGCGGCGAACTTCGCGGCCTTCAACGACGAGAACCTGGTCGCGCTGTTCGGCGAGCTGGCGGCCCGTGGCATCGGCGACCGGGCCGACTACGTGATCATCGCGCCGCCCTCGCGCTACCGCATGGGCGCTTCCTCGATGGTGTTCGACGCGTGCGCTTCGGTGAATAACTTCGGCATCTCAAGTGCCTACACGATGGCGTTCTACGTCGACGAGGTGCTCGCGGGCGACTTCGCCGTCACGCGGACGCAGCCGTTCCATCGCCCGGTTGGCGAGCCTCGCGGATTCGACAGCGAGATCGAGTACGCGGCGGGCAATCCGAGCACGTCGTCTCTGGCGCGGCGGTCGTTCATCGGGGCCGTGCTCGGCTGGACGGGCGAGCGAGGCAACACCATCGACGAGGTGGTGGCGATGATCGATCGCTCCGTGGCGGCTGATGGCGTGGCGCCCGGCGGGTCGAGCGACACGTACTACTTCATGAATACCACCGATTCGGCGCGCAACGTCCGCCAGCCGCAGTTCGGCCGCGTGATCACCGATCTGAACGCGAAGGGCACCAGCGCCGTCCAGCAGGACGGACAGGTTCCTACGGGAGGTGTGACGGCGGCTGGCATCATGACGGGCGTGGCCAACCCGCCCATCGACGCGGGCGACTTCTCGTTCGGCCCTGCGGCATTCGCTGATCACCTGACCAGCTTCGCCGGCCACTTCGGTACGGGCAGCCAGACCAAGATGAGTCGCTGGATCGCCAAGGGCGCCGTTGGTAGTTCGGGCACCGTTGAGGAGCCCTGCAACTACACCGGCAAGTTCCCGCACGCCCGGCTGCACTACTTCTACGACCAGGGCGCCACGCTGGGCGAGGCTTACCTGCGCAGCATCGGATTCGTGCCCTTCCAAGTGCAGTTCATCGGCGACCCGCTCGCCCGCCCGTTTGCATATGTCCCAGACGTGTCGTTCTCGATCCCCGGGAGCGTGTCGGGCGTCGTGATGATCGACCCCAGCGCCTCGACTGCCAAGCCCGGCGCAGGCATCGGGCGCGTCGTGCTGCTGGCAAACGGCGTGACGGTCGACGAGGCGTTGGGCACGGGCGATCTCGAACTCGACACTACGCTGCTGCCCGACGGTGTCAACGAGATCCGCGTCGTTGCCTACGACGACACCGACCTGGAGACGCGCGGCAGCGAGACCGTGCTGGTGACGGTCAACAACAGCGGACGCCTGCCGACGGTCTCGCCGAGCGCGGCGAGCGGCGACCTCGCTGATCTTTTCACGTTCTCGCTCGATGCGACGGGGGCCGACGAGGTCCGCCTCGTCCGCGCCGGCGCGGTGCTGGCCGCCATCGATGGCGCAGCCGGCGACGTCTCGCTCTACGGAACCGACCTCGGCGAGGGACCGAGCACCGTGTGGGCCGAGGCAAGCTACGCCGACGGCCGGCAGGCACGCTCGGCCCCGCAGACGATCACGGTCGACGGCGGATCGACGGGTACTTCGACGACGCCGATCGCGTACGACTACACCCGGATCATCGAACCCGGATCGACCGTGCTGGTATCGCTCCCGGCCTCGGTGCGCGACGACGCAGCCAACATCGACTACGAGATCGTCTCGGCGCCCGCGGGTGACGTGGACCTGCTGTGGCACGACGGCAAGGCCTTCGCGCTGGTTCGCGTCGACGGTGCTGCGACCGCAGGCGACAGCCTCACCTTCCGAGTCACGGGTTCGGCCGGATCCGATACGGGCATGGTGACGCTCGGGCTGCCGGGTTCGTCCTGCAGGGCCGACCTCGACGGCGACGGTTCGCTGACGATCTTCGACTTCCTGGAGTTCCAGAATCTCTTTGCGGCGGGAGATCCCACGGCGGACTTCGACGGCGATGGTTCGCTGACGATCTTCGACTTCCTGGCATTCCAGAACGAGTTCGCCGCGGGCTGCTGATTGGGATTCGTTCGCGCGTTCGCGGAGAATACCCGCGTGCCGTACACGAGGTGCAACGCTCGGCCGCCCGGGTGCTTTAGTCTCTTATGATCGAGCAACCAACGCGACAGCGGCGGCGTGCGGATGCATTGCCGCGCGAGGAGTGAGCGATGACGAACCGAATCTCAACGACGACGCTGGCGGCGCTGACTGCCGCCGCCGGACTGGCGACCGTTGCTTCGGCCCAGGTCGACGTGACCACCGAGGTCTTCCTGACCGGCCTGGACGAGCCGACCGCGCTCGTGCACGCGCCAGGCGACTTCGGCCGCGTGTTCGTGACCGAGAAGGACGGCCAGGTCCGCGTGGTGCGCGACGGCGTGCTGCTCCCGACGCCCTTCCTCGACATCGATCCGCTGATCTCCAGCTTCGGCGAGCGCGGCCTGATCGGCATCGCCTTCAGCCCGCAGTACGACGACGACGGCTGGTTCTTCGTTCACTATTCGAACAACGCGGGTGATACGACGATTGCACGCTACTCGGTCTCGGCGACCAACCCCGACGTCGCCGATCCGAGCAGCGGACAGATCCTGCTCACGGTCGACCAGCCCTTCACGAACCACAACGGCGGCTGGATCGACTTCGGACCCAACGACGAGTATCTGTACATCGCGCTGGGCGACGGCGGCAGCGGGGGCGACCCCGACGGCTACGGCCAGCGCCTCAACACGCTGCTGGGCAAGATCCTCCGCATCGACGTGCTCGGCACGCCCGACCCGGGTCTCGAGTACGCCATCCCCGCCGACAACCCGTTCGTGGGCACGGGCAACGAAGAAGAAATCTGGGCCTACGGCCTGCGCAATCCGTACCGCAACGACTTCGATCCCGAGACGGGCGACCTGTACATCGCCGACGTCGGCCAGGGCGCGCGCGAGGAGGTCAACTACCAGTTGGCCGATAGCGCGGGCGGCGAAAACTATGGCTGGAAGTGTCGCGAGGGCGACCGGTGTTTCTCGACCGAGTTCCCGTGCCCGCGTCCCTGCGATGCATCGCCCTTCGTCGAGCCGGTCGTGACGTACGATCACACGGCCGCCGGCGGCTGCTCGATCACCGGCGGGCAGGTCTACCGCGGCTGCCAGATCGACGGCTTGTCGGGCACGTACTTCTACGCCGACTACTGCTCGAACCGCGTCTGGTCGATCCGCATGGTCGACGGCATGGTCACCGAGTTCACGCTACGGACCAGCCAGTTCGGCGGCATCAGCAGCATCATCAGCTTTGGCCGTGATGCCTACGGCGAGGTCTACGTGCTGAGCCAGGGCGGCACGATCCGCAAGGTCATGCCGGTCGACCCGATCGACGACTGCGACGGTGACCTCGTGTCCGATGCGTGCGAGATCGCAGTCGGTGCCGAGGCAGACGTCAATGGCGATGGCATCCCAGACTCGTGCCAGTGCTTGGCCGATATCGACGGTGACGGCGACCTGACCCTCTTCGACTTCCTGGCGTTCCAGAACCTGTTCGATGCGGGCGACCCGGCGGCCGACTTCGACGGCGACGGCGAGTTGTCGCTGTTCGACTTCCTGGCCTTCCAGAATGCATTCGACGCTGGCTGTCCGTAAGCGAGCGAGTCAGGCACTGCCGAGCTGAGCGCTCGCCTGGCGGAGGACCTCGGCGGCGATCATCTCGGGGTTGTAGCCCGCTGGCATGAGCACCGAAGGGACCGACGCCTGCCGCGCGAAGTCGCGGGCGCGTTCGGCGTGCTCGTGTCCGGTCAGCTTGATCAGCACCACGACCAACCGCGTCTGGGGGCTCGAGATCGGCGCTCGCATGGGTTCGGCCGAACCGTGCTCGGTCAGTTCGGGCCACGAAACGGCGTCGAGCCCGAAGGCGTCGCGCATGCGGTCGATCGCGTCTCGTCGAGGCTCGCCACCGATGACCACGATCTGGCTGCCCGCGAGCATCTCGCGCACCTCGAGCACGCTGTCGCTCCACGTCCGTTCGGCGGGCTGGCTGGTGCTCTCGCGATCGGGGCGAGGCTTGTTTCGTTCCTGGTCGAGCCGCGACGCCGCATCGGCCAAGCGATCGTGGGGCTCGACAACGTGAGAGAACATCGATGGTCCAACGACGCCCGCGATCTGCCGGATGTTGGCGTCGAGGTCTGGCGGGGCCAAGTCGACCAATCCTTCCACCACCTCGTTGATCTTCTGGCAGTCGTGCGTGGGTGGCTCTTCGTCGTAGGGAGACTTCGACGCGTCGCGCACGCGCTGGGCGTGGTACAGGCCCCGCTTGAGCAGACGCTCGGCGGCTTCGGATCGCGACCGATCGGCCTCGATGGTCCGGTGGAGCTCTCGCGCGCGTTCGTGGGCATCGGCGACGTCGGCTTCCGGATCGGCCGGATCGCTCAGCTGCATGTGGTGCTTGACGAGATACCGATGTTCGGCGGTGACCAGCTTGAGCCACCGATGGACTTCGTCCTGATCGATGTCGGCCTGGGTGAGCCATGTGTTTGCCAAGGCGACACGCAGCCCGCTGCTGGTCGTAGCGAGCAGCTGGAGGGCCGTACGAACCTGGTCCTGGTCGACCCATTCGTCGAGCGGCTCGATGGCATGGCAGAGTTCGATGGCGTCGGCCATGGCCTCATAGCAGCCGGCGATGAGCCGCAACTGGGCATCGGTCGAAGGGGCGCCCTTGCGAAAGAACATCCACAAGAAGCAGTCGGGGATCGACCTCGCCGTGGCGATGAGTTCATTCATCCGCTGGCGAGACTTGTACTCCTCGGCACTCTCGCGTTCCTGGTTCTGCCGGAGTACCTGGTGCAGGCAAGAGTCGGCCTTCAGCCGACATCGCTTCGAGATGCGACCGAGGTCGATCGCCCGGGCTTCGGCCGTTTGCTTGAGGTAGTCGTCTTCGTGATCGTGACGCGGGGCGTCGAGCTGAGCCGCGTCGCGCGCCGCCGTCACCGCACGAGACTCACCCGAGACGGGCACCTCGATCCTCGCATCGCCGATGCGTAGCGGCACCACGGCCGTCGGTTCGACCTTCGCCCGTGCCGAAGGGATCCCGTTGGCGAGCCCGGGGGTGTCTACTTTCTCGTTCTCGTCTTGCGACGTTGCTCGAGCTTCGTGCTCAGCTTCGTGCTCGCGGATGCGTTCGAGCGTGAGTTCCGCCAAGCATTTCGCGAGCGATCGAAAGGCGGGAGACTGAGCCAAGTTCTCGTCAAGAAAGCGCTCGACAAGATCCGCTAACGACTCGCGATCTCGGCCATTCACGTTGACAGGATAGGCTATCAGAAAGCGCGTTTGGTTGGATTGATGACCATGCCGTCGCGGCCACAAATGAGAACGTCGGCAATCTCGATAGCCTCGGCAAACGAAGACTTCGCTCGCTCGACGTCCGCGGAGTCATCGAGCACCCGCCCTTTCGATAGGTGTTCCCCATCGGGCACCGCATCCGAACAAATCAGCAGCGTGTGGCTGGGCAGCGCCACCAAGAGACCGCACAATCCGGGTGTCGCGCCCGGAAGGGGAAAAAGGTCCACCTTGTCGGCGAGCCGATCTGGTGCGGGCTTGCATGTACGTAGTTGTGCGACACGCTCCTTGAGCGCGTCGAGCGGGTCGGGGCCATCGTCTTCGAGTCCGTGGTTGCCGCCAAGATCACCGCCCTGGGCCATGCGACGCAGCGTCTCGCCCAGCAAGAGGCCCACCGATTCGCGTTCGGCCTCGTGGATCCACCACCTCGCATGGTCAAAGAGCCGCAGGCCGCGCGTCATGTCGGGCTTGAAGCAGGTCAGAAACACATCGGTGACGTCTGCAGGCCGGATGCCCGCGCGTTCATGCAATCGCGCAGCGAGCGCAACCTCGGGCAGCCCGGGATCGACCAGGATTCGCTTGTTGCCCACCGTCAGCAAGACGGTCGTCGCATGGCCGGTGCGTACCGGCGTGGATTCCTTCCAGAGCGGATTGGCGGCGAGGGCTCCGAGGCTGATCAGGCGAAGGTCCATGATGCCGCGAGGGTATCGCCCTAGCGGGCTTCGAGCCGGCTGAACGTGACCGTGACCTCGCCCTGGCTATCGGGAAACTCGTGCGACATGCGGCGAATGAGCAGCGTGGCTTGGTCGAGCCACAGCGTCGCCGGGCCGTGCGCGATCAGGTCGAGTTCGAGCATGATGGTGGGGCTGCCGTTCACGCTGGTCACGCCGACGATCCTGGCTTGCTCATAGTCGTTCGTCGGTCCCCACGCGTCGCCCGCCAAGATCCGCGGCACGCTCGTGGTGAAGATCGTGACGAGATCCTGGTAGGGCACGATGGCCTGCTCGAGCGTCGGCGCCTGGCCATAGCTTCCCGATCGGATCGTCTCGAATCGAACGCCGGCCTTGTGGACCTCGAAGTTCGGCAGCCGCGAGCCGGCCGTGCCGTCGACGTAGAACGAGAAGTCGCCGTCGCGCTCGTAGAGGGTGCGGAAGCCATACTCGTTCCGGCGGCTTGGCTGGACGATGACGACGCTGCCCTCGTCGAGGTAGTCGGAGGCCTCGCCGTACGCCATGGCAGAACGGGCCAGCAACTCGTAAGCAGACATCGATCCCGTGTAGGGCGTCGCGTCGACGCCTCCGCCGGTGGGTCCCGAGCCGCCCGTCGGAGATTCGCCCGGTGATTCCGGCGGCGGAGGCGGAGGCGGAGGCGGGGCCGACGGCGGCGGTGGCGGTGCAGCCACGATCGGAGGAGGCACGAACGACCCACCGCTCGAGCAACCAGCGATCACGGCCGCCGCCGGAGCGCCGATGGCAAGAGCGAGTCGAGGTGACAGCAATCGCGTGAGGTGGGGCATGGGCAAGGCTATCGGGCCTCGACGCCGGCGTCGGGCCGCCGCTGACGCTCCTGCAGCGCCTCGCGGTACACGTGCTCGAGCCCGGCGACCATGGCCGCCGCGCTGAACTCCCTCCCGGCGACCTCCCTGCCCGATGCCGCGAGGGCCAATCGTTCATCGGGCCTGGCGGCCAATCGCCTGATCGCGTCGCCCAGCCGCGTGGTGTCGCCGGTGGGGATGAGCCAGCCGGTTTGCTTATGCCGGCAGATCTCGGGCGTTCCGTCGCAGTCGTACGCGACCGGGCACACGCTGGCGAGCAGCGACTGGGTCACCGTCCTCGGCAGTCCCTCCCGATAACTCGGGTGCGCCAGGACGTCCATGGCCCGGAGCGTGCCGGGGATGTCCGCCGGCGGGCGCAATCCTGCGAAGACGACCCTGTTCGTCAGCCCCATGCCGGCGACGCGTCGCTCGAGTTTCTCGCGCAGGTAGCCGTCGCCCACCCACAGGAGCCGCCAATGGTCCTTGGCCCTGAGGTCTTCGCCCAACGCGTCGAGCAGGTCGTCGTGGCCCTTGTCCTGGGCCAGGCGGGCGATGGTGCCGATGACGAACTCATGCGGCTCGATGCCGAGTTCTTCTCGTACCTCGTCGCGCGTGGGGTGGCTGGTGAGGTAGGGCTCGATGTCCACGCCGCTGCGCACGGTCGTGTAGAGCGAGGGCGTGCCGATGCCTCGGTCGAGGAACTGCCGCGTCATCGCGTCGGCCACGCTCACGATGGCGTGGCATCGCTTGGCAGCAACACGCTCGGCCGCCGTATAGATCGCGTTGGACACCTTCTTGCCGGGCAGGAACGGTGGTCCGTGGATCGTGTGGACGACGGCCGGCTTGCACGCCGCATTCCAAGCCGCGAGGCGACCCAGGATGCCGGCCTTGGACGAATGCGTGTGCACGACGTCGGGTTCGAGCCGCTCGATGAGCGACTTGAGCTCGAAGTAACCCCGCACGTCGGTGATGGGTCGCACGGGCCGGACCAGGTGCGGCACCTCGTGCATCTTGATCTTGCCATAAGCTCGAACCCGATCCAGCATCGAGCCCTCGGGCCCGTAGATCGGGCCGTACGCGAGGTGCACCTCGTGCCCGAGTTCGGCCTGCCCCTCGCACGAGAGGATCGTGTTCTCTTGGCTCCCACCCAGGATGAGGCGCGTGGAGATGTGGAGGATGCGGGTCACGCGAGCCTGTCGGCGATTGCCTTGCCGACGTAGGCGTCGCTGGCCGGGTCGATGCTGAAGTCGCCGCGGTCGTGCACCAGCTCTTCGCGCCTGTCGAGGTCCTTGACCTGCACCTTGTCCGGGCCGTGGAGCACGACGGCGAACCTTGCGTGCTGCTTCTCGGCGTCGTTGAGCAGCTTCTTGAGGTTGCGCGTGGTCTTGTACGTGCGGCGGGCGTGCATGGGCCGCACGGCGTATCGGTCGAGCGACCATGGCTTGCCGTCGAAGCTCTCGCGCTCGACGCCGCGTCGCAGGCTCGCGAGCAGCGGTTCGACGAGGTGGTCCTCGTCTTCGGAACCTGCCACCACGAACGCCTCGGGGCGCAAGCTCGCGCCGAGCTGGCTCAGCGCGTCCATCAGCTCGGCGCCCTCGGGCATCAGTCCCTTGTCGTCGAGCAACAAGCCCAGCACGACATCGCCCATGCCGAAGCCAACCGCCGGCGTGGGCGGCCCGCCGAAGAGCTCGATGAGGTTGTCGTACCGCCCGCCGCCGGCGATGGCGCGCTCGCCTTCGGCGATGACCTCGAAGACGGTACCGGTGTAATAGGCGAGGCCTCGGACGATTGAGAGGTCGTAGCAAAACCAGTCCGTGGCCACCATGACATCGCCCAGAGCGAGGACAGGATCCATCGCCTCAGCGGAATCCGAATCCATGATGATCGCCGTCTTGGGTTGTTCGAAGAGTTTCTCGAACTGCTCAGGAGTCAGTCCAATGGCATGCAACTCGCTCTTGACGGCCTCATCACTCATCTTGGAAAGGCCGTCGATGAGGGACAGGACCTTTGGTCTGTTCTCTTCGCGAATGCCCGATGATTCCAATCTGGCGTTCAACAACTTCCGGCTACCGAAGTGCATCCGAACCGCTTGCGGTGTAAGACCAGCAAGCTCCATCGCGCCGACGAGACATGCCATCGTTTCCATGTCGGCATAGCCGGCACCCGAAACGATGTCTTCATCGGTCCTGCACTTGGGCAACTCACCCAACACATCCACGTTCCACTGCAAGAACTCCCGCAGCCGCCCCCGCTGCGGCTTCTCCGCCCGAAAGTACGGCCCGATGCTGAACCACTTGGTCGGGCTCGGCAGGCTGGCGGCCTTGGCGGCGTACATGCGGGCGAGGGTGGGGGTAAACTCGGGGCGCAGGGCGTAGTCGTCGTCGCCGCCTTCGCGGCGGAAGCGGAAGAGTTCGCTCACGATGCCCTCGCCGCTCTTGCGGGTGTAGAGCTCGAGCATCTCGAAGGTGGGGCCGTTGATCTCCTCGAAGCCGTGGCGGATGGCCGTGTCTCGCCAGAGGCGGGTGACGTAGTTCTGGCGGAGCAATTGGTCCGGGTAGAGATCACGCGTACCCTTGGGAGAGGGGACCGGGCTCGAGTTGGGCTTGGTCATCGTGAGGGGCTTCCTGAAGCTACAGATTCCGGCCCGGCACACCCGGGGGCACCGGGTCGAGCCTCTCGCGGGTCAGCATAGTGCGAAGGACAGGAGATTTTCGATGCGTACGACTCAGACTCTCGCAGTGGCGACCATCGCCGGCGCCGCCTTGATGCTCGGCGGCTGCGCCGCGACCGGCCTGACCGAGGACGCCCTGGCCATCACCAAGGCCGAGGCCCAGGCCACCATCACCCACCTTTCCAAGACCGAGCCCGAGTTCGATGGGCTGGTCCAGAACAGCCACGCGTGGGCCGTCTTCCCCGGCGAGTTCAACGGCCTGTGGTACCTGCTCGGCGGGGCCGGCAGCGACGGCCTGGTGTACGACAACGCGGGTGAGGTCATCGGCTACAGCCGCCACGCTCGCATCAACGTCGGCATCGGCGGCATCGGCAGCTACAACGACTTCGTCATCTTCTTCCCCGACGAGGCGTCGCTCGAGAGCTTCCAGAACGGGAGCTGGTCGCTCGGTGGCGAGGTCGCCGCCGGCGTGCTCGGTCTGGCTGCCAGCGGCCAAGCGTCGTTCACCAAGGACGTGACCTTCGTCAGCGACCCGCGCGCTGCCTGGGGCATTGCCGCCTACTTCACGATCGACAACTTCAGCTACAACGACATCGACGCCGCCATGACCAAGTGATCGGTCGGCGGCCTTACGACTCGGATCAAGCACGAACGCCCCGGCATTCCAGCCGGGGCGTTTTCGTGTGGTCGCGCGTCGTGCGGACGCGGCCGAAAAAGGGGCCAGGTCGCAAGCACGATTCCGGCCCCTGAGGGGAGGTACGTACGGTTGTACGCCTCCGGTCCCGGCCGGTTGCGGCATCGGGACGGTACCGAGCCAGGCCCTGCGCACGCCCATCTGCGGCTACCATGGAAGCCAGTCAGCATGCCCGAACCGGTCCCGGCCAGCACGGGCCGGGCAGCGCACGAGCACGCGTCCGCGAGCCCATCCACGGAAGACCCGCCGCTTATGCCCAGCATCACCATCAACGGTACGACCGTCGACTTCGAGCCCGGCCAGACCATCCTCCAGGTGGCCAACGCCAACGACGTCGAGATCCCGTTCTACTGCTACCACGACGCGCTCTCGCGTCCGGCCCAGTGCCGCATCTGTCTGGGCGAGATCTGGGCCCCCAACCCGCGGAACCAGGACAAGCTCGAGCCTGTCGCCGGCGGCAAGCTCCAGCCCACCTGCACCACCCCGGCGGGCGACGGCATGGTGGTCTACACCGACAGCCCCAAGGCCGTGGCCAACCAGAAGGCTGTCATGGAGTACCTGCTCATCAACCACCCGCTGGACTGCCCCGTGTGCGACCAGAGTGGCGAGTGCTTCCTGCAGGACTACAGCTACGAGTACGGCCGCGGCGTGTCGCGATTCCAGGAGCAGAAGGTCAAGCAGGCCAAGAAGGACCTTGGGCCGCACGTCTGGCTCTACGCCGACCGCTGCATCATGTGCACCCGGTGCGTGCGCTTCGACAAGGAGATCGCCGGCGCGGGCGAACTGATGATCGGTGGTCGCGGCAATCGAAGCGAGATCGACGTCTTCCCCGGCAAGGCGCTCGAGAACGAGCTCAGCGGCAACGTGGTCGACCTGTGTCCCGTTGGGGCGCTGCTCGACAAGGACTTCCTGTTCGCCCAGCGCGTCTGGTTCCTCAAGAAGACCGCCAGCATCGACGGCATCACCGCCAGCGGCGACAACATCTCCATCGAGCACAACGAGGGCAAGATCTACCGCGTCAAGCCCCGCGAGAACCAGAAAGTCAACAAGCACTGGATCACCGACGAGGTGCGCTACGGCTGGAAGTTCGTGCACAGCTCCGACCGTCTGGAGGAGCCGCATGCCCGCCGCTACGGCGCGCTGGTCGAGGCCGAGTGGCCCCGGGCTTATCGCGCAGCGCTCGACGGCATCGAGGCCGCGCTCGACAAGGGCGGCCGCCTCGCCGTGCTGGTGAGCCCGATGCTGCCGTGCGAGGAGGCGTTCGCGCTCGCCACGCTCGCCAAGTCGCTGGATGATCAAGCGATCTTCGCCGTCGGGCCCGTGCCGACCAAGGGCGAGGACAAGGCCTTCCCGCCCACCAAGAGCCTCGACGACGAGGACGCGTTCGTCATGGTCGCGGAGAAGGCGCCCAACGCCCGCGGCGTGCGGCGCGTGCTCAAGAGCGTCAGCGGCACCGACCCGGTCGAGTTCCACGACTTCCTGGGCGCCATCGAGAACGCCGAGGCGCTGCTGCTCACCGGCAACTACCCCAGCGACTGGGCCCCAGCCGAGCTCGCCGATGCGGCGACCGACCGATTTACCGTGCTCATCGACACGCTGCCCAGCCGGCTGATCGACTCCAGCGACGTGGTGCTGCCCGGGGCGACCTGGGCCGAAAAGGCCGGCACCTTCGAAAACCACCGCGGCCTGCTGCAGGCGTTCGACGCAGCCATTCCGGCATTAGCACGCACCGAGGGCCAGATCGCCCACGACCTGCTCGCGGCCTCGGGCGTCGACGCGTACATCGCCGAGCGGCCCGAATCCAAGCGACGGCGGCCGGACGTGGTCGTCGTCGACGACGGGCCGGGGCAGGTGCCCCAGGCGACGGAGATCGAGCTGCCGCGAGGCTTGCTCTTCAACGCGACGAACGTCCGAACGCAGATGGCCGACGCCGGCATGGGCGAGTTCGCCACGGACGTTGTGCTGCCACCGAAGGACGCGAAGAAGTCGGGCGACATGCGGGTCGTGGAGCTCTAGCCAGACTTAAGCCGTTCCGAGCCTCATCCGAAGCCACGCGAGCGCCATCTTGACGTCGTTGTTCACCGTCCGCGGCGAAACACCCACAAACTGGGCGATCTCCTCGATGCTGCGCTGGCCAAAGAACTTCAGCTCCATGATCCGGCTCTGACGAGCGTCGAGCTTCTCGAGTTCCTGGAGCGCCTCGTGCAGCGTGAGCACGTCAAGGTGCTGTTCGCCCTCCGATTCGCCCAGCGCGCCCATCGTCTCGATGTCGACGCGGCCGTGCCCGCCGCCACGCTTCGCCGCGTTGCGTTGCCGGGCATGATCGACCAGGATCTGCCGGATCGCGCGAGCGGCATACCCATAAAACTGGGACCGGCCCTCCCAGTCGATGTTGGCCGAGCCCACCAGCCGCATGAACGCCTCATCGGCCAGCACGGTGGGCTGGAGCGTGTGGCCGCGGCGTTCCTTGGCCATCGCGCGTTCGGCGATCTGCCTGAGCTCGGCCAGCACCAGCGGCGCGAGCTCGTCGCGGGCCGCCTCGTCGCCCTTGCCCGCGTCCTGCAGAAGCTTCGTGATGCCGGTCGCGTCGCCTGGGTCCATGGCCTTCCCCCGATGAAGATTGCCGCACTATCGGCGGGCTATGTTAGTAGCTGGGCCGACCGATTCCCGTTTCACGGTCGGTGCGTGGGAGGGGGTCGCTCATGGATCCGGACATCTACGCCCGGGCGCGCGAGCACTTCTTCCGGCTCCAGGACCTGGCCGAGAGCGATCGATCCGCGGCGCTCGATGCCCTGATCGCCGACGAGCCGGAGGTGGGCCGATACGTCGCGAGCCTTCTCGAGGCCGAAGAACCCGACGCGGGCGACCTCTTCGAAGACGCCGTAAAGCAGGGGATGAGCGAGAAGGTTCGCGACATGGCGGCCTCGCTCGATCTGGTCGAGGGCCAACGCATCAACGCGCTGACCATTGTGCGGCGCCTCGACGGCGGCGGCTTCGGCGACGTCTATCTCGCCCACCAGGACGGCGCCGATCGCACCGTGGCCCTGAAGATCATCAAGGCCGGCATGGATACGGACCGCGTACTCCGGCGATTCGAGAGCGAGAAGCGGATGCTCGCGGCGCTCGAGCATCCCAACATCGCGCGCTTGTACGACGCCGGCCATACGCCCCAGCACCTCGGCTCGCGGCCGTACTTCGTGATGGAGTACGTCGACGGTCCGCGGATCACGCGGTACTGCGACGACCAGGGATTGTCGGTCCGTGACCGCATCCGCGTCTTCATCGGCGCGTGCCGGGCCGGGCAGCATGCGCACAGCAAGCTCATCATCCACCGAGACCTCAAGCCCTCGAACATCCTGGTGGCAACCGAAAACGGCGCCCCCGTACCCAAGGTCATCGACTTCGGAATCGCCAAGGCGCTCGATGATCGCTACGCCGCGGATACGCGGCACACGCTCGAGGGCCAGGTCATCGGCACGCTCGACTACATGAGCCCGGAGCAGGCCGACGGCGGTGGTGATGCCGACGTTCGCACCGATGTCTACGCGCTCGGCGTCGTGCTGTACGAGCTTCTGACCGGGACGCTCCCCTTCGACACGCACAAGCTTGCCGAGTTGAAGACCTCCGATGCGTACCGGATCATCCGCGAGGTCGAGCCGAAGAATCCCAGTACGCGCGTCCTGCAGGCCGAACCGCCGAGCTCGCGCGTTGCCGATGGTCGATTGCTCAAGGAAGACCTGGACTGGATCACCCAGAAGTGCCTCGCGAAGGAGCCGCACCGGCGCTACCAGACCGTCGGCGAGCTGGTCGAGGACCTGGAGAACCATCTCGCCGGGCGGCCGGTCGAGGCCATCGCGCCCCCCGCGACGTACAAGCTACGGAAGTACCTGAAGCGCAACTGGCTGCCGGTCGCGACAGTATCGGCGATCGCGATCGGGGCGGGCGTGGCGCTGGCGGTCTATGTCGGGCTGGTAGTGCGTGAAGCGAGCACGCGCGTCGAGCGAGACGAGTACCAGTCGAAGGCCTCCCAGCTCGAAGAAGCGAACGCGCGGCTCGAAGCCTCCGAAGCGCGCACGCGTGAGGTCAACAGCAAGCTGCAGACCCGCAACGCCGAGCTCGCCGCCACGCAGACCGAGCTCGAATCGAAGAACGCGCAGCTCGAGCGGCAGTCGCTCGCCCTCCAGGACGCCGTGGATGAAACCACCCGGCTGGCCGAGCAGGAGCGGCAGGCCAAGGAGGAGGCCCAGCGGGCCCGCGAGGCACTCGTGCTGGCCAACGCCGACCTGACCCATGCGCTCGACGCCCTGGACGCCTCGCTCGGCGAGACGCAGGAAGCACGCGAGCGGGCCGAGCAAGCGCTGGTGCAGGCCGAAGAGAACGCCCGCCTGGCCGCGGCCGAAGCAGCTCGGGCCGATGCCGAGGCGGCAAACTTCAAGCAGCTGTTCGACGAGGCAGAAGCGTCCATCAAGGTCATCACGCAGGGAAACCGCATCCCGAGCGACGTGCTGCGGGAGGTGGCTGGTGCGCTCGACTCGGAGGGGCTGCTCCAGGCCCAGATCTACGAGCACCTCGCCGAGCGATCCGTCGCCGACGCGGACTGGTCCGAGGCGATCGACCTCCAGGAGCAAGCGCTCGGCGCTTACCTGGGCTCGCTGGGATCGGACGAGCGGGCCACCCTGCTGGCCCGCTTGGGCCTGGCTTCGTTCCTTCAGCGAGCCGGCCGGTGGAGCCAGGCCGACGAGCAACTCGATCTGCTCTCAACGGCGGCCGAACGGAGCTTGGACCCCGACGACGAGCTGCGGACCAGGATCGACCTCGCCCGCGGCTTTGGCAGCTTCTATCGCGACGACTTTGACGAGGCCCTTGCGTTGCTCGACCGCGCGGCGGCGGATCTGGAGCGCCGGTATGGGGCGTTCGACCCGCGCACGCTCGGGGCCGTCCGGCGGCGCGCGATGGTGCACGCCGCTCTCGGCAACGCATCAGAGGCCGAGGCCGACTACCGCCGCGTGCTCACGCTGAACGACGCCACCACCGACGAGGGGCGCGAGGACCTGGCCATCGCCGCGAACAACCTGGCCGTGTTGCTGCGAGAGTCCGATCGCGACAGCGAGGCAGAGGCCGTCCTCGGCAGGGCGGTCCGCACCGCCCGCGGCGTGTGGGGCGTCTCGAACTGGCGGACGGCGATGGTGGAGGCCCAGCACGCCAGCGCCCTCGTCGCCATCGGGCGATTCGAGCGTGCCGAGGGCAAGCTGCTGGACGCGTACGACGTGCTCGAGGCGACGCTGGGGGCGCAGCACCGCGAGACCCGGGCGATCGCCCGCGAGTTGCTCTCGCTGTACCAGACTTGGGACGCCGCCGAGGGCACGACGAGACACGCGAGCAAGGCGAGCAGATGGCAGCGGGTGCTGACGCTGCGATAGTCGCTCCGCCGCCGGCTCAGCCTTCGTCGGCCTTGGCCAGCTTCCACTCCTCGATCTCGATGGGCGCCTGGCGGCCGAAGATGGTAACGAGCACGCGGACGAGCCCCTTGTCGGGCAGCAGCTCATCGACCGTGCCCTCGTAGCCCTCGAAGGGGCCTTCCTTGATCGTGACGTGCTCGCCCTTGACGAAGTTCATGCGAACCTCGGGCTCTTCCTCGGGCGCGCGGCTCGACATCTGGATCTTCTCGACCTCGTGGAGCTCGAGCGGGGTGGGGCGAGGCGTGCCGACGAAGTCGCCCACGCCGGTCGTCTCCTTGATCAGGAAGAAGACGTCCTGCGGGATGCGGCCGTCGTCCTCGAGCTTCATCTCGACGAAAACGTAGCCGGGGTAGAGCTTGGTCTCGGTGATCTTGATCTTGCCGTTCTTGAACGTGCGGCTCTTCTCGGTGGGCACCAGGATGCGGCCGACGAAGTCGGTCTTGTGCTCGATCTGGACCTTCCGCAGGAGCGTGTCGCGGACCGAGCTCTCCTTGTTGGAGGCCACGCGGAGGGCGAACCAGCTCATGCCGGGCTGCACGATGGGCTCTTCGGGCTCTGCGGGCTCGCCGGCTTCCGAAGCCTCGGCCGAATCGGTCGAGGGCGCTTCGGGGGCTGCGGCAGCCGCCTCGGGCGCTGTCTCGGGCTCCACCTTGGGTTCGGGCTTGGGTTCGGCCTGCGACTCGGCGGCGGTCGGGGCCTCCTGCTCGGTCTGGCTGGTGGAAGGGCTGCTCTCGCCGGCCTTGGTCGTCTGCTCGCCTTCGGTCATCGTGCACGCTCCAGAAAATGACAGCGGCCGCAGACACGCTCCACGCGGTCCACGGCCGATACGGTCAAGTTTAGGCTCGCCCCAGCGCAAGTCGAGCGGGACGGTCCGGCCCCGGCTAGGGCGAGGGTGGCGCCCGAAGCCCGCTCAGCAGCGCCTGAATCAGATATCCAGGACGCCGATGGTCTTGAAGAAGAACTGGAAGATGAAATCGAATCCGAAGAGGTAGAAGCCCAGCAGGGCCGAGGCCCCGATGACGACCCACGTCGAGTTGATGACGTCCTTGCGGGTCGACCAGTTGACCTTGCGCATCTCGCCGTCGGTGGCGATGAGGAAGTCAACCGAGCCCTTCTTGATGGCAACGAAGTAGACGATGACCGTGGCGCCGAGCAACACCATGAGCACCACCATGCCGCCCTGGACGTAGATTCGCTCGACCACGGGCACGCCGCGAACGCCACCGCCAGAGATCGTCGCGATCTGGCCGCTCTCGGCTCGCAAGGCCTCGATCTGCGACCGCAGGGCCTCTTCCTGGAGCTGCCAGTCCACGACCGTCAGCACGCCGCCATCGCTGCTGGCTTCCACCGTCTCGACCGTCGCGGTGCCCAGCACGGGGCGATTGCCCAGGCCGGCCTCGCCGAGCAGCTCGACCTGCTGGCCGACCACGAACTCGGTATCGGAGCCGTAGCTGGTGATCCAGGCGCGATCGGGCAGCGGGATGAGCAACGCCTGGCCGTACAGCCACGCAGCCGCGGCCAGCACCAATACGCCGCCGAAGACGGCGGTGAGCGTCCGGGTCCAGTAGCCCTGCCCGGGCTTGTAGATCGCAAAGGCCATCGTGCCTCCAAGCCTCTCGAATCCGATTCGGCCGCGGATCGGCCGGAGCAACACGTCAGGAGGGACTCGAACCCCCAACCTGCGGATTTGGAATCCGCTGCTCTACCAATTGAGCTACTGACGTTCGGGATTTCATCCCCACCAGGGCCCTTCCCTGCCGGGCCCTAATGATTGGCGCACTCCCCGCGACAAGCGAGCCCGCGCCGGGCCCAACCGAACCCGATCCCACAGGTACAGTTCACCCGATGACGAGCCCCGCCCAGACCGAAACGGACCGTACGGACGCAGCCACCCAGCCGAGCGAGGGCATCCCCAATCCCTACGCCGATCGGCCCACCGTGGCCGAGCTCAAGAAGGTCCGCAAGGTCTACTACAAGCCTGACGGCTCGGTCATGGTCGAGGCCCTCCGCGGCGTCGACATCACGGTGCACCAGGGGGAGTACGTCGCCATCATGGGCGCGTCCGGTTCGGGCAAGAGCACGCTCATGAACATCCTGGGCTGCCTCGACCAGCCGACTGACGGGCAGTACCTGCTGGCGGGCAAGGACATCAACGAGATGGACGACGAGGCGCTCAGCCAGTTCCGCGGGCGCACCATCGGCTTCGTGTTCCAGGCGTTCAACCTGATCCCCCAGCTCACCGTCGAGGACAACGTCGCCGTGCCGCTCTTCTACCAGGGCGTCGATCCGATCGAGCGCCGCGAGCGCGCCATCGAGAAGCTCTCGCTCGTCGGCCTCGGCGAGCGACTTGGCCACCGCCCGCGCGAGCTCTCGGGCGGCCAGCAGCAGCGCGTGGCCATCGCGCGCTCGCTCATCGCCGAGCCCAAGGTGCTCATGGCCGACGAGCCCACGGGCAACCTCGACTCGCGCACGGGCGAAGAGATCCTGACGCTCTTCGAGAAGCTCCACGCCGGGGGCATGAGCATCCTGATGGTGACCCACGACGACTCGGTCGCCGACCGCTGCGAGCGTGTCATCCGGCTGAAGGACGGCGTGGTTGAGTGGGATCGACGGCTTCGGACGCGGGCGGTGGTGTCATCCAAGTCACCGTCCGAGTGATGTACTGCGATCGCAGTCCTGAATTACCGGCGTCCCGGGTCCGATCGTCGCTGCATCGTGTGAAAATCTTCATGCGATGACGCGCGCGTTCGTGGCCCGAGCCCACCTGATCCTGGGAATACACTCCCGCGCCATGCTCAAGGCCCTCCGAATCTTGCTCGCCATCGCCGCCCTCGCGCTCTGCGTGTGCAGCGTGTTGCCGGAGATCCAGACCGGTGCGTGGTGGGTCCGCGGGTTCGACTTCCCGCGCGCTCAGGCGGCCGCCTTCATCGTGCTGGTGCTGCTCGGCCAGGGCGTAGTCGGATGGCTCGCCCATCGCCAGCGCAAGAAGAACGCGTCGGCGCCCCAGCGAGCAAGCGTGTTCAAGCGGGCGATCATCCCGGCCTTGCTCGTCGGCGCCCTCGCCTGGCAGTGCTTCCGCATCCTGCCGTACACGCCGGTCTTCCCGGTGCAGATGGAGGCGGCCCGGGGCGAGCCGGGCGAGACGCTGTGCCTGCTGGTCTACAACGTGCGCTACGACAACACCAAGATCGACGCCCTCCTCGAGACCGTGCGCAAGGCCGATCCCGACGTGGTCCTGCTGGCCGAGCCGACGCGGTGGTGGCACGATCGGCTCGCGCCGCTGGCCGAGGCCTATCCGCACGCGATCCTGCAGCCGCAAGACAATCACTACGGCATGCTGCTCTACAGCCGGCACCCACTGATCGCTCCCGAGGTCCGGTTCCTGGTCGAGGACGGGGTGCCATCCATGCTCACGACGCTCCAGTTGCCATCGGGTCGCGAAGTTCGCTTGTACGGCGTGCACCCCAAGCCGCCGGGGTTGAAGCGGCCGATCGATTCCGAGCGTGAGGACAGCCACCAGCGCGACGCCGAGTTGCTCATGATCGCGCGCGAGGTCAAGGATGCTCGCGATGCCGGCGACGCCACGCCGGTGATCGTCGCGGGCGACTTCAACGACGTCGCATGGTCGCACACCACGAGGCTCTTCCAGCGGGTCAGCGGGTTGCTCGACCCGCGCGTCGGCCGGGGCTTCTACAACTCCTTCCACGCCCGCCGCCGAATCTATCGGTTCCCGATCGACCACGTGTTCGCGTCGGACCACTTCCGCCTCGTCAGTCTGCAGGTACTGCCCGACATCGGCTCGGACCACCACCCGGTGCTGGCCACCCTCGCGCTCGAGCCGACGGCCCCGCTGACCCAGGACGAGCCCGATCCGCAGGGCGACGACCTGGAGGAAGCCGAGGAGACGATTCGCGAGGGGAAGGAGGAGGTACGGGAAGACGAATTGGTTGAGGAACGAACTCCATCTTCTGAACCCCGAGGCTGATCTCGACAGCCCGTGCCGTCCTGCCGGTCAAGGGTGCTGGCAGCGCTGATATCTCGCCGCGTCGACTTCCTTCCTAGAATCGTTCCAATGACGGATGCCGCCCACGATCGAGAGCCCCGGTCACCGGCCGACCACCGCGACCTGTTCGCCGCCCACGGCCTGCGTTGCACCCGCCAGCGCCAGGTGGTGTACGCCGCCCTGGCGAGCACCCGCGAGCACCCGACGGCCGAGGCGATCTACGAGAGCGTGCGTGAGGGGCAGGGCGGGGCCGGCATCTCGCTGGCGACCGTCTACAACACGCTGGAAACGCTCAGCCAGCGCGGCCTGTGCCGCAAGCTGGCAACCCCCGGCGGGCCGACGCGATTCGACGCCATCACCGACGAGCACGCCCATGTCGTGTCGCCCGACGGTTCGATGCTCGACCTGCCCGACGACCTGAGCGCCCGGGTGATGGCCGGCGTCCGCGACCCCGAGCTCATCGCCGAGATCGAGCAGCGTCTCGGCGTCAAGGTCGGTCGGATCAGCATCCACCTCGCGGCCGAGTAGCTACTCCCGCCACCCCAACGCCCACTCGCCCTCGCTGCGTTCCTCTTCGCGAGACTGAGGCAGCACCAAGCCGTCCCACGCTAATCGGATGCCCCCGGGCAGCGCCCGGTCCACCGGCTCGTGGCGGACCTCGTGGTTCATGTGGATGAACCAAGTCTCTTCGGCCCCGATCTTCTGGGCCGCCGCGACGGCCTCGTCGATCGAGAAGTGCGTGGGGTGGCGTCGTGGACGCAGGGCGCCCAGCACCAGCGTCTTGAGACCTTCGAGCAGCGGCCAGCTTTCGGGGGGAATGCCCGAGACGTCGGTGCAATAGGCCATCGGCAAGAGATCCGACATGCCCGCCCGCGCCGCGACCGTCGGGTGGACGGCCTCGATGCGAAACCCCAGCACGGGCAGCCTGCCGTGCAGGAGCGTGAGCGGCGTGATGCGCAGGCCGAAGAGCTCCTCGGGCACCATCGGCAGCAGGCGGTGGGGGATGACGCTGGCGACGTAGCTGGGCTGGACGTTGTTCTTTGCGTCGAAGATGTGGCCGTAGACGCGGCGGAGGAAGTCGAGCGTGTGGTCGTTGGCATAGATGTCGACCGGCCCCTCCATGAGCGTGTTGAAGCGGCGCAGCTCGTCCAGGCCCCAGGTGTGGTCGACGTGGTTGTGGGTGAAGAGCAGCGCGTCCACGCGCTCGAGACCGGCGCGAAGGGCCTGCTGGCGAAGGTCGGGCCCGGCATCGAAGAGGATCGTCCGCTGCTCGCCCCGGTCGTCGCCGAATCGCAGGGCGGCCGAGCAGCGCAGCCGCCTGTCCTTGGCGTCGCTTGAGGTACAGGTGAGGCACGAGCAGCCAATGACTGGCACGCCGCTGGACACGCCTGTGCCCAGGAACTCGAAGGAAATCTGCCTGTGCCGCCCGGGATCTCGCACGCCGCAGCGTACGCCGAGCACGCCCGGTGTTTGCTCTATGATCGTGGATGCCCGAGTCCCTGCACCTGTACAACACCCTCACGAAGCGCGTCGAGCCCTTCCGCGCGACCGATCCGAACACGGTCACCTTCTACTCCTGCGGCCTGACGGTCTACGACGACGGCCACATCGGAAACTTTCGCGCCTTCCTCATCGCCGACCTGCTGCGTCGCTGGCTCGAGAGCCCGCTGTGCACGATTCAGGACGCCAGCGGCAGCCTGCACGCTGGACCACGCACCGTCCGCCACGCGATGAACATCACCGACGTGGGCCACATGACCGACGACGATCGGGCCGACGGCGGCGGGCAGGACAAGATGGACGCCGCCCGCTCGCGCCTGCTCGAGGCCAAGAAGGCCGGCACGCTGCCGCCGGGCGCCGAGATCGACGCCGCCGACCCTTACGCCATCGCTCGCTTCTACACCGACCGCTTCCTCGAGGACGCGAAGAAGCTGGGCCTCAAGGTCGCCAGCGAGCAGGACATGATGCCCAGGGCCACGGCGTACGTGCCGGCCATGATCGAGCTGATCGAACGCCTGATCGCACGGGACTGCGCCTACGTGACGGGCGAGCCGGGCGCTCGCGCGGTCTACTTCAGCGTCAACGCGTTCGACGGCTACGGCAGGCTCAGCGGCAACTCGCTCGAGGCCCTCCGCGCCGGCGCCGGAGGCCGCGTCGACGACGCAAACCAATCGACCAAGCGACATCCGGCCGACTTCCTGCTCTGGAAGGAGGACGCGAGCCACCTGATGAAGTGGGACAGCCCGTGGGGCACTGGCTATCCGGGCTGGCACGTCGAGTGCTCGGCCATGGCGTACGAGGTGCTCGCCAAGGCGAGCTTCCCAGATGGCGTGGTGCCCGACGGCCAGCCCGTCATAGACCTGCACACGGGCGGCGAGGACAACATCTTCCCGCACCACGAGTGCGAGATCGCCCAGAGCTGCTGCGCCTTCAACGAGACGCCGAGCGGCGCGCCGTTCGCGCGGCACTGGCTGCACAATCGCTTCCTGCTCGTCGACGGCCAAAAGATGAGCAAGAGCAAGGGCAACTTCTTCACGGCCCGGGATCTCTTTGCCAGGGGCGTCGAGCCTGCCGCGCTGCGGCTGGCGCTCATCCGCACGCACTATCGCACGAACGCCGACTTCACCGACCAGCTCCTGAAAGACAGCCAGCGGATGATCGACCGGTGGCGACAAAGCGCCAGCATTGGTCCGGGCGATGAGGAGTTGGAAACGGATGGTTCTCGAACGATTATGCGCGAATTTGCCAGTGCTTTGAATGATGATCTCAACGTGTCCGAAGCGATTGCAATGATCAACGTCTGGATGAATCGTTCGGGTGACGCGCGTCGAGGCGACGGGTACGTGTTCCAGAAGTATTTTGGGGCCGTGCTGGGAATCGACTTAAATGAAGCGACCTCAACAGACACCTCGATCGGCCTGTTCGCGCCTGGGCTAAAGCCTGACCCCGCGGTCATCGAGAAGCTCGAGCAACGCAAGGCCGCGCGCGCGAACAAGGACTTCGCGACCAGCGACGCCATCCGCGACGAACTGGCGGACATGGGCTACGCCATCAAGGACGTCGCAGGCGGCAAGGTCGAGGTGACGCGGGCCTGAGCACTAGCCGCCCGCGGTCGCCAACCGCTCGCTGGCCTGGAACCAGCGTTGCCAGTCGTCGCGCGACAGCGGCAGGTCCGAGTCGTTCCAGACCTCGCTCGGGAAGCTCTCGTATAAGCGTCGAGCCCGCTCGTTGGCGGCCCGCGCGAGTGCGAACTCCCCCTGTTGAAGCCGCGCGCTCACGATCTGGATGAGCGGCACGAGTGCGGCGGGATCGCCGGCGTACTTCGCGTGGGCCGCGGCGTAGTGCTTGACGGCGAGTTCGTAGTCGCCCAGGTCGTACGCACAGGCGCCCAGGAAGAAGTAGGCGCTGCGGAGCGACTCACGCTCCGCCGGCGAGAGTTCACCGAGCCGCTCGAAACCGTCGCGGGTCAGCTCCAACTGCTCGATCGCGGTACGCAGGCGTTCCTCGCGAAGGTTGAGCAACTCGCGGCGCTCGCTGCCGGGCATGGCTTGGGCCAGTGCCTCGCCGATCCGATCGGCCTCGAGCCGGAAGGCGTCGGCCAGCTTGAAGCGGATGAGGTGCTCCAGGCGTTCGCCGTCGAATCGGGCGAGTGCCTCGCGGAGGCGTTCGATGGCCGGGACGTACTCGCCGCGCTGATAGTGCAGCGTGCCGAGCTCGACCAGCGCGCGGCGATACTCCTCGCTCGTCGGCCCCACCAGTCCGCCCGAGAGCACGCGTTCGAGCAGGGCCAGCGCCTCGCCGTCGTTCTCGGCGTCGGCGTCGGCCAGCAGCGTCTCGGCCAGCGGCACGTACGACTTCAGGGCGAAGGGGCCAACGCCCTTGCCCGTGTCCGGGTCGTTCGCGTCGTCGATGAGCGATCGGAACGCCTCTTCAGCTGCCGAGTGCCGGCTGCGGGCCTGGTAGATGCGACCCAATCTATAACGAGCCTCGGCCCGCTGCGGGCTCTCGCTGATTGCCGTGACGAACGTCGTGAGCTTGCGTTCGGCAAGCTCGAGATCGCCCGCGCGGTCGAAGCACACGGCGCCGAGCCACGTGCTGCGCTCGAACGCGGCCTCGTCGAGCGTCACCAAATCGGCATGCAGGGCGTAGTACCCACCCGCGGCCCGGATGTGCCGGCGAAACTCCTCGCGCGTCGCGGCGTCGAAGTGCAGCGCGTCGGCGCCCACGCTCGCGGCCTGGCCGGTGGCCTGGGCGAGATCTTCGGCGACGGCGCGGTGCGAATCCGCCAGCGCGAGCACGAGTTCGGGGGAGCGTTCCTCGTCGCTCACGGTCTCGGCGAGCTGGGCGTACCGCAGCGCGTCCGTCGATTCGCCGGCGAGGCTGTGGACACGGTGCTGCGCCAGGAGCGCGCCCTCGAGCACCTCTGCGTCGACGCCGCCGGCCGGCCCGTCCTCCCGTAGCATCTGGATCGCCTCGGTGAAGAGGTCGAGCGACAGGTCGGCCTCGCCCTCGGACGCATAGACCTCGGCGAGCCCGAGGCGCGCGGCCTGGGCGGCGGGCGACCAGCCGAGATCGTCGAGCACGCGCTGGTACCGGTCTCGAGCCTCCATCGCTCGGCCCGACAGTTCGTCGAGCCTGCCCAGCAGCACGATCGCCAGGCCGCGCTCGGGCGATTGCGGCTCGGCCAGCTTCTCGCCGAGCTCGAGCGACTCGCGTGAGTCGTTGAGGTCGCCCAGTTCCATCTGGGCTGCGCCGAGCTCGACGCTCAGGGCGGCTCGACGCTCGGGTGCCGCACGGGCCCATTGCGGATAGGACCGCAGCAGGCGATCGACCACGCCGGCGTGATCGCCCGTGGCCGACAGAACGCGGGCCCGCTGGAGCTCGGCCCACGCCCGGTCGTTGATGCCAAGCGTGCCGTCGGCGACGAACCGGGAGACGAGGTCGATGATCCGCTCGCGCCCGCCGGGGGTCGAAGCATCTTCGTCCTCGATGGCGATGCGATAGAGCTCGTGCCGCAGCGGCCGTTCGGTCGGCGGCATGTCTTCGGCGCGTTTGAGCGCGGGCTCGACCTGGTCGAGGCTGATGTAGGCCTGGCCCAAGAAGAACGCATCGCGCGGCTCGAGCGCGGCGCCCTGCCGCTCGGCTTCGCGGTATTCGCGCACGATGTTGGTGTCGTTGGTTTCCTGCCGAGAAGTAAACTCGGACTGTCCAAGCGAGAGGGCGCGGGCCCGGAGCACGTGGAAGCGGCGGCGTAGTTCGGGGGTGAACGAGGCACGATCGAGGTTCGGCCCGAGGTCATCGTTTAGAACGTCCAGAGCCTGGGCGTACCGCCGGGCCTCGATCCGCCGCTCGGCGCCGTCCAGCAACCCCTCAATGTCCGGAGCGGGCCGATGAAGGACCAAGGTCACGAGCCCGATAACCAGCAGTGCAACGGACACGCCCAGCGTCGGCACCTGCCAGATCTCACGCCATGGCGTCACCGCCGGATCCTGGGCCGGTTGCTCGGTGCTGGGCTGGGCTGCGGGCTTGTCGTCGGCCGGCACGGCGCCTCCGCGGGTCGGCACGCAATGCGCATGCCCGCAGGGCTATCGGCCGTCTGGCGTCGAATCTTGATCGGAATCCCCCGCCTCATCTTCGAGGGCGAACTCGCCGACGACCGCCAGGCCCGAGAGCGTGTCGCCGCGGTGTCGCAGCAGGGGGCTCATGGCTCCCGCCAGCGCGACCAGGGGGAGCAACCACTTGACGGCGTTGCGGACCAGCGAGGCCCCGAAGCCCGGACGCCGGATGCCGGGGGCGTCGTCGTCGCCCTTGCGCGAGCGCGTCACCGCCAGGCCAAAGACGAGCTTGCCGATGGTGCGGCCGAGCGCGGCTTCCATGACGGCGCCTGCCAGCATCCCAAAGACGAGCGAAAGCAAGAGCGGCGCGAAGTCGATTACCTCAGCGCCGATTCGCATCGCAAGCCAGCCCTCGGGCAGCGCCCGGGCGATCTCGCTACCGATGAGCAGTGCAACCAGCCCGTCGCCGACGGACGCCAGCAGCCTGGGCATTGGCGGCGCGAGCACGCAGCCCGGCGGCGCCGCGAAGGGCTTGCTTTCGTTGGACGTCCGCACGACGAAGAGCAAGAGCGACGCGCTGACGAGCACCATCAGCACGAGCAGGATCCGAAGGTCGCTGGGCGAAACGGGTCCGTCGAAGACTGCAGGTCCCACGTAGAGCGTGCGTCCGGAGTCGAGCGAGAATTCCTCGAGTTCGAGGCTCGTTGCCGCCCGTCCCTCGGCCGATTCGGGGCGTTCGCTCAGGCGCACGTAGATCCCGCGACGGGCGCTGGTGAGGAAGGCGACGGCAGCGCCGTCCGCGGCATAAACGGGCCGTACGGCTTGGCCCTCGATCTCGAAGACGGTGGCCTTGCCGTCCTGCGAAGCGGCGAGCAGCACACGCGGCCCGAGCGAGACCGGGCCGGCGATCACGCGCGAGCCGGTCGCGGAAGTCGGCAGTAGGAGCGTCTGCCGCGCCCACTCGAGCTCGATGGGCTTCCCTTGCTCGCCCGGCTGCGAACTCGCGGGCTCGAGCAACTCGGACGGATCGCGCAACTGGAAGACCGAGGGACCACCGGATTCTTCGGTCGGGATCTGGGCGGTCCACAGCGTGAGTGCCCCGTCGCCGATCGAGGCCAGCTTCACGACGCCCTTGCGAGAGACGCCGATGGCCTGCGGCGACGGCGCGTCGTCGAGCACCGGACCCGCGCTGCCCATCCAGCGTCCGCGATCGAGCCAAGCGACCTCGTGCGCGCCGTTGGTCAATTCGACGAGCGCCATCGGACCCGCGCTCTGAGCCGCCATTGCAATGAGGCGACCCTCCGTCGGCAAGAAGCTCGACGAGGCCAGGCGGCCGCCCGACCCCGAGTACCACGTGCCGTCGATCGCGCCCGGCTGCACGGCGGCGGTGAAGATGCCGTAGCCCGGCTCGTTGCCGATGCCCGCGAAGGCAAGCCACACGCGGCCTCCCGCCGCGGCGACCGCCGCGGGCCTTCGCTCCAGCGAATCGACGACCCGGATCGCGCCGTCGGCCGCGCCGTTGGTGCCGACGCGCGGCGGTACGTGCCACAACGCCCACTCGCTCGACGTCGTCGAGGGCGTGACGGCCCACGCGTGCTCGCCCGAGGGCTGCGTGCCGCCCGGCGAGCCGGCGACCATCTGTGCCAGCCCATCGCCTGCGAGCACGAGCACGAGCATCATCGCAAGCAGCGACGGTCGGAGCGCGCTCATCGCTGATCTATCTCGCGGGCGTGCACCACGTCGAGGTCGCGCTTGAGCCGAATGCCGTAACGCGACATCGTCTGTCCGAGGTCGAAGGCCCGCTCGTCCGGCCGGCGCCGGCTTGACTGGGCCCCGAGGAAGCGGATCTGCACGCGGGCGTCGAGCATCGGTACATCGATGAGCACGCGCTCGGGGATGGCAACGCTTGGCAACTCGCGATCGATCCGATCATCGAACATGACGTCGCCGTCGAGCATGTCGGCCGTCAGCACCGGGTCGCTGCGTGGATCTCGACGGATCTCGATGCGATCGGGCTCAAGCGTCTCCGGGTCAAGGGTGTATTCGACCACGCCCCATCGGGCCGGCGCCGACAGGACCAACCGAGTCCCCAGCGGCGACAGTCGAAGTGGCCTCTCAGGATTCATGGGTTCTTCGGGCACCGAAGAGAATCCAAGCAGCAGCAAGAGGTCGAGCGGATGCACCGGCACGCCCAAGTCGGCGAGACGGTCGGGATTGGCCTTCTCGTGCGTGCCGATGGAGGCAATCGGATCGTCGGCGAGGAGATCGATGTACCAGTAGTAGCGTTCGTTCGCGCCAAGCGCTGCACCGTCGACGCTGACCTTGCGCAGACTCAGCGCGATCTTGTCGGGCTGGACGATGTGCAGATCGCCGTCGAGCTGCTCGACCTCGTCCTCGCCCTGCTCGCCGATGTACCACACGGTGGTGATGGTGGCCGCCCAGAAGCGTTGCAGCCGCTCGGCCCGCTGGTTCATGGCGGTTGCGACCTGCTCGTAGGTGTAGTCGTCGAGGCTGATCTGCTCGCCTTGGAAGGGCTCGGGAACCTCGGGCCTGCCCGCACAATTGCAGCCCGCGACGCAGGCGAGCGCCAGCAGCACGATCGACGCCGCCCGCCTCACGAAGCCTCCTCGGCTTGCTGTGCCGGCTGCGCTGGCGCCTCGGGCTCGCCTAGCAGCAGCGCCGCCACGCGTTCCATGGCCTGCTCGAGCTGATCCTCGTCGAGGCCCGGATCGGCAACGTCGACCGGCTCGCCATCGATGTATGCCCCGGTGGCCGTTACGCGGCGGACGCGCAGCCTCCCCTTGCGCTGGCCCTCCAGCCGCAGGCGCCGACGCCGCACGAGCATCCACGCCAGCACGTACCGAAGCTCGATGGCCTGCTCGTCCTCGGGCTCGGCGATCTGGTCGAACAACGCCACAAGGTCTTCGTCGTCGACGGGCCGGGCGTTGTCCTTGTCCTTGGGCTGGGGCACTACGCCGCGCCAGATGGCGACGACGTCGCCGTGCTCGCCGGCCTCGGGCCGCCAGCCGTCTTGCCACGCCCCTTCGGCAACGTCCAGCCTCGACGATCCCTCGGCGGGGTCGACGAGCAACACCGAAACGATGCGGTCGCCCGGGAAAAGGGCCCGGCCGCTTGCAGCGCAGGATTCATTCGGTCGACCGATGGTGATGCCGGGGAGGTTTGCCACGCAGCACTTTACGCGAGACGTGCCACGGCGTCGGCAGGGCCTGGGGCCATCACCGGCACGATGCGTCGAACAGCCGGCTGCTGGTGCCGCCCGGCCCGACCGGGAAGCGACAGGTCATGCCGCAGCGCGGGCAGCGGGCGACGTAGCAAGCCGCGTCGGGCGCCCGGTACGAGCGGACGTAGGCCCCGGCACAGGTAAATCGCACGCCGATCCAGGGCCGGCCCTGCACCTGGTTCTGCCCGCCGCCGTGCTCGTTGGTCGATGCCTGTTGGCTGCTCACGGCGGTTCCATCGGCCCGGAAAGCCGCTGGGATTGAGCCGAGGCGTGGTTGTTTGGACGTTGATTGGTTCGCTGCCTCCCGGAGGCCTCGTTCGCGCAATAATCCCGATCCCCGCGTTCGCTCGCACCTGGGAGAAGCGATCCGTGCCCCGTCCGCTCGTCATCCTGCCCGATCCGCCAACGCCGCCCACGGCCATCGGGCTTATCGCGGGCGCGGGCCGGCTGCCGATCATCGTGGCCGAGGGCCTGCGCGAGATCGGGCACCGCATCCACGGCATCGGCCTGGCCAACATGTACGAATCCGAGCTGCCGAAGCTCTGCGACAGCTTCCACGAGGTCGGGCTGTTCCGGGTGGGCGGCTGGGGCCGAGCCCTGGCGCGTCGAAACGTCCGCCACGCCATCATGGTTGGCAAGGTCGACAAGGCCAAGCTGATGCACGATCCGCTACGCATGGTGCGCAACGTGCCCGACATGCCGACGCTGCTTGCCTGGCACCGCAAGCTTCGGCACGACCGTCGGTCGTACGCCGTGCTCGGCGCCATCGCAGACGAGCTGGAGCGCTGCGGCGTGCAGCTGCTCGACTCGACGACGTCGATCCCCAAGGAGCTGGCCGACGCGGGCGTGATGACCGGCCGTCAGCCCACGAGCGCCCAGCAGGCAGACGTCGACTTCGTCTGGCCACAGCTGGTTGATCTGCTGCGGCTCGACATCGGCCAGGCCGTCGCCGTTCGCGAGCGGGACATCATCGCGGTCGAGGCGGTTGAGGGCACCGACCGCATGATCGAGCGTGCCGGCGCACTCTGCAAGGCCAAGGGCTGGACGCTGTGCAAGGGCGCCCGGTGCGGGCACGACCGCCGCAGCGACGTTCCGACGATCGGCGTCACGACCATCGAGCGGATGCACGACGCCGGCGCGGGCTGCCTGGCGCTGGCCGCGGGCGACGTCATCATGATCGACAAGGACGACGTCATCGCCGAGGCCGACCGCCGGGGCATCGCCATCGTGGGCGTGCCCGTCGGCGCCGCCTGAGATGATCCCCCCGCCCGCTGACGCGAGCGACGCCACGCCGGTGGGCGTGCCGCGGGTCGTATCGCGGGGCTACTACAAGCTCCAGCACGCGCTGCACGAGTTCGGCATCGACCCCGAAGGCCTGGCGTGCGTCGATCTCGGTGCGAGCGTGGGGGGGTTCAGCCAGTGCCTGCTCGCGTGCGGGGCGTCTCGGGTCGTTTCCGTTGACACGGCCAAGGGCATCCTCGACTACGCGGTGCGTCGCGACGAACGCGTTCGGGTGCTCGAGCGGGCCAACGCGCTGCACGTCGAACCCGATGAAGCGGTCGATCTGGTCGTGATGGACCTCGGGTGGACGCCCCAGCGCCTCGCCCTGCCGGCAGCCGCGGGCTGGCTGCAAGCGGGCGGGCGCATCGTCAGCCTGATCAAGCCGCACTACGAGAGCGGCGAGCACCTGACCAGCGAAGACGAGGCCGAGCGGATCGTGCGGGGCACGGTCGAGGCGGTCGGCGAAATTGGCTTCGCGTGCGCGGCGTTGACCAGGTCGCCGATCGCCGGCTCGCGCCGCAAGGGCAAGAGCGCAAAGGCGGGTACGGGCAACTCGGAGTGGCTCGGCTTGTTCCGCGTCGCTCAGGCCGTCGACGATGCCCAGCCTGGCTGAGTATTGCCGGCCGGGTGCACCAGCTTCCACGCAGCTTCGAGCAGTTCGCGGAGTCCCTGCCTTGCGGCTCCGCTGATGATGAAGACGCGCTCCGCGTCCAGGTCGAGCGACGTCTTGACGGCATCGATCGCGCTGGCAAGCTCTTGTTCGTCGACGAACAGGTCCGACTTGTTCAGCGCGATGAGCTCGGGCTTCTCGAGCAGCGCCGGCGCGTACTGGCCCAGCTCGGCGCGGATCTTGGTGTAGTTCTCGGCCACGTCGCCGTTGTCGGGCACGAGATCGAGCACGTGCACGAGGACCTTGGTGCGCTCGACGTGCCGGAGGAACTCGTGGCCGAGCCCGGCGCCGCCCGCGGCGCCCTCGATCAAGCCGGGGATGTCGGCGATGACCAGGCGGCGGGATGCGTCGAGTTCGGCGATGCCGAGCTGCGGGCTGAGCGTCGTGAACGGGTAGTTGGCGACCTTCGGCGCGGCGGCGGTCGTCGCCGCGAGCAGCGTGCTCTTGCCGGCGTTGGGCAGGCCGACCAGCCCGACCTCGGCGATGAGCTTGAGCTCGAGGCGGATGCGGCGCGTCTCGCCCGGCTCGCCCTTGGTCGACTGGCGGGGCGTCTGATGGGTGGCGCTCTTGAAGTGCTCGTTGCCGAAGCCGCCCTTGCCGCCCTGGGCGGCGACGACGCGGTCGCCCGGCCCGAGGTCGTAGAGCAGGTCGCCCGAGTCGTCGTCGTAGACGAGCGTGCCCGGCGGTAGGAGCACCTCGAGGTCGTCAGCGCCAGCGCCGTGGCGCTGGGCGCCCTCGCCCGGCCGGCCGCCCCGGGCCCGCCAGTCGTGCTTGCCGCGGTAGTCCAGCAGCGTACCGACGTTCTCGTCGGCCACGAGGATGACGCTGCCGCCGTTGCCACCGTTGCCTCCATCGGGCCCGCCCTTGGGCAGGCCCCGAGCCCGGCGGAACGAAACGCAGCCGTCGCCGCCCTTGCCGGCGTAGATCGTAATGGTGGCGCGATCGGCGAACATCGGAGCGATGATACGCGCCGCGGCCAATCGCAAGAAGACCCGGGCATGTGCCCGGGCCTTCCCGTCCCAACTCCCTGTTCATCCGAGCGTCGTGCTTATGCAGCACGAGCCATGGTCTGCGCGAGCGCACGCTTGAGCCGGTCCTTGTCGCCCGCGCGGCAGAACATGTTGAACACCGCCGCCATCCGGGCCGGGCCAAACTCCTCGTCGGACACCCACACCACCGTGGCGAACACGAAGATCGCCCGGCCGGGGCCGGCGTCGCGACCAGGCCCGTCGTGGGGAGAGCGGCCGAAGGCCATCGCACCCGGTAACTCGATGCGCAGGGCCAGGCGCGTGCCGGGCTCGAAGGGGCGATCGAGCTCGAACTGCAGCCCGCCCTCGCTCACGTCGTACGCGTGGCCTTCGAAGGCGAATTCGTCGCTGTCGAGCGTGCGCGCCGCGATCGGGCTGTACATCGGAGGCACGCTGAATCTCGGGTGGCGGCGCCGCTCGCGTAGGGGGATCGGGTTGGGCGTCGTCGAATCGAACGGGGATGCGTCGCAGGGTGCCATGGACGTGTCTCCTGGAGGCCGCTCAAGCGGGCCGTACCAGAGGCATCGGCCGGGCCTTGGGCCGACTTCATCGATTCTGACGATCGCGGCGGATATCCCGCCTACCCCGCACGCAGGGGGGGTGCCAGCCCCGTCGTACCATCCCCCGTGACTGCAAGCCGGCCACAAGACCCCCAGACACTGCTTTGTGAGCGTTGCGGCTACGTGATCGAGGGCCTGGCGAGCGACTCGGTCTGCCCCGAGTGCGGCTCACCCATTGCTCCCAGCCTGCCCGATCGCCGAACCGGCACGCCGACGCAGAATCGGCCCGGAGTCGGATCCGGGCTCGTCACCGCGTGGTTGGTCGTCCGGCGCCCGCTGGAGACGCTCGATGTGATGAAGGTCGCTCCGCCCCGCATCCGCGGCCTCGTGCTGCTGGCGGCATTGCCCCTCGGCCAGCTCATGGGCGTCGGTCTCCTCTTGGCGTTCGAAGTGCACCGTTCGCTCCCCAGCGGCGGCTCGACAGTCTGGACGCCCGGGAGCGTGGTCGGTTCACTTGCACTCGGTGTGGTGCTCGGCCTGCTGCTGACGCCGGTCGCCGCCGCCGGGCTGGCGGTGCTGACGTGGATCGAGGCACGCGGGCTGGTGGTTTTTGGCGCTCGATCGGGGTTTCGCATGCACCCCACGCTCGCGCAGGCGATTGTTCGGCACGGGGCCGCCGGCTGGCTCGTGACGGGCCTGGGGGCCGCGTTGGTGCTGCCGCTGGCCTGGAGCTTTGAGGTCGAAGTCGGCCCACTGCTTGGCAGACCGCCGTTCGGTGACCCCCCGGCGTGGATCATGGCCCTTGCGGCGCTGGGAATCCTCCTCTCCGTCCTGGGGTTCCTGTTCTTCGAGTTCTTTGCGTGGCTGGGGCTCCGCCGCTGCAGGTTCGCCAACAGCCGCCGACCATGCACCGACACGCGGTAAATCCAGTTTCATCGCCGGGCTGTGCTGTTCGACGCTCTCTATGCTGGCAATGGAGGACCAAGCCGCCATGCCCGACGCTGTCGCGTCAGACTCGAAGCCGCCACGCCGCCGCCACCGGCTCCGCAAGATCGCGATCGGCTTCGTTGCCACCGTCGCCGTGCTGTTGCTCATCGTGGCCGTCGGCGGGCCGGTGATCATCGGAGCGCTTGCGCCCGCGGTCGTTCGCAGCCTCGACGTCCCGGGGAGCCTCGACGTCGAAGAAGTCTCGCTGTCGTGGACCGGCGAGATAAACCTCCAGCATGCCTCGCTCCATGACGCCGAAGGCGAGCACGTCGCGACGGTTTCGGCGCGCACCGGTGGCGGGCTTCTTGGCCTACTCGATTTCAACGTCGAGCAGGACATCGTCGTCGACGGATGGGCGACGGTTCGCCTGTACGAGGATGGCACGACGAATCTGGAGCGCGCTCTCGGCCTGGAGCGGAGCAACGAACCGAAGGCCGAAGACCCCGAGCGCGACGGCCCGATCGAGCTGCCGTTCGCCCGCGTCATGCTCGACGGTCTTGACCTGGCGTTGACCCGCGAGGGCTCGTCGACGCTCGCGGTCGCCGGGCTCGAAGGTGAGTTGCGGGCCGAAGGCACTCGCACCGAGGCGGCGCTCTCGGGCACGCTCACGATGCCGACGAAGCACCCATCGGCCCGCTCGGAGATCTCGGCGGCGGCAAGCGGCGGTCGATTCGAGGCGAGCGCCGACGTCGACCTCGACGGCTTTACCGGTGCTGCGAGCGCAGCCGTGACGGAGATGACGCCCGAGTACGCCGAGACGCTCGCTGCTATCAGCGGCAACGATGCGATCGCCCAGTCGGCCATGGTCGCCGCTCGTGGCGGGCTGTCGCTGAACCTCGACGCCGAGCTTGCATCGGGCCTGCCCACGAACACGACGGCGGTGCTTGTCTCCGAAACGGTGCAGGCATCGTTCGAATTCGCTCAGGGTGATGGCGCAATCCGCCTGGCGTCTCCCGGTTCGATCGAGATCGATGCGAGCGCATTCCTTGCCAACGACGCCATCAGAGAGATCGTGTTGCCGGCGCAGGGCGTTCGCGTGGTGCAAGCCGGTCGCGTCGAGCTCACCGTCCAGGAATTTACGCTGCCCGGCGACGGGGCTTCGCCGAAGCTCGCGGAACTCGAAGCCGTCGTCCGAACCAGCCTTGGAAGCTCACGCCTCGTCGTACCCAGCACCGAGGGCGACGCGACGATCGATCTCTCAGGCACGACCCTGAACGCCGAAGTCGTCGCGGATCAACCGCTCCACGTCAGGGCGAACGCCCGCGCTGCCGTGAATGGCCAGCCCGAGGGCACGCTCTCACTGGATGGAAGGCTGGACATCGCGTCGCTGGCAAATTTGGGCGAGACCGGCATCGACGTTGCTTCGCTCGCGCGAGGCATTCCGTCTCTTGAGCTCACGCTGCGAACGGTGCCCGTGGTCGCGGCGACGCCATGGCTCGCGGCGCTCGAGGACGCTGGGATCGATCTACCCGCGATTACTGGCGACACGATCGATGCAAGCGTGGCGTGGTCGGCTCGCGGCGAGGGGTCGGCCGACGTCACGATTGGCCTCCAGGCCCCGCACGTGCGGGCCTCCGCGGACGCCACTTGGTCCACCGAGGCGATCCTCCTCAATTCGCCGGCAACCGTGCAGGTCGCCCGGCCGAGTGCCGTCGCAGGGCCCTGGCTGCCCGACGGATGGGCCATGCGGAACGGAGAGGGACTGAGCGCGACCATCAAGGAACTGCGGCTCCCGATGGCGGGCTTCCGACCCGAGCTCGCGTCGGCAACCGTCGATGCTCAACTCCGCACCGAGGGCGTCTCGGTCACCAGGCCCGACGGCCCGCCGCTAGGCATCGGCAGCCTCGAGCTCGATCTCACCTCCTCCGCGTCGCAGTCTCAGTTGCAGCTCGTCGCAACGCCCATGCTTGGCGAGGAAGCTGCCAGCTTGAATGCGGACCTGCGCACCGCCGGCCTGGACGGATTGTTCGGGGGCGAGTCGTTCGAGGCTCCGGCCATCCTCGGCTCGGTCACGTTCGCCGGCCCGACGCGGCTGGCACGCTCGTTTCCGATCGATGCGGCGGGTCGGCCGTTGCACGCGTGGCTCAATGACGCGGTCGGACCGAACGTCACGCTCACGCTCAACCTCACCGACCCGCCGGAAGGCGACCTGATCGCCGGCGAGCTCGCGGTCGACGCGCAGCACGTCAAGGCTGCGGCGACGGGGCTGCGGGCCTCGACGTCTCGCGTCGCGGTCGCGGGCGTGGGTGTCCGTGCCACGCCGTCGCAGGCCCTGTGGAAGGCTATCGCGCCGATGGCGGGCATGGAAGGTTCGACGCTCGCCCAGACCTCGGCGCTCGTCCTCGACGCGGGTCCTGCTGCGGTCTCGTTCGGCGGCGGCCAGGACGCACTCGCCGGGCTCGACCAAACCCCGCTGACGCTCCGCGCGCAGCGAGATATCCGCATCAACGGCGTGCCAACCGGCCAGCCGAACGAATCGGGCGAACGCCCGAGCACCGACGTGGTGCTCTCGGGTCTGCGAGCCGAGGTTAATTCGATCGGTCGTGCGATTTCGGGTCGCTCGAAGCTGCAGTCTTCGCTCGACCTCTCGGTGCAGTCTCCCGAAATGGGGGGCATCGCGGTCGTCAATGCGGTCGCCAGTTCCGACGAGGGCGGCAACCTCGACGCGACGGCGACGATCGAGGAATTCAGCATCCGAAAGGCGTTCATGCTCGCCGGCGTCGGTGGCGGGGGCGTCGACGCGGCGACCGGCTCGCTCGGCCAGACCGGCCGCATCGTGGTGGAGGCGCGTGCCGCCGCGACACCCCAGGCCGCGCTCCCCTGGTCGCCGCAGCGCGTGTCGGTCTCGCTCAGCACACCGCGGCTGGAGTCATCGCAGCCGATCGTGGCGCGCTTCACGCGCGAGACCATCGAACTCACCCAGCCGACGACGATCACGTGGACGCCCGATGCCGCGTGGCTCGCGTCGGCCATCGGCGCCGAGGTCACCACGGTGGAGCCGCTACAGATTCGCCTCGATCGGGTCGCGGTGGGCAACCCACTCACCGAGGGCGTCGGCCTGCTCGATCCGACGCGCGTCAACCTCGATGCATCGCTCGACGCCAAGGGCGCGACCATCGCGATCGCCGAGCGCCCGGCCATCGAGCTCGACGAGGTCACCGGCCGCGTGCGTCGCGTGGCCCAGAGCACCTACGGCATCACGGCCAATGCCTCGACCGCACGCGGCGGAACGCTCGAGCTCAACGGCCTGCTGCAGAACCCCGCCGACGCGCAGGGCAGGCTCGCGCTCGAGTCAGCCGAGGTGCGCGGCACGCTCAAGGGCAACGACATTCCCGTCGCCCTCGCCGACGCCATGTCGAATACCGACGGCCTGTTGGCAGACAGCCTGGGCCCGCTGGTCGACCTGGACGCCGAGATCCAGCACGGGCGGCTGATTCCGGGCGAGCCGCCGTCGGCCGACCTGCGTTTCAGCGTCCGCGGCCCGCGCGCCGACGCCTCGGGCTACGGCCGCCTCGAGAACCACCTGATCGTGATGACCGAGCCGCAGACCATCCTCACCGTGCGCGAAGTGCGGCCCGAGATCGCCGAACGATTCAGCCAGATCATCCCAGAGCTGCTGCAGGTCGAGAAGCGGCCCGAAGACGGACCGGCGATCATCCGCACCGAGGGCCTTCAGATCCCGACCAACGGCGAGTGGGTGCACGGTCAGGGCGACGTAACCATCGCCCTGGGTACGGCGCGGTTCCGCAGCAGCAGCGTCTTGTCGAGCGTGCTCAAGGCCACCGGACAGCGTGAGCAAGGCTCGCTCGGCCGACGCATCGCGCCGATCCACGTGACGATGAAGGACGGCGTGATCACCTACGACCCCTTCACGCTTCCGCTCGGAGACCTCGAACTCGAGTCGGAAGGCACGGTTAACCTCGTGCAGAACACGATGGACGTGCTGGTCTGGATCCCCGTCGCCGCGCTCTCGGACGAGGCCGCGGGGCGGTTCAACACCGGCCTCGGCAGCGCCCTGGGACGATCCGTCCCGGGCTTTGGCAGGATCTCGACCGTACCCTGGCGCGTGACCGGAGAGCTCACGAGCCCCTCGATCAGGCCCGCGCCCCAGGAACTCATCCGCAGGCGCGGTAGCGAGTTCCTCGGCCCGCTGCTGAGTCCCGGCGAGTCGATTCAGGACCTGCTCGGCATTCCGCGTTCGCGTCGCGACGATTCCGGAGGCGGTTGACTTAGGTCGATCGCTCTAGATGCCGTGCAATCTCGAGCGTGGGTTCGATCACGCCTCCATCCAGTTCTTCGAGGGTGCGTTCGAGCCGCGCGGCATCGACCCACCGAGCATCAGCGCACTCCCAGGCTCGTTCGGCGCCCGGCTGGAGCGTCGGCGTCTCGCCTTCGATACGCGCTCGGATCACGACGTCGAGGCTCCGGGCGCGGGAATCAAACACGATACCGATCGCCCGTGCATCGCAGAGCGGCGACGCGACGCCGACTTCTTCGCGGAGCTCGGCACGCAGCGTTTGCATGATGCCTTCGAGGCCCAGCGAGCCCGATGACTCTGGAGACTCGAGCCCGCCCGCGGGCGCGAATTCCCACATGCCGGGATAGCTCCGCGTTTGCGCGCCCCGCCGGGCGAGCAGCACGCGTATCGCGTCGGGATCGCCGGCCTCGATGACCCCGGTGACGCTCAGGATCGTCGTCGGCAGGTCGCGGCCGCCTGGCTGGCAGACGACGTGCGCGAAGCGGTCGGGACGAGCAACGATCAAACCCGCTGCAACGTCGACCGAACGTACTGCCAGGATCGGTCCATCGAACAGCCTCGGGTTCTCTCGCTGCGCCGTCTGCCAACTTGCATGCGCGGACTCGTCCAGCGAGGGCCGTTGGCCTTCAACTTCGATGCGGAGCGGTCGGTTGAGCGGAACGAATCGGACGCTCACAGCCCCAACGCCGACGACAACGGGCCGCCCATCTGCGAGGTCAGCTCTTCGGGCAGGCCCAGTTCCCGGGCCTCTTCGGCCACGACGTCTCGCGCCAGCGCCTGGGCCTTGCCCATCGCGTCGTTGGTCGCCTGGGCGATGAGGTCCTGCGCCAGGAGCTGGCTTGCCTGATCGGCGGAGAACGCCGAGGCCATCGCCGGTTCGATGTGCACGCCGATGACCTTCATGGCCCCGCTCATGGTGACGACGATGGCGCCCTCGCCGGCCGAGCCCTGCACGCGGGCCGACTCGAGCCGGTCCTTGACGCGGG
Source organism: Phycisphaerales bacterium (assembly GCA_040217175.1). Lineage (NCBI taxonomy): Bacteria > Pseudomonadati > Planctomycetota > Phycisphaerae > Phycisphaerales > Phycisphaerales bacterium. Next base: position 857,542 of record JAVJNT010000001.1, on the reverse strand, counting down.
CGGCCGCGTCGGCCAGCTTCTGGCGGTCCTTCATCAGGCTGGTAATGGCGCCCAAGGCGCGCATCTGGTCAAGCACCGAGCACCTCCGAGACGATCACTCGGCCTCTTCGACGATGGTGTACGAGATCGCCCGCCCGCCGCGAACGACGACGTCGACGACGAGCGTGTTGCTCGAGTTGACGTACGCCATGTCGAACCGGTGGCGGCCCTCGCCCATGTCCTGCGGAGCATCGTGGCCCAGGCGAGCCTTGACGCCCTCGAGGTCGAGGCCCTCCTGGGCCATCTCGCCGCTGAGGAACCACTCCTGGGCCTCGGTCTCGTTCATCGCGCCGCCCTGCTGCGTCAGGAAGTACCAGACGCCGCCGGCGCAGGCGAAGATAATCACCAGCAGGATGACGTTCTTCATGAGTCCGGACTTCTTCGCTGCCATGCCATGTGCTCCGCTTGGATTCGATCGAACGGGTCGCGTGTTCGCCACAGGCTAGGGGCCACCGCGGCTCGGTGTTTCTTCGGGAGCGAACAGCTCCCGGGCCCGCCTGATCAGGGCATGATCGGACGGCGGCGCCGTGCCAGCATCCGGCGGGTCGTTCGATGGCGTACGCGCCGGCTTGGGTTCGGCCTGGATCGCGGGCCGCGGCGCTGGCTTCGGGCGACGCTCGGGCTCTGGGGCAGCGGCCGGTGGCGACGCGCGCTCGGGCGCCGCCGCCGGCCTCAGGCTTTTCCCGAGGCCATCTCCGCCGTCCGACCCGTTCGGGCGCCGCCGGCGAGCGCCGTCAGGTCTGCGAATCGCTCGGCCATCGCCAGACGAACGAGTGCCGCATCGAACATGGCGCGGGGCGCCGGGCTCTCTCGGCAGACCCGCTGTGCGGTCTCGCACAGCGCGATCATGTGGCTCAATGCCGGCGCGTCGAAGCGTTGCGCTCGCTCGTTCTCGGCCTGTCGCGCGGCGTCGGAGAGTTCGACGAGCGGTGTCTCGGGACCGCACACGCCGAGCACCATCAGGTCGCGCAGTCGGTTTGCGAGCGTCTCGAGCGCGAGCTCCGGACTGATGCCCAGGTTCAGCAGCGAGTCGCCCGCGCGGATGGCCGCAGCGGCGTCGCCGCCCGAGATCGCGTCGACGAGGCTGCCGATGAGCTCGCGATCGGGCAGGCCCAGAAGCTCTTCGAGGCGGGCGAGCGTCAGCCGTTCGTCGCCGGCGGCCATCAGGCGATCCAGGAGGCTCAGTGCATCGCGCATCGAGCCCGCGCCGAGCCTTGCGACGGCGGCCAGCAGGTCGTCGTCGGCCTTGACGCCTTCTTTCTCGCTCACCTCGCGCAGGTGCTCGGCGATGCGGGACGCTGGGATCATCCGAAAGTCGAACCGCTGGCACCGGCTCTGGATGGTGGGGGGGACCTTGTTGGCCTCGGTCGTGCACAGGATGAACTTGACGTGGTCGGGCGGCTCTTCCATCGTCTTCAGGAGGGTGTTGAACGCCTCCTTGGTCAGCATGTGGACCTCGTCGATAATGTAGACCTTCAGCTTGCCGCGTAGGGGCATGTACCCCGCGTTGGCGATCAGCTCGCGGGCGTTGTCCACGCCGCGGTTGCTGGCCGCGTCGATCTCGATGACGTCGCTGTCGCGGCCTTCCATGATGGCCTTGTCGACCTCGGTCCCGCCACCGGCCAAGGCCTTGGCGAAGATCCGGGCCATCGAGGTCTTGCCCACCCCCCGCGTGCCGCAGAAGAGGTAGGCATGGGCGACCCGCCCCTGCTCGATGGCCTTGGCCAGCGTCCGCGCGACGGCCTCTTGCCCCACGACGGAGTCGAAATCGGTGCTGCGATAACGGCGGGCGAGCGCGGTGTAGGCCATGGGTTGAGGATAGGAGGGCGTTGCTCGGGGATGAGAGCCGACCGGGCACGCGTTACCCTGGTGACCTCGGGCCCATAGGCTGTGCGTAGGGCGACCTATCCGGACCTGGTCAACCGAGTGGAGAGAGTCGTGACAACGCTGGCGAAGTCGTGTCTGTTGATGACCATTCTGGCCGCGTGGCTGTTATTGGCCGCCGACGCCCGGGGCCAGGGGTGTGCGCCGCAGTGGGACGAGTCACTCTTCGGGCTCGGGCACGGGCCTGATGGCGACGTCATGGCGCTGGCCGTCCACGACGACGGCAGCGGCAGCGCTCTGTACGTGGGCGGCAACTTTGACCATGTGGGAAGCCTGCCGGTAGAGGGCATCGCTCGGTGGGATGGGGAGTCCTGGTCGCCCGTCGGGTCGGGCCTCCCCGGCGTGGTTTCAGCCCTCGTCGCGTTCGACGATGGCAACGGCACCATGCTCTATGCGGGCGGGGCGGTCGGCACCAATGGTTTCGTGTCGCGATGGGACGGCGAGGAGTGGACACAACTCGGCCCGTTCTTCGGTGGCGGGGTGCAAGCGCTGGCGGCCTACGCCGAGCCCTTGTACCCGCCCCGATTGTGCGCAGCGGGGAACTTCCGGTGGATCGACGGGCGCTTCGCACACGGCGTCGCGCGTTGGAGCGGTCGCTCGTGGGACGCCTTAGGCGAGAGCCTCACTTCGGCGGGCCTCGCGATCGGCACGTACGACGACGGTACGGCCGAGGGGCTCTACGTCGGCGGTAGTTTCACGCGTGCCGGCGGCGTCGATTCCAAGGGCATCGCCCGCTGGCACGCCGGAGTCTGGTCTGCTCTGGACACCGGCGTGGGCGGTTTCGTCGAGGCCATGGCCGTGCACGACGACGGAGACGGACCGGATTTGTACGTTGGCGGATCCTTCGATTGGGCCGGCCCCACCAGCGCTGAGGCCGTCGCCCGGTGGGACGGCACCGCCTGGAGCACGGTCGGAGAGGACAACAGCGGCTTGATTCGCGCGATGATCTCCCACGACGATGGTCGTGGGCCGGGTCTGTTCGTCGGTGGAAGCCTTTATCGCATGGGCGGTACGCCGATCCGCGGCTTCGCCCGCTGGGACGGCAGCGAGTGGTCCGCGGTGGGAGAGTTGGTGTCGGGGACGGTGTTTGCCGCTGCCGAGTTCGATGATGGCCGCGGCAAGGCGCTCTACGTGGGCGGCAGCATGTCCGTCGGCTCGCCCGGCCACTCCATGAACCTGGCCCGCTGGGGCTGCCTGCCCAGCCCGTGCCGGGCCGATCTGGATGGTGATGGCGAGCTCACCGTGTTCGATTTTCTCGCGTTCCAGAACGCATTCGATGCGCGAAGCCCCCTCGCCGATTTCGACGGCGACGGAGACTTCACGATCTTCGACTTCCTCGCATTCCAGAACGAGTTCCAAGACGGCTGCGCGTAGCCGCCGCTAGTCCCGCAAGCGCCTGGGCGAGGCGCTCGCGACGAGGCGAAGCGTTGGGGTATCCCAGTTGGCGTTGAGCCCGGCGTCGCCGATGTCGCTGGCCTCGACGGTGATGTCGATGGTTGCGCGGGTGAGCTGGGGGCCAACGTCGTACTCCAGCGTAAAGGTCGCATCCTGCACGCCGCGCAGGAGCGGCCGGGTCTCGCTGCCGGTCAGCACGCCGTCGGTGAACTCGTCGATGGTCAGCATCAGCCGCTGCGAGCCGTCGGTGGCTTCGGGGTCGACCTCGGCGAAGATGCGTGTGACCTCGCGGAAGTTCAGTGCCTCGTCCTCGTCCGACACGAACTCGATGGCGTTGGTGAACATCGGGTTCTGCGTCTGGTCGAGCACGTCGATGGGATAGGGCGCGAACTCGCTGCCCGTGCGGATCATGGTCAGGATTCGGTGCGTCACGATGCGCGTGACGACGTGCGTCGAGGCCGTCTCGCTCGTCTGCTGGTAGCTCTTGAAGCTGGTATCGAGCGCCGCCAGCGAGGCGGTCAGCAGCGCTGCACTGATGCCCAGCGCCACCATCATCTCGATCAGGCTGAAGCCCCGGCCGCTCGCGGCCAGCAATTGGCTTGTCTTGCTCTTCAACGTCTTCACGGTCGACCCTCCTGGTACGAGCCGGGCATGACACGTACCTGCATCGGCAGCATGATGCCATCGGGCAGCACCATGTCGGGGTTGAATCGCAGGTTCACCCGGCCATAGCCGTAGAACGGAACGGGAACGGCTTCGGCCGGGATGTCCGGGTCATCGTGAGCGATGTCGGCCAGCCCGTCGCCGTCGGTGTCGTAGCCGACGATCTTCTGCATGCGCATCTCGCCGGTGATCGGGTCCTCGGCCATCATCTCGGGCAGCGTGGTCGGGTCGAGCGATTCCTCGTCGCCGTCCTCGGGCCCGAAGTAGCCCAAGGTAGTGTTGAACATCGCGGGGTTGCCCACGGGCACGCCGAACTGGTCGACCAGCGGTGGCTCGCCGGGCATGGGCTTGAAGGTCATCAACAGGGCGCCGTCGATGGCCGCGTTGCCACGGATATCCATGACGCCGGCCACGACCACGCCGCCGAGCTGGACGTCCTGCGTGGGCGGGCTGTTGAAGGTGCCAAGGTCGACCGAATAGCCGGGCAGCATCATGCTCGACAGATCGATGAGTTCCTCGTCATCGCTGTCAGGGCGATACCGCTCGTCCGACTGCTTGTCGGGGTCGGGATGCTCACGCAAGAACCGCGTGGCGCCCGTGTACTGCAGCTTGTTGCGCGTCGGCGTGTACTGCAGCGGCGTATCGCTCACGATCGATCCGATGAACATGCAGTCGTGGAATCGGATGTTGTTCGACACCATCTTGGTGTCGGTGACGCGGCGGCCATCGATGACGATCGGATCCAGCAGATCATCGAAGTTCACCGGACGCGCCGTCTTGCGGAAGTCCGCCTTGTCGAGTGCCTGCGTGAACGGATCCATCGGAATGAAGAACCCCTGCTCGGGCGGCAACGCCGTCGCGGGCAGGATGTCATCGGGCAGCTCCGCCACCGTCGTAATCTCGATCCTCGGGGCGTCGGGCTGCGGACGACCCAGGTCCGAGTCGAAGCTCATCTTGCCGTACAGGGCCCAGTTCAGGTGCTCGTTGTTGGACTCAGTACGGACGTACGTGATGCCCACGAACGTGCAGTTGATGAACAGCGCATTGAGACCCTGCTCGAGAACGGCGTCCTTGAACGTCATGTTCACGAACACGGGTCGGTAGTACCAGTCCGTGAAGTTCGGGCTGTTGAAGGGCGACTTCTCGAAGTACGCCGTGTCCCAGTTGTCGGGGCGACCGTCGCCGTCCGCATCGGGATCCACGCGGAAGTACTGCGGTGCCTCGGGGTCGGACGCCGGCTCTTCGTAGCCGACCAGGTCGCCCGGGCCACCCAGGCCGAGGTTCTGCGCAACCTGCGTCCAGAACGGCTCTCCATCGTCGGCGCCGGCCGCGATCTGGTCTTTGGCCTTGGTGAAGCGATCCGTCGTCAGCTCGGGCAGGTCGTCCTCGGATGCGTCGAACGTCATCGCCGGATCATCGTCCGGATCGATCGGGCCGCGGAGCCGTTCCACGACCGGTCCCTGCAGGCTCTCCCACGCGCCCCGCGTCGCGCGGAAGCTCAGGGTGCCGTCGACCTTGCGGTACAGGTCCCGGGCATCGATGAATCCATCCCGGTAGCCCAGCACTTGGTCAGCGAACAGGCTCGAATAGGGATCCACGTCTCGCAGCGGCTCATCCCCGGGCTGCCACACGCCATCGCCGTTGACGTCGACGAAACCCGATACGCCGTTGCGATTGCGGTCGGGCTTGGCGCTGTCGATGAGCAACGCGAGTGCGTCGTCCACGCCGCGGCCGGAGCCGTCAACGAACTCTGCGGTCGCAAACTCGCCGGGCGTGCCTGCCCGCAGGTCATCAGAAAGCGCGACGCGTCCATCGTCGTTCGTGTCGTAGAACGCCAGGAAGAGATCGAACTCGTCGATGTAGCCGTCGCCGTTGACGTCGAGCGCCGTCTCGTCGGGGGTACCGTCGCCGTCGATGTCCAGCCCCGAACCCAGTCCTTCGTCGGGGTGGCCCGCGCGAAGGCGGTTGTCGTTGTCGATGTCGAAGTCCGCGATGTTGTTGTTGAGGGCGTCCAGCCTGGCGTCCAGGTCCTCGTCCAAGTGCCGGAAGTCCGACCGTAGCAGCATCGGGTCGCCGTGCGTGAACGTCAGATCGGTGAACGTCGATCCGAGATCACCGTCGACCATGACGTTCTTGCCGATCATGATCCTGTTGGGCGAGATGACCGAGTGCTCGACGCGCTTGAGCATCCGGTAGTCGCGGCTGATGGTCCGCGTCAGCGGTACGCCGCCCCGCTGGTGATCGAAGTCGTAACCGGTGACGATGATGCGAACGTCGACGCCGTTGGCGAGCGGCGCATACGTAATCTGATAGGCCTGGCCCCGCGGATCGAGATCGGGATCCTGCTCGATCAGCCCGACGGCAGGCGTGAACAGCCAGTTCTCCTCGGCATAGAGCGTCAGGTCGACGTCGACCGGCGCGGCCCCCAGCGTGGGGTCAGAGATGCCGTCGATGTCGATCGTGTTCAGGTCCTCGTCATGGATGATGGCCAGAGCGTTCGCGACGCCCGTAGGCACGTCGCCGCTGGGCAGCGTCCGCACGACCGTGTCGACGTCCGCGGGGATGGTGCCCAGCCACAAGTCTTCGCCCAGGTCGGCGTCGATCTGGCCCCGATCGATGATGAATCGAGTCGCGGCGAGATCCAGCCGCTCCTCGGCGATCGCCAGCCCCGTCTCGGCCGAACTCATCGCCCGGCTGACGTGCAGGTGCGCGGCGGCCGTCCGCAGGTTGCCCTGGCTCACCACGGCCATGGCCGCGGCCAGCGAGCCAAACAAGATCAGGAACATCATCGAGAGCACCGAAACCACGCCGCGGCGGCGCGGGCCGATGCGTCGGCGTCCTCGGCGAGCGAGCGTTCGGGGTGCCTTCATCATCACAGTCCTTCCGTCGTCCCGCTATCGAGGGACGATCCACGTGACACGCGTGACTTCCGTGGGCGCCGTCACGAACGGACCCTCGTAGGTCACCGTCACTTCGACCTTCAACGGGAATTCGTCGATCGCGATCCCCTCCGAGGCGCCCACTGGCGGCTCGAAGTAGTCCACGTCCAACTCCCGCGTCGGATCCGTCGGGTGCACCTTCACGACCCGCACCGTCTGCGTCCAGCCCTGCATAGGCACCGGATTGCCGTCCGGGTCGAGCATGACCGAACCATCTTCGAAGATCTCGGGAATCACGAGCCCGAATGCATCGAGCGGTCCGGGCAGGTCATCGTCGTCGAGGAATCCCGGCGTGCCATTGAACGCAAAGCTCAAACCGTCGAAGTCGTCGAGGTCGTCGAAGTCCTCGACGAGCACCTCGCCGTCCTCGGGGCCCCAGCCCTCTACGTCGCCACCAGCGATGCGAAGGCCGGTCACCGGATCGTGACGCCGCAGCGGCACGGTCAACTCGCGGAGCTCTCCGCCCAGGAACGTCGCGGTCGCCGCGTGCGTCGACCACTGATTGCTGCGCATGAACGCCTGATGCGCCTCGACGATGGCGACAACGCCAACACCGATGATCACCGTCGCGAGCGCCGTCTCGATCAGCGTAAAGCCGCGAGCGCGTCGGCCGAGAACCCGTCCAGCACGTTGGCGAAGGCAACGACCCAAGGAACACCTCCAATGCACCGGCAGGGCCCGCAGGCCCCACCAAGCTTCACTCTCCATTCCGAACGCCGGATCAGTTCACGATCTGGCTCATCCGGAAGATCGGCAGGATGATGGCCATGGCGATGAAGCCGACAATGCCGCCCATAACGATGATCATCACCGGCTCGATCAGGCTCGTGACCGCCTTGATCTGGTCCTTCAGCTGCTTGGCGTAATACACCGAAACCTCGTCGAGCACCTCGCCGAGCTTACCGGACTCCTCACCCGCCGAGATCATCTGAACGACGGCCCGCGGCAGCAGCGTCGTCTTGCTCAGCGGGAGCGCGATCTTCTTGCCCTGCTTCACCGACATGTAGACGTTGCGCCACATGGCCTTGTACAGGCGGTTGCCCGAGATGTCACCGGTGATGGCGAGCGTGTCGAGCATGGGCACGCCAGCGTTGATGAGCTGGCCCTTGGTGTGCAGGCTCCGGCTGATGTACAGCGAGCGGAACATGTTCTTGAACACCGGCAGCGTCAGCTTCAGGCGATCGGCCAGCAGCCCGCCGGGCTCGGTCTTGAGCGCCAGGAAGCCCGCCATGCCCAGGCCGAACACGCCCGCAACGATGTAGGGCCACTGCGTCTGCAAGAACTCGCTGAGCCCCATCAGGAACTTGGTCGAGGCCGGCAGCGCATCCTCCTTGCCCTCGAACACCGCCTTGAACTTCGGCAGCACGAAGGTGAGCAGGAACACCGTCACGGCGACGGCCATGGTTCCGATGATGCCGGGATAGATCGACGCGCCCACGACCATCTTGCGCGTCTCGATCTGCTGGGCGATGTAGCCCGCGATGCGGTCGAGCATCTGGCTGAACGAACCGGCCATCTCCGATGCGCGAACCATGTTGACGTACAAGGGTCCGAAAAGCTTGGGATGGCGCGCGAGCGCCTCCGAGAAGCTCTTGCCGCTCTCCACGTCGGTCTTGAGCTGCTCGATGACCTTGCGGAAGCCGCGGTGCGACGTCTGGTCGGCGATGCCCTCGAGGCTCGCCCGCAGGTTGATGCCGGCGCGGATCATCACCGCCAGCTGCGTCGTGAACTCGAGCACGTGCTTCTGATTCGGCTTGCCGGCGTTAAGGTCGGCCAGCTTCTCCAGGATGGCCTGCCGCTGGATGCCGCCGCCGACCGGGTTGACCGCCAGGATGTGCAGGCCCTGATTGCGCAGCACCGTGGCCGCGGTCTGCACGCTGTCGGCCGACAGCACACCGACCTGGATCTGGCCTCCCTGGCCCCGCACCTGGTAGCGATAGTTCGGCATCTCGACTCACACCCCTCGGGGCCGACGGCCCCATCTGGTCCTACACCACTCAGGCAACGAGCTGACGCTCCAGCTTGTCCGGGAAGGCGGCCTGGGCCACCGCGTCTTCCTTCGAGATCATCCCGTTGAAGTACAGCTCGGCGATGGACGCGTCCAGGCTGCTCATGCCGATCGACCGGTTCGTCTCGATCACGTTGGGGATCTCGAACGTCCGGTTCTCGCGGATCAGGTTGCGAACCGCCGGCGTGCACAGCAGCGTCTCGACCGCCGGTACCATGCCCGGCTCGTCGATGCGACTGAACAGCGTCTGGCTGACCACCGCCTGCAGCGTGTTGGCCAGCATCGATCGGATCTGGTTCTGCTGGCCGGCCGGATACATATCGATGATGCGCTCGACCGTCTGGCTCGCGTTCACGGTGTGCAGCGTGCTGAGCACGAGGTGGCCCGTCTCGGCGGCGCTGATGGCCAGGGCCGTCGTCTCAAGGTCACGCATCTCGCCCACGAGCACGATGTCGGGGTCCTGACGCAGGGCGTGCTTCAGGCCGCTCGCGAAGGTGGGCATGTCCTGGCCCAGCTCACGCTGCTCGATCAGGCAGTGGTCGCTCTCGAAGGTGTACTCCACCGGGTCTTCGAGCGTGATGATGTGCTTGCGGTACCGCTCGTTCATCGCCTGGATCATGGCGGCGAGGGTCGTCGACTTGCCCGAGCCCGTGTCGCCCGTCACGAGTACGAGGCCGCGTGGCAGGTACGTCAGGCGAGCGATGACCTCCGGAAGCGTCAGCGCGCTCAGCGGGGGTACCTTGGTCTTGATGGCACGAAGGCACAGGCCGACCTGGCCGCGCTGCAAGTGTGCGTTCACGCGGTAGCGGCTGAGCCCCTCGATCTCGTACGAGAAGTCCGAGTCCTTCTGGCGATCGAACGTCTGAACGGCCTCTGGTGGCGCCATCTCCTCCAGGATGGCGCGCCCGGACGCCGGCGAGATCACCGGGAAGTCCATCGGCGTCATCACCTGGTTGACGCGCATCACGGGCGGCTGCCCCGACACGAGGTGGATATCCGATGCGTTGGCCTTGTGGGCCACCTTGAGTACGTCGTGCAGGTTCACGCGCAAATCCCCCTCAGCGGGCGTCCGGTGGCCGAACGAACGTCGCCGGCCTCAACGCTCACCATCGTCGGGATCGGACCACCACTCTCGCGCGCACGCCGGCGGACGTGGCAAGAACAGCCGGTTGTAACGGCGTCGCTCGAAACCAACGTCCCAAAAGTGTCATTGGTAAGCGATTATCGCCCTAGCCGCGGGCCGCCTCGTCCCGGGCCGCCACCGCCAGCGCATCGGCACGCTCGTTCTCGGGGTGGTCGTTGTGCCCCCGCACCCAGTGGAAGCTCAGCGTGTGCTTCTGCACCAGCTCGTCGAGCTGCATCCACAGGTCCTGGTTCTTCACCGGCTGCTTGCTGGCCGTCTTCCAGCCCCGCTTCTTCCACGAGGCCATCCACTCCTTCAGGCCCTTGAGCACGTACTGCGAGTCCGAGTACAGCTCGACGCGGCTGGGCTTGGCCAGCGCCCCGAGCCCTCGGATCACGGCCATGAGTTCCATGCGGTTGTTGGTGGTTGCCTTCTCGCCGCCGCTGCCGGTCTTCTCGGACCCCGACGATGGATGCCTCAGGATGTACGCCCAGCCCCCTGGCCCGGGGTTGCCCGAGCATGCGCCATCGGTGTACATCTCGACCATCGGGAGCGCATCGCCTGCCATCGGGCCATGCTACCCGGCCGAGTGCGGCCGGCCTTCTCGGACCACGCGCTCGGCCGCCATACCATCGCCCCCATGCCCACGCACCGCTTCGAAGTCAGGCCGCTGGAAGATGCCGGCGACCCCCGCGCCCGCCGCCTCGTGCGAGAGGCCGAGGCCCTCGGGCTGGGCCTCACCAACGCCCGTACCGCCAAGGTCTACCTCTTGGAGGGCGAACTCACCGAGCATCAACGCGACGCCATCGCCCGCGCCCTGCTGGTGAATCCCGTGACGGAGACGCTGGCCGAGGGCGACGGCCAGCCCGGCGTCACGCTCGAGGTCCACCCCCTCCCCGGCGTCATGGACCCTGCCGCCCAGTCCGTCGAGGAGGCCGTCCGTGAGTTGCTGGGCGTCGAGGTGCAGGCCTCCACCGGCGTGCGGTACGACCTCGAGGGCCTGGCCGCCGAGGACGCCAAGGCCATGGCCGCCCGCCTGCTCTTCAATCCGGTCGTGCAGGCCCTCCACGAGGGGGCCTTCCACCCCGACGCCCTGCCGCACGGTGAGCCGTACGAATTCAAGCCGCTCTCGGTCGAGATCACCACCCTCGACGACGCCGGCCTCGAACGCCTCAGCCGCGAGGGGCACCTGTTCCTGAGCCTCAGCGAGATGCGGGCCATCCAGCAGCAGTACCAGTCGCTCGGCCGCGAGCCGACCGACATCGAGCTGGAAACCCTCGCCCAGACCTGGAGCGAGCACTGCGTCCACAAGACGCTCAAGAGCGACTACCACTACACCGGTCCAAAGGATGACACCATCAACTGGGTCTCTCGCCCTGGCGTGACTGCCAACGCGGACGGCTCGGTCACGATTGCCAATCTTCTCAAGAGCACCGTCGCCGCCGCTACGCACGAGCTGATCGCCGACGGCCTCGACTGGACGCTCTCGATCTTCCACGACAACTCGGGCGTGGTCGCCTTCGACGACGATTTCGGCGTGTGCATCAAGGTCGAGACCCACAACCACCCCAGCGCGCTCGAGCCCTATGGCGGAGCGGCGACGGGCATCGGCGGCTGCATCCGCGACATCATCGGCACCGGTCTGGCCGCTAAGCCGATCGCGAACACCGACGTGTTCTGCGTCGCGCTTCCGGACACCCAAGATGTTCCGGCCGGGTGCACCCATCCCCGGCGTGTGCTGCGCGAGGTCGTGGCGGGCGTGCGAGACTACGGCAACCGCATGGGCATCCCCACGCTGAATGGTGCGGTCGACTTCGATCCGCGCTACGTCGGCAACCCGCTGGTCTTCGCCGGCTGCATCGGCCTGATCCCCAGGGACAAGATCGACGGCGAAGCACAACCAGGCGACCGCATCATCGCGCTGGGCGGGCGGACGGGCCGCGACGGCATCCACGGCGCGACGTTCTCGAGCGCCGAGCTGAGCGACACGCACGCCGACGAGTTCAGCCACGCCGTCCAGATCGGCAACCCGATCGAGGAAAAGAAGGTCCTCGACGCCATCCTCCGGGCGCGCGACGAGGGCGATCGCCCGCTCTTCAGCGCCATCACCGACTGCGGCGCGGGTGGCTTCAGCAGCGCCATCGGCGAGATGGGCGAGAAGCTCGGCGCCGACGTGCAGCTCGCCAGCGCGCCCCTCAAGTACGCGGGCCTGACGTACACCGAGATCTGGATCAGCGAGGCCCAGGAGCGGATGATCCTGGCCGTGCCCGAGCAGAACATCGCGGCACTCCAGTCCATCTGCGACGAGGAGGGCGTCGAGCTAGCCAACCTCGGCCACTTCGGCACGCCGGACTCCGAACTTGTTCTGCGTTATGGCAACCACGAGGTCGGCCGCCTGCCGATGGCGTTCGTCCACGGCGGCATCCCGCGCGAGACGCTGCCGGCGGTGTGGTCGCCAGCGGAACCGAAGGCCAAGCCCAGCAGCGAACCCGACGTCGGCGATGCTCTACTGAAGCTGCTCGCACACCCGTCGATCGCGAGCAAGCACTGGATCGTCCGCCAGTACGACCACGAGGTGCAGGGCAACACGGTGCTCAAGCCGCTGGTCGGCCCGCCCGCCGACGACGGTGCGAGCCGCGGACCGGGCGATGCGTCGGTCATCGAGCCGGTGCCGGGCACGGGGCGCGGCGTGGCGATCGGCTGTGGATTGCAGACGCGCGTGGGCGACCCAGACATCGGCGGCGACCCGTACCTCATGGCACTCGCCGCCATCGACGAGTGCGTGCGAAACCTCGTGTGCGTCGGGGCGGACCCCAGCCGCATCGCCATCCTCGACAACTTCTGCTGGCCGGGCGTGAAAGACGCCGAGAGCCTGGGCCACCTCGTGCGCGCTGCTATCGGCTGCTACGACGGCGCCAAGGCCTACCGCACGCCCTTTGTGAGCGGCAAGGACTCGCTCAACAACCAGTTCCGCGCCGACGACGGCACGACGATCCGCATCCCGCCCACGCTGCTCATCACGGGGCTGGGCATCGTGCACGACATCGACAAGTGCGTGACGAGCGACGCCAAGCAGGCGGGCAACGCGATCGTGCTCGTGGATGGATCTGCCGACTGGCAACGGCTCGCGCACGGCCCGAAGGCGGCCGCTGGCGTGGCGAAGGCGATCGAGCAGGGCCTCGTGCTGAGCGCCCACGACGTGAGCGATGGGGGCGTGCTCGTGGCGCTCGCCGAGATGCTCATTGCCGGAAGTACGCCTGCAGCGCCGATCGGTGCGAACGTCGATGGCCTCGGCGATGTCGATCCGTTCGAGGAGCTGCCCGGTCGATACCTGCTGGAGGTCGCCGCCGAAGACGTAGATCACGTTGCGAGCATGTTCGAGGGCGTCCGGTGCACGCGGCTGGCGACGCTCGACGCATCCGGCGCGTTGCGTCTCGATGACGCCTCGGTCGACGTCGAAGAGATGGCCCGGACGTGGCGCAGTCCGCTCGATTGGTGAGGGCATGACAAGGCCCGGGCGTGCGCCCGGGCCTCGTTCAAGCTTAAAGGCATCAGAAGATCATGGGCGGGCCGGCGCGCTCGCTCGCGCTGGTGCGGCCCTCGATCGCCCGGCGCTCGCGCTCGGTGAGCACGCCGCGCTGGTCGACGATGCCCAGGCGCGCATTCGCGGCGATGCACCATCGCCTGAACAATCGCAGCAGGCCGACGAAGCGAACGAGCTTCCACGCGCCCCGTGCGATGGTGACGATGCCGAGTACCGTGGCGGCCACGGTGAGCGCGGGCGACCAGGACTCGGCGAAGCGTTGCGACAACATGGCGAACCTCCTCGTAGCCGCGGGCGCGCACGCCGACGGCGGAGCAGCGGCCCTCTCGCGGCACACCATGCGCCCAGAAGGAACCGCGGACTGGATGCGGGGGAAGCCGACGCGATCAGGCGCGTCGGCTGATCAGCGCACGCACGTCACGCAAGAGCGCGGCGGGGTGGCGATGGGTTGTGTTGCTGGGGGCCGGGCGAGGCCGGCGTGGCGTCAAGCCTTGCGAAGCTGACGCGATACTCGATCAACAATCGGATCGGTATCGAGGAGCATCGACTGGCCGTTCGCAGTGGTGATCAGGTTGAACTCGATCATCGATGCCCCCTCTCTCCCCGGGGCCTCCAGGCCGCTGCGGGGGAATGTCTAAGGGCCAACACTATCGGCGAACGGGGTGCAGTCAATCCAGGCGCAGCAAAAAGCCCCGGCAGGCGGCCGGGGCCTTGGGGAGAGTTGAACTGCGGCGGTCTCAGGCGGTCGCGACCAGCAGCGTGAGGATGGCGCTGGCGAGGATCAGGCCGCCGAGGGCCCATCGTGTGGCGATGCCGAGGCTGCAGGCGGTGGTGCAGGGGGTTGCGATGATGTTCTTCATGGTGAACGCTCCTTGACTGGATTGCCGAGAAACGAACTCGTACAGTTCGCTATAGTGTACGATTACTACTATCGTCTGTCACTCGTTCGCAATAGAGAATTATTCGATGGCCAAGAAAACAGTCCCCACGCCCGAGCCGTCGACCTCTGACATCGGCGCGTCGGTCCGGGCCAAGCGTGAGCAGATGGGCATGACCCAGGCCGAGCTCGCCCGCCGCAGCGGGGTCAGCAAGGCCATGCTGTGCGACGTGGAGGCCGACCGCAAGAACCCGACGATCAGGCTCCTGGGCCAGATCGCCCTGGGCCTGGGCTGCGGCATCTCGGACCTGCTGGACCTGGAAGACAAGCCCGTGTTCACGGTCGACCGGGCCAGGGACCAGCGGGTGCTGGTCGACCCCGAGAACCAGATGGAGCGGCGGATCCTGAGCCGCACGCTCGTCAAGCACGGCGTCGAGGTGCTGCACTACACCTATCCGGTCGGCAGCGACTGCGAGGGCTTCCCGCCCCACCCGGCGGGCAGTCTGGAGACGGCGTACGTACTCGACGGCCGGGTGCGGCTGGAGGTCGGCGGCGAGCCCATCGAGCTGGCGGCCGGCGACGCGGCGACGTATCGCGCCGACCTCGAGCACTCGACCACCAACCTGGGCAAGAAGCCGGCGAAGATTATCTACGTGACGCACATTCCGCGGCAGCAGGTCAAGCCGGCGGGCAGCTAGCGGAGGCCGTACTCACGGAGCTTGCGGTAGAGCGTGCGTTCGCCGATGCCCAGGAGCTTGGCGGCCTGCTCGCGGTTTCCGCCGGTGAGCCGGAGCGTCTCGCGGATGGCGCGTTTTTCGATTTGTTCGAGGCTGGTGCCCGCGAGCGTGCCCGAGGCGGCGCCCGCCTCGCCCTCGTCCTCGCCCGCGCGCACCTCGGGGGGGATGTGGCGGACCTCGAGCCTTGCCGGCGTGTCCTCGGCGGCTTCGCCGATGGCGCTGACGACCATGTTCTGGACGACGTTCAGGAGCTGGCGGACGTTGCCGGGCCAGTCGTAGGCCGTCAGGCGCATGAGGGCGGCGTCGGTGATCTCCGGGGCGGGCTGGGACATCTGGTCGGCAAAGCGAGCCGCGGCGTGCTGGGCGATGCGGGGGATGTCCTCGCGACGCTCACGCAGCGGTGGCACGTGGACGTGGGCGCCGTTGATGCGGAAGTAGAGGTCCTCGCGGAACGTCCCCTCGGCGATCATCCTGCGGAGGTCCTTGTTGGTCGCGCTGACGAAGCGGACGTCGGTCTTGCGCGGGTCGTTGCTGCCCAGGCGGACGACCTCGCCGGTCTCGAGGACGCGCAGGAGCTTGGCCTGCATGCTCATGGGCATATCGCCGATCTCGTCGAGAAAGAGCGTGCCGTTGTTGGCGTACTCGAAGACGCCCTCGCGGTCCTTTTCGGCCCCGGTGAACGCGCCGCGGACGTGGCCGAAGAGCTGGTCCTCGAGCAGGCTTTCGCTCTGGCCCGCGCAGTTGAAGGCGACGTACCGCTTGGCCGAGCGGGGCGAGTTGGTGTGCACGGCGCTGGCGATGAGTTCCTTACCCGTCCCGCTCTCGCCCGTAATGAGCACGGCGATGTTCGACGGTGCCACGGTGCGCACGGTCTTGACGATCCGGCGCATGGGCTCGCTACCGGCAATGAGGCCCTCGAAGCCGTCGTGCTGGACGAGGTCGCCCAGCTCGCCCGACTCCTGGCGGAGCAGCACGGCCTCGGCGGCGCGGTTGATCAGGCTGCGGAAGACGGCTAGGTCGAGCGGCTTCTCGATGAAGTCGTACGCGCCCTCCTTGAAGGCGTTGCGGGCGGTCGAGACGTCGCCGTGGGCGGTGACCATGACGGTCTCGGCGTCGGGCTGCAGAGCCCGAGCGGCCCGCAGGACGAGCAGGCCGGCGTCTGCGCCGTCGGGGCCGACGGCGGCGTCCTCGTGCGCCTGCTGGCCGGCCGACGTGGGCATGCGAAGGTCGGTCACGACGACGTCGAAGGCGCCGCCTTTGAGCTCGTCCATGGCCTCGGCGACCGAGCCGACGATGGTGCACACGTGCCCGGGCTTGCGCAGGGCTTCGGCCATGGTGTCGGCGTGGTCGGGCTCGTCCTCGACGATGAGCACCTGGGCGGCCGGCGTAGCGGTCTTGGGGTTGTTGTCGGCGATGGCCATGGACGCTCAGGGTAGTGGGGCGGCCTGGGTGTGTCGCAGCAGCCCGCCCGCGGCGATGGCGATCGCGTCGGCCACGTCGGCGGGCGTGGGCGGCTCGGGCAGGTCGTAGCGGGCCTGGACGGCGAGCCGCATTTGTTCCTTGGTTGCGCGCCCGGAGCCGGTCATCGACCGCTTCACGACCGCCGGCGACAGCTCCATGATCGGCAGACCCGCCCGCTTGGCGGTCAGCAGGATGACGCCCCGGGCGTGGCCCATGCTGATGGCCGTGGCGGGGAACGCCTTGTGGGCAAACACGGCCTCGACGCACGCAGCGTCGGGCTTCAAGTGCTCGATCAGGTCGCGCAAATCGGCCTCGAGCTCGACGAGTCGCGTGGCAAGGCCGTCGGGCGTGCCGTCGCCGCGCTTCAGGCGGAGGACGCCGGCTTCGTCGAGGGCGTCTCGACCGTTCCGCAGGCCCACGCAGGCGTAGCCGGTCAGGCGGAGTCCGGGATCGAGGCCGAGGACGCGCATGCTCAGGCTTTCGGCTGTTGGGGCCGGTCTTCCGTAGCCCGATCATCGGCGTAGTGGGTTTGCCAGTGCACGAGGGCCTTGACCATGCAGTCGCATTCCAGATTCACGCCGTCGCCCGGCTTCAGGTCGCCGAGCGTCGTACGCGTGAGCGTATCGGGGATGAGGGCGACCTCGAACCAGCCATCGTGGACCGAGAGTTCGGCGATCGTGAGCGAGACGCCCGAGACGCAGATCGAGCCCCGAGGGCTGACGTAGGGCATGAGGCGGGGCGGCGGCTCGATGCGGATCCGCCATTGGGGTTGCTCGACCACGTCGATCACCTTCGCGACCGCGTCGACGTGCCCCTGGACGAGGTGGCCGCCGAGCAGGGTCGTGGGCGTGCAGGATCGCTCCAGGTGCACGCGATCGCCGGACTTGAGCCCGCCGAGCGTCGTGTTGTCGAGCGTCTGATGGGTGACATCGAACGCGACGGCCAGATGGGGCCCGTGCTCATCTTTGCCTGGCTCAGACTCCACGAGGCTAAGGCAGCAGCCGTCGATGTTGATCGACTCGCCTGGGATCGGGTCGGGCTCGGCGAGCAGGTTGGTCGGAGCCGCGACGACCAGGCGCGTGCCAGCGTCGGAGGCAACCGACTGGAGCACGCGGCCAACGCTGTGGATGAGTCCGGTGTACATGGGGTGCCGGTGCCTTTCGCGAGGGAGGACGAAACCGTGGCGGTCGATCGGGCGAAGCCCATTCGCTTCCGCCATCGGCAGCCGATGGGCCCTCGTGGGCCCTTGACCCCCTGCCGCGGGGGCCGGATACTGTGCGGCAGACCTCAGGGGGGCGCACGGGCCCGGTGCCGCCTTCCAGCAACCGTACGGGCCACAACCCAGCCTCGGAGCCTTCCACGGATGCGTACTTCCATTGATAAGCGTGGCCCCCGTCCCGATCGCCGAGCCCGCCGGTTGCTGGGCCTGTCGGCGGCGGGCCTGGCTGCATGCTCGCTGATCGTCGCGGGGTGCGCACGCTCGTCTCAGATCGGTCCGCCTATCCCCGCGAAGCAGCAGGACGCTTCGGCGAGCTTCGATAGCAACGAGCTTCGATCGATCGGCTACAGCCGCGGCTGGCGTGCCTATCCGATCGTGACGAGGAGCCAGAGCGTTGAGCTCGTCCGTGCATTCGACGATATCGTGCTCGTGCTCGAGGGCGGGTCGACGCTGAGTTGCATCGACGCCCAGGGCGGCGCATCTCGGTGGAGCACGCAGCTGGAGAGCCCGGTGACGCCCTTCTTGGGGATCGCCCGTCGGGGCAACTTGGTGTATGTCAACTCGTCGTCGGAGCTCTACGTGCTCGATGCGTTGAGCGGTGAGCTGCGTGCCCGCCAGGCGCTGCCGCTCGTCGTGACGACCGGCCCGACGCGACACGAGGGTCAGTTGCTGTTTGGCTGCGCCGATGGGCAGATCTTCAGCTGGGTGCCCACGCAAGAGATTAAGCTGTGGGGCAACCAGCTCGACCATCCGGTCGATATGGATGCGATCATGGTCGACGGCATCGCGGCCTTCGTGAGCACGCAGGGCGATGTGCTGTTCATCGATCCGGCGCGCGGCACCGCGGTGATGCGTGCTGGCGGTGGGCAGCGCTTCAATGCTCTTTTTGACGGCCCGGGAGCGATGCCCGCCACGGCGCCGGGCATGCTGCTGGTGCCGAGCGAGGACCAGTCGCTCTGGGCATTTACGCCGGCGAGCAGCCGCAACCTGTGGCGCGTGCCGACCGAGGGGCCGATCACGAGCCGGCCGGTCGTTCACGGCGACCACGTGTTCATCGACCTGCCGAGCCTGGGCTTCAGCGCGGTCAACCTGGGCACGGGCGAGGTCGACTGGTCGCTGGCGGACGTCGGCGGCGAGCTCGTGGCCGTGCGCGACAAGCTGCTGGTCGTGTTCGACGCCGACAATGAGGTGCTCACGCAGATCGACGGGCCGACGGGCGACGTCTTTGGCTCGGTTCGCGTTGGCGGGGTCAGCCGGGTCGAGACCGCCGAACTCGAGGACTCGCCGATCTACCTGATCACCGATCGCGGCCTGGTCGCCCGCTTCAACCCCGACGCCTGAGCGGTGGGGGCGAACCGGTCCGAGGGTGGCGTGCGGCCGATCCGGCGGGCGCTGATTTCCGTGAGCGATAAGTCGGGCGTGGCCGAGTTCGCCGCGATGCTGTCGCGCCATGGCGTCGAGCTGGTCTCGACAGGCGGAACGGCCCGAATGCTGCGCGAGGCTGGGCTCGCGGTGCGCGACGTGAGCGAGCTGACTGGTTTTCCCGAGATGCTCGACGGCCGCGTGAAGACCCTGCACCCCAAGGTGCACGGCGGCATCCTGGGCGTCGAGGAGTTGCCCGAGCACGCACGCGCGATGGATGAGCACGGGATCGAGCCGATCGATCTGGTGTGCATCGACCTGTACCCCTTCGAGGCGACCATCGCTAAGGAGGGCGTGACGAGGGCCGAGGCGATCGAGCAGATCGACATCGGCGGGCCGGCGATGGTGCGCTCGGCGGCCAAGAACCACGACCGCGTGGCGATCGTCACGAGCCCGTCGCAGTACGGCAACGTCGCGGCCGAGCTCGAGGAGCACGGCGGGACGACAATGCCCCTCCGGGAGCACCTGGCGGCGGCGGCGTTTGCCCGCACGAGCGCGTACGACGCGGTGATCGCGTCGTATCTGTCGGCGGACGAGCGCGAGACACTGCCTCGGACGCTCTCGCTGCGGATGGGACGCGCAGCCGAGCTTCGGTACGGCGAGAATCCGCACCAGGCCGCGGCCGTGTACAAGGACGCGGGCTTTGCCGGACCAACGGTCGTTGGCGTCGAGCCCCTGCACGGCAAGGCGCTGAGCTACAACAACCTGGCGGACGCGAGCGCATCGCTCGAGCTGGCGCTCGATCTTGCCCGGACGACCGGGAAGGTCGGTGCGACAGTCATGAAGCACGCCAACCCGTGCGGGGCCGCGAGTGCGTCGGATGCCGAAGCGGCCGTCGACCTGGCACTTGCGGGTGATCCGGTGGCGGCGTTCGGAGGCATCGTGGCGTGCTCTCACGTGATCGACTTGGCGGCAGCAAAGCGGTTGAGTGCCAAGGACCTCTTCCTCGAGGTCATCGTCGCCCCCGCGTTCGAAGGCGATGCGCTCGAGCGTTTGCGTGCACGTTGGAAGACGACCCGGCTGCTCGCAGTCGGAAGCGCCGAGGGAGGCGAGCGTGGTGGCATCATGGTGCGCACGCTGCCCGGCGGTGCGCTCGCCCAGCAGATCGATGCGCTGCGGCCTGGTCCGGACTCATGGACGCTCGCGGCCGGGCCGCGACCGAGCGAAGCGACCATGTCGGCCTGCGCGGCGCTCGTCTGCATCTGCCGGTCGCTGACGAGCAACGCGGTCGCGGTCGGAGGACTTTCTGGCAGGAACGCAACGCTCTACGGTGCCGGAGCCGGGCAAATGGACCGGGTGACGAGCTGCCGCTTGGCCGTCGAGAAGGCGGGCGAGCGTGCGAATGGTGGCGTGGCTGCGAGCGATGGCTTCTTCCCGTTCAGCGACGGACCGGCCATGCTGATCGACGCGGGCGTGGCGACGATCGTCCAGCCGGGTGGCTCGAAGCGCGACGACGAGACGATCGAGCTCTGCCGGAGCAAGGGCGTGAGCCTGCTGATGACGGGCGTGCGGCACTTTCGGCACTGACCGAGCGACGGGCTGGCGGCGAGTTCGCGGACGTACGGGCAGCCTCGCCACGCGGCGGCGTTCGGATCGCGTAAAACCTGTGGGTTCGGCTGTGGACAATCGGGCCGTTCTTGCCGACAATTCGTTCGCAAGGCGGTTTTGTCGAGGATGCGTCCTTCCAGACCCAACCCGAGGCCAAACGGCGACGCGCCCCAGGCGTCCCGGGGGGGCGGCTCTCGCCCCCGCACGACCAAGAGCCACGGCCGCCACCAGCATGCTCATACGCACTCGACCGAGATCCGAGCCATCCGAGCGTGCTCGCTCGATGTGCCCGTGCTGCTCTTGAACAAGCACTATGCCGCGCTGCGCATTGTCACCGCCCGCCGGGCGTTCACGCTGCTATGCAAGGAACTGGCCGAGGTCGTCCACGTCGAGGGCGAGGACACGACGGCGACGTTCAGCAACTACGACTTCGCCCAGTGGGTCGAGGTGTCGGCCTTGCAGCACGAGATGGAGCCGGCCGCCCACGATTGGGTGCGCACGGTCCGGCTGTCGATCGCCGTTCCACGGGTGATCCGGCTCCTGGGCTACGACCGCTTGCCACGCGTGCAGGTGCGGCTGAGCCGGCGGACGATCTTCGAGCGCGACGGGCACCAGTGCCAGTACTGCAAGCGGTACTTCCGCGGCGGAGACTTGTCGGTCGACCACGTATTGCCCCGCGCGCGGGGCGGCGGCGATAGCTGGGAGAACCTGGTGGCCGCGTGCATCCGCTGCAACGCCGCCAAGGGCGATCGCACGCCCAGCGAGGCAGGCATGCCCTTGGCACGAGCGCCCAAGCGGCCCACGCCCGATTCGATCCTGCACGGTTGGGGCTCGGGCGGACCGGGCAACAAGGCCCGCGGCGCGCGCAGCGATCCGAGATTCGCGGCGTGGCGGATGTTCTTGCCTGCTGGGCGCTAAGTGAACTCGTTGCGATATAAACAAGCCGGCGTCCGAGGACGCCGGCTCGTTGAACTTCGCATTCGAGATTGCTGCCTACTCCCCGCCGCGGAGCATGGCCAGCAGGCGGAGGATGCTGAGGTAGAGCCAGACGATGGTGACCAGAAGGGCAAAGCCGGCGTACCACTCCATCCACTTGGGGGCCTTGTTGGCCACGCCGTCCTCGACGATCTTGAAGTCGATGATGAGGTTGAAGGCCGCGACGGCGACGATGACGCCGCTGACGGCGATGCTCAGCGGCCCGCCGTTCCAGCTCACGAGGCGGACGCCGAGGAAGCTCAGCAGGATGTTGGCCAGCGCGAAGAGCAGGACACCGCCGGTGGCGACGACGATCATGCGGACGACCAGCGGCGTGGCGCGGATGATCCGCGTGGCGTAGAGCGCGAGCATGACGGCGGTGATGGCGAAGGTCAGCCCGGCGGCCTGGGCGATGAGCGAAGTGTCGAGCTGGGCCATCACGCCGCCGCCACCGCTGGAGGCTGCGGCCTGCTCCTTGCTTGCGAACCCGACCCACATGAACGACGCGCCTGCCAGGAACGCGCCTTCGGCGAGCGCGTAGATCGGCGCGAGGAACGGGGCAAGCCGCGGCTTGAAGATAATGACGAGCGCCAGAATAAGTCCGAGGATGCCGCCGCCAGCCAGAAGGGCCAGCCACATCTCCGCGGCGAACGACCACAGCAGCGTTGCCGTGCCCACGGTCAGCCCAAGCAGGATCGCCGTGTTGGTGATGGCGCCCTGATAGGTCATGGTCTTTGGTGCGGCGACGTGATCGGCCCAATCGCCGTGGCCGAGATACTGCTCGACCTTGCTGACGGCGGGGTTGCCGGTGCTGGTGATCATCGGTCGTGTCTCCCTGCGTGGTGCGGTATCGGGTGAGCTCGATCGTAAGCCGACGGAAGCATCGGCGGTCTATCGCGTGCCGTGCAGAACCACCGCTGGCATCGGTCCGTGGCCGGGCACGACGTTGAACATTCGCAGGACGAAGGCCTCGCGGTCGCGGGCGTCGAGTTCGATCTGCCAGCCCCAGTCGGGCTGGCCCGGGCCGGCGGGATAGGTGCCGTAGAGGTGCACGACGCCTTCGTGCTGGTAGCCGTGCAGGGTCATGCCTCCGCCGGCGTGGAAGCTGTCGGTCCATTCGCACCGGAGCGCCCCGGGCTGGCCGGCGAGCTCGATCACGCCCTCGTGGTCCTTGTCACCGCGAGACCAGGTGTAGCGGACGGTCTTGGCGGCGACCTCGACGGTGCCGTCCGAACGGTCGGGCGTGGTGGGATCGAAGATCCAGAGCCGGTTGGGGCCGGCCCACGCGCCGTGGTGCGTCTCCGGCAGCGCGATCTCGGTGGGTCCGGACGCTGCTGGCTGCCCTTCTTGTTGGCCCGGCCCGACCCCGAGGGCGAGCGCACCTCCCATCGCAAAGATGCCCAGGAGGCAAGCGAGCATGGTGGCGGTCGGGGTCATGTCGGGCTCCTTCGATGTTGATGGCCTGCGAGCGTCAGTGTTCCTTGTTTCGCCCCTCGATGGTGTAGTTGGGCGATTCCTTGGTGATGCGGATGTCGTGGGGGTGGCTCTCGACCATGCTGGCGGCCGTGACGCGGCAGAAGCGGGCGTCGCTGCGGAAGTCCTCGATGGTTGGGCAACCCGTGTAGCCCATCGCGGCGCGGAGGCCGCCGACGAGCTGGTAGACGAACTCGGCCAGCGGGCCGCGGTAGGGCACCAGGCCCTCGACGCCCTCGGGCACGAACTTCTGCTTCGGTCGTCCGCTCTGGTCGTACTTGTCGGCCTGGCCGTAGCGGTCGGCGCTGCCGCGGTTCATGGCCCCTTCTGAGCCCATGCCGCGGTAGCTCTTGTAGCGGCGGCCGCCGGAAATCACGAGCTCGCCCGGGCTCTCATCCAGACCGGCGAGCAGCCCGCCCAGCATCACCGTGCTGGCGCCGGCGGCGATGGCCTTGGCGATGTCGCCGGACATGCGGATGCCTCCGTCGGCGATGACGGGGACCGGGTTCGTTGGATCTGCCTGGGCGACGCCGCGAAGGCCCTCGAAGATGGCCGAGATCTGCGGCACGCCCACGCCCGTGACGACGCGCGTCGTGCAGATGCTGCCCGGGCCGATGCCGACCTTCACCGCGTCGACGCCGGCGTTCGCGAGGTCTCGCGCCCCGTCGGCGGTCGCGACGTTGCCCGCGATGACCTGGATGTCGTGCTTGGCCTTGATCTGCTTGACGGTCTCGAGCACGTTTCGGCTGTGGCCGTGCGCGGTGTCGACGACGATGACGTCGACGCCCGCAGCGATGAGCGCGTCGACACGGTCGAATTGCAGCACGCCGACGGCGGCGCCGCAGAGGAGCCGGCCGAGCGAGTCGGTGCTGGCGTCTGGGAAGCGGCTCAGCCGCTCGATGTCGCGCATGGTGACCAGGCCGGCAAGGTGCTTGTTCTCGTCGACGAGGATGAGCTTCTCGACCTTGTTCTGGTTGAGGATGCCCTCGGCCTCGTTCAGCGTCGTGCCGGCGGGCGCGGTCACCAGCGGGTCGCTGGTCATCACCTGGGAGACCTTGGTCGAGAGATCTTCGACGAACTTGAGGTCGCGCCGGGTCAGGATGCCCAGGATCTTGCCCTTGCTTCGCAGGTCGTCCGAGCCGTCTTCGGTGACCGGAAAGCCCGAGACGTTGTACTGGGCCATGAGCTCGCGGGCTCGGCCGACGGTGTCGCCCGGGCCCAGCGTGATGGGGTCGGTGATCACGCCGTTGGCCGAGCGCTTCACTTGCACGACCTGCCTGGCCTGCTCTTCTTCGGACAGGTTTTTATGGATGATGCCGATGCCGCCCTCGAGGGCGAGCGCGATGGCCAGCGGCGCTTCGGTGACGGTGTCCATCGGCGCGCTGACGATCGGCACGCGGAGGCGGATGCCCCGCGTGAGCTGGCTGGAGGTGTCGGCCCCGGCCGGGAGCACCTCGCTGGCGCGCGGCAGCAGCAGCACGTCGTCGTACGTGATGCCGTCCAACACGACCTTCGCGTCCGCCGTCGGGGCGTCGCTTGCTTGGCTGGAATGTGAGGGGGCGGCGTTGCTCGGGGGAGGCGTGATCGAGTGGGTGGCCATGC
Organism: Phycisphaerales bacterium; assembly: GCA_040217175.1. Taxonomy (NCBI): domain Bacteria; kingdom Pseudomonadati; phylum Planctomycetota; class Phycisphaerae; order Phycisphaerales; species Phycisphaerales bacterium. Next base: position 832,633 of record JAVJNT010000001.1, on the reverse strand, counting down.
TCATGCTTGGCTCGCCGGTGCGGGGGGTCAAGAGCGAACGGTGCCCGAGGCGTTCTGCAGGGACGCAGAAACGCCGCGGAGCGGATCGGAGTTTCCTCCGGCCCGCCCCGCGGCGTTTGGTTCGTAGCAAGAGTGGGGTGGGTCAGGCAGTCGGCTCGACGCCCTCGCCCAGCTCGCCCTGGAGTTCCTCGGCCTTGACTTCCTTGACGGTCGACTTCTCGACGATCGCGTCAAGGGTCTTGTGCTCGCGGATCTGCAGGAAGATGCTCTGGATGCGGCCGCTCTGGACCAGCTCCTGGAAGAACTGCTCGGGGCGGGCGCCGCGCTCGAAGGCCATCTCGGCCACGCGCTGGCGGGCCTCGTTCTCGGAGACCTGCACGTCCATCTCCTCGGCCACGCGGTTGAGCACGAAGAAGAGCTTGAGGTTCTGGCGGGCCTCGGCGGCCGACGCGGCCCGGAGCTGGGCGACGTGGCTCTCGATCTCGGTCTCGTCCATGCCGCGGTACATGAGCTCCATGCGACGGCGCTCCATGGCGCGGCCGGCCTGCTGGGCCGTCATGCGCTCGGGCAGCTCGAACTCGGTGTTCTCCAGCAGGTGCTTGGCGACCTGTTGACGCAGGGCCGTGGTCTGCTGGATGCGCGACCGCTGCTCGAGACGCTCGCGGAGGCGGCTCTTGAGCTCGTCCTCGTTCTCGAGGCTGAACCGGCTGACCAGCTCGGCCCGATCGAGCGGGACGATCTTGTCGATGGCGGTGACCTCGAAGGTCACGGTCAGGTCCTTGCCGCGGAGGGCCTCGACCTCGTGCTGCTCGGGGCCCTTGGTCTTGATGGTGGCGGTGTCGCCGACCTTCGGCTGACCGAGCTGCTTGCCCAGGTCCTCAACGACGACGCCCAGGATCATGCCCTGCTTGCCGTCGGGCGGGCACTGGACGACGGCGCCCTCGATGTTGTAGTGCTCGGTGCCATCGGCATCGACCATCTTGGCGTTGCCGGTGAGGTAGTCGCCCTTCTCGCTGGCGTCGTGGCTCTCGAGCGTGCCCTCGTTGAGGCAGATCTTTGTGAGTTCCTCGTCGACGCGCTCGTCGCTGACTTCAAGGACCGGCTTCTTCAGCTCGAGCCCCTCGAGCTTGGGCAGGTCGAACTCGGGCTGAACCTCGACGTCCAGACCGAACTTCAACGGCTTGCCGGCTTCGAGTTCGATGTCCTTGAGCTGGGTGCCGAAGGGGTCGCCGATGACCTTCAGGCCGCTCTTCTCAACGGCCTGCTGGTAGGCCTCGGCAACGATCTGGTTGCGGGCCTCGCTCCTGATGTTGGAGCCGAAACGCTTCTCGACCAGCGCCTTGGGCACGCGGCCGCGGCGGAAGCCGGGCAATTCGGCCTCTTCGAGGATGGTGTCGACCGACGTGCGGAGCCGCTCATCGACCGTGTCCGCTGCGACCTCGATCTCCAGGCGCTTGCGGCTCGGGCCGCTGTCGGTGACGGTGTAGTCCTTCAAGATGTCCGCTTGTGCGGTATCGGCCATTGATCGAACTCCGGAGACCAGATTCGGGGCAGGTCGTGGTGGTGCGAGCGAGAATGCATGGGTGCGCGACCCTGCCGAAGCGGAGCGCGAAGGGCAGTATAGCGAGTCCCGGGATGGCCCGCGTTCGTGCTCGCGGGCCGGTTGGCGGACCTCCGTCGCCAAAATCACGAAAAAGTCGCCCCCAGACTTGCCCGCGTGGCCGTCGGTATCCCCGCGATCCGCAATGCGGAGAGTCCTGATGGCCGATCCGGTCAAATCGCCCCTGGCATCGCGTGAAGGCCGTTTGTGAGCACAAACCGGCTCGGGGTGCCGGCATTAGGGCTGCGACGGATGGTGGCAACACGGGGATCTGCGGTGTTGAGCATTCACCAAGGCAACGCCCGCGAGCGGGCACCGCCGCACAACGACGTTCCCCCCCGAAGGAGGACACCGATCATGACTCGCAAGACCACCGCCCTGACTATCGCCGCCGTCGCCGGCCTCGCCACCGCCGCCTTTGCCCTGGGCACCGCGCCCAGCGGCGCCAAGCAGGACTCCTGCCAGAGCGCCTGCGGCTACGAGAAGAACGAGACGCAGGCCGTCACCATGGTCTCCAACAACGCGTCGGACGACACCATCGTCGGCGTCGCGTCCGAGGCCGGGCAGTTCAAGACGCTCCTTGCCGCCGCCCAGGCTGCCGGCCTGGCCGATGCCCTGAGCAGCAGCGGCCCGCTGACCGTGTTCGCCCCGACCGACGAGGCCTTCGCCAAGCTGGGCGAGGGCACCATCAACGACCTGCTCAAGCCCGAGAACAAGCAGAAGCTCGTCAGCATCCTGACCTACCACGTCGTCAGCGGCGAGCTGCCGGCCAGCAAGGTGCTGAGCCGCAACGATGCGACCACGCTCAACGGCCAGCGGATCGACTTCTCGCAGAACGACCGGGGCGCCTTCGTCGACAACGCCCGCATCATCGCGACCGACGTCGACGCCAGCAACGGCGTGATCCACGTCATCGACAGCGTGATCATCCCCGAGACCAAGAACCTGGCGCAGGTCGCCACCGGCGATGGCCGCTTCACCATCCTCGCCAAGGCCATCGAGGCCGCCGGCCTGACGAGTGCGCTCACTGGCGATGACGCCCTGACCGTGTTCGCGCCGACCGATGAGGCGTTCCGCAAGCTGCCCCAGGGCACGCTCGAGGAGCTGCTCCGGCCGGAGAACCGCGAGACGCTGACCAAGATCCTGACCTACCACGTCGTGTCGGGCCGCGTGTACGCTCGCGACGCCGTGGGCGCCCAGCGGGCCGAGACGCTGCAGGGCGACACCGTCCGCGTGGGCATCGAGGACGGCCGCCTGACCATCGACGGCGCCAACGTGATCAACAGCGACATCGAGACGAGCAACGGCGTCATCCACGTCATCGACTCGGTGATCCTGCCTGGCTGATCGCGGCCTCGCCCGCTTCTCACCAAGTCGATTCAAACCCCCTCTCTCTCCTTGCTGTTTTGCCCGGCCGATCCAAGGCGTGCCGGGCGAGCAGCATCCCACTCCGACGCGTCCACCCCCCGGGTGCGTCGGAGCTTTCTTTTTGCTTACGCGGTCGGAAGATCCTGCGTAGGTACCGACGATGGAACTGGTCCGTGATGACGTCGGCGCGTCTGTCCTGACACCCGCGGGGTCGCTGCCCTTGCGTTGGATCGCTTGCATCGGCCGCAACTACGGCGAGCACGCCAGAGAGATGGCATCGGCGGCCGCGGCGACCAGCGCGAGCGGTAGTTCCGAGCACCCGACCGTCTTCGCGAAGAGTCCGGCGTCGATCATTCTGCATGATGACGAGATCGCATTACCTGCGTGTTGCGTCGACGAGGCGACCGGCGGCCCACAAGTCGACTACGAGGGCGAGCTAGCGGTCGTGATTGGCACGCCAGCGCGCGACGTGTCGGTCGACGAGGCGCTCGGCTACGTGCTGGGCTACTGCTGCGCGAACGACGTCTCGGCTCGCTGGTGGCAGAAGCACGGCGGCGGCGGCCAGTTCGTGCGCGGCAAGAGCTTCGACACGTTCTGCCCGCTCGGCCCGAGCCTCACGCCCGCGCAGGGCATCGACCCAACCAATCTCTCGCTCACCACGCGGCTGAACGGTGAGGTCGTGCAGCATGCCTCGACCCGCGACATGATCTACGCCGTGCCCGAGGTCGTCAGCCGCCTGAGCCAGGGCGCCACGCTGCCGGCTGGCACGGTCATCTTGACCGGCACCCCCAGCGGCGTCGGTGCCGCGCGTACGCCGCCGAGGTATCTCGGGCCGGGCGACGTGGTAAAGGTCGAGATCGAGGGGCTGGGCGTGCTGCGCAACGAGGTGGTTGGCGCGTGAGCCAGCTGGCTACGGGCAGCCGAGGCCAAACGCATTTTGGAACGCCAGGAAGTCGAAGATCGTGAACGCGCCGTCGCCGTCGAAGTCGGCGCGCGGGTCCATCAGGTCGAAGAGGTTGCCGAACGCCAGGAAGTCGAAGATGGTCAGCTCGCCGTCGCCGTCGAGGTCGGCCGGGCATGCGGCAACGGCACATCGATTGCGCAAGACGTAGATCTCACTGTCGCCAGATTGCGAGGAAATCAGATCCAGACGGCCATTGCCGGTGAGATCGGCCAGCGCGACCCAGTCGCCAAGCTGCGGCGCATACGCGATGCCCGTGCCGAAACCGTCGGCGGCCTGGAAGGCAACCGACGAGGGCCGGGCGACATCCAGCAGGCCATCGCCATCGACGTCGCCCGTGTCGAGCGATACACCCCGCAAACCGCTGAACTGACTCTCCAGCGGACCAAACGCGCCGTCACCCAGCCCGCGTAAGAAGCCCCAGCTGTTGCCCGCGAACACAGCTTCGACGATACCGTCGCCGTCAAGATCTACCAAGCGGGCATCGGAATACCGAGTGAACCGGACGTCGAGGCGCTGCTCGACCTGGAACCCGCCGGATCCGTCGTTGATCAGCAGGCTGGCGTCCTGCGAGATGGGATTGGTCACCAGGAGGTCCAACCAACCGTCACCGTCGGCGTCGCCCACCGCCAGCCCGGAAGGTCTTTGGCCCACGCCATACATGCTCCGAGGACCGAACCGCCCCGTGCCGGTGTTGAGCGCCACGGCGACCTGGTTGGTTGTCTCCAGCGTCGCGATGGCGTCCGGGAAGCCGTCGCCGTTGACGTCTTCCAGGGCCGCGCGCAATGGCCAGCCACTCAGCACGATGGTGCTGTCCTGGGCGAGCGTGCCGGCGCTGTTCTTCAGCATGGTGATCGTGCGCGTCTCGCGGCTGACCAGCGCTACATCCGCGTCGCCGTCGCCATCGATGTCCGCCACGGCCAGGTGCACGGGATCCGTGCCGGCCCGGAACACGACCGGCGGCAGGAGCGCGCCCGAGCCATCGTTGTGCATGACCAGGACGCCATCGACGGGGGCTTGCGTCGGCGCGAGCACGTCCACGTCGCCGTCGCCGTCGATGTCCGTGGCGTGGACGCTCCCAAGGCGATTGGCCGTGTCGTACAGCTCGAATGTGGTCCGGCCCGTTCGCAGCAGCTCGTTGGGCAGCACGGTCATGGAGGGCGTCGCCGCCACGGCGTCGAGCAGGCCATCCCCGTCGGTGTCGCCAAGGGCGACCAACGCATTTGGGCTCTGGCCCACGATGATGTCTGGCTCGAACGTGCCATCGCCCGCATTGACCAGCAGGCTCGTGCCCGGGGTGGAGAACGTGCCCGAATGGGACGCGACGATGTCCAGCAGCCCGTCGCCGTTGACGTCGCCGATGCCGATGTCGCTGATCAACCCGCCCGCACGCCAGGTCTCGATCGTGAAGACCGCATCACCGTCGTTGCGATAGAGCACCTGCTCGACGCTGGCGCCCGTAGCGATGCCATCCAGGTCGCCATCATTGTCAAGGTCGGCCAGCTCGAATCGGTTCGGAGAGCTTACCCCGGCCGCGCCGACGTCGCCGATGGCGAAGTTGGCCGCACCATCATTGAGCAGCGCGATGCGCTGATTGCGAAAATGCACGACAAGCAGGTCGGCGTCACCGTCGCCATCCAGGTCGCCGGCGGCCAGCTTGCTAGGCTCGTCACCCACGGCAAACGTGCGTTGCTCATCGAAGCCGCCAACGCCGTCGTTGAGGAACACGTACACCTCATCGCGGCTCGCTCCGGGCAACGCGGCGTCCAAGTCGCCGTCGCCGTCGAAGTCGGCAAGCGTCACATCGAACGTCGTGACGCCCGAACCGAAGAAAATCGGCTCGGCGAGCGAGCCATTGCCCTTGTTAAGCAAGACGCAGAACACCCCGCGGAAGCTCGCCGTGCTGGCCAGGTCGATGTCGCCATCGCCGTCCAGGTCGCCGCACGCCAGTCGGAACGCGCCGCTTACGCCGCTCCGCGTCAGGCCCGCCCCGAACCCGTGGGGGCCGTCGGCCGGGAAGACCGTGACCGCTTGAGAATCTCGAGCGGGCATGGCCGCGTCGAGTCGGCCATCGCCCGTAAAATCGGATAGAACGAGATCGGTCGCACCGAATGGACCCGGCGAGAGGCGGCCCGAGTAGGCATCTGCACCGCAGGCACCATCGCCCTGAGCCGAGCTGAACGGGGCGGTGAGGCCCAGGGCAACCAATACTGACAGCAGCGCGGTGCGGCGCACCTTCCAGCATCCCATCTCGATCTCCCTGACTCCGGCGCCGTGCCGTCGATCGAGGGCAAGATATAAAAAGCAATCCATCGTGTCAACGGAGAATCCCAGTACACACGGCCGGGTCACAGCGTCAGCGACTGCCGCCCGAGAACGCCCGCCGAGCCCGGTCCGATGGAGAAACCGCCCTGGCACCCCCGAGAAGAGTTCCCGGCGCGCCGGGAGCTCTTTCTAACGCGCCGGGAGCTCCTCCCGACGCACCGGGAGTTCCTCCTGACGCGCTCGGAGCTCCTCCGTGGACGCCCGGAGGTGCTCCGGGCACGTCCAGAGCTCCCCCGGGCTCGCCAACCGGCTCGCCACGAGTGGCTCCCGGCGGCCCGATGCGGGCGTATCCACCTACCCTGACCTCCCATGAGCGAGACGCCCCAGACCGCCATCGACTTCCTGGCCACCCTCGACGCCCTCCAGGCCGACGGGCTGGCTGAGCTCGAGAGCGTGGGCGATGCCGCGGCCCTTGAGGCCTGGCGGGTCGCGTTCCTGGGCTCCAAGGGCCGGCTCAAGGCCGCCATGGCGGGCATGAAGGACGTGCCGAAGGAGCAGAAGCCGGCGGCGGGGCAGAAGGCCAACGCGGTGAAGACGGCGCTCGAGGAGGCATTCGAGGGCCGCAAGGCGGCACTCTCGGGCGGTGGGGGCGCGAGCGGGGGGGCGATCGTCGATCTGACCGAGCCCGGGCTGCACACGGCCAGCGCGCTCGGGCGGCGGCACATCCTCATGCAGGTCCGCAGCGAGCTGGTCGAGGTGTGCGCGCGGCTGGGCTTCGCCGTCGCCAGCGGCCCCGAACTCGAGGACGACGAGCACAACTTCGTCAAGCTCAATATTCCGGCCGACCACCCGGCCCGCGACCCGATCGACAACTTCTACGTCGATGACCCGGCCAAGAGCGAGCGCCCGCGCATGCTCCGCAGCCAGACGTCCACGGTGCAGATCCGCACGATGGAACGGGCCGTGAAGGAAGGCTGGGGCCCGCCGCTCAAGGTCATCAGCCCCGGCCGCGTGTACCGCCCCGACACCGTCGACGCGACGCACTCGTTCATGTTCCACCAGCTCGAGGGCCTGTACGTCGACGAGGGCGTGTCGATGGTCGACCTCAAGACGACGCTGCTCCAGTTCGCCGAGGCGTACTTCGGGAAGGGCGCGCAGATCCGCCTGCGGCCCAGCTTCTTCCCCTTCACCGAGCCCAGCGCCGAGTTCGACATGATGATTGCGCTCAGGCCCGGCGACGAGCCCAAGTGGATCGAGCTGGGCGGCTGCGGCATGGTCGATCCGAACGTGCTCGAGGCCTGCGGCATCGACCCCGAGCGCTGGAGCGGCTTCGCCTGGGGCTTCGGCATCGAGCGGCTGGCGATGGGCAAGTACGGCATCCCCGACATCCGCATGCTGTTCGAGAACGACCTGCGATTCCTCAAACAGTTCTGATGGCGCCCGAGAGCGATGGCATCGAGGTCTGCCGGCTCGGACCCGAGCACACCGAGGCGTACGTCAAGGTCCGCCAGCGCATGCTCCATGAAGAGCCGTGGTCCTTCGGTTCGACCCCGGCGGAGGACCTTGATCTGGCACGCCAGCAGACGCGCGAGCTGCTGGCCGACGACGGCTGGGCGTACGTCGGCGCCATCGATGGCGACGCCATCGTTTCGACGGCCCGGCTCTTTCGAACGACCCGACCGAAGCAGGCCCACGCGGCGTCGATCGTGAGCGTGTGGACGGACCCGGCGTACCGCGGCCGCGGGCTCGGCAGGCGCGTCCTGCTCGCGATCATCGACGTTGCGCGCGGCTGGCCCGGCGTCGAATTGATCGAACTGAGCGTCAGCGAACCGAGCCAGGCGGCCCGCCGGCTGTACGAGTCGCTGGGCTTTATGACCTGGGGCGTGCAGCCCGACGCAATGCGCGTCCATGGCCACTCCGCCAGCGAGCGGTACATGCAGCTCGTGCTCGGCGAACGCGGTCGGCCTTGAACCGACGTGTCAAGATGTGGTGAAGGCGGCCAGCGGAACGCGTGTGCGTTCTATGCTGCCAGCATGCGTTGCCCGACTTGCATCCTGATTGCCGTTCTCTCCTTCGCATCCACGGGTCTTGCACCGGCCGCCGACGACCGCCCCCTCGTCCTCGCCCACCGCGGTGCCTCTGGCCACCTGCCCGAGCACACGCTGGCGGCGTACACGCTCGCATGGTCGATGGGTGCGGATTATCTCGAGCCCGACGTCGTGCTGACGAAGGACGGCGTTGCGATCTGCGCGCACGACGTGAACATGGAGCGCGTGACAGACGTGGCCGAGCGATTCCCCGGTCGGGCGCGTGAGGACGGAAGGTGGTACTGGATCGACTTCACGCTCGAAGAAGTACGCACGCTGCGGGTGACGTACGCGGGAGCGGGTGGCGAGGTCGGTGGGGCGGTGCCGACGTTCGAGGAGTTCCTGCGGCTGGTCGACCGGCTGAACGCGATCGGCGGCGAGGATGGGCGGACCCCGGTCGGCGTGATCCCCGAGCCCAAGCGGCCCGAATTCCATCGCAATCACGGCCACAGCGTCGAGCTGCGAGTATTGGCGACGCTCGTTGAGAACGGATACGAGGCCGAGGACGATCCGGCCATCATCCAGTGCTTCGATCTCGACGCGCTCGAGCGCCTCGAACAGGTTGGCTGCTTGGTCCGGCTCGTCTGGCTGCTGGGGGAGGAACCGAGCGACGCCGACCTCGAGCGCGCCGCCGGGTTCTGCCACGGGCTGGGCCCCAGTCGCAAGCTGCTCGAAGACGAAGACACGGGCGAGCCTCTGCCCTTGCTCGCTCAATCGCGTGAATTCGGGCTCATGTTGTATCCGTACACGTTCAAGGACGAGCCGCGGGCGATGGCCCGTTTCTTCCACGAATACGGGGTCGCGGGGCTGTTTACCGACTTCCCGGGCGCTGGCCGGCGAGCCGCCGACGGTGCGATCCAACCAGACCGGAGTCGACCGGGCGAGTGATGCGTTTCCTATCCTGCGCTCGACCCCACCTGGAGCGCCGAAGCGGTGACGCACGACGAGATCGACAGCACGCACGAGCGTGAGCAGGACGGGCCAGCCGAACGGACCGAGGCCAGCCCCGACATCACCAAGCTCGGCAAGCTCTTGGCCGGGCCGATGGACGTGCGTTCGTTCATGCTCACGGGCCTGTTCGTGCTCGCACTGCTGGCGGCGATCTATGCGGCGCGGCCCATCCTGGTGCCCATGGTGCTGGCGATCCTGCTCGCCGTCATGCTTGGGCACGCGGTGCGGTGGCTCAAGCACCGTTTGCGCGTACCTTCGGCCTTGGGCGCGGCGATCGTGCTGTCGACGCTCGTGGGCGTGGCCGGCCTGGGGACGTACTACCTCAGCACGCCTGCCACGAACTGGCTGCAGGACATGCCCGGCGAGATGCGCCAGATGGAGCGGAAGTTTCGCGGACTGAAGGAACGCGTCGAGGGCCTGCGCGAGGCGAGCGAGCAGGTCGAGGCCATCGCCAAAGACAACGGCAGCGAGGACGCGGTCGACGTCCGCGTCCGCAAGGCCACGATCACCCCGTTCCTGCTCGGCCAGACCTGGTACATCGGCGCCAACGCCTTCCTGACGCTCGGGCTCTTGTACTTCCTGCTAGCCGCCGACGACCTGTTTTTGGTCAAGCTCGTGCGCGTCATCCCGAAGTTTGCCAACAAGAAGCTGGCCGTCGAGGTGGTACACCAGGTGCAGAGCGACGTGGCGATGTACTTCCTGACCATCACGCTGATCAACGCCGGGCTGGGCGTGGCGATCGGGACGGCCATGTGGCTGCTGGGCGTGCCCAATCCGATGCTGTGGGGCATCGCGGCGGCGGTCCTGAATTTCATTCCTTTCGGCGGGGCGATCATCGGCGTGCTGGCGGTGGCGATCGTCGCGGCGGCCAACTTCGAGAGCGTGGGCTACATCCTGCTGGTGCCGGCGGTGTACTACACGCTGACGACCATCGAGGGCAGCTTCGTCACGCCGATGATCTTGGGCAAGCGGCTCGTGCTCAACCCGGTGGTCATCTTCGTCTCGCTCATCGTCTGGGGCTGGATGTGGGGCATCCCGGGCATCTTCCTGGCCGTGCCGATCATGTCGGCCATCAAGATCACCTGCGACAACATCGAGCCGCTGCGGGTGGTCGGCGAGTTCCTCGGCCGATAGCCCGCCCGAGGCGTGCGCCCAGCGAGCCCTACACTGCGGGAAGGCACGAAGTCACTGCCCGCAGGGGGATCGCGATGGACGAACGCAAGCCCGAGGAACCGCGGATCGAGGCACCCAAGCCCGACTCGCCCAGACCCGACTCGCCTAAGTCCGAGACGCGTGAGCGGGTCGATCGCGCCGCCGCCGCCGGCCTGCCCAGCGAGTTCGGCCCCGAGGTCCGCGTGCTGAAGCTGCGGCCGGCGATGTTCCGGGCCCGGCCCTTCTCGTTCATCGGCCTGGTGCTGGTCATGACGGCGGCCGGCGTGCTGGCGCTCTATGCCGCCGTACGCAAGGAGCCGCTGTGGCCGGGCGACACGTTCTGGCTGATCATCTGCTTGCTGGTCTTCGTAGCGGCGGCCATCACGATGTTCGTGTGGTACCTGCTCAAGCTCAGCGCGTCGCTGGAGATCACGACGAAACGCACGACCGAGAGCCACGGCCTGTTCAGCCGGGCGACCAGCGAGGTCTTGCACGACAACATCCGAAACATCGCCGTCAAGCAGAGCTTCATCGACCGCGTCTTCAACGTCGGCAAGCTCGAGATCTCCAGCAGCGGCCAGTCCGGAGTTGAGATCACGATGAAGGACGTCAAGGACCCGCACGGGGTGCGAGAGAAGATCGACAAGTATCGGGAGCTGTAGCGTTCGCTACGGCCGGCGTAGAACGTGTTCTGAAAAGCCAGGAGGCCGAGGATCGGTAGCACGCCGTCACCGTCCGGGTCGGCCCGGCACGTCGTCTTGCGTGCGTTCCCGACGTTGACCTTCGCTGGCCCGCTCAGGCGGATCGTGAACGCTTGGCCCGAGTGGGGGTGCCCGACCTGTGGCTTGAACGCCAGCACCGAGACGAGCGAGTCGCCCTCCGGAGGCGAGAGCCTGTCTTCGTCGATCCCACCACCGTGTCGCCGGCAGTCAGCCCTACCTTGCAGGTACCGACGAAGCCGGGCCCGTAGACCACGTCCACCATCAGCACGTGCTCCCCGTCCGGCGGGATAGTGGCGGTGAGGGTCTGCTCAAAGATGCCGCTATTAGTGGAGCCAATCTGGTTGCCGTGCGGCGCGGTGTGGTCAAGGGACACGACCGTCGGAACGAAGCCGCCGACGCAGCCCGAAGGCCCGCCGCTTGAGCCGTCGGGCTCGTCCACCAGGAAGCTTGCGGGGGATCGGGCGGGCACTCCGGAGCCGGGGTTGGCGACGGAGATCGACTGGGCGACGGCGCTCGAGGTGCACACGCCGACGGTGGCGAATTCGGACGTAGGCACGCGGCACCGAAAATCGGGGCTTGTACGGGCATCTTCGGGTCCCCTCTGCAGGCCCTGGGCCAGCCCCGATCCGCCTATACTCGCCGCCTATGGCCAAGACCCGTGAGATCAAGAAGCGCATCAAGGCGGTCAAGAACATCCAGCGGATCACCCGCACGATGCAGATGATCGCCACGAGCAAGTTCGCCAAGAGCCAGAGCCGGGCCGAGGCGACCAAGCCCTATACCGAGGGCATCTTCGAGCTCGTCCAGGAACTGGCCGCCACCGCGGGCAACGTCAGCCACCCGCTCATCGAGGGCCCCGAGGGCGGCTTCAAGGACGACGCCCGCCCGCTCACCCTGGTCATCACCAGCGACCGCGGCCTCTGCGGCCCCTACAACGGCTCGGTCCTCCGCACGGCCATCAAGCAGCTACGAGCCGACGGCGCCACGAGCACCGGCCGCGTTGAGGTGGTCGGCAAGAAGGGCGTGGCCTTCATGAAGTTCAACGGGGTCGATGTCTACCGCCACCACACCCAGTTCGGCGACCGCCCCGAGTTCGAGGACGTCCAGGAACTCGCCCAGCATTACATCGAGCTCTTCGAGGCCGGCCGCATCACGGGCGTGAATCTCGTCTACATGCGGTACCAGTCCGTCGCCCGCCAGAGCCCGGCGGTCGTGCAGCTCCTGCCGCTCAAGCCCCCGGCCGTCGAGAAGCAGGAAGAGGGCTTCTCGGCCCAGTACGAGTTCAGCCCCGACGCCGAGGGCCTGCTGGCCGAGCTGCTGCCCGAGACGGTGAAGACCACGCTGTTCCAGGCGTTCAACGACGCCGTGGTCAGCGAGAACATCGCCCGCATGGTGGCGATGAAGGCCGCCACCGACAACGCCGGCAAGATGGGCAAGGCCCTGAAGCGCAAGTTCAACCGCGCCCGCCAGGCCCAGATCACGACCGAACTCAACGAGATCGTGTCGGGCGCCGCGGCGCTGGGCTGATCGCTCGAGCTCGATCGGATCCAACGAGCCCACGTCGCAAGACGTGGGTTCTTCGTGCGCCGCGTGGGCTTACACGCTCCAGCTTATCGCGCGCTTCACGGGGCCGATGGCCTCCACGAGCTGGGCTTCGAGTTCTCGCATGGCGTTGGTCTCGAAGATGCGTTTGCGGTACTCGTCCCAGTTCTTTGGGCAGCTATAGCCGAAGAGGCTGAGCGAGAATCGTGCGAGATGCCTCTTCGTTGGGTCTGGTCCACGGTCTGGCAAGGGTAGATCATCGATGAGATGCCAGCCGAGCGTGACGCTGGGGGCTGATGGATAGAAGCCATCGGCGATCTCGTCGGGAATGTCTCGCGCGATGTGTTCGTGGAGATCCCAAGATTCATGGTGACCGCCTAGTTCCACGCGCATCGTTCCGATGCCGCGTTGCATGGCACACACTTCGTCAATCGTCCAAGTATGGAAGTCATCAGGCTTGCGCTCGTGCTCGCCTTCAGTGAATGGCAGCTTGGAACGAACGACAATCCAGGCAGAAGTTGATCCGGTGATACTTGCAACTGCTTGAAGTCGATGCTTGAGCGAGCTTCGACCTCCGAAAGTCTGGTAGAAATCGATCGATCCGCACACACCCACTCATGCCTCCCTCTGATACCAATGCACCGCCGTCGTCCCATATTCGTGGGTCTCCGGTCCGACCGCCCCCTCGATCTCCAGCGGGCCATCGATGAACTTCGGGCCATCGTCGCCGTCTTCGATCACCTCGCCCGCGGCGATAGCTTCGAACATCGCCTCGATCTCGTCGATGTCCTGGGTGTCGAGCGAGCCGTCGTCGAGGTTCAGTGACACGACCTCTTCCTTCTCGGGCCTGCGCTTGCCGCGGCGGGGCTCGGGCTCGGGGGCTTCGCTCTCGGGCAGCTGCAGGAAGGGCCAGGGCGTGCGGAGCAGGAGGTAGCCGTCGTCGCTGAGCTTCTGCACGAGCTTGCCGGCCTGGGCGAGCACGCGGCGCCAGCCCTGCGGGTCGCGGGCCAGGGGGTAGGGCGGGTCCATCATGACGATGGTGACGGGGCTCGGGCACCGCGCGAGTGCCAGCGGCCCGAGCGCATCGCCCTCGACGACCTCGCACGTCGTCGTCGCTTCCAGCGTGGCGATGTTCGTTCGCAGGATCTCGCGGATCTTGCGGTCACGTTCGACGAACACCACCCGTTCGGCACCGCGACTGATGGCCTCGAGGCCGAACGAACCCGTGCCCGCGAAGGCGTCCATGACGGTGGGGCCCTCGGCCATGTGCCCCTGCAGCATGTTGAAGATCGATTCGCGGACGCGGTCGGGCAGGGGCCGCGTGGTCTTGCTGTCGGGCGGGCCCTTCAGGATCGTCCGCTTGTACTGCCCGCCGATGATGCGCATGGCCGAGCAAAGCGCGACCGGGCGGCGGAGTCAAGTAGGGACCGGTTCAGGCCTGGTCGGCGTCGGGCTGGGTCGGCTCGTCCTGCGCGATCGCGGCGGGCACGCCCACCAGTTCGAGCTTCACACGCCGTACGCGCGTCTGCTCGGCGCTGGTCACGATGAGCCGCACCTCGCCCTCGACCCATGCGTCGCCGATGTCGGGGATGCGGCCCAGCCGCGTCGACACGAAGCCGCCAACGGTGTCGTAATCATCTTCTTCGGGCAACACGACGTTGAGCGGCCGGAGCGCGTCGTTCGCATCGTCGATGTGCATCTGCGCGTCGATCTCGGCGGTCCGCCGCTGCGCATCGATCTTGACCTCGGGATCGTCCTCGGGCGCATCCTCGTACTCGTCGTGGATCTCGCCGAAGACTTCCTCGACGATGTCCTCGATCGTGACCAGGCCCGCGGTGCCGCCGTACTCGTCGGCGACCATCGCGATGTGCACGCGGCTCTGGATCATCTCGCGGAGCAGCTCGCGAACCGTCTTCGTCTCTGGGATGAACAGGGCCGTGCGGAGGATGTCCTGCAGGTTGAAGCGCTCGGCGTGCCCGTTGCCCGGCTCGGCCAGCCACTTCAGCAGGTCCTTGGCGTACAGGAAGCCGGCGATGGTGTCGAGGTTGTCGCGGTAGACCGGTATGCGGCTGTGGTGGCTGTCGCGGACGTATCGCTTCACTTCGGCCAGGTCGTCGGTGTACTCGAGGGCTTCGATAGCCGTACGCGGCGTCATGATCTCATCGACGCTCGTCGAACGGAACTCGACGACCGCCTCGATCATGTCGCGCTCGGTCTCGTCGACGCCTCCGAACCGCTCGGCCTGCTCGACCGCGCTCAGGATTTCCGCCTCGGCGGTGTCGTCGCTATCGGCCCCGGCCAGTCGCCGGACGACCTCGTCGCAGAATAAGTACGCCCCGGCAAATGGCTTGAGCGGGATCATCAGGCCGCGGATGATCGGAGCCGTGGCGCGGAGCGTCGGGCCCCAGGCGTGTCGGGCGATGGCCGCGGGCAGCGCCATGTTGGTGACCCAGAGCACCGGCGACGCGATGGCGATGCCCAGCACGAGCGAGACCCAGCCAACCTCGACGCCGTTGCCCGAGTCGGGTTGCTTGAGCAGCATCGCGATGTGCAGGACGACCGCGACCGGAACCAGCAAGCTGAAGGCGATGCGTGGCAGGGCGATGGCGCCGGCCGAGACGTCGGCCCGATCGAGGATCGAGCGGATCTGCGCCCGTTTCGCATCATCGACGATGCCACGCAGCCAGTCCTCGCCAGCCACGCGGTGGGCGTGCCGAAGCGTCTGATGCAGGACGGCGAAGACGCAACCAACGACGGCGGCTGCCACCGCGATCCAGAACCATACCATGGCGCTCATGCGGAGCTCCCTCCGCGGGCGGGCGAGAAGGTGGCGCCCACGCCGACGGCCTCCAGCAACTCGTCCTCGAGCGTGTGCATGCGCTGGAACGACGCTTCGTCGTGGTCGTCGTGGCCCAGGCAGTGCAAGAGGCCGTGCACGACGTACAGGAGCAGCTCCCGTTCGAAGGCGTGGCCGTGCTCCGCGGCCCGGCGTGTGGCCTCGTCGAGGCACACCATGAGGTCGGCATCGACCGGTGCGCCGCGTGCAGCGCTGCCATCGGCCAGATCGAAGGTCAGCACGTCGGTGGTGGTGGGGTCGCCCAGGTGCCGATCGTGGGCGGCGGCCATCTCGGCGTCGCCGACGATCCGGACGCGAAGCTCGCCCTCCAGGTCGAGCCGCTCGCCGATGCGCGATGCGTGGTCGGCAAGCCAGGCTCGCTTCGAGTGGTCGAGGTCGCTTGCGGCTTCGCGGCTCGCAGTCACGTCGACGGACAGGCCCCGGGCCCGTTCAGGGGGCTCTTCGGCGGGACTCGCCGGCTCCGGGTCGTCGTTGCTCGCGGGAGATTCGTGGTCGAGATGGACGTGCATGTCCGGGGCGGTCCTCCAGCCACAAGTTTACCGCCGTTGGCGCGCCGGCGGAGCCTTCGTTCAGGCGGCCATCGGCGGCTCGTCGCTCTGGCCTTCGTTCTCTTCCCATTGGTCCATGGGAATGTGGCGGTGGTGCACCCGGATGATCCGGGCGAGCTGCTGGGCCAGGATGTCGCCGATCACGCCCAGGCGGCGGAGCGTCGCGGCATCGAACGGATCCCGATCATCGCGGAACAACGCCACGGCCGCGAGCAACTCGCCTTCGTGCTCGGCGGCGAAGGTCACGGCCTCGCAGCCGGTCAGCCAGGCCGCGTGCTCGCCCATGAGTTCGTCGAGCGCGTCGTCCCCGCGGTGCACGCGGAGCGCCGGGTCGTTCTCGATGGCCGGGGCCACCGAAGCGGCAACGTGGTCGAGCAGCATGTCGACGCAGTCCTTGGGGCAGTCGTAGTTCACGTAGGCGCCGAGCGTGAAGTCCTCGCCGGCGGTGGGTAGGAACACCGCCGCGTTGGTCGGGCCGATCTTGTGCAGCACGTACTCCAGCGTCGTCCGCAGCAGGCTCTCGACGTCGAGCTCGAGCCGGGCGAGCACGCCGAACTCTGCGCGGACGGTAACCAGGTCGGTGTCGGTCACGTCGTTTGCCTCGGTCTGCGTCGGGGTCAGCGTCAATGGCTTGGGTGTCGAGCCGCCGCGACGAGGGGCGCGTTCGACCATCACGCCGATGCGCCGTGCGAGTTCGCGCTTGGGCGCATCGAGCACGAGCAGGTCGGCCATGCCCAGCCGCATTGCCTCGGCCGCGTCGTCGATCGTCGGGGTAAACGCAGCGAGCGCCATGCGGAAGACGCCCTCGAACTCCTGGGCCAGCGAGCGCCAGCGGACGCCGTCGTCATCGGCCGCGACGAGCACGAGGTCGGGGCGAGCAGCGAAGAGGTCGTCGGCCTCGTCGAAGGTGACGACGACGGGCGCGACACCGAGCGCTGCTCTGGCCTGTGAAGCCAGAAGCCGAGCCACGTCACGCTGGTCGGCAACGACGGCGACGCGGCCTGGGCGGTCCGAGGCCCGGGTGCTCGGCGGCGTTTCCCGGGACGGATCATTGAAGGGGTCTGGGGCGGCATGGGCCATGAAGGGGCTCTCCGTGCAATCTCGCATCGCCGGCGGGCCCCTCCTGTGGGCCCGCTCGCTTGGTCCAGCCCTCTTGATCGACCGCATCGAAAGGCCAATCCAGTCGGATCGTCGCGAGAGCGACGTTAGCCGACGACCTCGGGATGCTGGCTCGTGCCGAAGTCTCTGTTGGGAATGGAGTTAGATGGCATCGAAGATGGCAACGAGAGCGTCGCAACGGCGCCGAGATCGCGACCGTTGGCAATGGTCAATGTGCCGTTCATCAGTTCGGCCAGCCGCCTGGCACGCGCTAGCCCGAGGCCTGGCTGTCGCCCGGCGGGCTTGTCGGAGAAGAACGGATCGAACGCGTGCCGTAGGGCTCGCTCGCTCAATCCCGGGCCGCGATCGGCGACCTCGAAGACGAGGCACTCGTCGAGCGGATCAATGCGTACGCAGAGCGTAGCGGGAGCGCCCGTTTCGGCGGCATTCACGAGCAATTCGGTAAGGATGCGTTGAACCAGTCCCTCGTCGAGCATCGCCTGCTTCGGCGCGCCGGCGGCATCGATGGATAGGTCAAGGCCCGAGCCCATGCGGTCGCGAACGCTCCGTGCCACCGTCCGAGTCAGGCCCTGGACGTCGGCCGGCTTGGCGATCGGCTTGGGCGGATCGGCGAACATGTGCAGCGCGCTAATGAGTTCTGACAGCAGCTGAGACGCGCCGACGATGGCACCGGCAGCACTGCGGATCGACTCGTCGCCGGCCGAGTCGTGGAGCAGCTGGGCCCGGCCGCTGATAACGGTGAGCGGGTTGTTCATCTCGTGGGCTGCGCCGGCCGCGAGTTCACCCAGCCTGGCCATCGCCTGCGCCTCGCTGAGACGATCCTGAGCGGCACTGAGCGCTCGGTTGGCCTCGGCGAGTCGCTCGCCCAGCCGTCGAGCCGATTCGTGCCGCGCCGCTGCAGCGACGGACGACGCCCAGACGTCGATGAGCGCCCGGTGCTGCTCGTCCGCCTCGATGCCGTCGTGCAGGAGCGCAATCGCGGGCGCGTCGTTGATGCGTCCGGGCGTCAGCGGGAGCACGCGGATGGCGTCGGCCGCACCCAGGCGCCCGGCGAGCGAACCACCGAGCCATGATTCGAGCGGCGTCAGCGACAACGGCGCGTCGAGGGAACGCCCGATCTCGATCAGCGCCTGGGTCACGCGGTCGGCCCCGGCGGGCTCGGTCAGCGAAGCCGCACGGGACGTCTCGCCGCGCGAAGACAGCCAATCGAGCCGCCATGGATCGGCGGGGCTGCGCTTGATCAGCACCGCGAGTCGGGTGGCCCCGAACGCTTCAGAGGCCGATCGGCCGGCCGCCGCGACGGTGCTCGTGAGTCCCTTGCCGCCGGGCTGGTCGGCCAGGAATCCCGAGATTGCCCGGAGCGATCGATCGCAGCGTCCCGCGAGGTCGGCCTGCTTCTCGAGCCGCCCGTTGGCACGTCCGAGCCAGGCGTTGGCCTGCGAGATCGATTCGAGCAGGAGCCCGGGGCTGTGCGGTCCATCGAGTCCCAGGTCGGCGCACCTCGCTGCGACGGCCTCGTGGAGTCCGGCCCCGATGCGTTCGAGCTTGGCGCGCTCGAGCCCATAGATCGAGGCGATCGAGTCGAGCTGCGGCACCGAGTCGAACTCGCCGCTCCACCCGACGTGCAGCGCGCGGGAAAGCCGGTGGGCCGCGCCGACGATGCCGACGAGCGACCGGTTGCGTAGCTCACCCATCGCCTCGGGCGGATGCCCATAGAGCCACATGGAGTCCTGGATCTCGAGGGGCAGGTTCCAGTGCTCGGCCAGCCGCTTGCCGGCCGTGTGGTGGTTGATCCCGATGACGCGGTTGGCAGCGTCCGACGCCGCGAGCCCGCGCTCTTCGGCCAGGCGCATGATCTTGCCGTACGTGCGCGGCAGCACGAGATCGAGGGCGAGCTTGCCCACGTCGTGCAGGAGGCCGCCGACGAATGCCTCATCGGGAGAGACACCGAGCTTGGGGTGCGTGCGGGCGATCTCGTCGGCCGCGCTCGCCGAGGCAACGCAATGCCGCCAGAACGCGTTGTGCCGGAACGTCTCGGCCTCGGGCCGTTCCTCGAGTTGGCCGGCGTAGGCAGACATGGCGTCGTACACGGCCACGCTCAGGATCGCCGCCCGGATCGCTTCGAAGCCCAGCATGACGACGGCACGCTCGACCGTGGTGACGCGATCGCCCAGACCGAGTTCGGCGCGCTGGCACATCGAGAGCACGCGCCCGGTCAGGGACGGATCGCTCTGGATCACGCGGACCACGTCCGTCAGGTCGGCATCGGCGGCGCTGCCAAGCCGCAGCACACGCTGCGCGATGGGCGAGAGCGTCGGGAGCTGCTCGATCTGCTGGAGCACCAGCTCGACCTGCTGAGAACGTTCGTCTGGGTCGGGGCGTGCGGGTTTGGTCATGACGCAGCTCGCGGAAACGTTCACGAGCTCGCAGGTGCAAGCGAGAGCAGCCGCGAGATCTCGTCGAGCAGCGTCGACACGGTGAACGGCTTCTTCAGGAAGCCGTTGCCGCCTGCGCGAAGGAGCCGGTCGATGCGATCCTTCTCGATGACGCCCGAGACGAAGAGCACCTTCGTATTCTGCAGATCGGGGTTCTCTCGGATGCGCTCGCATACGACGTCGCCGTTGATGTCGGGCAGCATGTAATCGAGCACGATCAAATGCGGTCGGAAGCGCTCGGTCAGCAGCCCCGCGTCGTACCCGTTCGAGGCAGTCTCGAGCTCGAACCTCGTATCGCGGCGAAGCATCTCGTGGAGCAGGTCCACGATCTGCGGATCGTCATCGACGATGAGAACTCGACGGCGCGAACCCTCGAGCGCGTCCGTGGGAATGCCGTTCTCTCGCATGAAGCGCAGCAGCTCGTCACGCGGAATCCGCCGGAACTTCGAGCCCGGCACGCGGAAGCCGTGCAGCCGGCCGTTGTCGAAGCAACGGATGATGGTCTGCTGGCTGACGCGGCAGACCGAAGCGGCCTCGCCGGTGGTGAAGACCTTCTTCTCGGTCCAGTCGGGCTGTTGTTGATCTTGAGAAGCCACGCTGTATCTCCCGTCCGCACACATCACCGGACGGATTGGCTATCGGCGCACACTTTGCCCAACTTCACACCGGGCGGGCAACAATCTGCGCCCAGATCTAAGAATCCGCAATGTAGGCCAACAAATCACGCCCGAAAACCACTTCCGCGGCGTTATCTTTCGTCCCCGGGCGCCTTCCCATAACGTTCGCGCCACTGCGTGACCGCGTCGGGCTCGCGTGGATAAAGCGGTCGGAGCAACTCGGTGGCCACGGTGCGGCCGGCGTGCCGACTGGCCAGGAGGCCCTCGGCCGTCAGGCGAAGCGGAACGCTTTCGACGCCGAGCTTCGCGGCGATTTCGAGCATCGGATCTGGGAGATGGCCCTCAAACAACAGGCGATCGCCTGGGAGAAGCAACCGCTCGAACGCGGCCACGTCGATCGATCGATTCGGACCCGGGGCCGATGTGCTCTGGGGATCGAACCTCGTGACGAAGGCGGAATCCCGCTTCGAAGCCATGGCGACCACGAGCGGACCTTTGAAGCCGCTATCTTGCAAAGCGGTCTCAACGACGACGCGTGCCGTCTCGACGGCACGGACCCGCGCGCCGGCTACCTCGGCCAAGACCGCAGCGCCGACGCAAGCCAGCCGGGTCGCGGTGAACCCGCCCGGCCCGATCGAGACCAGGACCTCGTCGAGGTCGGCGGGCTCGACGGCGGCGGTGTCAAAGAGCCCGGCGATCGAAGGCAGGAGGACGTCGTCGTGGCGGCCCGAGGCATGCAGCGCCCGAGTCGCCAGCACGCGGCACGGAGCGGTCGGGGCGTCTCCTTCTGCCCTCGCGAGCAACACGCCGGGCGTGGGCACGTTCGGATTGGTGGCTTCGATGGCGAGAATGAGCACGAAGCGAGGATAGATCAGCCCTCGCGGTCGGGCCCGCCGCGTCGCCGCTTGCGTTCAGCGTTCTGTCGTTTCGCTTCGAGCCGCCGCTCATTCGAGCGTCGAGACGGCCGGGTCGGGATGCGTCGCTTGGGCTCGATCATCGCCTCGCGGCACAGGTCTTTGAGCCGCTCGAGGCAATCCTCCTGATTCCGGCGCGCCGAGCGGGTCTTCTCGCTGGTGAGGATGAGGGTGCCGTCGGCGGTCATCCGCTCGCCGGCCAGTTCCCGCAGACGCTTGCGTGCCCGAACGGGCATCCGGATGTCCAGCAGCCCAACGCGGAGCTCGGCCCGCGTGTGGCGCCGGTTGACGTTCTGCCCTCCGGGACCCGAGGACGGGCTTTGGCGGAACCGCAAGGCCGAGCCGGGTACGGTCGCCCCGGGGGCAAGCACCACGACCTCTCCGACCGGGCCGTCGTCGTCGTGCGCGGGTTGTGGGGGTTCGGTCGATGTCATGAGCAGGAAGCGCCGGCTGGCATCACAGATGCATGGTACCCTGCGGCTCGGGCGCGCCCGATCGCCCGCACCGCACGAGCGTGCGGTCAACCTCCCCGCAACGCCAAGGAGCCGGCGTGAACTGGCACTTCCGAGCCATCCCGATCTTCGCAAGCCTGGCCTGCGTGGCCTCGACCTGCGCCGCCGGGCTTCCCGAGACGCTCCGCTTCCTGCACCAGGACGACGCGGCCGGGGCGATCGCCGAGCCCCCGCCGAACGCAGGCCGCCGGGTCGACTGGAACGTCCAGATCGAGCCCATGGCAAGGTTCACCGCCCCCGCGGGCGAAATCAGGCTGCCGGGTGGCTCGATGCGCGGCTCGCTGGTCGAACTCGAAGACCTGAACCTCGACGCACCCCGCCTGATGCCAGGCTTCGATATCAGCCTGCGGAACGGCCCCTGGCGGATCAATGCGATCGGCCTGTTCTACGACATCGACGGACAGATCGCCACGGCCGACGAAGACCTGACCTTCGGCACGCTCTCGGTCGCCGATGGCCAGCGCACGAGCATTGCCCACACCTACGCCCAGATCGACCTTCGGCTTGCCCGCACGATCGTCGATCGTCCCATCAGCCCGCGCACGAGCGACGAGGGACACCGGGTGCGCTTCCGGCTCGACGCCGAGGCGGGCGTGCGCATCTACGACTTCGAGTTCGAGATCGAGAACCTCGACACGGGCGGTCGTTTCACCGATGACCGCACCTTCTTCGAGCCGCACGCGGGCTTCAAGGCCGGCTTCAGCATGTTCGAGGACCTCACGATCGACCTGTACACGAACTTCGGGGCCTGGCCGTTCGACGCCAGCGCGTTCAGCTGGGACATTGGCGTGGGCTTCCAGTGGCGGCCGGTCGACTACTTCGGGGCGCAGATCGGCTACCGCAGCACGATCTTCCGGCTCAACGAGGGCAGTGGCGTGAACGAGTTCGAGTGGAACGGGTCCTACCAGGGCCTGTACGCGGGCCTGCAGTTCCGCTTCTGAGGGGCTCTGGCGCCCGCCGGGTTCCTACCATGCCGGCCCGAACGAGGGCCACCATGACCGAGACCGCTTCGACCAGTTCCACGACGCCCGCGCACCGCTACAACGCGGCCCTGGCCAACGCCATCGAGCCCAAGTGGCAGGCGCGGTGGCTCGAGGCCGGCGTCTACCACCGGCCCAATCCGGGCGAGCGCGGCTTCGACGCAAGCCGCCCCAAGTTCTACGTGCTCGACATGTTCCCCTATCCGTCCGGCGCCGGATTGCACGTGGGCCACCCCGAGGGCTACACCGCCACCGACATCCTGGGCCGCTACAAGAAGATGGCCGGCCACAACGTCCTGCACGTCATGGGCTGGGACGCCTTTGGCCTGCCCGCCGAACAGCACGCCATCAACACGGGCGAGCACCCGGCCGGCTTCACCCGCGGCACGATCGATACGTTCCGCCGCCAGCTCCAGCGGTTCGGCTTTGCCTACGACTGGTCACGCGAGGTCGCGACCATCGACGAGGGCTTCTATCGCTGGACGCAGTGGATCTTCCTGAAGCTCTACGACTCGTGGTTCGATCCCTGGCTGAACAAGGCCCGGCCCATCGCCGAGCTGCGCACCGAGCTGGAAGGCGGCGATCTGCGCGTCGGTGGGGACGGCGCTCTGGTGCACGTCGGCCGAACCAGCAAGACGCTGACGGCCCTGGGCGGCGAGCCGGGCATCGCCCGCCGCTGGCACGAGCTCGCCGCCGACGAGCAACGAGCCGTCATCGACGATCAGCGACTGGCCTACGTCGGTGAGCAGACGGTCAACTGGTGCCCGAAGCTGGGAACGGTGCTGGCCAACGAGGAAGTCATCGACGGCAAGAGCGAGCGCGGCAGCCATCCGGTGTTCCGCAAGCCGCTCAAGCAGTGGATGCTGCGCATCACGGCCTACGCCGAGCGATTGCTGGAGGGCCTCGACGGCCTGGACTGGCCCGAGGACACGAGGGGCAAGCAGCGCCACTGGATCGGCAAAAGCGAGGGCGCCGAGGTCGACTTCGCGCTGGACGTCGACACCAGCGATCCGGAGATCGACGCCGACCTGCCCCCGGCCCTGCGCGTCTTCACGACGCGGCCCGACACCATCTTCGGCGCCACCTTCATGGTCATCGCGCCCGAGCACCCGGTGGTCGAGGCCGTCCTGCGCACGCCCCGGCCGCAGACGCCCGCCGACGAGCTCCGCGCCTACGCCGAGAAGGCGCGAAACACCGCCGACGTCGACCGCCAAGCCGCCAAGGAAAAGACGGGCGTCTTCACCGGGCTGCACGCCATCAATCCGGTGACGAGCGAGCGCGTGCCGGTGTACGTGGCCGACTACGTGTTGATGGGCTATGGCTATGGCGCGATCATGGCCGTGCCCGCGCACGACGACCGCGACTTCGAGTTCGCTGAGAAGTTTGGTCTGCCAATCCGCGACGTGGTGTATCCGCTGGCGATCTCGGCGATGGCCTATTACGCCGCCCACGCCACGCAGACCGAGACCGACAGTGAGGCCTGGCAGACCACGCTTGCCGACATGCTGGGCTACGTCACGAGCAACGACGTCGTGCCGAAGGACTTCGACCACGCCCTGACCCACGTGCGACTGAACCGCCGCGGCGAGGGACCCGTGCCCGAGGAGCGGCAGGAGTTGATCGGCGCGAATCCCGCCGACCTGGCCGACACCGAGCGTTGGCGCGGGGCCGTCCGCGGCCAGTGGCTCGACACGATCGAGAGCCTCTTCAACGGCGACTTTGCGAAGCTACGGGACACCTTCGCCGGTGGCACGTACTACGCCAGCCAGGGCCAGGCCTACGTCGGCAACGGTTACGCCGCGAACTCGACGGCTACGGTCGAGGGCTCGACCGTGTCGCTCGACGGCGCGCCCACGAGCCAGGCCAAGGCCCGGATCACCGACTGGCTCGACGAGACCGGCATCGGCCGCCGCCGCACGAACTTCAAGCTGCGAGACTGGCTCTTCAGCCGCCAGCGATACTGGGGCGAGCCGTTCCCGATCGTGTTCACCGAATCGGGCGATCACTATCCCGTCGATGCCGACGCATTGCCCGTCAAGCTGCCCGACATCGCCGATTACGAGCCGGCCGAGAGCGAGGATCCCAAGCCGCTGCTCGCCAAGGCGACCGATTGGGTCCGCACCACCGCAGGTCAGGCCGGCTGCTCGGCACTCGACCCCGAAACGGTGGTGTATCGCGAGACCAACACCATGCCCGGTTGGGCCGGAAGCTGCTGGTACTACCTGCGCTACGCCGACCCGCACAACGACGATGCGCTCGTCTCGAAGGAAGCCCAGGCTTATTGGCTGGGCGACCGCGGCGTTGATCTCTACATCGGTGGCTCCGAGCACGCCGTGCTACACCTGCTCTACGCGCGTTTCTGGCACATGGTGCTCTACGACCTCGGCTACGTCGACTCGCCAGAGCCATTCCGCAAGCTGTTCCACCAGGGCCTGATCACCAGCTTTGCGTACCAGCGCAAGGACAAGACGCTGGTGCCGACCGACGAGGTCGAGAACGTGGGCAGCGACGACGATCCGAGGTACATCGAGCGCTCGACGGGCGACACGGTCACCCAGACCATCGCCAAGATGTCCAAGAGCCTCAAGAACGTCGTCAACCCCGACGACGTGATCGCCGACTTCGGGGCCGATACCTTCCGGCTGTACGAGATGTACATGGGCCCGCTCGAGGCGAGCAAGCCCTGGAACACCCGCGACATCATGGGCCTGCACCGCTTTCTGCAGCGGCTGTGGCGGCTGATCGTCGACGAGGAATCGGGCGAGCCCAGGCTGGCCGACGAGCCCGACGCAGACGTTGACAAGCAGCTCCACCGCACGATTGCCAAGGTCGAAGGCGATATCGAACGCCTGAGCTTCAACACCGCCATCGCCGCGATGATCGAGCTGGTCAACCTGGCCACGAGCAAGGCCGGCGACGGCCCGATCTTTACCCAGCAGCAGGCCCGGCGCGTCGCCGCCACGCTCGCGCCCTTCGCGCCCCACACGGCCGACGAATTGCACGAGCGCCTCGGCGGCGTCGACCACGCCGGCCAGCAGGTTCAGACGCTCTACGACAGCGTGTGGCCCAAGTACGACGAGAGCAAGCTCGTCGACGACGAGGTCGAGATCGCCGTGCAGATCTTGGGCAAGGTTAAGGCCCGCATCATGGTACCCGCCGACGCCGACGCGGAGCGTCTGGAGTCGATCGCACTGGCTCACGACGAGATCAAGCCGCTCCTTGACGGAAAGACCGTCAGGAAGGTCATCGCCGTCCCGGGCCGCCTCGTCAACATCGTCGCGAACTGAGTCAGGTCCGAACTTCGGCTCCGACCGTTTCACGCAGGGCCCCGATCGCCCGCTCCATCTGCGGATCGACCTCCTCGTGCCGCAGCGTGCGATCGTCGTCGCGGAAGGCCAGCCGAAGCGTCACGCTCTTCTTGCCCTCGCCCACCTGCTTGCCGGCGTACGTCCCGACGAACGCGATGGCCCGCAGCCGATCGAGGTCGAGCCCTTCGACCGCCGACTCGATCTGCGCCCAAGGCGTTGATTGCGGCACCACGACCGACAGATCGCGCTCGATGCCCGGGAACGCCGGGAGCGCGCTCACCCTCGGCGTGGGCGGGTAGGCAACGAGCAAGGGCTCGAGCTCGAGCTCAGCCACGATCACCGGTCGCTGCAGATCGAACAGCGCGAGCGTCTCGCCCGTGGGCAGCCCGAAGGTCCCGAGATCGATCGAGCCGCCCTCGTGCTCAACGAACACCCGCCCCGCGTTCGCCACGTCCATCGCGGCCGGCAAGTCGCCGCCGGTCTCGATGCGCAACCTCGCCTCGTGACCGTAGCACAAGGCGACCATCGACTCGATCGCGGCCTTGACGACCCGCACGCCGTGCTGTACGTCCTCGGCCTTGGCCTTGGGTCCATCGCCGCCGGCGTCGACGAGCAGCGCGATCTTGCGAGACTCCTCGTTCGTCCCCTCGCTCTTGGACCAGAACGTCGCCGACACCTCGAACAGACGCACGCCGCCGTCCTGGTGTACCTGCGCGTCTCGGTTCACCCGCCGGCACGTCAGCAGGCTCGGCAGCACGCTCGGCCGCAGCGTCGGCTCGGCCCCGCGCCGATCGTCGTCGACGTTCACGAGCGACGCACCCGTCGGTAGGAACGGCGCCGCCTTTTCCGGGCTGGTGAAGCTGAACGTGACGGCCTCGAAGAACCCGAGGGCCGTCACCGCGTGGGCGATGCCCTCCATCGCCTGCTCTTCGGGTTGCGGAGGCTGGGCCTTGATCGCCAGCCGCCGGGCCATCGGGACGGCGTCGAAGCCGCGCAAGCGGGCGATCTCCTCGATCAGGTCGATCTCTCGCACCAGGTCGTGCGCGCGGTGCGGAGGCGGCGTGCACGCGAGCGCGTCGTCCTGCACGCGCACGTCGATCTCCACCGATCGCAGCAGCCGCACCATCTCGTCGGCGGGCGTCTCGATGCCCAGCACGGCCGAGCACCGCTGCGGCCGCAGCGTGATGGCCCTGCCCTCGGGCATCGGTGCGCCTTCGACGAGGGCGCCCTCGCACAGCGTGCCGCCGGTCAGTTCGGCGATGAGCCGGGCCGCGATCTCGGCAGCCGGCAAGCACGTCCGTGGATCGACGACCCGCTCGAACCGGTGGCTCGCGTCGGTCCGCACGGCGTGGCGCCGGCTCGCGGCGCGAACCCGGGCCGGGTCCCACGTGGCGACCTCGAGCACGATGTTCGTCGTACCTTCCTCGACCTGCGAGTCGGCCCCGCCGATGACGCCCGCCAGCGACGTCGCCTTGGCCGCGTCGGCGACCACGATCTCGCCCGCGGCGAGCTTCCGCGAGGCGCCGTCCAGCGTCGCCAATGGCTCGCCCTCGGTTGCCTCGCGGATGACGAGCGTCCGGCCTTCGAGCCGGTCGAGATCGAACACGTGGCTCGGGTTGCCGTGCTCGAGGTTCAGCCAGTTGGTGACGTCGACGGCGTTGTTGATCGACCGCTGGCCCACGCTTTCGAGCAGTTCCCGCAGCCACGCCGGGCTCGGACCGATGGTGGCGTTCAGGATCACGTGGGCCGTGAACGTCGGGCACGTGGGCCGCTCGCCCGCCGAGCAGCGGTTCTCGAGGGTCAGGTGCTCGCCGACCGCCGGGCCGCGCGGCACCTCGCCGATGCTCCGTGGCGTGACGGCCCGCCCGGTGATCGCCGCGATCTCGCGCGCCAGCCCGAGGTGGCACAGGCAATCGCCCCGGTTGCTGGTCACCTCGACGTCCAGCAGCGCGTCGTCGCCCCTGGGCTCGACGCCGTCGAGCGGGAACCCGGCCGCCGTCAGCGCGGCATCGACCTCGTCGACGGTCAGCGGCGAACTCGCGTCCTCGTCCCCCTCACTTCCCAGGAGGGAGGCGAGCCATGTCAGGCTTGCGTCCATAGGGGCCAAGGGTAGGGCTGGCACCGTTCCCCGATGCGTGCCGCCGCCGTACGCTCCGCCATGCTCCACCGGGCCTGCACGCTCATCCTGCTCGCCACCCTCGCGCTGTTCGTGTCTGCGTGCCGCTCGTCCCCGGATCCCGAGCCCGCACCGGCCTCGCTCCAGGCGCCGCCCGGCCTCAGCGTGCGGGCCGAGGTCTACGTGCGGGACACCATCGCCGCCGCCCGCTTCACGCCGGGCGTCTACCTGCTCGAGCCCGACGGCACGCTCCGAGTCAGCGAGCGTCAGCCCCGGACCGCCGACCAACCCATGCCCCCCGAGACCGCCTACCCGCCCATCCAGCGGCGGCTGAGCCCCTCCGAGGTCGACCGCCTCTGGCGCGTCATCGGCCCGACCACGCTATCGGACCCCAACAACCCCGAGCGCATCAGCCCCTCGGCCGACTGGTCGCCGCCATCGACTCGCAGCCTCGCCCTCATCGACATCGAGGACGACCGCGGCCGCCGCCGCTTCGCGGTGTCGCTGACCGGGGCGACCCCCGCGGCCATCGACGGCCGTGCCCTGGTCGAGCGGCTCCAGGCCCTGGCGTGGCGGACGCCGCCGCCGAAGGGGTAGGCGATTCGGTGAATCGGGCGGCGGCCCGTGCACGACGTGGATCCAACCGCTGGACACCGAAGCTCGCCTGATCGGATCGCGTTCGGAGAAATCGCTCTCGCGGCAGCGCCAATGCGGTCGCCGGTCCGAAAACAAGGACGAACGACCCGAGTTTATCATGGTGCGACGCACTTCTGCCATGAAAAACTCCGGCCGCGCCATGAAGCGGCGCGGCTTTCTCATGGAAAACTCGGGCCGCACCATGAAGCGGCGCGAGTTCTTCATGGAGTGGCGCGACCTTTCCATGAAAAAGTTCGGCCGCCACATGAAGCGAGCCGCGCTCTCGATGAAGAAAACCGGCCGCGCAATCACGCGGCTCGAGCGTTTCATGGCTTGGCCACGGGGGGCAACAACCACCACCGTCCCGGCCGCAACCGCCCGAGCCCGCGGCCGTAGACTCTTGCTGCGGGCAGCTTTGGCTTCGCGATCGATCCGAGGGAGGACGATGCCGTGCACTCGATCCTGAAGATGACCGCCGCGACGATGGTCGCTGCCATGGCGCCGGCCGCAGCGCTCGCCCAGGCCTGCGACCCAACCGAGATCTTCGCGCCGCAGGTGCTCTACGGCGTGGACAGCTTCCCCCTCTGCGTCGCGATCGGCGACCTGGACGGCGACGGCCACGCCGATCTGGCCGTGGCGAACGGCGCCACCGCCAGCGTCAGCGTATTGCTCAACAACGGGGATGGAACGTTCGCCGAGGACGTCCTGTACGGCGCGGGAGAACAACCCAGGTCCGTGGCGATCGGCGACCTGGACGGTGATGGCGACGGCGACCTCGTGGTGGCCAACTCCTTCGACGACGACATCAGCGTCCTGCTGAACAGGGGGGACGCCACCTTCATACCCGTTGCACGCTACGTAACCAGCTCGCGGCCGTTCTCCGTGGCGATCGGCGACCTCGATGGCGACGGCGACGCCGACCTGGCCGTGGCGCACGAGGCCGACGTCGTGGTCAGCGTGTTCTTGAATGACGGCCGCGGCACATTCGCCGGAGGGTCCGCCCCCCGCGTCGGCGACAGGCCCATTTCGGTCGCGATCGGCGACCTCGATGGCGACGGCGACGCCGACCTGGCCGTCGCGAATCGACTCAGCGATGACGTCAGCGTGCTGCTCAACGATGGGGACGGCAGCTTTGCGCCCGAGATACGTTACGGCGTGGGCACGACGCCGGCGTCCGTGGCGATCGGCGACCTGGACGGTGACGGCGACCTCGACCTGGCCGTGGCCAACGACGGCAGCGACGACGTCAGCGTGCTGATGAACGACGGGAATGCAACGTTCGCCGACGATGTCGCCTACGGCGTGGGCGACTACCCCCAGTCCGTGGCGATCGGCGACCTCGACGGCGATGGCGATGTTGACGTGGTCACGGCGAACCGATTCGACGAGACCGTGAGCGTGCTGCTGAACGATGGAGACGGCGCCTTCGCGCCCGGTGCGAGCTACGACGCCGGCCGAGTCCCCTGGTTTGTGGCGATCGGCGACCTGGACGGCGACGGCGCGCCCGACCTGGCCACCGCGAACGCGCAGGGCGTCAACGTCAGCGTGCTGCTCAACCGGTGCGGTCCCTCCGCCTGCCCCGCCGACCTCGACGGCGACGGCGAGCTCACCATCTTCGACTTCCTCACGTTCCAGAACCTCTTCGACCTGATGGACCCCCGCGCCGACTTCGACGGCGACGGCGACTTCACCACCTTCGACTTCCTCGCCTTCCAGAACGCCTTCGACGCCGGCTGCCCGTAGCGCGGCGGCCGCGCCGCGGTCATCCCCAGGTGGCCGGAGAGCGCTTGGGCGCTCCCCTAGCCTCTTGCAATGCCTCCGAACGACTCGAACGCGCCCATCATCGGCATCGACCTGGGCACCACGAATTCCCTCGCCGCCTACGCCGACGACGCCGGGCCGCGCATCCTGGGCGACAACGCTACAGGTTCCGGCATCGTGCCCAGCGTCGTCCGCTACGAGCCGCGGGCCGACGGCTCGCTGGCCGCCATCGTGGGGCTCGATGCGCGCGAGCGGGCGGTCGAGTTCCCGCAAACGACCATCGCCAGCGTCAAGCGGCTCATGGGCCGCAGCCTGGCCGACGCCGCGGGCGATGCGCCGTACCTGCCCTACCAGATCGTCGACGGCCCGCGCGAGATGGTGGCGGTCGCCATCCCCGTCGCCGACGGCCCGCCCGTCGTACGTACACCCCAGGAAGTCTCCGCCGACGTCCTGCGGGCCGTGAAGGACAGGGCCGAGCAGGCCCTGGGCGTGCCGGTCTCCAAGGCCGTCGTCACCGTGCCCGCCTACTTCGACGACGGCCAGCGCCAGGCAACCCGCGACGCCGGACGCCTGGCCGGCCTGGACGTCGTCCGCATCGTCAGCGAGCCGACGGCCGCAGCCCTCGCCTACGGACTGGGCTCGGCCCAGCGGTCCAGCATCGAGCCCACGACGGTCGCCGTCTTCGACCTGGGCGGCGGCACCTTCGACGTCTCGATCCTCCGCATCACGCCGGGCCCGCAGCCCGACGCCCCGGCCATCTTCCAGGTGCTCGCCACCGACGGCGACACGAGGCTGGGCGGGGACGACGCCGACCACGCCCTGGTCGGCCTGTTCCTGACCGAGGCGAACGAACGTTTCGACCTCGGCCTGACGGATCGCCTGGCCGACGCCCTCTCGGCCCTGCCCCCGCAGACCCGCCGCGCCCTGCTGACGTTCGCCCAGGACGTCAAGCACCGCCTGAGCGATCGCGACGCGGCCGAGATCGCCATCGACCTCGGCGGCGGCCGCTCGTACGACCGCACGGTCACGCGCACGGAGTTCGAGTCCCTCATCGAACCCATGATCAAGCGGGCCATCGCCGCATGCGAGCGCGCCGTGAAGGCTGCGGCGAAGCAGCCCGGCGGCGAGTCCATCGACGCCGTCGTCTTGGTTGGCGGCTCGACGCGCATCCCCGCCGTGCGCAAGGCCGTGGGCGCGTTCTTCGGGCTCGAGCCCTACACCGCCCTCGACCCCGATCGCGTCGTGGCTCTTGGCGCGGCGGTGCAGGCGTCGACGCTCGCCGGCCGCAGCCGCAACAGCCTGCTGCTCGACGCCATCCCGCTCAGCCTTGGCATCGAGACGGTGGGGGGCGCCGTTGCCAAGCTGATCGTCGCCGGCGCCACCCTGCCGGCGCGCGCGAAGGAAACCTTCTCCACCAGCGTCGATGACCAGACCGCCATCGAGCTCAAGGTCCTCCAGGGCGAGCGCGAGATGGCCGAGGACTGCCGCCAGCTCGGGCTGTTCCACCTGCGAGGCATCCCGCCCATGCCCGCCGGCGTGCCGCAACTGGAAGTCGAGTTCCTCGTCGACGCCAACGGCGTGCTCAGCGTGTCGGCCATGGAGAAGCGATCGGGCCAGACCGCCACGCTCCAGGTCATTCCCAACCATGGGCTGACGCGCGACGAGGTCGACGCCATCGAGGCGCAGGCCATCGAGCACGCCCGCGACGACATGACGCGCCACCGCGTCGTCGACCTCGTCGCCCACGCCTCGCTCGACGTCAAGTGGATCACCGAAGCTCTCGGCCGCGTCGGCGACCAACTACCCAATGACCTGCGGACCAGGATCGAAGCCTCGGTCGAATCGGTTCGGGCGATGGCCGATCGGGCCCGGGCCGACTGGCGCTCGGTCGACGCCGAGGCCTTCGCCGCCGCCAAGCAGGCCATGGACGAGGCCAGTGTGCCCCTGCACGAGGCGTCGATCTCGGCGTCCCTCAAGGGCATGCCAGGCCGCACGACCTGAACCGGATGGCTCGGGATGGCTGACGGGCGTGCGGGCCGGCCGCATCCCTGTATGGCGGACGGAGAAACCAGCGATCCCACCCCGGGCTGCCTTCAAACCGGGCGGGATCTGACACCAAGGACACCGGCCTCGCGCAATCAGCCGGCGCTCTCGCGCCCAGGGCTTGCGGCGTGGCCAGAGCGAACTAGACTCTCGTGCGGGCCGTTGGAAGCAGCGGCGGGGCTGTCGCTTCGGGCTCGCATTGGTCGATCAGGGGAACGAACGGAACACGAATGTCCAGAGCCGCCAAGGGACCATCCCCATACCTCTTCCTTGCCTCGAGCCCCAAGGGCGGCAAGCGGCTGGGCGTGCGCAGCGCCGCCAGCGAGCGGGCCCTGGCCTCGGTGCTGGGTCGCGAGCGGCGGGTGCTCGTGTGGTCCCGTCGGTTGCCCGGCTGGCTGGGCAGTTCGGGCCAGATGGGCCTGAAGGACCAGGAGCAGTTCAACGCCGTGCTGGGCCAGCTCGTCTCCCGCGGCGTTCCGCTGGTCGAGGCCCTCGACGTGACCGCGTCGGCCGTCGACGCCAGCCACGCCGACCGCATCCGCCGGGTGCGGTCGCAGGTCGCCGGCGGCGCGATGTTCGCCGACGCCTGCGGCAAGGTTGGCATCGTCGATCCGGTCACCTCGGCGGTCTACCGGGCGGCGGAGCGCACGGGCGACCTCGGCGGTGCCTGCGGCCAAATCGCCAAGACCGCCGAGCGGCAAGTCAAGGTCCGCAGCCAGGCCATCACGCTGATGTTCTACCCGATCATCGTGCTGGGCGTGAGCGTGCTGGCCGGCTGGGGCATGCTGACGTTCATCGTGCCGATGATCGGCTCGCGGCTTTCGAGCATGGGCAGCGACCTGCCGTGGTTTACCGTCGCGCTCATGACGGCGGGGCAGACCATCCGCGACAACCTGGGCGTCTTCTTCCTGATCGTGCTGGGCCTGCTTATCGCGACGATCGTGCTGCGTAAGGCGGTGCTCGCCGCGCTGTGGAACGTCGTGCGCCGCCTGCCCGGCATGCGCGAGCTGGTGCTGGCCCAGGAGACCACGCGCTTCTTCTCGGTCATGGCCGCCATGACGCGTTCGGGCGTTACGCTGGCCGACGCGCTCGTCGTGGCGTTCCGAACCGTGAGCCACGCGAAGCTGCGTCGGCAGTTGCAAACCCTGCAGCGCCGGCTCGTCGAGGGCGGCCAATTGGCGCAGCTCATCGAAGACGTCGATGCGTTGCCGTTGCCGGTGCGCAAGCTGCTCATCGCCGCCGAGCGCTCGGGCGACCTGGAAGAAGCGTTCGAGAGCCTGGCCGAGGACATGGCCGACGAGGTCGAGCGACGCAGCACGCGCGCGCTCGCGGTGCTCGAGCCCGGGCTGATCATCTTCATGTTCCTGATGATCGGCTCGATGGTGCTCGCCATCATGCTGCCGCTCTTTACGGCAACGGCCAATATGGACATGGGTTGAAGCAGAATCGAGCGTCGACCGACGGCGTCGAACGCCGAGCGCATCGAAGAAGTGTGAGAAGAGAGACCGAGGAAGCACACATGAGCGATAGAAAGCACACACGTTCTCGCCACGCACGACGCGGCTTCTCGCTGCTCGAGCTCACGCTGGTGATCCTCATCATCGGCGTGCTCATGGGCGTGGCGACGGTCGCCTTCGCGCCCGCGCTCCTGCGCGGCAAGACGACGGCGACCGAGGCGAGCATGACCACGATCCGCCGAGCGATCACCGAGTACCAGGGCATCAACAACCAGTACCCCGCCGCGCTGCAGGCGCTCGTGCCAGGGCACCTCGAGGAGGTTCCGCTGGATGGCTGGGACAACCAATTCTGGTACGCTGCCCCGGGGCAAGATGGTCGGCCCTTCGACCTCATCAGCGCCGGCGAGGATGGCCAGTACACGACCGCCGACGACATCAACGTCTGGACCATGAACGAGGAACAGGGCCAGTAAGCCATGCCCGCGCCACGCGCACATCTCGCACGCAGCCGGCGGGGCATGACGTTCCTCGAGGCGGTGCTCGCCTCGGCCTTGCTGGGCATCGTGGCCATGGGCGTGTTCGGCGCGCTCAACTACCTCGTGCTGCAGCAGAAGCGGGCCGAGCAGTTTGCGGGTGCGTCCGAGGTTGCCAACCGCGTCGTGGTGATGTACCTGGACAGCCCCGACAACATGCCCCAGGGCGGGCGGCCCATCGCCTACGGCCGGCACCTGTACCGCTGGACGTATGATGCTGCGCCGATCGATGTGTACGACCCGAA
This sequence comes from Phycisphaerales bacterium, assembly GCA_040217175.1. Classification (NCBI taxonomy): domain Bacteria; kingdom Pseudomonadati; phylum Planctomycetota; class Phycisphaerae; order Phycisphaerales; species Phycisphaerales bacterium. The sequence continues at coordinate 797,904 of JAVJNT010000001.1, read as the reverse complement.
CGCGACCGACGAGCCCACGCCGCTCTCGCTGACGCGGCTGCGTGAGCTGACCGTGAGCGTGTGGCTGCACGAGGACAGCGGCGGCGCCTACTCGCCGAACCCCAGCATTCCTGGCATCATCGTCCGCCGGATGCTCGATCCGCTCGCGACACGCAATCCGGACACGCTGCAACGCGGCATTGAAGACGGCACCATCATGGAAGGCATCATGGGCGGCGGTTCGACGCCGACCTCGGGCGGTTCGCAGGCACCCGCCGGTGGATCGCTGGGGGGTGGCTGATGACCACTCCGGCGCGCGGCTTCACGCTGATCGAGCTGTCGATGGCCATCGTCATCGGCACGGTGATCCTCTTCGCGGCCATGGGCATGTTCCACACGATGGAGCGGGCCGATGCCATCGCCGAGGTGCGCGCCGAAGAGAGCTCCCAGCTCCAACGAACGCAGCGCGTCGCCAGCCGAGCGCTGGGTTCGCTGCTCGTGATGTCCCGCCAGGATCAGCAAACGGCCTCGGCTGCGCGCACGGCCCAGGATCAGGCCGAGGCTGCAGTGGCCGAGGGGCGGAGCCTCGGCGGCGGGCAGGGCGAGCAAGGCGACCAAGACTCGCTCGACGCTCTCGCCGCCACGGTGAGGAGCTTTCGTCCCCGCGTCCTGCTCGAGCGAGATCCGATGCTTTCCGGAATTCCGATGGTGCGGCGCGTCCGCATCGGTGAGCAGGGTCTCGGCCAGCCCGAAAGCACCATGCCCCAACGGCTGGAGCTTGCCTTGAGCGCTCCACCCGTGGTTCCGTCCTACGCAGACACGCAGCGGCGGATGCGGATTGCTCAACTGGGCATGGCCCCGGTCGAGATCGGCTCGTCGGTCGATGAGGAGGGGGCCGTCCGCGGATCGTTCGTCTTCCGCGATGAGCGGCGTCTGAACGAATTGGGACTGCGGGTCTTCAGCCTGTGGTGGGTGCCGATCGCTGGCGATGCGGACGACGCGGCGCTGATCGAGGCCGAGGGCCTGGACCCTGCCATGGTCGACGGTGCGGTGATGCTGATGGACAGCGTCGTCTGGGCGCGGTGGCAGTTCTTCAAGGAAGGCGAGTGGCGCGACGAGTTCGAGGTGCTCGGCGAGCTCGACCTGGCCGCCTACGGCGAGCTCGAGTTGACCACGGCCCAGAACGTGACGGTCGCCTGGCTGTTCGAGCTCGCGTGGACAATCGGAACCGAGGAAGACGAAGACGACGCCGACGGAGATGGATCCGGCGATGAAGTTGGTGATGGCGGGCCCGGGAGCGCGACGGACGAAAGCGGCCGGACTTCGGGCCTGGGCGGGGGAAGCAATTGATGCCTCCGAGCTTTGCCATCGCACGCCGATCGCGGGCCTTTGCGCTGCCGCTCGTGGTCATCCTGTCGATGGTTGCCACGATGGCGATCGCGGTCATGCTCGAAAGGCAGGGCCATCAGACGCGCTCCACGATCCGCCAGATGCGGTGGACGCAGGATCGCCACCTGGAGCGCGGCGTGCGCGAAATCGCCGGCGCGTGGCTGACGGGCGCGAGCCGACGGTTGAACGACATCGCCAAGGAGGGCGGACACGCGCTCGACCTGACGATGGGTGGTGGTCGCACGATCCGGCTGGACGTCGAAGACGCCCAGGGGTCGGTCTTGTCGGTGTTCGACGGTGTCTCAGAGGCCGAACTGCCGTTTGCGCAGGGGGCGTACGACAGCGTGCTGATGCGAGCCGGCGACCAGCAGACGCTCGACCAGTGGACCAGGACGGTCGGGCCGGTGGCGATCAGCGCCGTGACGGCGCCCGAGGAGGTCATCGCCGCGGCGGTGGCCCCGATGATCGGGGACGGGCAGGCTTCGGCCCTGGCACGCGACGTCGTGCTGGCCCGGGAAGACGCCGACGGCGAGCGCGGCACGCAGTGGCTGCGGCGGGTCATCGCCGACTACGCGACCGAGATGGAGGACCGCCGGACCATGCAGCGGCTGCTGGTGGGCGAGGCCGATCTCTGGCGGCTTCGGATCTCGGTCATGGATGATCGGGGCCGCGTGGGATCGATGTACGAAGCGATCGTGGAGGTCGACGGGCGAGAGATCCGCCAGCGTGCCGATAGTGGCGCGTTCGCGCCGCTGGGGCCGTTCCTGTTGTGGCGGCGTATGGACGAGGCGGAGATGGTCGAGTACGGCGCACGCGGACGCTAAAGTAGCAGTCGCACGTGCGGCGATAGGGGATCTACGAATGGCAAGCAGTCACAGTCGGGCGGGGACGCTTCAGAAGCGACGGAGCATCCAGATCGCCGCTGGGGTCGCGTGCGTGGCGTTCGTCGGCATGGCGCTCGGCGCCGTAGTTGTCGATCGATCGGTCGAGCCGGCACCCGCCGTGGTGCTGCCGCCGTCGGCTCCCATTGCGGGCGGTGCGGTCGAAGACGAATACGAGCCGTTCCCGCCGCTCATCGCGTCTGGGCTGTCTTCGGTGTACACGCTCAAGCCCGAAGACAAGCCCGACGAAGGCCCGAAAGACCCCAGAAGCGAAGAAGCTCCGCCGCAGGACATCGTGCTCGTGGCGGCGATCGGGCAGCCGGGGTCGATGATGGCCGTCATCCGCGAGGGCGCCGCGCAGACGGCCATCGCCGAAGGCCAGCGGGGCGGGTCGGTCGACGTGCTGGAGGTCCGGCCCGGCTACGCGCGGGTGCGGTATCGAGGCGAAGAACGCGAGCTGACGATCGGGCAGCCCATCCTCATGGTGAGCGACATGGGCGCGGCCGGTGACCTCGCCGCGGGCAGCCAGATCATCACGCCGCCCGGCGCGATTCCCAAGGCCGAGACGCTCGAAGAGCAAGGCGTGACGCGGACGCGCATGCCCACGGCGATGCAGCGAGCACAGTCGAGCGGCAACTCGGGCGGAGGAGGCTCGGACCAGGGCGATCGTGGTCGCCGCGGAGGCGGGGGCAACAGCGGCACGAGCCGGCCGCCCGCGGGTGGCACGCCCGGCAACAACAACAATGGCCCCGGGGCGGGCGCCGAGGACGATCGGTGAGCCAACGTGTCTGCTTCATCGAGCGAGACGAGCGGGGCGATCGCATCCGCGCGGTTCGCCTCATCGGCCAGCACGCCGAGGCGGCGTGGATGAGCCCGCGGGCCGAAGGCCGGTACGTGTCCGAGGCGGCCGAAGACGCCGAAGCGGCGGCCGAGTGGATCGCCGAGCGGCTCTCGATCGATGGCGACAAGCTGGGGCTGATCGTTCTGGACACCACCGGCGCGCACTGCGCCTGGGTGGAGGCGGCGACGGCCGAGGCCGGCGCGGTGCGGAGTGCGTACGGGCGCGGGGGCGAGGCGGTCGAGGACGACTACGAGGCCGACTTCGGGCTCGAGGAAGAAGCCGAAGACACCGAAGCCCTTGGCGCGCGGCCGACGCCCGTCGAGGCCGCCATCGAGACGCTCGGGCCGGCGTACGAGTCGCCTGCGGGGGTCCGCGTGGGCGTGCTTGTCGCGCCCGACGCGATCGTCCGGCTGCTGATCGACGAGCTCGATCGGCACGGCGTTGGCTTTACCGGCGTGGCGAGCCTGTGGCACCTGCTCGGTTGGATGGCTTCGCCCGACGCGGCCAGCTCGGTTGATTCGGCACGCGTCGTGGCCGATAGCCCGACGGTCAGTGGTGGGGTGATGGTGACGACCTCGGGACGTCTGCTGTGGGGCTGGTGCCGCGAGGACACGCTGTTGGCGGCCGGTTCGATCCGACTTGGCTTGCACGACGATGGCCCGATCGTCACGACGCACGACGTGGCACGGCTGGTGAACGACTGGGTGGCGTGGAGTGCCCAGGTGGGCGTGGCGCCGGGTCGCATCCAGATCGCTTCGTGCAACGTTGCCGGCGAGCGCGTGGTCGGTGATGCCGACACGCTCTCGGTGCCGGGCGTGGCCTCGGCGCTGGCCGATTCCTGGCCCGAGGCGGTCGTGGACGTCGACGTCTTCGAGGATCCGGTGCTCGAACTACTCCGAGCCCATGGCACGGATGTGAGCGGAGACCTCGCGCCCGGGCATGCGATGTCCTCGCTGGCGCTCCGGCCCGGCCGTGCGACGCGGAGGGTGTACCAGGTTGCCGGTCTGGCGCTCGCTTGCTGCGGCATCGCTCTTGCGGCGCTGGGCTTCCGCTGGCAGAGCCAGGCCCCGGCTGTTCGCGCGGATGCCGACCGGGTGCGCGAAGCCTACCTGGCGGACATGACCAAGGTTGAGCAGGACCTGGGCCTTCCCGCTGGCGAGATCACCGGTGCGATCGTGCCGATCTTCATGCTCACCGGCGTGGTCGACCAGAAGACCCGAGCGAGCGAGATTACGCGAGCCGAGGGCAAGCCCATCGTGCGGGAACTCGAGTCGTTGTCGTTCCTACTCGGCGAGTTGGGCGACGAGGTGGAACTCCAGAAGATCGACGCGAGTTCACTTGGATTTACGGTGCAACTCTCGACCGAGAACGATGCGATCGTGGGACGCATCGACTCGCTTCTGAGCGATCTGGACATGAACAGTGGCCCGATCCGCTGGCAGGCGACCGCGACCCAGCGAGGCTCGGAGTACACGGTGCGCATGGCGGGCACGTGGACTCGCCAGGGAGGCCAGCCGTGAGCGACTACGAGCGAGATGGCTCGACGACGAGCCGGTCCGAGCTTGCCGCACGGGCCGCGGCCCGAGAGCAGCGGAACAAGCCTCGGGGCTTCTTGTACCTGGGCGCCATCGTCGTGCTGGCGGGGCTCATCTACATGATGTACGGCCGTTCCGTGCTTGGCGGTGCGATGGGCGAGCGTCGTCGCGAGGTCAACACGGCAACGAGCGTTGCGATGCAGACCAGCCGGCTCGAGAGACACCGCGAGGCCGAGGCGCAGCAGGGCGGGAGCGGCCTGGAGGCCGTTCCGAACTTCACGACGCTCGCGGGTACCGCCGCGCAGGCCGTCGGCCTTTCTCCCGCACCTTCGCTCTCGAGCCAGCGGCAGAACGACCTGGACGAGATCGTCGAGCGAATCTACCAGTACGATCGCGTCACGAGCCGCGATCTCGAAGCGTTGATCAGTTGGGTGGCGAAGGTGCAGGAGTTGGTGCCGGGGGTAGAAATATCCCGGCTCGACCTCGTGCCCCAGCCAACCCAGTGGCAACTGTCCATTACGTTCGTAAAGCCGGAGCTTGCCTCATGACCAACCGTGCGTTGGCCGTTGCCATCCTCTCGTGTCTGGTGTGCGCCTTTGGGTGTGCGACGGACAGGACCGAAGAATTCAAGAGGGACCTGGGCGGGATCGTGCCAGACGATACGGCCCAGAAGCAGGAGGCCGTCCGGCTCGTGAATCAGGCCTATGAGGTCTACCACGACAACGACCGGAAGCAAGAGCGACGCGTTGCCGAAGCAGCCGCCCTGCTCGAGCGGGCGATCGGGCTCGACCCCGGATTCGCGACGGCGCACCTCAACCTGGGCGTACTGCACCTGGAGAACGAGAACCTGCCGATGTCCGTGAGGTTCTTCCGGCAGGCTCACCTCCTGATGCCCGGTGACTCTCGGCCCAGCTACCACCTGGGCGTCGCTTACTACCGGATGGGGCACGCCCGCGAGGCGATCGACGCGTACGTGCGGGCGATCGATATCGACGAGTCCGACATTCGGGCCGTACGCGGGCTGGCGCTCGCGTGCCGCAGCATCCACTACGCCGACGACACCACGCTCGAGGTGCTTCAACGATCTGAGATGCTCGAGCCCGACCAGGAGTGGCGCGAGTTGATGGCGCGAGAAATCGACCGCCAGCAGCGCAAGCTCGAGATGAGTTCCACCGGATGAGCGACAACGTGAAGAAGAAGCCCAATGCGATCCGCCAGGCGGTGACGCTGTTGCTCGCCCTTGCCATCTTCGCGCTGGCGGCGGTTGTGATCTACCCCAAACTCCAGCAGCGCACGCAGGGGCCGGTGAGGCTGGACGTGGTCAACGGTACCGGCGGATCCATGATCGACACGGTCGTCTCGCTGCGGGTACCGGCCAACCAGAACGTCGGCGGGATCGAGTCGTTGCTGCCGAGCGGGGCCGTTATCACGGTGTACGACGGCCTCGGCCCGGCGCAGGTCGAGTCGATCTCGTTCACGGCGGGCGTTGACGGCGAGGCGGTGACGCACGCCGTCGATCGGGCGCTGGATCCTGGCGGCGTCATGGTCCTGCGCATCACGGCGGACGGCATCACGGTCGACGTGACCGATGCACCGGCCGAAACTCCGGACTCCTGACTCCTACAGGCGTTCGGCCGCGAGGCTTGCGAGCGTGGAGCGTTCGCTGCGCTGCAGCATGACGTGGCCGACCAGGCCCAGGCCCTTCATCTTCTCGACGGCGTACGACAGGCCGTTGGACGAGCTGTCGAGGTAGGGGTTGTCGATCTGGCCGATGTCGCCGGTGAGCACCAGCTTGGTGCCCTCGCCGACGCGCGAGGCGATGGTCTTGACCTCGTGTGGTGTGAGGTTTTGCGCCTCGTCGACGATCATGAACTGGTGGGGGATCGAGCGGCCGCGGATGTAGGTGAGCGGCTCGAGCACGAGCTTGCCGTCTGCGATCATCTTGTCGATGCGTTGCTCGTTCGTGTGGCTGTCGGCGGCCTGGCCGTGGGCGCCACGGGTGCTGAGCAGGTACTCGAGGTTGTCGAAGATGGGCTGCATCCAGGCGAAGAGCTTCTCGTCCTTATCGCCGGGCAGGAAGCCAATGTCGCGGCCCATGGGCATGATGGGTCGTGCGACGAGCAGCTTGTCGAAGCGACCTTCCTGGAAGACCTTGGCCATGCCGGCGGCCAGCGCGAGCAGCGTCTTGCCCGTGCCGGCGCTGCCGAGCAGCGTGATCATCTGGATCTCGTCGTCCATGAGCAGATCGAGGGCCATCGTCTGCTGCACGTTTCGCGCGAGCAGGCCGAAGATGGGCTTGCGCGGCGGGCTGATGGGGATGAGGTGCTCGGTGTCGGCCAAGCGGCGGGCCAGGCCCGTGTGGTTCTCGTCCTGCTCATCCTTCAAGAGCACGAACGCGTTGGGCAGGATCTCCTCGGGCTCGGCTGGCAGCGTGGGGTCTTCTTCGTCGTGGTCGGCGGCGAGTGCCTCGTGGACGGGGTCGAGCGGCAGCATCCGCTCGTCGTAGAGCTGATCGATGAGGTGGCCTTCGACCGCGGCGGTGACGTAGCCGGTGTAGAGCCGGTCGGCGTCGATCTTCTGGTTCTGGAAGTCTTCGGTTGGGATACCCATCGCGTCGCTCTTGATGCGCGCGTTGAGGTCCTTGGAAACGAAGACCGCGCGGTTGCCCTTCTCTTGCAACTCCCACGCGACGGCGATGATGCGGTTGTCCTTGGTGTCTTCGGCGATGGCGTGCGGGCGGCTGGTGTCGGAGATTGCGATGCGGATGAGCCCGGTGGTGCCGTTGCCCGTTGAGGCGGCGGCGCCGGCCTGGGGGCTGGCGTCTCCCCAGCGCACGCCCTCGGTCAGGGTGCCCTTGGCGCGCAGGCGATCAAGCCGGCGGATGACCTCGCGCGCGTTGCGGCCGATGTCGTCCTCCTGCCGCTTGAGCTTGTCGAGCTCTTCGATGACGGCGAAGGGAATGACGACGTTGTTGTCCTGGAAGACGAACAGGGCGTTGGGGTTGTGCAGCAGGACGTTGGTATCAAGGACGAATTGCTTGATGACCGGCGTCTTGGTTGTGGCGGTGGTGGCCATGGTGTTCTCTCGGATTCTCTCTCGCAGTTTCGCGGTGGGTCAGGAAGCTACCAGGTAGACCACGCGGCGATGATGAGCAGCGTGGCACAGATGATGGACAGGACGAACTTGACGACGATGGCCGCGAACCAGCCGGCCGAGGCGCCGGCCCCGACCTTGGCGGATTGCTTCCAGGTTTCCTCCTGACCCGTCCGATGGACGAGCATAGCGGCGATGCCCGCGCCGACGGCTCCGCCGAGGAGCGTGCCCACGATGGGGAGCACGAATGATCCGGCGATGGCACCGATGATGCCGCCCCCGAACGCTGCGATCATCGCACGACGCGTTCCGCCCATGCGCTTGGCGCCCAAGACGCCTGCGGTCCAATCGACGACGTCGGAAGCAAGCGTGCACGCGAGCGTAAAGCCGAAGATCCACCACGACACGATCGGGTCATCGCCCGGCCAGTAGCCCAGCCAATAGCCAATAAGATTGGCGAAAAGGGTGACCAGCGTCAGCAGCCAAAGTCCCGGCAAGCTCACCAAAACGATGGCTGGCCCGATCAGGGCGGCCAGGGTGAGCACGATGGCGAAGGCGATCCAGATGCGTGCGCTCCGGCGGGAGGGGCGGGGCTACGGAGTCTTGCCCGGTTCTTGGGAGTCGTCGGGTCCGGCATTCGCCTCGGGCTTTGCCGCTTCGTCGATCTCAGACGTCGAGGCGTCGTCAGGCGTGGCCTCGGCCTGATCAGGGAATCGCTCGCGCTCCATCTCGAGGATCCAGTCTTCAACGCCCTGGTGCCGGTACAGGTCGACCTTGATGTTCTTGCCAGCGTGCGTCGGGTGCGAGTCGTTGAGGCGCAGCACCACGTAGAACTTGTGCCATTGGCTCTTGTCGAATTCGGCTACGTGCTCGGGCTCCACCTCGATGCCACCGGGGAGCGTGATGCGCTTGGCGTCCGGATCCCACGCGTACCTGGTGCCAAGGGCGCGGAAGAGGCCGTAGGCGAAGTACAGACCAAGGCCGGCTCCGACCAGGAAGATCGGGTACTGGGCCATGATATCGAAACGGCTTCGGCGCTTCGGCGCGTTGCCGCGGTCGACGTCGCCCCAGGTCTCGCGGAGCGCTGCGAGTCGTTCGAACGCCGAACCGATCTCGCCCTCGTCAGCGTTCTCGCGCGGGTACTTGGTGTACTGCGGGTCCAGGCGATTGACGATGCTCAGCGCGTCGAGCCAGTTGCCACGCACGTCGTCCATGGTCGCCGGATTGCGGTTGTAGCTGGGGTTGCCGAGGCGGTCGTAGGTCTCGACGGGATCGGGGATGCTCGCAACGCCGAGGTTGGCGCCTGCCGACGCGGCGGGCGGCGGGTTGTCGAGGAAGTCGAGGTATTCCCACTCTGTCCATTCGGCAAACTTGACCGCCTGGGCGGGATAGAGGATGAAGCCGTCGTAAAAGCCCCACACGCCCAGGCCCAAGACCAGGACGGCGAGGACGACCTGCTTGATCCAGTAGCGCGGGCTGAGCTTGGCTTGCTGGGTCTCGGCCATGGGTTCTCCGTGGGCGTTGCGATCGAGGCGGTACGGACCCGGCCCTACGCGTCGGGCGAGGAGGTGTCCATGGAGCGAAAGGTATCGTGCCACCACTGATCGGCCCACGACCGCCCCAGGGGGCTATCGGTCAGCCGATCGAATCCGCCCGAATCGACCCGGATCGACGGGATGGTCGGGTAGCGACGCGGATTCTTGATCGCTCTATTCAGCCACCGCTCGTGCGTCAGGCGGAACGCCTCGCCGAGCGAGTTTGGCCGGACGCGTTTTGGTAGGTGATCGGGCGTCATCTGATGGTCATTGTACCGATTGGTTCCGCTTGGGTTGGGTGTTTCGAGCCACTCCCTGACATCGGCCACAACGACGGTCGAGCCAACCCAGATCAGGCCTGCGGCGCCGTCCGGCCTCGCCACGATCGCCTGCCCGTGCGGTGGAGCCGATAGCTGTCCCACTGGACGAGGGTCATGGCCAGTACGCCCAACGGGTGCACGAGTGCGGTGAGGGCGGGGAGTTTCAGCCGCGATGCGAGCAGGAGGCGTTGGGCGAGGTGCGAACCGATGCAGGCGAGCGCGAGGACCATGGCCAGCGATGCGGCCCTTCCGGAGACGAGCAGTGCCACCGCCGCCACCCACGGCAAGAGGTGGCCAATGACGTGCATGACCGTGAGAAATGCCAGCAGGCCGACCGAGCCCAGGCCCTCGTACGCGTTCTTGGCGAAGCCGCGCCAGGTGCTCGTGAAGTCGTGATACATGCGCACGGAGGCGAGAGCAGTGCCGTCGAACAGGTCTGACCGATAACCCGACCTGCGTGCCTCCCGCGGCATCTTCACGCCGTCGTGCATGGTGTCCTTGAAGGCGGCGTGCCCTCCGAAGGCGTCGTAACACGCGCGGCTGACGAGGATGAACTGGCCGCAGGCGGCGGACGTTGACGGGTCGGTGGTTGAGCGCATCCGGCTCATGGGCAGGTAGCTGAACAGGATGAAGAAGATCATCGGGACGACCAGCAACTCGGCGGGCGAGCGGACGATCTGGCGAGGGAACGTTGAGATGAGGCCCAGCTCGGCGTCGCGGTTGTCGAGCACCTGCCAGGCAGCGAGCGTGCCGGCGATGGCGCCGGGCTCGAACCGCACGTCGGCGTCGGTAAAGAGGAAAAGGTCGCCGGTCGCCTGCTGGGCGCATCGCCAGCACGCGTGTTGTTTGCCGTTCCAGCCGTCGGGTAGCGGGACGGACTCGACCACGCGGACTCGGTCGTCCTCGGCGGCGAGCTTCGCGAGGATCTCCGGCGTGGCGTCGCTGCTCTGGTCGTCGTAGACCAAGACCTCGATCTGCCGGTGTGTCGACGCAAGAAGGGAGCGGACGCACTGCTCGATGTTGGCTTCCTCGTCGCGCGCGGGGATGCAGATGCTGACGGTGCGACCGACCGCGTCGTCTTGCTTCGGTGGAGGCTGGTAGAGGCGGAGATTCGCGACGGTCAAGGCGAGCGCGCCGAGCGAGATCAGCAGCGCGATGCCGAGGAAGACGACGAGGATCACGAACTCGGCTCCGTGCGGGGCTTGTGTGACTCGATCGATGCCTGCCGACCGGTCATGCGAAGGACGGCGTCGTAGACGGGATTGACGCCCGATGATCCCCGGCCAAGCACCGTCTCGAACGCCGCCGGATCACGAGCGACGGACAGCTTGGCAAGGTCGCGCATCGTTGCGTCGAGCGACTCGGTCATGCGGCGCTGCCAGTGGCTGGTGGTCGAACGCTCGGGGGATCGGCACGGCGTGGCGAGCAACAACAGCTCGGGCTTGCGGTCTTCCCAGAACGTGTACTCGACGGCCAGGCTGACGACGCGCGTCGGGCGGCCGGCCGAGTCGAGCCGCGAGGCGATGGCGGCGGCGCCGGGTCGCAGCTCGAGCGGCGCCCGGACGTCGGCAAATCCACCCTGTGGGGTGATCCAGAAGCTCGGGCGCGGATTGGACGCCGCGAGTTCGCTGGCGTACTTGACCATCGCCTTGAAGGCTCCGGGGTCGTCAAGATCGACGCCGAAGAGGCCGAGCTTTCGCATGAACTTGAACTGCTCGACCATGGCGCGGTCCATGGGCGCAAACACCTGACGCGTCCGTGCACAGCGGTCGGCGAGCGCGGCGGTCAGGATCGGATCCCACCAGCTCTGGTGATTGAGCAGGAGCATGGTGGGGCCGTCGTGGGAGTCGAGTTCCGCCAGTACCCGCGCACCGCCGCGGGCGAGCCGCATCGCATTGAAGTTCTTGCGGATGAGGCGGCTGGCGTACCAGCGGAAGAGCCGGCAGAACCACGCTCGTCGATCGTGCGGCAAGATGGCCGGCGTGGCGTCCACGGTGGTCCTAAGCAGTGGCGGCCAGTTGCTCGTCGGCGGCTCCCAGGCCCGCCTCGTGATCGATGCCGTAGTCCTCGCACAGCGACCACGCCGCGGTGACGCCGCTCATGAGCACCATGGGCACGCCGGGGCCCGGGTTCACGCTGCCGCCGGCCATGTAGAGGTTGTCGAGCACCTTTGAGCGGTTGCGCGGCTTGAACCCGCCCTTGAGCCGGCCGTGCGAGGCGAGGCCGTAGATCGCGCCGCCGGTGGCGTTGTACATGTGCTCGATCTGTGGCGGGGTGAGGTACCGCTCGACGGCGATGTGGTCCTCGACGTCCTCCATGCCGTGGCGCTTGAGCTTGTCGATGACGACGGGGCGGTAGTCCAGCAGCGTCTTGCCCGGCTTGCCGCCGCGCTCGAGCCACTGGTGTTCGTCGGTGAGCGCGGCCGTGTGGATGAGGATGTAGAGCGCCTCGCCGCCCTCGGGCGCCTGGTCTGCGTCGGTGCGCGAGGGCGCCGCGATGTAGAGCGTCGGGTCTCGCGCCGGGATGCCCTTGCGGTAGATGTCGTCGAACTCCTGGTGGCTGTCGCGCGAGAACAGGAAGTTGTGGTGCGCGAGGTGCTCGTACTGCCTGCGCAGGCCGAGGTAGAGCACCAGGCCGCTGCACGCTGGCTTGTAGCTGCCGGCGATGCGTCGACGTTCGAGCGCGGCGCCGTCGGCGCCCTTGAGCAGGTCGCCATAGGTTCGCTGGACGTCGCAGTTGGAGATGACCGCCGAGGCGGAGATCTCGCGGCCGTCGTCGAGCTGCACGCCCGTTGCTTCGCCGCCGTCGCTCAGGATCTTGGTGACGCGGTGGCCGGTGACGCGTTGCACGCCCAGCTCGTCGGCGATGCGGTCGAGCGAGCGTGCGACCATCCGCGTGCCGCCCATGGGGTACCAGCAGCCGTGGTCGAGCTGAGCCGAGGCGATGAGGCTGAGCACGGCCGGTGCCATGAACGGACTCGAGCCGACGTATTGCAGGAAGTGCTCGCACACCTGGCGGACGTGCGGCTCGGGGATCATCTTCTCGATCGTCGCGCCGACGGTCGAGTGCAGCCGCATGGCCATGGCGTCCTTGGCCACGCCGGGCTCGGTGGGCGGCTTCTTGATCATGTCGCCGATGCCGCCGAGGTCCTTGTAGAAGAAGACCTTCTCGCTCAGGCGGTACATCCGCTGGCTGAAGTTGTAGAACTTCAGGAAGCCCGCGCCGGGCTTGGCGTCGGGAAACTGTTCGTCCATCTCGCGGGCCCACTGCTGCGGGTCGCGGCGAAGATCGATGCGCGTGCCGTCGTCGAAGAAGCACCGCCACTGCGGGTCGAGGTCGATCAGGTCGACGTAGTCCGACGGATGGCGTCCCGTCCGCGAGATGATGCCCTTGAGTACCTGGGGCATCGTGATGATGGTCGGGCCCATGTCGAAGGTGAAGCCGTCTTCCTCGAGCAGGTTCATCTTGCCGCCGAGGTGGTTGTTGGCGTCGATGATCGTGACGGGGATGCCCTTGCCGGCGAGCTCCACGGCCGAGGACAATCCGGCCAGGCCGGCTCCAACGATGACGACGCCGCCGTCCTGGAGTTGCGCTCGGGAACGGTTGGATTCACCCATCGACGGCCTCCTGCGGCGGCGATTGTCGGCCGCTCGCCTTGCGTAATTTTAGCCGTCGCCGGGCGCCTCTCCCGCCTCGGGTTGCTCAATGATCCGGCCCATCCCCGGGAGTGGGAGGATTTCCCCGGTGCGGCCAACACGCAGCTGGCCGGTGTCGCGCAGGTATCTCAGGATCGCCACGCGAAGATCGGTGAGCGCTGCGTCCCTGGCATTTCGCGCGTCGAGCAGTTCGGCGTTGGTATCGACGAATTCCTGTGGCGTGATTTCGTCGGCGCGGATCTCCTGCTCTTCGAGGCGCTGCTCGTTGATCTCGACCTGCCGCTCGGCCAGGATGAACTGGAAGCGGGCGACCTCGATGCTCCGCAGCCGGCTCCGTGCATCCACGACGACCTGGTCTCGGGCCCGCTCAAAGGCTCGGATCGAGCGTTCGAGGCTGATCTGGCTGGACCGCAAGTTCAGGCGCTCGATCTCGCGGTCGAGCGGTAGGCTGAACCGCATGCCCGCCAAGTAGCGCATGCTGTCGGGGTCGAAGCCCAGCCCGCCCTCGCGCTCGTCGGGATCGGTGGGCAGGCCAACTTCGGCGAAGGCGTCGAGGTCGGGCAACAGATTGTTTCGGCTGTTGGAGACGGCACGGCGGGCGTCGAGCACGCGGTCCCGCGTGGTCTGCAGGTCGAGGCGGTAGAGCAGCGCGAGCTGGGCGGCCTCGGTCGGCGTCGCGACCGGGTCGTTCAGTTCGAGCGTGAGCGGCGCGAGCGCAACCGGCGTGCTCGGGTCGAGCCCGAGTCGGATCTTGAAGCTGTCGAGCGCCACGATGTAGCTCTCGAAGGCGCCCTGCAGCCGGTTGTTGGCGCTCAGCACGCTGCTCTCGGTAATCGAGAGTTCGAAGAGCGCGATCTCGCCGGCTTCCTGGCGTGCCCGCTGTCGCTCGAGCGTATCGCGGAGGTTCTCGAGCTGTTCCTGCTGGTTGCGGATGCTCGCGGCGGTCTGCAGCAGGTTGAAGTACTGGCTCGCGATGTCGACCACGAAGTCGCGACGAAAACGCTCGAATGCGCGCGCCGCGTAGACCAGATCTCGCTCGGCCTGGATGAGGTCTTCTCGAGCGACGGATCCTGCGCCGCGGAGCAGGGGTATGTCGCCCTCCAGTACGAGCTGGGACGACTGGCGGTAGTCCTCGGTGGCGCTCGAACGGAGCTGCTCGGTGGCGTTGACAATCCATCGGGCCGCGACGTCTCCGCCGTAGGGCAGGCGTTGGGTGAGGCGGAGCTCGTTGATGAGCGTGGCGGCGCTCTCGAAGGCGCCGTCGTCGCCCTGGCCGGCGACCTGGAGCGTGGTGTCGTTGAAGAATCGCGGGCCCCAGAGATGGCGCTCGCGGAGCAGGCTTATCGCGGAGAGGATGTAATCTTCTTGGGCGTCGAGAAACTCGCGGCCGGTTCGTTGGCTCTGGGCGAGCACGCCGGAGAGGTCGAGGATGACCAGGTCGTCGGGAAGCGATCGCGCTTGCTCGCCGTCTCCGCCTTCGGTGTCGTCCGGGTTGCTGTCCCCGTAGCCAACGCCGACCGCGACGTCGAGCGCATCGGAGGCGTCGGTGTAGTACGTGTTCAGGCGTTGCTCGACGGAGGTCGCCTCGAGCCTCGCCGCTTCGGCCTGCACGTAGAAGAGGTCTTCGGTGTCGGGGTTACGCGTGCCCGGACTGGTCTCGAGCTGGGCGCTGCGATTCAGGTTGCCGGAATGCGTCTGGAAGTCGCGATCGGCCGGCGCAGCATTCGCGCCGAGCAGGGCCGAGCGATCGAGCACCAGCTTGTCGATGCGGCGATCGATGCTGGCGAGCCCGCCGCAGCCGGCGAGCGCGGCGAGCAAAGTCGCGGCGGGAAGGGCGAGCACGAGGGGTCGGAAGCGGTTGGAGCGGTGCATGTGCGGCGATGGTACGGCCAGGCGCGTGTCGGGTTGCGAGGCGTTGGGGATGGCGGCGTCGCACGTGCGACGAGCGACCGGATGCGCCGCGTGGGCTGGCCATTCGCGAACTTCGAGTCTAATATCTCGGTTCACCACAACCGGCGGTCTTTGTTTGGGAAACGAACGGGTTTGCCGAACCAGCGCTGCCGATGGGCCCGCAGGGAGCCACCACGCATGCCGACCGTGACCTTTGATAGCCGCAGCTTCATGCTCGACGGACGCCGCATCTGGATCGTCGGCGGCACCGTCTCGTACACGCACACGCCACGCGCCGAGTGGGCCGACCGCCTGCACGCGGCGAAGCTGTCGGGCCTCAACACGGTCATGGTTCCTCTTGAGTGGTCGCGGCACGAGCCGCTGCCCGGGCAGTTCGACTTCGCTGGCGACGCCGACCTTCGGGCGTTCGTCGAGCTCGCCCACGAGGCGGGCCTCTACGTCATCCTCCGGCTCGGCCCGGTGCTGGGCGACGACCACGACTTCGGCGGCCTGCCGACGTGGCTGACGCAGCTGCCCGCCCACGAGCTGCGGGCCGACAGCGGGCCGTTCCTCGAGGCGTGCTCGCGGTACATCAGCGCCGTTGCCGACCAGATCCGCGATCTGCAGATCAACGCCGCGGGCAAGGGCGGGCCCATCCTGCTCGTGCAGAACGAGCACCAGTGGACGTGCGGCGACAACGAGCTCGGTCCCAAGTACCTCGGCGAGCTCTATCGCTACATCCGCGAGGCGGGGCTCAGCGTGCCGGTGATCAACTCGAACAACCTCTGGGCGGGCGAAGAGGCCGAGATCGACTGCTGGGTGGGCAGCGACGACCTGCTGGCCTCGCTCCGCCAGCTCAGCGAGGTGCGGCCCGACCGGCCCCGCGTCGTCCTCGACCTTGCCGTTGGCGATCCGCCCACGTGGGGCGAGAAGGCCGAGCCGGTCGACGGTGGCGCCCTGCTCCGCCGGATCGTCGAGATCCTCGCCGGGGCTGGGCAGTTCACGCTCTCGCGTTTCGCGCCGGGCAGCCACGTGGGCTTCTCGGGCGGGCGTCTGGCGAATCGTTCGTGGTCGTACGCGGCGACCGATCGCGGCGGGCTGATCGACGCGGCGGGCCGGGCGACGCCGGCGATGCTGGTCGTGCGCCGCGCGTGCATGTTCGCCAGCAGCTTCGCCCGCGTGCTGGCCCACCTCAACCCCGAGCTGCGGCCCATGGTCGTGCACCCCGGCGAGCCCCCGCGCGACGCCAAGGGCCAGGTCTCGATCGTCCAGCTCAACGGCTCGCAGGGCGGCGTCGCACTCGTGTTCGATCTCGCCGCCGGCGGCTCGGGCAAGACCAAGGCCTCGTGCACGCTGCTGCTGGCCGACGGCACGACGCTGCCCGTGCACCTTGGCGAGCAGGGCGTGGCGTGGCTGCTGCACGACATCAAGCTCACCAGCAAGCACACGCTGGACTACACCAACCTCAGCGTGCTGACCAGCTCGGGCTCCATGATGATCGCCTACGGCCCGGCGGCCACCGAGGGCATCGTGTGCATCAACGGCTCGCCCCTGCACGTCACGGTGCCGCGCGGCAAGAGCCCGCAGGCACTCGAGCACGAGGGCGTGCTCGTCATCGTGTGCAACGAGCAGCAGGTCGACGAGTGCTTCGTGCACGACGGCAAGGCCTACGTGGGCGTCGCCGGCATCACGGCCGACGGCACGCCCATCGCGCTGCCCGGCTCCAAGGACTACATGAGCGTCGAGGCCGACGGCACCATCAAGACGCACGACCACGAGCCGCCGGCCGCGGGCACCAAGAAGGCCCCCAAGCGCATCGCGCTCGACTGGTCGACCGCCGACACCGAGGAGTACTGCACCGGCGAGAGCGCCAAGTACGCTAGCATCGACGGACCGGCCGACCTCGCGACGCTGGGCGCGCCCTCGGGCTACGGCTGGTACCGCGTGACCGGCAAGCTCAGCGGCGAGAAGGTCAAGCTCGCCTTCCCTGAGGCCGCCGACCGGCTGCATGTGTACCTGGAGGGCCAGACCCTGGGCGTCGCGGGCTTCGGGCCCGGCGCTGCCGAGACGGTCGACGCCAAGCTGCCCAAGACCGACACCTCCATGGTTGTTCTCGCCGAGAACCTGGGCCGCGCGGCCGCGGGCATCCTCTTCGGCGAGCGCAAGGGCGTCTTCGGCCACGCGTTCGAGCTGGCACCTCTTGAAATGGAAGGCCCGGTCGTCGAGCAGCACCTGCCGACGGACCTCCTGGGCTTCCGCAGCCCGATGTGGAACGTGCACCAGAACGACCACACCGCGCCCTTCCGCTTCGTGTGGAACTTCACGCACCGGCGCAAGAGCCCGCTGTTCCTCTCGATCGGCGGCGGATTAGGTCGAGGCCTCTTCCTGCTGAACGACGAGCCGCTGGCGTGCTTCGACGACGCGGGCTTCACGGGCCTGAAGCTCGAGCCCGACGAGATCAAGCGCGGCGCCAACGTGCTGCATCTTGCCCTGCACGACGACGGCGTCGTCGGCCCGCAGACGATGGAAGAGGGCCAGGCGATGCTGGCCGACATCAAGGCGGCCCTGCGCATCGACGAGGGGACGAACGAGGTCACCGGCAAGGCCGACTGGGCCTTCGCCAAGTGGGAGAAGCCGGCGCCCAGCGCCTACGAGCCCGTGCCCAAGGCCAACCTCAAGGCCAGCGCGAAGCTCGGCACCCCGGCCTGGTGGAAGACGAGCTTCGAGTGGACCGATCCCGGCGTGCCGCTCATGGTCGACCTGAGCGGCATGACCAAGGGCCAGGCCTACGTCAACGGCGAGCACCTGGGCCGCTACTTCGTCGCGACGGCCGACAAGAAGCCGACCGGCAACGCAACCACCATGCACGTCCCCGCGAGCCTGCTGAAGGCCGGCAAGCACAACGAGCTTGCGATCTTCGACGAGCACGGGGCGATGCCGGCGAAGGTGAAGCTGGCGTACGACGCGAGCGCTGCGGTCGTGCACGCCTAGGCGGCGGGTCGAACACGGACGAGTGAGGCACCGGGCATCGGGCATCAGGCACCGGGGCCGGAGCTCCTGCTCCCTCCCCCGCTCCCAGCGGGGGAGGTGCCGAGTCTTCGAGGCGGAGGGGGTCTTCGCGCCGAGGGCATCGAACGCGAAGGTCGCGGAAGGCACTGACGCCCGGTCGCACTACCCTCTCGCGTGCCCCCCACGCTCCGCCAACGCCTCCGATCCGCCCTCGCCCCCGATGCGCGAAAGATGATGCTCGACGCGAGCGTGCCCGAGGCGATCCGGCGGCCGAAGCGCTGGGGCATGGTGCTCTCGCTGGCGGTGTTCCTGACCCTCGCGGTCACGATGATGCTCGACACATGGGACGTGCTCGCGGGCCCCAACGCCTGGCTCGTGTGGTCGTGCGCGGCGGTGGCCGGACCGGGCCTCCTGCTGTGCCACGTCGCGAGCAAGCGCGCCATCCGCCGCGCCGCGGCGCACGACCACCTGCTCTGCCCCGACTGCACCTACGACCTGCGCACGCTCGACGCAACCGGCACCTGCCCCGAGTGCGGCCGGGCCTACGAGCACGACGCCGTCCGCGCGCAGTGGGTTGATGCGGCGCGGCGGCTGAAGCGCAAGTAGATCGAGCGAACGCCTGCCTCCGTCCGAGCCGCGGGCGTGAGCACGCGGCCAACGAATGGGATCCAACGCGAAGGTCGCGAAGGGCTCGAAGGTGGGGAGGGGTGTGAACGCGGAGGTCGCGGAGGGCGCGGAGGTGGGTTCGGCGCCTGCCCCGAGTGCGGCCGGGCGTACGAGCACGCGTCGATGCAGATCGGGTGGATGGAGTTCGAGAAGCAGGAACGTGCCCGGGGCGATCGGCACGGCGCGGGCGGGTTCGGCGGCTGAGCGGCGGCTGAGCCGCGGCGGAAGCGCGCGGGCACGGCTTGCAACATTCGTCGATCGAGCGAGGTCATTCCCCGCGCGCCGCGGCACACATAGAATCACCAGTGGCGCAGGCGAACAGCGCGTGACGGGGCTCATCGCGGTCGTCGCGACCCTGCCCGTCGCGACCTGCCCCCCGCGTACCTGCGCGCCTCGAACGCGATGGTTGGGGGTTTGGCGATCCTGTTCGCTGGCGGGGGGACGCTGCTGGCCCTGCAGCGCCTTGGAACCTCGGGCGGCCCGTGGATGGACTACGTGCTTTGGACGCTGGTCGCCCTGGGCGCGGCAATCATCGGCCTGTCGGTCCGCCGGATGTCCCGTGTGTTCGACGAGGCCCGCGATGCCGACTGGACGCTGTGCCCCAACTGCCTCTACGACCTTCGCAGTCACGACGAGGGAGGGGGCGAGTGCCCCGAGTGTGGCCGCCCGTTCACGCCGCGAGGCGTGCAGTCGTGCTGGATCGATGCGCATGCCTACCACACGCGGTATCGGGAGTAGGCGCGGCCAACCATCGCGCGCATCCTTCGCCCGATCGTTGGCCGCGCCCGCCCCGCCGGGCTCCCCAACGCCACGCTCGGGCTCTCCGAGCGGGCGGTGAGGCTCTCCGGTCGCATGCTCGGGCCACATGGCGGCACGCTCGGGCCCTCCGATCGTGCGATTGGGTCGTCCGATCGCACGATCGGGCTCTCCGTCCGTACGGACGGGGAACCCTGCCGCGCGATTATCTGGACGCGCGGGGCGGCTCAGGGCCTCTGAGCCGCGTTTTTCGGTGTTCTCGGGCCGTCGGGGTTGCCCGAGCGCGCGGGGTGGCGTGCGGGCCGTGGAAGTTTTTTCTCGGGCCGAGTGAAGTCGCGCCCCGATCGCGTCGAACTTAGGTTCGGCGGTCTCTCGGACGCGCGTCCGGGGCCGCCGCGCCGGGGCACGGGCGCCGGCGGCATTGAAACTCCTTTCAAGAACGAAATCATCATGGCAGAAAGCAGCGGAACCGTGCCCAGCGGAGACCGGGCGTCGCTCCAGTTCACGGAAGAACGCAAGCAGCTCTGGACCGACAACGCCGCGACCATCGGCCTCAGCGCCGAGGACACCACGGCGCTCACGAATAGCTCGGACGCCGCACAATCGGCCCTGGATCTGCGCACCGCGGCGGTCAACACCGCCAAGGCCCGCACGATCACGTGGCACGACGCGGCGGCGACCAACCGCACGCTCGCGCGGGAGCTGGTCCGCAAGATCCGCTTCTTCGCGAGCCAGCAGGCCAACCCCGACGAGGTGTACGCGGCCGCGCAGATCCCCGCGCCCAAGACGCCCGGCGAGCTGCCGGCGCCCGAGGTGCCAACGGACCTGCGCGTGTCGCTCGACACCGAGGGCCGCGCCGTGCTCCGCTTCGAGTCGACCCGCTACGGCGGCACCGTCTGGACCGTGCAGCGCCGCACCGTCACGACGCAGGGGACGATTACGCCCTGGACGACGGCCGCGACGGTCATCGAGCGCGAGTTCATCGACCCCGGCACGCCCAGCGGCGTCGCCGGCGTGCACTACCGCGTGCGGGCCGAGCGCCCCAGCGGTACGAGCGCCTACTCGACGCCGGTTGCCCTGCCCTTCGGCGCGGGCGGGAACCAGCAGGCCACCGCGGGCGCGATCGCGCCCGAGGAGGCCAGCGGCAAGCAGGCGGGCTAGGCCCACGCCGTGGGGGGCTCCGGTCCCCCGCCAATCGCAGCTCCACGAGGTGCACGACGGGCCGGGGTGTGTTCGCCCCCGGCCCGTTGTCTCATGTCGGCGTCATACCAGCTTCTGCCCCGGCAAGAGCGGCGGCACGGGCACGCCCAGCAGGTCGGCGATGGCGCGGAGCAGGTCGGCCTCGGCGGGCGTCACCTCGTGGTCGTGGGCGATGGCGACGGCGGCGGCCTGGAGGACGACCTGCTTGAGCCGGGGGGCCATCGTGCGCAGGTCGGCGATGGCGGCGTCGAGCCTGGCCGGCGCGCGGTCGGCGGCGCTGGGGAACTCGAGCGTGGGGGCCATGCCCGGGCCGCGGCGGATCACCTCGGCGGCGGCCTCGAAGGCGTCGTCGCCCGCGCCGGGCTGCTGCTGGCCCGCGCGGCAGACCGCGCCGAGCACGGCGCTGAGCTGCGGGCCGAGCTGGCCCATGGCGTAGTACTTGACGCCGGGGGGGCGCGCATCCTCGAAGCGCTCGTCGAGATGGGTCTCGAGGATGCGGAGCGTGGCCCACTCGTTGGTCGTGAGCTTGCCGTCGGCCATGGCGAGCTGGTGGACGACGCGGCGGAAGTTCTGGTGCTGGCTCTCGCTCAGCCGCGCGAGCGCGCCCAGGCAGAGGTCGACCAGGGGCAGCCGCAGGTCGGCGTCGAGCCCGGCGGCGTCCTTGGCCAGCTCGCGCACGAGCGCGGCGACGCCCGTGTCGCCCTGGCTGTCGAGCACGTCGAGCTGCGTGCGCATGGCCGCGTCGTCGCCGGTCCAGTGGACGAACAGCGCGTACGCGACGGCGCGACACCCGTACGGGTCGCGCGCGGCGGCCTTCAGCTTCTCGGGGATGCGGTCGAGCAGCGTGCGCGCGTGGCCGGCGTGGGCCTCGCTCGCCGTCCCGATGAGCGCGAGCAGGGGGAGGGCGGCCGCGGCCCCGGCGGGCGCGATGCCCTGCGCCGCGCCCATCCGCTCGCGCATGATGTCCTCGAGCTGCTGCCGCGGGCCGGGCTTCTTCTGGGTTGTCTTGTCCTGGGGCAGCGGCTTGGGCGGGCGGGGTTTCAAGAACGTCCCGTCCCACTTCGGCTGGATGACGCGGATGCGCTTCTTGAGCGGCGGGTGGCTCGCGAGCGAACCGCCGAGGAAGCTGCTCGCGCTCACCGCGTTGCCGAAGAACATGTGGCTCATCTCACGCGCGTGGGCGTTCATGATGGCCGACCGCTTGGGCGCCCCGCCGATCCGGCGGAGCGCATCGCCGATGCCGTCGGGGTTGCGCGTGAACTGCACCGCGCTCGCGTCGGCAAGGAACTCGCGCTGGCGGCTGACGGCGGCCTGGATCAGGCGGGCGAACAAGGAACCGATGCCGCCGATGACGATGAGGCCGATCCCGAGGATCGGGATGATCGCGGCGGCCTTGTTATCACGGCTGCGGACCACCGAGCCGTAGTAGGTGGCGCGCATGAGCGTGTACCCGGCGAGGCTCAAGAGCACGATGCCGCCGAGGATGCCGACCAGGCGGATGTTCAGCCGCATGTCGCCGTTGAGGATGTGGCTGTACTCGTGGGCCATGACGCCCTGGAGCTCGTCGCGCGTCAGCCCGTGCACGCAGCCGCGCGTGACGCCGATGACCGCGTCGCCGGGGGAGTAGCCCGCGGCGAACGCGTTGATGCCGGTCTCCTGCTCCATCATGAAGACCGGCGGCACGGGCACGCCGCTGGCGATGGACATCTCCTCGACGACGTTCAAGACCATCCGCTCGTCGGGGTCGCTGGTCGAGGGATCGATTGGCCGCCCGCCCAGGCTGAGGGCGACCGTCGTGCCGCCGCCGCGCAGCTCGCTGATGCGGTAGGCGGTGCCGCCCGCGATGAGCAGCGCCGCGCCCACCGCGCCGCCGCCGGCGAACAGGGCGAGCATGGCGACGTCGGGGCCGCGGCCGCCCTTCTCGTCGATCGTGAAGAGCGCGATGAGGACGGCGAGCGCGGCCACCGCCGCGCACGTGAGCACGACCGCGCAGACGTACAAGAAGACCAGGAGCGCCGTACGCTTGCGCGCGGTCTCCTGGCGTCCGAAGAAGTCGGTGGTCTGCAGGTCGGCCATGGTCGCGTCAGGCTACCGGGCGGCCTAGCTGAAGGCGACCTTCGGGGCCTCCTGGATCTGCGCCGAGTCCTGGAACTCGAGCAGGCCGGCGTCCTTGCCATGGCCGAAGAAGGCGGCGACGACGTTGTTGGGGAAGCTCTTCTTGTAGATGTTGTAGCGGGTGGCGCCGTCGTTGAACGCCTGGCGGGCGAAGGCGACCTTGTTCTCGGTCGAGGTGATCTCCTCTTGCAGCTTCATCATCTGGCCGTCGGCCTTGAGGTCGGGGTAGGCCTCCATGACGGCCATGAGCCGGCCGAGCGCGCCGGTCAGCGCACCCTCGGCGCTGCCAAGGCCCTGCATGGCGGCGGGGTCGCCGGGGTTGGCGGCGGCGTCGTTGAGCCCGCTGACGGCCTGGTTTCTCGCGGCGATGACCGCCTCGAGCGTCTCGCGCTCGTGGGCCATGTAGCCCTTGGCGGTCTCGACGAGGTTGGGGATGAGGTCGTGGCGCCGCTTGAGCTGCACCTCGATCTGGGCGAACGCGTTCTTGAACTGCTCCTTGAGCTGGACCAGCTTGTTGTAGACGGCGATGAGCCAGCCGATGCCGCCCAGCCCGATGAACGCAGCGATGCCGACGATGACCAGAATGATCCACAAGGCCATGAGCGATGCTCCCCTTCCCGTACGAGTCCTGAGGGGCCCATCGCCCCCCGGGAGAGTATTCGGGAAAGATCGTACGGGCTTTCGGGCGTGCGGGGCGAACAATCGGCCATGACCGACTCGACCGACTCGACCGACGCGACCCACCCGCCCGCCGGCTTCGTGCCCCTCGATCCCTACCGCCCCGAGGGCTCGCCCCTCGACGCGGCGCGGCGGTTCTACGAGATCATGGACCGCCGGCGGACGGTGCGGATGTTCAGCGACAAGCCGGTGCCACGAGAGGTCATCGAGCAGTGCATCCTGGCGGCCGGGACGGCCCCGAGCGGGGCGCACAAGCAGCCGTGGCGATTCGTCGTGGTGGGCGAGGCGGGGCTCAAGAGCAAGATCCGCGCCGCCGCCGAGGAAGAGGAGCGCGAGTTCTACGGCCGCCGCGCGAGCGAAGAGTGGCTCGAGGACCTGCGCCCCTTCGGCACCGACGACAGCAAGCCCTTCCTCGAGATCGCGCCGTGGCTGATCGTGGTCTTCAAGCTGGCCAAGACCGACGACGGCGGCCAGACGTACTACACCAACGAGTCGGTGGGCATCGCGACCGGCATGCTCCTGGCGGCGCTGCACCATGCCGGGCTGGCGACGCTGACGCACACGCCCAGCCCGATGGGCTTCCTCCGCGAGGTGCTCGAGCGGCCGGAGAACGAGCGGCCGTTCCTGCTCATCCCCGTGGGCTACCCGGTCGACGACGCGGTCGTGCCCGAGCTGCAGCGCAAGCCGCTCGGCGAGATCAGCGTGTGGCACGAGTAGCCGGCGCTAGCTGGGCCGGCCCGCGAAGCGGTTGAACCGCCACGCCGCGAGGCCCAGGGCCGCGGCGCCGATGGCCGCGAGCGCCGCGGCGTTCACCAGCACCATGCCGGTGAACACCAAGGGCCGCATGGTGCCCCCGCCGCGGATCTTCTCGTAGCGGAGGAAGTAGCTGA
Organism: Phycisphaerales bacterium; assembly: GCA_040217175.1. Taxonomy (NCBI): domain Bacteria; kingdom Pseudomonadati; phylum Planctomycetota; class Phycisphaerae; order Phycisphaerales; species Phycisphaerales bacterium. Next base: position 773,471 of record JAVJNT010000001.1, on the reverse strand, counting down.
AGCGGTCCCACTCGGCCGTGGCGGTGGTGCTCGCCTCGGTCAGCAGGACGAACGGGTTGGAGAACATCATGACGTTGCCCAGCAGCTCGCTGCGCTCGTCGAAGTTTCGGTAGAAGCCCAGCTCGACGTAGGCGTTGATCGCGATGGGCACGCCAAGGAAGAGCACGAGCGGGACGGCCATGTTCAGGACCGAGGCGGTCACGCCGCGCTTGCACATCAGGCCAAGCAGCACGCCGGTACCCGCCAGCAGGAGCATGAGCCCGCCCAGGAGCAGCGCAGCGTGCAGCACGGCGATGGGGTGGAACCAGCCCGTGGCCATGACGAGCACGAGGTGGAAGCCCATGACGGCGGGCACGAGCCACAGGCGTCGGACCGAGCCGAGCGCCTTGCCGACGACGACCTGGGCGGGCCTGACGGGCGTGGCGAGCAGCACGCTCCAGCTCCCCGCGTCGCGCTCGCTGCTGATGGACGTCGGCGTCGAGAGGGCGGCCTGCACGGTCATGGCCAGCGCGGCGATGACGAGCAGCGTCGTCGTCAGGCCCGAATGGTCGAGCCCGGCAATAGCGTACAGGAAGAGCAGGATGCCGATGCCGATGCCAAAGGCGATGAGGGTGCGCTTGCCGTTGCCGATCGCCGTCAGGCGGAGCTCGCGCCACAGGACCGGGCGATCTCCGACCGTGCGGCTGTCGCGATCGACTGCCTGGTTGGTCTTCACCGTGTCGTCGCCGCCGGGCGCGAGCAGCCGGGCCACGGCGCGGCGGTCTTCGGTGCCGCTGGCTTCGCGCTTGAGCACGCCGCGGAGCACGTAGATCGAGAAGAGTACGACCGCCGTCGTGACAACCGTGAGATAGGCGAGCGTGGACACCCAGAATTCCCGCACGCTGGCGACCGTGGGGCCGGCGATGTCCTCGGGAAACAAGACGGCGACGAGGGCGATGGGCGCGATGCACTTGAAGAAGGCGTTGTCCTGGTTGGGCACGACGCTCCATTCGGTGGCCATCATGCCCAGCCAGGGAATGAACACGAGCACGGCCGTGGAGCACAGGGCAAAGAAGACGACCGAGGGCGTGCGTCGATGCCAGATGCTGAACATCAGGGCGAGCGAGGCGCCCAGCATGCCGACGCCAAGCGCGAGCGCGACGCTTGCGAAGATGGCCTCGGCCTCGACGCCGCCGAAGACGCGAAGCGCCAGCAGGAGCGGCATGGGCACGAGCGCGAGGATCACGAGCTGCACGGTCCGCGAGCCGAGCTTGCCCATGATGATGTCGCGGCTGGTCAATGGCGTGGTCAGGAGGGTCGAGAGCGTGCGCTGTCGCTTCTCGTCGGCGATGGCGCCGGCGGTCAGCACCGGCGCAATGAGCGCGAGCACGAACATCTGCACGACGGCGACCGTGCTGAGCATCGCCGGCGCGACGTATTCCAGCACCGATTGCTGGGCGTACATGCCGCCCTGGTCGGTGTCCCACACCGCGAAGAACACGAGCGAGACGATGCCGAGCAGCACGAGCGTATAGCCCGCGCGGACCCAGTGTGGCGCACGGCGGCGGCCCAAGGCGCGGACCTCGCGCTGGAAGATCGGCCCCACGAACGTGCGTGCGATCGACCTCGGCAGCCGTAGGGCACGGGACAGCAGCCGCTTCATTGCACGCTGCCCTTGGTCAGGCGGAGGAACGCGTCTTCGAGGCGGGCTTCCTCGGGACGGATCGCGCCGATGCGGGCCCCGGCGGCCACGAGCTTCTCGACCAAAAAGTGCCGGGACTCGACCTCGGGACCGAGATCGACCGTGATCGCCGAGCCGTTGGTCGAGACGCGCGTGACGCGTCCGTCGCCCTCGAGGGCCGCGGCGGCAACCTCCGTCGATAAGCCGCCCTCGATCGTGATGCGGACGCGATCGCCCAGCGACGCCTTGCGGTACGCGTCTTCCAGGCTGCCCGAGAACAAGAGCTTGCCCTTCTCGATGATGCCGATGGTGTTGCAGAGCTCGGCCAGCTCCGTGAGGATGTGGCTCGAGATCATGATCGACTTGCCCATGCGGCCCAGCTCGGCCAGCAGCGTGCGCATCTCGATCCGAGCGCGCGGATCGAGGCCGCTGGCCGGCTCGTCGAGAAGGAGCACCTTGGGATCGTGGATGAGCACGCGGGCGACGCCCAGGCGCTGGGTCATGCCTCGGCTGAGCCCGTCGACCGGGCTTCGCCGCTTGTCGGCCAGGTCGGTCAGCTCGAGCACACCGCTTACCACGCTCCTGCGCTGCTTGCGGGGGATGTCGAAGGCCGACGCGAAGAACTGGAGGTATTCGTCGACGGTGAGGTCCTCGTAGACGCCCAGGAAGTCTGGCATGTAGCCGATGAGCCGACGGATGGTGGGGCCGTCCGTGCGGACGTCATGGCCGTCGACGGTTGCCGAGCCCGAGTCGGCCTTCATCAGGCACGCCAGGATCTTCATCGTCGTGCTCTTGCCCGCACCGTTGGGGCCGATGAATCCAAAGACCTCACCCGGCGCGATGTCCAGCGAAAGGTCGTCGAGCGCCAGGAGCTTTCCGTAGCGCTTGGTCAGCTTGCGTGCCTCGATCATGGCGTGCGCTCCACGGGGACGGCAATCCGGGCGATCCACGAGGTATCGAACGACTCGCCCACGCCGGACGCGATGAGCGGATCGTCGCTCTCCCACGCGAGATAGACCACGGCCCACTCGTCGGTGTTGCTCAGTGCGTTGAATGCCGCGCCGCGCTGGGCGGGACCGGCTTGCTGCATGACGAGCGACGGCGGCGGCTGGCGATCGCTGTAGCCATACATGTATGGACGTAGGCCGTCGTAGGAGTCCGTCAGCACGCCGACATCCATCGACCGCGGGGGTTGCGTCGAGAGGTCTCGCTCGATCGCACGCAGGACCAGATCGGAGCCTTCGTAGCGGGGCGATCCACCGGGCAGCAGGTGCAGCCAGCGGCGATCCGTCCGCACGGCGACGTGTTCGATGCGGTCGACCCCCGGTCCGCTTAGCCGCAGCTCGAACCTTCTCCGATCTTCTGAGAATCGAACGGAGATCGGCAACGTTGTGAGGCCCTGCTGCTCGAAGTTGCGGGTGGTCCAGAGACGGCCCGTGGTCGGTCGGACGACCGGGGCCGAGCCCGTCGACACAAGCGAGAGCGAACCCATCGTGGTAGGCTGCCACGGATGGGTCGCCGCCGAGAGCCACGAGGTGCGTTCGAGGTCGTCGAAGTAGATCGAAGCCGAGCGGTTGAGGAAGATGCCGCTCACGGTGTGTTGCCAGGCGAGCGTCTCGCCGGTCGGGTCCTGCCATGAATCGACGACGCGCATGCTGCCGACGCTCGTGGGGCCCGAGCGGACGTGCGAAGGCGCCATCCAGGCGCCGACGGTGGCCAAGGCGATCCACGCCGCGGCGGTAAGCCACCAGCGGTGCAGCGAGCGCAGCCGCTTCAGGATGAAGCGGTCGATCGGGCCAAGCGCGAACGCGAGCACGAACATCATCGCAAAGATTGCCAGGAACGCGCCCCTGCCGACGACCGGAGCACGAGACACCCAGTCGAGAACCGCGATCGTCGAGACCGTTTCGAGGGAGGTATCGTCCCATTGCGTGCCGTTGAGCAGGCGGCGACCGCGTTCGAGCCGGTCGGTGATGAGCGGGCCCATCATCGTGTGCCAGGCCATCTCCGTGGCCGAGATGCGATCCTGGTCCGCCAGGACGTCGGGATCGAAGCCCGTGATCGACACCATGCCCAGTCCGACCGGGCCGGTGGCCGTCAGGCCCTGCCACTCGGCCTTCCAAGCCGTCGGCATGCTCGATGCATCGAAGGTGCGTGCGGCCATCGGACCGGGCCCGCCCAGCGCGTCGGGCATCTCGACCTGTCGAGTCGGGCCGATCGAGAGGCCTTCGGGCAGGTACTGGCCGAGGATGAGCCGCAGCCCGTTGTTGTTGGCGTTGACGACCTGGAGCCGACCGCCCGAGACGATCCATTCGCGGAGCGCGTCGAGGGCGTCGGGCTCCAAGCGATCAGCAACGGCTCCATCGATGACCACGGCCGAGAGCCCGTCGTAGGCCATGGCGTCCGTCGGCATCCAGGGTGGCAATCCGATTGCTGGCGGAACGGCGGACACGACCCGCGCCACGGCCGCCCGCGCGCGGACGATCTCGCCGCCGGGGCCGCTGAAATCGCGTTCGTAGGTCTCGAGGCCGAACGCCAGCCGGAGCGACGGCGTGCCAACGCCCAGGATGATGGGCATGTGCGTCGGCGGCTGCAGTCTAACGGCTTGCGCGCCCGCGACGGCTCCGTAGGACGTCTGGGCGATGATCGAGCCCGACTCGCTGAGGAACGCGACGTGCAAGCTACCGATCGACGGAGGGATCCACACGGTCGCGGGCACGATCGTCTCGCGGCCGGGCGTGGTGGCAACGGGTACGAGCGTGGTGATAATGGAGCCGTTCGGCATGGTCACCCGGATGCGCGCCACGCCCTGCACCGCTTCCTCGAGCGGGCTGACGACGACCCGAACCGGCGCCCACCGATCGGCCGGCAGCGTGCCGTTGAAGCCCAGGTCGAGCAACACGGTTGGGCCGGACAGGCGCTGTTCGCTCTGGGCCTGGCAGGTGGCCACGAACCACGCGCACAGGACAGCAGCCAGGACGATCGCCGCCCTCATATCTGCACCTTCCGGTTGTAGACGAACCACTCGAGCATCATGATCGCGAGCGCTGCGGCGATGAACCAGGGCCAGAGCGGCTTCGGCGCTCGATCGCGCCCGTCCTGGTCTACTGCGGCCCCGACGCGCTCTGCTCGTATGACGAGCTCGCGCTTCGGCGTGATGTCCGATGCCTGGCTGCTGGCAAGGTTCACCGCAAAGCGGCGCTCGCTGCGGCTGCCGTCGCGCGTGTCGCTGGGGCCGGGCGGGCCTTCCCACGACAGTGCGTACAGCCCGATCTCGCTGAGCGGGCCGGCGATGGCCTGGCCCGAGTCGTCGACAGCGATGGTCAGCCGGTCGCCGGTGGGTGGAACGAGTTGTGCCGTATCGACGCCCTCGGGGAGGGTTTCGCCTCGTGCGACGCCCGGCCTGCTCGCGCGCTGCGCGTCACCCGGGCCGCCGTCGGTCACGTGGCGGACCGACTGGCCCAGGAACACGATGAAGCTGGGCTCGAGCCACCAGTTGCTCTCGTCGATGTCCCACGGCACGACGACCGCACGCGTGCGGGCAGACGAAAGCCCGACGATCGCCGGACCGACACCGGCCGAAGCGATGACCGTGGCCGAACCGTCTTCGCTCGTTTCTACCACGCGGCTGGTGGAAAGGCGGACGGCCGAGAGGGCCAACCCGCGGAGCGTTGGGTGGTCGCGACGCCAGTCGACGATCTCCGAAGGCGGGCCCTCGCCGCGATCGATCAGCGATGACGGGCCAGATGGAACGGCGTCGAACACGAGCCAACTCCCCGGCGGTAACCCGAGCTCACTGCCCTCGGGCGCATCGGGCAACCAGCCGTCGAGCACGACGACGTCGAACCGGCTGAAGGGATCGTCGATTGACTCGAATGCCTCAGGCGTAAAGACCTCGACCCGCTCGACGGGCAGGGACGAGAGCGCCTCGCTCAAGACGAGGCTGCCGTAGGTGGCCAGCGCCAGACGCAACCGCTTGGCTCCCGGCAGCACGACCCAGGCACGGTCGTCGCGGTCGAACGCGTCGGGGGCCTCTCCGGTGGAAGCGTCGAGGATTCGCGCCTCGATGACCGCCGAGCCGGGCCGGCGGACCTGGAACTCGACGCCGCTGGTGGTGGGTGTGACCAGTTCGATGGCTTCGCCAGCGTCGCTGGTTCGCTGCTCGATGGTCGCCGGAGGGAGCGCCAGACGCCTCGCGGCGACTGAGTTACCGTCGATCAGCAGCTCGACCGCAACGCTCGCCTGCTCGCGCATGGTGGACTGCAGGCCGACGATCACCGACACGTCCTCGGGCTGGCGGAGCTGGCGGCGCGCATCGAGAGCCGTAATGCCGACGTTGCCGGTCTCGGTCTGGCCGAGCGAGATGAACGACACCTCATCGCCCGCATGCAGGTCGACGGCCTCGCCGCCCTCAGACCGGCCGTCGCTGAAGACGTGAATGGTGCCGACGCTGCCGGGCAGCGGCTCGGCCGCCTCGCCCTCGGCCTCGGCCGGCGGAGCCTGTAGCGGCGCCTGGGCACGTACGAGCCGGAGCGGCTCGTCGAGCCTGCTCGGCGCATCGCTGGGCTCGATCGATTCGATCGCTTCGCGCAGGAGGCGCTTGTCGGTCGTGAACGGCTGAAGCATCTCGGCGGTGCCGTCAAAGGCAACGACCATGGCCTGATCGGCCTCGGTCATGCCGAAGACGCCCGGCTCCCGCAGCGTCTCAACGAGCTCGAGCGCCCGCCGCTTTGCCTCATCGAGGCGGCTCACTGCGTTGCCGTTCTCATCGACGCCGTCGACGGCGCGCATGGATACGCCCCGGTCGATCACGATCGCGTGCCGGCCCGTGGCCGCACGCTCGCCCTCGACCTGCGGCTGCCCGAGCGCGATGAGCACGGCCGCCAACGCGAGCAACTGCAGGAGTAGGAGGATGTTCTTGCGCAGCCGCTGGAACGGCGCGTTGGCCTGCAGGTCCTGCACGGCCTTTTTCCATAAGAGCGTGGAGCTGATCTCGACGTCCTGCCGGCGGAGCTTGAGGAAGTACAGCAACAGCAGGCTCGGCACGGCGATGGCCGCAGCAATGCCGGCGATGGCGGGGGTGAGCCAGGTCAACGAAGCACTCCCCGCTTGCGCAGGTAGTCCATCAGCAGCGTGTCGATGGGCGTGTCGCTGCGGACGGTCAGGTGCGTAATCTCGCGGGCGGCGCAGAAGCCCTGGACCTGACGGAGGTACGCCTCGACGACCTTCTTGTATCGCTTCAGCAGCGGGGCGGAGATGGTGACCTCGGCGTGGTCGCGATCCTCGACGTCCCGCAGGCGCAGGTCGCCGCCGACGGTTGGCTCGAGTTCCTGCGGGCTCATCACCTGCAGCACGACGAGGTCGTAGCCCCGGCCGGCGAGCAGGCGCAGGCCGTCCTCGTAGCCCTCCTTGATCAGCAGATCGCTGAGCACAACCATCACGCCCTTGCCCGTGCGCGAGAGCGCGATGCGCTTGCAGGCATCGGTGAAGGGCAGGTCGCCGCCGGGCTCGAGGCTGCACATCCATCGGCGTATCTCGTGGACACGCCTGCGGCCTCTGAGATTGCGCACGCTGGTCAGCACGCCCGTCCCGTCCTCTGCTCGTGCGATGGCCGTCGCAGACACGCGGTTGAGGTTCACCAGACCGATGTACCCCAGCGCCATCGCGGCACGCTGCATGAACGTGAACTTGTTCGGCGAGCCGCAGTCGGCGGATCCGCTGCAATCCAGAACAACATGCAGCGAGAGGTCTTCCTCTTCCTGGAACAACTTAAGGAACAGGCGATCGAGCCGGCCGTAGATGTTCCAGTCGACGTGCCGCAGATCGTCGCCGCTGACGTAGGGCCGGTGGTCGGCGAACTCGACCGATTCGCCCCGCTTCTTGCTGCGTCGCTCGCCCTGCACCTTGCCACGAAAGATCTTGCGGCTCTGCAAGTCGACACGCGACAATTGCGCAACGAGGTTGGCGTCGAGCAGGTCGTCGACGGTCTGCGGGCGTTTTGGGGAGGCATCTTTGAGCATCTCAACTCGGATTTGTTGAACGCGAAGGTCGCGAAGGGCTCGAAGAAGAGGAAAGTGCTCGTTCGTTGAGGATTCGGGACAAGCCATCGCGGAGGTGGGTTGTGTTGAAGTTGATGAGGAGGCCGAGGGGGAGGTTGGTCATGCGGAGGTAGGAGAGTAGTTGGGCCTTGTGGACGTCCTGGACTCGCTCCACGGCTTTCAGTTCGACGACGATGTTACTGTTCACAACCACATCCAGCCGCTGGCTTCGCAATGGGACGCCCTTGTACTCCGCAACGGCTTCGACCTGTCTCTGGAAGGGCAAGCCCATCGCGGCGAGTTCGACGCAGAGAGCATCCTCATACAACCCTTCCAGCAATCCCGGCCCCAGGCAGGTGTGCACCTCCATTGCTGCGCCGATTACTCTGCTTGCGAGAGCTTCGACTTCTGGCGAACAATCCCGGTATCGCATGGAGCCAGCCATCGGATCCCCTCCACCTTCGAGCCCTTCGCGACCTTCGCGTTCAAGCCTCCGACTCACGCCACCCGCGTCGCCACCGGCTCGGTCGGCGTCAGCTCGATGATCTTCTTCACGACGTCGTCCGGGTCCACCCGATCCGCCTCGGCTTCGAAGTTCAGCAGCACACGGTGCCGTAGGGCGAGAATGGCCGTCTCGCGGATGTCGGCATAGCTGACGTGGTAGCGGCCGTCGATCAGTGCACGAACCTTGCCGCCCAGTAGCAACGCCTGGGCCGCGCGGGGGCTGGCGCCGCAGCGGATGTACTTGGCCACCGGGCCGTTGTCACCGCCCGCCGCGAACTGGCCGCCCGGGTGCGTCGCGAGCACCAGGCGCGCGGCGTACTCCTTGACGTGCGGGGCGATGATGGCCCCACGCACCAGCTTCTGCACCTCGATGATGCTCGGCCCGTCCATCACGGGCTCGACCTTCGGCGCTTCCTGGCCGGTCGTGCGGTCGAGGATCGTCATGAGGTCCTGAAGCTGGCTGTAGCCCACGTTGACCTTGAACATGAATCGGTCGAGCTGGGCCTCGGGCAGCGGGTACGTGCCCTCTTGCTCGATGGGGTTCTGCGTTGCGAGCACGATGAAGGGCTTCTCGAGCGCGTGCGTCACGCCGCCGACGGTGACGCTGCGTTCCTGCATGGCCTCCAGCAGCGCGCTCTGCGTCTTAGGCGTCGCGCGATTGATCTCGTCGGCCAGCACGATCTGTGCGAAGATCGGGCCCCTCTGGAACACGAAGTTCCGCCGGCCCGTCTCCTGGTCCTCGCTCACCAGGGTCGTGCCGATGACGTCGGCGGGCATCAGGTCGGGCGTGAACTGGATGCGGCTGAAGTGCAGGTGCAACGCCTCGCTGAGCGATCGCACAAGCAGCGTCTTGCCGAGCCCGGGCACGCCCTCGAGCAAGACGTTTCCGCCGGCAAACAGCGAGATGAGCACCGCGTCGACGACGTCGGTATGGCCGACGACGGCCTTGCCGACCTCGGTACGCAGTTGCCTGAACTGCTCGCCGAACTTCTGGCAGGCTTCCTTCACGGCCTCTGGTGTCTGCATGTCCTGCTCTGCTGCCATGGTGATTCACTCCTGCCTGATGGGTGCCGAATAAGCCCTATCTATCCTCAAATTCGTCGCGCGTGCGCTGCTTGGCCTTGAGCAGGCGCGACATGCCCTGCTCTTCCTCGTCGGGCGTGGCGTCCTTCTTGGGCTTGGCGGCCTGCTGGGGCGCGCCGTTGCCCGTTCCCTCGACCACGCTGCCCTTCTGCCGCTTCAGGTCCTCGTCGGACACCTCGAAGCGGGCCTTGGCGGTCGCCTGTTGCTCGCTGGCCCGCATCGCGGCCCGGACCTTCTGGCTTGGGCCCTCGTCGGGCCGCTTCAGTCGGTCCTGGGCCTTAGCTCGCGCAGCCCTCAATGCATCGATCTGCTGCGATTGCGTCTGCTGCTTCGAGTTCAGTGCTTTCTGCACGAACCGGCCGATGCCGCGCACGTCGACGCGGACGCGGCGGATGCCGACGTCCAGCAGGAACAGCCCGATTCCGATCATCGCGACCAGCAGCCAGATGCTCTGCAGCGCGACGGGCATCTCGAGGCCCTGCCGGCGCCACGGGTTGGTCGTCTCGTCGATGGTGTCTGCCGAGAGTACCTGCCCGCCCGTAATCTCGGCAACTTGGCGGAGCAACGCCTCGTTCGTGCGCGTCGCGCGGAATTCGTCGGCGAACGGCCGGTCGATCGCGGCGCGGGCGCTGCCGCGCAGGCGCTGCCCGTCGCTCCCGGGCGCGTCGTAGTTGAGGCTCAAGAGGTACGAGCCCGACTGCTCGGTCTGGTACACGCCCTCGTAGATGCCCGGCCCGGTCTGCTGCAGCGAGACGTCGATGCCCGTTCCGTCGGGCGCGGCCAGGCGGCCGTTAATGGTCGCGAAGTTCATGCGCTGGCCGCCCGCGTCGGTTGCCTCGACCACGACGCGCGTGCGGTCGCCCTCACGCGTCGTCACGACGCGGACGTTGGCGTCGCCACTGGCGCGCATGGTCCAGCGGACGTGCTGCTCCCAGAACTGCTTGTAGTCGCCCCAGGCCAGCCACATGGGGTTCCAGCGGCTGAGCGCGTCGCTGGTGTAGGTGATCACGCGCCCAAGCCCGTGCTGCCATTGAGCCATCACGGGGTCGTTCTCCTGGCCGCGCATCGTGACGACAGACATGCCCTCGCGCTCGCCGGCGACGACGTAGCCGCTGATCGGTGGCACGCCTCGGATGCCGCGCGAGGCCTCGGTCAGTCCGGGTGTGAACGCCGGCACGAACGGCGTGCCCTCCCATACCAGCGGGCGGCTGATGGTCTGCGCCTCGCGGATGAAGATTTCGGGGAGCTGGGCCTTGCTGTTGGCGATCGTCACTGGGTAGTACCTGCCGCGGGTCGCAGCGGCGATCTCCTGCATGAGCGCGTCGTTGCTGAAGTCGCCGATCGTGACGGTTGAGATCGACACGTTTGACTGCAGCGCGCGGCGAATGATCGAGCGGAACTCACGCTCGCCGCCCATGGTCTGGCCATCGCTGAGCACGATGATGTGCTTGACGGCCGCCGGCGCGGCTTCGAGCTGCTCGAGCGCCATGATCAGGCCCGGAGCCATGTTCGTCCCGCCGCCGACCTGCATTCGCCGGATTGCCGCCGCGAACGCGCCGCGGTCGGAGAGCTCGGCCATCGGCATCACCAGACCCGCGCTGCTGTCGAAACGGATGACGGACGCCATGTCGCGGGCCGAGAGCGTGTTGATGCCCGCGAGCGCGCCCTCCTTGGCGATGTCGAGTTGGCTCTGGCCGAGCCCGCCCACGCCTCCACCCATCGACCCCGACGTATCGATCACGATCGCGATGGCGCCCTTGGGGAGCTGCCGCTTTTGCGGCGGGTCGAGGCGGATCGGCAGCGCGTCCTCGAGCGGGCTGTTGATCCACCCGCCGGCGCCAAAGGAGTTTGGCCCGCCCATCATCACGAGCCCGCCGCCCGCATCATGCACGTATTGACGAAGCTGGTCCATCGCCATGCGGCTGAAGTTGGCCGCGGGCTGGTTCATGAGCACGATTGCGTCGTACGCACCGAGGCCCACGAGGCTGTCGGGCATCGCCGCCGACGGCCGGGCATCCGCGATGACGCCCGCCTCGGTGAGCGCCTGGAGGAAGGGCTGGGCCGTCGGCGGATCCTCGACGAGAACGAGCACCTTCCCCTCGCCCGCCACGAAGGTGGTCGCCAGCGCACGGTTGTTCTCGAGGATGGTGTCGCCCGCGACGGAAGCGTCCGGCTCAAAGATCGCTTCGAATCGCAGCACCTCGGTGCCGGGGATGCGGATGGGAACGACGAACGTGTTCAGACCCGGATCGAGGTCGATACGCACGCCCGGACCGGGGCCGTCGGCCGCGATGTTGATGGGCGAGCCGTTGGCGGTGATGGTGAGCGTTCCACTGCTCGCGCTGTTCGAGCGCAGGGCGACGCGAAGGTTTGCGTTTTCGCCCATGCGGGCCGTTGCAGGCGCCAGTACTTGCTCGACGATGACCTCGTCCTGGTAGTTGTACCGCAACGGCAGCACGTCGACCGGTACGCCCTGGGCTCGGGCCGACCGCGCCTCGGCCAGCAAGTCGCCCGTCGTCTCGTTGCCGTCGGTCATCAGGACGACCCGGTACGCCGCATCGGTGGGACGAACCGCGAGCGCGAGGCGGATGGCCTCGGCGATGTTGGTCTGGTCGGTCCGGCCCGCGAACGCCCGGTCGATCTCGGGGGCCATCGTGCGCGGCAGGTGCTCGATGATCGCCTCGCCCGCGACGGCGACCGTGCCGATGCGGTCGGTCGGTTCCTTGCCCTGCTCGGCCGCATCACGCACGAACGCTCGCGCCCGCTCCTGCACGCTGGTTGGCACAGACCGGCTCATGTCGACCACGATGGTGGCTGCGACGTCTTCGGCCGCGTCGCGTGAAGAGGGCCGGGCGAGTGCAGCCACCAGCATCGCCAGGACGAACAGCCGCACGACGAGCGCGACGCGCCGGCCGTTCGTCGCCATGCCCGACAGGCTCTTCCGCCCGATGAGCACGGCCAGCGGCACGAGGATCGCCAGCAGCCAGAACCACTGGGGCTGGGCAAACTCGATCGGCCCGACTCGGAGCACGGCGAGAACCGCTAGCAAGGGCCACCCCACCGACTCGGGGCCGCGACTTCCGCGGGGCTGGTGCAAGGTCGGGGCGGCGGCATGATTCCGTTCATCTTGGGACGGCGCTGGCTATGGCGAGAATTCGCCGGCTACTCGATCCTACCGAGATCGTCCATCGGCGGTTCTGCTCAGCCCTGGCAATTCGGCAACATCGCGTCACATGCAAACACACACCAAATATTAATCGGCCCTCATGTGTACCAAGTTCCGAAACGACGAGGTGAAGTGGGGCATACCCAGCCGTGAGGACTGCTGTGTTGTGCTGCGTCCCCATCGTGACTAGGGGTTTCTCCCCGTTCAGAGGATAGAGGGGTATCAACCATGAAGACGATCGCTCTTGCATCGCTGCTCGCCGTTCCCGCCGTGGCGCTGGCTCAGGTCACGCCCGTGGGTCCGTTCACCGGTGACCTCCAGGAAGGCTTCGACGGCCTGCCCGGCGGGTTCCCGCCGTCCCACCCGGTGTTCGACGGCACCGCCGAGATGATCAGCACCGGCGGCTCTATGCACACCACGACCGGCTGGAGCTTCCGCTGCGTCATCCGCCCGTTCGAGGGCACCCGCCTGGCCGCTTCGGCCGGTGGTTTCGTGGTGTACGAGTTCACCGACGAGGTCGGCATGTTCGGCGGCTACTTCGGCACCAACGCCGACACGAGCGGCCCGGACGCCACCGCCCGCTTCCTGGATGCCTCGGGTGCCGTGGTCGACACCGCGGTCATCGAGATCGATCCCGATTGCGCGTGGCGCTGGAACGGCTGGGAAGTCGCCGGCGGCGTGACGACCATCGAGATCGAGGGCGCTTTGTTCGGCGGCGCGTTCATTCAGATGGACGCCATGGAACTCACGTACGGCTCGGGTCCCTGCTACGCCGACTTTGATGGCGATGGCAGCCTGACCATCTTCGACTTCCTGGCGTTCCAGAACGCCTTCGACTCGGGCGACCTGGCCGCCGACTGCGACGGCGACGGCGACCTGACCCTCTTCGACTTCCTGTGCTTCCAGAACGCCTTCGACGCGGGCTGCGACTAAGCCAGGCCAGCCGGGACTCGCGCCCGGCTCCGTCCCACATTCCATGCTGACCCGGCCACCCCCGTTCACGCGGGGGTGGTTTCTTTCCGCGCCTGCACCCCGGAAACGTCCGAGAATGCTGGACGAGCCCCTCGGTTTCCGGTCGTTCTCAAGTGCGGGCACCGTCGGGTCGAAACTCATCCTGGATTCGTGATTACTAGAGAAGGGGCGTCCGATGGACTCTGATCTCGTGGCTGCGCTGTGCGAGAGCGCGCGACACGTGCTGTGGACGACGATGCAGTTGCACGCCGAGATCGAGGGCGGCTGCGGCGTTGCCGCCGACGCTGGGCACGGCGAATTGATCATCGAATCGAACCAGTGCAACGGCTGGCGGCTGACCCTGGCTGCTCGGGCCGAGACGGTCGAACGATTTGCTTCGCTCTTCTCGGGTCGTGATGCGTCGGAAGACCATGCCGCCTGCACCGACGCGATGGGCGAGCTCGCTTCCATGATCTTGGCCCACACGCTTGCCGGGCCGACCTGCCAATTCGATCATGGTGTCCTGGAGGCTACCGAGCAGAGAAGGGCCTGCGTAGAGGTCTGCACCGAGTACGGCGACGCCCGCGTCGCGGTCGTCCTGACGTGAATCGAGTCCGCAGCGCGCGATGAAACGCCGGAGCATGAACGCGATGAAGATTCTTTTGATCGACGATTCGACCACGATGCGAGAGATCGCCCGGTCAATCTTGGTACAGCTCGAGTACGCAGAGGTCTTCGAAGCGTGCGGCGGAGAGGAAGGCCTTGCACTGGCCGAGTCGATCGGTCCCGATCTCATCTTGGTGGACGAACTGATGCCGGGCATGGACGGGATGAGCTTCTTGCGATCATTCCGACGTTGCGACGGATCGACGCCCGTGATATTGATCGGATCCGACAATCGACAGGAACGCGTGGTCGAGGCGATCAAGGCCGGTGCCAGCAACTTCCTCGCCAAGCCGTACACGCCCGATCTTCTCAGCCAACGCGTGCAGGAGACGATGGCCGCCGGCCCCGTGCTCGCCGCCTCGTCTCGGTGAGGGTGACCATCATTGGCTCCTGAAGCGTTCGAGCAAGCAACGAGTCTGACGGTGTCCTCAGACAACGTACGCGCCTCGCTGCGCGTCGAACCGAATGAGGACAATGCCGACGCCACGGTCGAGGCCATCGAGGCAATTCTTACCAGCCAGGGCATCCACGAGGATCGCCGCCTCAAGCCGGCGATCGAGGCGCTCGTCGAGCAGTTGCGGCGGGAGCCCGACGCCATGGCCGAGGCGGTCGTGGCCGAGGGCACGGCGCCGACGCACGGCGCCAACGGACGCTTCGAGCTCGCACCCGAGCTCGAGCCACCCGAGCCGCCGCCTGCAGCGAGCTCGGACGACACGTCGGTTGATCACTACGCGCATACGTCGATCGTGGTCGTACACCAGGACCAGAAGCTGGGCGTGCTGCACGCGCCAACGGATCCAGCCGACGGCATCGACGTGTATGGATCGCCCATCAAGGCGACGGCCGGCCAGGAGGCCCCGCTCAGGTGCGATGAGAGCGTGGAAATGCGTGCCGGAGGCGTGCTGTTCGCGCTCCAGAGCGGTTGCCTGCACGTGGCTGAGGGCCGCATCGCGGTCGAGGCCATGCTCGACATCGACGAGTCGGTGGATTTTGGTACCGGGAACGTCGACTTCCCGGGCGACGTCCAGGTGCGCGAGGGCGTTCGCGACAAGTTCCAGGTAACTGTCGGAGGCGACCTTGAGGTCCATGAGCTCGTCGAGGCGGCATACCTCGATGTCGCGGGCTCGACCACCTTGCACCGAGGCATGGCCGGCCGGGGCAAGGGAACGCTGACGGTGGGGGGCAACGTGAGTGCCGGCTATCTCGACGCGACCAACGTAGACGTCGGCCACGACCTCTGCGTCCGCAAGGAGCTGTCCAACTGCATCACCACGGTTGGGCGGCACGTGCGTTCGCCCGAGTGCGTCGTGGTGAGCGGAGAGCTCTCCTTCCGCTTCGGAGCCCATGTCCGCACGCTTGGGGGCGAGGCGGAGACTGAGACGCTCGTGCGGATCGGGTGCGATCCGGGGTTGGACGCCCAGACCCGATTACTCGAGGAGACGCTGCGAGATACCAGCGGTCGGCTCGAGAAGCTGCGAGCGAAGGTCGCCGAAGCTGGCAGCGGCGCGGCTCCCGAGGTCGAAGCCGAAATCGCGCGGCTGCAGTCGCGCGCGCCGTCGATCCGAATGGCCCTGGAGCGTGTGCTACTCGCCTACGAGCGCATGTCGGGCGTCGTACTCCGCGTAGAAAAGTCCATCATGCCCGGCGTCACGCTCTCCATCGGGACGCAGGCCGCCACGGTACGCCAGGCCATCTCGGGGCCGGTCGAGGTCCTGCTTGACGCGGAAGACGCCATGGTGTTCCGCAGCCCCGGCTCGAAGTCGACCACGCCGTTGGCAAGCAAGGCGGTCATGCACGTCGATCGCGAGGCCATCGACCTGGATGACCTCCGGCGATGGCTGGACAGCGCCCTCTTGCGACCGTCCGAGAAGGCTGCCTAAGGCCAGGGCCACCGCAGTTGCGGACCTCCAGGTTCGGGATAACTGGTAATCCAGTACGAGATATTCGCTTGGGCGGCCGCCACGTTCGCGCCGATGTAGATGCCGAACGAATCAAGTTGTCTGCTCGACTCTCCCGTGGTCTGATGTTCGGACACGGAGGATCGAGGCATGATGCGGTGGCCCTACATGAGACCTGAACCAGGCCAACCAAAGCAAGACCAGCAACGACGCACCGGCAGGATCTCGCCCGAGGGCGTTCAGTGCGACCTGGGGAAGGTCGTCGACCTCTCGGCCGGCGGCCTGAAGCTGTCCGGCAAGGGGCCGCAGCCCGGACGGGTGGGCGACAAGGTGTCGCTCCGGCTCGACTGGGGCATGGGCAAGCTCGACTTCGAGGGCGTGATCACCCGCGTCGAACGGCGTTGGTTCTTCGGCTGGGTCGTTGGCGTGAAGTTCGAGAACCTGACGCCCGCCCGCAAGCAGGCGCTTTCCAAGGCCGCCATGCTCGCGGCAAGCGGTGAAATCACCCAGTGGTGCCGGGCGAGCTAACTCCGGCGAGTTGGGCAGCGCACTGCTTCCAGGCGTGCGCTGCTGCCCGCGCCTGATCCGTCGATACGCCCAGATGGAACACGGCCCGAACGCGGCCGTCGCCCTCGCTCAAGACGCCCACGCCCGCGCGCCCGAGCATGCCACAAAACTCGTCGGCGAGGCCCTGCTGGGTCTCCAGCGGTTCCTCCGGCGCGAGTCGCGCAAAGACGATGTTCGTGCGCACGTCGACGGGATCGAGCGCCATGCCGGGGCTCTCGGCCACCGCATCGGCGAGGACCCTTGCATTCGCATGATCGTCCGCGAGCCGATCGACGTGGTGCTCGAGGGCGTGCAGTGCGCCGGCGGCGATGACCCCGGACTGGCGCATCGCGCCGCCCAGCAGCTTTCGCCAGCGACGGGCGGTCGCGATCGTCTTGGCGTCCGCGGCCAGGGCCGAGCCGACGGGCGCGCCCAGCCCCTTGGAGAAGCAGACGCTGACGCTATCGGCGCCCTCGACCAGACGCGTCAGCGGCGTACCCGTCGCGACGCTGGCGTTCCACAGGCGCGCGCCGTCGACGTGCAGGCGCAAGCCAAGGGACTTGGCTTCTTCAGCGATGGCATCGACCGCATCGAGCTCCCAGACGTGGCCGCCGCCCTTGTTGTGGGTGTTCTCGATCGCGACGAACCGGGTGGGCGGGCAGTGCTGGTCCTCGAATCGAATGTTCCGGCGCAGCGTCTCTGGCGCAAATTGCCCGCGCTCGCCCGGGACGAGGCGGATGGAGCAGCCGGCCACCGCCGCGTAGCCACCCGTTTCCCAGTGGTAGATGTGGGCTTGCTCGTGGACGACGATCTCGTCTCCCGGGCTCGTCTGGGTCTTGATGGCCAGCAGGTTGGCCATCGTGCCGCTGGGGACGAAGAGCGCGGCCTCCTTGCCGAGCAACTCGGCGACCCGGGCCTCGAGCTCGCGGACCGTCGGGTCGCCCTCCTGGACGTCGTCACCCACGCGGGCCCGGGCCATGGCCTCGCGCATGGCGTCGGTGGGGCGCGTGACGGTGTCGCTCCGCAGGTCGACCGTCGGGAGTTGAGATTCCTGACCCATGCGTTCTCCTCGCACACTCGTCAGTCGTTGGTCCTGCTCGGGGGCGCCGTCTCGTAGGGCTCCTCACGAATGCGATCGCGAACGGCTGGGTCCCTCGCCAGCGCGAAGAACGCCGCGGTGCCGCAACTCGCGACGAAGAGGCACAACCCGTACGTCCACGCCCCGGGGCTGAACTCGAAGCCCGAACTCGCCGCAATGGTATAGATCGAGACCCCCAGCATCGGGGCTACCGCGCCACGCACGCCAGTGAGCGTGACGTGCACGCCCATGTACTGCGACTCTCGGCCCGGGGGCGCAAAGTCCAGGTGGCCCAGGTTCCATGCCAACACGCCGCCGGCAAAGGCGATGCCCTTGGCCACGACGGCGAGGACCACGAGCCAGATCTGGCCCGTCCAGACGCCCGCGATCATCAGGCCAAGATTGGCGAGGAACGCCCAGCTGTGGATCGTGCGGAATCGCACGATGTGCGTGTGGTCGAGCAGCTTCGCCCAGATAGGGATGAAGATCGGCATGAGCCCCATGGGGATCGAACTCGCGATGAGTATGCCCGCGAGGTAGCCCAAACCGAACTGCTCGCGCAGCACCAGCACCAGCGGAGCGCCCGCCATCATGTTGCCCATGCCCAGCAGGAACTGCGCCGCCATGAAGCGTGCGAACGGGCGATCATCCCGCAGCGTGCGCACCACCGACCACGGGTTGAGCGACACCGACCGTCGCGCATCTCCCTTGCGCTCGCCGCTCAACAGCGACGCCTCGTGCCGCACGCGGATCTTTGAGTAGTGCCAGACGCCGACACCGGCGATGAGCACGCCAAGGGGGAGCATGATGCGGAAGGCCCGATCGTCGAAGTCCATGGCCTGGCCCAGCCCGAGTCCGAGCAGCGCGAGCGAGAGGACCTGGATGGTCGCGAACTTGCCGGTGATCTGGGCCCGCACGTCGCGGCGATAGTTGTACCGCCAAACGGTCGAGCGGATGGTGACCAGCCCCGCCCAGAACATGCGTCCGCCGATGACCGCCAGCGTCGTGAGGGCCAGGCCTACCTCGTTGCGAGGGCTGATGGCGATGAGCAGCACCAGCGCCATCAGGCCGAGCTGGAGCATGTTCATGAAGCGGATCTTGGGCGAGCCGTGGCTGAGCTTTACCCACACGAAGCTCGTGATGTTGGCCATGGCCGGGGCCGCCGCGAGCAGCCCGACGGCGAAGTTCAGCAGGATGCGATCGACGCGGTCCTCGTAGGCCACGCGGACGAGCACGCTGATGATCGCGCCCTCGGTGGCGGCCAGGGCAAAGGGCAGGAAGACCGCCGCGAGCGCCTCGCGCCGGTAGTTGGCCCGGGCCATCGGCGGCAGCGACTGGGGCAGGAAGCTCAGCAGCACCCGCAACGCGACAGAACGCGAGGCCTTGCGAGCGGGCCTCGCGTCGGGCGTGGTCGGCGTGGTGGGGCTCACCGGTCATCGTTGACCGCGGATTGCCCAAGGCAAGCGCTGCGGGGTGGCCCGGGGGGCGTGAGAGCCCTCGGCGGGCCGGTTCCGGGCCGCGTGCGATCTACAATGAAGGCTTCGCGGCGGCTCCCGATCGGCCACCGTACCCGAATCCGCATCAGCAGCATCCCGCCCAGCCGGAGCACCCCGACCGCATGGACGCCCAGATCCGCAACTTCTCCATCATCGCCCACATCGACCACGGCAAGAGCACGCTGGCCGATCGGCTGCTGCAGGCCACCAACGCGGTGAGCGATCGCGAGCGGCGCGAGCAGACCCTGGACGACATGGAGCTGGAGCGCGAGCGCGGCATCACCATCAAGGCGTCGGCCGTCACCGTCATGCACCAGCACGACGGCAAGCCCTACATGCTCAACTTCATCGACACGCCGGGCCACGTCGACTTCGGCTACGAGGTCAGCCGGGCGCTCAAGGCGTGCGAGGGCGCCATCCTGGTGGTCGACGCCAGCCAGGGCGTCGAGGCCCAGACCATCGTCAACGCCTATCTCGCGGTGGCCCAAGACCTCGAGATCGTGCCGGTGCTCAACAAGATCGACCTGCCGGGCGCCCGGCCCGACGAGATCGCGATGGAGGTCGAGCAGGCCCTGGGCTTCCCGGCCGAGGACTGCCTGCGCGTCTCGGCCAAGAGCGGCATCGGCATCCCCGAGTTGCTCGACGCCATCTGCGAGCGGCTGCCCGAGCCCAGGCCCAGCAAGGTCAAGCAGACGCGGGCCCTGATCTTCGACGCGGTGTACGACGACTACCGCGGCGTCATCGTGTACATCCGGCTCTTCGACGGCAAGCTCAAGACGGGCGACAAGATCCGCATGATGGGCCTCGGGCGCACGTTCGTGGTGACCGAGCTGGGCAAGTACACGCCCAAGCCAACCAAGACCAAGGAGCTGCACGCGGGCGAGACGGGCTACCTCATCGCCGCCATTAAGACGCTGGGCGACGTGCGCGTGGGCGACACCATCACGCTCGACATCGACCCCGCCGACGAGCCGCTCGAGGGCTACGAGCCGCCGCGGCAGATGGTGTTCTGCGACTTCTACCCCGCCACGAGCGAGAAGAAGGGCAACGACTTCGAGAGCCTGCGCGAGGCCATCGAGAAGCTCAGCCTCAACGACGCCGCCTTCACCTTCCAGCCCGTGCACAGCGAGGCGCTCGGCTTTGGCTACCGCTGCGGATTCCTCGGCCTCTTGCACATGGACATCATCCAGGAGCGGCTCGAGCGCGAGGGCGGCGTCGAGGTCGTGCAGACGGCGCCCACCGTGAGCTACCTCGTCGACATCCGCACGAAGGGCGGCGAGCGCGACACGGTGGAGGTGCACAACCCCGCCGACCTGCCCGATCCGTCGATGATCCTGGCGATCCGCGAGCCGATCTGCAAGGTCGAGATCATGACGCCGAAGGAATACATCGGCGACATCATGACGCTGTGCCTAGGCCGCCGGGGTATCTACAAGAACCAGCAGTTCATCAGCGATACGCGCGAGCTGCTGACCTTCGAGGTGCCGCTGGCCGAGATCATCTACGACTTCTACGACAAGCTCAAGAGCATGACCAGCGGCTACGCGACGATGGACTACGAGATCGACCGCTACCAGGAAGACAGCCTCGTCAAGGTCGACATCCTCATCAACGGCGACCCGGTCGAGGCGCTCGCACTCATCGCCCACAAGGAACGCAGCGAGCAGCGGGGGAGGCAATTGCTCGTGAAGCTCCGCAAGCAGATCCCACGCCACCAGTTCGAGATCCCGCTCCAGGCGGCCATCGGCGGCAAGATCATCGCGCGCGAGACCATCAAGGGCTTCCGCAAGGACGTGACCGCCAAGTGCTACGGCGGCGACGTCAGCCGAAAGCGCAAGCTTCTCGAGGCCCAGAAGAAGGGCAAGGAGCGGATGAAGAGCGTGGGCAGCGTGAGCATCCCGCAGACGGCGTTCATGGCGGTGTTGGATACGAGTGAGGATTAGCAACGCGCCCCATGCCCTCCCTCCTCGAAACCATCCTCTACACCCCACACCCTCTCCGCTGCGCCGCGTTCTACCAGTCGTTGCTCGGTCTTCGCCCCGTCGGCACGCCCGACGAGCACATGGTGGCGCTGCGGGTCGACGAGCGGTCGGTGCTGTTGTTGTTCGATCCGGCGTGGTCGGGTCGGCCCGGGCGGCCGGTGCCCAGCCACGGGGCGACCGGGCCGGGGCACGTGGCGTTCCTGGTCGATGACCTCGACGCGTGGCCGGCGCGATTGGCCGAGCTCGGCGTCGAGATCGAGCAGGAGGTCACCTGGTCGGGCGGTCACTTCCGACCCGGCCGATCCATCTACGTGCGCGATCCCGCCGGCAACTCGGTCGAGCTCATGGATGCCGACATCTGGCCGGCCTGAGGCGATCGAGCGCGGCCACTCGTGGCCCACTGACCGATAAAAGGTCCGCAATCTCCGCCAAATCGGGGTCAGCAGCTCTGCAGCCTTGGGCGTCTGGCCCGGAACGACCGAGTCTGCGGCAACCACGCCCAAGATGAGCGCCGGTCCTGTCGATGCTCGGGCATCGGGAGGTGCCATGACGCGGAAAGGCCGGGATCCAACTGAAGAATCGGGCTCGGCAGGCCCACGCCCCAAGCGTCGGGCCGCACTCAAGCCGGAGTCACTCGAAGATCGGATCCTGCTCTCGGGCACCTGGGTCGACGCCGAGACGGGCGAGGGCATCGCCGGGCCGAGCGCTAATGCAGACCTCTACACGGGCGACGAGCTGGCCAACATCGCCGAAGCGGGCGATGGCGACGACATCTTGCTCGGCCTCGGCGGAGACGACTATCTGGACGGCGGCGCTGGCGACGACCAGGTACACGGCGGTTCGGGCGCCGACGTCGTCGCCGGCGGCTCGGGCGACGACCTGCTGAGCGGCGGGGGCGGCGACGACCTGATCGTCGGCGGCGAGGGCGTCGACACGGTGACGTACGAGGACGCCGACGCGGGCGTCACGGTCGATCTGGGCTCGGAGTCTGCCAGCGGCGAGGGCAGCGACGCGGTCATCGGCGTCGAGAACGTCATCGGTTCTGCCTACGGCGACGCGCTGACGGGCGACGACGGCGCAAACGTCATCGACGGCGGTGGTGGCGACGACCTGCTGGATGGCGCCGGCGGGGATGACACGCTCACCGGCGGTACCGGCGACGACGTGCTCGACGGCGGCGCCGGCGACGACGTGCTGGATGGTGGCGTCGGCCGAGACACCCTGCGAGGCGGCGAGGGCGCCGACACGATCGATGGCGGCGAGGGCGACGACGTCGTGGATGCTGGCGGGGGTGATGACCTGATCATCGGCGGGCCGGGCGACGACGCGATCGAGGGCGGAACGGGCTTCGATACGCTCGACTACTCCGCCGCCGCCTCGGGGATGCACGTCGACCTCGGATCTGGGGTCGCCACGGGCCAAGGCACGGCGAGCGTGTCGGGAATCGAGCGCGTGGTCGGTAGCGACCACGATGACGTGCTGACCGGCGGCACCGGCAGCGACACGCTCGAAGGTGGTGCGGGAGATGACACGCTGGCGGGCGGCGACGGCGCCGACACGCTCGTCGGTGGAGCGGGCGATGACCTCTTCATCGCCGATGGAACGGATTCGATCTCGGGCGGGAGCGGCAGCGATACCGTGACGTTTGCCGGCGCGAGCGGCGGCGTGGCGTTCGATGCGAGCTCGGCGGGCGTCGAACACGTCATCGGAAGCACCTTCGACGACGCATTCTCGTTCGATGCGGCGACGGCGGGCCAGGCTTTCACGGTCGACGGCGGCGGTGGGTACAACGTCATCGACCTGTCGGCATACGACGCGGAAGACGTCTCGATCGATGCGCAGGGCGGCGTCATCGTCGTCGACCTCGCCGGCGGAGGCAGCTTCGAGGTCCACTTCGAGAACGTCGACCACGTGATGGTGGGTGGCACGACCGGCGAGCCGACGTTGCGCATCGATCCGATCATCGCCGAGGAGTCGACGCTCGTGCAGGTGTCGGCGATGGGCGTGTCGGGCTCGGTTGAGCCGCTGAGCTATTCGTGGACGCAGGTCTCCGGGCCGGCGATCTCGCTCGACGGCGTCGATACCTCGTCGCCCAGCTTCCAGGCGCCCGAGTTGTCGGCCAGCACCACCATCCGGCTGCAGGTCGAGATCTCCGACGGCACGTCCACGGTCGTCGAGACCGTGACCATCGGCGTGGCAGCCGACAACGACCCGATCGTGGTCGACGCCGGCCCCGACCAGCTCGCGACCGAGGGCGACGCGGTGACGCTGTCGTCGTCGGTGGTCGACCCAGAAGGCAAGCCCGTCGTGCAATCGTGGACGCAGGTGGGCGGGCCGACGGTCGAGCTCAGCGGCGACGACACGGGCTCGCCGACGTTTACGGCTCCGAACCTCGCCGCTGATGCCGAGTTGGTGTTCGAGGTGACCGCTTCGGACGGAGAGCACACGGTGACGTCTCAGGTCTCGGTGTTCGTTCAAGCCAACGACGACGCGGCCCTCGTGGACGCCGGCGCTGATCGAACGGCCCAGGAGGGCGCGAGCGTCCAACTGACGGCCGTCACGGAGGACCCCGAAGGCCAGACGCTGACGTACGCATGGACGCAGACCGGCGGCCCGGCCGTGGTGCTGACGGACGCCGACGGCGCGACTCCGACGTTCGTTGCGCCCGAGGGGGTCGTCAACACCGATCTCGAGTTCCAGGTGACCGTCAGCGACGGCACGAACACCTCGACCGACTCCATCACCATCACCGTCGAGGCCAACGACGATAAGCCACGAATCACGTCGGCCCCGAATCTGTCGGTCGACGAGGGCGAGGTCGTCTCGCTCGGCGTCGTTGCGGTCGATCCCGAGGGCCAGGGGCTGAGCTACGCATGGACGCAAACGGGCGGCCCTGCGGTCTCGCTGGTGAACGCCGACACGGATGCGCCATCGTTCGTTGCGCCCGAGGGCGTCAGCAACGCCTACGTGACCTTCGAGGTCGCCGTCTCGGACGGTTCGTCGACCACGGTCGGCTTGGTCGACGTACTGATCATCGGTGACAACGACGCGCCGGAGGTTGTCGTTTCCGGCGATGTGGAACTCGAGTCCGGGCAGACCGGCACGCTCACCGCGACGGCAAGCGATCCCGAGGGCAAGGCCATCGTGCACGCTTGGAGCCAGATCGGAGGGCCAACGGTCACGCTCTCGAACGCCAACGGTGCTACGGCGTCGTTCACTGCCCCCGACGTCACGGAGGCCACCGTCTTGACGTTCCAGGTCGAGGTCAGCGACGGCCAGACCACGACGACCGAGACGTTCAGCACCACCATCGAGCCCGCGGAGGCCGGCAACAACAAGGGAGGCGGTGGTGGAGGAAGCGGCAGTGGCGGGGGCGGCGAGTCTAATGGCGGCGGTGGCGGGTCAAGCGGCGGGGGTGGCAGCGGCGGTGGCGGCACGCCACTCGTCGTCGAGCCTCCTGCGCCACTCATTGCGCCAGAGGGCGACCTGGTCACGCTCGACGCGGGCGTCGTGCAGTCGACGGGCGAGGTGTCCTACTCGTGGCGACAGGTCGGCGGTACGCAGTCGATCACGCTGAGTGCCGATGACGCCGCAAACCCCACGTTTACCGTGCCCGAGCATCTTACCGGTGAGTACTACGTCTTCGAGGTCACGGTCGAAGACGATACGGGCTCCAAGACCGTTGAGATCCATGTGAAGGTCGAAGCGGACAACGACGGTCCGACGCTCGACGTCGATGACCAGCCGACGCAATTGAATCAAGGTGTGTACGAGATCGGCTCGACGTCGGCCGACCCGGAAGGCCAGAACCTTTCGTATCGCTGGGTGCAGGTCAGCGGCCCGTCGGTCAAGATGTTCGAGGACGATACCCCCGCGTTGCGATTCTCGACGAGCGGGCTGCAGGCTGCGGCCGACGTCTCGTTCGAGCTCCAGGTATCCGACGGGACGAGCGTCGCGACCGAACTCGTGACCTTCACGGCCCAGCCCGGCAATGAGGGGCCGGAAGTCTCGGCCGGCAACGACCAGACGGTCACCGAAGGCGATCTGGTGACGCTCGACTCGGTTGCCTCGGATCCCAACCAGGACGCCCTCACCTACAACTGGGTGCAGACCGGCGGGCCATCCGTCACCCTCTCGGACCCGAGCGCGGCGGCGCCGACATTCGAGGCGCCAAATCTGATCGCGGGCGCGGACCTGACGTTCGAGTTGACGGTCTCGGACGGCGTGCTTTCCGCGACCGACTCCGTTACCATCCATGTCGAGGCCGTGGACGACCCTCCTGTAGTCGATGCAGGCCCGTTCCAATCCGTGGACGAGGGCGACACGGTGGTACTGGGCGCGGCAGCGACCGATGCCGACAGTGGCTCGCTGACGTATCAGTGGACGCAGGTGGGCGGGCCATCGGTAGCGCTCGTTGGTGACGACACTGCCAACGCGAGCTTCGTCGCGCTAGAGGACGTCTCGAACACGTACCTGACCTTCGAAGTGGCCGCCAGCGACGGCACGACCACGGTCATCGACCGCGTGATGGTGCTGGTCAACGCCGACAACGACGCTCCCACGCTGGACGCCGGCCCTGACTTCTCGGCTCCTGAGTCAACGACGGTGACGCTTGCAGCGACGGCGAACGACCCTGAAGGAAGTGAGCTCACGCACACCTGGGTCCAGACCGGCGGTCCCATGGTCGAACTCAGCGATTCCTTCGCGCTGACGCCCAGCTTCGAGGCTCCCAACCTGCTCGAAGACGCCGAACTCTCGTTCCAGATCACGACGACCGATGGCGAGCACACGGTCGTTGATACCGTGACCGTGACCATCATCGGCGAGAACGATGCGCCCGAAGCCGTGAACGCAACCTCGATCGTCCTCGAAGATCAAGCGACCGCCATCGTGCTCAACGGCGCCGACCCCGACTTGGGCGATGCTGTCGATAGCTTCCGTATTGACTCGCTGCCAGGCGAGGGGACGCTGCTGCTCGACGGCGTCGCGGTTACGGCGGGAGACGTGGTAACTGCAGCTGACATCGCTGGCGGAAAGCTGACATACACACCACCGGCAGACTGGAGTGGTCATACTGACTTCCAGTTCAGCGCGTTCGACGGCGAAGCATGGTCCGATGCGTCGGCGACACAGTTCGTGACGGTGGTGGGCCAGGCCGATGCCCCGATCGTGACGACTTCGCCGGCGTCAGGCGTGGAAGACCAGTCGATGTCGCTGGCGGTGGGGGTGGCCCTTGTCGATACCGACGGATCCGAGACCATTACCAGCGTCATCGTGACCGGTGCGCCAGCGGGCAGCGTCTTCACGGACGGCGTGACGACGGCGACTGCCTGGTACGGTAGCGCCGACATCTCGGCGCTCGATCTTTCGTCGCTCCAGATGACGCCAGGCCCAGACCACGACCAGGACTTCGTACTGACCATCTCTGCCACGGCCACCGAGGCAGATGGCGACCAAACGGTCGGCGCGGCGATGCTGGCGGTCCACGTCAATCAGGTCAACGATGCGCCGCTGCCCCAGAACGGCTCGATGTCGATCGGCGAGGACGCGCCCACGGTGGTGAGCCTGCATGCGCTCGAGCTCGACACGGGCGACGCGGTCGAGACGTTCCGCATCGAGTCGCTGCCGGCTACGGGGTCGTTGACGCTCGACGGCGCGGCGGTCGTTGCCGGGCAGGAGGTCGCCGCCACCGACGTGCTGAGCGGCAAGCTCGTGTACACGCCCGCAGCCGATGCCCACGGACAAGTGTCCTTCGCGTTCAGCGCGTCGGATGGTGAAGTCTGGTCGGACGTGCCTGCGACGTTCACGATCGAGGTAGTTGGCGTCGCCGATGCGCCCACGCTGACCGTGTCGGACGTCTTCATGAGCGAGGACGGGACGGCCCCGCTGTCGATCACGCACGGGTTGGTTGATGTCGATGGTTCGGAGTCGATCAGCCGCGTCGAGGTGTCGGGCGCCCCGGTTGGAACGGTCTTCAGCGATGGCGTGAACTCGCAGATGAGCGTGGGCGTGCCCATCGACGTGACGGGGTGGGATCTCGACAGCCTCACCATCACGCCCGTCGCAAACTACGAGCAGGACTTCGCCATCGACGTCAGCGTGACCGCGCGCGAGGCTGATTCCGGAGATGAGACCACCACGACCAGTACTGCGACAATCCACGTGTCGGCCGTGAACGATGCACCGATCGTGCACGGCGCGTCCATCTCGAGCGTCGAAGATGCTGCTGCCACGATCGTGCTGTCGGCCAGCGAGATCGACCAAGGCGATGCGGTCGAGCAGTTCCGCATCGACGTGCTACCCGAGCACGGCGTCCTGAGCCTGAACGGCGACCTGCTCGCAGCCGGACAAGTGATCGACGCGTCCGATGTCGCAGCCGGCGGACTCCAGTTCCAACCCGACGCACACTGGTCGGGCCAGACCGAGCTTCGATTCAGCGCCTCGGACGGCCAAGCATGGTCCGATGGCTCGGCCGTCGTTGAGATCACGGTGCAGGCCGTGGCCGACGCTCCGGTGCTGGCGGTGGCCGACGCCGTGGGGAACGAGGACGAGCCGATCGCGCTCGATGTCTCCGCCGCGTTGGTTGACTCGGACGGCTCGGAAGCGCTCGACGTCGCGATCTCGGGCGTGCCCACCGGCGCGACGCTCAGTGCCGGAACCGATCAGGGCGGCGGCGTGTGGTCGCTGTCGCCGGCGGATCTTGATGGACTGACGATCACGCCTGCCGAGCACGACGCCAGCGACTTCTCGCTCGTCGTGACCGCGACGACGACGGACGAATCCGGAGATACCGCGAGCTCGACCGGGACGATCGCGGTGACGGTGCAGGGGGTGGCCGACGGCCCAACGCTGTCTGTTGCCGATGCTGAGGGCTTCGAGGACCAGCCCATCGCCCTGAACATCAACGCCGGACTCGTCGACGACGACGGCTCCGAGTCGCTGACCGTCGTGGTGGCCGGCGTACCCGATGGGGCGACGCTGAGTGCCGGGGTAGACCAGGGCGGTGGCTCGTGGACGCTCTCGCCGGCGGACCTCGACGGTCTGACCATGACGCCGCCCGCCGACGATGCGAGCGACTTCGAGCTCACCGTGACCGCTATCGCGACCGACGATTCGGGCGACGTCGCTACCTCGGCGTCGACGATCAGCGTGACGGTCCAGGGCGTGGCTGACGCGGTAACGCTGTCTGTTGCTGATGCCGAGGGCTTCGAGGACCAGCCCATCGCCCTGGACATCGACGCCGGGCTCGTCGACAACGACGGTTCCGAGTCGTTGACCGTCGTCGTGACCGGGGTACCCGATGGCGCAACGCTCAGTGCCGGGACCGATCAGGGCGGCGGCGTGTGGTCGCTTTTGCCGTCGGATCTCGATGGACTGACGATCACGCCTGCCGAGCACGATTCCAGCGACTTCTCGCTCGTCGTGACCGCGACGACGACGGACGAATCCGGAGATAGCGCGACCTCGACCGCGACGATCGCGGTGACGGTGCAGGGCGTGGCCGACGGCCCAACGCTGTCTGTTGCCGATGCTGAGGGCTTCGAGGACCAGCCCATCGCTCTCGATATCGACGCCGCGCTCGTCGACGACGACGGTTCCGAGTCGCTGACCGTCGTGGTGGCCGGCGTACCCGATGGGGCGACGCTGAGTGCCGGGGTCGATCAGGGCGGCGGCTCGTGGACGCTCTCGCCGGCGGACCTCGACGGTCTGACCATGACGCCGCCCGCCGACGATGCGAGCGACTTCGAACTCACCGTGACCGCCATCGCGACCGACGAGTCGGGTGACGTCACGACCTCGGCGTCGACGATCAGCGTGCACGTCGAAGGCGTCGCTGACACGGTCTCGCTGGCAACGAGCCATGCGTCGGGCGTGGAGGACCAACCGATCGCCCTCGGCATCGAGGCGACGCTCTCCGATGTGGACGGCTCGGAAGCACTGACGGTCACCATCGACGGCGTCCCGGCTGGCGCCTCGCTGAGCGCTGGCGTAGATCAGGGCGATGGCTCGTGGCTGCTATCGTCGGATGACCTGGACGGGCTGGCCATCACGCCGCCCGCGGGTGCGTCGGGCGGCTTCACGCTGACCATCACGGCGGTTGCGACCGACGAGGATGGCCACCAATCCTCCGCCCATTCGACAATCGACGTCGCCGTCCAGGCAAGCGCAGATGCGCCCGCCCTCTTCGTGGCCGATGCCCAGGGCGTCGAAGACCAACCGATCCCGTTGCGCGTCGACGCGATTGCGCAGGACGCGGACGGATCAGAGTCGATCGCGGTGACGATCTCGGGCGTTCCGGAAGGGGCGTCGCTCAACGCAGGCGTAGATCAGGGCGACGGCGTATGGATCTTGAATCCAACCGACCTGCAAGGCCTGGCCCTGACGCCCGCACCGGACTGGTCGGGCCAGTTCGTCCTCGACGTCGTTGCTTCGTCGGCCGAAGGCGAGTCGGTCGCCACCACCCACGCGGCGATCAACATCTCGGTGCAAGCAGTCGCCGACGCGCCCGTCCTCGAGGTCACCGATGCCTTCGGCGTGCAGGGCCAACCGGTCGCGATCGACATCGCCGCAGCACTCACCGACACGGACGGGTCCGAGCGTCTGTCCATCACGATCGAAGGCGTACCCGACGGGGCAACGCTGAGCGCCGGCGTCGATCGGGGAGATGGCACGTGGGTGCTCTCGCTTGCGGATCTCGACGGGCTGTCCATGACCCCGCCCGAACATGCCTCGGGCGAGTTCACGCTCACGGTCACCGCAAACTCGAGCGACGATGCCGATGATGCGTCGAGTACGGTCGTCACGATGAACGTCTCGATCGAGTCGGCCCAGAAGGCGCCGACGCTCGCCACCGCCGACGCCTCGGGCTTCGAGGATCAACCCTTTGCCCTGGACATCGAGTCGTCGCTGCAAGGCGGCGATGGATCAGAGCAACTGGAGCTCATGATTCTGGGCGTGCCTGAGGGTGCATCACTCAGCGCGGGCGAGGATCGGGGATTCGGCGTCTGGCGGCTCGCACCCGCCGACCTGCCCGGCCTCACCCTCACCCCGGCCCCCGAGGATGCGGGCAGCTTCCAGCTCACGGTCGAAGCTACCTCGATCGAGGAATCGGGCGAGCGCGTGTCGACGGCGACGACGATCGAAGTCAACGTCGAGGCGGTCGCCGACGCGCCCGCGTTGGCGGTCACGGATGCCCGTGGATCGCAAGACGGGCCCATCGAACTGCAGATCCGCACGAATCTGACCGACCTCGACGGCTCGGAGCGATTGGAAATCGCGATTGCGGGCGTGCCCGAAGGCGCGGTGCTCAGCGCGGGTGAAGCCATCGGCGGCGGCGTCTGGATGGTGCAGCCCGACCAACTCGACGGACTGACCATCAAGCCGCCGCTCGGCGACGTTCGCGGTTTCGACCTGAGCGTGACCGCCACGTCAACGGACGCTTCGGGTGATGCGAGCTCGACAACCTCTGTCATCCGGGTCGATGTGATCGCCGGTCCGCAGGCCGAGCCGCAAGGCGAGCCGACCGAGCCCCAGGCATTCGACACGCCCGAAGAACCGGCATCCGTTGCCACTCCGAGCAGTGGATACGACGCCGACGACGATGCATCAGCAAAGTGGTCGGGCGATCTCGACGCCGCGATCGATCAGTTGCGTGCCGACGTGCAATCGATCTCGGACGAGGCCGCCACAGGCTTCCCAGAGGCCGGCCCGACCGATCCAATCGCGAGCCTCGTCGGTGTCATCACGCCCTTCTCGCCCGAGACGGCGCGGGTCGACTCGGTCGAACCGCCCGGCACTCCTTTGTTCGAGTTGCCAGAAGAGCAAGGGTCGGATCGACGTGCCGAGCCTGAGGCCATTGATCGCGAGACGGAGCCCGAATCGACCGATGACCACATCCAGCGGGCCCGTCCGATCGAGCAGCAGGCCACACGGGCGCCAACGCTCGTGGGTGTCTTGTGGGCCATGGTTCGATCTATCGGACCCAACAAGCACGACCGGACGGACCGGTAGGCGGAATCGACGAGGACCGGAGCGCGAGCATGCTGACGAACGAACACGAATCTCGGTACGACTCGGCGCGCGGCGCCGAACTGGTGGCCGAGCTCGCGGCAAGCACGGGCGAGGCGGCACGGGCCGCCCGTCAATCGACACGCCTGATCATCCAGACTCGGGTCGTCGTCGATCGCGGATCCCTGAGCGAGCGCACCGGAAAGCCGCTCCACGGCATCACCGGAGACATCTCTTCGGGCGGCACCCAGCTGCTGTTGCCCCGACCGCTTCTCGTTGGCGACGTGTACCACCTGAGCTTCGATCGCTCCGAGGTTGACATCGCCCCTGTGTATGCGCTCTGCCTCCGCGGCCGGCAGGTTCGTTCGGACGCATTCGAGGCCGGCCTGCGTTTCCTCGAGCCCGTTGAGTTGCCGGTGGGAGCACGATCGAAGGCGGAAGACCTCCTGTAAGCACGCACACGCGGAACGCCCCAAAGCACGACCAGAGCCATGACAGATCAGGCGACCATCCACTCCGAGCCACGGCAAGTCCCCGCCGACGCACCAACCGCTGAGCCCGCGTCGGCATCGGAGCTCCTCGCCGAAGTCGGACGATTGTCGCGGTCGCCCGCGGGGGCTCGCGAGCGGGCGATTGAGTTCCTCGCGATCCTCCATCGCGGCCTTGGCGGACTAGCAGGCGCTATCTCGCTCTCGATCGGGAGAGAAGAACTCGAGCACGATTCGGCCGAGGGGCCAGACGGCATCGACCGCTGGCGTGAAGCGATTCGATCGGCAGCCATGGACGCCCGATCGCACGCACGCTCTGTTGGCCGCGTGTTTGGCGATCAGGAGGGGTCTCCTACCTTCGTGCTGCTTGCGGCCCCTATCGAGTCGGAGGAAGGCGAATCTGTGGGTGGCGTCGCGATGCTGTGCCCCTGGCGAGGCGAAAGCGACGCGGAGCGAGTGCGGCTCAACTTGCGAGCCGCGCTGCTGGTCGGCTCGCGCGCGCTCGTGCCCGATCGCCAGCCCGCCGAGTCGGTGCAGGCAGACGAGGTCGCCCGCGTGCTCTCGCGGGCCGGCCAGTACCGATCGATCCACGAGTTCGGTTTCGCGCTCACCAACGCGATCAAGCAACGATACGACTGCGGCCAGGCCGCGCTCGGACTGGTGCGAGGAAACATGCTCAGGGTGGTCTGTGTCTCAGGGCTCGACCACGTTAACGAGCGGAGCCCGGGCATCCACCACGTCCAACAGTCGATGTGCGAGTGCCTGGACGCGGGCGAGATGATCGTGGAGCAGGAGCGTGAGCAATGGGCGACGACCGCCGACTCGCAGGGCGGACTCCTGCATGCACGCTGGCGCGCTGCCATCGGCGGCGATGCGATCGTCAGCCTGCCGCTCATCGCCGGAGAGACGGCCATCGGCGTCGTCTCGCTCGTGCGAGACGCTTCGGATCCGTTCCGGCCCGAAGAACTCGCGGCGCTCCAGAAGCTGCTGTCGCCGCTAGCTGCCGCCATCCCGCTCGTGCAGAAGTCGACTCGCTCACTACCGTCGCACGCGAGAGCCAGCGTCGAGCAAGGCATCGCCTGGGTCACGCGGCGGGAGTCTTGGACCCGAAAGGCCGTGATTGCCGCCGGCATCGTTATTGCACTCTGGCTGATCTTCAAGCCCACCATGTATCGTGTGGCCGCCGACGCCACGGTGGTCGCCGCTAACGAGGTCGTCGTGGCATCATCGCTCGATGCGTCGGTGGCGGACGTGCTCGTACGATCGGGCGACGTCGTCGAGCGGGGGCAGGTGCTCATCGTGCTCGATGCAAGCGATCACGCCGTTCGACGCGAGCACCTGGCGACCGAGGTGCGCCAAGCGTCACTCCGGCTGCGGGACGCCGTTGCATCGGGCGATCCCTCCGCAGCGGCTATCGCCCGCGCCGAGCGTGACATCTACCAGACCGAGCTCGATCTCGTGCTGACACAGATCGAGCGGGCCGTCATGACCGCTCCGGTTTCGGGCACGGTGGTAGGCAGCGAGCTGTCAGCCCTGCGGGGGCGGCTCGTGCCGTTGGGCGAGCCGCTGCTTTCCATCGCTGAGCACGGGGCGCTCGAGCTACGAATCGACGTACCAGAGCGGAGGGTGACCGACCTGACGCCGGGCGTCGACGTCCGCTTCGCCAGCCACGCAAGGCCCGAGGACGCTGAACTCCTGGTGCTCGAACGCGTCGAGCCCGCCGCGACGTTACGCGACGGTCGCCCGGTCTTCGTAGCGCGCGGCCGGTTGGCCGAAGGCGAAGCGTGGCTCCGACCCGGCATGGAGGGCATCGCCATGATCGATGCAGGCGAACGGCCGAACTGGTGGGTCGGGCTGCACCACGTCATCGATTATGCCCATCTGAACTTCTGGATCCGGTGATGTCTACTGCGACCGCACATCCCGATCTGGCCGCCCGTCTCCGTGATGCGGTCGTGTCGGTGCGCCACGAGCTCAGCATCTCGCGGCACCGGTTCCGGTCTGGCCCGGCCTACGTGCTCCGAGATCCGATCACCTTCAAGACCCATCGACTCGATCCAGAAGACTATCGGGTGCTCTCGGCCCTCGACCGGACTCGCACGCTCGGCCAGACGTTTGACTCGTTGTGCGAGCGGGGAATCCTTACGAGTCAGGACGAACAGCGGTTCTACGAGTTCATCGTCAGCCTGCACCAACGCAACCTCTTGGTCCTCCCGTTGAGCGATGGCGCCGTGCTCTACGAACGCTTCCAGCGTCGCCGGCAGGCCGAGAGGCTGTCGCGGGCGTTGGGCATCTTCTTCCTGCGTGTTCCGTTGTTGAATCCCGACCGATTCCTCACTCGGACGCTTCCATTCGCAAGCTGGCTCTTCACCAAGCCCGCGGTCGCGGCCTGGTTCGTGCTGGCCGTGGCGAGCCTGCTCGTCGTCTTCACCCGCTGGAACGACCTGACCGCGCCGGTCGCGGCCGCCTTCACCGGGGGCAACCTGGTGCTGCTCTGGGCCACGCTGATCGGCCTGAAGGTCATCCATGAGTTCGGGCATGCCTATGCGTGCAAGGCCTTTGGCGGCCACGTCCCGGAAATGGGCGCGTACCTCGTGCTCTTCACGCCGCTGGCATACGTCGATGCGACGGACGCCTGGTCGTTCACGAGCACCAAGCAACGCGTCGTCGTGACGGTGGCGGGGGTGTATCTCGAGTCGATCGTGGGCATCATCGCGCTCTTCGTCTGGGCAACGACCGGGCCCTCGGTCCTCAATACGGTCGCCTACCAAGCGCTCCTGCTCGCGACGGTGACCACGCTGTTGTTCAATATGAATCCCTTGCTTCGCTACGACGCGTACTACCTCGTCTCCGATCTGGCTGGCGTACCCAACCTCCGTTCTCGGTGCGAGGAAGTGCTGGCAAAGGTGGCAAAGCGGGCGTTCTTCGGCCTTCGCAGCACGACGCCCGATCGTTGGGCATGGGGATCCGTCGGGTTGCTTTCGTTCGGCGTCGCACAGCTCTCCTACCGCGTGGTCATCATGGCCACCATCGCAACGGTGCTCGTGATGAAGTTCGGCGGGCTGGGCATCGCACTGGCTGGCGTGTTTCTAAGCCTCTTGATCGGGCGGATCCTGCTGTCCCTTGGACGCTACGTACGAGAGGCCGAGGAACTGGCCGGTCGACGCCGCCGCGCGGCCTGCGTCGTCGGTGCGTGTGCGATGCTCGTGGTTGGCGGTGTCCTGCTCGTTCCACTCTCGTGGCCCATTGCGGCGCGTGGCATCAGCTCCTACGAACACATCGAGACGATCCACGCGCCCAGCGACGGCATCGTCCGAGAGACCACGGGCCAGGTCGGGCTGGTATATCCCGCCGGGTCTCAGATCCTCGCGCTCGAGAACGACGCGATCGACGCCACGGCCAGGACCGTGCTGGCCGACGCCCGCGTGAAGCAAACCGAGACCGTCCGAGCGAGCCTGCGGTCGCCGGGGGAGGCCTACGACAGGCTCGCGAGCGAACAGGCCGTGGCCGCCACGCTCGTTGACGTCCAGCGAGACGCGCGTGCCTTGAGCATCAGTGCTGCCGGGCCCGTACGAGTCCTGGCAACGTTCGTAGATCGGCCGGGTATCCGCGTCCGCCGGGGGGATCCGCTCGTCCAGGTTGGCTCGGGCGGCGCTCAGGCCGTGCTGCTGCTGGGCCCGGAGCACCACGAGCGATTACGGCTTCGGATCGGTGACGAGCTCACCTGCCGCTCGCCTTCGGATCCTGCGGCCCGCTATACCGGTACCGTCATCGGTATCAGCGACGCGAGCAGTCGCGGCCTCGACGCGGCGGTCGTGAAGGCTGCACAGTCGCTCAGCATTGCCATCGATCCGACGACGGGGCGGGCCGTGGCGCCATATCGCGAGATTCGCATCGCGCTCGACCGAGACTCGACGCCGCCGGCCAACGCCACTCTGGTCGCACAAATGCCCGTGCGGCCCATGTCGACGGCGGCCATGGCGCGCCGTCGATTCGCCGCCTTCATGAACGAGATCAATCGAGGATTCAGTGAACGATAGCGCTCAGCGCGCACGAGGAAACTGACCATGCACGCTCTTGCCAAGGCATTCGTCCTCCCTGCGATCGCGACCTGCGTGCACACGCTGCACGTCGAAGATCCGACCCCGTCGGCGACGGCCACCGGGGACGAGGGACGAATCATCCAGGTCGAATCACCCGACCAGGTCCTTCCCGGTGTGGTGAGGCCACGCCGATCCGTGACCGTTGGGTCCGCCTTCG
Source organism: Phycisphaerales bacterium (assembly GCA_040217175.1). Lineage (NCBI taxonomy): Bacteria > Pseudomonadati > Planctomycetota > Phycisphaerae > Phycisphaerales > Phycisphaerales bacterium. The sequence goes on along the minus strand of JAVJNT010000001.1, from coordinate 737,647 downwards.
ACGGCCTGATGCTCGAGATGCTTGCGACCGAGGGTCAGCGTGTTCGACAAGGCGAGGTCATCGCCAGGCTCGACGATCGAGTCGCCGTCGCCGCTGCCGCACTGGCAAGGCAGGAAGCCGATCAGGGCGCCAGGCTCAACCGGGCGAGTCTGCGTGTTGCGAATGCCGAGCGGGTGCTCGATCGCACGCGCTCGCTCCAGAAGCGCGGCGCGGCGACCGACGAGGAGGTCGTCAACGCACAATTCGAACTCGAGATCGCCCAAACCGAGCTCGTCGAGGCCCGCGAACAGCAGGACGCGGCAGAATTGCGTTCGCGAGAAGCTCTGGCGCAGGTCGAGCGACACCGCATCCGAGCGCCCTTCGACGGCGTCGTGGTCCGACGCATGGTCGAGGACGGCGCCGTGGTCCGTGGTGGCGATCCCGTCGCACTCCTGAGCGATATTGATCAGCTCAGCACCGATTTGTTCCTGCCCGCGGCCGCGGCACTCGACGTTCGAGCGGGCAACACCTACGCAATCCACCTGCACGAGCCGCTCGACGCGGTCGTCTTCGCCAGGGCCAGGTACGTCGAGCCCGAGATCGAGCCTACCTCTGGCACCATGCGGGTCGTCTTCGACTTCGAACTCCCCGCTGGACGGGTTCCGGCAGGCGTGCTCGCGACTGCCGCCGATCGGCTGCCGACATCGGATGAACTTGCCCGCTTCGAGCAGGAGGAAGCTGCGATGCCGGCGGTCGCTGCGGGGCGCGACGGCTGAGCACCCCGGCGAAAGCTCGAACGAGAAAGCCCGCACCATGAAGATGCGGGCTCCAGAAGCTCCCCGAGCAGGACTCGAACCTGCAACCTAGCGGTTAACAGCCGCTCGCTCTACCATTGAGCTATCGGGGATCACGACGTATCGAGCCGAAAGCGTAAGCGCCACTTTCCCAGCGTCAAGAGAACGCAGGCCCGTGCGGGCCAAAGATTCGCGGTTCGTTGCACGTCCAGAACGGGGGATTCCAAGTGCCAAACATTTGCCGTACGCATTTTCGACCTGTCGCCGCTCGTCGGGGCAACCTCCTCGTGGGTTGCCTGGCCGTCTTGGGCGTCGTTGCAGCGCTCGTCGTCATCGGCGGCGTCATCGTGTGGATGAACTGGAAGGGTTGGACCGCCGGCGCCATGAACGCCGGCATGAAGGCCGCGGTGCAGGAGTCGAAGCTTCCTGCTGGCCAGCAGACCCGGATCAACACCCAGATCGATCAGCTCACTTCCGCGTTCGAGGCCGGCGACGTGACCTTCGAGGACCTGGGCCTGGTGATCCAGGAGCTCGAAGACCACCCGCTGCTGCCAGTCGGCCTGCTCGAGTACATCGAGGCCAACAGCCTGAGCGTCGATGGCATCACGGACGAAGAGCGCGCTGCGGGCGAGCTGGCCACCCAGCGCCTCCAGCGAGGCCTCATCGAAGACAAGCTCGTGCTGGCCGATCTCGATCCGGTGCTGGAGCCAATCTCGCAGCGCGATCCTCAGGGCGACCTGCAGCCGCTGCAGAACCCGACCGCTCCTCAGGTCCGGCTCTACATCGAGGCGGCCCAGAACAAGGCCGACGAGGTCGGCGTGGCCAATGAGCCCTACGACGTTGACGTTGCAGAGCAGATCGAACGGCTCATCAACGACACGCTTGGCCGCGAGGTCGTGAGCGCTCCGGCCCCGGCCGGCGAGGCTCCGGCCGATCCCGTCGACCCCATTGATCAGGGCGATCCCGCGAGCGATCCCGTCGACGAGCCGGCGGCCGATCCGGGCGAGGGCACTGGCGGCGGCTGAAGCTTGTGGCTTGCGAATCGGACGCCAAATCCGATCGTGAGCAGGCCCAAGACGACGCCGAGCACGATCGGCTCGATGAACGCGGCGAGCGACACGCAACCGGTGAGGCCGAGCGTGCTGACCGAGCGCGCGATGAACCTGCCCTCGCCGACGCGCATCGCGGCGATGTTGGTGATGGCGTAGTACACCAGCACCGCCGCCGCCGCGAGCGACCAGGCGTGGGGCACCGTGCCCACGACGATCAACAGCGCGATGCCCGCGACCACGCACGCCGTGGCGATGGCGGGCACGCCCTGGCGATCGACACGCGCAAGTGGCGGGGGCAGATCTCGCTCCCGACCGGCAGCGAGCGCCACGCGGGCGAGGCCCATGATGAGGTTCAACTGCACCGCCAGCAGCGCGGCCGCGGCGCCCATCCCCAACATGATTGCCAGCGTGGGGGCTTCGACCGCTTTCGCCACGGCGAGCAGCGGGGCGGCGTCCTCGGCGGCGCGCGAGCCGAACTCGGCTGCGCCGAGCACGCCGAGCCCGGTGAAGGCGACCAGCGCGTAGAGCACGATCGCGACGCCCAGCGTGATGACGACTGCACGGGGGATGGTCCGGCGTGGCTCGCGGACTTCCTCGCCCATCGTCGCGATGCGCGCAAAGCCGGCGAAGGCGACGAACGACAGGGCCGCCGTCTCGAGCACGCCGGGGGCGGAGATCGGTCGATCGGCGATGGCCGACCACGACAGCCCCTGCCATCCTCGCCACGCCGCCGGCGCTGCCGCGATCACCATCGTCAGCAGCGCGAACGCGGTGACGAACAAGAGCACGAAGTTGAACCGCACCGACCGCGTCACGCCCGCCAGCGCCATCGCCGCGACGACCAGCAGCGAGCCGAGGGCGGCGAGCGTCATGGTGGCGCCATCGCCCGGCTTGCCCGTGGCCCATGCGATGAGCCCGCCGAGACCGAGCGCCGCCGTCGCGCACGAGGCGGTCTTGGCGATCAGGAACACCCAGCCGGCCGCGAAGCCCGCCAGCGGGTGCACGAAGCGGTAGCCATACGCGTACGTCCCGCCGCTCACCGGGTGCACGGCGGCGAGCTGGGCGCTACTCAGGCCGTTGCACATCGCCAGCGCGCCCGCGATGACGATCGCCAGCAGGAGCCACGGCCCGGCCAGCCCTGCGCCAAGGCCGAGCGTGACGAACGCACCGGTACCAATGATCGAGCCCAGCCCGATGCCAACAGCCCCGGGCAGGGTGATGACGCGGCGGAGCTCGTTCGTCGGCGTGGTCATCGTCTACCCGATCGTTGCCTGCCCGTTCATGTACGGCCGCAGCACCTCGGGGATGGTGACCGACCCATCGGCGTTCTGGTGCATCTCGATGAGCGGGATGAGGAACCGCGGGCTCGCGAGCACGGTGTTGTTCAGCGAGTGGCAGAACGTCGTCGCGCCCTTGCCCTGCGCGCCGCCCTGGCGATACCGCAGGTTCAGCCGCCGGCACTGGAAGTCGTAGAGCCGGCTGGCGCTGTGCGTCTCGCCCCAGTCGCCTTGGCCTTGTTCCCCGCGGCTGGGCATCCAGCACTCCACGTCGATCATGTCGGCGTTCTTCTGGCCCAGGTCGCCTGCGCAGCATTGGAGCAGGCGGTACGGCAGCCCGAGGCCCTGCAAGAGCTCCTCGACGTAACCAATCATTTCCTGGTGCCAGCGGCGGCTCTCGGCCTCGTCCGCCTTGCAGATGACCACCTGCTCGACCTTCTCAAAGTAATGCACGCGGTACAGGCCCGCCGTGTCCTTGCCCGCAGCCCCGGCCTCGCGGCGGTAGCAGGGCGACAGCGTGCAAAGCCGGATGGGCAGGTCCGCCTCGTCGACGATCTCGTCCATGTGGAAGCCCATCAGGCCGACCTCGCCCGTGCCGGTGAGGTAGCCGTCGGCCTCCCATTGCGGCTGATCCGCGTCGCCCTTTTCGTGGATGCCCACCTCGTACGTCTGCTCGCGCCCGCCGGGGAAGAAGCCCGTACCGACCATCGCGTGCTCGCGCACGATGCTCGGGGCGCTGACGGGCGTGAAGCCCTTGGCGATGATCTGGTCGAACGCGTACCGCAGCACGGCCTGGTGCAGCCGGAATCCGTCGCCGGTCAGCACGTAGCTGCGCGAGCCGCTCAGCTTCACGCCGCGCTCGAAGTCGATGAGGCCGTGTTGCTCGGCGATCTCGGTATGGCTCTTGGCCCCGAATCCCCTTTGCTCGGCGAAGGGCGTCGCGGGGTCAAAGCCCTCGGGCGACCACCGCCGGATCTCGACGTTGTCCTCGCTGCCCGCGCCATCGGGCACGTCGGCGTCGGGCGGCTGGGGGATCGTGAGGAGCAATCCTTGCAGCTCGGGCTCGACGCCCGCCAGCTCGGTTTCGAGCCCCTCGATCTCGGCCTTCAGCCTCGCCGGCCCGGCCTTCAGCCCTTCCATCTCGGCCTGCAGCTCGGCCCGCGCGTCGCCGTCGGCGTCCTTGAGGGCCTTGGAGAGCTGCCCCATCCGCGGCCCCATCTCCTTGGCGAGCTTGTTCTGCTCGGCCTTGAGCGTCTCGCGCCGCGTCGTCAGGTCGCGCCGCTGCGTGTCCAGGGCCAGCACGCGGTCGATGTCGACGCCCGACCCCTTGCGGGCCGCGCCCTTCTTGTAGTGCTCGGGGTCTTCGCGCAGGTGCTTGAGGTCGATCATGGGGGGCCATGGTACGCGCCCGCGCGGCGGGTCCGGCATCCCGCCATCCCTCGCATGCCGGACCCTCCGGACCCCGATCGCCTGCGGCGACACCGACGCCCCGAAGCTCGTGACGACCGCGTGACACGGCCTCCCGACTACCCTTCCTTCCTAAGGAGGCCCGTCATGCCACGCGCATCCACGCCCGTGCTCGCCCTGGCCCTCGTGGCCGTCGCCGCCATCGCCCCGGCCGGCTCCTCGCAGGACGGCGGCGCAACCGCCAGCCCGCCGCCCCGGCACATGAGCCCCGACGGCGACCTCGGGCTCGTCGTCGACCTCCGCCGGCGACTCGGCCACGTCCTCGGCGCCGAGGTTTCGCGGGCGCGGTCCGAGGGCGACGCGACGCCCAGCATCACATACCTGCGCGCGATGCGCGAGCTGTGGGAGGACGACCGCCTGCGTGACGCCCCGGCCATCATCGAGGCTGGCCGGAAGATCATCGAGATCCACACGCAGCGGCACGACCACCAGCGGCGGCTGGACGCCAGCGTCGAGGTCCTGGCCGTCATCGACGCCAACCGCGACCGCTGGCTGGCGATGGCCGGCACCGGATCCATGCGAGAGCGCATGGCCGAAGCCATCGAGAGCCACGTCCGGATGATCCTCAGCGGCATGCAGAGCGGTTCGCAGCACGGCCGCCCGCACCTCGAGCTGGCCGCCCTCGAGCGGCTCATCGCGATGGAGACCGACGACAAGAAACGCGAGAACTTCATCGCCCAGCGCGACGACGTGCGCTATCGCATGTCGATCGGCCTGTTCGGCCCCGAGGACCCGCCCGAGCACTGGCGGATCCCGCCGCGTGACGAGCGGGGCGGCTGACCGGGCGCACGCGAACGCCGTGGCCCGAACGGGCGCGGCGACGTTGCGAGCAGGCACGTCGACGCACGACCCCCACGCAGGTCCGCGTCACCTCGCCACGGCCGAGCGCCGCGACGGATGCCCAGCGACCGCCCCGCACTCCGGGCACGCCACGCCGGCGTCCAGCCCTTCGCGGCTATATCCGCACCCAATACACCGCCCACGCCACTGCCGCAGCGCGCGACGCAGGGCGCCCGGCAACCTCGACGCGCCGAACAGCAGCAGGGCGTAGAACACCGCGTTGAGCAAGCAGCCGGGCCACAGCGGCAGCAGGGGGAGGGCGAAGCGGTCGGTGTTGGTGGAGCGCGGTGGCGGACCAATCTCCAGGCCGCCGGCGAGCGACGCGGCCGGCGTGGCCGCATACGCGTGCGATGCGCCGCCCCACCAGCGAGCGGCCTCGTAGGAGTCGCGCCGCATCGCGGGCCACGGCCAGCCGATCGTCGTGCGCACGAGCCGCTCTTCGACCCAATCGTTCGTGGGCGCCGGGCCGACGCGCGACCTCGCTTCGTGCCGCTCGCGGAGCCAGCCGATGCCGAACTGCGCGTGCGAGAAGATCGCTTGCACGAGCGTGGCCTCCAGCGGCACGGGCTGTGGCGGGCGCACGCGCACGGCGGGCCAGGACTCGGGGGGCATTGGCGTGAGGCCACCGTGCCAGTACGTCAGCGGCCCGCCGCCCGACCGGTTTCGCGCGAACCACTGCGCTCCATGGATCGCCCACGACGAGAGTACCGTCGCCAACATCCCCAGCAGGATGAAGACGAGCAGCGTGCGGATGGCCCGGCCCCAACGCATCAAGCGAGCCTACGTCGCGGCAGCGGGCCTGGTTGCCACGCCAGCGCCCGCTCCCTGCCCGCACTCCGGGCACGCGGTTCCTGGACCCAGCCCGCCCCGGTCATACCCACACCGGGCACACCGCCCGCACCGCCGCCGCAGCGTGCGACGAACGACGCTCGGCGTGCGCCACGCGATGAACAGCAACAGGGCGTAGAAGCCCGTGTTGATGGCGAAGCCGGGCCAGAGGGGGAGCAGGGGGAGGGCGAAGCGGTCGGTGACGGCGTATCTGATGGGGAAGGCGGGCGCGGCGGCGACCGGCGGCCGCGGGGCGGCCCACAACTCGATGCCGCTCGAGCGTGCGACGGCGGGCGGGTGATGCACCTCTTCCACGCGCTTGTAGCCGCGGTAGCGCACCCGCATCGTCGGGTGCGGCGGATGGCGCTCGACCACCTGCGCATAGTGCGCTCCGACCTCCATGGATGCGATCGGCCAGCCCGGACGCACGACGATGAGCGTCTCGGTGATCCGGCCGTGCTCGGGATCGAACGCGTCGTTCCAGAGGTCGACCTCGCTGACCAGCACCCGCCAGCCGACGCCGCTCTCCCAGCCCTCGAACGCCAGGTAGGGGAACGGGTACGCCGGCAGGGGGCTGAGCCGATCGCGCGGCCGGTGGTGCCGGCGCCAGACCGCGTCGGCCGTGACCCCGTGCGCCTCGCTCAGGTACGGCGCGCCGGCTGCCCTGGACTTGCGCAGTTCGACCCAGATGCTGCCCTGCAGGTCGACGCCGATCTCGCCCGGGCTGATGGTCGTGTCGATGTCGATGCGCTGGGCTCGATCGGGATCGAACGGCCACGTCACGCCCGGGACAAACGACTGGGGCGGACTGGCGATCGATTGCACACGCCAGGAGTGAGCCCCATGGATCGCCCACGACGAGAGCACCGTCGCGACCATCCCCAGCAGGACGAACACGGCCAGCGTGCGGATGGCCCGGCCCCAACGCATCGCAAGAGCCTACGTCGCAACGGCGGGCGCGGTTGCCTTTCGTGCGCCCGCCTCCGCCCCGCACTCCAGGCACGCGGCCTCGGCGTCCAGGCCGCCTCGGTCGTCCTCGCACCGCGCGCGCCGTCCACGCCGCCGACGCAGCGCGCGACGAATCGGGCCCGACGTGCGCGACGCGCCGAACAGGAGCAAGCCAAAGAAGAGCGTGTTGAGAAGGAAGCCGGGCCAGAGCGGAAGCACGGGGAGCGCGAACTCGGCAAACAGGGGGATGGGCAAACGCGATTGGACCACCAGCCCACCCGGCAGGGAGGCCCTGGGCGTCCTGGCAAGGATGCTCATGCGCCCGTCGCGATGGCCGGTGGCCGCGTAGTCCTCGCTTCCAAGGGCGGGCCACGGCCAGCCGGTCGACGTGCGCCACAGGATCTCATCGACCGCACCTTCGATGGCGGCATCGGCGGAACGCGAGGAGGCCTCGTGACGCTCTCGTAGCCAGCCGAGTCCCATCTGGGCCCCCGACGATCCGGGTTGCACGGAAGTGTCGCGGAGTCGCAGCGCGGGAGTCGCGTCGACGCGCACCGCGGGCCACGCCTGCGGCGGGATGGGCTCGATGCCGCTCATCAAGAACAGGAGCCGTAGGTCGGTCGTGCGATCTCGGATGAGCCAGTGCGTGCCATGGATCGCCCACGATGAGAGCACCGTCGCGACCGTCCCAAGCAGGACGAACACGACCAGCGTGCGGATGGTGCGGCGGCAACGCATCGCGAGAGTCTACCGCAGGTACGGCGATCGGGTTCAGCGCAGGGCTTGGAGGATCGACCCGACGTCCCGCCCCTCGCCAACCGCCTCCATGAGCGCCGAGCCGACGATCACGCCGTCGCACGCGCCGCGCAGAGCGTCGACGTGGGCCTTCTCGCGGATGCCAAAGCCGGCGCAGACGGGGATGGTCGCGGTGGCCTTGACCTTCTTGAGGTACTCGACGATGTCCGACTGATCGGAGCGGTGCTGCCCCGTGACGCCCACGCTCGTGACGGCGTACACGAAGCCGCTTGCGTGCGCGGCGATGCGCGCGAGGCGCGCGTCGCTGGTGACGGGGCTGACCATGCCGATGGTGGCGAGCCCCGCGTCGTTCAGGGGTTTGGCGATATCGAGCGCTTCGAGGGGCAGGTCGGGCACGATCACGCCGCGTACGCCGGCGCTCGAAGCGTCTTCGGCGAGCCGATCGAGCCCGTAGGCCAGCAGCGGATTGAGATAACCCATCAGCAGCAGCGGGGCGGCCAGGGTGCCGTCCAGGTCACGCAGCGTGTGCATGATCTTCTTCATCGTCGCACCGGCCGCAAGCGCCGCGCGGGCGGTCTCCTGCAGCGAGCCGCCGTCGGCGATGGGATTGCTAAAGGGGATGCCGACTTCGACGACATCCGCGTGCTGGCAGGCATCGTTAAGGATCGCGGGGAAGGCCTCCATGCTCGGGTACCCGGCCGTGACGTACGCGACCAGGGCGATACCGTGCGCGTCGCGGCCGTCGGTGATCGCCTTGCTGATCGCTTCGTGCGCGTGCATGGCTCAGCGACCCTCCTGCTCGGCCAGCCGCGTCAGGATCGGCATGTCCTTGTCGCCGCGCCCGCAGACGTTGACCAGCACGGTGGGGTGGTCGCGACCCTCGCACAGCCGCTTGGCCAGTGCGAGAGCATGCGCGGGCTCGACGGCCGGCAGGATGCCCTCGAGCCTTGACAGTTCGTCGAGCGCCGCGATCGCCTCGCCATCGCGTACGGCGTGGTACCTCACGCGCCCGACGTGCGCGAGCAGCGCATGCTCGGGGCCGATGGCGGGGTAGTCGAGCCCGGCCGACACCGATTGCGTGTCGCTCACCTGGCCGTCCTCGTCCTGGAGGAGCATCGAACGCGAGCCATGCAGCACGCCCGGCGTGCCGCCGCTCATGGTCGCCGCGTGCTGGCCGACGGCCGCGCCGACGCCGCCCGCCTCGGCACCGTGCATCTCGACGCTCGAGTCGCCCAGGAAGCCGTGGTAGAAGCCGATGGCGTTGCTCCCGCCGCCCACGCACGCGACGGCGAGGTCGGGCAATCCGTGCACCTGCTCGAGCATCTGCCGCCGGCTTTCGATACCGATGACCTTCTGGAACTCGCGGACGACCCACGGGAAGGGGTGGGGGCCGACGGCGCTACCGAGGATGTAATGCGTGCCCTGCGGATCGCCCACCCAGTGGCGGATGGCCTCGTCGACGGCGCTGCGCAGCGTCGCGTCGCCGGTCGTGACTGGCCGGACCTCCGCGCCCATGCGCCGCATGCGCACGACGTTGGGGGCCTGTCGCTCCACATCCTTCGCGCCCATGTAGACGATGCACGGCAGGCCGACACGAGCACACGCCGCGGCCGTCGCCACGCCGTGCTGGCCCGCGCCCGTCTCGGCAACGATCCGCTCGGCCCCGATCCGCTTGGCGATGAGCGCCTGCCCGAGCGCGTTGTTGATCTTGTGGGCTCCGGTGTGGGCCAGGTCCTCGCGCTTCAGCCACACCTGCGCCTTCCATGCCTCGCTCAGGCGCGGTGCATACATCAGGGGCGTCGGCCGGCCGACCCACGTTTCCTGGTGCTGCCTCAGTTCGTTGTGGAACGCGGCGTCGGCCAGCGCATCTCGAGCGCCCGCTTCGAACCGATCGAGCGCGGGCACGAGCGTCTCGGGCACGAAGCGACCGCCGAAGGGGCCGAAGAAGCCGTGCTCGTTGGGCAGCGCGCCGCCGATGAGCGCCCGCAGGAGGCCTTGCGTGTCCGCGGTCATGCGCGTTCCCCTTGCCTGACGGCTGCTACGAACTCGCGAATCATGCCGGCGTCCTTCACGCCCGGCTCGCGCTCGACGCCCGAGGATACGTCCACCGCGAATGGTCGGAGCGATCGGACCACGCCGGTGACGTTGTCGATGCGCAGCCCGCCGGCGATGACCACACGACACCGCGACACCCAAGGCTTTGCGTCCTGCCACGGTGCGGGCTGGCCCGAGCCGGACTCCTGCCCCTCGACCAGGACCATGCGGCCGTCGAGCCCGGCGATATCTTGCTCGAAAGATGGTCCCAGGCGAACGACCGGCACGCGCCGGTCCTCACGCGCGAGCGCGAGCGAGTCGGTGAAGTCCGCGCGGTCGGACTGGTGCAGCGTCCACGGCGGAAGCACGCTCATGGCGCGTTCGACGAGCTCTGCGTCGGGGTGCCGATACACCGCGACGCCCGCGACGTAGCCCGGCAGGTGCGAGAGCAGCTCCGCGGCCCGCCCCGGCGTGGCCTGCCGGGGCGACGGGCTCAGCACGACGCCGACGGCGTCCACGCCCGCATCGACGCAGGCGTCCACCATCTCTGGCGTCGTCAGCCCGCACACCTTGATGCGCACGCGGTCAGCCACGGGCCGCCCTTCCGGCCTCGATCATCGCGCGAGCGAGGGCTCCCGGGTTGTCGGATCGCATCAGGGCCGTCCCAACGAGCGCGCCGTCATAACCGAGCGTTGCCACGGCGGCGGCATCCCGCCCGGTCGCGATGCCCGACTCGGCGATCTTCGGCACGCCAGCGGGAAAGCGATCGACGACTTCTCGAAACCGCCCGACGTCCTCTTCGAGCGTGGCAAGGTCTCGGCAATTCAGGCCAAGCAGCACGTTGGCTCGGCCTTCGATCGCAGCGTTGGCTCGCTCGAGATCCTCGCCGTCGAACGCCTCGACCAGCACGACGAGCCCCATTTCCTCGCTCTCGTTGAGCATGCGACGCAGGTCCTCGTCGTCCAGGATGCGAGCGATCAGCAGCACGGCCGAGGCGCCCCACGCCCGTGCCTCGACGACTTGGTACGGGTCGACCAGGAAGTCCTTGCGCATCACCGGCACGTCGACGCTCCGCGCGATCTGCCGGAGGTCGTCCTCGCTCCCACCGAAGCGCGACGGCTCGGTGAGCACCGAGATCATCGAGGCGCCCGCATCCGCATAGGTTCGTGCCTGTGACAAGGCATCGAGCGAGTCGGCCGCGAGCACGCCCTCGCTGGGGCTCGACCGTTTCACTTCGGCGATCAATCCGAAGTCGCCGAGTGAGACAGCCTTCGGAGGCGGCGTGTCGAACGACCTGCTCCGAAGACTGGCAAGGGACTGAAGTGTCATTGCGGCGCGAGCCCTTGCCGCCGAAGCCTCCGCCATCTCCTTGAGGAAGTTACTCCCCATCACGAGTCGCCCATCGATCCGAGACGATCCAGCAACGCGGCGGCCCGACCATCCTCGATGGCCTCACGAGCCTGCGACACGCCCTGATCCAGGTCGCTTACCTTCCCCGACACCTCGAGCGCGAGCCCTGCCGTCAGCACGAGCGCATCGCGATGCGGACCGGCATCGTTCCCGCCCACGACTCTCCGCAGCGCTTCGGCGTTTTCCTCGGGCGTGCCGCCACGCAGGTCCTCGGGCAAGCACCGGTCGATGCCAAACTCTCGAGGATCTCGCGTCGTCCGCTCCACGCGACCATCGTGCACGTCAAAAAGGAGGAATCGACCACACGGGGTTGCCTCGTCCCATCCCGGCTCGCCGTGCACGACGAACGCACGCTTGACCTCGAGCCCCGCGAGCGCCTCGGCCGTGAGTTGGGCGACCCCGGGAGAGAACGCCCCGATTACCGCGAACGGCGGCCGGGCCGGATTCGTCAGCGGGCCCAGGATGTTGAAGACTGTCCGTACGCCCATCGCCTTGCGGATCGGTGCGATGGCGGCCATGGCCGGGTGGAACGCTGGCGCGTGAAGGTACACGAATCGCGAGTCGCGAAGCGCCTTCGCCAAATCGGGCATGGGCACCTCGATCCCGAGCGCCGCGAGCAGATCCGCAGCGCCCGATCTCGAACTGATCGAACGGTTGCCGTGCTTGACGATCGTCGCACCCGCAGCGGCGGCCAGGATCGCACCGCCGGTCGAGATGTTGTAGCTGTTGCTGCCGTCGCCGCCCGTGCCAACCAGGTCGCACCCGTCGGCGGGCGTCTCGAAGGGCGGCGTCGTCGCGAGTTCACGCAACCCGCGCGCGAGCCCGCGTACCTCGGCTGCCGTCTCGCCCTTGGCCCGCAGCGCCGCCAGCAGCGCCCCGGCAAGGGGTGGTTCGACCCCGCCATCAGCCAGCGCATGCACCAACGCGTGCGCGGCATTCTCGTCGAGCGAATCGCCCTGCAGCAACCGCTCCAGCATCGGCGACGCTTCCGAGCTCATCGTGCGGTCTCCGCCGTGGATGCGTACATGCGCGCCGGGTAGGGCGGCTTGATCTGTCGATCGTGGATGCCCAGGAAGTTCGCCACCATCGTGCCGCCCCACGGCGTGAGCACCGACTCGGGGTGGAACTGCACGCCCTCGATGCGCAGGGACCGGTGCCGGATCCCCATGAGCTCGCCGCCATCAACGTCGCGCGACGTCGCGACGAAGTCCGCGTGCACCTCGTGCTCGTGCACGCCCAGCGAGTGGTAGCGGCCCACCGGCGTCCGCTGCGGCACGCCCGCGTACACGCCCTTCTCGTCGTGCTCGATGTCCGAAGGCTTCCCATGCATCAGGCACGCGGCGTGGCGGATGGGCGAGCCCCAGACCGCGGCGATGGCCTGAAAGCCCAGGCACACGCCCAGGATCGGCAGCTCGTCGGCGAAGGACTCGATCATCGACATGGTCACGCCGGCGTCGTCCGGTCGCCCCGGCCCCGGCGACACCATTAGGTGCGTCGGCGATAGCGCCCGCGCCACGTCGACCGAGATCGCGTCGTTGCGATGGGTAAGCACCTCGGCCCCGAGCTCGCGCATGTACTGCACGAGGTTGAACGTGAACGAGTCGTAGTTGTCGATCATCAGCACGCGGGCCATCTCACCACCCTCCCCGGGCGAGCTCGAGTGCCTTCTCGAGGACCGCGACCTTCGAGCGAACTTCTTGATATTCGGCCTGCGGCTGCGAGTCGGCCACGATGCCCGCCCCCGCCTGATAGGCGTACGCCCCGTCCTCGAACACGAGCGTGCGGATGCAGATGGCCTTGTCCGCACCGGCCAAGGCGCCATTGATGGGCTTGGCAAAGTACCCAACCGCGCCGGCGTAGAAGCCCCGCCCGACAGGCTCGTACCCGTCGATGAGCTGCATCGCCCGAACCTTGGGGGTACCTACCAGCGTGCCGGCGGGGAACGAGGCCGCCATCAGGTCCATCGCGTCGGCCGAGTCTTCGAGCTCGCCGCGCACGCCGCTGACCAGGTGCATGACGTGCGAGTATCGCTCGATGGTGCGGAAGGGATCGACGCGGATCGTCCCCGGCTTCGCGACGCGCCCGAGGTCGTTGCGCGCCAGGTCGACCAGCATCACGTGCTCGGCCGCCTCCTTCGGGTCGGCGTTCAGCTCGGCCTCGAGCGCCCGGTCTTCCTCCTCGCTCTGCCCACGCTTGCGCGTGCCCGCGATCGGCCGCAGCATCGCCTGCCCGCCGTGGCAGCGGAAGAGCGCCTCGGGAGACGCCCCGACGACGCGGACGCCCTCGATGTCCAGGAAGTACATGTACGCCGAGGGGTTGAGCATCCGCAGCGCCCGGTAGACCTGGAACGGCTCGGTATGGGCCTCGCCCGTGCTGCGGATGCTCAGGACGAGCTGGAACACCTCGCCGTCGTAGATGTCCTTCTTGGCGGCGGCCACCTGGTCGAGGAAGTCCGGCTCTGAGACGCTGTGGCTCGGCGGCGCATGCCCGCTGCGCACCGACTCGGCCGGATGCGCTCCACGCATCGCGTGCACCATCTCGCGCCGCAGCGACTCGCGCTCCCAGTCCTCGCCGGCGTGCAGCAGCGCCATCCGCCGCGTCAGGTGGTCGAAGACCAGCACGCTCCGGGGCGCGCAATAGAGAGCGACCGGCGACGTCGCTTCGCGGCCGGCCGGAGCCGGCAGGGGCTCGAAGAACCGCACCGCGTCGTACCCGCTCACGCCCACGATGCCGCCTGCGAACGGCACGCTGCCTGGGATGGGAGACAGCGCCGGTGCGCGATCTCGCAGCTCGCGCAGCAGCGCGAGGAATCCCGCCGAATCCGTCGGGGCCGCCATCTCCTCGACGGTGCCGCCCTTCCGAATCTGCACCGGCGAGCCATCCGCCGGCAACCGCGCCGTGAACGCGGCATCGAGCCCGATGAATGAGTACCGCGCGAGCTGCGTGCCGCTCTCGGCAGACTCCAGCAGGAAGCAAGGCGAGAACGGGCTCAGCTTGCGGAACACCGAGACCGGCGTATCAAGATCGGCCGGGATGTCGAACGGGGCTTGCATGGCCGAATGGGCGTCCTCGTGGCGGGGGTCGATCTTCTATCGACTCGGACGAGGGGTCCGGCCACACACCCCCTCGGCGAGATCCGCGTGGGGGCGGGGAGCAGGCTCGGCGGGCTAGTCAGCCAGCCGCGAGCCACGAACGCCACGCCCCTCGCACCAACGCCACCACCAGCCGCGCTCGCGGCCGGTCGAGGGAGTGGGTTTGGAGCAGGAGCGGCTCATGCCGACGATTATGCCGAAGAACCCCCCCTCGATCAAGGCCAATCGCCCGCACGGGGCCGACATTGCGGATATCGGCCGTGGCATGGGGAGATCCACGCGGTCTTCGGCGTCCGGGGAATCATGGGGCCGCTCGGGTAGATCATGGGTCTATGACCACGCTCGAAACCAAGCTCGCCAACCTCCTCTCGCCCCTCATCGCGGGCCAGCTCGACGCCAAGACCCGCGTCTGGATGGCCCCCCTTACCCGCAGCCGCAGCAAGCAGCCGGGCGACGTGCCGTGGGAGCTCAACGCCGAGTACTACGCCCAGCGGGCCGACCCGCTGAAGGGCGCCGCCGTCATCATCTCGGAGGCCACCCAGGTCAGCCCCCAGGGCAAGGGCTACGCCTTCACGCCGGGCATCTACAGCGACGAGCAGGTCGAGGGCTGGAAGAAGGTCACCGATGCCGTCCACCAGAAGGGCGGGCTCATCCTGGCCCAGCTGTGGCATGTCGGCCGCATCAGCCACGTCGACCTGCAGCCCGAAGGCCAGAAGCCCGTTGCCCCCTCGGCCATCCGCGCCGACAGCAAGACTTACACCAGCAAGGAAAGCGGCATGGTGCCCACCAGCGAGCCGCGGGCCCTCGAGACCGACGAGATCTCCGGCGTCGTCGATCAATTCCGGAAGGCAGCCGCGAACGCCAAGCGCGCTGGCTTTGACGGCGTCGAGATCCACGGCGCCAACGGCTACCTGCTCCAGCAGTTTCTGCGAAGCTCGACCAATAAGCGAACCGACGACTACGGCGGCTCGCTCCAGAATCGCGCGCGGTTCTGCCTCGAAGTCGCCCACGCCGTGCTCGAGGTCTGGGAGCCCGGCCGCGTCGGCTACCGCGTCAGCCCGATGGCCGAGGGCGATCAAGACCCGCAGGATCTGCCGATTGACACGTACGCGTATCTCGCCACCGAACTCGGCAAGCTCGGCCTGGCGTACATCCACGTCGTCGAGGCATTCCGCGATTCGGCTCGCGACGATGAGAGCGAGCAGGTCTTCGGCGCCGTTCGCAAGGCGTTCCGCGATGCCGGCGGTCAGGCCTACGTGGGCAACGGCGAGTACGAGGCCGAGAACGCCGCAAGGCGGATCGACGACGACAAGGCCGACGCCATCGCCTTTGGCAAGCCCTTCATCAGCAACCCGGACCTTGCCGAAAGATTCCGGCGTGACGCCCCGCTGAACGAGTGGGACCAGTCGACGTTCTATGGGGGTGGCCCCGAGGGCTACACGGATTATCCGACCCTGGATGACGGACCGAACGACTGACATTTCGGCTGACAGACGGTCCCGAATAAAGCGTCTCCATGGTCCGTTGTCCGCCCGTAAAGCATCGCTCGTACGATGATCCTCCGGAGGAACCCGACGATGACTCCTCGCTCCCATGCCTTCCGGCTGCTCTCAACCTCGTTCATCGCGTTGGTGGCGGCGACCGTCGCCGTAGCGAGCGTGCTCCGTCCCTTCCCGTTGGCATCAAACCAGACCGTCCGAGAGGGCTCCATCATGTCTACCACCGATTCAGCCGCCGGCAGCACGACCTCCCTGCGGGTGTTCGACACCAACGGCAGCCTCGTCGGCCCGATCCAGATGCCCCGTCTCGAGCTCAGCGAGGCCGAGTGGAAGGAGCGGCTGAGCCCCGAGGCCTACAAGATCCTCCGCAACGCCGGCACCGAGCCCGCCTTCTGCGGCACCCTGCTCGACAACAAGAAGGACGGCGTCTACGCCTGTGCCGGCTGCCAGCTCCCGCTCTTCGCCAGCGACGCCAAGTTTACCAGCGGCACGGGATGGCCCAGCTTCTTCAAGCCCGTCGCTAACGAGAACATCAACATCAAGGAAGACACCAGCTACGGCATGATCCGCACCGAGATCCTCTGCGCTCGCTGCGACGGCCACCTCGGCCACGTCTTCAACGACGGCCCGCAGCCCACCGGCATGCGGTTCTGCGTCAATAGCGAGAGCCTGGCCTTCACCGAAGCCAGTGACGTCGCGTCGCTGGGCGAGGTCGGCGTGGCCTACTTTGCCGGCGGCTGCTTCTGGTGCGTCGAGGGCGTCTTCGAGCAGCTCCAAGGCGTCCACGACGTCACGAGCGGCTACACCGGCGGCCATGTCAGCCCCGACGTCCAGCCCGTCACCTACAAGCAGGTCACCACGGGCGCGACCGGCCACGCCGAATCGGTCCGCATCGTGTACGACCCGAAGGTCATCTCCTACGAAGCCCTGCTCGAGGTCCACTTCGCCACGCACGACCCGACCACCCTCAACCGCCAGGGCGGCGACGTCGGCACGCACTACCGCAGCGCGATCTTCTACGCCAACGAGCAGGAAAAGCAGGCCGCCCAGGCGTTCATCGCCAGCCAAAAGGGCGAGTTCCGCGACCCCATCGTGACCACCCTCGAGCCGCTCAACGGCTTCCAGGTAGCCGAGGATTACCACCAGGACTACGCCGAGCTCAATCCTGACCAGCCCTACATCTGCAACGTCGCGCTTCCGAAGATCGAAAAGGTGCGATCAAAGTTCCCGCAAAAGCTCAAGCAGAAGTAATCGTTCCGAAGCTCCTGCCCGATCCATGGCGGCCGCGTGAGTGGCCGCCTTTTCGTGCGCTCCTCGTTGTCGGGCTTGGCACGCGGCCACCCCCGAACACGCTCGAGAGGAGCAACCCATGTTGAACTGCAATAAGACCAAAGAGTCTCGAATCCCAAGCCTGATGAGCGTTCCGGCAGGAATGGTGGCCGCCCTCGTGGCGGTTGCCGGGCTCTCGGCTTCGACGGCATCCGCGCAGGACTACCTCGTCGAGCACGAGTTCGACGTCAGTACGCGCGGCAACCTTCCCCCGCACCTGGCTCTCAAGCACCGCGAGTATGCCTATGCCCGCTGCGGCCGCATGAAGGACAAGGAAGACGAACGCGCCATCAACGTCGTAGGCCTCGGCGTGACGACCTTCACCGAGATCGCCGCCGCCGGCACCATCTCGGAGGCCAACAGCCAGGCCGACGTGACCACGCTCGTCGTCGGCAACGCAGTCGGCGAGATCAGCGTGTTCGGCAGCGTCGACCTGTGCGACGTCAGCGTCGCCCGATCGGCGTATGGTCGCGCGTTCTCCGCGGCGAGGCTGTATTACCGAGGCCGCGGCATGGACCGCCGTGGCCGCATCGGCTGGGTCGGCGGATGGCGGGCCGAGCCGGGCATCCAGGGCGGCATCGGCAAGGTGCGTCGCATCGATCCGGTGATCGGACGGGTCTTTGACCGGACCACCGGCACCATGACCGAGCACCTGCTCATCGACATCGACAACTTCGTGCAGGACGGCGTCTTCGAGTGGGAGAACGGCGAGGTCTCGAACACCGCACGCACGATGTGTTTCCGGATCGAGATGCCGGGCGACGTGACGCCCGAGCGTGGCCGCCTGATCATCAAAGCCAAGGACGGCGTGATCACTGAGTCAATCGCGACCGGCGTATACGCGGGCGTGGCCGTGCCGCCCGTTGGTGCCGCGTCGACGTTCAGCTTCGACCTGGCCAACCGCACCGAAATGGAATTCGACATGCCCGGCGACGACGACCACGACCTGGACGTCGAGATCGAGATGGGTGGTGCGGGTGAGCACGAGGAGGCCGCGGGTGCAGCCGCCGGAGACGTGTACATTACGACCGACCTCGATGGCGGCGAGGACCTCTCGCCCGTCTACCAAGTGCCGGTCGACCTGCCCCTGGGCGTTCCGCTGATTCCTGGCGAGTTGAGCATCGCCCAGCCGTTCGTCGTGCCGCCAGAGCAGGAGTGGGCGCTCAGCGAGGTGATGCTCCGCCTGATCCATCCGGGGGCCGAGGACGATCAGCCTCTCGAGGCCGTGGGCGTCCGCATCTGGGCGGGCGAGCCCGGACCCACCGGCCGCGTCATCGCCGGCGACCTCGGCGACAACCGGTTGCTGGAAACCGATTTCACCGGCATGTACGCCGTGCATGAGGGTGACGAGGGCAGCCAGAAGAACCCGATCCAGGACGCGCTCGTCGACATGCAATGGCTGCCGCCGCTGCCTCCCGGCCGCTACCACATCGAGCTCGTCGCCCAGGGGACGACGCCCGAGCCCGTGATGCTGCCGCCCAGCCCGTTCCCTGCGGGCCCTTCGTGGCAGCCCGCGTTGGTCGGCATCGGTGGGTTCGATTACCAGCCGCTGCTCGGGCACGCCGGCGATGCGGCCAGCGCCCCCATCATGCTCTTCGGCGATACCGGCGTGCCCGCGCCGTGCCGCGCTGATCTGGATGGCGATGGCGAGTTGACCATCTTCGACTTCCTCGTCTTCCAGAACCTGTTCGCAAGCGGCGACCCCGCCGCAGACTTCGACGGCGACGGTGAGCTCACGATCTTCGACTTCCTGGCGTTCCAAAACGAGTTCGTCGCCGGCTGCCCATAACCAAGAGACTTCAAGGACTTCTCTGGTCAAGGCCTGGTCGATGGATCAACGCGATCCGTTGGCCGGGCCGTTCTCGCGCTCGACGGCAGATCGCAGCACGGACGTCTGATGGGCCATCTCCTGCATGCGTCGCTCCATCGCGGCCAGTTGGGCCCCCATGTCGTCGCCCTCGCCGCGTTGCTCCAGCATGACGCGGGCGTTCTCGGCCTGGGCCTCCGTCATCGAGCTAATGACCACACCGATGAAGAGGTTCAGCACGATCATCGTGCCAATGATGACGAAGCTCACGAAGTAGACCGCCGCCACGACCGGCATGGCCTGCGGCTGCGCGTGCGGATAGCGATCAATGCCCGGCGGCCGGTAGACGTCCGAGCCGTAGCTCTGGATGTAGTACAGGTCGGTCCAGTCCTCGAGCGTCACCGTCCGCAAGAGGCTGAACATGCTGTCCTGCAGCGTACCGAAGTGCACGGGATCGTTCTTGCCGAACAGCACCGTCCCCATCACGGCGTACACGTAGAACAGCAGCACCAGTAGCAGCGTGACGTAGATGATCGACGGGATTGCGTGCAGCAGCGCGATGACCAGCACCCGCAGCCTCGGCACCACCGTCACCAGCCGCAGCACGCGCAGCACTCGGGCCAGCCGCAAGACCGCGGCGTACGGCCCGCCCAGCGGCAAGAGGCAGACGGCCACGATGACAAAGTCAAAGACGTTCCACCCGCTCAGGAAGAACCGCCAGGGCCGCGGCCAGTGCGCCCCGATGCGGATCACCAACTCGGCCATAAAAATGCCGATGATCAGCTTGTCGAGCCCGAGCAGCAGGGGGCCGACGCGCTCCATGATCTGCGGATAGGTCTCGAGCCCAACGTTGATCGCCGCCACCAGGATGACGCCGACCACGATCGCGTGGAACCACCCGGCCTCGGCGATCTGCCTGAGGCGATGCACCAGCGAGCCCGGCGCGGCCTCGCCCACGTACTGGACGGTTGGTTCCATCGGACTATGCGATCCTCGGATCGACCCAGCGATACAGCACGTCGACGGCCAGGTTGAACAGCACCAGCATGGTCGCGAAGACGAGCACGACGCCGATGATCAGGAACAGGTCCTTGTTCTGCACGCCGTTGACGAAGTGCTGGCCCATGCCCGGCACGTTGAACACGCGCTCGACGATAAACGAGCCTGTCATCGCCAGCGCCGCCGCCGGTCCGAGATAGCTGAGCACCGGCAGGAACGCGTTCTTGAGCGCGTGCCGCAGCAGCACGACGCGCTCGCTCACGCCCTTGGCCCGGGCCGTGCGCACGTAGTCGGTCGAGAGCGCGTCGATCATGCCCATCCGCGTCAGGCGGGCGATATACGCCGCAAACGGCAGGCTCAGCGTGACCGCCGGCAGCAGCATGTCCAACGGGCCGGCGCTCGACCCTACCTCGCCGATCCCCAGCCAGACCGGGAAGATCAGCAGCAGGACCGTTCCGATCACGAAGCTCGGCAGGCTGATACCGATCAACGCCACCATCAGCGTGCCGAGGTCGACCAACGAATTGGGCTTCACGGCACCCGCGATGCCAGCAACAACGCCGACGCCCAGTGCGATCAGGATCGCGATCGCACCCAGCGTAATTGACACCGGCAGCGAGTCGCGCACGATCTCGTTGACCGTCCAGTCCTCGTACTGCAGGCTCGGCCCGAAGTCGAATACGTACCGCCGCGGCGGCGCCTGACCCTCCGCCGCCGCCCGCTCACGCTCGCGGGCAAGTTCGCCGCTCAGGGTATCGGCCGCGTACTTCACGCCCGTCGCGTTCGCCAAGTAGGACCAATAGAAGTTCGGGAAGCTGTCGAGGTTGTACTGGCGCTTCATCGCCTCGATGACCTCGGGCTTGGGCTGGCGGCCCTCGGGGTTCTCCAGCGGATTCCCCGGTATCGCCCAAGCAAGCGCAAGCGTCAGCGTGTAGATCACCAGCACGATGATCGGAAGCTGCACCAGCCGTCGGATGATCAGTCCAAGCATGTGGTCAGTTCTCGTCCGAGGGCTTCGTCCGCAGCGCGAACAGGTCGTCACGATCCAGGATCGCCGTCTCGACGCCCCGCGGGTCGAGCCCCGCAGTCGGAGAGAGGGGCGGCAGCAGCGGCATCGTTCGCACGTCGTCCGTGCCCTTGCCGTCGCCCAGCACGTCGAACAGGTAGACGTTCTGCTCGGTCCGCGGGTGTGGGTTGAGTCCGCTCAGCGTGTCGGGGTCGAACAAGTAGACCGTCATGTAATGGAACAGCGGGACCATCGGCAGGTCTTCGTCCATCGAGATCCGCTCGGCCTCGCTGAGCAAGGCCATCCGCTTCTCGGGGTCGAGCTCGACGGCCGCTTCATCCAGCAGCGCCTCGTAACGAGGGTTGTGGTACTTGCGGTCGTTGTTGCCGTCGTCGATGCGATTGATGTCGAGGAACGTCGTGGGGTCGCCGTAGTCGCCGTACCAGCCCGCCCGGCTGACCATGTATCGCTGCTTCTTGAGATCATCGCGGAAGACCTTGATCTCCTTCTGGGCCAGTCGGACGCTGACGCCCAGGTACTCCTGCCAGTTCTTCTGCACGACCTGGGCGATCAGGTCGTGCCCGCCGTCCTTGTTGAACAGGATCTCGATCGTCGGTACGTCGGCCGGCGTTGCGTAGCCCGCGTCCCGCAGCAACTGACGCGCTTCGGCCACGATCGCCTGCTTCTCTTCCTCGGTCGTGGCATCGCTGATGCACGGGAGACCTTCGGGGCTCGTATAGCCGCCGATCGAACCCTTGGGAATGATCGTCCGCGCCACCGGATTGCCCAGCCGCTGCACGTCCTGCACGATGCTCTGCTTGTCGATGGTCATCGCAAACGCCCGCCGCACACGCGCGTCGGAGAATGGATTGCGCCGGCCGTCCGGCAGCGTGGGTAGGCAGTTGAAGTTGTACCAGTACGTGCCGAACGCTGGAACGGCGTGGATGTCCTTGCGGGGATCGTCGGGCAGCCGCCGATCGATCTCGAACATGTCGTAGCCCTGGGCCTTGAGCTCCTCGTACTGCTCGATGTTCTCCTGGTAGAACGCCATCTTGTCGGCCAGCATGTCGGCCCGGTACGCCGGCGTCACGTCGCTCACCCAGTCGACCACGCCCGACGTGTACGCCAGCACGGCGGCGTTCGGATCGTTGATCGAGGGCGTGCTAATCGTCTCGAGGTTCAGCGAGTCGCGGTTCCAATAGTGGGGGTTCTGCTCGAAGCGCATGTCCCGCTTGAATCGCCAGCTCGTCAGCATGAACGGCCCGTTGCTCACCAGCTCAGGCGGCTTCGTCCAGCCCGTCTTGGCCTGGATCAGCCCGGTCTGCGCATCCACGCTCTCGTACTGCCGCACCAGCGGCGGATACACCGGGTAGAACACCGCGAACGCCAGCAGATCGAGGAAGTAGGGCGTCGGTAGCTTCAGGTTCACCCGAAGCGTCCGGTCGTCGATTGCCTCGAGCGCCACCATCTCATCGAACTTGGCCTTGGCCTCTTCCCACAACGCCTCGGCTTCCAGCCGGCGCTCCTCCCCCGTCAACGGGCTCTCGCTGAACGCGTCGAGCTGGTCCTGCCGCCAGTCGGCAAACTCGGTCGCTCCCTCGATGAGCTGGAACAGCTTCGTGTAGTCCGCCGCCGTATCGGGAAGGATCGCCCGCCGCCAGCTATACACGAAGTCGCCGGCCTTTACCGGCTCACCGTTGCTCCACAGGGCGTCTTCGCGGATGTGGAAGGTGTACTCCAGCCCGTCGTCGCTCAGCTCCCACCGGTCGGCGGTCGCTGGGATGATGGCGTAGTCGTGCGTGAAGACGTCGTTGGCCACCAGCCCCTCGAAGAGGATGCGGGCCACCCGCAGGTCCTGCATCCAACTCATCTTCTGCAGGTCGAGCGTGTTGACGTCGCCGCGGTTGACGAACGCAAAGTCGGCCCGCGGCATCGGCCGGTCGGTCACCAGCGTGGCCGCCACCACGAGCACCAGCAGGATCACGGGCGCAAGGATCTTCAGCATCGCGCAGTGTACGACGCCCGACAGGACAAGAGCGATCGAAATCGCTTCAGTTGTCGAGGTTGAAGCGGCCTCGGGGCAGGTTGAACTCCGAGTCCAGCACGCTCCAGAGGTTGTTGCTCGCCTGCTGGTAGCCGTTGCCGCCGTCCCGCGACGCCCGATCGAAGTTCGATGCCAGGTCGAGCTGCCGCAGGCGGTCCTGCACGCCGCGATCGAGCGGCAGCAGCGTGGGCATGGTGCCCGAGACCCGAAGGGCCGTCTCCACGGTCGTGCGTACCTGCTCGCCGTCGCCGCCGCCGAGAGTCCCGGCTCGCTCCGCCCGAACATAGCGGAAGCCCAGTGCCCCGGTGCGTCCGAGCAATTCCATCAGGGCCGTCTGCCAACCCTGCGAGATGTTGCCGCGCCGCTGCGTGACCTGGGTACGCACGTCGCCCATCGCCCGCAGCAGCGGACGCAGCCTGGCGTCCAAGTGCTCGTCGATCGGCAGCGTATTGATCCGTTCTCCCACCGCCGTGGTCAGCCGCTCGGCCGACCTCGCCCCGAAGCCCGAGATCGACTGGTCGGGCACCGACATCGCCTCGATCATGGACTTGACCGAAGCGTCCAGCAGGCTCTGGTTCTCAGTGGAGGCAAGCACGCCCGCCAGTGCATCGACCGCCGCGTTCCCCACCTGGCCCTGGAACGCCACGGGCCCGATGCCCGCAACGCGGAAGGCATAGCCGAGCCCCGAGACCGACGCGAAGCGAACAGCGACCTGATCGCTGCGGACGTTCTCCGTCAGCGCCCGCACCGATCGATCGGTGCCCAGCCAGCCCGAGAGCAAACACGCGTTCACGCCGCGGAACACGTCGTCGCCCTGGATCGCCCGCTGGAGTTCCTCGGCGAGCGCCCGATCCATCGCGAGCCGGAAGCCAGCCGACGTTTCGGCATCGAGCAGCGGCGCGACGAGCCGTCGACGCGCTTCGCGAGCATCGACCGGAGAGTCGCCCGACACCATCGCCCAGTTGCTGGTTGCCCAGTCGGCGATCGCCTGCTCTTCGGAAGGACTCAGGCTCGACTTGGTCGTCACGCCGTCGGGAAGCTCGGTCTGCCCGAACGCCGCCGCGCCGAATACGAACGCCAGCACGACCGCCAAGATCCGCGGCAGGGTTCCTCGCAAGGGCTGGCTCCTTTACGCCAAACGCAATCCAGAAAGCGGGGCCAGCACGGCCCGAGCACAGATCGGCATGAACAGCCGGCAGAGGCTGTCCGGTACGCCAACCCCGGGCCTCGCGGTTCCAGGGGCCCCAAACCTAGTCGAACTCCGGCCCACCGTCAATACGATCGAGCGGCCGGGCCCAACCATCGATCCCGATCATATACCGGGCAAGACGCCTCAATATACCTCGAGGAACATCCGCCGAGTTGGCTTGACCTGGCGGTGCACCATCTTGCGCGTCCATCCGTCAATCTCGCCGGCCACCGCCGGGTCGATCGTCAGGTATCGCCCCAGCCACTCGGGCGGCATCGTCCTGGCCATGCCCTGCACGATGCCAAGATCCATGCCCAGCAGGCCGCACACGTACACCAGCCCGCGATCGCTGCAGAGCAGCTCGCCCAGCACGCCGCGATCGCGCTCCAGCCGGTCCTGCACGTAGCAGCCCGGCGAAGCGTCCCGGTGGGCGTGTCGGCTCACCGTCGGGAGGTACGTGAATCGATCGTGCGTCTCGGCCAGGGCGCTGAACACGTCGTCGTAGAGCAGGTCGGTCTCGTACGGGGCGCCCATGACCAGGGCAATGCGGCTCCGCGAGGTCGATTTCAGCAGATCGAGCACCATGCCGCGAAAGGGCGCGATGCCCGTGCCGGTCGCGAAGAACACGTAGTCGTGCTCGTCGGGCCTCGCTGGCAGCACGAACCGCTTGCCATTGGGTCCGCTGAGCTTGAGTTCGTCACCGGGCCGAAGGTCGCACAAGAAGTTGCTGGTCACGCCCAGATGCAAGCCCGGACCCGCCGCGTTCTCGTCGATGAGCCGCTTCACCGTCGTGGCGATGACGCCGCCCTTCCCGTCCTCGCCCTCGGCAGGCGAAGCAATCGAGTACAGCCGAAGCGCGTGGGGCCTCCCGCGATGGTCCTCGCCCGGCGCATGCACGCCAAAGCTCTGCCCGGGCACGAACGAGCCTGCTAACGGCGTCTGAGATACGTCGATCTCGACGTGACGGACGAAGCCGGCGGCCCGGCTGCCGGCAGTGCATCGATCGTTCCGGGTCACGACGCCTGAAACAGGAGCCTTCGGCCCCGCGATGTGCATCTTGACCTCGACGAGGTCGGGTCCTGGGTCCGTATGCGTCACGTCGGTAGATTCGGTAGTCGTCATGCAGGCGATAGTAGGTTTGCGAGACCTGCGTCATCGCCGCGTGAACAGCCTCAGCCGCCCATCTCGCCGGAAGGATCATCCCCATCCATTCCGGGCGTTCCCTCGTCGGCCGGCTGCTCATCGGCCCAATCGTCGTCGGCGCCGGAACGAGCCCCACCAAGCCTCTCGATCGCGCTATCGAGATCGTCGGCAGCGTTCTGCAAAGCCTCACGCGTCTCGCCCTGGGCTCGCACGCGGCGCAGTCCGCTCGCGGCCGACTCCAGCGCCGAGATGGCGTCGCCCTTCAACGCGTCGGCCCGCTGCGAGAGCTGGTCAGCAAGATCGCTCAGCCGGCGGGCCTGGTCGCCCTGCCCGCGGTCAGCGAGGCCGGAAAAAACGTCGGCGGTTTGCGTAAGGCTCGCAGCGCGGCGGGCGAGCAGGTCGCCAAGCGATCGCGACGCTCCGGCTGCTGCGAGGTTGCCGTTCACCGCGTCGTCATTCGCCCGCCGGGCGGCGGAGACAGCCCGTTCGAGAGCCTGCCGCGCCTCGCCCAGGGCCGCTTGGGCCTCGTCCTGGTGCAGCGCCGAGATTTCGCTGGCCAGAGCCATGAGTTCGGCGGAAAACTCCTGAGCCCGGTCGCGGGCCTCGCTGGCCTCCATCATCGAACGCTGTGCTTCTGCGGTAACCGTGGCACCGGCCTGGCTCAGGATTGCCAGCCGGGCATCGATCGCATTGACCCGGACCTCGAGTGCTTCGATTTGTGGCCCCAGCACGGAGCGACGAGCGTCGAGGTTGCTTGCCTGGACTTCCAGTGCGTCGGCTCGCCGGCCGACCTCACGCGCCTCGATCGAAGTCTGTGCAGCAGTGATCGGATCTTCGCGCAAGGCACGATCACGCAACTGGCTCTCCTGACCCCGGATGGTCGAGACCTCGCCCTCCAGACCAGCGATCTGGGCGTTCAGCGACTCGACCTGCGTCACCAGCTGTTGCCGCTCGTCCTGGGCATCACTGAGTTGCTGCTGGAGCTCGGAAGCCTGCTGCTCGATTGCCTCGCGCTCGGCCGATGGGTCATAGGAACCCAGGGCTTCTGCGGTCTGCTGGGCCGAGACACGCGCGGTTTCGAGCGAGGTCATCCGCGTGAGCTTCGAGCCGATCTCGTGTTCGATGCGCGCCAGTGCGGTCATCGCGGGGCGTGCGTTTCCGATGGCGATCTCAGCGCTCAGGATCGCAGCGATCGCCTTCTGAGCGTCGTTGCCGTCGCGCGCCGCGGCATCGAGCTTGCCCGACGCCAAGCGGTACTGCGAGGTCGCGAAGTCGTCGCTCGTTGGCGGGACCGACCCGGGCGAAATCGTGCGGATCTGGATGGCCGCGTCCGAGAGGGCCGTGGCGCTGGGGTCTTCCTGCTCGCACCCGCTCATGAACGCCGAGCCCGCGATCCCCGCGACCGCGAGGAGTGCGACGATGCCGCGACCGGAACGATCTGCCACGCGAGTTGCCATCCAAACGCCTCCAATACCTGCCGGCGGTGCCATCGCACCTCGCCGGGTGATCTGCTCCGTGCGTCTTCTGTTCGCCCGGAGTGGCCGAGCGGTTCTCAGCGGCCAGTCTAGGGCGGGCCCCCATCGTCCGACGCTTCACCCGACGGGACATCAGATGCCGCCTCCTCGGCCTGAAGGTCACTTCGCGGCGGATACTCGATCGGGTACTCCGGCCGGGGTTGGTAGAGCGAGCGGACCCATGCCGTGGTCTGCCGCCACCGGGCGTCCTCGGTTCGGGAAAAGACCGGACGCCAGTCGTCTCCGTCGCCGCGATCGGACGGCACCTCCGGATGGGGGAAGCGCGAGCCCTCACGCCGCAGGCCCAGGTGCAGCAACGGGCTGTTGTCGGGTTCTTCGAGGTCGATCAACGGCGTGCCGTCGGCGAGCGTCGCCCTCGTGAGCACGAGGAAGTTGGTGTAGGCCTGTCCCTCGCCGCGGGCGTTGCGGTTCGCCAGCCGCAGCGAGCCGGCTTCGACCCCGCCGTGGCAGCGCGACGTCGCGCAGCCGGCGACCAGCCAGCCGGTGACGTCGCGTCGGAACATCTTCACCGTCGCCGGATCGTCGAGCACTCGGACGCGGTCGTAGTACTCGCGGGCCTTGAGCTCGAACATCAGCCGCAACACGTCGACCGGGTCGCCCGCCATCATCGCCTGGCGGCCCTCGGGCGTCTGCGGCACCCTGGGATCCTCGCGATAAGCCAGCAGGAACTCCTGCACGTCGCGCGGTGAGATGCGGATACGCGGCGGATCCAGCAAGTCGAGCTCGTAGACGCGGATCAGATTGACCTGCTCGCGAGAGAGCAGCGGCATCGGCCTTTCGTTCTCGCTTGGCTTGCGCGCGACGCCCTGGCCGCGCTGCTCGAACAAGGCCGCCATGCCGCGCATCCGCCGGAGGAGCGCATCCACGCGTGGGTCGCGGGGCCGGTTCACCGAGAGCTTGGCCGCTTCGTAGTGCGCGACGTGGTAGAGCTCCTCGCCCGCGAGCCATTGGATCAATTGCTCGATGTGGCCCACGTCGCCGTCGTCGATCTCCGCTCGCCACTGGCGATACCGCGTCGCCAAGTCCGGCAGGCGCACGAGCTGTGCGATGCGCGACTGGCCAAAGGTGGTCTCGATGCCCGCGACGTTGAGCGTCACCTTCTCGACCGTCTCGGAAACGAGCTCTCCGTCGACGAACTCACCGTTCCGAAAGAGCAGCCGCACGGGCGAGCGCAGGCCCTCGACCCCCGCGAGTTGCTCCTGCGCCTTCTGTCGCAGCGACTCGACGTCGTCGGCCCGGGCCGCCTGCTGAGTGGCGCTACGCAGCGCGGCTGGCAGGGGCAGGCCGACGAAGGCCGGATACCCGGCCGAGAGTGCCAGGGCCAGGCCGAGCGCGACGCTGCGTCGAGCGCCCCGATGCCGAGCGGGTTGGGGAGGTTTTGCGTGCGTCAAGGGTCCTCACCGAAGCTTGATCGATGCCAGCGCAAGCACCAGCAACAACACCCCGACGATCCAGAGCCTGACCACCACCTTGGGCTCGGCAAGCCCGCTCAGGTGCAGGTGGTGGTGGAACGGCGCGCACAGGAAGATCCGCTTGCCCTGCCCCGAGCGCTTCGTCCACTTGAAATACCCGACCTGGAGCACCACGGATGCGATCTCCAGCAGAAAGACCCCGCACATGAGCAGGACCACGACCTCCTGACGGGTGACCAGGGCCACGTACCCGAACAGGCCGCCAATAGCCAGAGACCCGGTGTCGCCCATGAAAACCTGGGCCGGGTAGCAGTTCCACCATAGGAAGCCCAGGCAGGCGCCGAGCAGCGCCCCGGCTAGCACGCCGAGTTCCTCCGCTCCGGGCACGTAGGGCACCAGCAAGTCCTGGGCCGTTGCCTGCCAGCCGGCGATCATGGCCAGCACCACGATGCCCGCGGCCACGATGGCGCTCAGCCCGCCGGCGAGACCGTCCATGCCGTCCGTCATGTTCGTCGCGTTGCTCAGGCCCGCGATCATCAGCGTGCCCAGCACGACGAACACCCCCATCGGCAGGAACAGCACCGCCGGGTTGACCCCGCCAGTGCCCGGCAGCGTCGTCCGCTGGAAGGGCAGGTTGAGCACGTGCGCGAAGTCCTGCCCCGACCCGTGCCGGTACACGAAGTACGAGATCAGCGCGCCCACGCCGAGCTGGAACAGCAGCTTCTCCCAGCTGTGCAGGCCCTGCCGCCCGCCTTCCCGCCGAGAGGCGAGCATCTTGAGTACGTCGTCGGCCGCCCCCACGGCGGCCAGGCTCATCATCAAGAGCAAGCCGGCGGTGACGTAGAAGTTGCCCAGGTCACCCAGCAGGATGGTCGACACGAACACCGCCGCGCTCGTCAGCACGCCGCCCATGGTGGGGGTGTTCTTCTTCGAGGCGGCGCCGCGCCGCAGCGCCTCGGCATCGGTCAGGCCCGCATCGCCGATCTTGAACTTCACGAGCTGGGCGATCGTCGGCTTGCCGAAGAACAGGACCAAGGCGAACGACAGCACCGCCGCCGCGAGCGCCCGGAATTGTTCTTGGTAGAAGACGCGCAGCAGCGTCATCATCCACTCGGGCAGCGCCCCGTCGAGCAGCTTGGTCAGCCAGTACAGCACCCGCTAGGCCACCGAGGCTCGTTGCAGGGCGTCGAGCAGGCGTTCGAGCGCCATGCCGCGGGATGCCTTCAGCAGCACCACCGCCCCCGGGCCCGCGTGGCGGCGGACGGCCGCTTGAGCGTCCTCGACCGTCTCGAACCACTCGCCGGCGTCCGCCGCCTCGAACGCGGTTTGCGACGCCGGTCCGATGAAGACGCACGCGTCGGCCGACGCTCCCGCAAGGCGGCCCATCTCCCGGTGCCACGCCTCCGAATCCTCACCGAGTTCGAGCATGTCTCCGACGACCGCCACCGCGTGCCGGCCCTGGGCGACCTCCGCCAGCGTGCGCAGGGCCGCGGCCATGGAATCCGGGTTGGCGTTGTAGCAGTCGACCAGCACGGTTGCGCCGCCCATCTCGCGGACCGCCAGCCGCATGTCGGCCGGCTCGAAGGACCGGAGCCCGGCCTCGATCGCGTGGTCATCGACGCCCAACTCGCGAGCGACCTCGATCACGGCCGCCGCGTTCGAGGCGTTGTGCAGGCCGACGACGGGGATGGTCCAGGCGCTGCCGTCGGGAAGTTCGAACTCGATCCCGCCCGTCGCGTGCCTCGCACTCGAGACCGCGAAGGCCTTGCTGCCGCGCTCGTGCAGCCAGACATCGCCTTCGGGCACGAACGCCGTGGCGTCCGGTCCGATGGTCTCGAGTGCCTCACGGAACTCCGCTCGCACGGCTTCGAGGCCGCCCAGTTCGCCCACGTGCGCCCGGCCGACGCTCGTGACGATTGCAGCATCGGGCCGAGCAAGGCCGGCATATCGCGCGAGCGCACCCGGTTCGCCCTCGCCCAGCTCGCAGACGAGCGCGTCGGCGTCCGCCGGGCAGTTCAAGATCGTGAGCGGGAGGCCCAGCGCGTTGTTGAACGATCGCTGTGATGCGTGGACGTGCATGGCCTCGCCAAGCACCGCCGCCAGCATGCGCACGGTGGTGGTCTTGCCGTTGCTGCCCATGACCGCGATTACACGCGCGCGGAGCGTCGAGTGATACCACGCGGCCAGCGTCCACATCGCCCCTTGCACGCTCGCGACGCGGAAGACGGGCAGCCCGTCCGGCGGCGACACGTCACGCTCGACGACCGCAAGGCTCGTACACCGCTCCGCTGCCTGCTCCAGGTAGTCGTGGCCGTCGACTCGAGTGCCCGGTAGCGCGAAGAACACCTGGTCGGGCTCGAGCGTCCGCGTGTCGATGCTCGCGCCGGTTGCAACGCCCTCGCCGGGCGCGAGCCAGCGGCCGTCGAGCAACTCGGGCAATCGAGCCAGCGGGATCATCGCTTGCCTCCGGCCAGGCTCGGCCGGCGGAGCAAGGCCTCGCGCGCGACCAGCCGGTCATCGAACGGCCGCTTGGCGGTGCCGCCGGAGTCGGTGCGGACGATCTGGTAGTCCTCGTGGCCCTTGCCGGCGATGACGACGACGTCGGCGGCGTCGGCCTGCGAGATCGTGGCATGGATCGCCGCCTCGCGGTCCGGGTCGCTCGCCTGCCAGACGTCCCCGGGCACGCCCGCGAGCACCTCTTGCACGATGGACTCGGGGTCTTCGGTCCGGGGGTTGTCGCTCGTCACGACCACGCGGTCGGTCAGCCGGCCGGCGACGGCGCCCATGCGCGGCCGCTTGGTCCGGTCGCGATCCCCGCCGCAGCCGAAGACGACCCAGAGCCTGCCCTCGCCCTTTCGGCTAGCTACCGCGAGCAGCGCCTTCTCGAGCGCGTCGTCGGTGTGCGCATAATCGACCAGCACGCGTGGGCCATCGACGCCATCGACCTTCACCGGCTCGAGCCGGCCGGGCGGCGGGCCGAGTGCGGGCAGCGCGTGCTCGATGTCATCGCGACCCAGCCCCAGGGCATGTGCCGCGGCGACGGCCTGGAGCGCGTTCATCGCGTTATGGTCGCCCACGAGCGGCAGCGATGCCTCGACGGTTCCCCACGGCCCCGTCATCTCGACGTGGCTCTCCAGGTCTGCCGCAACGATGCGCACGGTGGCGTCGGCCGGGCCGTGCATCGAGCACCGCAGCACCGTCGCGCGGCAGTCGCGGAGCATGCGATCGCTCGCCGCGTCGTCGGCGTTCACGATCGCCAGCGCGTCCGGTTCGAGCGACGAGAACAGCAGGGCCTTCGCGTCGGCGTAGGCGTCCATCGTGCCGTGGTAGTCCAGGTGGTCGCCGCTCAGGTTCGTGAAGACGGCTACGGAGAACCGCAGCCCGGCAACCCGGTGCTGGTGCAGCGCGTGGCTCGACGCCTCGATGGCCGCGAAGTCGCAGCCATGGCCGACCATGCGGGCGAGCGAGGCGCTCAGGTCCTCGGCCGCCGGGGTTGTCAGGTCGGCCGGCCTCGCGCCGGCACCCTCGTCGATCTCGATGGTGCCGATCAGGCCGCTCTTGTGCCCGCCCGTGCTCAGAAGGCGGCGAAGCAGCCAGGCGACGGTGGTCTTGCCGTTGGTTCCGGTGACGCCCGCCAGCCCGAGCCTCGAGCTCGGCGACCCGTGCCATCGTTCGGCCAGCACGGCGCCGATCCTGGCCGGATCCTGGCAGACGAGAGCCACTGTCGCCTCGTGGCGATGGCTGGCCAGCACCGCCGCTGCCCCGCGTTCCAGGGCGTCGGACACGAACGCGTCACCATTGCTCTTGACGCCCGGCCTGGCGACGAACAACCAGCCGCGATCGATCCTTCGGCTGTCCTCGGAGACGCCGGCAATACGAACATCGACCGAGCCGTGCACGGTGATGGGGAGGTCGCGGATGAGGTCGCTCAGCAGCATGGGTCGCTCGACGGTACGGCAGCCAGAGCATCGGCCATGACCGGGCGCGGCGCGGAGATTTCGCCGCCGCGCGTCACGGCAGCACCAACATCGCGTCGCCGTACGAATAGAACCTGTACCGAGCCTCGATCGCTTGGGCGTAGACGTCTTGGAGTTGCTCGACCCCGCCGGGCAGGAGGGCGGCGACCATGGCCATGAGCGTCGAGCGTGGTAGGTGGAAGTTGGTGATCAGGGCGCTGGCCAGCTTCCACCGGTAGCCGGGCGTGATGAGCAGGTTGGTCTCGAACCACCCGCCGGGGCCATCGGCGCCGGCCTCGATGGTGCGGGCGGCCGTCGTGCCCACCGCCACCACCCGATGGCCGCCTTGCCGCGCGGTGTGGAGGTCGTCCATCACGCTCGCCGGGGCGTGGCACAGCTCGTGGTGCATGTCGTGGTCTTCGACGAGCTCGGTCTCGACCTCTCGGAACGTGCCGGCCCCGACGTGGAGCGTGACGTCGCGGCGGACAACGCCCCGGCCGGCGAGTGCCTCGAGCACGGTGGGCGTGAAGTGCAGCCCTGCCGTCGGGGCGGCCACCGAGCCCGCCTCGGCCGGGTCGGCGTAGACGGTCTGGTAGCGCTCCAAGTCTTCGGTGCGTTCGTCGTCCTGCCCGTCGTCGCGCCTCGCACTGCGGATGTACGGCGGCAGCGGGACGTGGCCGACCTCGCTGATCACGGCCATGCTGTGCATCTTGAATTGCCAGGCGTCCTCCCACGGACCGCCAACGAGGCGAACGATCCAGGCCCCAGGGACTCCGGGGTGGCGGTCGACCAACTCGATCGCGTGGGGCGATGGGGCGCCGTTTTGATCGAACAGCGCGATCCGCGCGCTCGGCTTGAACCGCCGGGCCTTGACCATGCACACCCACAGCCCGGGCTCGTCGCCGAACTCCAGGAACAAGCCCTCGGCCTGTCCGCCGGTGTCCTCTCGCCGGCCGAGCAGGCGGGCGGGGATGACGCGGCTGGTGTTGACGACGACGCGATCGTCGGCAGCCAGGAAGCCGGGCAGGTCGCGGAAGACGGCGTGCTCGAGCCGGTCCTGGCCTCGGACCACGAGGAGCCTGGCGCTATCGCGCGGCTCGGCAGGGGCGGTCGCGATGAGCTCCCGCGGCAGGTCGTAGTCGAGGTCTCGTGTCCGCAGCATGTGGCCCTCGGGCAACGCGTCGGTGTTGCGAAGCAGCATCATTGACACCACGATGCCACCGCCAAGCGACCTCCAGGTAGTGGGAGGGCCGACATTATCGGTCTAAGGCCTGTGGCACGTTTGTTTCATGGTGTCGGGCGTGTCCGGCATCGCCGACAGCCCGATCGGCCTCTCGCATGAGGCCCACCAGCCGCTGCGATTCAGCGAGCACCTCAAGCACGTCAACCGCGCCCACGAGCGCGATACCCAGTTCGAGCGGGCGGCCGGGAGGCGGAGCGACCAGGCGGCGGGCGGGGAGGATTGCCGCCGTCGCTGCCACGCCCCGGCCGCCCCGCAGGCGGGTACGCCAAAGCTTGCCGACGTGAGCCCCGTGCCGCTGCCCTACGAACTCCCGGTCCGCGAGACGCCGCAGATTACGATCCAGCAGTTGCTGCCCATCGGCTCGATCATCGACGTCACGATCTAGGCCCGGCACCGGGCAAGCGCCGGCTAGACTGGGCCGGTGGTCGTCTTTCCGCCCGAAATCCGCGCTTTGCCCGATGCCCGCACCGCGCCTGGCCCGCGCCGGCCGGCGGTCTTCTTCGATCGCGACGACACCCTCATCGCAAACGCGACGCTCCCGGCCGAGGCCTTCGCGGGTACGCCGGGCGACCTCGCCGACCCGGCGTGGATCCGACCGCTGCCGGACGCGATCGACGCGTGCGCGCGAGCGGTCTCGCTGGGGTACGCCGTCGTGCTCGTGACCAACCAGGGCGTCGTCGCTCGGGGCGGTGCCACGCTCGACGAGGTCGAGGCCGCGTGCGTGCGCACGATCGAGGTGCTTGGGCCGGGCATCGAGGCGTGCTTCGCATGCCCGTTCCACCCAAACGGCGCGGGGCCTGCCGAGCTCTGCCGCGAGCATCCGTGGCGCAAGCCGCAGCCGGGGATGCTGCTGGCGGCAAGCGAATTGCTCGGGCTCGACCTGGCTGGTTCGTGGATGGTGGGCGACGCCGTGCGAGATGTCGAGGCCGGAGAGGCCGCGGGTCTGCTACCGAGTCGATGCCTCCTTCTTTCGGGAGAGATGACGCTCGCGGCCGCCTTGGATCGCGTTGCACGGCATCCGGTGGGTGCGCATGGATGAGGCGTTTGGCGAGCACGACCGGCGGCTGCTGATCGTCCTGCCGTCGTGGGTCGGCGATGCCGTGATGGCGACGCCTGCCCTGCGCCTGATCCGCGAGACGCTGCCCGGCTGGTTCATCGGCGCCATCTGCCGGCCGGGGGTCGACCAGGTGCTCGCGGGCCTCGATGCGCTCGACGAGGTGCACGTGGCGCCGATGTCCGGCGTGTTCGGTCCGAAGCGGGTGGCGGCCCAGCTCCGGCCCCGTCGCTACCGGGCAGCGCTCTTGCTGACCAACTCGTTCTCCACGGCGCTCGCGAGTCGCATCGCGGGCGTGCCGCTACGGCTCGGGTATGACCGCGATGGCCGCGGCATGCTCTTGACGCACCGGCTCGCTGCTCCTCGACGCGAAGACGGCGAGTGGGCCGTCGTACCAGCGGCGGCGTACTACCACCACGCGGCGCGGGCGTTGCTCGACGTGCTGGCGGATCGAACGGTCGATGCGCGGGCGGCGATCGCGCCGTTGCCTGAGCATGCGCGCCTCGAACTGGCCTTGACCGACGACGAGGCGGCACGCGCGGGCGAGGTGCTCGAGAGCGCGGGCATCTCGCCAGATGCACGGCTGGCCGTGCTGAACCCCGGCGGCAACAACCCGGCCAAGCGTTGGCCGACCGAGCGATACGCGGCGTTGGCGGATTGGCTGGTGGAGGAGCACGGCCTTTCGAGCGTCATCAATGCGTCGCCCGCGGAGGTCGGCATCGCACGCGCGATCCAGAACGCGTCGGTGGCCGAGCCGGCGTGCCTGGCCGACCACGGCGGCTCGCTGGCGTCGCTCAAGGGCGTGCTCGCGCGAAGTTCGCTGATGGTGACCAACGACACCGGGCCCCGGCACATGGCGGCGGCCCTGGGCGTGCCCGTTGTGAGCCTGTTCGGGCCGACGGACCATCGCTGGACGACGATCCCAGCGCCTGCCGGAGAGGCGATCGTGCTGGCCGATCCGGACCTGCCCGAGGGCCAGACGGCCAACGACGACCCGCAGCGCAGCCGGATCGATCGCATCTCGCTCGATCGGGTCCGAGAGGCCGTCGACGGGTTGCTCAACCGCAGCCCCACGCGGGCCGATGATTGACTGGCCGCGGGACGCCGAGGCTGTTACTATGTCGGCCCTGCTCGGAGCGGCCATCGGGCCATCCGGGCGACAATCCGAACACGTCGGGGGCGTAGCTCAGCTTTGGTAGAGCGCTTCCATGGCATGGAAGAGGTCGTCGGTTCGAGTCCGGTCGCCTCCACTCGACAGCCGGGTCCGATTGGGCCCGGTTTTTCTTGCGCGGACGCTGCTAGGCGATGAGCAGGAGGGTGACGACGTAGCCGACCCAGAGCGCGGTCAGCACGACGCCCTCGACGCGGCTGATCCGCTTGCCGGTGTAAGCGATCACGGCGAGCGCGAGCACCAGGCCCAGCATGAGCGGCGCATCGAGCCAGAGCGTCTGGCTGGCGATCTGCTGGGGCGTGATGATGGTCGCCACGCCCAGGATTCCCAGCAGGTTGAAGACGTTCGACCCGAGCACGTTGCCCAGGGCCAGTTCGGCATGGCCCTTCAGCGCCGCCACCACGCCGGTCACGAGTTCGGGCAGCGACGTGCCGATGGCCACGATCGTCAGGCCGATGACGAGCTCGCTGAGCCCGGCATCGCGGGCGATGCCGACCGCCGCGTCGACGAGCAACTTGGCGCCAAGGACGAGGAGCGCGAGCCCGGCGACGCTCCCCACGATGCCCAGTGCCAGGCTCTTGCCGCGCGCGACCTCGCCCGCCATCGCGGTACCCATCTCGGTCTCGGCGTCATCGACCGCGCCGTGCCTGAACGAGCGCACGACGAACGCGGCCAGGCCCACGAGCATGAGCACGCCCATCCACCGGGGCAGCTCGCCGCCGGTGAGGAGCGAGAGCCATGGGATGAACGACACCGCCGCCGCGACGGCCAAGTCGAAGCGGATGGCCTTAGGGTCGGTCGAGACCGGACGGATCAGCGCCGCGACGCCCAGCACCATGGCGACGTTGAAGATGTTCGAGCCCACGACGTTGCCCACCGCGATGTCTCCCGCGCCGCGGAGGGCGGCAACGGTCGAGGCGCTCAGCTCGGGCGTGCTGGTGCCGAAGCCAACGATGATGGCGCCGATGACGAAGGGCGAGACGCCGATGCGGCGCGCGAGCCCCGCGGACGAGCGCACGAGCAACTCGGCGCCCGCCGTCAGCATCGCCAGCGACAGGACGATCAGCAGCGCGGTGAGCATCGAGGGCTACTTGCTCCAGTCGATGGCCGCGACGCGGCCGAATGCCTCGGCGATCTTTTCGGCCTCGACGGTCATGGCGATGCGGAACCAGTACTTGCCGTCCTCGCCGAAGCCCGCGCCGGGCACGAGGCTGACGCCCGCCTCCGCGATGCACCGCATGGCGAACGCCCACGAGTCCATCGGCGCCCCGCCCTTCTCGGCCGGGCACTGGGCCCAGACGAACAGGCCGGCCCTGGGCCGCTCGGCCTTGGCGCCGATCTTCTTGACGCCCTCCATGGTCGCGTCGAGGCGCTCGACGTACATGGCGCGGAGGGCGTCCATGTCGTCGTGGTCGAAGTTCTCCAGCGCGACGATGCCGGCTTCCTGCACGGCCGTGAAGGCGCCGCTGTCGATGGGGCCCTTGGCCTTGGCCAGCGCGTCGATGACGGCCTGGTGGCCCACGGCGAAGCCGATGCGCCAGCCGGTCATGTTGAAGCCCTTGCTCAGGCTGTGGAACTCGATGAAGGGGTCGCGGTCGATGTCGGTGCCCTTGGCCTTCCAGAGGCTGTCGGGCATGTCCTTCTCGTAGTAGAGCTCGCTGTACGCCTGGTCGCTGGCCAGGATGATGCCGTGGTCGCGCGCGAAGCCGGCGGCCTGCGTGTAGAAGTCCAGCGGCACCGACGCGCCGGTCGGGTTGTTCGGATAGTTCACCCACATGAGCGCCGCATCCTCGACGTCGGCGGGCGGGACCTCCTCCCACAGGGGCGTCCAGCCGCTGGCGGCCCGCATCGGCATGCTGACCGGCCGGGCGTCGGCCAGGATCGCCCCGGCGTGGTAGACCGGGTAGCCCAGGCTCGGGCACAGGATCGCCCGCCCGGGGTTGACGACCGCCAGGGGCAGGTGGGCGATGCCCTCCTTGCTGCCGATGCACGCCAGCACGTGCCGATCGGCGTCGACGGTGACCCCGAAGCGCCGCTGCATGAACCGGGCCGCGCCCTGGCGGAACTTCTTTGAACCCTTGCTCGCGGGGTAGCGGTGGGTCGTGGGGTCCTTCACGGCCTGCCGGAGCGCGCTGACGATGAAGTCGGGGGTCGGGCGATCGGGATCGCCAACCCCGAGGTCGATCAGCGGCGCCCCCGGCCCGCGGGCGCGGTACTCGGCCTTGGCCGCGTCGAGCCGGTGGAAGAGATAGGTCGGCAGCGCGGCGAGGCGCTCGGACTGGATGGACTGAAGGGTGGGGGAGGCGGCAGGGTCGGTGGCGGTCATGGCACCATCATCGTAGCGTTGGGCCGATTCGGTCCACACCTCCACAGGAGCCCCGTTCCATGCCCGACGATCCCCACCAGACCATCCGCGCCGAGAAGCTGCTGGCCGAGCTCAACCGCCTCCGCCAAGACCTGGACAAGGACGAGAGCGACCTCGAATGGGTCACGCTGCACCACGTCTTCTGCTTCGTCAGCTACAAGACCGGCGACTTCCAGAAGTACCTGGATGAGGAGGCGAAGAAGGGGGCGTTCGAGGAACTGAAATAGCAGGAAAGAGTGCTAGATACACAAAGTCGACGAGGTGAGAACGGTACGATGCAGTGGCGATGGTCCAGTTGCTGGAATACATCCTGATCCCTGCCGGCCTGCTGCTTGTGCTAGGCCTGGGGTTCTGGTCGTATCGTCGCCGCGGCACGGTGTGCGACATCGACGCTTGCCCGAGAACCTCTTCGTTTGCGGTGGTCATCCTGGTTGTTGCCACGATCGCCCAGCTCCTCGCGCCGGTTGAGTACAAGCCCGTCGCCCAGCCACTTCTGATCGTCGTGTACCTGCTGCTCTTGTCCGTGGTCATCCTGGCTGGCCTGTGGCAGCGACGCGGCGAGGCCACTGCATCCGAGGCGCGTGCGTGAGCACGCACGGCTTGAGACGCGTAGAACTAGCTAGCCGCGACGGCTAAAGAGTGATGACGGTCTGAACGTTTCTACGAAGCGGGCTCTGAAGGTGTGGCCCCGGTGGGAACCCACGCCCCCGACGCAACGTACAATCCCACGCGTCCGCGAAGCGCACGCCGCGGGGCATGGGACCAAGGCCCGTGCACCCCCCGGCGAGAGCGGCCGCGGCGACTGGTTCGCTGGTGCGGACCAGGCGGTGTGCCCGGAGTGCCGACTCCGGGGAAAGAGCCCGACGGCGGCCCTGCTTCGACCCATTGCAGGTTGAGGGCCGCGGCGGCCGGGCGGGTCGGCCCGAAGGGGCCCGTGCATAAAGGAGGTGATCCAGTGTCGTACTTCAGTCAGGATCTCGAGCAGAGGTCCAACGACGGGTCACTGCGCTGACCAACGGACCCGACGGGGTCCGTGCCGCGCGGTGATCGCGCGGGAACGGCTCCTGCGGAAGCACAGGACGCGTATCCCAACGGCCGGCGCTCTTCGGAGCTCCGGCCTTTTTCGTGCGTGTTTGCATAGGCTCGGGTATGCCCGCGACCCATGAGGGATCGAAGCCGGACATGTCCCTGGTCGACGCCGTCGCGTTCGATGAGGTGCGTGCGGCCGCGGAACGCATTGCCGGCCGCGTGCGGCGGACGCCGGTGCTCGATCGCACGCCGCTGGACGACGTCCTGGCGCGGCAGCTGAAGGGCGAGCGGACCGAGGTCTTCCTCAAGTGCGAGAGCCTCCAGCACACCGGGGCCTTCAAGATCCGCGGCGCGACGAACGCCTTGTTGCAGCTCGATGAGAGCGTGAAGGGCGTGCTGACGTACAGCAGCGGCAACCACGCCCAGGCCATCGCGCGGGCGGGGGCCGACTTGGGCATCCCGACCGTGATCGTCATGCCGACCAACGCGCCGCGCGTGAAGCTTGAATCGACCAAACGCGAGATCCGGCGGGGGCATGAGAACTCGAGGATCGTCGAGTACGACGCGGCGACGCAGGTGCGTGAGGAGGTCGGCGGGGCCATCGCCGAGGCCGAGGGGCTGACGATCGTCCCGCCCTACGACCACCCGCACGTCATCGCGGGCCAGGGGACGGCGGCGCTCGAGCTGTTCGAGGACGTTAGCGCGCTCGACCTCTTGCTCACGCCCTGCGGCGGCGGGGGATTGCTCAGCGGCTCGGCCATCGTCGCTGGCAGCATGAGCCCCGGGTGCCAGGTCGTGGGCGTCGAGCCGGCCAACGCCGACGACGCGGCGCGGAGCTTCCGCAGCGGCGTGCTGCACGCGGTGCGCAACCCCGACACCATCGCCGACGGCACGCGCACGCCCAGCCTCGGGCGGTACACCTTCCCGCTCGTGCTGCGGCACGTCGACCGGTTCGTGACCGTCGACGAGTACGAGATCGTGGCGGCGATGCGATTCTGCCTGGAGCGATTCAAGCTGGTGGTCGAGCCGTCGGGGGCGCTGGGCGTCGCCGGCCTGCTGCGGCTGGCCCACGACGAGCCCGGCGCGGTCGCGGGCCGACGCATCGGCATCGTGCTGAGCGGGGGCAACGTCGATCTGGCGGCGATCGACGGCGTGGGCGAGGGGTAGGGAAGCCTACTTCTTGCGCGCCGCGGTCTTCTTGCCGGCCTTCTTCGTCGTCTTTTTGGTCGCCGCCTTCTTCTTCGTAGTCGTCTTCTTCTCGACCTTCTTCTTCGTGACCTTCGCGCCCTTCGCGTTCATGCCCTTGGGCCCATCGGGCCGAACGGCGTCGTAGGACGCGATGAACGCCTTGGCCTTCATCTTCTTGATGGCCTTTCCCAGCACGTCGAGCGGCACGTCCTCGAGCTTCTTCACGCGGATGCAGCTCTTGCCCATGTCGAGCTTGGAGCCGGTCGCCTTCCACGCCTTCACGAACTCGGCCTGCCTGGCTTCGTCCTGGTAGAGGCAGAACAGGTAGATGCCCACGTGGCTCTTCTGGCTGGCGACGCTGGCGAAGGGCAGGGGCTGCTTGGCATCGCAGTGGTAGCCGGCGGGGTAGGCCGAGTGCGGCACGTACCACGCGGGCATGTTGTACTGCATGCCCTCCTCGAACACCGGATCGATGTTCTTGTTGATCGTGTCGCGGATGGCCTGCACGAGCTCGCGGCGGTCGGCCGGCAGCGACTTCATGTACGCGGGAATTGTGGTGGGCTTGGCGGTCGGCATCACGAATCCTCCTGTGCGTCAGCCTGTTGACCCGAGTCGAGCCTCGCAACGTCGATCCGTTGCCGCGGCAGCCAGCGTCCGTCCTCGACGTCTTGCAACCACTCGATCATCTGCTCGCGGATGCGGCAGTGCAGGTCCCACGCGGTGCTGGGGTCCTTCGCGGCGCAGGTCAGCCGGACGATGAGCGATTCTTCCTTCGCCTCGTAGGCGAGCACGGTCGGGTCGTCGCGATCGCTCGCCCAATCGTCGTCGTCCTTGACCAATTCGATGAACTTCTCGCGCACGGCGTCGATGCTCGCGCTGTAGTCGACGTGCAGGTAGATCGGCTTGACGAGGAACGCGTCGCGAAGGCTCCAGTTCTCGAACCAGTTGTCGATGAAGTAGCGGATGGGGATGACCAATCGCCGGTAGTCCCACGTTCGAACGATGACGTACGTGTAAGTGATGTCTTCGATCGTACCGTAGTTGTCCTGGATGTAGACCGAATCGCCCAGCGCGAACGGCTGGGTGAAGGCGATCTGCAGGCCCGCGATCAGATTCCCCAGCACGGCGTGGCCGGCGATGCCCACGATGAGCGCGACCGCGCCGGCCGAAGACAGCAGGGCGATGCCGATGGATCGGAATCCGCTCAACTGTGACAGCACGATGCCCAGTGCGATCGCCGCGATGAGCAGGACGAGCACGTGACGGACGATCGTGACGGTCGTCAGCACGCTCTGCTGGGCCGACTCGTCCTCGTGCGAGTGCCGGACGGCCCGCTTGGCGATGTTTTCGACGACGAAATTCATTGCCCGCATGGCGATCCAGGCGCCGGTACCGGCCACGAGCAGCAGTACCAGCGGGTCGACGATCGTGCCGATGTTGCCCGGCAGGGAAAGGCCGACGCTGAAGGCGATCGAGATCATGATCGCCGCGATGAAGAACGTCACCGGCCAGTGCAGCGCGTCGTAGATTCCGATGGCCGGAACGGGCGCCCGCTTGAGCAGCCACTTGAGGCACCACGTGCCCGCCCACGCGATGGTCGGCGCGAGCACGAACGTGAGGATCATGGCGATGATCTGCCACACCATCACGCCGCCCCAGCCGCGCACGCGGGCCCACTCGGGCATGCGTTCGTCCAGCCAGCCGGGGCCGTGGGCCTCGTACATCGCGTCGATGTTCTGGACGGTGTAGGGCGAGATCAGCCAGCGTGGCGTTTCTCCATCGCCACCGGTCGTGACGCGTTGCAGACGGATGGTCGCGTCGCGGTCGCCCAAGTCGATCGATCCGATCGGGATGCTCTTGCGCGGCTGGCCGATCATCGGGCCCGACTCGTTCAGCGGAGCGCTGTCGTCCATGCCATCAGGCCGATCGGGCAGGGATTCCCAGTCGATCCAGAGCTCCTGGTTCATCACGAAGAAAAGCTTCTCGGCGAGCCGGGCGGCGTCTTGCGACGACACGTCGGGCATCAAGCGGAAGTTGAGCGCATGGGCGGCGCGCGTGAAGTCGTCGTCGTCGCACGCCGCTACGAAGAACTCGAGCGCCGATTGCGGGGTTTCGAGCACCGGCGGTGGATCGAGCGACTCGATTGCTTCGAGCGACGGATTGATCTCGTCTTGCGTGTAGACGGGCTCGCCCGCATCCTGAGCCGCGCACACGCTCGTGACGAGCAGGATCGTGCACAGCAGCAACTTCAGAAAGCCACGCATGGGGTCAGGCTAGCACGCGCTTGATCTCGGCCTCGTCGGTCATGCCCCTGGCGGCCTTCATCTTGGCGTCCTCGATCATGGGCTTGAAGCCGGCCCGCTTGGCGGCCTCCATGAGCAGCACGCCGTCGGCGCGCTGGGCGGTCAGCGTGCGCAGCTCGTCGTTCATGCGCATGAGTTCGTAAACGCCCATGCGGCCCTTGTACTGCTGGCCCGTCTCGGCCTGCTCTTCCTTGGTCGCCAGGCGGCGGACCAGGCGCTGGGCCATGACGCCCAGGAGCGAGCTCGTCACCAGGAAGGGCTCGATGCCGATGTCCAGCAAGCGCGGGATGGCGCTGGGCGCGTCGTTGGTGTGCAGCGTGGCGAGCACAAGGTGGCCCGTGAGCGAAGCCTGCACGGCGAGCTGGGCCGTCTCGTGATCGCGGACCTCGCCGACGAGGATGACGTCGGGGTCCTGACGCAGCAGGCTGCGCAGGCCGGCTGCGAAGGTCACGCCCCGCTTGACGTTGACCTGCATCTGGCTGATGCCCTCGAGGCGGTACTCAACCGGGTCCTCGATGGTCATCACATTGCGCGATGCCCGGTCGACCATGCCCAGCGCCGAGTACAGCGTGGTGGTCTTGCCCGAGCCGGTGGGTCCGGTGACGAGCAGCATGCCGTTGGGCCGATCGACCGTGTCCTTCAGTTCCTGCTGCATTTCCTGGGTCATGCCCAGGGTGTCGAGGCTGAGCTTGTTCTGGCCCTGGTCGAGCAGGCGCATGACGAGCCGCTCGCCGTGGACCGTCGGGATGACGCTGAGTCGGATGTCGACCTTGTGGCTGCCGACACGCACGGTGGTCTGGCCGTCTTGCGGGCTGTGGCGGTTGGCGATGTCGAGCTCGGTCATCACCTTCAGGCGGCTGCTGATGGCCGGCGCGAGGCTCAGCGGAGGGCTGAAGGCATCGACCAGCATGCCGTCGACGCGAAGGCGGATGTTGAGCCTGGTCTCTTCGGGATGGACGTGTACGTCGCTGGCGCGGCGACGCAGCGCCTCGAACAAGATCATGTTCACCAGGCGGATGACCGGGCCCTGGCGCGCAAGAGCGAGCAGGTCGTTGCCGCTGCCGATCGAGCCCGCC
Source organism: Phycisphaerales bacterium (assembly GCA_040217175.1). Taxonomy (NCBI): domain Bacteria; kingdom Pseudomonadati; phylum Planctomycetota; class Phycisphaerae; order Phycisphaerales; species Phycisphaerales bacterium. The sequence continues at coordinate 693,822 of JAVJNT010000001.1, read as the reverse complement.
GCACTGGCGATGGCTCCCTCGTCGAGGGGCATCTCCTCGATGATCTCGGTGACCAGGTCCTGCCGTTTCTCGTACCCGCGGTTCACCAGGCTCTGCACGACGGCCCGCGGCGTGAGCACCAGCCGAAGCGGCATGCCCAGGTGCTCCTCGAGCTGGGCGAAGAATGCCGGCTGCATCGGCTGGGCAGTTGCAACCGTCATGGTGCGGCCGTCGCTCTCGACGCCGCCGACGTGACGCTCGCGGGCCACATCCGGTGGCACCAACTCATAGAAGCGCATGGCGCTGTCGTTCAGCCTGGGCTCTGCGACGAAGGGCAGGCCCGTGCGGTCGGCCAGCAGCTTGAGCGAGCTCTGCTCGTCGGTCGCCATTGCGCTGATGAGCATGTCCCAGGGCTCGGTATCCGAACCGGGCATCTCGCGGAAGGCACGCAGCGCGTCGGCGGTCAGGCGTGGGACCCGCAGCGCTCGAGCGACGCCCGGGAGCGCATCCCCGGACGCCCGAGCGTTGATCGCGTCGGCGCCGTTGCTCTCCTTCTTCGAGCCGTTCTTGTTGCCCCGGAGGGTCAGCTTGCTCATGGTCGCGTGCCCTCGGCCTGCTCAGGAACCCTGGGTACCGGGCTCGATGATCTCGATGCCGTAGTCGTCGTCGGGCGTCGCGTCGCCGGCGGTCCCGCCGGGCGTGAAGTCCTTGGGCACCATCACGCGGAGCATGTAGGTTTCCAGTTCAGGTACGTCGTCGTCGAGCTCGGCGACCCTTCTTGGTCCCTCGGTCAGCAACTCGTAGTCGCGGATGGTCGGCTCGTAAAGGACCCTTGGCGTGATGAAGACGTAGAGCGTCGTCTTCGAATCGTTCCACGACGTATCGGAGAACAGGTACCCCAGGATGGGGATGCTGCCCAGGAGCGGCACTCGCACCTGCGTCTTGCCGTCGTCCTCGATGGTGATTCCGCCGACGATGATCGTCGAATCGCTGGGGATCGTCACCGACTCGCTCGTCAGCGTGCGCTCGAATCGGGGTGGCGGGATGCCATCGCTGCCCGAACCAACGAAGTTGGAAAGGGTGAGGTCGTAGTTCAGCGTGACGAAGCCCCCGGGATTGATCCGTGGGGTGACGGTGAACTGCGGGCCGGCTTCCTCGAAGCCGCCGAAGGAGACCTCGGTGGTCTCGCCGCCCTGGCTGGTCGTGGTCGTGGGCTGCTCTTCGACGCTGACGATGGTCGATTCGGTGTTGTTGTCGACCAGGAGCTGCGGGCTGGCCAGGATGCGGCCGTTGACGTTCCGCTGGAAGGCGTTGATGACGATCGGAACGTAGTTGCTACGTATGACGGCCGAGGTAAAGCCCAGCAGGCCGTCGCCGACGACGTTTCGGTCGGTCGCGTCGCCGCTGGGCTCGGTCAGACCGAAGTTGGTCTGGAACAGTCCTTCGCTGCCGCCCGAGTTAATGATCTGGCTCTCGAAGGCCAGCCGCATGTCGTCGGTCCAGGTCACGGCGAGGATCTTGGCCTCGATGAACACCTGCGGTCGGCGCTTGTCGATGGTCTCGATGATGCGACGGAACTCGGCCTGCATCTTGAGCGGCGCCCGCACCATGACCTGGTTGGTCGACTCGTCGTAGGTCACGAAGGCGTCGGGGCTCTGGATGTCGCCGAAGGCGCCCTCTGGTGCGGGCTGTTGGTCGGGCAATCGCGGCTGCCGTGCGGTCGCCTGCCTCCCGGTTTGGCCCGAGCCGGGCAAGAGGTCGCCGCTGGCGGCCGCGGACGCACCCTCGATCAGCTCGTTGAGCAGCGTGGAGACCGCCTCGGCCTCGGCCCAGTCGAGCTCGTAATTGCGGATGACGACCTGCTCGTCGCCCGGGTCGTACTCGGCGACGAGGGCGGCAAACTGTTCGTGCTGCTCGGGCGTGCCGTAGAAGACGATGCTCTGGCCGATCTCGTCGACGACGATGGCCGAACCGCCCTGGACGGGCTGCGGCTGGCCGAAGCCCTGGCCCGGCAGGCCGCGGACCTGACCGGGGAACTGTCCGATCCCGCCGGCATCATCCATGCTCGAGAACTGGATCACGCTGCCCAGCCCGCGTTGCTCGGCGAGAGCGGCGACGTTCGCGGTCGCCGAGCCCGTGCGATACCGCGTGGGCTGGAGGTCGTCCTTCACGTCGACGATGCTGATGAGCTCGGCGACGCGGTCGGCTTCGTCTTCGGTGCCTCGGAAGAGCAGTCGGTTGCCCGATGGCGCCACGATGAGCCGCTGGCCCAGGTTGCTCAGGGCCGAGGAGACGAACGAGCCGCCGCCCTCGGGCTGGCCGCTGCGGCCGCGGGGGTCGGGGAGGCCGGGCGCGGAACTCGACTCTTCGAGAACCCCTGCGAGGCGGAGTACCTGGTCGCGGGCGGCGACCGCGGCAACATGCGTCAGCTCGAAGGGGATCAGCCGCTGCTGGTCGCGCTCGGCCAGGATGCGGTCGACCAGGTCGCGAATCTCCATCGCGGTGCCCGGCGAGGCGGTCACGATCAGCACGCCCAGTTCGTCCAGCGCGGCGATGCGAGAGCCGTCCGTCGATGTCTGGCTCACGATGGCCTGCTGGAGCACGCTGGGCTTCGTGTTCGGCGTGCGGATCACCAGCGTCGTAGCCAGGTCGCCGACGGGCTTCGATGGGACGCTGGCCTTCGGCATGACCTGGAAGAAGCCGTCGATGGCGCCGGGCACCATCGCGAAGCCGTTCTGCTCGAGGAACGAATTGAGAAGCAGCAGGTACTGGTCGGGCGGGATCCGCAGCTCCTGGGTGATCATCACGCTGCCGGTCAGGCTCGTGTCGACCGCGAGCTGCACGCCCAGGCGGGCGACGGCGATGTCCAAGAGCGTGCGGAGCTGTACGGGCTCGGCGAAGGGGCCGATGATGATCGGCTCGTCCGACTGGGCGGCGGGCTCGGGCACGAGTGCGGGCGAGCGTTCGCCGGCGGGGTTGCCCTGGGGCTGGTTCTGGGCCATGGCGGCGGTCGACGCCAGCGAGATCGCAAGCCCGGCCGCGATCGCGAGGGCCAGGCCCCGCTCGTTCTTGCTCGCCCGTTCGGTCCTCTGCGGCATCGTCCATCTCCTGCCGGTCGCGTGCCCCGTGCGGGTCGCCCCATAAGGCATTGGGGCGCGGGGGCTAGGGTTCTATGGTCTTCGCGCTCGGGAAGCTACTTGATCGAGGTGATCCGAAGATCGTCCTCGGCCCCGATCCCCTCCCGTCCAGCCGCCGACCGATGTGGCCTTGCTGGGGCTCATCGGCCTGATCGAGCCCGGGCGTGCAGCGATCGGGATTCGACGCACGCAAGCCGTCAAAGGGAGGGCCCCGCCCGTATGCGAATCGTCAGCCTCCTGCCCTCGGCCACCGAAGCGTTGTGCCTGGTCGGCGGCACCGACCTGCTCGTCGGCCGCAGCCACGAGTGCGACTTCCCCGACGGCCTGGGCCACCTGCCGGTACTGACCGCCGCCCGGACCACCTACGCCGGCGGTCCTGGTTCGGTGGGCGCGGCGGCCGACGTCGATCGGCAGGTCCGCGAAACGCTCTCGAACGCGTCCGGGGGCGACGCGCCCCCGTCTCTCTACTCTCTGGACATCGAGATGCTCGAGTCGCTGCGGCCCGACATCATCCTCACGCAAAACCTGTGCGAAGTCTGCAGCATCGCCTTACCGGAAGTGCAGGCGGCGGCCCGACGCATCGGTCAGAAGACCGGCAGCGAGCCCCGGGTCATCAGCCTCGATCCGCACACGCTCGAGCAGGTGTACGACGACTGCCTGGCCATCGGCGCGGCGATCGGCAGGGAAGACGAGGCAACGCGCGCCGTCGCGGCGCTTCGGGAGCGCTTCTACGCGGCGGCCGAGATCGTGCCGAGCTTCGCGTACGCGCCGGTCGTTGGCTTCCTCGAATGGACCGACCCGCTGTTCATCGCCGGCCACTGGACCGTGCAACTCATCGAGCGTGCGGGCGGGCGGCACCCGCTGAACGAGACCGTTCCCAAGGAAGACGCCGGTGCCGCGGCGGGCGCCATGCACAGCGAGCGCGTGGCGGGCAAGTCGATCGCCGTCCCGCCAGAGGTGTTCGCGGCCACGGCTCCCGAAGCACTCGTCATCGCCCCCTGCGGCCTGACGCTGGAGCAGACACACCACGCGACGGCCGAGATCGCCGGGCAAGACTGGTTCCGATCACTCCCCGCCGTCCAGAACGGCAAGGTCGCGCTCGTCGATGGCAACCAGTATTTCAACCGGCCCGGGCCGAGGCTCGTCGATGCGTTCGAGTGGCTGGTGGCGTGGCTGCACGAGCGGGAGGATCGGGTGCCGGCGGGGTTTGGGTGGGAGGCGCTGTGACCTAACGCGGTTCGAGCGCCGCCTTCGTCTCTACCGCCAACGCCGACGCGCGCTCGATGCAGTCCTGGGCCTCGTCGTCAACCGCGTCGGCGGCAGCCGACCAGGCGCGGTTGATCTGGCGTTCCATGGCGGCGAAGCGATCCATCACCGCGGCGTAGCCAGCCAGGCCACGGGCCGAGACGATGCTCTCGCGAGAGTCGACGAACGCGGGCACGTGCACGGCCTGCACCTCGCCCAGCCGCTCGATGATCGCGGCCTCGCGGTCGTGCTCGGTCGTCATGTGCGGCAGGTCTCGGCGGAGGCTCTCGATGGCCTCGATGATGGCCGCCAGCGAGGCGTCGGGCGAGTTGGTGCCGGGCGTCAGGCCCTCGCCCTCTCTTGAGGCGGCGAGCCGCTGCCGCATGTCCATGCGCACCAGGGCCGCTCCGACGAACAGGCCGACCACCGCGAGCAGGAACCACCACTTGCCCGTCCACCGGCCGAAGGAGAACTCCTTGACGCGCACCCGCTCCACGCCGTTGGCGCGGAGCTCGTCCAGCAGTTCAGCCGTCAGCACCGTGTTGGTTTCCGCGATCGGCTCGCCCGGGGCGGCGGGGTCGGCCGGCGGAACTTCCGGAGTGGCCAGGCCCGCCGAGGAGTTGAGCGTGAGGCCCACGAGCTGCTCGTCGGGCATGTCGAGCGGTGGCACGTACGCCGTGGGCGAGACGGCGACACCAAGGACGAGGGCGGCGGTGATGATGAGGAAGCCGAGGATCTTCATGGCAGCGCTCCCTTACCCGATCGCCAGGACGGTGAGGTTGATGATGAGCGCGAGGATGGCCTCGCCCACGACAAGGCCGGCCGCGAACGGCACGCCCCAGTCCTCGCTCCACCGCTTGCCCTTGGCCTTCACCACGATCATGTTGATGATGCAGCCAAGGCCGTACGTGCTGATGTAGATGAACGGCAGGTACATGCTCAGGCCCACGAGCACACCCAGCCCCGGGAAGGCGCCCAGGCCAAGCAACGCGCCCAGCAAGGCACCGAAGCCGTAGAGGGCGTAGGGCATCTCACCGCCCTGCACGCCGGTGATGACGGCCTGGAGCGCCTGGGCCTGCGGCGCGACGGTGGGCGTGCCCGGACCGATGGGGATCTGCCCGTCGGTTGCCTTCAGGTTGACGGCGACGATCGTCGCGAGAACCAGCATGCAGACGACCGGACCGAGGCCGGTGGAGACCAGCTCGACGATCTGCTGACGCTTGGGCTGGCTGCCGACGAGGTAGCCGGTCTTGAGGTCGCCCATCATGTCGGCGGCGCAGGTAATGGCCACGCACAGGGCCGCCCCGAGCAGCACCGCCCCGACGACCGCGCCCGAGCCCGAGAGCAGCAGCACCAGCACGACGGTCAGCAGCGCCATGCCCGAGATCGGCGACCAGTCGGTCATGCCCGTGCACTGAGCGATGATGATGCCGGCGAACCAGATCCACGCCGCGCCCACGAGCGCGATGACCAGGGCGCGCAGGTGGGGGTTCATCCACGCCAGCCAGCCGGGCTTCAGGTCGTTGGCGGCCAGGTACTCATCTCGCTGCTCGGGCGTCCAGGCGTTCCACGCGTCGAGCGTGTCCTGCCCAGCAAACGCCAGCGTGTATCCGCCGTAGCTGGTGGTGGGTTGGTCTTCGGGGGCGCCCTCGCCGCTCAGTTCGATCTCGCTGATCGGGTCGGTCAGGTTGACGGGCTTGTTGCCAACGAAGTCGGCGGCCAGGAACAGCAGGAGCAGGGCCGCCAGCACGCTGACGACGAGCACCTTCAGGCCCAGCTCGTCCGAGCCGCCCTTCTTCTTGCCAAAGCTGGCGCTGGCGATGCTCTTCATCGCCTCACGGATGGCCGGCAGCGCGAACACCACGCCCATGAGCGCGCCGCCCAGCAGCAGGCCGATGCCCAGCGGCCGGTTGAATGCGCCGAACGCGTAGCCGGGGGCCTCGTGCGCTCGGATAGTCGCCGGCGCCCAGCCCATCGAGTAGACCAGCGGGTTGATGATGAAGTAGGCCAGGATGCCGCCCGCCAGCACCATCAGGCCCGCGCGACCCGTAATGAAGCCCGCGCCGATGGCGAAGGGCGCGATGGCAAAGACGAGCTGGAACTGGTCGGGCAGCCCGAGGAATCGGCCGACATCGACGCTGCTGTCGGTCAGCAGCAGGTCCGGGCGATCGTTGCGGTCGCGGTCGACCCGCAGGGTGAGCTTGTCGGACGCTTCATCCTCTTCGGCCGGGAGCCGCCAGCCGACGTCGGCGTAGCCGGGCAGCGGCGCTTGTGCCCAGCCCAGCGCCTTGGACTTCAACGAGTCCCAGGGTCGGTCTCCGGAGGACGCGAGGAATGCGGCCTCGGCAAGCTTGTCGCTCACGCCTTCTGCCGATGGTGCTGTTTCGAGCTGGGCTTCGAGCACCTGGATCGTGTCTTCTTCTGCCTGCTCTTCCTGAGCGTCGCTCAATGCAGCAAGGAGCGCGCCCCGCGCCAGCACATCGCTGGGAACCGACTCGTCTTCGATCCAGCCCGCGATCATGCGCGTTCGCTCGGCATCGGACTCGGCGATGCGTTCGCGCTCGACGAGGGCGTCGAGATCGTCGACGGAGGCGTTGAGGCCGAGTGCGGGCAGCCCTACCGGCAGGTAGATGAGCGCCCCGAGCAGGATGCCCGCGACGAGCACGATCGACTTCTTCGCCCCCGCGCCCGGGCTCTTGAGGATGACCGCAACGCCCGTCGGGCTGGGGAACCGCAGCCGGTCGATGTCGATCATCTGCTTGCGCAGCGGGATGATGAAGGCGCAGCCGAGGATCGCGCCCGCGACGCACGCGAGCGTGATGAGCCAGAAGTCCAGGCTGCTGGGCAGGAGCGAATAGCCCAGGAGGTACAGCACCGGCACGGTGAAGATGACGCCCGAGTTGGGCGTGTTGACCGCGCTGGCGATGGTCTGCCCGATGTTGGTCTCGAGGATCGTGCCCTTTCGCAGGAGGCCGCGGAGCACGCCGAAGCCCAGCACCGCCGCGATGGCGCTGCCGACGATCGTGAAGCCGATCTTCAGGCCCGCGTAGGTAATGGCGGCGTTCATGATCGCGCCGACGATCAAGCCGAAGATGATCGAGGCGATCGTGACCTCGCGGTAGCGCGGGTCGAACAGCCCGCTGCTATGCGCGGGCGGATTGGCCGGGGGCGCATCGACCGGCGTCGATGATCCGGGCCCCGGCGGGTCGGCCAGGGCATCCGGGTTGACGCCGGTGGAAGACTGTGGGTTCTGGGGCCGTGGGTCCGGGGTGCCGGGGTCTTCGCTCATGCGGACGCCTCCAACGAGTTGCCGAAACGTATGGCGGCCGCCGTCGCGGGTCATCCCGGAGGCAGTTGCGATTCCGAATACTCAACACGCTCGAGGTAGGTCTCGTCGAGCAGGTAGAACCCCGGCTCGAGGACCTGCAGCGGCCGCACGTCCAAGGGAGCATCGGCCGATCGCGGCTCCGGGCCTTCGCCGCTGCCGGCCGGTTTCAGGCCGTCGCGGATGACCATAATCATGTCCGACAGCGCCGCGGGGTGCTCGAACAGGTACGCATGGGAGCTCACGCCACCCACGCGGCACTCGACGATCTCGATGCTGGGCAGGTCGTTGATGAGCGATCGGCTGATCGGGTCAAAGTCTTCGAGTTGTGCATCGCCCAGGCGGTCGCGGCTCGCGAAGAAGAGCCGGGCGAGCCCGAGGGCCCCGTCTTCCTTCGAGGTATACACGACGACCCGACGCGCGATCCGCATGACGCGCTCGGAGATGAACCGCTGGGTAAAGATGTCGATGTCCAGGTCGGGCGCCACGAGCACGAGCGTCTCGAGCTTGAGCACGTCCGAGGGGCGGATGCCGTCGGCGAAGGCCGGCTCGACGAAGTCGACGTCTTCGCCCAGGGCCTGCCGCGTGCGCTGGCTGAAGAACGTCCGGCCCTGGGCGGCCTCGATCTCGGCGGCGATCTCCCGGAGCGCCGTCGTCGTCACGTCGGTCCCGCGGCTGTGGGCGACGAGGTGGATCCGGTCGATGTCCTCGGTCGCGGCCAGCGCCATCAGCAAGGTCTTGAGCTGCAGCACGCTGAACTCACCCGACTCGCGGTCGTGGTTGTACGCGACCGGCGCGATCCAGGCCTCGAACCCGGCCGGCCAGGTAAAGACGATCGGGATGCCGTGGCGTCCGGCGGCGTGCCAGGTCTGGCCCAGGCGCAGGACGGCGTCGTCGAAGCCGTTGTTGAACCCGTGCACGAAGACGAGCGCCGCGTTGCCCTCGGGCCCGTCGGTCAGGAATGGCTCGAGCGTGGCGCGGAAGTCGGCCAGGTCTTGGGCGAAAGCAAGCGAGGCTTCCGCGGGATAGATGACCTGCTCGTCACGGACGCGCAGCCTTCCCTCCAGCGACGCCATCGTGCCGGTCCGTTCGACCGACTCAACCGTGAGCGTGTAGTCGCGGGTGCGATCTTCGCTCGTGCTGTCTTCGACCAGCTCGTCCCAGGTCGGCTCGGGCAGCAGGCCGATCCGCGCGACGCCGAAGCTGATGTCCTGGCTGCGCTCGCTGCCGTAGTCGGGCATGGCGCCGGGGTCGTCGCCATCGAGCGAACGATCGCGGCGATCTGTGAAGTAGACCACGGGGATGTCGGTGGTCTGCAGGTGCGCGGGCAGGGCATCGAACACCTGCCGGCCACGCTCGCCGGCCATGACGCGGGGCGTGTCGACGAGCCTCGTCTCGTGCCGGCACCCCACCGTGGCGACGACAAGCGTGCACGCGGACACCCAGAAGATGACCGAAGCGGCGAGGCGTCGAGGTCCGCTCGTCATGCCCAAGCCTAGCGGTTGCTACGAACCCGAGCGGAGGAACCACGTGACCACGAAGACGAGCGCGAAGGCCGACCAGAACGCGATCCCCACCCAGCTCAGCACGATGAGCCACCTCGCGGGCCGGTGATCGGCGGGCACGGCATCGCTCGTCATCGCCCGGTGGTTGAAGTACGCGATCGCGGGCGTGCCCAGGAAGCTCAGGGTCGTCGCGAGATCGACCATGTCCGACAGCGATCGCAGGAACGCCGCGAGGATCACGACCGCCCCGGTCGCGAGCACGCCCAGCCAGATCCAGTAGCCGCGGTTGCCCTTTGGCTCGACGCCGCGGAACTCGCCCACCAGCGCCGACATCGTGCGCGGGATGGCATCGAGCACCGTGATCGTCGTGCTGAACATGACGGCGATGGCGCAGGTCGCGATGAGCGGGCGGGCCCACTCGCCCAGCGACTGCGTGTACAGCCCAACCAATTGGTTGGCGAACGCCCCGGCGGTCTCGGCGGGCTGCGTGCCGCTGCCGTAGAGGAGCGAGGCCCCGAGCACGACGAACGCCAGGGCGAGCACGATGCACAGCGCAAAGCCGACGTAGAAGTCCAGCTCGCACTCGCGCTTGCTGGCGGCGTGGCCTGTCTGCTCGTTCTTGGCCAGGCTCCAGAGCGAGTGCCACACGGTGATGTCCAGCGGCGCGGGCATCCAGCCGACGAGCGCCACGGCGAACACCAGCAGCGCGAGGTTCCACTCGGTCGGCCACACGGGCGTCGCGCCCAGGTCCAGGTTTGGCAGCTGCATGCCCGCGGCGATGACCGTGCTGACCACCATCACGAGCATCAGCGCCTTCACCACGCGGTCGAGCCATTTGTAGCCGCCGCACGCCAGCAGCCCGACGCACGCGAGCAAGATGCCCGCTGCGACGACCCACATCGGCGCACCGGCGTCGGTGATGCCAAGGCGCGCCAGCAGCGGATCGACGACCAGGGGCTTGACGAGCGCCGCCGTCACGGCCGTGATCGCCGCCTGGATGGTGAACATCGTGCCCACCTGGATGACGGCGAACGCGCCGAGCGTTGCACGCCCCTGGGCCCGGTACGCGTGGAGGAGCGAGCGCCCCGTCGCCGCGGCGTACCTCGGCCCGAACAGCATCGCCGGGAGTTTCATGAGGTGGGCGAGAACCACCAGGAGCACCAGCGACAGCCCATACACCGCTCCGGCCCGCGTCGACTGCACGAGGTGGCTGACGCCGATGGCCGCCCCGGCGAAGAGGATGCCCGGGCCGAGGGCCTTCAGGTACGCGTTCGGAGCGGCCATGCCGCGAAGGCTAGGACAGGCTCGCCATGTCGATCACGAAGCGGTACTTCACGTCGCTCCTGAGCATCCGCTCGTACGCCTCGTTGATCTGGTCCATGCGGATCATCTCGATCTCGCACTGGATGTTCTTGTCGCCGCAGAAGTCGAGCATCTCCTGGGTCTCGGCGATGCCGCCGATGAGCGAGCCGGCGATCTGGCGGCGGGGCATAAGCAGGCCGAAGATCTGCAGCGGCTGGGGGTTGGGCGGTGCGCCGACGACGGCGAGCGTGCCGTCGACCTTCAAGAGGTTCAGGTAGGCGTTGAGATCATGGTCGGCGCTCACGGTGTCGAGGATCAGGTCGAAGCTGCCGGCGTGGGCGGCCATCTCGTCCTCGTTCTTGGAGATCACGACCTCGTCGGCGCCGAGCTTCTTGCCGTCCTCGACCTTGCCGGGCGAGGTCGTGAACAGCACGGTGTGGGCGCCCATGGCGTGGGCGAACTTGACGCCCATGTGGCCGAGGCCACCAAGCCCAACGATGCCGACCTTCTTGCCCTTGCCCGCGCCCCAGCGCTTGAGCGGCGAGTAGGTCGTGATGCCTGCGCACAGCAGTGGCGAGGCGGCGGCGGGGTCGAGGTTCTTCGGCACCTTGAGCGTGAACGCCTCGTCGCACACGATGCGCTGGCTGTAGCCGCCGTAGGTGAGGCCACCGAGGTGCGTGTCTTCGCCGTTGTACGTGAAGACGGCGCCCTTCTGGCAGAACTGCTCGAGGTCTTGCTTACAGGATTCGCACTCGCGGCACGAGTCAACCATGCAACCCACGGCCGCGAGGTCACCCTCCTTGAACCGCGTCACGTCCTTGCCCACGCGCGTGACGCGGCCGAGGATCTCGTGCCCGGGCACCACGGGATACGTCGTGCCGCCCCATTCGTTGCGCGCGAAGTGCAGGTCGCTGTGGCACACGCCGCAGTAAAGGATCTCGATCTCGACGTCAGTGGCCGTCGGCTGGCGGCGCTGGATGTCGAAGGGGCCGAGCGGCGTGGTTGCGGACTGGGCGGCGTAGGCCTTGGTTGGGGTCGTCATGGCGGCAGCATAGAACCCGGGCGGGCCCGACGCCGAGCTTGTGCCCGCCCACGGAGCGGGTCAGCACATCGTCAGGCCGCCGTCTACGCAGATGACCTGGCCGGTTAGGAACCCCGCCTCGTCGCTGCTCGCGTAGCTGACCGCGGCGGCGATGTCTTCGGGGGCGCCGAGCCTCGGCACGCTCATCGCCTTGAGCACCGTCTGCCCGACTTCATCCGGCAGCCCGCTGGTCATGTCGGTCTCGATAAAACCCGGGGCGATGACGTTGGCGGTCACGCCCTTGCTGCCAAGCTCGCGCGCGAGCGTGCGCGTGAGGCCGATCAGGCCGGCCTTGGCGGCGGCGTAGTTGGCCTGGCCCGCGTTGCCGACGACGCCCGACGTCGAGGCGATGTTCACGATCCGGCCGAAGCGGTTCTTCATCATCGAGCGGGCCGCGGCCCGGCAGGCGGCGAAGGCGCTCGTCAGGTTGACGCTGATCACCTCGTCCCACTGCTCGTCGGTCATCCGCATGAGCAGGCCGTCGCGCGTGATGCCGGCGTTGTTGACCAAGACGTCGAGCCGACCCAGGTCCTTCACCACGCCCTCGATGGCCCCGGCGAACGACGCACGATCGCCCACGTCGACGGCCAGCGCGGTCGCCTGCCCTCCGCTGTTCTCGATCTCGGCCTTGAGCTCGTCGAGCGGGCCCTGCGACCGAGCGGCGAGAACCACGTGGCGGCCGTCGGCGGCCAGGCGAGTGGCGATGGCGCGGCCGATGCCTCGGCTGGCGCCGGTGACGAGGGCAACTCGAGTGGGGGCGTCGGACATGCGAGCGGTCTCCAAGGCGGGAAAGAAAGCGGGGCGCTCGCCGCGCCCCGTGGGAGTGATCCAGTTTAGGAGTTCGATCCGGTCTTCGCCGCCGCCGGGGCCGGCTTCTTAGCCACCACCAGGAATCGTGATCGGCCCGCGGGGCGTGCGACGCACGGTGTCCTTGGGCTTCTCTTCTTCCTCTTCCTCGGGCTCGGGCTCGTCTTCGAACACGGGCAGCGCCGCCCGGCTGATGTCGTCCGAACGGCCGAGGGCCGAGAAGTCGATCGCAAAGCTCGCCGGACTCACGACGCCGTCGTACTCCGAGGCGCGGGCCACGTCCGGCGAGTTCGTCGGGGCACCGCCAAACAGGTACTCGCCACCCACGGGCGTCACGGACCAGCCCAGGACGTATGCCTGCCCGGGCGTCTGGATGGCTAGCGCGACGGCGCCGGGCGTGTCGGAGCCAGAGTCGAACGAGCCACTCGAGCCTGCGGAACTGCTCGAAGCCGCGAGGCCGGTGGGACCCATGTCCTGCATGGCCGCGAACATCTTCTGGGCGCCCGACGCGATCTGCTTGATGGGCTCGGGCGAATCGTCCGAGTTCTGGAGCGCTTCGAAGAGACGGTTCATGGCGGCGAGGGCCTCTTCGTCCATCTCCTGGTTCTGGCCCCCGTCCATTGCTTCCATCTGCTGGAGCACCGTGGCGGGATCGATCTCGCCCTCCATGCCCATGGCGCGGCCGAGGTCCGCCGCGAGCTGCGGATCGTCTTCGAGGACGGCGGTAATGGCGGCCGTGAAGTCGGCGTCCATCCGGCTCTGATCGTCGCCGTACGCCTGCATGGCCATCATCATCTCGCCGAACGCTTCCATCATCTCGGGCGGCATGGCGTCCATCATCTGCTGGCCCATGTCCTGGGCCAGCGAGTCCATGGACCGCGCATCAAACGAGCCTGCAGCGCTCATCGCCCCCATGGCCCCCAACGACGCGGCCGAGGCCAGCTCGATGCCCTCGGCCGGCGCGTCGGCCGTCAGGTACACGATGCGCACCTGCTCGATCGTCTCCATCGCGTCGTACCACTGACCGCCGAAGCGCAGGTCGTCGAGTACGGTCCGAGCGTCGCCGGTCAGCATGCCCTCGAGCGCGAAGTCGTCGCCCTTGGCAAACGCATCGGCGAACCGGATCGCCGCACGCACCATCGGCTCGTCCTCTTCGAGTACGCTGAGCCCGCTGGCGGCCTGTACCCGGGCGTCGAGGCCGTCCATCTTCGCCATGACCTCCTGCACGTCGACGCGGGCGGGCGGCGGCGGCGGGGGGGGCGGAGGAGGCGGCGGTGGAGGGGGAGGCGGCTCCTTGCACGCCGTCAGCACCACGGGGATGGCAAGCAGCGACACCTTCAGGGCCTGTCGCGCGATCGATCGGGTCTTCCGGCTGGTCATGGGTCACTCCGTCTGCGTGATTCTCATCGTCAGGACGAGTCCGGGCTCGTTGAGACATTCGCCCGTCTACCCGGAGAGGTTCGCCCTCGATACCGCAGCCTAGGGCGTTGCCTGCGCCCACGTTACGGCCTGTCCGGCGGTCGTCAGGGTGCGTCGTGGATGGCCACCGACACCGAGCGATCGATGCGCTTCATCATGCCCGCCAGGCTCTTGCCCGGCGCCAGCTCGTGCCATGAAGTGCCTCCGCCCTGCCCACCGGCCGCCAGATCAGCCAAGAGGTTCTGGCAGCCCTGGGCCCACCGCACCGGGTGGGTCAGCTGCTCGGCCAGCCTGCGGCGGATGCTGTCGGCATCGTGCTCGTGGGGCTTGGCGGTGACGTTGGAATACACCGGGCACGCCGCGAGCACCTCGGCGTTGATCGGCGCCCCTGCAAGCGCTTCGGCAAGGCGATCGGCCGCGGGCTCCATGAGCGGCGAGTGGAACGCTCCGGCGACGGGCAGCGGCGTGGCACGCAAGCCGGCGTCTTTGGCGGCACCTTGGGCTCGTTCGATCGCGTCCGCATCGCCGCTGAGCACGACTTGGCCCGGCGCGTTGAAGTTGGCGCACACGAGGACGCCATCCTCGCGTGCCTTCTGGCACACGTCGTTGGCCTGCTCCTCGTCACAGCCGATCAGCGCAAGCATGCCGCCGGGCGTTGCCTCGGCGGCGTCCTGCATCGCACGGCCACGCAGCGTCACGAGGCGCAGGCCTTCCTCGAACCCGAGCACGCCGGCCAGGTGCAGCGCCGTGTACTCGCCCAGGCTGAGTCCGGCGGTCGCCTTGAGATCAAGGGGTTCGCCGCCGAGCTCGGCCATGCCCCGCCACGCGGCGATCGAGCATATGTAGATCGCCGGCTGGCTGACGTCGGTGCGGTTGAGCGTCTCGGCCGGGCCATCGAAGCACAGTGCGCTCAGCGGCGCTCCGAGCTGGCCGGCCAGGATGGCGTCGGCCGCCTCGATGGTCTTTCGCGCTGCATCGCTCGCGTCGGCCCATGCCCGGCCCATGCCGACGGCTTGCGAGCCCTGGCCGGGACAAAGGACGATCACGCTCTCGCTCATGGGCAAGGCTCCAATTCAAGTCGAGGGAAGGATGTTCAGAGCCGCCAGAGGCTGCTGCCCCACGTCAGCCCTGCGCCGAAGCCCAGGAACATGACGAGCTGTCCGGGCTTGATGCGGCCCGCGGCCTTGAGCTCGGTGAAGCACAGGGCGACCGACGCGGCCACGGTGTTGCCGTAGCGGTCGATGTTGATGTGCAGCTTCTCTTCGGGCAGGCCGAAGCGCTCGCGGGCCGCGTCGAGGATTCGCTTGTTCGACTGGTGGCACACGTAGTGGTCCACGTCCTCGGGACGCAGGCCGACCTTGTCGAGCGTTTCTTGGATGAGATCGCTAAACGTGCTCACGGCGAACTTGAACACCGCCCGGCCGTTCATGTGCAGGCAGTTCAAGTCAACGCCATCGCCGTCGAGGTCGAAGTCGCTCGGATAGTCCTCGTCGGCGCGAGGGATGAACAGGTCGACCCAGCGGCCACCGTCCGTATGCATGGCCCGTGCGAGCACGCCGGTGTTCGGATCGTCGCTGCCCGAGATGACGAAGGCGCCCGCGCCATCACCAAACAGGATGCTCGTGCCGCGGCCGCGGTTCGAGTAGTCGACGTGCCGCGTGATGATGTCGGCCCCGACGACGCCGACGGTCTTCGCGTTGCCCGACCGGATGAGCGCGTCGACGGTGTTGAGCGCGAACACAAACCCCGAGCAAGCCGCGTTGAGGTCGAAGGCGGCGATGTTGCCGGCCCCGATGCTCGAGGCGATCTGGCACGCCGCCGAGGGCGTGGGCATGTCGGCCGTCAGCGTCGCGACCACGATCTGGTCGAGGTCGGTCGCGTGCAATCCGGCGTCATCGAGCGCGGCCTGGAGAGCGCGAGTGCCGAGCGACGCCGTCGTCTCGCCAAGTTCGCGTTTGGCGATTCGCCGCTGGGTGATGCCCGTACGCTGGCGGATCCAGTCGTCGCTGGTGTCCATCAGTCGTTCGAGATCGGCGTTGGTCAGCACCGTCTTGGGAAGGGCCATGCCCGACCCAAGGATCGTCGCGCCAACCCGCGTTCCGCCCGCGGCGTGGACCGAGTCCTTATCGACGCGGTTGATTGTGTGCTCTTCGCTCATGCCCGGACAGACTCTCTCAGCACGTCGGCGTCGATGGCGGCCTCGACCTCCGAGATCCGGTTCTGCAGCACGTCGTTGAGGCCCAGCCGCAGGTACTCGAACCCGTTGCGGATGCTGGCGCTGATCGTCTTGGCCTTGCTCGAGCCGTGGGCGATGATGTACGTGCCGTTGACACCCAGCAGCGGAGCGCCGCCGAGCTCCTCGTAGTCGCTCTTGCTGTACAGCGCCTTGATTGCTGGCTCGAGCCGCAGCGCGAGCTCCGGATCCTCGGCGAAGATTGCCTGGGCGATAGCGCCAAACAGGCTGCGAGCCAGGCCCTCGGCCATCTTCAGGACGGCGTTGCCCACGAAGCCATCGGTCACCACGACGTCGGCCCCGCCGTCGAAGAACTCGCGGCCCTCGATGAAGCCCGTGAAGTTGATGCCGGGCGTCGCGGCGATGAGATCGCGGCTGCGCTGGATCAGGTCGGTGCCCTTGCCTTCCTCGGCACCGATGTTCATCACGGCGACGCGCGGCTGATCGATGTGCAGCACCGTGCGCGCGTAGGCCTCGGCCATCACGCCGTACTGCCACAGGTGCGTCGGCTGGGGCTCGGGGTTCGCGCCCGCGTCGCACATCACGACCGGGCCGTTGAAGCCCGGGATCGTCACGGCGATGCCCGGACGATGCACGCCCGGCAGCCGCTTAAGGTGCATGATCGCCGCCGACACGCACGCACCCGTGTTGCCCGCGCTCAGGATGGCATCGACGAACTCGGGCGAGCCCGCCGACTTGTGCGAGCCCATCCGGGCCGAGCGAACGATGGACGAATCGGCCTTTGAGCGCACGGCCTTGGCCGGGCTCTCGCCCATCGCGATGACTTCGGTGGTCGGGACGAGGTCGAAGGTCGAGGGATCGACGCCCTGCTCGCGGGCAACGTCGAGGATGGCGGACTCATCACCCACCAAGACGAGCCGGCCGCCCTCGGGAATCGCGCCGCTCGCCGGATCGAGCGCGCGAAAGCAGCCAGCCAGGATCGCGTCGGGCGCGTGGTCGCCCCCCATGACGTCGACGGCAAGGCGCATCAGGCATCCCCTCGGTCAAGAGGCAGGCACCGAGCGAATTCGTTGCTGCTGGGGATGAGCGGGCGCTCAGTCACGCTCGACGCCGATCCCGAGCTTGGGAACGACGATCGTCAGGCCGGGGCGGTAGTACCCCGACTGGCGGCAGGCGCGATGGTGGTTCTTGGGCATGCTCGTGACCGGGCACAGGGTGACCGTCAGGCCCTTCAGCGAGTCGTGGGCCCGGCGGCGACGCGTCCGACCGTGCGACTGGCGATGCGTAGGAAGCATGTCAATTCACCCTTTCGAAGGAACGCTGCGGCCCCGGCCGCCGTCCCGAGATCACGTGTCTCGCACCTGACAGCGAGCGTACGGCTCGCCCCGCATCCAGATGCGAATCCAGACCCTCACGATAAGCGCCAAGCCGGGTCTCGTCAACGCACCCGCCCCGCGAGGGGCAGCAAGCATAGCCTCCCGGCGTGCCTGACGGAACCTGTACAGCCACCACCCCCGACCTGCCCCAGGACGCCATGCGGGCGCTCCAACGAGTCTGGGGCTTCGATGCCCTCCGCCCCATGCAGGCGGCGGCGATTCGGGCCACGCTCGATGCTCGGGATGCCCTGGTCGTCCTGCCTACCGGCGGGGGCAAGAGCCTGTGCTATCAGCTCCCGCCGCTGGTGAGCGGCAAGGCCACTGTCGTCGTCAGCCCGCTGATCGCCCTGATGCGAGATCAGGTCAGGGGGCTCGAGCTCAACGGCTACCGGGCCGCGGCCCTGCACTCGGCCGTTGAGTACGAGGACGCCCAGCGGATCGAACACCAGGTCGTCGCCGGCGAGATCGACCTTCTGCTGGCAGCGCCCGAACGCATGGTGACGACCGGCTTCCGCACGTTCCTGGCGCGCCTGGCCGATGCCGATCGCCTGGGCGCCATCGCCATCGACGAGGCCCATTGCATCAGCCAGTGGGGCCACGACTTCCGCCCCGAGTACCGCCGCCTGGCCGAGCTGCGCGAGGTCGTACCCGGCGTGCCGATGCAGGCCTACACCGCGACCGCCACGCCGCGCGTTCGCGAGGACATCATCGGCCAGCTCGGTCTGCGCGAGCCGGAGGTGCTCGTGGGCGTGTTCGATCGCCCGAACCTGACCTACCGCGTACGCGCGCGCCAGCCCGGCGCTCGGGCCATCGAGCAGGCCGCCGAGGCCATCAAGAAGCACAAGGCCGCCGGCGAGGGCGGGGCGATCGTCTACTGCATCAGCCGCAAGGAGACCGAGGACTTCGCCGACGGCCTGCGTGGCATGGGGCTGGACGCCCAGGCCTACCACGCGGGCCTGAAGCCAATTCAGCGCGACAACATCGAGGCGGCGTTCACGAACGAAGCGCTCGACGTCGTCTGCGCCACCGTCGCCTTCGGCATGGGCATCGACCGCAGCAACGTCCGACTCGTCGTCCACGCCGCGTGCCCCAAGAGCGTCGAGGCCTACCAGCAGGAGGCGGGTCGGGCCGGCCGCGACGGCGAGCCCGCCGAGTGCCTGCTGCTCTACGGCCCAGGCGACGCCGGCCGCTGGACGAGGCTCATCATGGGCGAGCAGCGGTTCGGCCAGCCGCTCGGCGAGTCGACGCGTGCCCAGCTCGAGCTCATCCGCGAGGCCCAGCGCTTCGTCGCGCTCATGGAGTGCCGCCACAAGGCCCTGAGCGAGCACTTCGGGCAGGACTACGAGCCACCACCCGGCCGCCACAACTGCGGCGCGTGCGACGTGTGCCTGGGTGAGACCGAGATCGAGCAAGACTCGGCCCGCGTCGCACAGATCATCATGAGCGCCGTCGCCCGCCTCGAGCAGCGATGGGGGGCCAGCCACCTCGTCGACGTCCTCCGCGGCGCGAGCACCGAGAAGATCAAGAGCAACGCCCACGACCAGCTCGGCGTCTACGGCATGCTGCGTGGCCACGCCAAGGGCGAGGTCCAAATGTTCATTGAGCAACTCATCGCCGTTGGCGCGCTCCAGCGGCACGCCTCGCCCACCGAGGCCGGCGGCATGATCGAGACCATCCGCTTCGGCGAGCACGGCAATGCCGTCATGAAGGCAGACATGCCCGTCACGCTCGCCAAGCCGATGGGCTCGGGCTCGCTGCGCAAGGAGCGCGGCCGCCGCGCAAGCAAGGCCGCCGAGGTCGTCATCCTCGACGCCGACGAGAAGGCCCTCTTCGAGCGACTGCGGGCCGTACGGCTGGAGATCGCCCGCGAGGACTCCATCCCGCCCTACATGGTCTTCAACGACGGCACGCTGCGCGAGATGGCAAGGCAGAAGCCCTCGACCGAACGCGAAATGCTCTCGATCAAGGGCGTGGGCCAGGCCAAACTCGACGCGTTCGGGCGGCAGTTCCTCGAAGCGTTGAATGAAGATACGTGACGACGAATCACCTCGAGTACGATACCCGATATGAGCTCCACGAATCTGCCATCACCTACAAAGTACGTATTCAAGCCGGGCGGTGGAGTCGCCGTCGCGACCATTGTTCTCCTGGTGCTGAGCATGACCTTCCAGGTCGGCATCCTGGCGGGCGAACTCGTGATGCTTCGGTCGGCAGTGGAGCGGGACGTCGATCGAGCCGAGAACGGCCTCGTCATCGCGGCATTGACCGTACTCGCGCAATTCTTTCTCGTGACGATTCCACTGATCGTCTTCCTTTGCATTTGGACGCATCGAGTCGCCGCCAATGTTCGGGCACTGGGTGCAGACGGGCTGCGATACAGCCCGGCATGGGCCGTTGGTTGGTTCTTCATCCCCCTGGCGAATCTTGTCGTCCCCTATGGGGTGTTTCGCGAGATCGACCGCGCGAGCCAGGCGACTGGCTACGTCGATCGCGAGGCCTGGAAGGGCAACACGCCCGGTGTCGTCGTCACGCTCTGGTGGATCGCGTGGTTCTCGCAAACGATCGTCCAGGGTGCTTCAAACGTCCTCACCAGGCGATTTCCACAGGAAATGAGTACTTCCGTGACCGTCGGAGTCACGCTCGATGTCGCGGCTTCGGTGATCCTGCTGGGTGCCGGGATGTTCGCGATCCTGATGATCCGACGGATCGACCGCCTGCAAGTCGAATCCTGGCAGGCAAGAGCTCAGCTCGCACCGCCGACGCCTTGACCCAGGCCGGTTCGCCTATTCTGCATGTGGAGCACGCCGCATCCGGAGACCCGCCGCAATGTCCCAAGCCGACCAATCCGCCGTCACGAGCAAGCAGGTGCCCACCGCGGCCGACGCCCTGAAGGACCTCAAGGACAAGGGCGTCCTCTACGACGGATGCACCATCCACGTGGGCGGCTTCGGGCTCTGCGGCATTCCCGAGCAGCTCATCATCGCGCTGCGTGATACGGGCGTGAAGGACCTGACCTGCGTCAGCAACAACGCCGGCGTCGACGACTGGGGCCTGGGCCTGCTACTGCAGACTCGCCAGATCAAGAAGATGGTTTCCAGCTACGTGGGCGAGAACGACACCTTCGCCAAGCAATTCCTCTCGGGCGAGCTCGAGGTCGAGTTCAACCCGCAGGGCACGCTGGCCGAGCGCATCCGCGCGGGCGGCGCCGGCATCCCGGCGTTCTTCACCGCCACGGGCGCGGGCACGCAGATCGCCGAGGGCAAGGAGACGCGCACGTTCATGCCCACGCCCGCCCAGGCGCGTCTCAACCGCGACGTGTTCCAGGAGCGCGAGTTCGTGCTCGAAACGGGTATCTATGCGGACCTCGCCCTCGTCAAGGCCGAGACGGCGGATCCCTTCGGCAACCTTGTCTACAACAAGACCGCCCGCAACTTCAATCCCATGATGGCCACCGCCGCGGCCTATACCATCGCCGAGGTCGACAACATCGTCGGACTGGGTGAACTCGATGCCGACCAGATCCACACGCCGGGCAGCTTCGTCGATCGGTTCATCCTGAGCAAGAGCGAGAAGCGCATCGAGCAGCGGACGACCCGAGAAGGCTAAGGCCGGCCATCCATGACCGTGCTGATCTGGATCCTGGGCATCGTCGGCGGCCTGCTGGTGCTGGTCTACGCGTTCATGGTCTGGATGATCCTCAAGGTCTCGCGCCTCGACCCGGCGAGCGCGATCTCGCAGCTCGACGAAGACGGAACGGCAGACCTCGTCGAGAAGCTGCCCTCGATCTCGGAGTATGCCGACGCCAGGGGCTTGCCCTTCGAAATCGCGATCCAGGCCAAGACTCAGGGCCTCGAAGTCCGCGAAGCGACGTGGGAGATCTCGCCCGACCACTGCTACCTCTCGGCAACGGAGCGGGAGCATGGCACGCCCCGCGTGAACTTCACCACCGCTCTTCGCGCGCGAGCCACGGGCGAGCGCGTCTTCGTCATCACCTCGAACAACGGCGATCTCGCCAACGGATTTCCGGCCTTGGGAATGTTTGCCGAGGTCTTCCGCACCGATTCGCTGGCCGAGCTCGAGCGGCGGCACGAGCACGCCGTCGGCTACATGCAGCGAGAGGGCTACTGCGAGCCGCTCACCATCCGGCGACCACTGCTCAACGTCGCCATCGAGCTGGCCGAACAACAGGTCGGCGAGATCAAGGGCAAGCCGCTCAAGATCCTGGTCTACCCGATTCGCTACCTCGTCGGCATCACGACGAAGTTCGGCCGAACGATCGAGCAGCGCTACCCCGTGCGAAACAAGCACATGAAGAGACTGCGTGGCGAGATGATGCACTCGCCACGCAGCTTCAGCTAGCGATTCGTTGTTGGGACGCGACGCTTACTGGCCCGCGTCGGTCGCGGGTTGCTCGGCAGCGGCGGGCTGCTCGGCCTTCTCGCTCTTCTTGCTGCCCGGCTCGATGAGGTTGCCCTCGTTGTCAAACTCCATCTCCTCGCGCTCGTCCTCGTCGATCGTGCGATCGGGCTCGACGAACACGCGGATGTGGCTCTCGAGATCGGCGGCGAACTTCAGCAGCACCTCGTAGTTGTCGATGCGCTTCATCGCGTAGGGCAGGCGCACCTCGCGGGGCTTGACCTCGAAGCCCAGCGACTGCAGCGCGGTGGCGATGTCCTGTTGCGTCACGGCGCCGTAGAGCACGCCCTGGTCGTTGCAGGCCCGGATCATCGTGATCTCCTGGCCATCGAGCTTGCCGGCCATCTCCTCGCGCTTGGAGCGGAGGGCGGCGACTTCCTTCTCGGCCTCGGCCCGGCGGTCGGCAAGCTGCTTGATCAGCTCGTCGTCGGGCTCGGTCGCCAGGCCACGCGGCAGCAGGAAGTTCCGGGCGTAGCCGGCCTTCACCTTCACGACGTCGCCGACGATGCCGAGGTTGTCGACGTTTTCGACAAGCAGGAGATTCAGATCACGAGCCATGGTCGCTGTCCTTTCCGCCCGAATCGGGCCGGAGAGTTAAGGAGCCCGGCGAGACGCCGACGGCCCCAGCGTTGTGTACCCCGGGGTCGATCCGCGGGGCCGAAACGATAGGCAGATTCGCCCTAGAACGGGATGTCGTCATCCGGCGGGACGGGGTCGCTGTCGTAGCTTCCGCCTCCGCCGCCGTAGTTGCCCCCTCCGCCCTGATTGCCGCCCCCGCCGGAGTATCCACCTCCACCTCCGCCGCCGCCCTGGCCGCTGTCGACGAACTGGAAGCTCTCGACGACGACGAAGAGCTTGTTGCGCTTGTTGCCCTGCTGGTCCTGCCACTGGTCGAGCTTCAGGCGGCCCTCGATGAACACCGGGCTGCCCTTACGCAGGTACTGGGCCATCACCTCCGCCGTCCGCCCGAAGGCGTCGCAGTCGACGAAGGTGACCTCTTCGCGGTTCTCGCCGCTCTGGGTCTTGAACTTGCGGTTGACCGCGAGCCCCATCTTGGCGATCGCCATGTTCTGGGACGTGTGGCGCACCTCGACGTCTCGGGTCAGGTTGCCCATGAGCAACACGCGGTTGTAGCTGCCGGCCATGGCGGTCCTCCAAGGGACGAGCGTTGATGGATCAGCGAGAGGCTAGACGGGTCAGGCGTTGGCGGGTTCGGTCGACGAGTCGTTGCCGGCGGCGTCTTGCTCGCCCTTGTTGCTCTCGTCGCCTTCGTTCCCGCCCTCGTCCTTCGAGCCCGTGTGGTCCAGCGGGGTATCTTCGATCGGGCGGCCCATACGCACGCCGGTGTCCTTCTCTTCCTCGGCCTCGGTGGCCTTCTCGGCCCGCAGCTTGGCCTCGCCCATCAGCGCCTCGCGGTCGTCGGCCGCCTTCATCTCCTCCATTGTCAGGTGGTCGGCCCGGGTGACGAGCACGCGCATGATGGTCTCGCTCATCTGCGTATCGCGGTCGAGCTGGGCGATGTTCTGGGCGGGCGCTTCGAAGTACGCCAGGATGTACAGGCCGCGCTTCTGCTTCTCGATCTCGAAGGCAAGGCGGCGCTCATCCCACTTGGCCATCGCCACCAGCTTCGCGCCGCAGCGCTCCAGCAGTTCGTCGATGTGGGTGATGACCGAGCCGAGGTCGGCCGCGGTCGACTGACCGATCAGGAACATGGCCTCGTAGTGGTACGTGCGCTCTGGGGGCATGTCAGGAGTCCTTTGCCGGCTGGTCCGGCGGTTGGTGACCGGCCGGGGCGTAGCCGCCCGGGCCATGGGGTTGATCACTGGGGCCCTCGCTCGAGGCGTCCCCGGGACGATTCGTGTCGTTGGATGCTTCGGTAACCTTGGGCTTGCGGCCCTTGGCCTTCTTCTCGTCGGGCGTGTTGAACCGGTTCATGGCCTCGACGATGCCGCTCTTCACCCAGCACTCGGCCGCGTCGGCTGCGTTCGTGAGCGCGGGCTTGAGTGCGTCGCTTTGCTCTTGCGTGAAACGGCCCAGGACGTAGCCCACCTGGCTGCCGCCCTGCGGCTTGCTATCAACGCCGACGCGCAAGCGGGCGTATGCATCGCCGCCGGCGGCCCGGGCGACGTCGGCCAGCCCGTTGTGCCCGCCATCGCCGCCGCGTGCTCGTAGGCGAATGCCGCCCAGGGGCAGGTTCACGTCGTCGACGATGATGAGCAGGTCGTCGGCCGGCTCGAGCTTGTAGAACCGCAGGGCCTCGCCCACGGTCAGGCCGCTCTTGTTCATGAACGTGGTGGGCTTGGCAAGCATGACCTTCTCGCCGCCGATGGTGCAATCCAGCGTGGCCGCGTGGAACCGTCCACGCGCCACGGCGCCGCCGGCGTGCCGCCGCGCGAGCTCGTCGAGCACCATGAACCCGGCGTTGTGCCGCGTGTTCTCGTACTCGCTTCCCGGATTGCCAAGACCGACGATCAGCTTCATGCGTGCGTTCGTGGATGCGAGAGGGATTAGTCCCCGTCCTTGTCCTTCTCGCCCTCGTCCTTCTTCTCGGTGATGACCTCGGGCGAAGCGGCGGCGTCGACCTCGCTCTCCTCGCTGGTCTCTTCGACCTCGGCCTTGATGAAGATGCTCACGACCCGCGTCTCGGGCGGCGTCAGCAGCTTCATGGTCTCCTTGGGCAGGGGGATCTCGCCGGCGGTGATCATCTCGTCCACGCCCAGGTCGCTGATGTCGACCTCGAGCACGTCGGGCAGGTTCGTAACCGCACACTCGAGTTGGAGCTCGGTGACCGGGTGGGTCAGCACGGCGCCGGCGGCCTTGAGGCCCTTGGCCTTGCCCACGAACTCGAGCGGCACGGTGACCTCGACGCGCTCGGAGAGGTCGACGCGGCGGAAGTCGGCGTGGATGATCTCGGTGCCCAGGTGGTCGAACTGCAGGTCCTGGAGCAGTACGAACTCGTTCTCGGCCCCCTCCATCTGGAGCACGAACACGCGCTCGCCCTTCGAGAAGTGGATGTTGGCCTCGTGCGCGTCGAACTCGACCGAGAGCGGATCCTGGCCGTGGCCGTAGACGACCGCCGGCAGGCCGCCGCGGTCGCGCAGTCGCTTCGAGTAGCGCGAGCCCGATCGGTCGCGCTTGCGGGCGGGCAGGGTTGGTGCGTCTTCATGCATGGCAAGCTCTCCTGTGCGATGCGTCGCATCGCCTTCGTTCCTTGGTTATCGCTTGGCGCCGGCGGCGTCGCGCAGCAGCGCACTGACGGATTGGTCGTGGTGGATGTTGTGGATGGCGTCGCCCAGCAGCGGGCCCAGGCACAGCTCGACGAGCTTGCCGTCCAGCCGCTTGGCTCGATCGCTCAGCGGGATGGTGTTGGTCACGATGACCTCGCTGATCGGGCTCTCGATCAGCCGGTCGATAGCAGGCCCGACCAGCACGGGGTGCGTCGCGGCAACCAAGACGTCCTTGGCGCCCTGGTCCATGACGAACCGGGCCGCCTCGCACACGGTGCCGGCGGTCGAGATCATGTCGTCGAACATCAGCACCGTCTTGCCCTTGACGTTGCCGATGAGCGTGTCGGTGATCACCTCGCTGCCGCTGATCCGCTTCTTGTTGATGATCGCCAGGTCGGCCGAGAGCAGGTTCTGCATCGCCTCGGCCATCTTGACGTTGCCCACGTCCGGGCTCACCAGGCACAGGTCGCCCAGGCGGTCGCGATGCTCGCGGAAGTAGTCGAGGAAGACCGGCGTGGCCGAAAGGTGATCGGTCGGCAGGTCGAAGAATCCCTGGATCTGCGCGGCGTGCAGGTCGATCGCCAGCACCCGGTCCGCCCCGGCGGCGGTGATGAGGTTTGCCACCAGCTTGGCGGTGATGGGCACGCGGCCCTCGTCCTTGCGGTCCTGGCGGCCGTACCCGAAGTATGGAATCACGAGCGTGATCCGCTTGGCCGACGCCCGCCGCAGGCAGTCGATGAAGATGAACAACTCCATCATGTTGTCGTTGACCGGGTGGCACGTCGACAGGATGACGAAGCAGTCGCGGCCGCGGACATCCTCGTCGAGCTTGACGAGCAGTTCGTCGTCGGGGAAGGCCATCGTCCGCGCCTTGCCCAGCGGAAGGTCGAGGTGGGCGCAGACCCGCGAGGCAAGGTCCTTGCTGTAGCGGCCGCTGAAGACCTTGAGCTGGTTGGGATCGATCTTCATGCACGCGTCCCTTCCGCGGCCTGGTGCCGCTGGCGATAGATCCGATCGACCTCGGCCAACTGAACTGGCGTGTTGATGCTCAAGACGTCTTCGGCAGGAACGGCGTCGACCACCTCGACTCGCGCGCCGCCGGCCAGCAGCAGGGCGGGCACGTCGGTCAGGTAGTACTCGCCGGTCTTCGGGTTCCGCTCGACGTTCCGCAGCGCGTCCATGAGCGGGCCGAGCTTGAAGCAGTAGTAGCTCGGGTTGATCTCGCGGATGCCCAGTTCGTCGTCGGAGGCGTTCTTCTGCTCGACGATTCGGGCGAAGCGGCCTTCTTCGTCGCGGACGATCCGGCCGTAGCCGGTAGGGTCGTCGACGACGGCGGTCGCCAGCGTCGCGGCCGCGTTGGCGGCGCGGTGCGTCTCGAGCAGCGTGCGGATGGTCTCGCGTCGGATCAGCGGGCCGTCGCCGCACAGCACGAGCACGTCCGCATCCTGGGGCACGCCCGAGAGCTCGCCCTCGGCCGCGAGGACCGCATGCCCGGTTCCGAGTTGCTCGGCTTGGAGCGCAAATCGAACATCACCCGACGCGCCCTGGAGCGCCGACTCGACGTGCTCTCGCCCGTGGCCCACGACCGCGACGATCGGCGAGCAGCCAACCGCGTGGCACGCCTCGGCCACGATCGAAACCATCGGGCGGCCACCGACCTGGTGGACCACCTTGGGCAGGTCGCTGCCCATGCGCGTGCCCTTGCCTGCGGCGAGGATGATCGCGCACGGCTGGCCTGCGTGGTGTTGTGCGTCGGCTTCGCTCACGCTGATCCCAGGAAGCGGAGATCGCAGCGGCGGCGAGGAAGGCACCGGGAAACTACCCGACCAGGATTCGAACCTGGACTTTCAGTACCAAAAACTGAAGTGCTACCATTACACCATCGGGCAGTGATTCGGCAGTGAATGCTGCTCGGTGCGCTCGCGGCCGGCGGATCTCCTTGCCAGTCGTGCTCGATGCACGAACCCATGCCTTCAACACG
The DNA here is from genome assembly GCA_040217175.1 of Phycisphaerales bacterium. NCBI lineage: Bacteria > Pseudomonadati > Planctomycetota > Phycisphaerae > Phycisphaerales > Phycisphaerales bacterium. The sequence continues at coordinate 666,828 of JAVJNT010000001.1, read as the reverse complement.
CCGGGACCATCCCGACGCGGCGGTGGCACGGGGCGATGCGGAGCGAAGGGGAAGGCCGAAGCCGCTCCCGGACCGCTCGCACGCTGGCTCTTAGAGCTGGATCACCGGTCCGGGCCTTCGCCCGTCGGCAACCCCTGCCTGCGCCTCGCCGCCGACGATCGTTCGGATCGTTCCGGGCTCATCGCAGCCGGCTCCCGTCCTGCCGCTTCGCGAGCGGGATGGTAGCACCCGGGCCGACGCCGGGGACGCCCGGCTCTACCCTTGGCCACCATGGATCGTCTCCTCCTCCTCATCTCGATCGTGGCTGCGCTGGCCTGTCTGGCCCTCGCCGAGGAGGCCGAGCCCGTCGAGATCCGCGTGGCCACCTTCAACATCGAAGACGTCTCGACCAGCGACCTGATGATCAACGATCAGCCCCGCGTCAGAGCGCTGGCCGAGGTGCTCCAGCGGCTGCGGCCGACGGTAGTGCTGATCAACGAGATCGCCTACGACTGGCACGGCGTGCCGGGGGTCCCGCTCGACGAGCCCGAAGGCTCCAATGCCCGCCGATTCGTGGAGCACTACCTCGAGGTCAGCCAGGGCGAGGGCCTCGAGCCCCTGCGCTACCGGGCGGTCATGCTGCCGTCGAACACCGGTCGGCCCAGCGGATTCGACTTGGACAACAGCGATGAGGCCGTGACCGCGTATCCGCGCCCCGTACGCTCGAACGAGCTCGGAGAGGCGCCTCCGCAGACCGAGGCCGGCCGGAGCTTCGGGAACGACAGCTGGGGTTTTGGAACTTACCCGGGCCAGTACGCCATGGCCCTACTCGTCGACCACCGCCTCGACGTGCTCGACGACCAGATCCGCTCGTTCCGGCTGCTGCCCTGGAGCGCGATGCCCGACGCCCGTCGGCCGATCGGGCCCGACGGCGAGCCCTGGTACGACGATGCTGAGTGGGAGGCGATGCGTCTCAGCTCTAAAAGTCACTGGGACGTGCCGGTGCGGCTGCCCAACGACACCGTCGTCCACTTGCTGTGCAGCCACCCGACGCCACCGGCCTTCGATGGTCCGGAGAGCCGCAACATGGCGCGGAACCACGACGAGATCAGGTTCTGGGACGACTACCTCGACGATCGCGGCTGGATCGCCGACGACGGGGGCGTGAGCGGTGGCTTGCAGCGTGGCGAGCTATTCGTGATCCTGGGCGACCTGAACGCCGACCCCGAGAAGGGCAACGACGTGGACAAGGCCATCAACCGGCTCCTGAAACACCCTCGCCTCCAGCGGTTGGATGCACCGAGTCATCAGGAAACCGTCGAGGGCCTCGAGCCGACTGATACGTCCAGCTTCGGATTGCGGGTGGACTACGTGCTTCCCAGCAGGGACATGCAGGTCGTCCGGACGGGCATTTGGACCCGGCCCCCGTCGGGATGGCGTGGTTCCGGGACCTTCCCGAGCGATCACTTTCCGGTTTGGATCGAACTCTCGGTACCCGCATGGTGAACCATGCGGCAACCCCTGAAAAAGTAGAAAATTTGCGGCCAGACCGCAAAGATTCCGGTACCGCAGAAGGTTTGCCCGAGTCACGACCGGAGTCCTCGCTGCCAATGACCCGCATTGAGCCACACGCCGCATCGCTTACCGTCTCACCGGCGGCCGCGCGCGGACTCAGTATGGCTGCGCTCTACGAGACGACCAAGCCTCGGATCACGCGGCTGGTCACCATCACGAGCGCACTGGGGTTCGGGCTCGGCGCCCTCGCCTACCGGCCGGCGACTCTTGAACTCATTACCGGGTTCATCGCGGCAATCTTCGGGGCGGGCCTCGCCGCGGCGGGTGCCAACACCCTGAACCAGTGGATGGAGCGATCGCGCGACGCTCGGATGCCGCGTACCCGTTCGCGGCCGCTACCGACGCAGCGAGCGACGCCGAACTCGGTGCTGTTCTTCGGCATCGAGTTGTGCGCCCTCGGGGTCGTGCTCGCCTGGGGCCTGGCCGGTTTACCGGCGGCGGTGCTCATCGCCGGTACGGTGCTGAGCTACCTGTTCCTGTACACCCCGAGCAAGCCGGGCCTGTGGAGCAGCACGTGGATCGGCGCGGTGCCCGGGGCCTTGCCGCCGGTCATCGGCTGGGCGTGCGCGGGCGGCACGTGGGCATCGCTGGCCGAGTTCGGCCCGTGGGCGCTGTTCACGATCATGTTCGTCTGGCAGATCCCGCACTTCCTGTCGATCGCGTGGATGTATAGAGACGACTACGCCGCGGGTGGATACCGCGTGCTACCCGTCGTCGACGCGAGTGGCCGCTGGACGTGGGCGATGATGGTGCTGTGGGCGGCCATCCTGTTGCCGGTGACGGTGTTGCCGCCGCTCGTGATGGACGTGACGCCGGGCTACATCGCCGTTCCGGTCGGCGTCATCGCGGGCGTGTGGTTCCTGGCCCTCACGATCCGCGTCGCGCGATCGCGCACCCGGGCCGACGCACGCCGCGTGCTTATCGGCTCGGTGATCTACCTGCCTGTGCTGCTTGCCGCGTGGGTGGCTGATGCGGGCCTGGGGGCCGCGCTGGGGTGGTAGCCGGCGGCGATTGGCTCGTACGAGTCGAAGGCGGCGTGGTGGAGCATCGCGTACGACGGCGCGAGGCGACACGGGCGCTTGATGGCGTGGACCTCGCCATCAAGCCTGGCAGTTACGTCGCGCTGCTGGGCCCCAATGGCTCGGGCAAGTCGACGCTCATCAAGGCAATCGCAGGGCTGCAGCCGCTCACCGCCGGCGCCCTGCGCAGACGCGACGGCCTCCGGCTGGGCGTCGTGTTCCAGCACCCGGCCCTCGACCCGCTGCTGACGGTCCGCGAGAACCTGCGCCTGCAGGCCTCGCTCTTTGGGATGCCCGAGGCGCACGACACGATCGAGCGTCTGTGCGGCGAGCAGGCGATCGATGACCGGCTCGACGATCGAGTCAAGACGCTCTCGGGCGGTCTGGCAAGGCGGGTCGAATTCGTGCGCGCCATCCTGGCCGAGCCCGACCTGCTGCTGCTCGACGAGCCAACGGTCGGTCTCGACCTGCCGGCTCGTGCGGCACTGCTCGGAGCCATCGATGTGCTGCGACAGAACCACCCGGGCATTGCGGTCGTGATGTCGACGCATCTGATGACCGATGCCGAACGGTTCGAGCACGTGGTGATGCTGAGCAACGGCGCTGTGGCGGCCGAGGGATCGCCAGGTGAGCTCGTCCAGCGGCTGGGCGACCTGTTGATCGCCGTGCCCGCGGGGGTCGAAGTCGGGAATCAGATTCCCTGCGAGTCCCAGGCCGATGGCTCGGCGATCGCCCGTCCGCAAGACGAGGCACAGCTCTCGGCATGGACGACGTTGCTGGCCGAGGCCGGCGTGCCGTTCTCGGTCCGTCGGCCCACGCTGGCCGACGCCTACCTGCACCTGGCTCGAGCGCCACTGCAGGGCGAGGCCGCAGCGTGAGCGGCGTGCGGGCGTCGGGCGCGCTGGCAATGCGTGAGGTGCGGCGGCTCGGGCGACAGCCGCTGCGCATCGTGGTTGCGATCGCGACGCCGGCCATGATGTGGTTGTTCATCGCCAGCGGCTTTTCCAACAGCATCCGGCCCGACACGCTGGGCAGCGACGCGGGCTCTCTCACGCTCTACCTGCTGCCGGGAATGGCCTCGCTGGTCGTGCTGTTCAACGCCATCTTCGCGTCGATCTCGCTCATCGAAGACCGCCACGAGGGATTCCTACAGGCCGTGCTGGTCAGCCCCGCGCCGCGGTGGTCGATGGCGGTGGGGAAGCTGCTTGGAGGCGGCGCCCTTGGCGTTGCACAGGCGATTATTCTGCTCGCGTTGTCGCCGCTCGTCGGCGCGACCGTGACGGCGGGCGGCGTGCTGTCAGCGTTCGTCGCGCTGGCGTGCCTCTCGCTGGGCATCACCGGCCTGGGCCTCGCGGCTGCGTGGAAGATCGATTCGGCTTCGGGCTTCCACGGCGTGATGAACCTGGTGTTCATGCCGATGTGGCTGCTGAGCGGGGCGATCTTCCCGGTCGAGGGCGCGAGCGGATGGTTGCGGGCTTTGGCGATTGCCAACCCGCTCGGCTGGTGCCAGCGCGCCGTAGCCGCCGGGCTCGACGGCCGGGTGGATACGCTCGCGTTGCTGCTTTCGGGGGTGTTCGCGGCCACGGGCGTCGCACTGGTCTTGCTGGTCATGGTCGTCGCGGGGCGCGGTGGGCCCCGCGAAGCTTCGAGCGTTGGAGATTGATATGTCCCAGAAGCGGTTGTTCATGGCCATCGTCGTGGTGGCGCTCATCTTCCTCGGCCTGGTCGGCACGCTCATCATGATGCAGCCACGCGCGGTGACCGACGCGGAGATGAAGGACGTCGCGAGCGACCCGTTGCAGCCCGACGAGATGCTCGTGGGCTACTCGATCCCCGAGTTCGAGCTCACCAACCAGGACGGTCAGCTCGTCGATCAGTCCATCCTTGAGGGCGAGATCACCATCCTCGCGTTCATCTTCACGAACTGCCCGTTTGCGTGCCCGGGCATGACGGGGCAGATGCTGCAGCACCAGGCCGCGCTCGAGGGCAGCGGCGTGCGGTTCCTGAGCATCAGCGTCGACCCTGCCAACGACACGCCCGAGGTCCTGAAGGCCTACGGCGACCGCAACGGCATGGACTTCGATCGATGGAACCTGCTGACCGGACCGTTCGAGGACGTCCGTTCGATCGTCCGCGACAGCTTGAACTTCTTCGTTGGCGAGGACACGACCCGCCAGATCACGCTTCCCGATGGCGGCACCATGAACAACGTAAGCCACCCGTCGCACCTGATCCTCGTCGGCCCGGATCGCGAGGTGCTCGGCATCTACTTGTACTACGAGGTCGATCGCATGACCGAGCTTCGGGGCCGAGCCCGCGCTGCGGCACGAGCGATCGAAGGCAATTAAGTCGGCGCCGGCTCGGCCGGCGTCTCGGCGATCTGCTCGCTCGTTCGCTTCATGCCATTGAGCATGCCGTTGAAGACGAAGTGGTGGAGCGGCAGCACCGAGTACCAATACGCGAGGCCCAAGAGGCCCTTGGGCTTGAAGCGAGCGGTCATGTGGAGCGTGCTGCGATCTCCTGTTGCGTTCGGATCGATGCAGAACTCCAGCGCCGCCTGGCCCGGAAGCTTCATTTCGGCGAGCAGATGCAGACGCCTGGGGCTGTCGACCGCGATGACACGCCAGAAGTCGAGCGCTTCGCCGTAGGCGACCTCTTGCGGGTGGCGGCGGCCGCGACGCAGGCCCGGGCCGCCCACGATCTTGTCCATCCATCCGCGAATGCGCCAGAGGACGTCGGCCGCGTACCAGCCGTGTCCTCCGCCCACGCGGCAGACGGCCTGGAAGACCGCCTCGGGCGGTGCGTCGATCTCGCACTGCCGTGCATCGATGAACACGCGGCCGCCCGCCCAGTCCGGATCGCCCTCGACAACGCCCGCCGACGACCACGACGTCTCGACCTCGGCCAGGCTCGTTCGCTTCAGGGCCATGTGGATGGCCTGCTCGGGCGTGCGCGGGTTGTGGGGCATGGCCTCGCGGACGTCGTTCTCACGCACGACGACGGGGTTGCGTAAACCCTCGGCGAGTGGTCGGCCGATGCGGGCGCTGACGGGCGTCACCAGGCCGATCCAGCGGCTGCTGAGCTCGGGCGTGAGCACGGGCACGGGGATGACCAGCCGACGCGGCAGGCCCAGTTCCTTGGCCATCGTGCGCATGAGCTGGTTGTACGTCCGCACGCCGTCGCCGCCGACCTCGTAGGTCTTACCCGCCGTTGTGGGCTCTCGCAGGCAGCGAACGAGCCAATGGAGGATGTCGGAGATCGCCACCGGCTGGCACTTGGTGCTCACCCACTTGGGCGTGACCATGACGGGCAGACGCTCGACGAGGTATCGCAGGATCTCGAACGACGCCGAGCCCGAGCCGATGATCATCGCCGCCCGCAGCACGGTGACGGGCACGGCCCCGGCCGCGAGCACGCGCTCGACCTCGCGGCGAGAGCGCAGGTGGTCGCTGAGGTCTTCGCCCATCTCGCCGAGCCCGCCGAGGTAGACGATGCGCTCGACGCCAGCTTGCTCGGCGGCGGCCGCGAACGACTGTGCAAGCCTTCGGTCGTGCTCGGCGTACTCCCCTCCCGCCGAGATCATCGAGTGCACGAGGTAGTACGCGAAGCGGCAGCCACGCATCTGCTCGGCGAGCGCTTCGGTGTCCTCGATGTCGCCCTGCACGACCTCGCAGTCCTCGTGGCGAGCCCAGCGTCGGTCCTCGAGCTTGCGGGGCTCGCGAACGAGGCACCGCACGCGGAACCCTGCCTCGAGCAGTCGTGGGGCGAGCCGGCCACCGATGTAGCCCGTGCCGCCCGTCAACAAGACACGCGGCGGCCCGGACCGACTCGCGGTGATCGTGGTGTCAGACGGAGTCGTTGGATCCATGTGGCAGTACCCCGCGAGATGCTACAACGTTGCCTTCAGGCGTGGCAGCGAGCCCAGCTTGAGCGTGACGGGCAGGCCCACCGGCCTGGCACCGGCACGCTTGAGTGCCCGCCGCGCCCGCCAGAGTTGCAACGCGGGCGTGACCACGTCGTCGCTGGTGACGTGGGCGGCGCCGTCCTCGAAGCGGATGGTGAGGCGCGACGACTTCTCGCCGCGTCGGACCCTCGCGTCGAGCCGGCCCGCCATCACGAGTTTGGGGCGGCCCCCCCGTTGGCGTTGTCGCGCGTCCGGACGCGGACCGTGCCGTCGAGCGTCCACGCGGCGTGGGCCGCGCGGTCGCCCGTGCCGCTGGGCACGTGCACGTTGAGCTTCTCGAACTCGTAGGTGATCTCGGCGCCCCGGCCGGTAAGACGGTCGTACAGGCCGATGGCAAGGTCGGGCCACGTGGTGGTGTGCTGGCTGCTGGGTGCGTCGGACATGGTCAACTCCTTTGTGGTGCTCGCTCGGACATGGCTCATCGCCCGGATCACGAGGCCCGGACGAACATCGGCGAACGCTTGCACCGGCACGAGCTTCGGCGTCGGGCTCATCGTGAAACGTGCGGGGCAACCAACATCCGCGATGGCGGTGGCCCGCGGGCCATGCGGGTTGCCCTCGTCTCTTCCGGCATGCGAGCGTCCGAAACGTGCATGAAGCGGGCTTCACGATTGCCAGCACGCCGCGCCGGCGGGGCGAGCGGCCGAGCTTTCTACGATGATCGATGCACCCGACCAACGCCCACGCCCTGAAGACCTACGACTACCTGCGGTCCGCCCGCGCGAAGATCTTCGACAAGACGCGCACGCTCACGCCGCGTGACCACGCCAAGGAGTTCGACATCGGCCCGGGCTCGTTGCAGCGCACGCTCGCGCACGTGGTCGGGGCCGAGTGGTACTACGTGCGGCGTTTGACGGGCGCCGAGTTGGACTCGCTCGAAGGCTGGCCCATCAACGAGGAAGAGCCGCCCGCGCTGCCGGTGATCGAGGCGACCTGGATGGAGCAGGCAGCCAGGACGCGAGCGGCGCTCGAGGCCGTCCAGGACTGGCAGGCCGACATCCGCTACGAGGTCCGCTGGGAAGACGAGCCCCGCCGCGTCACCGCGACGGCGTCGGACGTCTTCACCCAGCTCGTGCTGCACGAGGTGCACCACCGGGCCCAGGTGCTCAACATGCTCCGACGCCTGGGCGCGCCGGCGGGCGACGTGGATTACAACGAGATGTGCTACGTGATCGAGCCGCTGTAGGCTGGGCCCTCCACGCCGGCGGCCGCGTGCACCGAGCCCAACAGAAAGCGGGCCCCGTCGGGCCCGCGTGCGAGTGTCGTCATTGTCGGTCGCCGGCTCAGGCGGCCTTTGAGTCGCCCGTCGCCGGTCCCGTGCTGGTTGCTGAGCCCGTGCCGCCGGCGGTGCCGAAGCGGACGGTCGCCGTCTCGGACCAGTCGCTCAGCTCGCCGTTGGTCAGGCGCGTCCGGGCGCGGTAGGAGACCGAGCGGACGCCGGTTGGCACGCTGGCGTCGAAGTAGCGCTTGAGGTCGTCGGCCTGGCCGACGTTCTCGAACTGGCCCTCTTCGCCGGTCGCCGAGACGGTCTGCCGCTGCACCAGGTACACGGCGCCGCCGCCGCTGGCCACGCGGAAGCGGAACTCGACGGTGCCGTCGTTGAGGAGCGAGGCCTGCACGTCGGTGGGGGTGGGCGCATCGGTGCGCGGGGCGGCGGGCCTGGGCGCATCGATCTGGGCCCGGGCGTAGACGTCCGGGTCCGCGGTGTTCTTGGCGTAGCCATCGATGATGCCGATGAGCCCGCCGATGGAGGCGCGCAGGGCGTCGACGCTGGTGTCCTTCTCGGCGGTGGCGGCCTTTGCGGCGTCGCGGGCCGCACGCTGGGCGTCGAGCTTCTCCTCGGCATCGTCGACCAGTAACTGCGCGGCTGCGACCTGTTCGGTGGTCAGGCCGATGTCAGGGGGCGTGCCGTTTCCGGCCCAGACGGCCACGTGGTCGCTGGCCCAGGTGACGAATTGCGTATCGCTTTGAGGTGTTCGGGGCATGACGCCGCCTCCCGTGTGGGCCTTCGGCCGAAGGCCGTGTTCCTGCACTCGCGGGCGACCACGCCGCCCGGCAAAAACCGGCATCGGAATAGGAAGGGAGCCGCTTGAGGGCCTCGCTCGTGATTTTCTGTGGCGGGGGTGGGGTCGTGCGGGCTGGGGAAGGTGCGCCGGGGCCGAAAGGCCCCGAGGGGGTGCTAGGGCGGCTTTGCCTCCCTCTCCCGCTCGCGGGAGAGGGCCGGGGTGAGGGTCCGAGAGTTCCGCGTTGCGGGGTCTGACGAGCCCCCGCCGTGAGGCGGGGGGCCTCTTCACTCGCTCCCCCGCTCCCAGCGGGGGAGCTGTCGAGGACTTCCGAGACTGAGGGGGTCTTGGCTTCGCTGCCGCGAATCAAACGTCTCGCTACGCTCCGCCATGCCAGCCGGGGCCAACTGGACCGAGACCGAGACTCTTGCGGCCTTCCGGCTCTACTGCTCCACGCCCTTCGGCAAGCTGCACCAGCACAACACCGACATCATCGAGTTGGCCGCGAAGCTGGGGCGGACGCCCTCGGCCATCGCGATGAAGGCATGCAACTTTGCGAGCCTCGACCCGGCCCACCGCGCGCGCGGCGTCACCGGCCTGCAGAATCGCTCGACAGTCGAAGAGGCCATATGGGCACGTTTCACCACCGATAGCGCTGCGGTGGCGCTCGAGGCGGAGAACGCCTGGGAATCCGTTGGCATGCCTTCGGACTACCTCGATGAACACGAGACCCCATCTGGCCCCACCGAAGCGACCGCCATGCGCAGCGTGAGGCTCCATCAGGCCTTCTTCCGCCGCACCGTCCTGAGCGGCTACGGCCACCGCTGCGCTCTGACGGGCCTGGCCCACCCCGCGCTGCTCGTGGCCAGCCACATCATCCCTTGGGCGGCCGACGAATCGAGACGCGCCGACCCGCGCAACGGCCTGTGCCTCAACGCCTTAGCCGACAAGGCCTTCGATCGCGGTCTCATCACGCTCGATGATGATCTGGCCGTGGTCCTGGGCCCCTCGCTCCGCGATCCGGAGGCGGGGGGCATGCTGGCCGAGCACCTGGCGGGCTGGGCGGGACGGCGACTGCGGATGCCCGAGCGGTTCGAGCCGGATGGGGAGGCGGTGCGGTGGCATCGGTCGAGAGCCGAGGCCTAGCCTCTTAGATCTTGAGGGGGTGTCAAGTGAAGAGCTTTCAGTCTGTGGCATCACTGTCCGAGATCGCTTCGACGCAGCAGTTGCGGGAACTCGAACGCCTCGGCATCGTGTCGGTCCGCGACCTGGCCGAGTATGCGCCTTGTCGGCACGCTGAGTTGTTGGTCGGCTTCTTCGACAACGGCACCATCCGCGATCTCGATCTCAACCTGTACTTTGATTCGTCGCTCGACGAAGAACAAGAGGCTGCGCTTACCGAGCAGCCTGCATCCTTCCTGAAGACACTCAACGACGCGGCTGCGACACGACTCGCGGACACCTTTGACGTTCAATCACTCCGCGATCTCGCCACGTTTGACCTGTATCTTGAAGCCCGACGTCGTATGCTCGATCAGGCGTTGGACAAGTTTCAGGAGCGGCCCTCGGCCCCGCGCACGCTCCTGCCTGAAGTGCTGGGAAGCACGTACGGCGCTTTTCGTTTTAGCAACTACATCAGAGAACGCGAATTCGAGTTCCCCGACTATCGTCTCGGAGCAGGCTGGTATCCGGGCGATCCCATCTCGGATGAATCACTCAGCTCGATGCTGTATCGGACTCCGTTCAAGTTCTACCTGGGGTATCTCGCTCTCCTAAAGCAGCGTTGGGTCAGCGCGGGCACACATCTTGGCGAGATCATACACAGCCTCGGGCTTGCTCCCGGTGAGTCACGCAACATTGCCCAACTGGATTGGTACTCGCGACAGCAGAGCGCCCGGAGTGAGGACACGACCGCAAGCGAAGTGCTCACCAACGAGTTCTTCCAAAATCGTGCTGTGAACGAGGTTGTGCAGGCCACGGCTCAGGAACACCAGTACGGCGGGACGGAAGTTGATGCGTCGACGAAGACTACTGGCTTCGGCTTAACCACTGGGGCCGGCGGGGGATCCGGAAGTTCTGCAGCGGCCGGTCTGTCGGGAGGACTCGATCTCACGTCACTGCTCGGGCTGCCAGCGGGCGTCGGCGGGAGTGGGGGTGGGGCCTCGACGTCGGCGGCGGCCGGCGCTCTGGGGGCGAGCTTTGTCCACGGGGGTGGAAAGGTCCAAGGGACGATCCAGACAGAATCTTCTGGCACACGGCAGATCCTTGCGCAAACGCAGCAGAACATTTCTGATATGACAGTTCAGAACGCCTCGAACGTGCGTTCACTCATGTCCACGGTTGTCATCGATGATTCCCAGTTGGGCGGGCAGTCCTCGACGACCCGGAACGTCACCAACTACAATCACATGCACGCCCTGACCATCCAGTACTATGAAGTGCTGCATAAGTACCGCACGTCAACGAGGGTCGAGTCGTTGATGCCTGTGCTGTACCTGCCTTTTAAGCCCTTCGACTTCGACATGGTGTCCATTCAGAAGTACTGGCCTGTGTTCTATGCGTCACTCAAGGAACTAATGCCCGCTCAAGCGAAAAAATGGAACCAGGTAGTTAGTGACTTCAGTCCGGACAATGGTGCCTTTGACAGCAGCGGATCAGTATATGTTCAGTCGGCGACAATCGTTCGACGTGCGCTCTTCTCAGACCAGTTTAAAATTAAGATGACTGTGGCCGACCCTGATATCAAGCTTAGAATCAGCAATAGTGAATTGGGTTCGGGCGTTGACTTAAGTTTTAAGGGAAACAGTACATACTTGAGCTACAAATTGCTCAGAGAGCAGTCAATGACGGAGGGCAGCATCGGTTCTGGAGCCGGCGCATCAACGGCCGAGAATCTGCGGCTGTATTTTGATGCTTCGGCATTCAAAGAGGCGGTGCAGGGAGCGTTGAAAGACCTTATCTCGAGTACGATAAAGAATACCGATCCATTTAAGACCAATATGGAGTTTAACGAACTGCATCCTGGTCATAATAAGTCTAATCTCACAGATTATATTGAGTCTGGGCAGTACAGCCTTCTGAATCCATCCGATCGGATTGATTTCTCAATCGACGTTGAGTTTCAGCTCGTTGACGAGCATGGCAATGCTGAGACGGTATTCCAGACGATAGAAGCGAGCTATACATTCCAACAGCTTCACAGCGGTGTAGAACACGAGATTCTTGACGTCAGCGAGGCCATTGAGGACTACCTTGCAACTATCTCAGACATCAATAGTTCTGAAACCATTGCTGAAATTGAGGCCTTCTTTCACTTGCATCGATATGGCCTGAGCCGCTACTTACTTAGTCGACTCGAGAAGGAGCAGGTCATTGACCTCATCGAGCAGCTCGAAGTCAAGGGTGCTGCAGCCGGAATGCCCCTCGTCGATCTAATCGATCCAGCGCCGCTGGGCATCGTCGACAACCTCATGATTTTCCCGCTCAAGTGCGGTGATGGCGGTGATCGCCCGGGCCGCGTCGACGAGCTTTTTGAGTATCGCACGCGGGTTGTCGAGAAGCAAAGTGGTCGTACGCTCACGGAGAGCCGTGGAGACGGGAGACAGGTCGCAACTGGCCGCCGGGGTGCGGGCAAGTTGGCACTCCAGGGATTCCTCGCGAAGACAGCGGTTCGGGATCGAAGCTCCTCGATGGAAGTCGAACTCGACATCGACGACACGCGGGATCAGGACGGCAACTTCCCCGTTCGTGGCGCAATCAGCGTGACTCGCCGTTTCGGTTCGATGAAACAGCAGTACGATCTGCCCATCAAGGGCTTCACCCAGCAACCAGACAGCGATCGCATTTCGATCGAGTTTGCCAGCGAGGGAATCGGGGCTCTGGGGTCCATCCGGGATCAGACTGATGCGCCACTGAGGACGCTGGCTCGGGCACCGCTGCCCGATGACTTCGATCTGCCAGCCAAGGAACACGAGTACATCCTGGAAATCGAGAAAGACTTCCTTGGGCATCGCGCCGTTTCGCTCGGGGATGACGTAGATGGTTACTGCGACGACATCAAGGCGTATGAGGCCCAGATGCGGGAGTCGCCGCTTAACGAGAGCGTCTTCCTGCCCTCGGCCGGCGTATTTGCAGAGGCGATCCTCGGTCGCTCGAACTCCGCGGAGTACATCGACACGAGGCGGTTCTACAACTGGCAGGACTCGCCGATACCGAATTCGGCCCCACAGATCCTGGCCATCGACCTGAACCAGCAGCGAGCCGCCGAGGTCGCGGCGGGGCTCGACCCCACGGTGGCGGACAGCACGCTCTCGGCAACGCCGCCGACCCAGTACGCGATGCCAACCGGTCTTTCGGATGCACTCTCGGCGATCCAGAATGGCAGCATGTTCCGCGATATGTCAGCCAGCGGAACGTTTGCAGGAATTCTGGAGAATCTGTCACAGATGGCGACGACCGCTGCGACGACCGCGGGCCAGCTATCTGGCGAGGCTGCGGCGAATGCACTGGATGCAGCCGTCAAGTTCGGTGAGCAGGTGGCTGGTTTGACGGGGCAAGCCATGGACAACGCCCGAGCCGCAGTGCCATCAACGCCGACTGAGAAAGGTGGAACGCTGAACGCGCTCGACGGAATCGGCGAAAATCCCGAGCCACGGTCGACCAATCCGGTGTCGACGCTCGACGCTGCCAAGGCGGATGCCGTGGGTAGCAGCATCAGGGATACTGGTACAGGGGGAAGCGGCGGCGCAAATGGTGAGACAGTGTCTTCCGGCGGATCAGATGCAGGTGGAGGTAGCGCAACACCAGGTGATGAGGTTGAAGTAGAGTTCCCAGCTGTGGAAATTGTGGGTTCCGGGCGACCATGGCTTTACGACTCTGTGGACTATCTCTACAAGAAAGAGGGGGTATACGCTGCGCCTACAACCACGGAATCAGAAGCGTTTGTGGCAGAGTACACGAATCCGATAGTCTTGGCGGCAATTTCTGCATTTAGCTCTTGGGCTACTTTCAGTTCGACAAAGGCGCGAGACTTGGCATCTGCAATCGATGATGTCGCACGAGATTCAAGCAAGGGAGCTCCCGAGATATACGAGGCTCGCCTATTGATGGAGCGGATCTGGCTGCCAGACTCGCCCATGCAGATGACGGCCTATCCAGATTTGTGGGTGGCAACCCTGTCAGTGATCGAAGAGTTTGGTTCGGCGATCGAGCGCCCGGCCGTGCAGAGCATTCTTGAGGATGTGAGTCGAACCTACGCGCAGGATAAGTGGCAGGAAGCTATGGTGCTGCATGTGAGTCAGATGAAGACTGTGCATAACTCGCTGTTGTCGTCGCTCGCGGACGCCGGCACGGCGTACACGGACTTTGCTGCACGGGTTAATTCGATCAGTGGTCTAATTGGCAAGTCGACCGAATCGGCATCGACGCTTACTGGTGTATTCTCCAAGACGGTCAGTGTGGCTTCTGTCATGCTAAAGATCTACGATCTTGCGATCTTCCTGGTGGACTCTGCGAATGAGTCTATTGCAGAGAACACGGAAGAGGAGAAGCGGGCTTATCTGGTCGCATATTCGAATTACTTTGAGCACATCATGCAAGGGAAGCCACTGCCGGTGCGTGAGGGAACGAGCGTGACTGTGCCTTCCGAATTCGAGTCGTATCTGGATACCCTTTCATACTTGGATGAAGAAAACACAAGGCGATTCTTTGAGTACGGATGGCGCGCTGCGCAGGACTATGTAAGAGCCGCGGTCGAAGACGGTGGCTTTGATGGCCTGATGTTTGCCTTGTCCATGCTTGTACAGGAGCATCCAAACTCTCGCGAAAGGCTCAAGTTCATTCAGCGACGCTTGGCGGGCTCTTCGCCTGTGGAGTATCCGCTCGGCAGCACATATGGTCGGGCTTGGTTCCGTAGCGACATTAAGTGGTAGCTATACCTTCGCTACCCTCACCCGCCTCCGCCCCACCCTCTTCCACATCACCGCACGGTCCAACCTTGAGCACATCCAGCGGACCCGGCGGCTGCGGCCGGCCGTCGACATCTTCGCGGCGGCCGGCACACCGCACCTGAGCCGTGCGCGGCGGGCCCGGTCGGTGGTGGTCGAGTGCGACGGCCAGGCCGTCCACGTCCGCGATGAGTCGCCGCTGTACGAAAAGAACTGCGGGCTGGCCGAGGGGTGGACGTTCGCCGATCTGGTGCAGCACCTCAACGAGCACGTCTTCTTCTGGCCCGGCGGCGATAAGCCCATCCAGCAGGGGCTCAACCATTTTGGCCGCTACTCGAAGGACGACTGCGTCGTGCTTGTGCTGCCCACCGCGCAGGTGTTCGCGGCCAATCCTGAGCCGCGATTCAGCGCGTGCAACTCGGGCTCGCCAAGGCACAAGGCGGTTAACGGCAAGGGCGTCCCCGGCCCGCGCGGGCCCGACACGTTCCGGCTTGCCGAGGACTTCGACGGCACACCCGGCAAGGTCGTCGAGGTCGTGTTCCGCGGAGCGGTGTCGCTGGAAGGCTGCGACATCGAGGTCCGCGAACCAAGCGACTTCGTGTAGCCGCGCGGCTCGATCCCGCTCGCGTCCCGTAACCCCGCACCCCCGGGCCATCCCCCTCGTCCCATAGAAAAACCGCCCTGGCGCCCCTCAGAAAGATTTTGGGTCGAGCGTCAAGAGTTTTTGAGGCTTTGGAAATCGTTTCCGAGGCCTCGGAAATCATTTCCGAAGGCTCAAAGATCGTTTCCGAAGCCTTGGAAATCATTTCCGAAGGCCGTTCAACAGTTTCCGAGGCCTCGGAAATGATTCCCGGAGGCTGTTCAGGCGTTTCCGAAGCCTCGGAAATCGTTCTTGAAGGCCGTTCAGGAGTCTTCGCGGCCTCGGAAACTGTCTATGAGGCTGCAAGACTCGCTCCCGACGCTCCGCCAACGGCCGACCGAGCCCCGCCGCCAACCGGCGAAGCCCCACGAACCACTTTCGAGAACGACGCCCGAAAACTCGCCCTCCGACCCGTGCGAAGCCCGGCGCGCAGCGAGCACCCCCGCCGGGGCGGGGGTGCTTCCCTGGGGGTCAGCGCTGGGGCGTTGCGGCGGGATGCCTTACGGGCAGCCGGCGCCGAACGCGTTCTGGAAGCAGAGGAAGTCCCACAGCTCCAGCAGGCCGTTGCCGTCGCAGTCGGCCGCCAGGTCGCCCGCGTCGAAGTTGTTCTGGAAGGCCAGGAAGTCGAAGATCGTCAGCGAGCCGTCCCGGTCCTGGTCGGCGAAGCACGGCAGGAACACCGGCTCGCCGAAGATGAAGTCGTCCATGACGACGAGATCGTTCGCGGGCCACGCCTCGGTCACGCCCTCCTCCAGGGCCGTGTCGCCCGAGACGATGCGCACGCGGGTCACGATGGCCTCGTCGTACTTCACGCCCAGGAACGAGAGCGACTCGTTGTCGATCGAGGCCGACGGCACGTAGTAGGTGCCCAGCACCTCGTCGTCGAGGCCGTAGAAGGTCAGGCTGGTCTGGCGGGCGGTGTCGACGTCGCTGAAGACGGCGCCGAAGCCGGTGCTGGCGGCGGGGCGGTCCTCGCCGGGGATGCGGAAGTGCACGTCCAGCACGTTGTCGCCGATGGGCGTGAACAGGCGCTCGGGGCTGAAGGTGCTGAACAGGCCGTCGTAGCTGGCGTCGATGTTGCTGAACTCGATGCCCACGCCGCTGGCGTCGGTCGCAGAAAGCTGGAAGCCGGTGCCGTCGGTCGTGAAGACCACGCCGCGGGCACGCGGGAAGGCCGGGAAGTTGAAGAAGTCGCCCGGGAAGTCGTTGGGGGCGCTGACGGCGTCGGGGGCGGCGTCCCAGTCGATCTGGCGGCGGCCGCTGCCCACGCTGCCCGGCTCGGGGCGGTTCAGGTCGCCCAGGGCGTCGCGGTAGGCGTCGACGGTGTCGGCGATGTCGTCGGCCTGGGCGCCCCAGTCGCTGAAGACCTGCGGGTCGTCCGCCAGGGCCGCGGCCGAGAGCGCGGCGATGGTGGTTCCGGCGATGGAGACGACGAAGCGAGAACGGTTCGTGCGAGTCATGGCGTATCCTCTCGTGCTGGTGGTGGCCCCCGGCGGTGCGCCGCGGGGCCGGCTCCTGGGTCGCACGCCGCCTCCCTCCGGCGGCGTGCCCCGTGGCCCGGTCGTCACGCGACGGCCGGCACGGGTCTGGCCCGAGATATGCAAACCGCCGCGGGAGGGCGCAAGACGTTCGCGAGTTTTTTCGGATCCGCCGCTCACCGCCCCGTCGCGGCCGTGCACCATGGACGAAGACCTCACCCAGCTCCTCGAACGCGTCGGCTCGGGCGATGACCTGGCCCGCGAGGAGCTCGTGGGGCGGGTGTACGACCGGCTCCGCGCCATGGCGGGCCGGCAATTGCGCGGCTCGAACGCCCACTCGCTGCACGCCACCGCGCTGGTGCACGAGGCCTACGAGAAGCTCTTCGGCGCCGCCACGCCCGACTTCGAGGGCCGCAACCACTTCTTCGGCGCCGCGGCCAACGCCATGCGCCAGGCGGCCGTCCAGCACGCCCGCGAGCGGCAGGCCCAGAAGCGCGGCGGCGACTGGCAGCGGGTGACGCTCACCGGGCTCGATCTCTCGGGCTCGGGCACCCCCGGGGCCGGCGAGCCGGTGGAAATGCTGGCACTCGATGCAGCGCTGGAGGAGCTGGCACACCTGAGCCAGCGGCAGGCCCGCATCGTCGAGCTGCGGTTCTTCGCCGGGCTGACCGTCGACGAGGCCGCCGCCGTGCTGGGCGTGTCGCCCCGCACGGTCGAGCTCGACTGGCGGACGGCACGGGCCTGGCTGCGCGACCGGCTTGCTGGAGGCGAAGGGCACGCCTGATGGACGCGACCAAGTACGAACGCGTGACCGAGCTCTTCCAGGCCATGTGCGACCTGCCGCGCGGGGAGCGCGACGACGCGTTGGACCGGGCCTGCAACGGCGACGACGAGCTGCGGACCGCCGTCGATCGCCTGCTCGCCAGCGACGACGAGTCGAGGGGCTTCCTGGAGCCGACCCCGCACGCGCGCCCGCCACGTGCGGAAGCGCAGGCCTCCAACGCGGGCAAGGACGGCGCCGCGATCCGACGCGTCGGCCGCTACCGCATCGTCGGCGAGCTCGGCCGCGGGGGCATGGGCGTCGTGCTCCGGGCCATCCAGGAAACTCCGAGGCGCGAGGTCGCCATCAAGCTCATCAAGCCCGAGCTGTTCGGCCGCTCATCGGACGAGCGCCTGGAGCGCGAGGCCGAGATGCTCGGCCGCCTCCGCCACCCGGGCATCGCGCCGATCATCGAGGCCGGGCGAGCCCCGGTCGTCGATGCCGATGGGGCGAGCGAGGACCGCCCCTTCATCGCGATGGAGCTGGTCGAGGGGCGGCCCCTCAACGAGTTCGCCGAGTCGCAGGAGCTCTCGACGCGCGATCGCGTCCGGATCCTGGCCGACCTGTGCGAGGCCCTCCAGCACGCCCACCAGCGTGGCGTCGTGCACCTGGACCTCAAGCCGGCCAACATCCTCGTCGACGAGCACCGCGTCGCACGCGTGCTGGACTTCGGCGTCGCCAAGGCGCTCGACCACGGCGTCGAGGCGCGGCTGGCCGAGGGCGGGAGCGTGGTGGGCACGCTCGCCTACATGCCCCCCGAGCAACTCACCGGCCACCTGAGCGACCTGGACACCCGGGCGGACATCTTCGCGCTCGGGGCGGTCGGCTTCGAGCTGCTGACCGGGCAGCCTCCGCGCCGCATGCCGTCGATGCGCGTCGAGGCCCGGCCGGGCGCGGGCGACGCCCACCAGGCGGCCCGCGACGCGCTGCTCGGCGCGCTCGTGGCCCCGACGCCGGCCGCCCACGAGGCCGACCCGGGCATCGACCAGGAGCTCAGCGCCGTGCTGGCCCGGGCGATGGCGCCCGATCGAGAGAATCGGTACGCGTCGATCGGCCAGCTGGGCACCGACCTGCGGCGGTGGCTCGCCTTCGAGCCCGTCGAGGCGCGCGACGCCGGCATCGTCCGCCGGGCGAGGCTCCTGGCACGGAGGCATCGCCCGGCGGTCGTCGCCGGCTCGATGGCGGCCCTGATCGCCCTTGGTGCGCTGGGGCTCATCGTGGCGAGCATGATCAACGCCCATGCGCTCGCCGATCGCGAGCGCGAGGCCACGCGCGCGGCGGAGCTGGCGATCATCGAGGCCGAGGCCGAGGCCGAGCGTGCCGGCCGGATGGGCGCGTTCCTCCAGAACGCGATCTTCGGCGTGGATCCCGAGGAAGTGGGCCCCGACGCGAGCTTCTTCGATGCTCTCGAGTACGCGTCGCGGCGCATCCATCGTGACCTGGCCGATGCGCCGCTGGTCGAGGCCGAGGTGCGGTACTCGCTGGGCTTCGTCTACCGGCGTCACTCGATGTTCGGTCCCGCCCGACGGCACATCGAGGCAGCGCTGCGTACCTGGCGCGAGCAACTGGGCGAAGCGCATCCGAAGACGATCGCCGCCGCGGAGGAAGTCGCCTACCTCATGCTGCTCGTCGACGGGCAGGCCGAAGCCGCCGCCGACCGGTTCCAGCGAATCCTCGAGTTGCAGGCCGCCGAGGGACGCGCCGAGTCCGCCGAGGCTGGCTGGCAGCACCTGAAGCTGGGCCGCGCCCTGCTCGCACTCGACCGTCCCGTCGAAGCCCGGACGGTCCTCAGGGTCGCCGGAGACCTCCTGGCGCGTCATTATGGAGAACCGTACCGGGCCCGTGCCATGGCCTGGGACGCGCACGCGCTGCTGGCACGCGGGCAAGCCGCGGAGGCGGTCTCGACGGCGCGTGAGGCGCTCGCCTCGATCGAGGGCGCGAGCGAGCAGGCGTACGCCGAAGCACACGTTCGCACCGTGCTCGCCCGCGCCTTGGTCGATTCCACGGAGCTCGACGAGGCCCGGCTGCACGTCGACGAAGCGTTCTCGATCCTGAATGCACGGCTGCCCGACGACCACATCGATATCGCCGATGCGCACGAGGTCGCGGCACGGCTCGAACTCGCTGCCGGCGACAACCGAGCCGCCGCCGACCACGCCGAGGCAGTCCACCGCATCCGTTCGAGCCGGCTGGGTCCCGACCACCCGGACCTGATCTCCGCCAAGGCCCTGCGGACGATGGCGAGCATCGCACCCGAGGAGCCGCTCGACGCGATGCTCCAGATCGACGATCTCTTCCATAACGCAGAGCAACTCGTCGGCGCCGACCACAGGCTCGCCCTGGAACTGCTGGAGATGTCCATCCGCGCGGCGCAAGCCGGGGAGGACTCCTTGGCCGCGCGCAACAAGACCCTCGTGATGCAAGACCTCCGGGAGCGGCGTTCGCAGCGGCTCGGCGAGACCAACTAGCGATCGGTCCATCGACCCAGACCGCACAACTCGAAGAGCGAAGAACTCGCTTGCTCCTCCCGGCAACGTGCTCGGCAGCAACTCGAAAAGAGCGACCTAATACGCCCGCTGGATCTCGGCGCCCGGATAGAAGTTCAGCAAGATGCGTTCGGCGTCCCACCCGCGCTTCGCGAGCGCCTGGGCGCTGAACTGGCACATGCCGACGCCGTGCCCGAAGCCGCGGCCGCGGATCACGAAGCGCGAGCCGGCGGCCGTCACCTCGAAGTCGCCGCTGCGGACTCGGCTCTCGCCGCCGACGTCCTTGAGGCCGCGAGCGTCGGCGTTGAGCGCGATGCGGAGCTGCTCGGCGCTCAAGAGGTGCGACACGCCGTTGCGCTCGCCCACGCGGTACTGGGCGGGCCGGCCGACGCGGTTGGTGCGCGATACCTCGATGTTCGTGACCGCGCGGGCGTTCTTGAGCGTGTGGCCCGACCGCGCGCCCCAGGCGCGCAGGCGCTTGGTCACGTCGTCGGTCGAGCGGACGACCTGCCAGCGGTGGAAGCGCGACGCGTCGCTCGCGTGGACGGTGCGCTGCGGCGAGAGGCCGGCCTGGATCGGTGCTGCCAGGTTGTACTCGAAGCCCGGGCCGGTCGGCCACGTGTCGGCCGCCGAGCCGCTGCGCCCGCCGCTCGTGCTGCTGTAGTAGGTCCGCAAGACGCCGCCGCCATAGGCCATCACCCGGCCGCGCGTGCTGATGGCCGCCTGGATGGAACGCTCGTGCGTGGTGTGCCCCGGGTATGCCTGGTCGATGACGCCGCTCTCGACCTGCCACGCGCGGCCGCGGCGGTCGGCCAGCGCCATCGAGTGCAGGGCGTACGAGCGGGCCGCGATGCACTGGGCCTCGAAGGCGGCAGGCTCCCACGAGCCGTAGAGCTCGCGCGAGGCGACGGCGGCGACGTAGCGGTCGAGCTCGAGCTCGTTGATCGCCTGCACGCCCGCCGCCGAGGCGGTCAACCGGACCGAGCCGGCGTACGGCACGCCCTGGACGGCGATGGTCGGCGCGTCCCGGTACGACTCCAGCGTGTTGGGACTCGCGGCCCCAGGCTCTCTCGGGTCGGCCGACTCGAGGTCGACGAAGCCGGAGATCTGATGCGTCCCGCCGCCGGGCTCGCTGAGGGTGAGCGATCCGCCCGAGGCCCGTGCGAGCAGCGGCGTGCGGTAGATCTTGATGCCGCCCGCGGCGTCGCGCGCCAGCACGAGGCGGGCGCCGGCGATGACGACCTCGTCGGCCGGCTCGACGATGCGCACGCGGATGGTCGGCTCTCGGCCGATCCACACGCTCGAGACCTCGACGCCGCCACCGTCGATCGGCCCGATCACGGTGCTCGTGCGCGGCGGCCACTGGCAGCTCGCGGCGACGAGGCTGACGATGAGGCCCAGGGCGAGCAGCACGGCCATGGTCCCCGAGCCGGGATGGGCCAGATGGGCACGAGCCAAACCGGCCGGCCCAAACAGGCCGTGGTACGCCTTGATCCCCGCTGTCCGCATGGGCTGGAACATCCTGCTCCCGGCCGTCGCCGTCGCTGGCGATCGCTCCCGCTGGCCTGCTTCGTCGGCCTTCCTTCATGAAGAAGGCGAGAAAGCACGCTCCTCAATCGATGCTCAGCAAGCGTAGTAGCCCTCCGGTCCCTGAGTCGTGTGAGGGGGTTGTCCGGGGCTGTCGCTTTGGGGCTACGATTCATCAGGCCCATGCTGCGGCCTCCGTGGAGGGAACGATGTCGATCGCCGGCGATCCCAGGCCGACGTCCGCCGAGAGCCGACCATCGGCCCGAGCCGTTCTCGCGCTCACCCTCGTGCCCGAACTCGGCCCTCGCCGCATCCGCCGACTCATCTCGATCTTGGGCGGACCCGAAGCAGCGCTCTCGGCCTCGCTTGCCGAGCTGGAATCGATCCCATCGGTCGGAGCGCCCCTGGCCCGCAAGCTCTCGGCCGGCCTTAAGAGTGCGCGCACCGAGGCGGATGCTCGATTCGAGCGCGCGATCGAGGCCGGCGTGCAGCTCGTGCCCTTTGACCATCCCGACTATCCACCCCAGCTTGCCGGCAACGAGCACGCGCCGGTGCTCCTTTACGTTCGTGGGTCGGTCGAGGCGCTGCGGCAGCGGGGCGTCGGCCTCGTCGGGGCTCGCAAGTGCTCGGCATACGGCGTCGACCAGGCCGGTCGCTTCGCGGGCGTGCTGGCCCAGGCCGGCTGGTCGATCGTCTCGGGCGGCGCCCGCGGCATCGATACCGCCGCCCACCACGCGGCGCTCCGCAGCGGCGGAACCACCGTCGCGGTGCTCGGCTGCGGGCTCGACCACGACTACCCGGCCGAGAACGCGGACTTGTTCGAACGGATCGCCGAGGGCGGCGGGGCGGTCGTGTCCGAACTACCCATGCACTGCCGGCCCGAGGCCAAGAACTTCCCCGCCCGCAACCGCATCATCGCCGGGCTCTCACGCGGCATCGTGGTGATCGAGGCCGGCGAGAAGAGCGGGGCCCTGATCACCGCGCGGCTGGCGGGCGAGATGGGCCGCGAGGTCATGGCCCTACCGGGCCGAGTTGACGTCGAGAGCAGCCGGGGCTGCCATGCGCTGATCCGCGACGGCGTGACGCTGGTCGCGTGCCCGGCCGACGTCGAGGAAGCGCTGGGTTCGATCGGCGATCGACGCGAACCGACGCCCGACCTGTTCGGGGCTTCTTCGGAATTTGATGGGAACCCAGCGGGAACCGAGGGCGAGCGGACCCCGAACAGCATGGAAGACCGCGTGCTCGAGGCACTGGCGGAGGCGTTGACGCTCGACCAGTTGTGCGAGCATCTCGAGGCCGCCCCCGAGCAGGTGCGAGCGACGGTGACGCTGCTGGAGATCCGGCGGCGGATCCGGCGGGAGGGACTCAGGCTTGTTCGGAGTAGATAAGGGATTCTGCGTCAGCCGAAACGGGCCTGGGAGCCGCTGAAGCGGGTTTGATATACGGGAAATGGATTGCTACAGTAATCCGAACAAATATCCGAAAAAAGATCGAACAGTATCGCGGCCACCATCCGATGAACCTGGCATGATCGCCCACCCCAGCCAACTCGAAGACGGCCACCAGCTCGACCAGCAAGAGGCCGCGGAGGCACTCGCGGTGCTGGGGCCGGGTGGTGCGTTCTGCCGACCCATCGGGAGTGAAATCGGATCGATGTCGGCCCCACCGACCGAGCCCGAGCGGCAGCCCGCTCGCCAGGAATGGAGCGAGATCCTGACGGAGGTTGTCGGGCTTGCACTGGGGGCCATGCGGTTGGGTGGTCCGCCCAGGCGGGCCGTCCCGAGCACGCGTCACGAACGGAACGTGACCCGGGCCACGCCCGGGCAACTGGAGGGGGCGTCTGCGGCCGCTGTGGCTGCGTGGCGTCCGGAGAGCACGATCAACACGCCCATGCCGGGCTGGCCGACGGCCAACGTTGGCATGGGAACAACGCCGCACGAGCGGGCTGAGGGACGCGTGCCCGAAGTCGTCGTGAAGCGAGAGGACGAGGAACGCCACCATGAACCTGACCCCCAAGCAGCTTCGCATCCTCCGGCTCATCCGCGACTGGCGGATCCGCCGCGGCTATTCGCCAACGATGCAGGAACTCGCCGACGAAATCGGCGTCAGCAAGGTGACCGTGTTCGAGCACGTCGAGGCGCTCATCAAGAAGGGCGCCCTGGTTCGCGAGCCCAACAGGGCACGCTCTTTGTCGATCGCTGAGGGCGTCTCGGTTCCCGACGAGTCTCGGCCGTTCCGCTACCCACTCGTGGGCAAGATTGCCGCGGGCTATCCGATCGAGAAGGTCGCCGACAGCGACGAGATCGACCTGCAGCAGCTCGTCGGCAACCCGTCCGACTCGAGCCGTTCCATGTTCGCGCTCAAGGTTGACGGCGATTCGATGCGCGACGAGGGCATCCTCGACGGTGATTACGTGCTGATCGAGCGCAGCCCGACGGCCCACAACGGCGACCGCGTCGTGGCCCTGCTGCCCGACGGCGCAACCACGCTCAAGACGTTCTTCCGCGAGTCGGACCATATCCGCCTGCAGCCGGCCAACCCAGACTTCGAGCCCATCCGCGTCAAGCACTGCGAAGTGCAGGGCGTCGTGCGTGGCGTCATCCGTCGGTACTGAGTCTGTCGATTACTCGTCGGTCGACAGTGTCAGCCAGATGGCCCGCGCGAGCGTGAGGTCTTCGGGTCTGGTGATCTTCAGGTTTCGCCCGTCGCCCGGCACCAGCGTGACGGGCTCGCCCAATCGCTCGACGAGCTGTGCATCATCGGTGCTGCCCAGGTCGGCCTGCGCATAGGCCCGGGTGATGAGATCGAGCGAGAATCCCTGGGGCGTCTGGCAGGCGAACAGGCCCCGGCGATCGACGGTCTCGTCCACCACGCGAGCGCGCTTGGGATCATCCGTTGAATCAGCACGCTTCAGCGTGTCGGCCACTGGTATCGCCGGTACGACCGCGGACGATGCTCCGAGCGCTTCGATCACGCGGCGGACGAGCGGCCGCGGCGTGCACGGCCGGGCGGCGTCGTGCACCAGGACTGCGTCGACGCGCGAGCCACTCGCTTGCAAATACTCGAGTCCCGCCTTGACGGTCTCGTATCGCTCGGCCTTGCCACCGGGGCAGAAGCTGACGCCGAGGGGGCCGAGGGCTAGCTCGTGCCGCCCTCGGAAGGCTTCGAGCGCGTCGGGATCTGCCGGGCCGGCAACCACGATTGATTCGACGCCCGACTGGTCGACGAACGCCTCGACGGCGCGGTGCAGGACGGCCCGGCCGTGCAGGTCCTGGTCGAGCTTGCTGCCGGACCGGTTGCCGAAGCGCGTGCCCGAGCCGGCGGCGCAGATGATGACGGCAAGGCTGTTGGGCGGGGGCATCGGCCAGTGTATGGATTGGGACAGCGGAATAGGCGATGATGGGAGATCGGTTGGCCGTCGGCGTGTCCGATGGCGGGCCGTCTTCTATGATCCCTGTCCGCGGGCTTGGCTTGCGGACGGGTTCGACATCCTGGGGCCGATATGGATTCGATCGGACGTGTAAGGCATGGTGTGGCGCGTCGAGAGGTGTGCTCTTCTCGTAACCGGCACACAAAACCAACAACTGCCGAACCGCAGTACGCACTGGCTGCTTGACGTAGCCCGTCCCCCTCCCGACGCCCGATAGGGATGGGGGACGACGACATCGGGCTGGTCGACGCGTGGCGCTTCCGGGCGCGTCGGCGAGGAGGTTCACCGGTGGCTGGGCCGAAGGCAAGGGCGTCGGCGCCCGTGCACAGGCCGAGATCAAACCGCCGACTACACGCGTAGAGGCGCCATGGCTGCCGATCCGACACGGGGGTTCGATTCCCCCCGGCTCCATTCACCACGAAAACGCCGCATGCATCCGCACGCGGCGTTTTCTTCATTGATCGCTGACGCGGCGGCTTAGTCTTCGTCGGCGTGCGGGTCGTATGCCGCGATGACTTCAGCCTGCACCTGCGGCGGCGTGCGCTCGTCGTGGCTGTAGTCCATGACGTAGCTGCCGGCGCCGTGGGTCATGCTCTTGAGCTCGTTGGCGTAGTTCTGCAGCATGCCCAGTGGCGCGACGGCTCGGACGGTGCAGTTGTCGCCGTCGACCATTGAGTCCTGCACGCGGCCGCGCTTGGTCGACAGATCACCCGTGATATCGCCCATGTACTGTGCTGGTGCGACGACCTCGACTTCGACGAAGGGCTCGAGCAGGGCGGGCTTGGCCTTGCGGCAGGCGTCGACGAAGGCGCGCTTGCCGGCCTTGAGGAAGGCGACTTCTTTCGAGTCGACGGCGTGGTACTTGCCGTCGTACACCTCGACCTTGATGTCCTGCATCGGGTAGCCGGCGATGGCGCCCTCGGTGAGCGCCTGGCGGATGCCCTTCTCGATGGCGGGCATGAACTGGCGGGGGATCGAGCCGCCGACCGTGGCGTTGACGAACTCGAAGTGCTCGCCGTGCTCGGCGGCCTCGCCGTTGAGGGGCGCCACGCGGAGGTAGACCTCGCCGAACTCGCCCGAGCCGCCCGACTGCTTCTTGTGGCGGTGGTGGCCCTCGGCGTTGGCGGTCACGGTCTCCTTGTAGGCGATCTTGGGCTGGTGGGTCTCCACCTCGATGCCGTACTGGCTCTTCATGCGTTCGAGCATGACCCGCAGGTGCATCTCGCCCAAGCCGCGGAGCACGGTCTCCTTGGTCGCGGCTACGCGGTCCATGATGAAGCACGGGTCCTCTGCCTGCAGCTTGGCGATGGCCGGGCCGAACTTCGACTCGTCCTTATGGTTCGAGAGCACAACGGCCAGGCCGAACATGGGCTTGGGCAGCGGAAGCGGGCGTAGACGCAGGTGCTCGTTGGCGTGGGCGTGCACGACGGTGTTGAACTCGATGTCATCGATCTTGCTGACGGCGACGATCTCGCCCGGGCCGGCCTCAGCCACGTCGACGTGGTCCTTGCCCTGCAGCCGGAAGAGCGTGTTGACGCGGACGGGCTTGCGGCCATCGCCGAAGTAGACCTCGTCCTTAACCTTGAGCGTGCCCTGGTGGATCTTCATGATTCCCAGCTTGCCCACGAAGGGGTCGCTGGAAACCTTGAACACGTGGGCCAGGAGCGGCTGGCTCGCGTCGGGCTTGGGCTCGAAGCTCTCGACGAGCTTGCCGTCGTCGTCGAGCTTCTGGAATGTGCGTGGGTTGGTCTCGAGCGGGCTGGGGCATTGGCTCTCGATGAGGTCGAGCAACGCGTCGGCCCCGGCACCGGTCTTCGCGCTTACGAAGCAGATGGGCACGAGGTGGCCCTCGCGAAGGGCCTGTTCGAAGGCATCGTGCACGGCCTTGCGGTCGAGTGAGGCGGCGCCACCCTCGAGGTACTTGGTCATCAGGTCGTCTTGCACCTCGACCACCTGCTCGACGATGCTGGTGTGGGCGCTCTCGACGTCGCCGAAGGCGGTCTCGCCGCTCGTGTCCTCGCCCAGGACGTCAACGACGCCCTCGCGGTCGGCGCTGGGCAGGTTCACGGGCACGCACACGTTGCCGAAGGTCTCTCGAATCTTGCCGAGGAGGCCGTCAAGATCTGCCTGTGCGTCATCGATCTTGTTGACGATGATCATCCGCGGCAGGTTGCGCTGCTCGGCGACGGACATGATGCGGCGCGTGCTGGTCTCGATGCCCTTCGCAGCGTCGATGACCACGCCGACGAGGCCCGCTGCAGGAATGCCGGCGATGGCCTGACCGAAGAAGTCTGCCAGGCCAGGCGAATCGATGAGGGTGACCAGGTTGCCGTTGCGCTCGTAGTGGGCGAGGCTGCTGGTCAGGCTGTGGCCGTGCTTCTTGGCCTCGTCGGTCCAGTCGGTGACGGTGTTGCCGTCTTCGATCGATCCCATGCGGTTGGTGGCACCCGACGCATTGAGGAGTCGCTCGATCAGGAGTGTCTTGCCCGCGCCGGCGTGCCCGGACAGGAGGAGGTTGCGGATCGTTGAAGGGTTGCGGACAGCCATAGGGGCGCCTCCGTCGGTATGGGCAGTGCCGGGGTTGGTCGAGTCGTCCCCGTCCGCCGAGCGTGTTGGCGTGGCCTGGCGCTGAGGGTCGCACGCGACCTCGGCCCACACGAATCAGCCACGACCCATCATACAGGACAAGGAAGGACGGCGTTATGGCATGGTCATCCCGTGCCAAGTCCGTGAAACCCTGCGGCTTGTAACGGCGGATGTTGCTGGGAGTAGAAACTCAAGAACGGGCCTCGGTCTCGAATAGCCGCGACTGGCGGTATGTTCTTTGACGGAGGGCTTTTGGAGCGGCCAGGATGGCCGGCTCCCAGTCGAAGCTCGTCTGCCCGCGTCGCCTGCCCACCCAGACTGTTAGGAGTTTGATACATGAACCGTGCCCCCTTGACCGTTGCCGCGGCCGCGCTGTCGGCTTGCGGCCTGCTCGCTCCCACGACGCTCGCCGACGACGCCGTGACCACGGACGACGTGCTGATCGAATTCGCCGCCAACCCAACGCCCGCCGACGTGGCGCTGGTCGAGTCGGTGGGGGGCGTCGTGCACCGGGTGTGGACGGTCGTGCCGGGCATGCACGCGACGCTGCCCGCGGGGGCGGCGGCCCAGCTCCTGGCACTCAACGGCGGCGTGGTCGGCATCGAGCCCAACGCCATCGGCACCTACTTCACCGAGTACGACCAGGTGTGGGGCGTGCGTCGTATCGGTTGCGAGGTCACGCACGCGGGCGGCGAGCGCGGCACGGGCGTGGCCGTCGGCGTGATGGACTCGGGATTGCGCGCGACGCACGAAGACATCGCCGACAACTTCGTCTTCGGCTACGACTTCGAGCGGATGACCTCGGACTTCAGCGATCCGTTCAGCCACGGCACGCACGTGAGCGGAACGGTCGCGGCGGTCGCAAACGGTGACGGAGCCATCGGCGTCGCGCCCGAGTCCGACCTGTACATGCTGAAGGTCGGAACGTTCGCCCCGTCGTCGTCGGGCGCCATCAACGCGCTGCAGTGGGCGTTGGACAACGACATCCAGGTCACCAACAGCAGCTTCACCGTGCCGGACTCGTCGCTGCTCCGCCAGGCATACGACAACACCTGGGATGCGGGCGTCATCCACTTTGCGGCGTCGGGCAACGGTGGGGGCGCCGCCATCAGCACCCCGGCCCGCTACGACAGCGTGATCGCGGTAGGCGCCACCGACGACCGCGACCGTCGTGCTGGATTCTCGCAGGGCGGGTCGAACCTGGAGCTCGTCGCCCCGGGCGTGCGGGTCTACTCGACCACGTCGAACCGCGACGATAGCTACGCCGAATTCGATGGCACGTCGATGGCCTCGCCCCACGCGGCGGGCGTCGCGGCGCTGATCATCGGCGCGGGCATCCAGGACGCCAACGGCAACGGCCGCGTCAACGACGAGGTCCGCCAGCTCATGATCGACACGGCGATCGACCTGGGCACCCCGGGCTTCGACACGAGCTTCGGCCACGGCCTGGTCAACGCCGAGGCGGCGCTCGACGTGGGTTCGGGCTGCATCGCCGACTTTGACGGCGACGGCGACCTGACGATCTTCGACTTCCTGGCGTTCCAGACCGCCTTCGACCTGGGTGACAGCGAGGCGGACATCAACGGCGACGGCGACCTGAACATCTTCGACTTCCTGGAGTTCCAGAACCTGTTCGCCACCGGCTGCTGACGCCGCCTGCGCGTGTGCGTCGCTAGCATCTCGCGATGAGCGACGCACACGCCAACGTCTCGGCCAGCAACGGCCAGCCCGCCCCGGTTGACGGGGTATTCACGCGGTTCGCGCCCTCGCCCACGGGCCATCTGCACGTGGGAGGCGCCCGGACCGCGCTCTTTTGTTGGGCTTTCGCCAAGGGCCGGGGCGGGACGTTCCTGCTGCGCGTCGAGGACACCGACCAGAAGCGTTCGAGCGAGGCGGCCGTCGCGGGCATCCTCGAGGACCTGGCGTGGCTGGGGATCGACTGGCAGGAGGGGCCCGAGCACGCCAACGCCCAGAAGAAGCTGGGCGGCGACCCGCGGGGCGTGGGGCCGTTCTTCCAGGCCGAGCGGGTCGACGCGTACAACATGGCGTTGGCCGAGCTGCTCGAGCGTGGGCGTGCGTACCCGGCCTTCGAGACGGCCGACGAGCTGGACGCCAAGCGCAAGGCGGCCCAGGATGCCAACGAGACGTACCGCTACAACCGGGCGGCCCTGGAGATCCCCGAGGCCGAGCGTCTCAGCCGGATGATGGCGGGCGAGCGGCACGTGGTGCGCTTCAAGGCTCCCGACCACGACGTCGTCGTTGCCGACTCGGTGCTGGGCGAGGTGCGTTTCGCGGCGGGCGAGCTCGATGACTTCGTAATCCGTAAGGCCGACGGGTTCCCCACGTACCACTTCGCGGTGGTCGTCGATGACCAGGCGATGGGCGTGAGCCACGTGCTGCGCGGGCAAGAGCACCTGCAGAACACGCCCCGGCACGTCGCATTGCAGCAGGCGCTGGGGTATCGCACGCCCGTCTATGCCCACCTGCCGCTGATCTTCAACCCCGACAACAGCAAGATGAGCAAGCGGGACAAGGACAAGGCCGTCCGGGCGTTCTGCAAGGAGCAGAAGATCGACGCTGCGCCCGATGGCACCATCGATGACGGGAGCTTTAAGGCGTGGCTTGGCGACAAGCGAGCGCAGCTCGCGACGGACGACCTGATGCGGCTCGCGGGCGCCATCGGCTTCACCCCGCCCGAGATCGACGTGGAGGACTTCCGGCGCAGCGGGTACCTGCCGCACGTCCTGTGCAACTACCTCGCGCTCCTGGGCTGGAACCCGGGCGAGAAGAACGAGGACGGCACCGACGTCGAGCGTTTCTCGATGGACGAGCTGGCCCGGAAATTCGACCTGCACCGCATCGGCAAGAGCGCGAGCAAGTTCGACCGGGAGAAGCTCATGGCGTTCAACGCCGACGAGATCCAGAACCGCATGAGCGACGAGCGATTCGCGGGCGAATGGCGGACGTGGCTCGAGCGGTACGACCGGGCGACGCTCGAAGCGTTGGGCGAGAAGTTGCCTATGGCCGCTGCTGCGGCGCGGCAGCGGACGCGCGTGCTGCGTGAGGCGGCGGGCGTGGTGGCGTTTGCTCTGGATGACGGCTTCGGGTACGACGAGAAGGCCGTCAACAAGGTGCTGCTCAAGAACGACGGCGAGGGGCTGGCGGCGCTGCGTGAGCTGGGGCCGGTGCTCGAGGCGGTCGAGCCGTTCGAGGCCGAGGCGATCGAGGCGGCCATCAAGCAATGGTGCGAGGGCAAGGGCCTGGGCATGGGCAAGGCGGCCCAGCCGCTGCGTGTGGCGATGACGGGCGGGACGGTGAGCCCGGGGCTGGGGCAAACGCTGGAACTCGTGGGCAGGGCGAAGGCGCTCGCCCGCATCGAGCGATGCCTGTCGGCCCACGAAGTGAAGAGCTAGCGGAGGAGGTTCGTGGGGATGGCCGAGCGGATCATGACGCTGCACCCGCAGGGCAAGGCGGGCGTCAACATCGAGAAGAGCAAGTACGACGAGATGCGTCGGGCGCTGCTCAAGGTCATCCCAAAAGACGACGAGGGCGTGCTCTTCGGCGACCTGGGCGATCTGGTCGTCGACCATTTGAATGAGGACGCCTACCCCAAGGGGCTGAGCGTCCTCTGGTACGTCACGACGGTGAAGCAGGACCTCGAAGCGCGCGGCCTGATCGAGCAGGTGCCCAAGGCCAAGCCGCAGCGCTTGCGACGCGTGAAGTAGGCTCGAACTTCAGCCCTGGACGATGCCCTTGCTCTCCAGGAAGCTCAGGACCTCTTGCACGCACTCGTCGATCGAGCGGCCCTCGGTCTTCAAGACGAGCTCGGCCTTCGGCGGGGCCTCGTAGGGGTCGTCGATGCCGGTGAAGCCCTTGATCTCGCCCGCGCGGGCCTTCTTGTAGAGGCCCTTGGGGTCGCGCTTCTCGCACTCTTCGAGGGGGGTGTCGACGAAGACCTCGAGGAAGGGCAGCTTCGACTCGTCGTGCATCTGGCGGCAGAGGTCGCGGTCGCGCACGTAGGGGCTGATGAAGCTGGTCAGGCTGACGACGCCAGCGTCGGCGAAGAGCTTGCTGACCTCGCCGATGCGGCGGATGTTCTCAGTGCGGTCGTCGGCGCTGAAGCCTAGGTTCTTGTTGAGGCCGTGGCGGACGTTGTCGCCGTCGAGGCGGTAGCTGTTGACGCCACGCTTGACGAGGACCTGCTCGACGGCGCTGGCGATGGTGCTCTTACCCGAGCCACTGAGGCCCGTAAACCAGACCGTGGCGCCCTTGGCCTTGAGAGCGCCCCAGCGTTCGTCGCGGCTGAGGTCGCCCTCGTGCCAGTGGATGTTGGTCGCCTTCACCTGACCGGTGGTCTGGGTCATTTCGCCTCCTGTTCGGTTTCTCGTGGCCCGGGGAGCCCCGGATTCGGCCCCTCGGGGAAGAGATCGTAGACGGCCTACCGCCGGGGAACCGATAGCGTTGCCGCCATGACCGTGCCCGAGACTGCCCCCGAAAAGCCCGAGAACCAGCCCGGCAAGCGGCCCGACGATCGGACGATCCGCGTGTGCTTCCAGCAGCCGGCGCTCCCGGCGTACCGCGTGCCAGTGTTCGCCGAGCTTGCCAGGCGCCCCGGGATCTCGGTGGAAGTGCTGTTCAGCGACAAGGCCAAGCTGCCCAACGTGGCGGCCGAGGGGTTCGAAGCGAGGCAGGTGCGCGAGCGATTCCTGCTGAAGCGGCCTCGCGAGGTCCGGTGGGTGTCGGCCCAGTTCGAGGCGGTCGACCCCGCCCGGGCGGACGTGGCAGTGCTGGAGCACAACTCGGGCGTGCCCAGCCTGCTGCCGGCGATCTGCCGGGCGAAGAAGCGGGGGGTGGGCGTCGTCGTGTGGGGGCACGGCTACTCGGTGCGGGACACGAAGTGGTCTCGGCGGCTGCGCAACTGGATCGGTCGCAAGGCCGACGCGATCGTGCTGTACAACCACCCGGCCCGCGAGCGACTGATCGAAGAGGGGCTCGACCCCGAGCGGCTATTCGTGGCGCTCAACGCGCTGGACCAGAGCCCGATCCAGGCGGCGCGCGAGCAGTGGCTCGCTGATCCCGAGCGTCTGGCCGCCTTCAAGCGTGAGCACGGTCTTGATCGTGGCCCGGTGGTGCTGTTCGTCTCTCGGTTGTATGCGCAGAACCGCATGGGCCTGCTGCTGCACGCGGCGGCGCGCCTGAGCGATCGCTGCCCGGACCTGGTCGTCGCGCTCGTGGGCGACGGCGACCAGCGCGAGCACCTGCTGGAGCTGGCGCGCAAGCTGGGAATCGCGGACCGCGTCGTCATGCCCGGGGCGATCTACGGCGAGGAGCAGCTTGCGCCGTGGTTCCTGTCCGCCACGGCGTTCTGCTACCCGGACTTCATCGGCCTCAGCGTCCTGCACGCGCTTGGCTACGGCGTGCCGGTGGTGACCAACCAGAACCTGTGGGATCATCCGCCCGAGGCGTGGGTGCTCGAGCACGAGCGGAACTCGCTGCTGGTCGACCTGGGCGAGCCGGGGTCGCTGGCCGACGCGATCGCCAGGCTGGTCGAAGACCCCGCGGCAGCACGGGCGATGGGCGAAGCCGGCCGCCAGACGGTCCTGGAGCGATGCACCGTCGAGAACATGGTCGACGGGCACGAGGCGGCCATCCGCTTTGCCTCCCAGCAGGCCCGGAATCGCCAGAAAGCCCGGTGAATTCCGGCCCCGGCGGCCCTCGGGGTTTGCTCCCATCGGGCATGCGACGTAACATCTCCATTCCCCGGATTGGTCGCCCGTGGCGCCCCGGGCCCGAACAACTCCAAGAACACCTCCAAGGAGGATGCGATGCCCGCGACGATGGCACCGAAGTCGGCCACCAAGTCCCTGATCGAGCCCCATGGCGGCACCCTGGTGAACCAGGTGGCCGACGGCGCTCGCCGCGACGAGCTGGTCGCCGAGGCCAAGGGCCTGGCCCGCGTCGACCTCTCGGCGAAGCAGTCGTGCGACGTCGAGATGATCGGGACGGGCGCCTTCAGCCCGCTCACGGGCTTCATGGGCTCGGCCGACGTCCGCGGCGTCATCGAGGACATGCGGCTCGAGAGCGGCGTGCGGTGGCCTATTCCGATCACGCTGAGCGTTGACGGCAGCAAGGCCCCGAAACAGGGCGAGCGCGTTGCGCTCTATGCGCCCAACGGCGAGCTGCAGGCCGTCATGACCGTTAAGGAGGTCTTCGCCCACGACCGCGAGGCCGAGGCGACGATCTTCTTCAACGAGCCGGGCGACGACGACGGGCAGCACCCCGGCGCCGAGGCGGTGAAGAAGGAAGGCGATACGTGCCTGGCCGGCCCGATCGAGGTGGTCACGGTGTGCGTGGACCCCGACGGCCCCGAGGCGTTCCTCGACAAGCGGCTGACGCCCGCGCAGACGCGCGAGGCCTTCGAGGGCAAGGGCTGGAGCACGGTCAGCGCCTTCCAGACTCGCAACCCCATCCACCGCGCCCACGAGTACCTGTGCAAGTGCGCCCAGGAGATCACCGACGGCCTGCTGATCCACCCGCTGGTGGGCGAGACCAAGCCCGGCGACATCCCCGCCGACGTCCGCATGGACTGCTACGAGGTGCTCGTCGACAACTACTTCAACACCGATCGCACGATGGTGACCGTGATGCCCGCGGCGATGCGGTACGCCGGCCCGCGCGAGGCCATCCTGCACGCGATCGTCCGCCAGAACTACGGGTGCTCGCACTTCATCGTCGGCCGCGACCACGCCGGCGTGGGCAACTACTACGGCACGTACGACGCGCAGACGCTCGTCGACCAGGTGACGACCGGTGCGGTCGGCGACCTCAAGATCACGCCGCTGAAGTTCGAGCACGCCGCGTGGAGCCACAAGGCCCAGGGCATGGTCAGCGGCAAGACGTTCCCCAAGATCGAGGGCGACCAGGTGTTCCTGAGCGGCACCAAGGTCCGCGAGATGCTGGCCAAGGGCGAGCGCCCCCCCGGCGAGTTCACGCGGCCGGAGGTTGCTGATGTGCTGATCAAGTGGGCGACGAGCTGAGGCTTGCGATCGTCTGTTCGAGCGAGGCCCGGGCGCGAGTCCGGGCTCTTTCATTTCGTGCGTCAGGGGCGTGGAGCAGACGCGGGCAGGCGCTGAACGGCCGGCGTGGCGCCGGGCGTGATTGGGTGTGCCTCACCGCCAGCCGTACAACAGGCGAAAGCCCTTCTTCTGGCTGAGTTCGTCCGCGTTGACCTGCAAGTACGACATGGCCCAGATGAGGGCCACGACCATCGCCAGCCCGCCCCAGAAGCCGACAACCCTCGCGATGCGGCGGCGTCGGTGGCGGCGCTCGGCCCGGTCGGCGAAGATCACGTGCGGTCGGCAGCCGCACTCGGGGCAGCGCCGCTCGTCGATCCTGCGCATGTCGTACTTGCAGTTTGGGCACCGCACTGCCAGAGGATAGCAGGGGAGATTTGAATCGGTTCTTGCCCAGGGGTGGAGTCGGCGGTGGCCGAAACGAATCCGTCGCTCTCGGTCGCGCAGGAGTGCGGAGCTAGGTCGAATCGGTCGAGTCCGCGGGCAGGGCTCCGGATGGCCCGTCGCCCGCGTCGTTGTCCTTCCCGAGCCTGGCGTAGGTGTTGAAGATGGCCAGCACGGCGATGCCGAAGCCCATGGCGGTGAGGGCGGCGGCCAGGTCGAGGGGCTTGGGCGAGGTGAGCGAGATGCGCAGCAGGATGGTCGAGATGACGAAGCCCGCGTTGCGGAACACGTACTGGTAGCCGTCGGTGATGGAGAACGAGACGATCAGGATCAGTACGTCGCTGAAGATCAGGATCTCGAAGAACCTGGGGAAGAAGATCAGGTCGGTGTCGATGCCCTTGACCTCGCCCGCCTTCGAGCTCTCGATCACGCTCCACAACCAGCCCACGAGGCCAACAACCGCGACGACCACGAAGATGATGCTGAGCACCACCGCGACGGCCTTCTTGAAGGAGACGAACGCCGTGATGGTGTTGGGGTCGAGGCGCAGCGGGCTGCGCTTGCGCAGGCGGTAGAAGACCGCGACGAGCGCGAACATGGCCAGCGCCGCCGCCATGTCGGCCAGCAGCACCAGCACGTCGCCCACCTGGCTGGCCCATTGCTCGGGGCTCTCCAACTCGCCGATGTCCTTGAAGACGCCGCGCACGATGATGAGCGAGATGATCTCGTACTGCTTGGCCACCGCGATGGACAGCGACTTGGGCAGCGCGACCACCAGCATCAAGACCTCGTAGAAGAGGATGAAGCTGAAGGGCGTGTAGATCGCGCTGAAGTAGTTCGTGTTGACGATCCGCAGCACCGGCAGGTCCATGTCGGCAAAGCGGCGTGCGGCGAAGATGAGCGCGACATTGACGATGAACCCCGCGCACGCGGCGATCATCACCAGAACCTCAAGGCGATGCAGGTTGGCGGGCGAGTAGAGCCGGTCGTATGTACGGGAGAGCGGCTGGATGGCGGGGTCCAGCAGCGTGGCGCAGGCTTGTTCAGTAGAGAGACTCATCTCCGAACCTCAATCGAATCCGGAATCGCCTCACCAAGCTCGGTTCGGCGGGGATTCGCGTAGCGGCATCCCACGCGTTTGGGGGGAACAACGAGGGACGTAGGGTTCCCGCCGCCTCGCGAGGACCAGCCGGTCCATTCGTCATGCTCCTGCGGGTCGAGCTCGGCTCTCGAACCACTCCAGCGTGACGTGCGGGATGGTCAACGCGAACAGCCCGATGAACACGATGCTCCAGCTCAACTGCACGGCATCCCCAAGCCCGGACCAGATCAGGACGGCCGCAGCGGCGAGGGCCCACGTGAGCACGGTCGGCAACGCCGAGGCCCTCAGGTACCGTGTGATCGCAGCACGCACCGACGCGCCCGGAGCGGCTGCCATGGCCGAGCGGAGCGAGTGTCGCACCGAGTGCCAGAAGCAGAAGTACATCGTGAAGGCAAGGATCGGCGGGGCGACGGCGAACCACGCGATGAGCACGAGGGGTTCGACCAGGACTCGCAGCCTTGCGGCGGGCGCTGCGTGGCTCACCCACAGCACCGAGGCGAGGATGCCAGGGCACGCGAGAACGAGCCAGACGACCCCCGCCACGCGAACGAGCGACGCATCGACTTCTTGGGCCCCGAGGATCGCGGAGAAAATCGTGGACACCGCTTCACTGTGGAAAGCCATCGGACTCGCGACCGGGATGGCTCCCCGGCTCAGGGCGAGCCACGTCCTCGTGCGTCGGCTGGTATGTTCGCACTCGAGATCATCGAGCCCCCAGTGGATCGCACCGCCCACGAGCAGCAAGGTCAGGCCGACCCAAGGCAACACCAACCACAACCCCAGGCCCAGCACCGCCAACGCCAGGTACGCGATGCCGAAGAGCAGCCACCAGGCGTTGCCGAGGCGATGGGCGAAGATGCGCCGGGCGACTTCGAGGTCGTACGCGCCGTGCGGCAGACCGATGAGTGCGACCGCAACCACCATGATGATCGCGGATGTCAGCGGCGGTGGCGAACCAAAGGCGAGAACGAGGGCGCCCGCGACCAGCGTGGCGACGCTGATGGCCCACGTGTACATCGCCAACACGGAACGGCCGTCGATCGGAGCCGGCGCCTCGGTCGAGGCGATCATCCGACCAACCGTGGCCAAGCCGACGGGTGTGCGAGCACGTGGCGGATGACCTGTGCCTTTGGCATAGCCCACATTACGGCGAGGTAGTCGAGCGGTCGCGGCACATCGCCGAGGAATCTGATGAGTCCGTCCGTTGGGGCGTCACGGAAGAGCCGCGAGAACAGGTCGGGGGCCGCGTCATTCTGGGCGTCGAGCAGGGACAGCAGAACGCGGTCGAGCGCACCCAAGACCCGCGGGCGGGGTGGACGAGGCCTCGGTGCGTTCGAACGAAGGGCGTCCACGATCCTGCGAGCGTCGTGCTGGATGGCATCGAACGCATACCCGCTGCTGGCACGACCGATGCCGGCGCGTGTGCCGATCGCCCAGATCCTGGGCGTCGACGCCGGCCCGAGCGGTCGCAAGGTCATGGGCAGGACGCCCGACTCGCGGTAGACGATGCGGGTGGGGTCGACGCCCAGCACGCTCGTGGCATAGTCCGCGGCGTTCGACTCGTAGTCGATCCCTTCGGGGATGCCGGTCGTCAGGAACGTCGACTCGACGAGGACCCGGTCGGCACGGAACGGCAGGACGTACATGAAGTGAGCGCCGTGATGCTGCGAGACGCCAAAGTCCATGAGCGTCGCAACGCTGGGATCGACGGGAGTAGATGAGGTGTCGATCTCGATGCCGCCGAAGTGCTGCAGGAGCATGGGTTCGTTCGACGGGTGCGACGGCTGGGCGGGCGGACGGCCATCGAACACGTGCGAGAATCGCTCCGTCGACGCCCCATCGCCGGTGCGGAGCGAGAGCTCGACGCCATCGTCTCGCTCGGAGATCGCCTCGACGGAAGTTCCGAGCCTGATCGTGCATGATTCGGAAGACATCGCTTCTCGAGCGACTCGGAAGAAATCTTCCGCCCGGATGCACGAATAGGGATAGGACGAGGCGTCGACTTCGACGTCGATGCGCGCTGAGCGGACGAGCACACGATTCCACCGCGTGTGGATCGCGTCGGCGAAGCGGTGGGGCCGCACGTCCCAGAAGCACCATGTCCGGCGGGACCCGAGGCTGGCCGCAGGCTCGAAGACCGAGACGTGCACGCCCGGGCATCGGGCGAGGATCTCGCACGCGAGGGAGCAGCCCGCGCAACCTCCGCCGGCGATGGCGATGCGGCTGCCGGGCTGGAGTGCGCTCATGCCGAGGCGACCCGCAACGCTCGTACCGCGCCGTGGAGCGACTCGTCGTGCGTGTCGGAGGGTCCGAGGGGGAGCGATTCGAGTGATGAGGCCCACAGGGCGGCCATGGTGCGGAGGGCCTTGCCGGCGCCGCTGGTCCTCGATCGCTGTCGCAGGGCGCGTTCGTAGTCGCGTCGAACGACGCCGCCGATGGCGCGGTAGTTCCAAGCCGCCGAGCGAATGCCGCCGCGGACCGCAATCGGCAGGAAGTGCATTCCGAGCTCCGCGCTCTCGTAGTAGGTTTCGGCGGTGTCCAGCAGCCGCTGAACGGCGAGGCAGACCTCGCCGGCGTGCTCCCCTACGCCGGGCTCGGTGTGCTGCACGGTCGCGAGCACCCGCTCGGCGTCGACCCACTCGGCGGGGACGTAGACGCGATCGGTCCGTGCGTCTTCGGCGACGTCTCGGGCGATGTTCGTGAGCTGCATCGCGATGCCGAGGTCGACCGCAAAGGAATCGCCCCGTGGATCGACGCCCAGGATGCGGCACATCATCAGCCCCACGGTCGAGGCGACGCGGTAGGAGTACCGGAGCAGTTCGTCCTCGGTTTGGACGCGGACGGTGCCGAGGTCGCACCGGACGCCCTCGATCAGCTGCTGTGGGAGGACGAGCGGGATGTGGTATTGATCGGAGAGCGATCGGAACGCATTGACGACGGGCGAGCGGTCGTGCGCTCCGCGAAGCCCCGAGGCGATCTCGTCGAGGAGCGCTTCGGGCGTGTGATCTTCGGAGCCGTCGACGGCGTCTGCGCTGTCGTCGATGGCGCGGCACAATGCATACAAGAGGGCCAAGTCTTGCCGCACGCGGCGGGGCAGGACGAGCGACGCGCTGTAGAACGTGCGTCCGCAACGTCGCAGGATCTCTACAGGGTCGACGCTTCCGTAGACCTGCTCTGCCGGGGTGGGATGGTCGCTCGCGGCGTTCGCGTTCATCCGAGGGCCTCCGATGGGACGGCGTTGTCGCGGACCATGCATCGCATCGCGGTCTTGGCGGTGCAGAGCGTTCCGGGGATTCCGGCTCCGGGATGGGTCCCTGCGCCCGCGAGGTACATGTTGCGGTAGTGCGGGCAGCGGTTGTGGAAGCGCAGGTAGGCCGACTGCGAGAGCACGGGCTGCACGCTGAAGCCAGCGCCGGCCGGTGATTCGAGCTCGCTCTCGAAATATTGGGGCGTCACGGCAAACTTGGTGACCAGGTTCTGTCGCAGTCCGGGGGCGAGGTGGCTCTCGATGCGCTCGAGCACCAGGTCGTGGTACCGGTCGGCCCGGGATTGCCAATCGTCGTAGAGCTTGAGATTGGGCACCGGTGCGAGGGCGTAGAAGCACTCGTGTCCCGGGGGCGCCATCGACAGGTCCGACCTCGTGGGCGCGTGCACGTACAGGCTCGGATCTTTGGGCACGACGCCCCGGTCGAAGATGTCCTTGAGCAGCGACTTGTAGCGGTCGCTCAGCAGGATCGTGTGGTGCGCCAGTTCGGGATACTCGGTCGACGTACCGAAGTAGGAGACGAACAGGCCCATCGAGAGCTTCATGGACTTGGCACGCAGCCGCGTCCGCAGGTGCCGCCCGCTCGGTGGCAGCAGCTTGGTATACAGCGTGACCGGATCGCCGGCGGAGAGGAACAGGTCACCCCTGACCTCTCGCCCGGACTCGAGATGCGCCGAAGCGATCTGATTCGAGCGTGTCTCGATCCGGGAGACGGCGTCGCCCAGGACGAGTTCGACGCCGGCCCGAACGAGCAGCCCTTCGAGGGCCTTGACGATCGCGGTCGTGCCGCCCATCGCGTAGTGGACGCCAAACTTCTGCTCAAGCGGCTGGATGAGCCCATAGATGCAAGACGTCGTGAACGGATTCCCGCCCACCAGCAACGGCTGGAACGTGAAGACCTGACGCAAGCGCTCGTTCTTGATGTGCGACGCTACGAACGAGTACATGGAGCGCTGGGCTCCCAAGCGGATCATGTCGGGCACGGCTCGCACCATGGAGCCCGCGGTGTCGAAGGGCTGGTCGCCCAGGCCCTCGTAGCCGATGCGGTAGATCTCCTCGGCCTTTCGCAGCATGCGGCGGTAGCCGTCCTGGTCTGCAGGCTCGAACCGGGCGATCTGCTCGCACATGGTGTCGGGGTCGCCGCCGTAGTCGAAGTGCCGGCCGTCTTCCCATTGCACGCGGTACCAGGGCCAGACCGGGCGGAGGTCGACGTGGTCGTGC
Source organism: Phycisphaerales bacterium (assembly GCA_040217175.1). NCBI lineage: Bacteria > Pseudomonadati > Planctomycetota > Phycisphaerae > Phycisphaerales > Phycisphaerales bacterium. The sequence goes on along the minus strand of JAVJNT010000001.1, from coordinate 626,331 downwards.
AGCGATTCGCCAAAGAGCTGGAAGAGCTCGTCGAGCAGGTAGGGGGCGGTGATGACGGTGGGGCCGGCATCGAAGGTGAACCCGTCTCGCTCGAAGGTCCGTGCGCGGCCGCCGATCTCGGGCAGCCGGTCCACGAGCGTGACCTTGCAGCCCGCAGCGGCCAAACGAAGAGCGGAGGCGATGCCCGCGAAGCCGGCGCCAATCACGACTGCGGTGCGTCGGCCCGAGTCGAGGACCGCCGGGCGGCCGGGCGAGGCCGTGGTGGCTGCCGCCCCGGGCGGCTCGGATTGGAGCGTTGCGTGCTGCACGAGAAAGCGGTCGCGGCGACGCTAATCGCCGCGACCGTGGATGACACGAATCTCTTACGCGGGCACGACGGCCGTTGCCCGGGCCTCCTCGTCGAGGCCTTCGATCTCGCTCTTCTTGCGAGCGATCATGTAGATGACGACACCGAAGCCGGCCTTGGCCGTGATGTCGGCGATGGTGTAGCCGACCTGGAGGCCGACGACGGCGGTCGTGCTCATGCCGGACTCACCGCCCGAGCCCAAGGCACCGATGACGTAGGCGATCGGGTAGAACGACCAGGTGATGAGCACCACGATGCGGGCCAGGTTGATCAGGCCGCGCGCTTCGGCGGGCTGCTTCTCGATGGCCGCGCTGAGCTGGGTGAAGAGGACGGCGAGGATGATGCAGAAGGGGATCATGCTGGCGATGAACCAGCCCCAGATGGCGGCGGCGCTACCACCGGTCGAGATGGCGTTCTCTCCCGGGTAGCCCAGCACGATCATGAGGAGCACCGCCGGGATCAGGATCCGGAGGTACTTGGCCGTCTCGGCCTTGGTCAGCGCCATCACGGCGATGAGCTCAACCATCAGCAGCGGCACGGTCAGCAGCCAGTCCGCGTAGCGGTAGAAGTCGTTGAACGGCTTCCCGGTGGCGGCGTACACGCCCGCGTCATTCAGCGCGAACGCGTTGCCGAACGAGATGCGGATCTGGAAGTAGTGATAACAGGCGATGGCCGTCACGAGGCCGGTAATGACCATGGCGGCCTTGTACTTCTTGTTCACCCTGGGAGCGAAGAAGAAGAACAGCGTGGCGGCACCCATCGTCGCGACCGTCAGCGACAGCAGGTTGTACACCACGTTGAACTCGAATGAACTCAGATCTGGCACTGCGTGCTCCTTCCTCGGGTTCGGAGTGGGTCCGGCCCGCCTTTCAAAGAGGAACTACCAACCGAACAACTACTCCGTGCCGTCGTATGCACGCGCGGCATGTGCGTGCTTCCAGCTTTCGTTGAGTACAGACGACACGACTCGGGGTACGAAATAGGCGCCGGTCACGGCCGACGCCATGGACATGATCATGTCTGAGGGCAGCGTCACGAGCTGCGAAGCGATGAGCGCGAAGCAGGCGCCGCACGCGACCGCGAACACCGCCGCGTAGACGATCGCCGGAAGGGCGGCCATCGTCCTGGCCGTCTTGGAGCGAATGAAGAAGCCAAGGCTGCCGGCCGAGACGATGAGCAGGAAGCCCGGTCCACCGCCGCCGGGGTTCAGGCCGCTCCACGTCGCACCATCGATGAATCGGTCTTGGAACACGACGAGCCACGCGACGCACACGCACGCTCCGAGCACAGCCGCGAACAAATCGAGGGCCGAACCGAAGATGTGGCGTTGATCGGTCATGGTGGTGCCGTTGCCTGCGTGGACACGATGCGAGGTCATGTTCTAACTCACGTTCTGCAGCAAGCACACGAAGCATCACGCCAAGTCGGCAGGTGTTCGCGTTGCGATGCGAGCATACCGCCACAACTTACCTTGCAGATCGGCATCGCGGCACGGCAACGGGCTCTCCCGCAGGTTTGCCGGTAATCCCTATCGAGCATCCGCTTGTCGCGAGTGACGCACGTTCAAGGCATCTCATGACAGATACCCCCCGCGGGACGCGGGTTGGCCGAGATGCGACGAGGGAGATCGGAAGAAGACGACCGTGCGGTGCGGCTAAGAACCCGGCGGCGATGCGGGAGGCGTCGCACCCGGGCGCCCGAGCACTTTTTCGGTGAGCTTCTTGAGCTGCTCGACGTATTTCAGAAGCGCCGCGGGCCGGGGCGTGCGCTCCACGAGCGCCAGGATGGCGTCGCGGTGCTCGGCCAGCGAGGCTTTTGGAGCGCTCGTGTCGCCGTCGGAAACGTCGTCGAAGAGCTGGTACAGGCGTCCGAGCGCCACGCCGAAGCCTTGGGCGACCGCGTGGGCCTCGGCGTCGATTCGGCCCGCCGCAAGCACGCCCAGCCTGGCGGCCAGCGCGAACAGCGCGCCGGTCTTCTCGTCGGCGATCTGCGACCAGTCGGCCGAAGCCTGCTCGCCCGCAAGGTGCAGGTCCTTGAGCTGGCCGCTGCACAGCGAGGCGAGCGCGTCGCTCATGAGCGTGACGGCGTGCGCCGGGTGCGGAGACTCGGCGCCCAGGCGGAACGCGTGGCCGATCATCGCGTCCGACGCGAGCAGTGCGTGCGCTGGAGAGGATGCGGCGTGCACGGCCGGCATCCCGCTGCGCATCTCGTCGTCGTCCATGATCGGGAGGTCGTCCTGGATCAGGCTCGCCTTGTGTAGCAGCTCGACGGCCACGCCGAAGCGATGCCACGAATCGGTATCGGCGCCATGGGCCAGGGCGAAGGCCTCGACGAGCCTCGGTCGGAGCCGCTTGCCGTTCGCGCAGAACTCACCGGCGACGGTGCGCACCTCGACGGGCAGCCGACCGACCTCGAGCAGCATGGCATCCTCGAAGCCTGGATGGGAAGGACTGGTCATTGGCACCCCGTCGTGGCTCGGCCGGCGCCCCGCTTCATGCCAAGGGGCTCCGCAAGAGTCTACGGGCGCGTGGTGTTGGGCGCCGGCTCGTCCAGGGGTTTGGTCACGGGGTTGCTCGCACGCGCCGCTCGGGCAGCGGGCCGGGGTCCTTGACGTCCCACGCCAGGCCCACGCGGCGCATGAGGCGGATCGTCGTCCACGTAGGATCGAACTCCCACCAGCGGCGGCCGTGGGCGGCGCACCTGGGGTCGGCGTGGTGGTTGTTGTGCCAGCCCTCGCCGAAGGCGATGATCGCGACCCACCAGTTGTTGCGGCTGTCGTCGCTGGCGTCCTCGAAGTTCTTGTAGCCCCAGGTGTGCGCGGCCGAGTTCACGAACCAGATCGCGTGAAACACCAGCACGGTGCGTAGCGCGACGCCCCAGACCACCCAGCTGATGCCAAGACCGGGCCGGATGAACTCGCCCGCCACCAGCAGCACCGCCGCGAGCAACAGCGGGAACAGCCAGTACACGCGGTCGATGCGGGCGATGGTGCGGTCGCGTACCAGGTCCTTGGCAAACTGCCTGGGGTCGGGCTCGGTCTTGAAGAACGTCCAGCGCACGTGCGACCAAAAGAAGCCGTGCGTGGGCGAGTGCGGGTCTTCGTCGCCGTCGGTGTGGGCGTGGTGCATGCGGTGCGTGCCGACCCACTCGATGGGCCCGTGCTGGAGGCTGAGGCAGCCGACGACAGTGAGCGCGAGCTCGACCCACCGCGGCGTGCGGAACGACCGGTGCGTCAGCAGCCGGTGCCAGCCCAGCGTGATGCCGATGCCGCTGCTGAACCAGAACAGCACGAGGCACCAGGCCAGGCCGCTCCACGAGAAGACGAACGGCGCGGCGAGGCACAGCGCGTGTCCCACGATGATCATGACGGTGTTCCCGCGATGCAGCCGCAGCCCGGAGCGGCGTTCGTCGCCGGGCGTGGGGCGGTCGTGGTCGTGCTGGTCGGGTGCTGCGTCGGGGGCGTGCGTGTCGATGGCGGTCATGCAGAGAACTATTGACCGACCACGCGACGAGGCCAACCCACGCCGCCAACCGATGCTCGGAAGCGCCAACAGGGAAACCTGGGGCGGAAGCCAGGATTCGTTTCGGCCACAGCCCGACCCAGCCTCCGACCATAGCCGAAACGAAACGAGATCCCGCTTACGCCATCCGCATGAACGTGTGCGGATCGCCCCGCAGCCCCGCGCCGTGGCGTTCCCAGAGCTCGTCTTCGGCGCCGCGATTCAGCACGTTGCGCGTGTGGGCCCGCCCCGGCCGCGTCGCCTCGGGCCATCGCTCGAGCACCTGCTCCACCGTCAGCCCGGGCGGCTCGGTGGGCAGCAGACCCTCGATGATCTGCTGGAGCCCCTCGCTGCGCAGCGTGCCGGGCTGGCCAAGCATGCGGTAGCCCTGGGGCGTCAGGTCGAGCACCATCTCGGGCGGGACTTCTGGGTAGCGGCCATACGCGGTCAGCTTGCGGCGCGTGTCGGCGGCGTCTTGGGGGTTGAAGCGGCGCAGCTCGACGATTGCATCGACGAAGCCGGGCAGCGCGCCGCTGCCCCGGCTGGCCTGGGCCTGGTCGCCCTCGCCCTTGCGCGGGTGGTGCACGAGCAGGACCGCCGCGCCGGCGTTGTTGAGGTTCCGCAGCGGCGCGAGCGCGTGCACCACCTCGCTCGCGTCGTTCTCGTTGTGCACGGGCCACAGGCTGGGCAGCGTGTCGAACACCACCATCGCCAGCGACCGCTCGCGCACGGCCGACGTCAGCTTGTCGATCAGGTCGATCCACTGCTGATGGGAAGGCCTCGCGAACGACTCGCGCTGCAGCAGCAGGTTGGTCGAGCCCAGCTTCAGCGCATCGCGCCGCCGCGCCCACACGCCCGCGGGCTCTTCGCTCACGATCGCCACCGGGTCTTGCATCGGCACGTCGACCAGCCCCGTGCCCAGCGGCAGGTCTCGCAGCAGGTGCCCCAGCAGCGTGGTCTTGCCGGCCTTCCACAGCCCGGTCAGCAGCGTGACGCCCCCGCGCGCCACGTAGCCCGGCCAGATCCAATCGGGCGACTCGCTGGGTCCGAGCTCGCCCAATGCGGTGAGCGTGAATTCGTTTCGGCTATGCTCCGGGGCTGGGTTGGTCGGTGGCCGAATCGAATCGGAGCCGGGCTTGCTCGCATCGATCTTCTTGGCAGTCGGCGTCGGCCCGATGCTCCCGTCGGTCAGGTTCACGCGCATGATGCCACCCCCGCCTCGACGAACCGCGCCGTCAGTTCGCGGATCAGCACCGCCGCCGTGCCCTGCACCGGCAGCCCGAAGGGCACGTAGCCCAGGATCGCGTGGCGGTTCTCGTGCGCGATCGACCGCGCCGCGTCGCGCACCATGGGCACTTGCAGGTGGCCGTCCATGACGCGGCCGAGCACCTCCAGGCCCAGGTCGCGGTGCTGGTCGAGCAGGTCCAGGTTCTGCCGATCGCGCGCCAGCACGAACACGGTGTTGGTCGGCACGTCGATCGATCCATCCCACGCGCGCATCGCGGCGCAGCTCCTCTTCAGTTGCATCTCCAGGCGGTCCATGAGCAATCCCCATCGTCGGTGAGCGAACGAGCGAAGGGGGCTGCGATCCAAGAACGAACGGGCAATGCACTGTTTCCGTGCAATCAACGCGATGCAACAAGCAAGGCCCCGAGCGCCGCGAGATAGCGCACACGGGTGGTGATGGGGCTCATTCTGTTGGGCCTACACGGGCGTTAGCCCTCGCCGGAGTCCTGCGCCTCTTCCGCCTCACGCTCCGCCCGACGCTCCGCTTCCCGCTCTTCCAGCGCCTTGCCGTAGGCGATCATCACCATGAATGCGGTGGGCAGGGCGTACTCGCCCGCGGTGCTGGCCACGCTCTCCAGGCTCTTGTGCTGGCCGTTCTCGACCTCGATGGCAAGGTCGAGCAGCACGTTGTGCACGCTGCCAACGAGCTCGCCCCAGATCTCGAACTCCTCGTCGTTCTGCGGCAGGAAGCGTCGCAGCGCCGGTTGATCGAGCGGCAGCTTCAGGTACCACTCGCCGTCCTGCTCGACCAGGCTCAGCCCGACCACCGGCTTGCCCTGCCAGCTCAGCGCCACGATGTCGTCGGTGATGCGCATGGGCTGCAGCTTGTCGCCGTGGCGTTCGAGCCAGCCGTAGGGGTCGGCCATCAGCTCGCGCACGACGCTGTCGAGCCCCTGCCGCATTCGCCGTTCGTCGCGCATCGCGCCCGGCGCACCGCGGGCCACGCCGCCCTGGGCCGTCAGCGCCCGGCCGATGATGCTGGTGATCTCGCCGCTCTCGGCCGCCTCGTCGGCCCGCACGCGGATCTTCTCGACCTCCTCTGGGAACTCCTCGGCCACGGCTTCGCCCAGCCGCTGCAGCGCGCCCATCGTCCGGCCCAGGCGATCGATCACCAGGCGCTCGCCGTCGCCCTCGGTCCACACCAGCTCGCTCAGCCGCCGGGCGTTGCCGTCCAGCACCATCTGGCGGGCCGAGTCGACGAGCGCCTCGGGGCTCTCCTGGCTGTAGTCCTGCTCGCAGCCAGCCAAGACGGCCACCGCCAAGAGCGCAAGAGCAACGAACGCGAGGGGGCGGGTAGGGTTCATACATAGACCGTACGCCGCGGTGGACCCGATCGTTGCGGCCCGGTTACCATCGGCCATGGCCCAGGCAACGCAATCCATCTCGCTGAACGTCAACGGTGAGCAGCGCGAAGCCCCCCACGGCACGACCATCGCCGGCCTCATCGAGCAACTCGGCCTCAGCAGCACGGCTTGCGCCGTCGAGGTCAACCGCGAGCTGGCCCCCAAGGCCACCCACGAGACGCACACGCTCGCCGATGGCGACGAGGTCGAGATCGTCACCCTCGTCGGCGGCGGGTAGGCCTGCCCGTTGCAACCTGGCCTCGGAGCGTTCTGTACCATCCCGATCGGGAGGTACGCCCATGTTCCGCAGCCAGGCCGCCACGTCGCTCTTCGCAACGCTCGCAGTCGCCGCACTCGCCCACGCCCAGCCGGTCTTCCCAGACGTCCTCGAGTTCGAGGTCGAGAGCTCGGCCTCGGTCACCATCGACACGCTGCCGACGCCGCTTTCTGATGCCGCGATGGCCTTCGACGACGACCCGGTCAGCCCCGAGGCCGAGGCCCTGGCCGAGATCGAGCGCGACCCCTTCGGCCACCAGGGCGCCTCGTGCGAGGTCGTGACCGATGGCTGGGCCCCGGGCAGCACGCGGATCGCGCTGGGCACGAGCCTGCGCTTCGACCTCGGAGAGTGGCGGCCCGCGTCGTCGCCGCGTGAGCGCACCGCCCGGGGCTCGTGGAGCCACCGCCTGGTCTTCCAGATCGACCGGACAGCACGCGTCGACCTGAGCATCCGTCCCACGCTCTTCGACGACGTCGCCTTCTTCGATTACGAGCCCGGCCGCCTGACCGGCCCCGATGGCGTCATCGTCAGCGGCGTGCCCGCACCCGGGGTCAGCTCGTGGATCTGGTTGCTCACGCTGGAGCCGGGGCAATACACGTTCGAGTCCTTCGGCGCCTTCGAGGCCATGATCGACTCCAGGGATGGCCTCAGCGATCGGGCGGGCATGGACATCGCGTTCATGAGTTTCTTCGCGCCCCCCTGCCGACCCGACCTCGACGGCGACGGCGAATTGACCATCTTCGACTTCCTGGCCTTCCAGAACCTCTTCGACGCGGGTGATCTCGAGGCCGACTTCGACGACGACGGCGAACTCACGCTGTTCGACTTCCTCGCCTTCCAGAACGCCTTCGCCGCCGGCTGCCCGTAGTCCCACGCTCAGTCATGACTGGAGATGTGCCAATGGTCCCATCGACGATTGCGTTTGCCAGCCTTGCTCTGGCTTCGGCGTGCCACGCGCAGATCTTCTTCCGCCTCATCGAGACGGAGGTCGCCTGCACCTCGCGGGCCGAGCTCCACACGCCGCCAACGCCACTGGTCGGCCAGGAGTCGGACAGCGACACCACGCGGCCCTTCCCCGACGTTGAAACCGATGTCGAGCTTGGTCGGGGCACCTTCGCCGAGCCGAGGATCCGTTCTTGGGGTGATGGCGGCGGGCGATTGCTGGACGCGACGAGCTTCTTCATGAACTCGAGCGTGAACTTCAGCGCGGATAGCTCGTCCCATCCCGCGCCCCCACGCCGCGTGGCCGCCGGGTCGTGGCGGCAGTACGCGAAGTTCGAGATCTACCGGGCCGCCCAATTGCACCTCAGTGTCCGCCCATCGCTGTTCGACGACCTGAGCTATACCGAGTACACACCGGGCACGCTCACCGACGCCGACGGCAACATCATCGTCAGCGGCCAGCCCACCGGCAGCTCGACCTGGATCTGGCAGGTGACGCTCGCTCCGGGCGTGTACACCTTCGAGGCCAGCGCCGCCTACGAGATCGCGTTTGATGATGGTGCGCGACAGGGCGACAGCGCCAGGCACACCGTCGACCTCTCGCTGCGACCCCTGCCGTGCCTGGCCGACTTCGACGGCGATGGTGAACTCACCGTGTTCGACTTCCTGGCCTACCTGAACGCCTTCGATGCCGGGCGGACCGAGGCCGATCTCGATGACGACGGCATGCTGACCATCTTCGACTTCCTCGTGTTCCAGAACGCCTTCGACGCGGGCTGCGGGTAAAGGTCGCCCAAGGCTCGGGGCGGGCTTTGCCTACAGTGCCCCGATGTCCCAGACGACGGCCGGAAACCCGCTCGACACGCTGCCCCTGGTCGACGACCTGAGGTACATCGCACCCGATCGGGCGGACCCGGGCGACGCGTCGCAGGTCGTGAGCCTCAACCCCGCGACGGGCCAACCGCTGGCGGGCGTCCGCCTCGACGGAGCTGCCCAACTCGAAGAAGCGATCGAGCGTGCGAGGGCGTCGTTCTTGAAGTGGCGATCGGTGCCCGCGCCCGAGCGGGGCGAGGTCGTCCGCCGCATCGGCCACGCCCTGCGCGAGCACAAGGACGCGCTGGGCGCGCTCGTCAGCATGGAGGTCGGAAAGATCAGGAGCGAGGGCCTGGGCGAGGTCCAGGAGACCATCGACATCGCCGACTACGCCACTGGCTTGTCGCGCATGATCGGCGGCCGAACCATGCCCAGCGAGCGGGCCGACCACAGGCTCTTCGAGCAGTGGCAGCCGCTCGGGCCCATCGGCGTCATCACCGCCTTCAACTTCCCCAACGCCGTCTGGGGCTGGAACGCGATGATCGCGGCCGTCTGCGGCGACACGGTCGTGTGGAAGCCAAGCCTGATGGCCCCGCTCACCGCGATGGCGACCAACGCCATCGCCGGCAGGGTCGCTCGCGAAATGGGCCACGAAGGGATCTTCAACCTCGTCATCGGCACCGACGAGACGGTCGCCAGGCCCATGACCGCCGACGCCCGCCTCCCGCTCATCAGCGCGACCGGTTCGACGGAGATGGGCCGAAAGGTGGGCCAGGTCGTCGCGGCCCGCCTGGGCAGGTGCCTGCTCGAGCTGGGCGGCAACAACGCCGTGATCGTCGAGCCCGACGCCGACCTCGACCTGGCCGTGCCCGCCCTGTTGTTCGCCGCGGTGGGCACCGCCGGCCAGCGGTGCACCAGCACGCGCCGGCTCTTCGCCCACGAGTCGATCATCGAGCCACTGCTCGAGCGGCTCGTTGACGCCTACGAGCGAGCGCCGATCGGCGACCCGATGGACGACAACACGCTCGTGGGCCCGCTCATCACCGAACGATCGGGCGAGGCCTTCGACGCCGCGATCGAAGAAGCGAAGAGTCAGGGCGGCACCGTGCTCGTCGGTGGCGAGCGGGCCGACGTCTCGCTGGGCGGCTGCTTCGTGAAGCCGACGATCGTCCGCGCCCCCGCGAGCAACCGGCTCGCGGTCGCCGAGCGCGAGACTTTCGCGCCGATCCTCTACGCGTTCTCGTACCGCGACCTCGACGACGCCATCGCGATGCACAACTCGACCGCCCACGGGCTGAGCAGCGCCATCATGACCAGCGACGTGCGAGCCAGCGAGCGATTCCTCTCGCCTGCCGGCAGCGACTGCGGCATCGCCAACGTCAACATCGGTACCAGCGGCGCCGAGATCGGCGGCGCGTTCGGCGGCGAGAAGGACACCGGCGGCGGACGCGAGGCCGGCAGCGATAGCTGGAAGGCCTACATGCGTCGCCAGACGTGCACGATCAACTACGGCGCCTCACTGCGCCTCGCCCAGGGGGTGCGCTTTGGCTGAATCGGCCCGCTCCGACAATCCCGGCATGGCGAGCGCCACCGACGCGGCCCGCCTGGCTGCCACCGAGACCGCCAACGACGCCCTCGCTCGCGCTGCCGTCGCCGACATCCAGCCCGGCATGGTCGTCGGCATCGGGACGGGCCGGACCGCCCGCCGAGCCATCGCCGCGCTGGCCGGCCGGGTCATCGCCGAGCAGCTCGACATCACCTGCGTCTCGACGAGCGAGGCCAGCAGCGCCTACGCGCTCGAGCTCGGCATCAAGGTCCGCGAGTTCGCGACCATCGAGCGGGTCGACTACCTCTTCGACGGCGCCGACGAGGTCGACGGACACCTCCGCATGCTCAAGGGTGCGGGCGGCGCGATGACACGCGAGCGCCTCGTCGCCACCGCCGCCGAGCGCCGCGTCTACCTCGTCGAGGAAGAGAAGCTCGTCGAGCACCTGGGCGAGCGGACGCCGCTGGCGGTCGCGGTCATGGCCTTCGGGCTCGCAACGATCCGGGCGAACCTCCGCACGCTGGGCCTCTCGGGCGTGCTCCGCCGCAGCATGGACGGCACGCTGTACGTGACCGACAATGGCAACCTCATCCTCGACGTCCAGCTCCACGGCGGTGGCGACGACGACGGCCACAACTACGAGCGCCTGGCCGCCGCCCTCAACAACACCCCCGGCGTCATCGAGCACGGCCTCTTCCTGACCGAGGCCAGCGAGGTGCTGGTGCGCCGCAACGACGGCAGCATCGAGCGGCTGCTTCGGCCGCCCGCCGAATAGCACTACGAGCCGCTGATGACCTGGTCCAGCCACTCCGCCGGGTGGAGCGCCGTCAGCGCCGCTCCGTCGTGCATCTGGTGCCGGCAGCTCGTGCCCGACGCGATCACGTCCTTGCCATCCGCCGCCGCGCTCCGCGCGTGGGGCAGGGCGCCCAGCTCGCCAATCTTCATCGAGAGGTCGTAGCGGTCCTTCGTGAAGCCGAACGAGCCGGCCATGCCGCAGCAAGTCACGTCGGCCGTGCGGACATTCGCAAACCGCTCGAGCAGCTTCCGCGATTGACCGATGCCGCGCAGTGCCTTCTCGTGGCAATGACCGTGCACGTAGACGTCGGGCTTGGCCTCGACTGTCGGCCGCTGCGGATGCTCGTCCCAGGCGTGTTCAAGGAAGGCCTCGAGCCCAAACGTGCGAGCGGCCAGCGCCTTGCGGTCTGCCAGCGGGACCTCGTTCTTGAGCTGCACCCAGTCATCGATGATGGCCGACAGGCAGCTCGGCTCGAGCACCACGATCGGCGCCGTTGCATCGGCCGCCATGAGCTTCGCGTAGGTGTTCGCGATCGTCCGGGCGGCGTCGTCCAGCAGGCCCGTCGAGATCATCGCGCGTGCGCAGCACCCCGCGTCGATTAGCACGGGCCGGTAGCCGAAAGCTTCAAGCACGCGACCCGCGGCCAGCCCGATGCGTGGCTCGTTGTACATGGTGAAGCAATCGCCAAAGACCAGGACGCGAGGTCGATCGGTCTGCCGGTCCAGCCCGGCGCGCTTCCACTGGCCCATCAGCGAACGCGCAAACGGCGGAAGGCTGCGCCGCTCGTCGAGGTTCAGCAGCTTGCCCGCTGCCCACTTGGCGAGCGAGGTACGGTTGACGGCGTTTGCAATCCCAGGCGTCAGCGAGCCCAGCTTGTTGAGCGTGCGGACGTGGCCGAACACCGTTGCCTGCAGCGTGGGTCTGCCCTTGCTGGCAAATCGCTGGGCCGTGTACTCGGCCTTCAGACGTGCGATGTCGACGTTGCTTGGGCACTCGCTCTTGCACGCCTTGCAGCTCAGGCAAAGGTTGAGCGTCTCCATCGTGCCCGGGTCGCTCCACGGGTCGGCCTCGCCCGTTTCGAGCTGGCCCGTCGTTGCGAGCCGCAGCGCGTTGCCACGCCCGCGCGTGCTGTGCCTCTCGTCGAGCGTGGCCATGTAGCTGGGGCACATGACGCCGCCGGACTTCTTCCGGCAGACGCCCGCGCCGTTGCACATCTCGACCGCGCCGCGGAAGCCGTGCTGGTCCTCATACTCGAAGTACGTGTCGCGGGCGACGACGTCGACCTCGTTGCCTTCTGGGCGGATGCGCGTGCGCTGGGTGATGGTCTCGATGTTGATTGGCGCACCAACGATATTGCCCGGGTTCAGCAGGCCTTGAGGATCGAAGACCGCCTTCACGCGTGCGAAGGCGTCCATCAGCTCGGGCCCGTAGAACCGCTCGAGCAGCGGCCCGCGCACGCGACCGTCGCCGTGCTCGCCGCTCATCACGCCGCCGAGCTCCTTGGCCAGATCGGCGACCTCGACCGAGATGGCGTGCAGCTTCCGCTCGTCCGCGTCGTCGCGCGGATCGAGCGCGGGCCGAACGTGCAAGACGCCCACCGACGCGTGGGCATAGAACGCCGCGAACGTGCCGTGCTTCTCGACGATCGCCCGGAACCGCCGGACGAATTCGCCCAGCCGCTCGACCGGCACGGCGTTGTCTTCGACGAACGTCACGGGCTTGCGGTCGCTGACCATGCCGTGCAATAGCGGCTCGCCCGCCTTACGCAGCGCCCAGGCGGCACCTATCGCCCGAGGGTCTTCGATGCGCTCGACGCCCGCGGTCGGGTCGCTCTCGGCGACCACGCGCACGCCGCCGTCGAGCCGCTCGCGCAGGTCGTCGATGGACTGCGCGAAGTACTCGACGTACAGCACGGCCCGGAGCTTCCCCTCGCTTGGCATGGGCATCGCCTCGGCCGACGCCCGGTGCGTGCGGTTGACCATGGCCAGGTCGATGATCACGTTGTCGACGAGTTCGATTGCCGAGGGCCCGGTCTCGAGCAAGGGCTCGACGGCGGCGATGGCCGCGTCGAGGTCGTTGAAGCCCAGCAGCAGCAGGCCCTTCGCCTTGGGCAGCGGATGTAAGGCGAGGTCAGCGCTCAGCGTCATCGCGAGCGTGCCCTCGCTGCCGCACAGCAGCTTGGCGAGGTTGACTACGTCCAGCGGATCACGCCCTTCGCCTTCGGCTCGCTCGATGTCGTCGAGCACCATGTCGAGCGCGTAGCCCGCGTTGCGCCGGGGCGTCCTCGGGAATCGCTCACGGATCAGGTCGCGGTGCTCCTTGACGATCTCGACGACCTGCGTGGCGATCGCGCGAGCCGCGAGGTCTCGCGAGCCCGCCTCGAAACGCGTCACCGTGCCGTTGGCGAGGCAGGCCTCGATGGCCTCGACGCTCTCTGCCATCCTGCCATAGAGCACCGAGTGCGAGCCCGCGGCGTTGTTGCCGATGCTCCCGCCCACGTTGGCCTGGCGGGCCGTCGAGGGATCGGGCGCGAAGAACAGGCCCGTGTGCGCGATCGCGGCGTTGAGGTCGTCGATCGTGATGCCAGGCTCGACCGTGCACCGCCTTGCTTCGGCGTCGACGGACTTGATGGCCGTCATCCGCACGCTCGTGTCGATCACCAGCGCCCGGTTCGTGCACTGGCCCGCCAGGCTCGTGCCGCCGCCGCGGGGCAGCATGGGCAGGCCGTGGTCGCTCGCCAGCCGGGCAGCCTTGATCACGTCGCTTGCATTCGCCGGGATGACCACGCCCAGCGGCTCCACCTGGTAGCTCGAGGCGTCGGTGGCGTACAGCATCCGGTCGTGGTAGCCGGTCCGGACCTCGCCCTCGATCGCGCCGGCCAGCGCCGTCAGGACGTTTGCGGGAAGGGCGCCGTTGGCATTTGGAAGCTGCGGAAGGCTGAGCGATGGCATTCGGAGATGGTATGGGTCACGGGACTGTCACAAGGCCCGATTGAGTGGACGGAACCCCCGCGCCCGGTCGATCCAAGTGTGCCGGCGTCCGTACATCTCCGGACAGAACCAAGGAGGACTTCCGATATGCCAGCTATTCGTCGTACCACCAGGTCGTGCCTGAGCATCGCCCTCGCCGCCGGCCTCGCGCTGCCCGCCCTTGCCGCCCAGGACGAGGCCCAGGAGCTCCCCATCACCGCCATCACGCTCTATCGCTCGGGCGTGGGCAGCTTCGAGCGCGTCGGCGAGATCAACGGCGACGCCAACGTCTACCTCCGCGTCGACCAGGGCCAGCTCAACGACCTGCTCAAGAGCCTGGTCGTCCTCGACGCCGGCGGCACGGTGGGGGCCATCAGCTACGGCTCGCGCGAGCCCATCGAGCGACGCCTGGCCAGCTTCGGCGTGAACCTCGCCGACAACCCGTCGATGAGCCAACTCCTCAGTCGGCTTCGGGGGGCCAAGGTCCAGATCCAGACGGCCGACAGCTCGGCCACCGGCACGATCACCAGCGTCGAGACGGTGCAGCGGGCCGAGGGCGACAAGGCCGTCAGCACGTTCGCGGTCACGATCTTCACCGGCGCGGGCATCAAGCGGATCGACCTGGACGACATCATCGGCCTGGAGTTCCTCGACGAGCGGCTCAAGAGCGACATCCAGCGAGCCCTCGAGATCCTGGCCCAGGAGCGCGACGAGAACATCCGCACCGTCGAGGTCTCGACACGAGGCGACGGCGACCGCGAGCTGCTCGTCAGCTACGTGCACGAGATGCCCGTGTGGAAGCCGGCGTACCGCCTGGTGCTCAGCCAGCGGGGCGAGCCGATCCTCCAGGCCTGGGCCATCGTCGAGAACACGACCGAGGAAGACTGGCGGCAGATCGACCTCTCGCTCGTCGCCAGCCAGCCGGTCGGCTTCACGATGGACCTGCAGACGCCACTCTTCGTGCAACGGCCCGACATCGCCGTTCCCGGCGGGGCCTTGGCCCAGCCGAAGGTCTATGCCGGGGCTGAAGCGATGCGTGTTGAGCAGCGAGAACTGAGCCGAGCGGGCCGCAGCCGCTTCGCGGCACCCGCGACAGAAGCCGATATGTCGGCGCGAGGGCAATCGAGTCTTGGCCTCAGCACGGCGATGGCCGATTCTGCGGCGGGATTCTTCGCCTCGGCTTCCAGCATGGCGGCCGCCGTGCAGGTGGGCGAGTCGGTCGTGCTGCGCATCGAGAACCCCATCAGCCTCGACCGCCAGCAGAGCGCGATGATCCCGATGCTGACCGAGAGGGTCGAGGCCCGCAAGATCAGCATCTACACGCCCAGCCAGGGCAACCAGCCCATGCTGGGCGTCGAGCTAACCAACACCACGAGCGCCCCGCTCATCAGCGGGCCGGTGGCCGTCTACGACGGCGCCTACGCCGGCGACGCCATGGTGGGCTTCGTGCCGCGCGAGGCCGACCGCATGCTGGCCTACGCCGTCGACATGGAGCTCAAGGCCCAGCAGGCCCAGAACTCCAGCAGCTCGCGAGCCACGTACCGCATCATCAACGGGTACCTCCAGTCCAGCTATGTCCGCACCGTCGCCAACACCTACACGCTTCGCAACGAGGCGGGCAAGGAGCGCACCGTCGTCATCGAGCACCAGCCCATGGGCGGCTGGGACCTCGTCGAGCCAACCAATGGCGTGAAGAGCGACGACGGCATGGTCCGATTCGAGCGCACCGTCGCCGCCGGCAAGACGCTCGAGCTCAAGGTCGTCGAGCGTCGCACCGAGTCGAGCCGTTACGGCCTGATCGACGCCGACCTGCCGAACCTGATCGAGCAGATCAACCGCGGCGCCGAGGCCAGCGACGGCGTCATGGAGGCCCTCCGCGAGGGCGCCCGGCTCAACCGCAAGGTCGCCGACCTCCGAAGCCAGCTTGATCGGATCACCGCGCAAGTCCAGTCCATCCAGCAGGACCAGAACCGCATCCGCCAGAACATGCAGGCAATCGACCGCACCACCGACCTGTACCGCCGCTACCTCGAAACGCTCTCCACCCAGGAAGACCAGCTCGCCGAACTGGGCACCGAGGCCGAGCAGACGCGCCGGGCCATCGAGCAGGCCGAGACGGAGCGACGGAAGTACTTCGAGGGATTGAGCGTGCGGTAAGTGGCGCCGAAACGCCCTGAAAACTCGCGAGGGCGATCACGTATACTCGTGCATGCCAACCACTCGATGCTTCGTTGCAATCTGCGTCTTGACGATCACGTTCTCTGGCTGGAGGGCGATGGCCCTCCAGCCCGATGCTGCCGGGGTCGTCTCCGAGGAAGTGCGCATCCCCGTGCCCGGGCAGGACGTCGTGCTCGCGGGCACGCTGCTCGTTCCAGAGGCCGCGTCAGAAGATGCCAAAGCGCCCGGCGTCGTGCTCATCACCGGTTCGAGCGCCCAGGACCGTGACGAGACGCTCTTGGACAAGAAGCCGTTCAAGGTCCTGGCCGAGGCATTCGTCGCGAAGGGCTACGCGGTGTTGCGTTACGACGATCGCGGCACAAAGGCCCTCGGCATCGGAGAGAGTACGGGCTCATTCGCTGGCTCGACCACCGCTGACTTCGCGCTCGACGCCGCGGCCGCGATCGAGCACCTGGCGTCGCACGACGCCGTCGATGGCTCGAAGGTGTTCGTCTGTGGGCATAGCACGGGCGGCCTGGTGACCGCCAAGCTGCTCCGCGAGGGACGGGTGCCCGCCGGCGCCATCCTGCTCGCCTCGCCCTCGGTCGTCGGCTGGGAACTGCTGTCTTACCAGACCGACAAGATCCTTCGCGAAACCGACAAACGCCAGCCCACCGGCCTGTCGCCAGAACAGATCGACCAGATGGACGCCGTGCAGACCGGGCTCATTCGCGCGGTCGCAGTCGGGGACGAGTCCGAGCGGCGAGCACGAGCGCGCGACGCCATCGATTTCAACGTGCGGCTCGGGGGCGGAGATCCATCTGCGATTCCTGAGGAGACCATGGACACCCTGATCGCCCAGGCACTCGCGCCGCTCGA
The DNA here is from genome assembly GCA_040217175.1 of Phycisphaerales bacterium. Classification (NCBI taxonomy): domain Bacteria; kingdom Pseudomonadati; phylum Planctomycetota; class Phycisphaerae; order Phycisphaerales; species Phycisphaerales bacterium. The sequence goes on along the minus strand of JAVJNT010000001.1, from coordinate 609,476 downwards.
AGAGACCTGGATGAATTACTTCCTCAAGTACGACCCGGCCGACGACCTGCGGTCAGCCCGGGTCCCGGTGCTCGCGATCTTCGGTGCGCTCGACGTTCAAGTCGTTCCCGAGCAGAACGCCGGTCTTATGGCCGACTATCTCCGCGACGCCGGCGACGAGCGGTCGGCCGTCGTGACGATCGAATCGCAGAACCATCTCTTCCAGGCGGCTCGAACGGGCTTGCTCGACGAGTACGCAACGGCTGGTGAACCGATGCAGCCCATCGTGACCGACATCGTGATTGCCTGGATGGATCGAATCGTGGAAGACTGATGGCCGCTTAGCCGCCACCACCGGCGGACTCGGCCGGTGCTTCGGTCCTCTCGCCCTGTACGACTTCGGCCCGCTTCTGCAAGCGGCCGAAGTAGGCCTGTAGCGACTCCTGCCACTCGACTGGCACGACGTTATCCTCGATGGCCTCGGCTACGCCCGTGCTGGCGGCCTGGACGGCGCTGCTGAACTGGGCGACCGACTCGCCGCGGACGAGCTCGCCGTACACGAGTCGCTCGGCCACGATCGGGCCTTCACCGAGCTGGGTGGGCGTGCGCTGAGCCTGACGATCGACCTCGATGGGCGCGGTCTCTTCGCCGTTGGCCAGCGATGATCCAGTGCCGGCCATCGGCCCGCTGCCGCTGCTGCCCGACGTCAACGACTTCATGCCTCCGCCCATCTGTTGCATCTGCTGCTGGGTCTGGTTGAGCATGGCCTGGGCGGCCATCTGCTCCATCTGCATCATCTCCATCTGGCTGAGCATGCCCGACGAGGCCTGGCCTGCGCCACCCTGGCCGGGGTTCTGGCATGCAGCGGCCATCTGGCCCATCTTTTCGCCCATGCCCTGACATGCCTGGCACGCCTGGGCCATCTGCTGGGCCTGCTGCATGAGCTGCTGCTTCTGGGCGGGCGTCAGGTTCTGCATCTGCTGCATGGCCTGCTGCATCATCTGCTGCATCTGCTGGGGGTTGTTGGCGCTCTGGGCCAGCTGCTGGGCGAGCTGCTCAGCCTGCTGCTGGTCCATGCCGGCTTGCTTCAGCGCTTGCTCCAGCGAGCTGCGGTCCTCGGCGATCTGATCGAGCTGGGCCTGCATGTTCTTGAGTTGCTCTGCGAGCTGCTGCCGCGTCGCTTCGTCGAGTTCGCCGCTGTCGATCTGCTGCGCAAGAGCGTCGAGCTGCTGCTTGGCGGCGGCGAAGTCGCCGCGCGCCAGCTCGCGTGCGAGCTCCGATGCCGGACCGGGGCCGGGCTGCTTCATGCGGCTGAGCTCTCGCCGCATGGCCTCGAGCTGCTTAGCCCGATCACCGTTCTCGATCTCGTCACGCAAGGCCTGCTCGGCCTGCGTCAGCTTGTCGAGCGCCGCCATGCGCAGCGCCTGGGGCGTCTGCATTTCGGGATTCTGCTCGGGCTTGAACTGGTCGAGCGGCTGGCCGGTCTTCTCGGCGACCTTCTGGGCGATCTCTTCGGCCACCTTGATGGCGACCTGCGCCTCTTCCATCTCCTGCTCGGCCTGGGCCTGCTGCTGCTCGCGCTCGAGCCAGCCGAAGATGTCGGGGCTCGTCGCCGGCAGCACCACCCAGATGAGCGCGACCGCGGCGGCCGCGATGGGCGGGACCCTCCAAAGCTTGCCGACGGCCAGCGGCAGCGCGGCGCGCACGTCGACGGCGCTCGCTCGACGGTCGGCATCTGTCCGCACGGCGGCCGACCATGGGTCGGTTGCCTGCTCGTGCAGCCACGCGGTGCTCAGGCTCTCGCGCAGGCCTGCGGCTTCGTCGACGGCCCGGGCAACAGCGACGCCACGCGGACGGGTGATGAGAGCCCAGACCATGGCGCTCGCGATGGCGGCGCCGGCCGCGATGGCGACCGTGGCGACCACGTCGACGCCCACGCCTGCGAGCCAGAGCCCAACCTTGGCGGCAAGCACGCCCAACACAGCCACGAAGCTCGTGACCGCCAGCCGCTGGACGAACAGTCGCACGAACAGGCGGAGCGAGGCCTTGCGGACGACTCGATGAACGGCTTGCATGGTCGCTGCCTCCTGCGGTCGGCTTGGTGGGCTACCCGACAAGACAGTCGGGCGGGCTGGGCCCTCCGATGCACTATTGTACGAAGAGCGGTCGGGTTCGTTGCATTCCGGTTCGGTTATGGCACCTTGGCGGCAGCTCCTCGCTGCCGGGCTCGAGAACAGGGGATACCCCGCATGCATGCCGAACGCCTCGTGCTCGGGTTCTTCTCGAAGCCGTTTGCGAAAGACGCGATCGAGCGGGCCCAGGCAGGGCCGCGATGGTTGTGGTGGCTGCACCTGATCGGCGCCCTCGCGTGGACCATCTGCGTCTGCGGTCGCACCACCTACGTCGAGGTCGGCGGAGCGCTGCTCTGGCTCGTCACGTTCGTCCGGATGCCCTGGGTCTGGCGTGCATTCGTGATGGGTCTCGCGCACCCGCTCTTCCTGGCGATCGTGGCCTGGACGGCGTGGCGCGCGATCTCGCTGCTGTGGTCACCCGACGTCGAGGCGGGCGTCGACCGCATCGACAAGCTGCGGTTCGCCTGGAACATCCCGTTTCTGCTGCCGCTCGCGCCGGTGGTTGGCACGCTGGCGGTCGGTCTGGTGTGCGGCTTCCTGATCTACAACCTTTCGCAGCTCAGCCACGGGCTCAGCCGGGCGGGGCTCGAGTGGCTGCCGCAGTGGGACCGCATGCCCAACCGCAACGCCGGGTGGAACGAGCCGGTGGCGGGGGGCACGAACCTCTGCGCCGCGCTCGGCCTGCACCTGGGCGCGCTGCTGTATGGTCGACGAGGCTGGGCCGCGCTCGGCGGCGTTGGCGTCGTCATCACGCTTGCGGCGATCCTGGCGACCGGCACGCGTGGCGCGTGGCTGGCTGCGGCGGGACTTGTTGGGCTCGCTTGCCTCGCGGGCGCCTGGAAGATCCGGTGGACCGCGAGGCGCGCGATCGTCGCGGGCGTGGTCTTGCTTGTCGTCGCGATCGGTGGAGGTGTGGTGGGCTGGAAGGTTGCCGCCCCGCGCGCGCTCGAGGCTCGCGAAGAACTCCGACAGGTCTTCGAAGACAAGGACTTCTCGTCGTACACGGGCACCAGGCTGCTGCTGATGTGGTGGGCAGTGCAGGCGTTCGCCGACAACCCCATCGGCGGCACGGGCGAGGGCGGCTACCAGCCCTGGGTGCTCAAGAACCTGGCCGAACGGGGCATCGATCCCGCCGACCGCACGCACACGGGGCCGCATCCGCACAACACCCTCCTGCAGCCGCTCGCCAATACCGGCGCCATCGGCCTGGCGCTGTACGTCCTGGTCCTTCTGATCATGGCGCGGCTCGCGTGGGTGATGCGACTGCACGATCATCCCTACGCCGCGGGGGTGCCGTGGGCGTTGCTCGGCTTGTTCGCGGCGTGCATGTTCGAGGTCATGCACATGAACACGCACGTGCTGGCGATGTGGATGCTGCTGCTAGGGCTCGCGGTCGCCGGCTCAGTCGATTACGTCCTCCGGCATGATCGCGCGGTCGGCGGGGACGTCGAACTCGAGGGGGCGCTCGAGGAGTAGATCGGCCTGCCAGGGCTCGAGCCCGCCGCCAGGCCGCTTGAAGGCGAGGTCCTGCATCGTGAGTACGTGGGCTGCGGGAAGATCACACGCCGCCACGATGCTCCGGCGTGCCACCTGCCGCACGTCGGCCTCGATCGGCAAGAGGAACTTGGTCGGCGGCCCGAGGCGTTCGTCGCTGGGATCTGCGTTCCATTCGCCCTCGAACGCCGCGCGGCAGAGCCGAACGTACTCGGCGAGCTGCTCGGGCTCGATGGAGGCGGCGTGGTCGGGGCCCGGACGCGTGCGATCGAGCGTCAGGTGCTTCTCGAGTACGCGGGCCCCGCGCGTGACGGCGAGGGCGCCGGTGTCGACGAGCGTCGTGTGGTCGCTGTAGCCAACCGGACCGGCAAACACGTCGGCGAGGTCGGTGACGGCGGCCACCGACGCGTGCCCGGGGGGCGTGGGGTAGCTGCTCACGCACTGGAGGATCGCAAGCCGATCACGCGCCGGTGCCAGCCAGCCGACGGACCGCTGGACTTCCTCGCGCGAGGCCGCACCCGTGCTGACGATCAAGGGCTTGCCAGTCTCGACCAGCGCTTCCAGGAGCGGCCGGTGCACGAGGTCGGGCGACGCGGTCTTGTACGCGTCCAGTGGGAGCGCTTCGGCGATCGGCAGCAGCGGCAGGTCGAAGACCGTCGCGATCGCGTGCATGCCGAGCTCGTGCGCGAGGTCGACGGCGCGCCGTGCGTCGTCCATCGGTAGCTCGAGCCGGCGGAGCATCTCGCGCGGGTCGCGCTCGCCCGCGTCTTTCTGGTATTCGGCCAGCGTGGCCGCGCCGGCGAGCAGGTCGTCGGCGGTGAAGAGCTGGAGCTTGATGGCGTCGACGCCGGCTCCATGCGCAGCTCGCACCAATTCCTCGAGCATGTCGGCCGAACCGTCGTGGTTCACGCCGAGCTCGGCGATGACGTAGGGCGGGTGCTCGTTCCCGATGGCCCGGTCGCCGATGCGCACGGGTCAGCGGTCCTGCTCGCCCGCGGCCGCCAGGGCCGCGGCGTGGGCCTTCTGCCTGAGGCGCATGAGCGTGGCAAACGTGCCGCGGCCCGCGCGCTCGCGCCGGGTATACGTGCCATCGGGCTGCAGGTCCCAGGCCTGGTCTCGGTCTTCGAGGTTGACGCGTATCGCTTCGTGCAGCCGACGCCGGGCGTCCTGGTCGTAGATCGGGCAGATGGCCTCGAGCCGATTGTTCAGGTTGCGGTACATCCAGTCGGCGCTGCCCATGTACCAGTGGCCCTTGAGCGGATCGCTCTTTCCCGCCGAGAAGTGGAAGATGCGCGAGTGCTCGAGGAAGCGCCCGATGACCGAGACCACGCGGATGTTCTCGCTCAGCCCCGGCACGCCGGGCTTGAGGCAGCAGAACCCGCGGACGCACAGATCGACCTGCACGCCGGCCTGGCTGGCCTCGTACAGCCGTGCCGTCATCTTGCGGTCTTCCATCGAGTTGAGCTTGGCGAAGATGCGCGCCGGCCGGCCGGCGCGGGCGTGCTCGATCTCGGCGTCGATCAACGCCTCGAACGTCGGCCGCATCGTGGTGGGGGCGACGAGCAAGTGCTCGTAGTCGCCCTTGAGCGAGTACCCGGTCATGGCGTTGAAGAGCTCGAGGACCTCGCCGGTGATCCTGGGATCGCACGTGAGCAGCGAGAGGTCGGTGTAGAGCTGGGCCGTCCGCGGGTGGTAGTTGCCCGTGCCCACGTGGGCGTAGGTGCGCAGGCCGTCGCGCTCCCGCCGGACGACCAGCGAGCACTTGGCGTGGGTCTTGAGCCCGACGATGCCGTAGGCCACGTGCACGCCCGCGTGCTCGAGGCGCCGCGCGAAGGACACGTTGCGGTGCTCGTCGAAGCGGGCCCGCAGCTCCACCATGCACGCGACCTGCTTGCCGTTCTCGGCGGCCCGCACGAGCGAGCGCACGAAGGGCGAGTCGCGGCTGGTGCGATAGATCGTCTGCTTGATGGCCAGCACGTCCGGGTCGCGCGACGCGGCGCTCACGAACGCGCGGACCGAGTCGTCGAAGCTCTCGTAGGGATGGTGCGCGATGATGTCCCGCTCGCGGATGGCCGCGAAGATGTCGCCGCGGCCGCTGCGCACGTCCACACCCAGCAGGCGCGGCGGCGTCAGCGGCTTCCAGGGCTTGTCCTTCAGGTGCGGCAGGTCGAGCGAGGCGATCTCCATGACGTCGCCGTACTCGAGCGGCCCGCGGCGGACGTAGACGTCCCCGGGCTGCAGGCCCAGGCTCGTGGCGAAGAAGCCCGCGAGGTCGTCGTTGGGCTCTTCGGTCATCTCCATGCGCACGGGCCGGGCAAAGCGGCGGCGGCGCAGCTCTTCCTGCACGCTCTCCAACAAGTCACCGGCCTCGTCCTCGACCTCGACGCTGGCCGACCGCGTGACGCGGAAGGCGTTGGTCGCCAGCACCGAGACGCCCGGGAAGAGCATGCCGAGGTTGGCGCGCATGACCTGCTCGAGCGGCGTGAAGCGCAGCCGGCCCTCGGCGGCCAGCGCGCTCGCGGGCTCGCCCTCGCCCATGGGGTCGTCGCAGCGGACCATGCGCGGCACGCCGTCGGGGATCTTGAGCCGGCAGAAGCGGCCGAGCCCGGCCTCGGCGGCCGGCGCCTCGGGCGGCCCCCCGTCGCCCGAGAGCAGCACGCCCAGGTTCTCCGACAGGTTGCTGATGAAGGGGAAGCGGTGGCCCGGGTCGATCGACAGCGGCGTCAAGATCGGGAAGACCTCGTCCTCAAACCATTGGTCGAGCCGGGCCCGCTCGGCGTCGTCGAGCTGGTCGTAGCCCACGAGCGAGACGCCCTCGGCCTCGAGCGCGGGCAGGATGGTCCGCTCCCAGCAATCTGCTTGCCGGGCCTGGAGCCGCTCGACGAACGCGCGGACGGCGTCGAGCTGCTGGCGGGGCGTGAGGCCGTCGGGCGAGGGGGCCTCGATGCCCGCGTCGACCTGGCGGCGGATGAGCCCGACGCGCTTCATGAAGAACTCGTCAAGATTGCTCGCGAAGATGCCCAGGAACTTCACGCGCTCCAGCAGCGGCGTGGCCTCGTCCTCCGAGAGCTCGAGCACGCGCTGGTTGAAGGCCAGCCACGAGAGGTCGCGGTTGAACAGCTCCTCGGGCGCCGGCTCGCGCCGGTCGGCCTTCCTGCCGGCCTTGCCGTCGGCCTCGGGGGCCTCCGCCGTGCGTGTTTCCTGCCGCGTCATGCGTCCGTGCTCCCCACTCGATCAGCCCTTCCGTCGGCCTTCCCGGGGGGGAAGGTACGTCGCCACGCAGCGGGGCGCTTCGGTCACGGCCACGCGGGACACCCCGGCCCCCTCGGGCAGGCGGCCCTCCAGGGCCCGCTCCAGCTCGGCAGCGATGACCAGGGCCACGTTCTCGGCGGTGGGCTCGAGCGTGCGGCCGCGGAAGGCCTCGGCCAGGTTGAGGTCGCCGTGGATCCAGGGCTCGACGATCGCCCGCAGGGCCGCCTCGACGGCGTGGAAGTCGCACAGCAGGCCCTCGGCGTCCAGCGTCGGGCCGGCGATCGTTGCCTCGACGAGCCAGTCGTGCCCGTGCTGGGGCTCGCGCTCGCCGCCGATCAGGATGGCGTGCTGCGCGTTGAAGCCGGCCTGGACGGTGATCTCGAACATCTCGGCCATCTCGGGAAGGGTAGGTGGCCGTGCGTCCATGCCCGCCCGTCAAGGCCCGTCACGGCCGAGCGGCGACCGTGGCCAGCGCGAGGCGCAGGGCCCGGACGAGGGTGTGGTACTGCACGCCCCAGGCGAGCATCAGGACGAAGGCGATGATCCACGCGATCGGTTCGAGCACCCACCCCGGCCCGGCCGGCCTGGCCCACGCGAGCGTGGTCGCCGCGAAGACCGAGCCCATGCCCGCCCAGCCGGTCACCGCGAGCCCGCGCGAGCGATCGGCCAGGTCGCCCTCGAGCAGCCGCCGGGCCAGCGTGGCCACCTCCGAGGCAATGGGGCCCGAGACCGCCAGCGTCGGCAGGCACGCCAGCGCGGCCAGCACCAGCAGCAGGCTGGACGAGGCCCGGGGCGTGGGCAGCGTCCGCAGCAGCGCCTCCAGCAGGAACCACAGCACGACCAGCGCCGGGCCGAGCGTCCCGATGGTCCACGCGTACAGCCGCAGCACGAGCCTGGGGACCCACCGCTCGGGCACGTCGCCGATGCGATCGGGGTCGGCCGAGATCAGCCGCAGCCAGCCCTGCCCGGTGCCCAGCAGCGCGAGCGAGACGCTCAGCAAGAGCGGCAGCCTCGCGATCGTCGCGTCGACGAACACGGAGACCGGCACGAACGCCAGCGACATCCAGCCCGCCCAGACGCCCCCGAGCGCATAGTCGGCCCCGCGCGCCAGCCGCTGCCGGTGCTCCTTCGAGCTCGCAAACAAGTGATCCCCGCTGATCGACCGCCCGATCGCCACGCCGCACTCGGGGCAGGCCCCGTCCTCGGGAAGCCCAATTAAGTCGTAGCCGCAGCCGACGCAGGGGAGGCGGTCGGGGACGGTGGGGGTTGCTTGAAGCGTGGGGGACTCCGGGGTGTCCACGCCCCACGATAGAAGCGCACGAGAAAGCGGGCCCGTCGGCCCGCGTTGCAAAGTTGCGTTGTCGGCACGGCCCGGCCGCGTACCGCCTAACTTGCCTTGCTGCTACTCGTGCCCTCGGACACGATCTCGGCCTGCGGCTCGGCCTGCTGGTTCACGCCGAAGCGCACGGTGAAGTAGCCCGGGGCCCCGTCCTTGGTCGAGCTCTGGGCCGTCACGCGGTAGGTCACGTCGCCCGAGCCCGACGGCACGGTGCCATCGGTGAACGACCGCTCCTTGGCGTTGAGCAGGAACACGAACGGCTGCTGCGCGCCGATCGACCGCTCGACGCGGTAGGTGAGCGCGCCGACCCGCGGCGGGTTGGGGCACTTGAAGTCGACCTGCAGCGCCCCGCTCTGCTCGAGCGTGATGGTAAACAAGGTGGGCGTGCCGGGCGCCGGCCGCGGCGTGGGGTCGGCGGGCGCGGGGATCTGCGCATCCTCGTACACGATCGCGGGCGTGTCGCTGCCCTTGGCGAACGTGCGGATCTTGGCAACTTGCAGCGCCGCCAGCTCGCGCATGGTGCCGGCCGCCTCGTTGAACGTGCCAACGGCACCCGACGCGGCGTCCTTGGCCTGGTCACGCGCGGTCAGGCGGGTATTGGCCTCGGAGATCAGGGTCGAAAGGTCCGCCAACTCCGCCGGATCGAGTCCGATCGAGGCGGCGTTGTCGATCCAGATGGGAAGGTGCGCGGCGCACCACGCGACGGCTGCATCGTTCTCTCGTGGGATCGTGCTCATGAGTGCGCTCCTTCGCAAGCAGAAGTGCGGACGGTGGCGACCAACACGAACCGGGCCGCCGACGGCTGTTGAACGACGTGCATCATCGCAGCGTCCTCCAGAGCGCGGTCACCCCGTCACGAGCGGGCGGCCGCGTGAACCAAGATTCCCGGACCACAGCGGCCGGGCAATCCCGGTCATCGGGGCGATCACGGACCGACTCCAGCCCGAGTCCGAGAAAACGAGAAAGTTTCCGGGCCCGGCACGGCGTTGCCAGCGCGTCGCGGCAGAAAACCGCCGCGGGAGGTCGCAGGAGCGGTTTTCGGGGCCGAACGAAGATTCTCCCGAGATTCGCTCAAGCCCGTTTGGGGTGCTGCAGAATGGATTTACCGCGCGGTAAATCCATTTTGCAGCGCGGTACAACGCATCCGCAGCGCGGTACATCCGTTTCGCGGCGCGGTGGAACCACTTCGCAGCGCGGTAGATCCGTTTAACAGCGCGGTAGAACGAATCCGCGGCGCGGTAGATCCGTTTTGCGGCGCGGTAGACCGGCTCGACTGCGCTGCGAAGCTGCTCCCCACAGCGCCAGCCGGCCTGCTACGGACTCCCCCGTGCCTCACATCCGCTGGGCGTGCTCGTCGTCGAGGATCTCTTGCACCCTGATGAGCTTGATGATGCGGTTGGTGCGCTTGTGGAAGTTGGCGGCTTCCTGGACGGCGGCGCTCGAGTAGCTGAAGCCGACGAAGTAGCCGCGTTGGCGGTTCTCGCGTTCCATCACGGCCTTGAACTGGTCGCAGTCGTCGCCTGGCGACCCAATACTGCGGGGTTGCAATGCTCAGTTCTGCTCGCGAAGCTCTGAGCGGATTTCCGTCAAGATCTGTCCGAGCATGTTCTTGCCGCTACCGTCGCCGCCGTCGCCCCAGTAGCGGTCGTTGGCCGTGTGCTCGATGATCTCGGCGTCGCCCGTTCCAAGCAGGATGTCGCGCAGGTCGGCGTGCTGGGTGAACTTGGCGCGGACTGCGGTACGCATGACGTCGTCCTTCACCGACTCCCAGTCCTCGCGAAGCGGACGCTTGCGCGCCCGGCCCATCCGCGCCGCAACCATGGGCGAGGCGGTCAGGCGGATCTCGTCCTCGTGCTCGGTGCCGGCGAACTTCTGGCCCTGGAAATAGTGCTCGTTGGTGCGCCATTCCTTGCCGTCGATCGTGATGGGGTGCTTGGAGAAATTGGAGAAGCAGCCGTACTCGTCGGCAAGGCGATAGAAGCGGATTGGTTCGTCGTTCATCTCGGCTCCGGATCGTCGGTATGGTCTGTTCGCCAGACGATAGAACGTTCTTCGAGATCCAGAAACGGGAAGGCCGCGATCTTCTCGACGACCCCGGCGCGATCAACCAGCGTCCAGCCCTCGAACAATCGATCAACAAAATCAGGATCGAATCCCTCGGGCCACTCCGTGCCACCCCGCTTGGCGGACTCGCGGGCAGCTCGAAAGAAGGCGATGAGCGATTCGTCCTTGGTGGACAGCTCTACACGACCGTGCTCTTCAGGAAAATCGCTGCCCGTCCGAACGACGGTGCCAACGAGGTGATCGTTCCACATGAGCTTTCGTGGTTCGGCCATGGATTGGGACAAGCGTACGCGAGAGAACTGGCAGTGCATCGCGTTGGCACGCGTGCTCACGCACGCGGCTCGGACGGAAGACCCTCACCCCGGCCCTCTCCCGCGAGCGGGAGAGGGAGCGAGAGCGCGATCGCCACTGCGTCTCTCCGTCTCTACGTCTCTACGTCTTTCCCCCCTTCGTCGCTCCGTCGCTCCGTCCCTCCGTCGCTTCCCCCGTACCCTCCCACGTGCCCAAACGCGTCCTCCACGACCAGTACTTCAAGAAGGCCAAGGCCGAGGGCTACCTCGCGCGTTCGGCGTACAAGCTGCTGGAGATCCAGGAGCGGCGGGGGATCCTGCGGCCGGGCATGGCCGTGCTCGACCTGGGCTGTGCGCCCGGGAGCTGGCTGCAGGTGGCCGCGGAGTTGGTGTGTGGGGGTGGGGACGAGGGGCTGGTCGCCGGGATCGACCTCAGCGACGTGCGCGAGCCGATGCCGCCGTGCGTCGTGACGATGCGCGGCGACTTCACGAAGCAGGACGCGGCGACGCTGCTGGAGCCGCTGAAGCGGTGGCGGGGCGATGAACAGGACAGGCCCGGGCTGTACGACGTGGTCATCAGCGACATGGCCCCGAACACGAGCGGGGCGGGCGACCACTACAAGTCGGTGCGGCTGTGCGAGGCGATCCTGGAGCGGCTGCCCGATGTCTTGCGGCCCGGCGGGGGGCTGGTTTACAAGGTGTTCGAGGGCGAGACGTACCCCGACCTGGTGAAGCGCACGGGCGCGATGTTCGCACAGTGCCGGGGCCTGAAGCCGCGGGCAACGCGCGAGGTCTCGACCGAGATGTTCGTGATCGCGACGGGGTATGAGCCCGCGCTCGGGCGGCTGGAGCGGCCCGAGGGCGTGGCGCCGCCGCCGCCGAAGCCGGGGAAGGGCTGGGGCTCGTGACGTTCCTGGCGCCCTTTGCTGCCCTCGTTGCCGCGGCGCTGACGGTGCCGCCCGTGATCGCGTTCTACCTGCTCAAGCTGCGGCGGCGGCCGGTGCGGGTTGGCAGCGTGCTGTTCTGGGAGCGCGCGGTACGAGACGCCCAGGGCAACGCGCCGTGGCGGATGGTGCGGCCGCAGACGCAATTGCTGCTCCAGTTGCTCGCGCTCGCGCTGCTGCTGCTGGCCTTCGCGCGGCCGGTCATCCCCAGCACGCTGGGCGGCCGCGTCATGCTCGTGCTCGACCGCTCGGCCTCCATGAACGCCACCGACGGCGCGGGCGGGGTGTCAAGGTTCGAGGAGGCGCGCACGCGGCTCCGCGCGATGGCCCGCGAGCTGGCGGCCGGGAGCGATGCGCAGGTCATGGTCGTCGCGCTCGGGGCCGAGGCCGTGCCGCTGACGCCGTGGACGGGCGACCGGGCCGTGCTGCTGGGCGCCATCGACGCCGTCGAGCCGACGGACGAGGAGGCCTCGGGCGAGGCGCTGGCCGAGCTGGTGCGCCTGGCCAGCGCGCGGGAGGACGTCGGCGGCGAAGAAGCGGGCGAGGCCACGCCCGACGAGCCGCGCGTGCTGACGCTGGTGCTGGCCTCGGACGGCGCCGTGCCGCCGCCGACCGATCCGCTGCCGGCGAACGTGCGCGTGCGGTTGGAGCCCGTCGGTGGCGCAGCCGAGGCGGGCAACGCGGGCAATGCCGGGATCGTGGCCCTCGCGGCCCAGCGGCAGTACGAAGACCCCGCGACGGTCCGCGTCTTCGCCCGCGTGCTGGCGACCGGCGAGATGCGGCGTGAGCTGCCCGTGCGACTGGCGCTCGACGGCGAGGTCGTCGCCGAAGCCGTCGCGCAGCTCGGGCAAGAGGGAGAGGACGCTGAACAGACCGAAGCAAGCGTGAGCCTCTCGGCCGTCGCGCCGGGCGCGGGCGTCTTGAGCGTGCTGCTGCCCGGCCAGGACGTGCTGGCCGCCGACGACGTCGCCTCGCTCTGGCTGCGCACCGCCGGCCGGCCGCGCGTGATGCAGGTGATTCCCGAGACCGAGCTGGTCGACCCCGACCGGCCCGGGCCGGTGCTGTTGATCGCCGCGGTTCTGCAGGCGATGGAGCTTGGTGACATCCGCATCGTCCGGCTGAGCCGCTACGAGCAATTGGCCGCGGGCGGCGACCTGCCGTTCGACGCGATCGTGTTCGACCGCGTCTCGCCGCGCACCCCGCCGCCGGCGCCGAGCCTGCACTTCGGCCCGCCGCCGCCCATGGAGCGCCGCGATGCGCCGCCGCTGCCGGTGGTCGACGCGGGCGAGGCAGGTGAGGCGGGGGGGGGCACGCGCGTCGTCTCGTGGCGGCGCACGCACCCGGTGATGCGCGACCTCGCGCTCGACCAGCTCGCCGTCGCCCAGCCGCTGATCGAGACCGGCCTGCCCGACGGCGTGCGGCACACCGTGCTGGCCAGCGGCTCGCGCGGCCCGCTGATCGTCGCGTTCGAGGCCGAGCGGCACCGCCGGATCTGGGTCGGCTTCGAGCCGGCGATGAGCAACTGGCCCAAGCTCGTGAGCTTTCCGTTGTTCGTGGCCGAGGCGATCGACTACCTCTCGATGCGCGGCTCGCGCGATGCGGCCGACGGCGTGCGCGCGGGCGACGCCGCGACGCTGCGGCTCGGCCGGCCGCGGACGCAGGTGCGGCTCGTCGGCGCGGGCACCGATCTGGACCTGCGGCTCTCGACGCCGAGCGCGTCGCCGTCGGTTGGTCCCTTCGAGCGCGCGGGCGTGTACCTGCTCGACCAGGCAGCGCCCGGCGACCAGCGCGGCGTCGCGGTCAACGTGATGAGCAACCTGGAGAGCCGGGTCTCGATGCTCGAGGAACTGCCCGCGGGCTTCGGTGGCCTCGAGGCCGACGCCGCCGACGAGCGCACGCGCGGCGGGGAGCGCGAGCTCTGGCCCTGGTTCCTCATCGCGGGGCTGCTGGTGCTGTCGATCGAGTGGCTATTCTCGGCGCGCGGGCTCGCTCGATAGGCGATCGAAGCTTCGCTATCTTCACAGAGCTGGCACGAATCCGGCGTAGCGGCGTCCGAAAAGCCTGCTCGCACGACATTGTCGCGCTGGAACACGCTGCGCCGCGTTCTAATGATGCTCCTGCAGGGGGTTTCGAGCCGGCCTCGCCGACGGCCCCGGCTGAGAGAGATCGGACAGGTCCATCACGGGAGGGAGCGATGAAGAGCACGCTGAGCTTGGCGTCGGTGTTGTGCGCGGTTGCGGGCACGGTTTGCAGCGCGGTGGCCCAAGACATCGAGTGGGACAACGCGGCCGGCGGCATCTGGCACGACGCGACCAACTGGAACCCGATGACGGTCCCGCTGACGTCGGGTCAGGTCGCCGTCATCGGGCTGCCGGGCGCCTACACGATCACCATCGGCTCGGGCGCCGCCCCGCAGATCAACGGCTTCCGGTTCACCAATCCCAATGGCACGGTGGCGATCGGCAACGGCCGAGATCTCTTCCTGAACGGTCCGGACGTGGTGATCAACGGCACGGTGATCGTCAACGACGTCGGGAGCACCAGCCCGAGCCGGCTGCTCATCGGCGAGCCCGATCTGCTCATCAACGGTTCGGGCCAGATCGTGTTGAACGATTCGTCGCCCACCGCAGTCGGCCGGGCACAACTGGTGGACCTCATCGGTGGGTTGTCGACGACGCTGAATCCCGACCTGACGCTGCGGGGCTCGGGCCAGGTAAACCTCGTACTGACCAACGACGGCACGATCAGCGCCGACGTCGCCGGCCGCGAACTGGCCATCATCGGCCCGGACAAGAACAACAACGGCCTGATGGAGGCCGTCGACGGCGGCCTGCTGCGATTGGCGGCCATTGTCGATCAGGGCACGACCGGCCGCATGGTGGCCGATGGCGGCGAGATCCGGCTGATCAGCACGATCATCGGTGGCGAGATCGACTCGTCCGCCGGCCTCTTCGAGATCCGCGCAGGTACCGGCACGCTCACCGACGTCTCGATGGTGACCGGCGACATCGAGATCGAGAACGGCCGCGACCTGTTCATCCGCGGCGGCCTGACGATGGACGGGACGGTCATCGTGAATCGCAACGGCAGCACGTCTCCGACGCGGCTGCTGTTCGGCACGTCGGGCACGCTGGACGGCAACATGACCGTCTTCTTGAACGACAGTTCGCCCACGGCCGTCGGACGGGCACAGTTGATCGACACCGTCGGCGGTCTGACGACGACGCTCGCCGAAAACGTGACCGTCCGTGGCTCGGGCCAGGTGAACGCCACCATCATCAACGATGGCACGATCAGCGCCGACGTGGCCGGCCGCGAGCTTGCCATCATCGGCACGCCCAAGACCAACAACAACCTGATCCAGGTCGACGGCGGGGGCAAGCTGCGCCTGCAAACTCCCGTAAATCAAGGCCCGGACGGGCTCATCGAGATCGTCGACGGCGAAGTTCGGCTGATCAGCACAATCGTCGGGGGCGAGATCGACACGACGGGCGGCTTGTTCGAGATCGCCGGCGGTGCGGGGACGCTCGAAGACGTCGCGCGCGTGACCGGCGACATCGAGATCGAGAACGGCCGCGACCTGTTCGTCCGCGGCGGCCTGACCATGGACGGGACGATCATCGTCAATCGCAACGGCAGCACGTCTCCGTCGCGGCTGCTGTTCGGGACGTCGGGCACGCTGGACGGCAACATGACCGTCTTCCTGAATGACAGCTCACCCACGGCATTCGGCCGGGCCCAGTTGGTCGACGCCGTTGGCAGTCTCACGACGACGCTCGCCGAAACCGTGACGGTCCGCGGCTCGGGCCAGGTCAACGCCACCATCATCAACGACGGGTCGATCATCGCCGATGTCGACGGACGCGAGCTTGCCATCATCGGTACGCCCAAGACCAACAACAACTTGATCCAGGTCGACGGCGGCGGAAAGCTGCGAGTGCAGACGCCGGTAAATCAAGGTCCGGACGGGCTCATCGAGATCGTCGATGGCGAGGTTCGGCTGATCAGCACGATCGTCGGTGGCGAGATCGATACGACGGGCGGCTTGTTCGAGATCGCCGGCGGCGCGGGAACGCTCGATGACGTCGAGCGCGTGACCGGAGACGTCGAGATCGAGAACGGCCGCGACATGTTCATCAGCGGTGACATTACGATGGATGGTACGATCATCATCAACCGTAATGGTTCGACCTCGGCTACCCGTTTGCTCATGAACGAGACGAGCAGCATCGACGGTGACGGCGAGATCCTGCTGAACGGAACTGAACCCACGACCGTCATTGGTCGGGCCCAGTTCATCCACTCAGTTGGCGGACTGACGACGACGCTTGAGCCGACGATGGCCCTCACCGGAAACGGCATCGTCAATGGCAACTTCGTTTTTCGCGGCCGGGTATCGCCAGGCAAGGCGGGCGCAGCCGCGGGAGACATCGGCGTGTTCCAGCACACGGGCACGGTCGAGATGACCGACTCGACGGTCGTCGAGATCCAGCTCGGCGGACGCCTCGACACGAATTTCGACCGCATTGCCGGTACAGCGGTGATCACGGTCGACGGCACGCTGGACGCATCGCTGTTCGATGGATTCACGCCCGACGTGTGCGAGAACTTCGTCGTCATCAGCGGTAGTTCGGTGACGGGCGAGTTCGACACGCTCGTGCCACCGGTCGCCGGCAGCAACCAGCGCTGGCGCCTGTTCTACACTGGCACGAGCGTCGAGCTGCGCAACACCTGCCTGCCCGACATCGATGGCGATTGCTCGCTGACGATCTTTGACTTCCTGGCCTTCCAGAACCTCTTCGACATGGGCAGCCCCGAGGCCGACTTCGACGGCGACGGCTCGCTGACCCTCTTCGACTTCCTGGCGTTCCAGAACGCGTTTACCGTCGGCTGCGGCTAAGCCGGCTGGCCGGCCATGACGCCGGCCGTCCATTGCAGTTCCTTGTCGAGCGGCCTGGGTTCGAAGCCCAGGCCGCTTCGCGCGCGCCCGGTGTCGAGCGAGACGTCCTTGGCGCGGGGCGCGGGCATCGGTACGTCGCTCTGGACGCCGGGCTTGATCAAGGTGGCGTCGAATCCGAGCGAGCCAGCGGCATGGGCGGCGAAGCGAGTGCCGAGCACGTACCGGTCGACGCGCTCGGCGCCAGCGACGTGGTAGGTCTCGCCCGCTTCGCCGTGTTCAAGGCACGCGAGCAGCCCCCGTGCCGCGTCGCGGGCACTCAGGGGCGTGCGCCATTCGTTGGTGAACAAGACGAGTTCCTCGCCGCCGCGTAGGTGCTCGGCCCACGCGGAGAGGAAACAGCCCCGGGCGTTCTCGGCAGCGGGGGGGCCGAAGAGCAGCGGCAAGCGTGCGACGACGGCGTGCGAGCCGATCTCGCGCAGCATCCGCTCCATCGACAGCTTGCTGCGTCCGTACGCGTTGATCGGGTTGGGCTCGTCACTCTCGGCGTACATCCCGCCGGGCCGCTCGCCGTCGAAGACCAGGTCCGTCGAGCACACGACCATCGGTGTGGCACTTCTGTCGTCAACACACGCCTCGGCCAGCAGCCGGGTCGCCAGCACGTTGTCGCGTTCGGCGAGCTCGGGGAACCGCTCGCACTCGTTGGT
The DNA here is from genome assembly GCA_040217175.1 of Phycisphaerales bacterium. NCBI lineage: Bacteria > Pseudomonadati > Planctomycetota > Phycisphaerae > Phycisphaerales > Phycisphaerales bacterium. The sequence continues at coordinate 592,378 of JAVJNT010000001.1, read as the reverse complement.
GCGCGCGTTTGCGGCGCAATGGATCACCGCATGCGGAGCGAGTCGCTCGATGGCATCGCGCGCCGCGTCGTCCTCGGCGAGGTCAATCGTCAGGTGTGGATACGGCGTCGAGGAGGCTCGCGTGACGCCAACGACGTCCCAGCCCGCGCCGGTGGCAACTCGAGCCACGTGCGCGCCCAGGAAGCCGGCGATGCCGGTGATGAGCAGGCGGCGTGGGGCCTCGCTTCGGGCGCTCGTTGGGGGCGTGTCGGACGGCATGCAGTTGCACTCTCTGGTGTGGACCGCGATGGTACCACGCTGGCGTGGCACGGCTCGACCGACGTGGCTCCGGTAGACTACGAGAGCCCCGGGGAGCCCTATGTTCGAGAATGCAGAAACCGGCAGCACGGTCGACAAGGACGTCTTCAAGAAGCGCGTCCCCGGGCTCCGGGTCGACCTGCTCAACGCCCAGTTCGATCTGAGGGATGCCGACTTCTCCGTTCTCATCTTGATCGCGGGCGACGATCGCCTCGGCTGCAACAGCGTCGTCGACCTGCTCAACGAATGGATGGATGCACGGCACCTCAAGACCGAGGTCTTCGTCGAGCCTTCCAGCGAGGAAGCGGCCAGGCCGCGTTTCTGGCGGTACTGGCGCGTCTTGCCGCGGCGGGGGTGCATCGGGCTCTACATGGGCGGCTGGGCACGGCACATCCTCGATGCGAGGATCGCCGGCACCATCGATGACCTCGAGTACGAGCGCCGGGTGAGCCACGCCGTGCGGTTCGAGCGGGCGCTTACGGACGATGGCTCGCTGGTGCTCAAGTTCTGGCTCCACCTGCCGCGCAACGAGCTACGCAATCGGATCGAGCGGGCCGACGCCGATCCTGCTCTGTCGTGGCAGGTCGACGACGTCGACCGCGCCCTGTTGAAGGACCACGATCGGGTGATGCCGATCGTCGAGCGGTACGTCCGCCTGACCGACCGCAGCACCGCCCCATGGCACATCATCGAGGGCGTCGACGAGGACTATCGCGACCTGACGATCGGCGAGACCATCGCGTCGGCGGTGCGGGCCCGGCTGGATGCTGCAGGCCCGGCGGCGTCCGAGCCGGCTGTCACCGAGTCCGAGCCCACGACGCTGACCGCGCCGCAGCGCAGCCCGCTCGATGCGGTCGACCTCGGCCAATCGCTCGAGCGGGACGAGTACAAGGATCGCCTCGGCGAGGCACAGGCCCGGCTGGCCCGGCTCGTCCGTGGCCTGCGCGGAGGTCGATCTCCGGTCATCGTGTTCGAGGGCTGGGACGCGGCCGGCAAGGGCGGGGCGATCCGTCGGCTCATCCGGCCGCTGCCCGTCCGCGACTACCACGTCATCTCGACGGGTGCGCCGAACGAGGAAGAGCTCGCACGGCACTACCTCTGGCGATTCTGGCGCGACGTCCCCGCCAACGGACGCATGGCGATCTTCGACCGCAGCTGGTACGGCCGCGTGTTGGTCGAGCGCGTCGAGGGCCTGGCCTCGGCGACCGAGTGGCGCCGGGCGTACGAGGAGATCAACGACTTCGAGGACCAGCTCGCCGAGCGTAGCTTGGTCGTCATGAAGTTCTGGCTGCACATCGATCGAGACACGCAGGCGAAGCGTTTCGAGCTTCGATCCCGGACCGGCTACAAGAAGTACAAGCTCACCGACGAAGACCACCGCAACCGGCTGCGCTGGGACGACTACAAGGCCGCCGCCAACGAGATGATCGCACGCACGAGCACGGAGATCTCGCACTGGCACCTGGTTCCCGCCAACGACAAGCGGTTCGCCCGTGTCAGCGTGATCGAGTCGGTGTGCGAGCGGCTCGAGCGGCTGGAGTGATCGCGGTCGCGTTCACGGTTCCGAGAACGACCGACGCGGCAGGGGCTCCGTGGGTGTTTCCTCGTTCGTCGGCGGGGCTCTCTTGCAAGCGCCATGGGCTCCTGATGAAGCTCCATGAACGACTGATGGACGTCCATCGGCTCTTGATCGGCCTCTATCAGCTCCTGATCGGCCTTCACCAACGACTGATCGTCCGCCACGAACTCCTGATCGTCCTCCATCAGCTCCTGATGCTCGACGATCAGCTCTTGATGGAGCTCCATGAACGACCGATGCTCGACAATCAACGACTGATCCTCGAGCATCAACGCTTCCTGGGGGCGCCAGGGCGGCTTTTCTATGGGACGAGAGGGATGGCCCGGGGATGCTGGGTTCTGGGACGGAGGCAATGCAACGAACTTGATTCGGCTTCCCGAATAGCGAGGGGCAGCAACGAACGGACACGAACGCCGCTCGGAGTTCGATCATCCACGACCGGCAAGTCTGCGCGGTTGGATCTCACATTGGATCGGCAGGGCCATCCCAGCGTGCGCGGGCCGTCCAGGTGCCGGTCCGAGTTTCGCTGGTCACTTCGCACCCAAGCACGGCCGCCACCGCGTAGACCCTGCTGGGCAACGCCAAGCGATCGAGGCCCGTGGCGGCGGCTTCGATGCGCAGCGCGAGCTCGCCGCGCGGCGCGTCGACCACGACCGATTCGATGCCGCCGTCGCCTGCTGCTAGGTCGAGCGCCACGAAGATGGGCAGCGCGAGCGCCGTCAGGCCACTGTCGGTTGCCGGCAGGGCGTGGTCGCACTCGTGCGGCCCCGTGCACCGCACCTGCCGCCCCACGACGGCGTGGAGCAGGTGTCGAGTCCGGCCCCACCACTCGCCGACGATGGTCGCACCGCTGGACGCATCGTTCGACACCGGTCGGACGCAGGCCAACGAGGCCCGATTGTGATCAATGCTCTCCATCAGATCACCGATCCGGGCGGCGATCTCGGATGCCGGGCCGGGCGAGTTCGACGCCCTCTCGAGCAAGCTTCGGCTCGGATAGAGCACGTTGCCCAACTCATGGCGGACCGCCGAAGTCCAACGCTCCAGCAGTTGCACACGGGCCTCAACTTGTTCGTCAAGGGCCGACGCCTTGGCTTCGATCAGGGTCCTCGCGTCCAACTGGCACCCCCTTCCGTCATGCCACCGGGATCACACTAGTAAAGCGTCGCGAATGGCTTCGAGGGGACATCCTAGATCGTCCCGCTCCACGCTCCGGAACCGAGGGCGATTTGAGTCAGTGAGGTCTCTTATGCCAGCAGGGACACCACGTACATGGGTCGCATCCCGTCCGGAGCTTCTGGCTCCTGTGACCGGTGCGCCGCGCTCTTGTACGGGTTCCCTCGCGTATCGTCAACCTCCTATGGGCACCACCATGACGCAGCGAGTCGTTGTCGGCGTGGGCGCCTCGGCCGGTGGCCTCCACGCGTTCTCGTCGCTGCTCGAATCGATCCCACCCGACCTGCCCGTCGCCTGGGTCTTCGTCCAGCACCTCGACCCGACGCACGAGAGCATGATGGCGGAGCTCTTGTCGCGGAAGACGAAGCTCAGGGTCAAGGAAGCCCAGCCCGACGAAGAGGTGCAGGCCGGCTGCGTCTACGTCATCCCGCCGAATCGCTTCATCACGATCGAGGGCAACGCGCTTAGGCTCGACACGCCCTCGGGCGAGCGGGGCGGCCGGCTCTCGATCGACTACCTGTTCCGGTCGCTGGCCGACTCCTTCGGCCGCAGCGCCATCGGGGTGGTCCTCAGCGGCACGGGCAGCGACGGCACCAACGGCCTGCGCGCCATCAAGGCCGCCGGCGGCTTCACGATCGCGCAAGAGCCAGGGAGCGCCGCCTACGACGGAATGCCTCGAAGCGCGGTCGAACAGGGGGTCGCGGATCTCGTGCTGGAGATCAACGAGATTCCCGAGGCCATCCAACGGTTCCTCGACCACCCGTACGTCAACGGCGGCAGGCCCACCGGAACAGCCGGGTCGGGGGAGGCTGACGACGAGAGAGAGCAACGAGGACTCGACGCGAAGGGTGATCGACATGGCTCCGAAGATGGCGGCGACCTCCCCGACGAATTCCACGGGGTCTTCGAGCTGCTCCGCAGCGAGCTGGGCATCGATCTCACCTTGTACAAGAGTTCCACCCTCGCCCGGCGCGTGCAGCGGCGGATGGGCCTGCGTCACGTCACGACGCTCTCCGAGTATCTCAACCTCATCAAGCAGGATCGCACCGAGCTCCAGGAACTCGCCCGCGACGTGCACATCAGCGTCACCGACTTCTTCCGCGATCCCGAGGCCTTCGAAGTGCTGTCGGAACGCGTCATACCCCGCATCTTCGAGGCCGCGTCGGCCGAGCCCGCGGACGAGCGCATCATCCGCGTCTGGGCGCCGGGTTGTGCCACGGGCGAAGAGGCCTTCTCGCTGGCCATCGCACTCCTGGAACACCGGGAGAAGCGATGGTCGGACGCCGGTATCGCCATCCAGGTCTTCGCGACCGACGTCGACCCGGAGGCCATCAGGCAGGCTCGCGCCGCGGTCTATCCCGAGGCGTGCCTGTCGAACGTGAGCGAGGCACGACGGGACACCTACTTCGACCGGCTGGACAGGGCCGGGATGTTCCGCGTTCGCCAGCCCGTGCGCGACCTGGTGTCGTTCGCCACGCACAACCTGCTGAGCGATCCTCCGTTCTCGAGGCTCCACCTTGTCAGCTGCCGGAACCTGCTCATTTATCTGCGTCGCGAGGCGCAGGAAGGCGCCCTCTCGAGCTTCCACTTCGCGCTCGAGCCCCAGGGCTACCTCTTCCTGGGCCCATCCGAGGCGCTCGGCCAGGCGGCCAGCCACTTCCGCGTCATCGACAAGCGATGGCGGATCTACCAGCGGCTCGAGACGCAGGGCAAGCAGGAGGCCCCCGGCACGCCGGCATTCCTGGGCCGCCGGTTCGAGCCCGTCGCGATGCCCATGCCCACGATGCAGCGCCACCAGGAGCAGCGCAGCAGCGAACTGGCCTCGCTGCGGCTGCTGGCCCAGGCCTCGACCCCGCCCAGCGTGCTCATCAACGGCCAGCACCAGGTCGTGTACCTGCACGGCGATCTCATCGAGTTCCTCGATCTGCCCAGCGGCGCGGGGGGCATGACCCTCATCGAGATGGTGCGTGAGGAGCCACGGACGCGCATCCGGGCCGCGGTCTATCGGGCCTCGCGGTCACGCGAGCGGATCGTGACCCGGGGCACGCTGCATACCCGCGGCGGCGAGCAGCGCGCGTACACGGTGACCGTTTCGCCGTGTGCCTCGACCGAACTGGGCGACGACCTGCTCGCCGTGACGTTCGAGCTCGGCGCCGCGCCCGAGCCCGACGGTTCTACCGACGCCGACATCGGCACCGTCACCGAGGAACTGAATCGGGAGGTCGAGGCCCTCCGCAGCGACCTGCAGTCGACCGTCGAAGAGCTCGAGCAGACCAACGACGCGCTGCGTACGAGCAACGAAGAGTCGATGACGATGAATGAGGAGCTCCAGTCGACCAGCGAGGAGTTGGAGACCCAGTCCGAGGAGCTCCGCAGCGTCAACGAGGAGCTCATCACCGCCAACAGCCTGCTCCGCGAGAAGCTCGATGAGCTGCAGGAGGCCCACGCGGACATCGCCAACCTGCTGCACAGCACCAAGCTGCCGGCCATCTTCCTCGACCACGATTTTTGCATCCGCCGCTACACGCCCGAGGCCCGCAAGCTGCTCAGCGTCATCGAGAGCGACATCGGCCGCCCGATCCGCGATCTCAAGGGCGTGTGCGTCGACGACGGGATGCTCGACGATGCGCGCAAGGTCATCGACGGGCTCGCCCCGGTCGAGAAGGAGATCCAGGGCGACGACGGTTCGTGGTACCTGCGTCGCATCCTGCCCTATCGCACCGCCGATGACCGCATAGATGGCGTCGTGATCACGTTCTCGCAGGTCACGCGCCTCAAGGAACTGACCGCCGGCCTGACCGCCCAGCGCGAGCAGCAGCGGGCGGCGGCCGAGGCGGGCGTGCTAGCCCTGCGGGAAGGTGACTTCGTCGGCCTCGCCGAGCACGCGGTCAACATCGTGGCGCGAACGCTCGGATGCCCGATGTGCAAGGTGCTCGAGCTGACCGAAGACCGCCGCGAGCTGCTGATGATCGCAGGCGTCGGCTGGCACGATGGGCTCGTCGGAAGGGCCACCGTCCCCAACGATCGCGGCAGCCAGGCGGGATACACGCTGGAGGCGGCCGGGCCGGTGGTCGTCCCGGATCTGCCCAACGAGACCAGGTTCAGCGGCCCCGCGTTGCTGACCGACCACGGCGTCGGCAGCGGCGTAAGCGTCATCATCTTCGGGCCGGGCGGCGAGCCGTACGGCGTCCTGGGCGTGCACGGAACGAAGCCCAGGGCCTTCGACCAGCACCAGGTGGCGTTCGTCCAGCAGATCGCCAACGTGCTCGGCGGCGCCCTGCAGCGGATACGCGTCACCGAGGATCTTGAAGAGAGCCAGCGCAAGCTGCAGGCGATCATCGACAACGCGCCCGCGGCGATCTACGCAAAGGACCTCCAGGGCCGATTCATCCTGGTCAACGCGGCCCTCGGGCGTGCGGTCGAGATGGATCACACCAAGATCATCGGCCTGCGAGATGAAGACCTGGTCTTCGATGATGCCAGGGCCGAGGCCTATCGCCGTAACGACGCCGAAGTTGCCAGGAGCGGCGAAGCGATCGAGTTCGAAGAGACGGTCGTGTTCAAGGATCACACGCGCTCGTTCATCTCGCAGAAGTTTCCTCTGCGAACGACTGATGGCTCGGTGTATGCGGTGTGCGGCATCTCGACGGACATCACCGAACGCAAGAACGCCGAGAAGCACCTGCGTGTCGTCATGGCCGAGCTGAACCACAGGGTCAAGAACACCCTGGCGTCGGTGCAGGCCCTCGCCCGTGTGACGGCCAACAACGCGCCGTCGATGGACGCCTTCCGCAAGGCATTTGCCGATCGACTGACCTCGATGGGCGTCGCCCACTCGCTCTTGACACGCAGCGACTGGCGAGGCGCCAACATCCGCGACATCATTACCAGCGAGGTCGAGCCCCGAGTCGCCGCATCGGACCGGCTCGAGATCGAGGGACCCGAGCTGGCCATCAGGCCAAAGAGCGCGCTCTCGCTGCACATGGCCATCCACGAGATGGCCACCAACGCCGCCAAGTACGGGGCGCTCTCCACGCCGGAGGGCCGCCTGCGCATCCGGTGGCGCATCGTGACCAGCCGCGAGACAACCGGCGTGGAGATCACCTGGACCGAGCGCGGCGGGCCGACGCTGGAAGCCTCGCACACGGAGGGCTTCGGAAGCCAGATGATCCGTGACATGCTCGCCTACGAGCTGCAGGGCGAGGTCGATTTCGACTTCGAGCCCGAGGGCCTGACTGCGCGCATCTGGTTCCCACTGCGCCACGCCGATACCGATGCCATCGTGCCGGCGTCGCTCACCGGGGCGAGCAATTCGAATGCCCGAGCCGGCGCTGCGCGCCGCAAGGAGAAGCGTGCGGCAAGCGAAACGCCAGCGAAGATCGGAGCGGACAACTCGTCCGAGCGGCTGCTCTACGTCGAGGACAACTCGGTCATCGCGCGCTCGATGACCATATTCCTACGCGACCTGGGCTTCGAGGTCGTTGGTCCCATCGCAACCCTCGACGGTGCGATGAACGCCGTCGCGGAGAACACCCTCGACGTAGCGCTGCTGGACATCGATCTCAACGGAGAGCGGGTGTAGCCGGTCGCCGACAAACTGCTCTCGCGTGGCGTGCCATTCGCATTCGTCACCGGCTACAACGCCGAGGATCTGCCCCAGGCCCACGCCACGGCGCCGCTGTTCGCCAAGCCGCTGGACCTGGACAAGCTACAGGCGTGGCTTACAGAAGACTGAACGGCGTGACCGGTGGCCTCATCGCCTTGTGATGCGGGATGTCGATATCGTGCGGCTCGATGCCTGCCTACTCGGCGTCGTCGAAGTCATCCTTGAACGCAATCTCGAAGTCGTGCACGCTGGCGACCTCGGCCGCACTCTTGCTCGCGAAGTTCTCGAAGCGACCGACGATCGCGTCGGCATCACCCGCGAGCGAGCCCATGACGCGAAACTTGTTGGCCAGGATGTCTTGCAGGTCGGCGGTCGTGTTACGCGCGTGGCCGGCAGGGTACATCACGAGCCCGGAGTCGTGGGTGTTGCCGCTGGTGTCGGTGATGACCATGCTGGTGGGGATGCCGTCGGGGTACTTGTCGTCGTAGGTCTTGCCGCCGTGCTCGAAGGTGATCTTGTCCATGAGCGATCGGGTGACGGCGTTGTGGATCGACGCGCGATCGTAGTCGTAGGGCGTGAGGATCAGGTCCTTCCAGTTGACCTTCTTGGTCTCGAGCGCCTTGCGGATGAGCGTCGAGACGATGTAGACCATGCTGTGGTCGGCGCTCTGGCGGGTGGTGGGGGTGCGCTTGGCCGGATCGCCGATGATGCCGAAGGCCGGCTCGTACGCCACGATGTTGATGTTCTTGATCGCGCCGCCGTCGGCCTGCTCGAGCAGGCCCGGGTTCTTCGTGAACAGGTCGATGACTGCCTGCAACGCGCCCGCGCTCTGGTGCTCGTACAAGCCCAGCTTGAAGTGCATGCCCATGACGGCGAAGTCGTCACCCGACCTTGCCAGCACGAGGTCGAACGGCGAGGCGTCGGCCTGCTCGGTGTTCGCGTCGGTCGCATTGACGGCCTTGAACATCTGCCCCGGCCCCTCGAAGATGCGGAAGATTGCCTCGGGGTTGCGGAAGATGTCGCGCGGGCCGAGGAAACCGGCCATCGCCCGCTTCATGCTGAGGATCGCCACCTCGGTGCTGATGGCGGCGCTGGCGCCCTTGCTGTCGCTGAGCTGCTTACCCGCGCGGATCGCACGGAACGGGATGTAGTGGGCCACGACCATGCCGATGGCACGCTCGATCTGCTCTTCGGTCGCACCCAGCATCGCGCCGAAGACCGCCGCGCTGGCGATGGCGCCGTGGACGACGTGGTCGACCTTGTACGTCTTGAGGCTGAAGACCTCGGCCAGGCGGCCGCGGATCTCGTCGAGGCACACCATACCCTTGAGCGCGACGTCGCCGCCCGAGCCGAGCATCTGCGCGGCCGCCACCGGCACGGCGTAGAAGTCGTTGTGCCCGAACTCGCCGGCCGTGTGGCCCAGTGCCGGGTTGTAGCCGAAGTTTGTCCCGTTGCTGTCCCACTCGCGGACGGCGTTGGCGTTCGCGAGGATCGCCTTCTCGGCCTTCACGCGCTGGCTCGACCCGAAGCAGGTCGCCCCGTGCGTCGTCGCCGTGCCCAGCGGCTTGCCGGTGTGCCCGGCCGGCACGGCGTATTCGAGGGCCTCGGCCCTCAAGATGGTGGGGGCGTTGGTGCGGAGGGCTAGGGCGCTCACGCCACAGAGGCACGCGTCGGTGTAGAACAGGTTGGTCCGCTCGAGCACGCTCTGGTCGGGACTGCCCGAGGCCATGAAGTCGATGGCGTAGCGGGCGATGCCGCGGGCCTGATTGCTGTCGGCGGGCACGGTCACGTGCGTGTCGGTGCTGGAGGCGGGAGCGGCGGCTTGGGTCATGTTTGGGGGTCCTCTGGAGTGGTGGGGGAGGGTAGGGGGGAGGTCGCGAATTGGCGATACCGTTCTTGCCCAAGCAGTCTGGAGACTCCATGGTCGATCAGGTCCGGCAGTTGGTCGCTGCGCTCGGCGGTGATCCCACGCAATGGAATCAGGCCGACATGAGCGAGATTGCGATCTGGTACCAGCACATCGCAAGGCAGTTGAGAGTCAATCGGACGGACGCGTGCGTGGAGAGCTGTGACACCTTTGCATGGGTAGGTTTCCTGGATCAGGGCTCAACCCACTATCTGCTACGGTTGCTCGGGGCACCCTTCGCAACGTGGTCGACGACGCACGAAGCCGGCAAGATCGACCCTTGTGCGGCGCCAGCCCGAGCACGGGAACTCGAGTACGGTCTGGTGACGCTGCTCAACGAGTCACTCCTGCGAACGCGACTCACCATCAAACAGTGGGTAGACATCGGCTGCGAACGCAGAAGCCTGTTAACTTGGTTTCACCCGAACAGCCGGCCGAGTGTTGCCGAAGTATGCTTCAACAACTACGACTGAAGGAGCGAAAGTCATGCACATCCAGTACAACTACGCCAACATCGACGCATCCGACGCACTTCAAACGCACGTCGAGCAGCAGCTCGAATCGCAGGTCGGCCACTTGTACAAGCACCTCACCGGCTTCGAGGTCCACATCGCCGACGAGAACAGCTCCAAGAAGCACGGGCCCGACGACAAGCGGTGCACCATCGAGGCCCGGCCGCGGGGGCGCGATCCGATCACGGTCGAAGCGCACGCGGCCGACTTCTATCCCGCCATTAACGACGCGGCCCACAAGCTTCGCAGTGCGCTGACCAAGCGGCTCGAGCGCGACTAGCTCCCCACGCTGCCGGTGAATACGAACCACCCGAGCCCCACGAAGAAGAGCCACCAGCCGTAGATCGCGTGCTCCATGCCCGCGGCCAGCGTCGACTTCGTGCGCAGGTACGTCCAGGCGAAGAAGACGCCGCCCGGCAGCGTCACGGCGAACGCCATCCAGTGCCAGAACGGCGCGTGCAGCCAGGTGAAGGCCAGCACGTTTAGCACGAACAGCACGCGGACGTCGAGCACGATGCGTCGGTAGCGGTGGAAGAAGAACGCGCGGTGGGTGATCTCTTGCGGGTAGGCGCTCAGCCACGGGTAGCCGATGGCGATGAACAGCAGGATGATGGGGGCCTCGCGCGGCAATCGCAGGAAGGCGTCGATCTCCTGGCCGTCGCGGCCAACGAGCGTCATGAGCGGCGTCAATTGCGAGAGCGCGTAGGCTGCCGCGAGCATGGCCACGGCGTTGATGGCGAACAAGCCGAAGATGCGCTTGGCGTCCTTGCGGAACGCTTGCCAGTTCCAGAGTTGGCGGGCCGGATAGCTGGGGTCGATGGCAAGCCAGATGCCCAGGAGCATCGCCGACGCGATGAGCGTGGGAAACAGCAGCGAACCCGGGGGCACGGGCGGGTCGGCCAGCACACCGAGGCCGACCGAGCGGAACAGCCCGTCGAAGCGATGCTCCGGATCCATCACCGCCGCGGCCAAGGCCGGCAGGAACGCGAAGAGGAACACCATCTCGCACCAGAGCCAGAGCCGTACGAGCGGTCGAGGCTTGCCAACGTGATCGATGGCGTTCGGAATGCTTGCGTCGACTGACACGTCACCGCAATGATGGCCCCTGAGACGCACTGGTGCCTCGCCGCCACAGGATTCCCGAACCCACACCCCTCCCCTGCCACCTCGATACTGCCGATAATACAAGTTATGTTGAATACGATGGGAGGCCCGCCTCGTGTCGGATCCGGAGGCACGAACGGGTGCCCGTTCCGCTGGGGGCGGCGTCACGCACGGTCGCCCGGCCTCTCCTTTGTGACCGTGCCGCCGATGACCATGGCCGCGGAAATGATCAGGATGTTCTTAATGATGTACTGGCCCTCGAGCGTCAGGCCGTAGGGCACGCGGCCGGGCTGGAAGGTCACGTCGGGGAGGATCACGAGCGGCATGAACGTCCCGACCATCTGCATCGCCAGCAGGGCGATCGCGAAGCGGAGCGTCGGGCGGAAGAGAAACAGCACGCCGATGGCGACCTCCCACCAGCCGATGATCGCCAGCCAGGTGGTCGCCGGCAGCAGCGGCATCCAATCCACGGTCTGCAGCACCAACGCCTCGGCCGGCGAGATTCCCAGGGGCTTCAGGATGCCGAACCAGACGAAGATGACCGCAAGCGTGAATCGCAGGGCGCCGTGGCCGTAGTGCCGCATGCAGCCAGAGATCCGACGATCGACGTCCTTGAGGTCCACTGGTTGCCTCCGACGAAATGGTACGGGAGGCCCGATCGAGCATGCCCACCGGCGGACGTGACGCGGGCTATCTTCCCCCATGGCCCAGGAAACCACCATCTTCGACAGGATCATCGCGGGTGAGATCCCCTGCCACCGGGTGTACGAGGACGAGCACGTGCTCGCGTTCCTCGACGTGGCGCCGCTGAGCAAGGGTCACACGCTGGTCATTCCAAAGGAGCGGGCCGCCCAGATGGACGGACTGAGCGACGAGTCCGCGGCGGCACTCGGCCGCGTGCTGCCGCGCATCTGCCGGGCGGTGTTGAAGGCGACTGGCGCCTCGGCGTACAACCTGCTGCAGAACAACGGCGCCGACGCCCACCAGGCCGTCATGCACCTGCACGTGCACGTCATCCCCCGCAATCCGGACAAGGCCGAGGGCACGCCAGGCAGCGGACTGGGCATCGGCTGGCCGTCGGGCGAGCTCGACGACGGCGCCACCCTCGCGAAGGCGATCTCTGGCGCGATCACGACGGAGTAATCGAGCACATGCGCAACCTCATCATCGAAACCCTGCGATACGAGCGAGCCGAGAACCTCAAGATCGCCCGGTCGCTGCCCGAGGGCACCGTGGCCCGGCGCCCGGGCGGGCTCGCCCAAACACCGGCTTGGATCGTGTGTCACTTTTACCTGGCCGACAACCTGCTGGGCAAGAGCCTCGGGCTCGTGCCGGGCGACATGCAGGGCCTGTTCAAGGAAGTTGGTCCGGGCTCGGACGTGGACCGTGCGGGCGAGGCACTGGCGACGCACTTCGGCACGTGGACCAATGCCATCGATGCCGCGGCCAACTCGCACGAGGCGCTGCTCGGAGCTATCGCCGGCGTCTCCGACGAGGCCTGGGCGGCCCCCCATCCCAACGAGAACGCCCGCTCCTACTTCCCCACGATCGGCCACAACGTCGTCTACAACGTCTGGCACGAGGGCAACCACGGCGGGCAGCTCCGGGCGTGGATGCACGCGGCGCGGCACGAGGGGCTCTTGGGCTCCTGAGTCGCGTGCCATCGGCCGGCTTTTGGCCTACCCTTGCGTCCCCCAACGGTGCCGCTGAGAGGCCCGTTTCGTCTCTGTTCGCATACTCGGCTCCGAGGAACCATTCCACATGGCGCAAGGCACCATCACGCAGGTCATCGGCTCCACCTTCGACGCGCAGTTCGCCGAGAGCGACCTGCCCGAGATCTACAACGCCATCACGGTCGATGCCGACACCCCCGCCGGCAAGCTCACCCTCGTGGGCGAGGTGCAGCAGCACCTGGGCGGTGGTCGCGTCCGCTGCGTGGCCCTGGGCTCGACCGACGGCCTGCGTCGCAGCATGACCTGCACCGACACGGGCCAGCCCGTGAGCGTGCCCGTGGGCGAGGGCGTCCTCGGCCGCGTGTTCAACCTGCTGGGCGAGCCCATCGACAACCGCGGCCCGGCCAACGCCAGCGGCCGCAAGCCCATCCACCGCCATTCGCCCGAGTTCACGGCCCTGAACCCCAACACAGAGATCCTGCCGACCGGCATCAAGGTCGTCGACCTGCTCTGCCCCTTCGTGCGTGGTGGCAAGATCGGCCTGTTCGGTGGTGCGGGCGTGGGCAAGACCGTCATCATCCAGGAAATGATCGCCCGCGTGGCCCGTGAGTTCGGTGGTTACTCCGTGTTCTGCGGCGTGGGCGAGCGTACCCGCGAAGGCAACGACCTCTGGCGTGAAATGCAGGAGGCCGAGTACACCGACGAGAACGGCCAGACCGCCCACGTCATCGACAAGGTGGCCATGGTGTTCGGCCAGATGAACGAGCCCCCCGGCGCCCGCCTCCGCGTCGCGCTGAGCGGCCTGACCATGGCCGAAGAGTTCCGCGACGCATCGGGCAAGGAAACGATGATGTTTGTGGACAACATCTTCCGCTTCACCCAGGCGGGTTCGGAGGTGTCCGCGCTGCTCGGCCGCATGCCGTCGGCCGTGGGCTACCAGCCGACGCTCTCGACCGAGATGGGCGAGCTCCAGGAGCGCATCACCTCGACGGCCAAGGGCGCCATTACCTCGGTGCAGGCCATCTACGTGCCGGCCGACGACCTGACCGACCCGGCCCCCGCGACCGCGTTCGCCCACCTCGACGCGTTCGTCGTGCTCGAGCGTTCGATTGCCGAGAAGGGCATCTTCCCCGCCGTCGATCCGCTGGCGTCGACGTCGACCATCCTCGACCCCAGCGTGCTGGGCGAGCGTCACTACGCGGTGAGCCAGAGCGTGCAGCGTATCCTGCAGCGCTACAAGGACCTGCAGGACATCATCGCCATCCTCGGCGTCGACGAGCTGAGCGAAGAGGACAAGCTGATCGTGGGCCGCGCCCGCAAGATCGAGCGCTTCCTCAGCCAGCCGTTCTACGTGGCCGAGGTCTTCACCGGCTTCCCGGGCATCTACACGAGCCTGGAAGACACCATCGACAGCTTCGAGCGCTTGGTCAACGGCGAGGGCGACGACCTGCCCGAGAGCGCCTTCATGTACGTCGGCACCCTCGACGACGCCCGGGCCAAGGCCGAGAAGATGGCGGCGAAGGCGTAGCGCGGGTCCGAAAGGGCTGATCAATCAGGCGACCCTCGGGTCGCCCTTTTTCATGGGGTTCCAGTCTTGGAAAGCAAGAAGGCGCTGTGCGGCGAGATCCGGATCGAGTCCGTTCCGACAACGCGTGCCGTCGAGCGTTGGCGGCAACTACGCGCGCAAACAGAGAAGTCCGGGATCTACCCGTTGCTGCTCGGGCCGCCGGTCGATGCATTCGGCCAGGTCGAAGATCTCGAGTTCATCGAACTCGGCGAGAGTGGCCCATGGACACACCAGGACGTGATGGCGAAAGCGACCCCTGAGGCCGCCGCCGAATTCCTTGCCGAGCGCAAACGCGAATCGGCCGAGATGGCCGAAGAGGGCATCGAGTATCCCGAGCGCGGTGAATGGCCCGACGAACCCGGGCAGATGACCGATCCGGACGACTTCCTCGTACTACTCAATCCAGAAGGCGAGCCGGTTGAATCGCTGCTGCTCGCACACGTGCCGGCGCGAAGCGGCGCCGAGGCCATCGGAGCGATCGCATACGGCGCGTGGAATGACTGTCCGATGCCATGGATACACGTTGCATACGTGAAGCAATGGCAGGAGACGTTTGGTGCAGAGCTGGTTGTGTGTTCGAACGACACCCTCGAATTCACGGTCTCCCGCCCCCCGACCACACGCGAAGCGGCGGTCGAACTTGCGCTGGAGCACTTCTGGTACTGCGCAGACATCGTCGATCAGGGCACCGAGACGATCGAACGCCTCGCCAACGAGTTGCTCGACGCACCACGCTGGTTCTTCTGGTGGGACTGATCACCACTCCCCCGCATACACACACCCATATCCCCCCGCCGCTCGCTCGATCAACTGGTGCCGACGCTTGATGAGCTGGCGGGCGTGGAGCGTGTCGTGGTCGGCCCAGCTTGCCAGCAGGTCCCCGGCGTGGATCACGAAGCCCTTGGGGTGATGGTGCGCCCGGCTCCAGTCGATCTGGTCGAGGGGGCCAAGCGACGCGAGCCAGGCGAGGTTCTCGCGGCGAAGCGTCGAAAACTCGTCAAGGAACGCTCGCGGATCGCCGGCGAGATCGTCGAACTTCGTGACGTCGCCCTGCGGGTCCATCGTCTGCCAGGCCTCGGTCGGATCGCGCAGCGTGCGCTCAAGCCGCGGCCGGAAGTCCTCGCGCTCTTCGCGGGCCAGATGCCCCATCACCTCGGCGATCGCCCAGTCTTCCGGCCGGGGCTTCCATCGCCAGTTGGCCTCCGGCAGGTCGGCGAGGATCGCGTCGAGCAACGCTGGAAAGCTCCGCAGCCGATCGACGAAGTAGGTTGGTTCGAAGCGATCCGCCGGATCGGCCATGGTGATACCCCCTCTCGCCCGAGGGTAGCGGGCCGGCGTAGCATCAATCGCACCCACCAGGAGGCCCGGCCATGACCACCACCGGCACCACCTTCCCCACCATCAACCTGCTCCAGTGGATCGACGAGCATCCCGAGGCCTTCACGCCGCCGGTGATGAACAAGCAGTTCTTCCACGAGAGCAGCGACGCGATCATCTTTGTGTCCAAGGGCCCCAACACGCGCAACGATTTCCACGTCAACCCGACCGAAGAGCTGTTCTACCAGCTCAAGGGCGACATCGCCGTCCGCGTTCGGCCGCTCGATGGCAGCCCGCCGCACAACGTGATCGTGCGCGAAGGCGAGCTCTTCCTGCTGCCACGATGGGTGCCCCACCGCCCGCAGCGACCGGCCGACACATTGGGTCTCATCGTCGAGTTCCCGCGCGGTTTCGACGAGAACGGCAACCCGCAGAAGGATGGGCTCCAGTGGTACTGCCCCCAAGACGATGAGCTCGTCTACGAAGACTACTTCGAACTCGAACACATCGACCGTGACCTGCACAAGGTGATGGATGACTTCTGGGACGGACCGGTGGAACGCCGGACGTGCAAGAAATGCGGCTATGTGATCACACGGGCGCCCGAATTCGAGATGGATCCGCTGGGCGGGGGCTGAGCGTGGCGTATCGGACAATCGTTCGGTGCCAATGCGCGAGAATGACCCTGGTGTGGCTGGTCGCGTCGATGCTGGCCGGCTTGGGCGGCTGCTCGCCCTTCGGCGACGTGGACATGTCAACTAAGGACCTCGACCGAAGGATCACCAGGGCCGTACGTGGCAACGCGGTGTCCTACGTCCGCAGCGGGAGCGAAGCCGAGCCTCGACTGATCTACGTTCACGGCACGCCCGGCGACGCCGGCGCCTTTGCCGAGTTCGTGCGCAACCCGATCGACGGCGTCGAGTCCATCAGCGTCGATCGGCCGGGCTTCGGGAAGACCGGAGGCCCCGCCCTGACCTCATTCGCCGACCAGGCCGCCGCCCTCGAGCCACTGCTCGTCGAGCGTGAGGGTACGTGGCCCGTGCTTGTGGGCCACTCGCTCGGCGGCCCGATCATCGCCCGGATGGCCGCGGACCATCCCGATCGCGTCGCGGCGATCGTCATCATCGCCGGCTCGCTCGATCCAGACCTCGAGGACCCGCGGTGGTTCAACTACGTGGGCGTGGCGCTCGGCCCCGTCCTGCCCCGGATGCTCCGCGTCAGCAACGCCGAGATCTTCGCGGCCCGCGAGCAGACCGAGCGGCTCGATGCGGTGCTGGTGCGCGTGCGCTGCCCGGTCGTCATCGTACACGGCACCAGGGACGGCCTCGTGCCGTACGCCAACGTCGAGTACATGCAGGAGGCGTTCACCGGATCGCCACTCGTCGAGACGGTGAGGGTCGAGGGGGCGGGGCACTTCGTGCTGTGGGGACGGCAGGAGATCATCCGCGACGCCATCTCGAGTGCGATACAGCACGCGAACATGCGGGGGCAAGCTCTGCCGAAGCAACAAGGGTCGTCAGCCGAGGGCCCTGTTCCACCGGAATTCGTCGCCAGGTAGCTCTCAGCCCGTCGCCGGCTCGGGCGTCCCGGCCTTGCTGAACGTGAAGCTCGTCCCCTGCACATCGACCGCAATCGTGTCGCCCGCTCCGAACTCGCCCGCCAGGATGCGGCTTGCCAGTGGATTCTCGATGCGCTGCTGGATCGCCCGCTTCAGCGGCCGGGCGCCGTAGGCGGGATCCCAGCCCTCGCTGGCGAGTTGGGCCTTGGCCGCGTCGCTCAGCTCGATAGCCATGTCGCGCTCGGCCAGCCGCCGCCGCAAGCGCTCGAGCTGGATGTCGGCGATCGCGCCCAGCTGGTCCTTCTTGAGCTGGTGGAACACGGCGATCTCGTCGATGCGGTTGAGGAGTTCGGGCCGGAAGAACGCGCCGCGCAGGTCTACGTTGAGCCGGGCGTTCATCTCGCCGCTCTCCATGTCGGGGTTGAGCCCCTTGCCGGCGACGTCGACGCCCGGGCCGTGGCGGATGAGGTCGCGCACGGCGGCCTCGATCTCCCAGTCCTCGGCGCCCTGTTCGGTCATCTGCTGGATCTTCTGGCTGCCCAGGTTGCTCGTCATCACGACGATGCAGTTGCGGAAGTCGACCGTGCGGCCCTGCCCGTCGGTCAGCCGGCCATCATCGAGCAACTGCAGCAGCACGTTGAACACGTCCTGGTGGGCCTTCTCGACCTCGTCGAGCAGGATGACGCAATACGGCCGCCGGCGGACAGCCTCGGTCAGCGCCCCGCCCTCGTCATAGCCAACATACCCAGGGGGCGCACCGATGAGCCGGCTCACGGCGTGCTTTTCCATGTACTCGCTCATGTCGATGCGCACGAGCGCTTCTTCGGTATCAAACAAGAACTGCGCGAGCGCCTTGCACGTCTCGGTCTTGCCCACGCCGGTCGGCCCGAGGAAGAGGAAGCTGCCGATGGGCCGGTCGGGATCGCCCAGCCCCGCCCGGCTGCGGCGGACCGCGTCGGCCACGAGCCGGAGCGCATCGTCCTGGCCGATGACCCGCTCGCGGAGGTGCTCTTCCATGCGCGTCAGCTTGTCGCGCTCGCTCTCGACCAGGCGGGCGACGGGGATGCCCGTCCACCGGCCCACCACCTCGGCCACTTGCTCGGCGTCGACCTCTTCCTTGACCAGCAGGTCGCCCTGCTTGGCCTTCTCCCGCAAGACCTCGTCTGCCTTGGCCAGCTCGGCCTCGAGCTCACGCATCTCGCCGTACTGGATGCGGGCCGCGGTCTCCAGGTCGCCCCGCCGCTGGGCCTGCTCGAGCTCGACGCGCTTGGCGTCGATCGTCTCCTTGATGCTCTTGACCTGATCGAGCTCGGCCTTCTCCGCCTCCCACTCGCTGGTGAGGGCGCGGTTCTTCTCTTGGAGTTCGGCCAGTTCTTTCTCGATCCGCCCGAGTTCCTTGGCACTGCCGTCGCTCGACTCCTCGAGCTTGAGCGCCTCGCGCTCGATCTCGAGCTGCATGATCCGCCGCCGCAGCTCGTCGAGCTCGGTGGGCATGCTGTCATTCTCGATGCGAAGCCGGCTGGCGGCCTCGTCGATCAGGTCGATCGCCTTGTCGGGCAGGAAGCGATCGGCGATGTACCGCTGGCTGAGCTGGGCCGCCGCGAGGATCGCCCCGTCCTGGATGCGCACGCCGTGGTGGGCCTCGTAGCGTTCCTTGAGCCCACGCAGGATCGCCACGGTCTCTTCCACCGAGGGCTCGCCCACGAAGATGGGCTGGAAGCGACGCTCAAAAGCCGGATCCTTCTCCACGTGCTTGCGGTACTCGTCCAGCGTCGTCGCGCCGATGCACCGCAGCTCGCCCCGCGCCAGGGCGGGCTTGAGCAGGTTCCCAGCGCTGACCGCCCCCTCGGCCGCGCCGGCGCCGATGATCGTGTGCAGCTCGTCGATGAACAGGATGACCGCGCCCTCGCTGGCAGTCACCTCGCGGAGCACCGCCTTCAGCCGTTCCTCGAACTCGCCGCGGTACTTGGCGCCGGCGAGCAACTGGCCGACGTCTAGAGCCATGATCCGCTTATCGCGCATGCCCTCGGGGCAGTCTCCGTTCACGATCCGCAGCGCAAGCCCCTCGGCGATCGCCGTCTTGCCCACGCCCGGCTCACCGATGAGCACGGGGTTGTTTTTCGTCCGCCGGCTGAGCACCTGCATCGTGCGGCGGATCTCCTCGTCGCGGCCGATGACCGGGTCGAGCTTGCCTTGCTGGGCCTTCTCGGTAAGGTCGACGGCGTACTTCTTCAGGGCCTCGTAGGTGGTCTCGGCGTTCTGATCGGTGACGTTTTGCACGCCGCTGGCCTTGCGCACGTCTCTGATGGCCTGCTCGATTGCCTTGGCCGAGGCGCCAACCGCATCCAGCACGCGCTTGGCACCGCCCTCCTGAGCGCACGCAAGGAGCAGGTGCTCGGTGGCGATGTATGAGTCGCCCATGGCCTTGGCGTGCTGGTCGGCCTTCTGCAGCAGCCCCATGACTTCGCGCCCGGTCTGGCCGGCGGCCGAGGACGTCGTCGGCAGGCTCTTGAGCTCGGCCTGGGCTACTTGGAGCACGCGGTCGGCTCGCACGCCGGCCTTGTCGAGCACCGATCGGGCCGGTCCATGCTGGTCCTCCAGCATGGCGGCCAAGACGTGCAGCGATCCCACTTCGGGGTTCGAGTATCCGAGAGCGGAAGCTTGAGCAGCGGCGAGCACCTGTTGAGCGGCGGTGGTGAGCTTGTCGGGCGTCATGAGCGGGTCCTCCGAATCCGGAGAACCAACGTACAAAGGGCGCGCCGAACACTCGGACCCCACCGGAGGGCCAATCAATCGGGTTCCAGGGCTCGAACATGGTCAGTCGGGCGTGCCTGGCTGCCGGACTGGCAGAGGCGGCCGCTACGCGGTCACGTCGACGCGGCCGCCGGTCTCGCTCGCGCCGGGAGTCGCCGAGACGGCTCCGCGGCTGGCCCGTGCGACCTCTGCTGCACTCTCGATTAGGGCGTTGACGGCCCGACCCTCGGCTCGGGCGGCGTCCAGTTGCTTGCTGGCCACCGCCATGCTGACCGAGTTGCCGACGCTGGCGTTGATGAGGCTGGGCACTGTCATAAAGCCATTTTCGGCCGATTAGGAGCCCGGCTCGAATAGAAGCGGCGACCGACCCAAACCCTTCCCGATCACGGGGAACGAGCCGGCCCGAAAATCGACCCAGAACGACCAGAACCGCCGATCACTGGTCTTCGAACGGGCTCCCGTGGGGCTTGACCGGGCCGCCGCAGCAACGTACAACAGCGGCCTGCCGCGTCGATGGGAGCAACCCCGGAAGCGCGTGGCCGGTAGGATTCGACGAGAGTGTCCGCGGCCCCGACCGCCGCCATGCGAGACCGCAAAGGAAGGCCCTCATGACCCGCAGCCAGACCACCCGCCGCGTCCTGATCTCAGCCCTGCTGACCGCGACCGGCGTGTCGCTGCTGGCCGGCTGCGGATCGACGGGCCGCCACACCTACCTCCGCTGGAACGTCGCCCCGGAGCTCGAGACGCTCGACAAGCGGTGGGTCGACGCTGACAACGAGTATGCCATCATGAACAGCGAGAACACTCGCATGCTGCGGGCAGACTGGCGCAAGGTCTGGTACGTCGATCGTCCCAGCCGACTGAGCTCCTACCCCAACCCCTTCTGATCGTTCGAATCCATCGATGATGCAAGCCCGGCTCTCGGCCGGGCTTTTTCGTGCCTCTGGCCCGCGCTGTGGCCTCAGCCGACGGCCACACCCGCCAGCCGCTCGACGATCTGCACGGCGTTCAGGGCGGCGCCCTTGCGCAACTGGTCGCCGCACGTCCACACGCCCAGCCTCCGGCCGCTCCGCGACAGCCGAGGCCTGGAGATCGAAACAAGGTCGGTGCCAGCGATGTCGCGCGGCGTCATTAGCGCGGCCGGGTCGCCGTTGAAGGCGACACCTGGAAACGCGCCGAACACCTCAGCCACCGCTCCAAGCGTCGCCGTCCGCGCCAGGTCGAGCGTGATCGACTGGCTGTGGCATCGCTCGACCGGCACCCGCACGCACGTCGGCACGACGTCCAGATCGGGCTCTGCAAGGACCTTTCGGCTTTCGGCGATGATTTTCGACTCCTCGACGTTCAGCCCAGTCTCCATGTCAACCGGAGACTCGTGCGGGAACACGTTGAACGCGCAGGGCACAGGAAAGACGCTCGCCTCGGCCGCCCGGCCGTCGAGCACGTCTCGCGTCTGGTCGAACAGCTCTCGCACCGCTGCCCGGCCGGCCCCGGAGACCGCCTGATAAGTCGAAGCCAGCACCGCCTCCACGCCGAACGCCCGGCGGATGGGCTCGACCGCGAGCAACAACAAGATGGTCGAGCAGTTCGGGTTGGCGACCAGCATGGGAGCAGTGTCGAGGAGGTGCCCATTGACCTCCGGCACCACCAGCGGCGTCGACTCGTCGAGGCGGAACGCCGACGAATTGTCAACGACGCGCACGCCATGGTCGATGGCGGCCGGCACGTGCGACCTTGCCGTGTCGGCGTCGGCGCAGAAGATCGCGACGTCGCAGCCCTCCAGCACACCTTCCCGGAGCTCTGCGATGGTCAACTCGGCATCCGCATACGGCAAGACCGTGCCGGCCGATCGCGACGAACCCAGGGCACGCACTCGCTCGCGCGGCACGCTCCGCTCGGCCAGGATCGAGAGTGCCTCCCGGCCCACGAGCCCAAAAGCACCAACGACCGCGATCGTCGACTCCTGCAGCGGTGATGTACGGGCACTCACGGCTCAGCCCCCACCGTCTTCAGGCTTCTTGCGACCCGGCAGCAGGCCGCCCAGCCGATCGCGCACCTCGTCACCGATCTTCTCCTCGACCTTCTCGCGGGCACGATCGATCTCTTCCTGCACCTCGCCGCGCAGCTCGTTGGCGAGTTGCGTGGCACCGGCCTGCACGAGCGCATCGCTCCACGCCTGAGTGTCGATGTCCAGCACGGGCGCATCGAGCGGACCCGTGACGCCGATGGGCAACCGCAACTCGTCGACCTGCGCCGAGCCCGCGCCCGGCAGCGTGATGGTCGAGCCCCGGACCAAGACGTTGAGCGGAAGGCTGATCCAATCCGGCCGGAAGGCGCCCTCGATCACCGCGTCGACGGTCCCGCCCGCCAGCAACGGCTGGTCGCCACCAGCGCGAAGGGCGGCTGAGACGGAGTCGGCCGGAATACCCCGCCGCGCGAGGAGCAGCGTCGAGTTTCCCCCGCCGCGAGCCGCCGAGCCCAGCGCGACGTCGGCTTCGTAGGAACCCGACCGGCTCCGCACCGTGACCTTGGGCGCCCCGTCGACGAGCCAGGGCTGGGTCGACACGTTCTCGGCGCGAGCGTCGAAGACCTCGCCCGGCACGTCGGCCGACGTCATGCCCTCGACCACGATCTCACGCACCAGGAACGTCGGCGCGTCATCCACCAGGTGGTCGGCGGCCACGAACGCGTACCCCTTCTCGGCGATCTCTCGCTCGAGGCGATCGCGGAACGTCTCCTGTTCCTCCTCGGGCGGAGCACCGGGGCCCGCGTCTTCCTCTCCCGGCTTCTTGTCGCTGGCCTTCTCAAGCCATTCGCGGACCTGCCGCAGCCGGTCGCGCCACTTCTCGGCCTGCTCGAGGTAGTCTTCGAGCGTCTTGCCCTCGCCCTCGGGCTCGGGCGGCTCCCGCCGCGGACGGACCAGCACGCCCGGCGTCGCCCGCTGCTCGCCGGTCGAGGCCTCGCTGGCGACGAGCCGATCGATCGCGAAGCGCTTGCGCAGCAGATCGGCATTACTGAAATTGCCCTCGAGCCGCGCGGCCCGGAAGACGTCGGTCGTCAGGTCCTCGGGGTCGGCCACGGCCAGCGACGTCACGATCAATTGACCATCAGAGAGATCGATATCGGCGCTGCCCACGTCGACCGTCGCACCGTTCGCGCGCTCCAGACCGGTCTTGAGCGCGTAGGTCACCACCGGCTCGGCCAGGAACATCGTGGCGATCCACGCCAGCCCGACCATGAGCACCGAAACCACGATGCCCAGCGGCCGCACGGGCAGCCCGACCCGCTTCTCGGCAAGCTCGGCGTACGTCTTCTTCTGCTTGCCGAAGAACACCCACACCAGGCCGCGGACCCACTTCTTGCTCGTTGTCCGCTTGTAGCGGTCCGAGCCTTCCTCGAGCCCGGCAAGCGTTCGTCTCAGGCGGCCGATGGCCAGCACCATCGCCGTCGCCGCGATGGCGCCGACGACCACGCCGAGCACGAGGCCGCCACTAGTCGCGTAGTACTCGAAGCCAAACCACGCCAGCACCGGCGCGTTGATGAGCGAGCCCATCAGCCCCCCCAGCGGACCATCGAGTACCGCACGCCCCACGCCAAACTGCACCGGCATGATCAACAAGCTCAGTACCTTGCTACCCGCCGCCACGACCGTCGCCACGAACAGGTTTGCGTTGAGAATGAGAAGCAACGCGAGCAAGAACAAGAGCAGGGCAGGAGACGTCTTCGCACTGGGCACGAAGCCGATCATGGCGCCCAATACGCAGGCCATGCTCACCTGTACCGGCGTGACCTTGCCACGAATCAGCTTTCCGATCTTGCGTGTGAGCATGCAACCCTCCCTGGTGAGCAATGGTGTCCAAAGGGTAGCGGAGCGATGTCATCAGGCCGTGGCGAGGCTCCGGCCTCGCTTCCGCGTGAAGCTTGCTTCACGCTGGAGGTCGAGCAGGTCGGCGATGACGGCCTCGGCCGTCGGCCACCGCCCCGCACCGCGCCCCCGAACCACGCACGACCGCCCATCCGAACCCGTGATCTTCACCGCGTTCCACTCGCCGGGGACCTCGAACAGCGGATCACCGGCCTCGACCTCCTCGATCGCAACTCGGGCAACGCCGTCAGGAGACAGCGACGCGATCTGCCGGCTCCGGACGCCAGGTCGCGCCGAGCGCACGTCAGCCCGACTGATGTCCACCCGATCGATCGCATGATCGCACGCTTGCGCGATCACTCGGAGCTTGTCGCGCGCGTCACGTCCGTCCAGGTCGCGCGACGGATCGGCCTCGGCCAGCCCCGATCGCTGCGCCTCGGCGATCGCGCCTTCGAGCGTTTCGCCGATACGCAGCCGCTCGAGCACGAAGTTGGCCGTGCCGTTGAGCACGCCGCGGACGCTGGTCGCGTCGAGCCGGGTGACAGCTTCCAGCATCGGCGTTCCGCCGCCGACGGCCGCCGAAGTCCGCGGCTCTCGTCCACACAGCTTCGCCAGTTCTTGCAGCTCTCGGCCGTGCTGGGCCAACACGGCCTTGTTGGCCGTCACCACGTGGCTGCCGGCAAGCAACGCCGCCTCGATGGACTGCCGAGCGGTCTCGACGCCCCCGATCGCCTCGACAACCACGTCGGCGCCGGAACTGGCGACCTCGACGGCGTCGGTCGAGAGCGCGATCCCCAGGCGCTCGCGCGACTCCGCATGCTTTCGAGGATCTCGAACGCACGCCGCGACGCACTCGAACCGGTCGGGCATGTGCGAGAGCAACTCGAGCACGCCCCCACCGACGACGCCGAGCCCCAGCAGGGCCACGCGAGTCGGTCGAACCCGGCACCGCTCGCTCGCAAGCACCGAGCGACACGCTGCGACGCGCGTCGTGCTCGCCCCGCCCGCACACCCGACCTCGAACCCGATCCCCCGGTCACGAGCAAAGCGCACCGCCTTGTGCTGCACGATCGAGCCATCGAGTTCAAGCACGTCCTCGTACGAGGCCTGCTCGAACAACCGCGGCCGGGGCCCGTCCGCCGCCGGATCGTGCTCGTACAGGCCGTCGACGTCCTTGACGAGCACGCAGCGATCCGCCCGCAGTCCATCGGCCACCACGAGCGCCGTCAGATCGGATCCCCCTCGCCCGAGCGTGACGATCCGGCCCGCCCCGTCGGACGCGAAGAAGCCCGGCACGACCACGCAGCCCACTGCCTCGAGCGAACCCGCCACCAACGAACGGTCGAACCCCAGCGGCATCGCGTCGAGGGCCCCGCCGCGCGCTCTCAGGCCGATCGCACAGGGATCGAGCAACACCGCGGGGACGCCCAGGCGATCAAGGCAACCAACGAGCCTGGCCGCGCTCTCCCGCTCGCCGCAGGCCATGATCGCTGCCGTTGCGTGCGGATCGGCGAATACGCCCTCGAGCCGATACGACGCCAGCAGCGCATCGGTCCGGCCCGCGAACGCCGAGACCACGGCGACCACGCGCCAGCCCAGCCGACGCCAGCGGTACACCTCGTGGACGGCGATGCGCAGGTCATCCTCATCGGTCAGCACCGACCCGCCGAACTTCAGCACGATCACGCCCGGGCGCATGCGACCACCTCCTCCGATCGCTCGGCGACGCCTGTCGCCTTCGAAATAGCGTGCTCGAGGTCCGCGATGATCGCCGCGGCCGGCTCGAGCCCCACGCTCAGCCGCAAGAGCCCATCGGCGATGCCGCAGGCGCGGCGGTGCTCGGCTGGCACGTCGGCGTGAGTCATCGTCGCCGGATGGGTCACCAGCGTCTCAACCGAGCCCACGTGCTCGACCAGCGTGCAGAGCTCCAGCGACTCGGCGACGACTCGCGCCGCCTTGAGCCCGCCGCGGACCTCGAAGCTCAGTACCGCACCGTGGCATGGTCCTTCTTCACCCACGGCCCGGTGCTGGCGGTCTGCCAGCGTCTCGCGCCGACCGCCCGCGAGCCCGGGGTAGTTGACCACCTCGACGTCCGCGTGCGCCTGCAGCCATCGCGCGATCGACAGGGCCGTCGCGCTCTGGCGTTCCAGCCGCAGCGGCAGCGTCTTCAGTCCGTTGATCGTCGCCCATGCATTGAACGGCGACTGGATCGCACCCGTGCACTTGCGGATGAAGCGGATGCGGTCGAGCAATTCCTCGTCGCGTGCGACCAGGGCCCCGCCGAGCGCCAGCGAGTGTCCATCGATGAACTTCGTCGTTGAGTACACCGAGACGTCGGCCCCGAGGTCCAGCGGCCGCTGCAGCACGGCCGTCTGGAACGTGTTGTCGACCGCCAGCAGCGCCCCGTGGGCGCGGGCGATCCCCGCGATGCCCTCGACGTCGCTGACCTCGAGCACCGGATTGCTCGGCGTCTCGACGAACGCCAGCCTCGTGTTGCCACGCAGGCCCCGCCGCACGTCGTCCAGGTCGGTCGTGTCGACGAACGTCGCCTCGATGCCAAGGGTCGGCAAGACCTCGCGCAGCAAACGGACCGTTCCGCCGTAGACCGATCGGCCGCATACGACGTGATCGCCGGCGCGGAGCACCGCCAGGAAGAGCGCGGTCTCCGCCGCCAGCCCGGTGCCGAAGCAGACCGCCGGCGGCGCGTCCTCCAACGCGCCCAGCGCCTCTTCCAGCACGGCGACGGTCGGATTGCTGACCCGCGAGTACTGGTGCGCGGGATCGCTTCCTACGCCCTCGCGGCAGAACGTCGTGCTCTGGACGATCGGCGTCGTCAGCGACGCCCCGTCTCCGGCACCGCGACCGATGCCCGGGCAGAGCGTCGACGGTTCGAGCGTGTCGTGAGTGGATGCGTGTCCCATGCCGTGAACTCCTTCACAGCATCGAGAGCTTCCAGTGCTGGCGTGGACGCGGCGAGCATCGCCGCTTGTTTTGCCGAGCGTCGTCCGAAATGGACGGCCTCGACCGCATCGTTCCCCACGCCGGGGCTGGCCTCGGCACCGTGGCGTGGTCTGCTGACCCGCTCGGTTGCCGCCCGGGACCTTGTGAGGCATCCCGGGACTCTTGATGCATGTCGGGCAGAGCATAGCCACGATGCCGAAGCGGTCAAGAAAGCGGCTGCGAGCCCGGAAGCCGCACTCCTCCGGCCAACGCCCAAACGCAGCAATTGCAAGATGACGCCGGATTCACCCGCCGCCAACGACCGATTCACGCGCGGGGGAGAAGCTATGGGCGTATCAACGATGGCTTGCACCGGTTGCGTACCACCGATAAGCGAGCCCAGTTCGAGAACCCGGTACGCAGCGTAGGAGATTCACAATGTTGGGTTGGGCACTGGCCTTCTTCTTGATCGCGATCGTGGCGGCCATCTTTGGTTTCGGTGGCATCGCCTCCGGAGCGGCAGCGATCGCCAAGATCCTCTTCTTCCTCTTCCTCGTGCTGTTCGTGTTGTCGCTCATCTTCGGCCTGGTGCGTCGCGGAAAGGCGAGCGCGGCGTGAGAGATTGCGGTCGCACCGAGCCGCTTCCGCGCTCTGCAGCGACTTAGAATCAACACGACGAGACCGAAACACGACACAACACGTAAGGAGTACCCAATGACCAATCGATTCAACACTCGCCTGATCGCTCGTAGCCTCGCAACCGCATCGGCCATCACCCTCTTCGGGCTTTCTTCGACGATGGTCGGCTGCGAGGACGCGGCCGATGACACCGAAGATGCCATCGAAGACGCCGGCGACGCCGTGGACGATGCTGTCGATGATGCGGCCGATGCCGTGGACGACACCGTCGACGATCTCGGTTGATCGGCAGTCGTTTCAAGAGGCACGGCGCAGAACGCCAACGAAACAACGCAGAATGCTCCCAAGGAGGCATCCACGATGGAGACCATTACCAACCTCGACAAGGACACCGTCGACGGGATCAAGTCACTGATCGAGATCAACATCGATTCAAGCAAGGGCTTCGAGACCGCGGCGGAGAACATCGAGAACGCCGACATTGCAGGCTACTTCCACCAGTGTTCGACGCGTCGCGCGCAGTTCGCTGATCAGCTCAAGCGGGTTGTGGACGTCAACAACGCCGACGCACCTGAAAGCGGCACCGCGACGGGATCTATCCACCGGTGGTGGCTGAGCCTTCGCGGGACCATCCAGAACGGCGACGAACACGCCGTGCTGGCCGAGGCAGAGCGCGGCGAAGACTCCATCAAGGGCACCTACGAGGACGTCCTGAAGAAAACCGCTGGCAGCCCCCTGAATGCGGTTCTCACCGATCAGTACGCCTCGGTGAAGGAGACGCACGACACCATCCGCGACATGCGCGACGCCCGCGGCTGATCGCCGAAGCCAAGTAGTCCAATCCCAACCCCCAGCGGGCGGCCCCCCGGCATTCAGCCGGGTGGCCGCTTCGCCTTTGCGCGTCTGCCCCTCGCATATCATCGGTGTCGACCTTCGGAGCATCGTGAGAGAGGGGAATCGCCATGAACACGCTCACACGCCGCGTAGTCCTCTCCACGATCGCGTGCGTCTTTGTCTGTGAGCCCGTCTCGTCCACGCGGGCCTCGCAGGAAGGCTTGCAGGCGTTGCAAGAGGCCCGCGAAGAGAGGGCTGACGGGCTCACGCTGCTTCGGTCCGCCGACCACGCGCTCCGAAACGCTGACGCACTCGCGATCTCCATCACCCGAGAGGGTGTCGGCGCCCAGGCATCACGCGAACCCTACACCACCGCTCGGCTCGTGCTCGCCCGAAGCAGCACGGCCGATCGCGCTGGCTTGCTCAGCCAAGACCTTCGGCCGCAATGGCACGTCGTCGCCTTCGGGCTTGCCGCGAATCCAGACGGCGACGGCACGCCGCTCCCCTTCGCCTTCGCCATGGACGACGAGGCCGTCCGCATGATCGATGCCAGCCAACGCGCGGTCGTCGAGGCCGAGCACGAGCACGCCGAGATGCTGCTTGCCGGCTCGGGCGCCTGGATGGCGTTGCAGTGGCTCTCGGAGTGGGAGATGCTCGTCGGCCGTCCCATCGTCGATCGAGAGCCGCGTGTGCCGCCCATCAACGATGGCCGCGTGCTCATCGGCGAAGAAGTCACCGACGCAATCTACGTCGACCTTGCCGAGTTTCCCGAGACTTACGCGTTCGGCGCGTGGTGGTATCTCGGCGTCGACGACCACCTGCCCCGGCGCAACGAGCTGGTCTACTACGACGTGCGAGGCGACGACAACCGAAGCGTCGGCGACGGCATCTCGCGGACGACCATTACCAGCATCGAGCCGCTGGCCAGCCCGGCCGACACGTCGGCCGCCGTTGCTCGAGCCTCGCGACTGCTCGACGAGGTGAACTGGGCAGAGCCCGGCGCGGCCCCGCTCTCCACGCTGCTTGATCCCGCCCAGCCATTCTCGCTTCCGACACCCGAAGGCTTCGAGGCCATCGCCTTCGAACCGCCCGCGGACGAACGTCAGGCGGCCGGACGACCCGAGCCCGCGCTCAACATCCCCGCCCCCGACTTCACGCTGCAGGATCC
The DNA here is from genome assembly GCA_040217175.1 of Phycisphaerales bacterium. Classification (NCBI taxonomy): domain Bacteria; kingdom Pseudomonadati; phylum Planctomycetota; class Phycisphaerae; order Phycisphaerales; species Phycisphaerales bacterium. Next base: position 562,883 of record JAVJNT010000001.1, on the reverse strand, counting down.
CGAAGGCAACACGCACACGCTCTCGGACTACCGCGGCAAGATCGTGGTGCTCGACTTCTGGGCCACCTGGTGTGCGCCGTGCCTCATGGTGATGCCCAAGCTGCAAGAGGTCCACGAGCAGTTCAAGGACCAGGACGTCGTCGTCATGGGCGTCAACGCCTGGGAAAACGGCGACCCGGCCGCGCTCATGAAGGAGAAGGGCTTCGAGTACCTCCTCCTGCTCGGGGGCGACGCGGCCGCCGCCGACTACGACGTGACCGGCATTCCGACCATGGTCGTCGTCGACCAGAACGGCGTGATCGTCGATCGCCACGTCGGGGCCGATCCGCAGATCAAGACCAAGCTCGCCGAGACCATCACCCGGCTGCGGGGCGAGAACTAGCGCCGCAAACTCGCTTCTTCCAGGCCCGACCGCCGCCGAATGAGCCACGATTCATTCGCGCTTCACCATGCGGTCAGCGGGGCCCGGGAATATCTCAGTGTCCGGCGACCGAACGCACCCGAACGCACGTGGCCGGGCGATCGAGAACAGGAGGCACCAATGTCCAGCAACCGCAGCAGCACCGCCGACCCCAAGGCCGACGTCGACGCCATCCGCGATGACCTCGCGTCGCTCAAGGCCGACGTCGCCGCCCTCATCAACGACGTCGCCCAGCGCGGCACGGAACGCGCGACCGACGTCGCGCACGCCGCCACCGCCAAGGCCCAGGAGATGTCCGACGCCGCCAGGGAACAAGCGACCGAGGCCCACGACCGGCTCGCGCTCGAGGTCTCCCAGCGCCCCCTGCTCTGGCTCGCCGGCGCCGCCGTGGCGGGCGCGTTGATCGCCCGGGGCGTCCGCCGCTAGCAACCGGTTTGTCTCTCTCCTACGCCCCCCGCTCGAGCGCGAGCGGGGGGCCGCCAACTTCGACTCGGGGCGGCGTGCTCCGTCACGGAACTCGATCGAGCCCACTGGGGGGCCAGACCATGCTCGAAAAGGCTGCAGACACCTTCATCGCCGCGGTCGAGCTGCTCGAAGCCGAGGGCAGGCAGCTCCGCCGCACCGGCGCCGACCTGGCCTTCTGGGGCGTCGTCATCGTGGGCGCCTCGACGCTGTCGATGCTCGGCGTCGCCACCGTGCTCGTCGGTGCAACGTGGGCGCTCGCGCAGGCCCTGGGCATCGCCGCGGCGCTCGCCATCATCGGCGGCGCGGCGCTCATCACCGGCGGTGCGCTCGCAGGAGTCGCCCGCAGCCGCATGCGCGCCGCTGGAGGCGATCCGTCATGATCTCCCAGCGCGGCTACACGCCCGAACCAAACCGCCCGCAGCACCCCCACAGCGCGCGACGCCACCCCGCCGCCAGCACGGCCCGCGCCCGGCTGACCGCCCGGCAGGAGTCCATCCGCTCGAGCGCTCGCGTCAAGCCGCAAACGATCGAGGAGGCAAAGCTCAACCTCCGCATCGCCGCCGCCCGCCGTCACGACAGTGGCTCGAACTCGCATGGCGGCGACCTCGCGTCGGCCGCCATCCAGTTCGTGAAGGACCACCCCGCCGCGTTCGCCGCCGGCGTGGGCGTGCTCGCGCTGTTGGTCGGTCCCGGCACGCTGCTCAAGGGCGCGACGACGGCCGCTCGGCTGGCAACCCTGGCCGGCCTGCTGGGCAAGGCCGCGAAGTAGCCCGGTCCGGCGGGCAAAAGAGAATCCCTGTTCCCATCGATCGCCGCCCGGGGCCCAACCAGGCCCCGGGCGGCCTTCTTGTGGCCCTTTCGTCGCCCTCTCACGGAACCGCTGCGAGCCCGCGCCGCCCCCTACCCTTGCGGCCCGAACCGAGACTCGCGACCCCACCCCGATCAGCCCGACAGGAGCCCCACCGACATGGAAACCACCCTCATCATCCTCAAGCCCGACGCCGTCCAGCGGGGCCTCATGGGCCGCATCATCAGCCGCTTCGAGGACAAGGGCCTCCAGGTCGTCGGCTGCAAGCTCATGAAGATCAGCCCGGAGCTGGCCGCCGAGCACTACAAGGACCACGCCGGCAAGCCCTTCTACGACGGCCTCGTCCGCTTCATGACCGGCGCCCCGGTGCTGGTCATGGCCATCCGCAGCATCGGCGCCATCGCCATCAGCCGCTCGATGATGGGCGCGACGTTCGGCTCCAAGGCCGACGCCGGGACGATCCGCGGCGACTTCGGCGTGTCGAACAGCTTCAACCTCATCCACGGCAGCGACAGCCCCGAGGCCGCGAAGCGCGAGCTGGGTTTGTTCTTCAAGGACGGCGAAGTCCTCGATTACGAGCGCGCGATGAGCCAGTGGGTGTACGACTACTCGAGCGGCTCGCCGGAGTAGTTCGACGGCCCGGCGCCCACCGCCCACTGCACCCACAGCGCCCACCGCCGCAGCATCCGCCGAGCGAGTCCTCGAGCGACAGCGCATGCGCAGGCGCGGCGGCCCCCCGGCCGCCCGGGCGCAGCCCGCAAGCAAGCAACGCGAGCGCCTCAAGAACAACCTACATAGACGAGCCCCGGCGCAGCGACCCGTCTTCGGGGCGCTCCGCCGGGGCGGTGGACGTGCAACACGCCTCGGCCTACGCCGCTTCCGCCGTCGCCTGCCCGTTGCCGCCCACGCCGAAGCGCACGGCGAAGAGCGCCGGGCCGCCGGCCTGGGTCGAGCGGCGGGCCTGCACGCGGTACGTCGCCACCGCCGTGCCCGCGGGCACGGTGCTGTCGGTGAAGCGGCGCTCGCCGGCCGTCAGCAGGTAGTTGAAGTTGCCCTGCGGCTCGTCCTGGCGCCAGACGTCGTACGTCACGCCGAACACGTTGCCGGGGTTGTCGCAGCGGAAGGCCAGCTCAACCGAGCCGTCCTGGCGGAGCGACACCTCGAAGTCCGTGGGCGTGCCCGGGGCCGGGGTGGGCTCGGGCGTTGCCGGGTCGGGCAGCAGCGCGGTGGCGTAGACCGACTCGTCGCCGGTCGCCTTGGCGAAGCCGCGGATCTTCTGCACGAGCCCGACGCCGATCTCGCGCATGGCGTCGGTCTGGTTGCGGAAGTTCTGCGAGGCCGCGAGCTTGGCGTCGTTGGCCTGCTCTGCGGTGGTCCTGGCCGAAGAAGCCGCGGCAGTCGCTGCGGCCAGCTCGTTGACGAGGGCCTCGGTGAGGCCGATGCCGGCCGGGTCGGCGCTCCAGGCGCTCAGGCGGTTGGTGAACCAGTCGATGGCGTCGCTGCGGCTATCTGGCACCACGCTCATGACGCACCGCCTTCCAGGACGCACGCCGTGCGAAGGACGGGCGTGCAGGGTGCGGACGGAGAAAGGACGATCGCGATGCGTGCATTCATGGCGAACCTCGTGGTTGCTGATGCATCCGTGCACGCGGCCGACCATCGCCCGCGTCCGAGCGTTGCATCGCCCGATCCACGGGTCCGATCGAGCGCGCCATCCAGCGCAACCCAAAAAAAACTCACGGCGCGTCCTAGAACCGCTGGGTTTCGTCCAAGAACCACGCACGGCCGTCCCAGAACCGACGCCGGAGGTCATCGTGGCGTGCACCGAGGTCGTGTTCCTTCACGCCTTGGTCATGTTCCTTCAGGCCTTGGTCATGTTCCTTCACGCCTTGGTCGTGTTGGTCCACGCTCTCATGATGTCCCATCACGCCTTGGTCGTGTCGGTTCACGCCCTGGTCGTGTTCCCTCACGCCCTCGTCGCGTCGGTTCACGCTGGTGTCGTGGCCCTCCACGCCCCCGTGATGCTTCTTCACGCCCGGGTCGTGCTCCCCCGGGCGATCACGGCCCTGGTGCGAGGCCCGCCCACGCCCGCTCGGGCGGATGCGGCCGCCGGGGCTTGGGGCGTGATCCCAGGGCGTTGCCCTCGGGCCGGTGATAGACTTGTTCGCCAGATCGAGAGGGGCCGCCCTGGCGAGGGGCAAGGCGCGGTGGGCGCGGTGGGCGTGGGGGCGTGGGGGCGAGCGTGGGATCGCTCGGGGTCCGGCCAGAGACGCAGGAGGGCATTCGCATGGCACGAGCGAGGACTCGCATGGCACGAGCGGGGATCGCAACGCTGGCGCTCGCGCCGTCGGTCGCGTGCGGCCAATGGGAGTACACCAGCTTGCAGGTGCCCGGCGAGCCCTTTGCGTCCGTGCATGGGATCGACGGCGGCGTCCCGGTGGGCAGCAACGGCGAGGCCGGGTTCTGGAGCGAGTACGCGCCCGATTCTTTCGTCAGCCTCCAGCCCCCGTCGCTGCAGCACGGCTCGCAGTGCCTGGGTGCGCACGAGGGACAGCAGGTCGGGTCAGTGAACTACTTGCGATCGTTCTATGGGATCTATGAGAATCGTGCGAGCCTGTGGAGCGGGTCGGCGGACACGTGGGTCAGCCTGCACACCCAGGATCGCCACGGGATCTCGCACTCCACGGCGGTTGCCACCCACGGCGGGCAGCAGGTCGGCTGGACCTGGACCGAGCCGGTCACCGAGCGCGCCGCGCTGTGGACCGGCACGGCGGCCTCGGTGGTCGATCTCATGCCCGCGGGCGCCCGGGTGTCGCTGGCCCTGGGCGTCCACGACGGCGTGCAGGTCGGCAGCGCGCTGTTCGACGAGACGCGGCGCGCGGGGCTCTGGCGGGGCACCGCCGATTCCTGGGTCGACCTCCACCCCGCCGGCGCTTCGCGGTCCTCGGCCAACGCCGCCGACGCGGGCGTCCAGGGGGGCGAGGTGTGGATCGATGGCGTGCCGCACGCGGCCCTGTGGCGTGGCACGGCCGAGTCGTGGGAGAACCTGGGCACGGGCGTCATCTACGCGATGCACGATGGGTGGCAGGTGGGCGTGGATGCCACCCTGCCCGTGGTCTGGAACGGCACCGCCGCGTCGCGTGAATTGCTGCCGATCCCCGATGGGTTCGATCGTGTGGCCACCACCGATATCTGGCACGACGGCCAGACGCTGTATGTCGTGGGCCAGGCGCGAGGGACGTTCACCCAAGCGGCGCATGTGTGGACCAGGCCGATGGCGGCGTGCCGCGCCGACCTCGACGGCGACGGCGACCTCACCATCTTCGACTTCCTCGCCTTCCAGAACCTCTTCGACCTCATGGACCCGCTCGCCGACTTCGACGGCGACGGCTCGCTCACCATCTTCGACTTCCTCGCCTTCCAGAACGCCTTCGACGCCGGCTGCCCTTAGAGAAGATCTCCAGATAGCACATGGCCAGATGGCAGATTCCGGAATCTGCCATCTGGCCATGTGCCATCTGGAAGTCTCGCTACGCCGGCGCCGCAGCGTCCTTGATGCGCACCTCGATCTCGGGCGCGGGCGTCTCGTCGTCGCCCTCGGCCGCGATCTGCTCGGCGACCTCCCGCCGGTGCACGTCGATGGTCCTGGGGAAGTCGAAGGCAAGCCGGATGCGGTCGCCCTTGATCGAGGCGATCCGAACGACCCCGATGGGGTTCTTCGGGTCGCCGACCACCACTTCCTCGCCCTCACGCCTCGTGATCACAAGCATCGCAGCACCACCATGCGGCTCTTTTGCGGAGGCCGGCCTCTCCTGCCGGTCCGCGGCGGCCCCACCATGGGCCGCCATCCCTCTTCCCACTCCGACTCAATGACCCGCGGCACCCGGGTCCATCCCAGGATCCGCGATCCCACCACCGGTCATACGGGCCAACAACGGTCGAGTGTAACCGACAGGCCCATCAATCGCGCGAAATTTCGTCCGCGGCCCCCCGTTCGTCCCCGATAACGCGCAGATCGCTGGCGTCCAACGACTTAGCGCGAGCCAGCCGGTCGGTGTCTGTCAATCTGGGCAAGACGTTCGGCGACCGTCGCTCGGGGTCGTTTCATGTTGGCCCGAGTGCCGGGCGGGCCTCAGTCGATGGCTTCGACCGCCTCGACCTCGGGCACGTGCTCGCGGAGGTTCCGCTCCAGGCCCATCTGGAGCGTCAGGCTGCTGCTGGGGCAGCCCACGCAGGCCCCGTGCAGCCGGATGCGGACCACGCCCTCGCCGGTGAACTCGAGGAACTCCACGTCCCCCCCGTCGGCCTGGATGCTCGGGCGGATCTGCTCGATCACCTGCCGCACCCGCTCCTCCGAGCTGCCCGAGGGCGCGGGGCCGCCCGGGCCTCGGCTCGAGGCGTTCTGATCGGCCTGGGGCAGGCTGTGTTCCTTGGCCAAGGCTGGCGGTCCTCCGTGGGTCGGCGGCGAGGCGGGACACGCCCCTGGGCCATCTCGCCCGCAGGCTGGGACGATCGGCGTTCGCCTACCGATAGTATTGCACCATGCAGCGATCCGCAGCACCGAACGTCGTATTTCTCAGCGTCTGCCTCGGCTTGCTCGCCGCGGCCACGATCCTCCTTCCGGCGTGCGCGAGCCGCACCCAGCAGGTCAGCGGCGACCCGCTCACCGACTTCCAGAATCCCGAGTTGCGGGTGCCCGACCGCGTGGCGGCGATGCGGGTGGCCTGGGAAGAGGCCGACGGCAACCGCCGGCCCATCCGCGGCCCGCTCAAGGACCTCGTCTGGAGCGCCCAGACGCCCCAGGAGCTCCGACACGCCGCCGTCGACCTGCTCATGAGCGACGACTCGTGGTCGGGCCTGCAAGACTCGGAGAACTTTATCCGCGCCCGCGTGCCCACCGAGCAGGACTACCAGGTCATCCGCCGGATGGGACGCCAGGCGGTCTCGCGAGGCTGGCAGGACCTCACCGCCGCGTTCGTGCGTTCCTATGCCATCGAGGACGCCGAGATCGCCGACGCGGACCGCGTCGAGCGGGTGATCCTCGAGTCGCTCAACCCCGACGCCTCGCTCGAGCTCATCGCCACGCGCGTGTTCCTCAGTCCGCGGCAGGGCACCCTCGGATCGATCGACCTGGACGCCCGCGCCCGCGAGGCGGCCTGGGACCTGCTCGCGCGGCTCGACCCCAGCGGAGAGGCGCGACGCGAAGTCCTGTCCCGAGCCGACCTGCCCACCGACCAGCAAGGCGCCCAGACGCTGCGGGCGATCCGGCGCGGCCTGAGCGAGCTGGGCGTCGTGCCCCGCAACGGCGAGGAACTGCGCTGGCTCATGACGCTGTACCAGGACGCCGACGGTCCGTGGTGGCAGGAGACCGCCCAGGCCGTGGCGCGGCTTAGCCCCGAACAGGCCGAGGGCCTGAAGCTGCGCAACCTCGAAGCCGTGCGGTGGGCCTCGGTCTACCGCGAGCCCTGGATGCGCGATACGCGCCTGCAGCTCGAGGGCCGCCTCCGGGCGCGCATCGGCGATCGCGAGACCACCCCACGCCGCGCCGACACGCGCGAGCTCCGCGGCATCCCAGATTCGCTCGACGTGAGCGCGCCCATGCTGACCTGGGGCGACCTGCTGGGCATGCTCGCCGTCGACGTCGCGCTGCACGATCCCGAGGTCATGCGCCGCATCTTCGAGCAGGTCGAGATGGACCGCGAGGACGACACCACCGAGTACGGCGGGCTGCTGTTCGTCGATGGCTCGGGCCGGTTCGTCGCCCAGATGTACCCGCCTCGACCGCAGCATCGCAAGGGCGACGACCAGTTCGTTGCGTCTTCTGACATGGTCGAGCAGAGCGTGCGGGCCCTGGCGATGTACCACTTCCACGTGATGCGAAAGCGAAACAGCCGCTTCGCCGGACCGAGCGCCGAAGACTTCGCCCAAGCCCGCGCCCAGGGCCGCCTGGGCGTGGTCATGACCTCCATCAACGAGGACGAGCTGAACGTCGACGCCTACATCGATGCGCCCGCTAGCGTCGACCTGGGCGCCCTGCCACGCGTGCCGTCCATCATGAACGGCAACTGATCGGCCCCGCCTCGTGCCCAGCATCCACGTCCTGATCATCCTCGTGGGCCTGCTGCTGGGCAACGACCTCGCCGCCGCGCGTGGCGCCGCGAGCGAGGGCTCGGGGTGGCAGTTCGTGGTCGCCGCCGGGTGGTCGTTCCTGGTGGCGTCCGTGGCGCTCGTCGCCCTGCCCGCATGCGCGCGGGCGGCGGCCTATCGCGGTTCGTGGCGTTTGCTTCGCCGCGGGCTCGGCCTGAGCGAAAAGCTCCGCTGGCTCGTCGTCCTGCCCTTCGCAATCTGGAGCGTGACGTCCAACGGCCTCGGCGCCGTCGAGTCGCTGATGGGAGCGTGGATCGGTCTAGACGAGATGGCCGCCGCCGCCCCCCCGCTGCTCGCGCTGCTTGCGATTACCTGGGCCGAGCATCCGCTGCACGACCGCATGCGGCAGGCAATGCTCGTCCGCGAGCTCGATGCGGGAGGCCTGGTCGAGCGTCCGCCGACGCGCTGGGAGGCAACCATCAGCCGAGCCCGGGCGATGCTGGCGATGCCGCTCGTACCGGTGCTGCTGATCGTCTGCTGGCACGAGACGGTCGAGTACGTGCTCGGGGGCCAGCCGGCGCTCGCCTGGCGCACGATCGATATCGCGGGCACGATCGCCATCGTCGCGTTCTCGCCTGCCATCATCGTGCGCGTGCTCGGAACCCGCTCGCTCGGCGATGGAGAGGCCCGCCAACGCATCGCCACGCTGTGCGACCAGATGGGGGCGCGCATCACGGGCGTGCGGCTGTGGGCCCATCCGTCGGCCAATGCGGCCATCCTGGGCCTCCTGCCATGGGCTCGCTACATGCTGGTCACCGAGCCGCTGCTGCAGGGCATGCCCCGGCACGAGTTCGACGCCGTCGTCGCCCACGAGCTCGCGCACGTCCGCCAGCACCACGTGCTGTGGATCGTGCTGGCGATGTTGGCCCTCGTGACCGCCCTGGGTCTGGTCGAGCCCGCCCTCGCGTGGTTCGGCCAGAACGCCGGTCTCGGGCGCGGCCTGGCGGAACTGTCAGCTTTGCTGCTCGTCGCCACCGCAGCCGTGCTGGGCTTCGGGGCCATCAGCCGGCTCATCGAGCGGCACGCCGACGCACGGGCGGCCGTCGCCCTGAGCACGGCCATCGCCCGCGAAAACGAAGACGACCCGGCAATCGTGCACCAGGGCGGCCCCGACTCGATGGCCGCCGCACTCGACCGCGTGTGTGCGCTCAACGGCGTTGATCCGAACCGCTGGGGCTTTCGCCACGGCTCGGTCCGTCAACGCCAGCGGGCACTCGCGCGTCTGGCTGGCCTGCCCAGCCGGCGCCTCCCGGTTGACCGGCGGGTATTCACGCTCCGGCTGGCTACGCTCACGACGCTTGCGATCGCGGGGACCGTCATGCTGGTCGGCCTGTGGCAGGGTTGGTTCTCGCTTTGACCACGCGCTCGCGCATGGAGGGCGGCATGCGGTTCACCAAGATGCACGGCTTGGGCAACGACTACGTCTATGTCGACGCGCTGACCGAGCCCGCGCTCGAGCACATGGATTGGCCGGCCCTCGCGATCGAATTGAGCGATCGGCATACCGGCATCGGCGGTGATGGCGTCATCCTCATCTGCCCGCCAAGGCACGACATCAACCACGCTCGGATGCGAACGTTCAACGCCGACGGGAGCGAGTCGGACGCTTGCGGCAACGGCACGCGGTGCGTTGCCCGGTTTGCGCGCGAGCGTCTGGGCATGCGCACCGCCACCCTCCGCATCGAGTCGGGCCGGCGTGTGCTGCAGTGCGAACCACTGGAAGACGGCCGGGCTTGCGTCGACATGGGCACGCCGGGCCTCGCGCTCGCCGACTGTCACGTCGACGCATCATCGCTTCGGTCCCAGGGCCCACCGAGCATCGACGTCGAAGGCAGCTTACTGGTCTTCTCCGCCGTCTCGATGGGGAATCCGCACGCCGTGGCCTTCGCGTCCGACAACCGATGGCTCGGGGAAGATCTCGCCGCAGAGTCACGCCGCCTCGGACCGGTGATCGAACACCATCCGGCGTTTACGGAACGAACCAACGCACACCTCGTTCGCATCGTTTCGCGAGCCCACGCGATCGTCCACACCTGGGAACGCGGCTCGGGCCCGACACGGGCATGCGGCACCGGCGCGTGCGCCGTGCTGGTCGCCGGCGTGCTGGCGGGATTGCTCGACCACGAGGCGGTGCTCTCCCTTCCGGGCGGCGATCTGCGCGTGTCGTGGAAGCCAGAATCAGCCGGCGGCGACGGCGTCGTTCGTCAGACCGGACCGGCGACCTTCGTGTTCGATGGAGACTGGAGCCGTTCGCCGGCGGCTATGCTGTCACCGTGAAGACCGAACGAGAAGCGACCCAGATTGAATTGACCAGAGAAGAACGAAGCGCCTGCGACATCATCGAGTCGAAGGCCGGCTTTCTTCTCGACGATCTGAGGCGCCACGTCGAGACGCCGACGGGCCCCGGCGGCGGCGAGGGCATCGAGGCCACGAGGCAGGTGTTCACCGAACGCATGGCGAAGCTCGGCGCGACCTCAACACTCGTTCCGGGCGACGACCGGCCCGACTGGCTACGCGGCGCAGCCGCGGACGGCGTGCCACCAACCGCCGTGTTGGGTCGGCTGCGGCCCGGAATGCGTCGAGTCCTCATCGCCGGCCACCTCGACACCGTGCACCCCGCCGGCGGCCCGTTCCAAGAACTCACGGTCGCCGAGGACGGCGCAACCGCGGTCGGCCCGGGCTGCGTCGACATGAAGGGTGGGCTCGTCATCGCCGCGTGCGCGCTCGAGAGCCTGGAAGAAGCCGGCGTGCCCGCGAGCTGGACGTACCTGCTCAACGCCGACGAGGAGACCGGCAGCTACCACAGCGAGGCGGCGCTGCGCGATCAGGCAAACCAGCATGACTTCGGCCTCGCACTCGAGCCCGCACTTCCCGGTGGCGAACTCGCCATCGAGCGGATGGGCAGCGGCCAGTTCATGATCGAGGCCCTCGGGCGCTCATCCCACGTCGGGCGAGACTTCCGCGGAGGCGTGAGTGCCGTGACGGCATTGGCCCGCGCGATCGCCGCGGTCGGCGACATGGCCGACCCGACCAAGGAAGGCTCGTACATCATGAGCGTCGGCCCCGTCGAGGGAGGAACCGCCACGAACGCCGTCCCCGATCACGCCGCAGCTTGGGGCAATGCGCGGTACCCGAATCAGGAAGTCGGCGATCGCATGGGTGCCGCTCTCGACGTTTTGGCAACACCGAACACGGCCTGCGAACACGACCAAGCCGCCATCATCGTCCGACGCTCGTTCAACCGTCCGGCGAAGCCGCTGACTGCAGCGACCGAAGCACTCGCGCTCCACGCCCGGTCCGTCGCCGAGGTGCTCGGACAGAGCCTGCCGTTCGCTAGTACCGGTGGGGTGTGCGACGGCAACATCCTGCAAGACGCGGGGCTGCCGACGATCGACACGCTCGGCGTGCGAGGCGGCGGGCTGCACACTCCTACAGAGTGGATCGAGTTGGCGAGCCTCGTTGAGCGCTGCCAGTTACTCGCGGTGCTCATCTCGCGTCTGAGTCGAGCGGTCTGAAGAACGCAACAAGCCCGGGCGAGCCCGCGATGCGGAACTCGCCCGGAACGGTCAGCCTCGGGGAGGATGATGGCTGACCAGGACTTTGCGTGATGAACGAGAACGGTGTCGCGGCTTACGGGCAGCCGGCGTCGAATTCGTTCGAGAAGGTCAGGAAGTCGAAGATCGTGAGCACGCCGTCGCCGTCGAAGTCGGCGGCTAGGTCGCCGGCATCGAACAGGTTCGAGAAGGTCAGGAAATCGAAGAGCGTCAGTTCGCCGTCGCCGTCGAGATCGACGCGGCAGGCAACGCCACCGGTCTCACCATTGGCGATGATGATCAGGTGAACGTCAGGGAAGCCGATGTCGCCGTAGGCGGTCGGGCTGGCCGTGCCACAGCCGGTGGAGCTGATGTAGCTCGGGTCGGTCTCGCCGAACGAGTTGGCACCAGGGAAGTACACGTCGCCGGTCAGACCGCCCGACAGGTCCTGGAGGTTCGGCACGTTGATCTCGACGATGAGAGCGTTGTCGGCGTTGACAACGCCGGACACGTCGACGGTGATGACCTCAAGGGCACGGTCCGTGAGCGTCGCGACCGTCGTGCCAACGAGATCGAGCCCGAACGCCGGAGTTGAACCGCCGGGCGCCTGGTAGAGATTGATGGTGACATCGAGCTCGATGAGCGTCGGCAGCGCGAGATTCTCGATGCCGATCTCAAGGTTCTCGATCGTGACGGCCTCGGTAATGCCGAAATCGCTCAGCGTGAACGCCCGCCAGAACTGGTTATCGCTGGACGTCTGCGGCGTGCCGGTCGAGGCACAGGCGATGGCGGTGCCGCCGGTGACGAGGAACTCCTCGACGCTGTGCGACAGACGCACCGGATCGGCCTGGACCGTGCCGGCAACGAGCAGCGTGAACGCCGCGGGAACTGCAATCTTTGAATACATCTGATGATCCTCCCTCTGGGGAAAAGGAAGGCCTCCCTCGTCCCTCCCCGGACGCGTAGCCGAGGCCATGGCAACACGGACACTGTGCCATTAGCCAACGGGACGGCGAGAGTTTCACGACCAAGCGACGTTTCGGCGTCGGGAGCAAGATGCTGCTACGCCGAGACCGATCATGAACGCAACACGGCCCCGAATCTGATAGAGATTCGGGGCCGCGTGTGTGTTACTGGATGTCGAACGACCCGGGGTCGATCAGCAGCCGGCGTCGAACTCGTTGGAGAAGGTCAGGAAGTCGAACAGCGTCAGCACGCCGTCGCCGTCGAAGTCGGCGGTCAGGTCGCCGGCGTCGAACAGGTTCGAGAAGGTCAGGAAGTCGAAGAGCGTCAGCTCGCCGTCGCCGTCGAGGTCAGCGCGGCAACCGCCACCGGCGCAATCGCCGGCGATCTCCCAGAAGCTGACGAAGTCGAGGTCGACGGTGCCGCCGAGGCCGTCGTCGTCGCCGCCCTGGTTCATGGCGATCGCGTAGGTGCAATCGCCCTCGGTGTGGATGTCGAAACCACCGGGAAGGTGGTACACGATCGTCGCCGACGGCGACGAGCCGACCGCGTCGAACTCACGACCGGTGAGGACCTGGGTGTCCGGATCCCACTCGACCGCACGGGTGTTGGGGATGGTCGTGCCCGCGGCCACGTCGATGTAGGAGTAGAACCACACCGTGTCGTTGACGGCGTCGTACGCGGCGCCGTAGGCCGACGGGTCGGCGGCGATCAGGTCCAGCAGGAAGCCATCACGATCGAGGATCTGGATGGTGTCGCCGAAGTTCTTGGTGTAGAACTGCTCGCGGGTCGGGTCGTAAGCCAGGGCACGGACGGTGCCCAGAGCGCCCGAGGTTCCGAGCGTCGAGGCGCCGAGGTCCAGGCGCTGCGTGCCCGGATCGAACACGTACTCGCAGAGCTCGCCGCCCTCGGCGCCGAAGAACAGGAGGTTCTCGCTCTCGATCGAGGCACCGTCGCGCTGGCCCCACGAGGGCGAGTTGGTCAGCTGCAGGTAGCTCTCGACCTCGTTCCAGTCGGAGTCGAACTGGACGAGCACCTGAGTGCCGGTGGCGAAGGCGCCGTTGTGGGTCACCCAGTAGTAGCCCCAGGCGAACTCGATGCCCAGGTTGCCGGTGTCGCCCGTCAGGATGCTCACGTTCTCTGGCGTGAACAACGCGTCGCCGAGGGCCAGCCAGCCGGCCCGGTCGGACGGCACCGCCTCCTCGGTCAGGGTGGCGCCGTCGGTGTGCTGGCCAAGGGCCATGCCGCTGGCGGCGAGCAGCGCAAGAACAGAAACGGTCGAAGCGATGCGATCCATATCACCTCTCCTTAGGCTTGTCTTCAAGCGGCCAAGGTCCCGGCGCGTCGGCCAGTGAAGGCCATCGGCGGCCGGACACGGACCGTCGCCGGCCCCACCCCTGGGGGTCGCGCGCGGTCCTCTCCCATAGGTATACCCGATTTCGGGTCAGGATGGAAGCCCATTTGCATACATGAAACCCAGAATTTTGCTGTCAGCTTCCTGCGTTTGGAGCCCTTAGGGACAGCCAGATTCGAACGCCGATTGGAACGCCAGGAAGTCGAAGATCGTCAGCAAACCGTCGCCGTCGAAGTCTGCCCGCGCTTCTCCCGAGGCAAAGCTGCTCTGGAGGGCAAGGAAGTCGAACAGCGTCAACTCCCCGTCACCATCGAAGTCTGCCCGGCAGAGGGAGGCGAGCAGCGCATCGACCGCGGCGGCCGCGGCTGGAAAAGGTCCGATATGACCACCCCCGCCCTGCGGCCTGCCGGTATCGATCAAGAGCTGTCGTAGCTCGTCCGGGGCGAGCGGCTCGCCGGTGGCGGCCTTCGAGATGCCCTGGAGTGACGCGGCAAGCCCAGCAATGAACGGCGAGGCCGAACTGGTGCCTGCAAAGAAAGCCGTGTAGCTCTGGTCCCGATCGCCGCCCACGATGGCGAAGTCGCCGTAGCCCGCGGTGAACACGTTCTGGCCCCATCCCTGGACGTTCACGCGGCTGCCGTAGGTGCTGAAGCCAAGCTTGCTGTGGGCCGAGGTCGATGTACCGGCACCGACGATGATGGCGCCGCTGTTGCCCCGTGACCGGTACTCGGCGTAGGAGCTCGAGTCGAGATTCTGGTTGCCGTTGCCGGCGGCTGCCACGACGACGACGCCACGATCGACGCCCACCCGCGTCACCTGCCAGATGCTCGGGTCGATCTCGGCGGGCGCGAAGTCTCCGCCCGGCCCGAAGGCCTGCATCTCCAGGAGCACGACGTCGCCCGCGTCCATGGTGGCGATGGCGTTGGTGACCGCCGCGACGCGCCGGAACGGATCGCTGGCCGAAGACTCGGGGAAGAACCATGCCTCGGCCTCGGGCGCGATGCCGCGCACGCCGTAGGCGTTATCGCCGCCGACGAGCTGTCCCAGGACGGCCGTGCCGTGTTCGTGCCATCCCCGTGCGATGATGTCCGGATTGGGGAGTTGCCCCGGCTCGGGAATCACGTCGCACAGGTCTTCGTGGTCGGGCCGGTACCAGTACTCGCAATCTGCGATGCGCACGCCGGCCCCATCACCGCCCGGGTGCGCCCAGGCGGCATCCATCCCCAGGCCCGGCGCCTCGTCCAGATAGTCCTGGAACTGCGACATCTGCGGCGTGGCCGGTGCGATGTCGCTGCAGGCGTTCGGTCCGCTCGGCGGCTCGGGCCAGAGCTGCTCGAAGTGCACGTACTCGACCAGGTCGCTGGCATGGAGCGTCCGCGCGACGTTCATGACGTCGGCGTCGTCGACTCGCACGACCATGATCGCGCCGAGGTCCGGCTGGGCGCGACCACTCTTGGCCGCGGCGTCGCCCAGCACGTGCTGGAGCTGCGCCTCGGTGAGCTCGACCAGCGGCTCGAAGCGCACGGGCACGTCGGTCGAGGCCCGCAGCGTCGCGATCAGGCCACCGAGATCGATGCCGCGAATGCTCGCGAGCGTGCCATCTCCCGTTGTCCGAGCACCGACGTGGTCGTGGAACTTGACCACGAGGCGGTGCGGGTGCATGGGCCGATCGGCCAACTCGAACTTC
Organism: Phycisphaerales bacterium; assembly: GCA_040217175.1. Classification (NCBI taxonomy): domain Bacteria; kingdom Pseudomonadati; phylum Planctomycetota; class Phycisphaerae; order Phycisphaerales; species Phycisphaerales bacterium. Next base: position 547,505 of record JAVJNT010000001.1, on the reverse strand, counting down.
CGGAATGGCTCGCGCGGCTCGAGCGCCTGCGGACCGGCGTGTGCGATCGTTGCAACGACGACCAGGAGGAGTGTGGCAACGGCTCGTACGTCGGGCATCGTGGGCTCCTCGTGTGCATCGCTCGGTCGCGGTGGTTGTACGCGGGCAGGGTCGCCGGCCTCGGAGCGTCCCTCCGGGCCGGGATTGTCGGACGATGGTGCGGGGATCGCCCCGTCGGGAGCATGGCGGGCCGACTCGGGGTCGGACGCTCCCTAACGTCCCAGTTCCCGTTACGGCCTCTCGGCCGCCTTGGTTTCGAGTCTTGCCATGACGCCCACCCGCTCCAGCACGCTCGCTCGCATCGCCGGCTCCCTCGACTGGCGTAATGCCATGGGCGTTGTGGACATCCTGCGCGGCCCGCCGGCCGAAGCGAAGGGGTTGGACGCCCACGGCCGGTTGCGGTCGGGCCGCCTCAAGGGCCTGAGCATGCCCATGGCAATCTGGGTGCTCAGCTGGCCGATCCTCGTCGAGAGTGCCCTCAATGCCCTGGTCGGCCTGACCGACACGGTGCTCTCGAGCCAGATCGGCTCGGGCAGCGAGGACGGACTTGGTGCTCTGGGCGTGTCGGCAGTCGACGCCGTCGACGCGATCAGCGCCGCCAGCTACATCATGTGGTTCATCGGGCTCACGTTCATGGCGCTGGGCATGGGGGCGACGAGCCTCATCAGCCGTTCGGTCGGTCGCGGCCGCATGGGCGTTGCCGGCGCCGCGATGGCCCAGTGCCTGCTGCTGGGCGCCATTCTTGCTGCCGCGGTGGGCGCGTTGGTTGCCATCAGCACGACCTGGATCCCTGGGTTCATGGGGCTGAGCGAGCCGGGGGCCAAGGCGTTCCGGTACTACATGCTGGTGATCGCGGCGGGCACGCCGCTGGCAGGGCTGCTGTTCGGCGGCATCGCGTGCCTGCGCGGGGCGGGAGACTCGGTGCGCCCTTTGTGGGCCATGATCGCGCGCAACGTGGTGAACATCGTCATGAGCTGGGCGCTCAGCGGCATCGACCTGCCGGGGCTGGCCAACCCGTTCTCGTTCGACCTGGGCATCGTGGGCATCGCCATCGGCACGGTCGCGGGCGACGCGGTTGGCGCGCTCATGATCCTGGGCTACTGCTTTGCGGGCGCTTCGGGCGTCAAGCTCCGCGTTCGGCGGCTTCGCCCGCACTGGCACACCATCCGTCGCCTCGTGCGACTCGGGCTGCCCAACTACTTCGAGACCCTGGGCATGTGGGTGGGCAACTTCGCGATCGTGTTCTTCGTGGCCCAGCTCTCGGTCGCCGGTGCCGCGAAGGATTCGCTGCGCACGCTCGCCGAGTCGACGCCGGGCCAGAGCGCGGGCCTGCTGGGTTCGCACATGTGGGCGATCCGCATCGAGGCCATCAGCTTCCTGCCGGGCTTTGCGATGGGCATCGCTGCCGCAACGCTGGCGGGCCAGTACCTCGGCGCCGGGAGCCCCCGCCACGCCATCCGCGGCGTGCTGGCCTGCGCCGGGCTCGCGTCGCTGCTCATGGGCACCCTGGGCGTGCTGATGTTCTTGTTTCCGACGCAGATCACCAACGTTCTGACGCCGGTGCCCGAGCACCGCGAGGTCGTCCCGACGCTGCTGATGATCTGCGGCGTCGTGCAGATTCCCTTCGCGTTGGCGATCGTGTTCCGACAGGCGCTTCGCGGCGTGGGCGATGTCCGCGTGGTCATGGGGCTGACCTGGTTCACGACGTACGGCATCCGCCTTCCTGCTGCGTACCTCGTCAGCGGCGTACGCCTCCCGTTGCCGGACGTTCTCGGCGGCGGAGAATTGCTCAACCCGATGGGCGAGTTCCTGGATTGGGAGCCGAGCCTCGCCCGCCTGTGGTTGGCCCTGTGCAGCGAGCTCATCATCCGTGGCATCGTCTTTGCGGTGCGCTTCGGACAAGGAACCTGGACGAAGATTCGGGTGTGAAGCTATCGGGGAGTTTCGACGATGCCGAGCTACCCGAATCCGAGGCCTTGACGAGTACGTATGCCAAGCGAGAACGAAACGGGCCGCACATGCGGCCCGTTTCGATTGTTTCATCGATCATCGTTCCGTAGAGAACCCGGCTACCGGCAGCCCTCTGCGAACACGTTCTGGAATTCGAGGAAGTCGAAGACGGTCAGGACGCCGTCGTAATCGAGGTCGGCCGCGAGGTCGCCGGCGTCGAACGCGTTCTGGAACGAGAGGAAGTCCAGGAAGTTGACGTTGCCCGACTTGTTGAAATCGCCACGGCAGGCGAGGCCCACCCCTTGCGGCTCGGGTCGCGCGCCGCGGATGACTTCCATCACCTGCCCCGTTGCCGGATCGAGCACGTAGGCAACGGCCACCGAACTGGTCATGACCAGGTCGCCGTCGACGTTGAAGGAGAGGCCTTTTGGAACGCCAACGATCGAGACCGCCGTGTCACGGATGCTCACGATGATGCCCGTTGCCGGATCGATCTGCAGCAGGTCGGGCGTCGCACCCGAGGACGGCGACGTGATGGCGTAGAAGCGGTTCGTACCCGGGTCGTAGTCCATGCCGTACACGATCGGCAGCCGTGGCGCCCCTGGCACTCGGGTCACGGCGCCGGTCGAGAGGTTGACGGTACAGAGGCGCTTGAGCGCATCGAACCCATACAGCCGCCCGCCGGGCCCGAAGCTGATGGCGCCCTCGACGCCCAGCCCCGGACCGATGTAGGTGGCGCGCCCGGTGCGCGGATCGACCGTGCACAGGCCCGCGTCGCCTGGAGGTGAGTTGTTCTGGACGTAGATGACGCGCCGATCGCTCACGGCCATCGAGACCGGCGTTGTAAACCGAGCCGGATCGGGGTGGAGCGGCCCGATGAAGTACTTGACGCGGGCCGTATCGCTGTCCCACAGGTAGAGGCCGTCGCCCCCGGCGTCGACGCCCCACATTTCATCGGCGTTGGCCGTGCCCGCGACGGCGGCAACTGTGAGTGCAACTGCAGAGCCCACGACGCCACGCATTCGTGCTCGACGACAACGACCGAAGTTCATGCTACACGTCCTTTCCGCGCCACCAATTAGCCAAGGCGATGACGTCCGGCACCGGGTCGGGCGCGGTCGATGCACGGCCTCCCCGTCGAAGCGACCGGCTCAACCGCAGCCGGCATCGAACAGGTTCTGGAAGCAGAGGAAGTCGAAGAGCGTCAGGTCTCCATCGCCGTCGCAGTCGGCCGACGGGTCGCCGGTGTCGAAGGCGTTCTGGAATGCGAGGAAATCGAAGATCGTGAGCGAGCCGTCGCCGTCGAAGTCTGGATAGCAGACCGAGTCGGGCTCGTAGAACATGATCGGCCGGCGACCGGGATCGCCCGAGAAGGGACCGTTCCAGCTATCCCCGCTATCGAAGGGCTGCCAGAAGTAGGTCATCTGCACGGCGCTGGGGTCGTCCACGGCGACGAAGTCGCGGTAGCTTGAGGTGAGGCTGGTGAAGGTGACGAAGTACTCGCGGCCGGCCTCGACGGAGAAGGGCTCGCTGAAGGCGGCCCCGCCCCAGCCCATGCTGGTCGTGCTGAACGTAACCTCGCGGAGGACGTCGCCCGGGCGGCCGAAGTCGCTCTCGCGCAGGCGGATGACGCCGTCGGCGATCGCGCTGGTGTGCCAGAGCATCTGGATCATGTCGAAGTCGCTCTGGGCCGTCCAGCGGAACGCCTGCTCATGGCCGCGCGTTGCGGTCCAGGTGGTCAGGCGCGGGATGTCGTGGTTGACGCCCTCGACGAAGGTCTGGGCGCTGGCGGTGCTGGTGCAGGCAAGGCCGGCAAGGGCCGCGACAAGCATGGCAGAGGTCATGGTCGGGGTACGCATCGAGATCTCTCCTTGAGCTTGAATCCGCCTCGCAACAACAACCGCTACGGGATGGCCCGTAGCGGCGTTACGAGGGGTCTCGCGGAGGGGCGTTTCCTGACGGCCTGAGAAGTCGCCGGTCCGATGGCCCGCGATGTCTGCTCCGGGGCGATCTGATCAATCGCACCCGGTTGCAAAGGCGTTCTGGAACTCCAGGAAGTCGAAGATGGTCAGCCGGCCGTCGCCGTCGAAGTCGGCCGCAAGGTCGCCGCTGGCGAAGAGGTTCTGGAAGCACAAAAAGTCGAAGATGTTCAGGTCGCCGCTTCCGTCGCAGTCGGCGCGGCAGCCACCGGTGAAGCCAGCACCGGCGATGATCATCGCCTGCGCGCCGTCGGCGTGGATTTCGGCGCGGTCGAGGCCGCCCACCTGGCCCGAACCCAAGCCGGGATCGAGCTGGATGGTGTCGACCGTGTAGCGACGGCTGCCGACCTCGACCTCGAACGGGTTGTCGCACTTGAGCACGAGCACGAGCTGGTCGTTGCTGTTGAGCACGTAGCACCAGGTGAGCTCGAAGCAGAAGTTGAACAGCCGGAACGAGGCGCCCGAACCAAGGATGGGGTCGCCGACCTCGCGGCCATCGAGCAGGAAACGCATCGGGACGCGAGGCACGCCCACGTCGCCGAAGTCGGGCGTGACCTCCATGATGGTCGGGGCGCCGGGGGCCTGCGTCTTGACCATGCGGGCCGAGAGCGTCTCGCGGAAGAAGCCGCCGCAGTTCCACCACGGGAACCATTCGAGGTCGACCGTCGTGCCGTCGGGCAGGCCGCCCACGTCGATGGTGTGCTCGAAGCGCGAGCGGGGTCCCCAACGCGCGGTCTCATCGGTCAACGCGACGCCGGGTTGCGGAGGAGCGCCGGGAGCGGTCGAAAGGACCAGGCTGTCGCCACGCCGAACGCCCCTCGTGCCGTCGAACGTCGCGGCGATCCAGTCATCGACGACGATCGGACCGACGAAGACCGAGCGGAACGCCTCGGAGGGATCGCACGACCCCTTCACCGACGAGTCGGCTTCCTCGTAGTACTCGAAGATGTCGGTCTGCGTCCAGATGCTGCGGAAGGGTGCCCCGCCCGAGGCCTCGAACTCGCCGCACCAGACCCGGATGGGGTTGTCCGTATCGGCGAACAGCGAACCAGCGGGGAAGTGGATCTGGCCCACCACGATGTCCATGACGTCGTCGCCGACGACGTCGCCCACCTCGCCGATGCCGAGCCCGAGCATGCACGGGTCTCCGACCTTAACCCACTCGACGCCGTTGCTCAGGATGTCGAGCTTGGCGCCCGCGAACGCGTGCTTGTCGTCGGGAAAGTGCGCCCACAGCTCGACTTCGAAGTTGTCCGAGAGGATGGCCTTGCGCTTGACCTTCAGCTCCCACCGGCAGCAATCGTCCGCGTCGGCGGTCGGTGCGCCGGCAAGAACGGCCATCGCCATCGCCGAGGAGAGGATTCCCTTCTTTATTGCATTTCGCATGACTCACTCCTGTTGCCAGGCCTCGCCTCGCGCCGGCGGCCAACGGGCCGTCCGTCCTGGAAGACGCGTGAAGGCCTGTTGAGAGTGAGAGCGCATGAGATGGGCGACACTCACGAGGATCCCGTCGCGTGCGGAAGTCGCAGTGCAGGAGCTTCGCAGGCAGGCTTATGCGCTCAGGAACTCGATCGCCGCGCGCACGGCCCTGCCGCTCTCGGCGGCGTCCATGGTGGGCTCGCCGTTCTCGGTGCCCTGCTGGCCGGGCAGCATGGGCACGTGGATGAAGCCCGCGCGCTGGCCGGGCGTGGCGCGGAGCAGTGACTGGAACAGCACGAGGTTGCACACGCACGCGCCCGCGTCGTGGCTCGGACGCGCCGGAGTGCCGGCGTTCGTCATGGCTTCGACCGCACCGTCGACGTCGATCGTGGAAGCGAGCGCGAGCGGTGCGCCTTCGACGAGCGCGCCGTCGGGACGATCGACGCCGTCGTTGTCGGCGATGCGGCCGCGCCCGAAGTTCAGCGCGAATCGCTCGACCGTGACCGATGATCGCTTGCCGCTCTGGCCCAGCATCAGGACGAGGTCGGGCCGGTGCTGGCTCATGAGCTCGAGCACGCCCGGCCATGCGCCGGCCCAGGTGACCGGGAGCACGCCGGTGGCCAGCTCGATGCCCGCCGGCGGATCGCCGGCCAGCGCGTGCACGATCCGCATCGACGGATTGTCGTCGCTGCCGCCGAAGGGCTCGAAGCCGGTCACGAGCACGCGGGTGGTTGCCATAGCGCATCCTTGGCCGCCGCGGCGGTCAATGATGGCCGCGTGAACTTCCCGCTTGAAGACTGGCAGGCCTACGCGGCCAGCGGCCCCGCCGACGAGCTGCTCGCCGCGCCGCTACGGCCGACCGTTGCCGACCTCGCGCTGCTGCGCAAGGACTGGCCCCAGGGCGTCGTCGCCGTCGCGGTCGAGAATGCCCGAGCCCGGAACCGCGCCGCGAGCAAGCTGGCGTCCGACCTCGTCTCGAGGCTGGTCGCCGACGAGGAGGGCGTCATGGTCGCGTCGTCGGCCCTGGCCGCGGGTCACAAGGCGGCGCGGTTTGCGCGGGTTGGCGGCGCGGCGCTCGACCTGTGCTGCGGCATCGGTGCCGACGCCTTCGAGCTTATCCGTGCGGGCGTAGGCGTGACGGCGGTCGACCTCGATCCGACGCGCGCGTGGATGGCCGGCCACAACGCGCAATGCGAGGCACGCGTCGCCGATGTCGGATCCGAGGGCGTGCTCGCGGACGTTCAAGGCGCCCTCGTGCACCTCGACCCCAGCCGACGCGCGGGCTCGAAGCGCCGCCACGACTACGCGAGCTACCAGCCCGGGCCGGACGTGGTCGAGGCGGTCGTCGGGCGTGCGGCGGGTGCGTGCGTCAAGCTCGGGCCGGGCGTCGACTTCTCGATGTTGCCTCGCCACGAGCGGTCGCAGCTCGAGTTCGTCAGCGAGCACGGCAGGCTGACCCAGGCATTGTTGTGGACGGGGAGCCTCGCCGAAGGCGCGGGCGTCGCAGCGGGCCATCGGCTCGCCACGCTGCTGCCATCGGGCGAGGCGTTCGCCGCCGCGCCCGGCCCGCTCATCGATGCCGACGCGTGGTACGACTCCGACGGTCCCGCGACGCCCGTGTTGGGCTCCGTGTTCGAGGCCGACGCCTCGCTCGAACGGTCGGGGCTGCTCGGGCCGTTCGCGAAGTCGGTCGGACTGCGGCCCATCCACCCCGCGGTCGGTGTGCTGACGGGCGACTCCGAGGTGCGGAGCCCGTGGCTGACGGGCTACCAGGTCCTCGAGGCCATGCCGTGGCGCACGAAGGCCGTGCGCTCGCGCTTGCAGCAATTGGGCGCCGGCATCGTGACGATCAAGACGCGCGCGAAGCTGGTCGACCCCGATGCGCTGCAGAAGACGCTGCGTGGCAAGGGTGATCGGAGCCTCGTCGTGTTCGTCCTGCGGCTGGGCGAGAAGGCCACGGCCATCATCTGCGAGCGGTCAGGCTGAGGAAGCGTCCATCACCTTCCACGCCGCGCCGCACTCGGGGCAGACGACGCATCCGTCGTGCTCGATGGGCAGCCCGGCGATCTCGTACTCGCAGCACGCGCACGTGCCCCTGGCGATGAGCTCGTCGGCGGCCTGCTGCCGCCCTGCGATGAACCACCACAGCATCCAGATCGCAAAGCATCCGCCCATCACGAACAAGCCCAGCGGCCCGGCGATCAGCAGCGCGAAGGCGATAGCGGCGAGCGCAAGCGCCTGGCCCAGGCCGATGCGGTCCTTGAGCCCCAGCGGCGGCGTGTGCAGCGTGCCGGCGGCCTCGCGCTCTTCGCCCCGCCCGTCGGTGATCACCGCCGCCCGCATGCCTCTCCGATTCGTTCGGGCGTGCCATCGGGTTCCGCGGCGTCCAGGGACGCCTTGGTTGCACGGTTCCGCGTTCGCGCTCGCGCGCGCCGACTCCGATCGATCGACACCGAGAGCAGCATCGTCACGGCCAGCAGCGCCGCCACCGCGACGGTGCCACCGAGCGCCCAGCCCGCGGCTCCGGCGACCAGGCCCTCGCTCCACCGCCAGATCTTCCCGCCTACCACGACCAGCGCGACGAACGCGAGCCAGCCGATCACGCCCGGATGACGCCGAGCGTCGGCCGCCGTCACACGGCCCGCGTCGGACGCTCGCCCGCACCGGCCGCGGTCATCGCGCACGGGCCGCCCCGCGACGAACACGCCCTCACCGAGCAGCCGCGTCATGGCATCCCCCGTGGCACGGGGCATTGTTGGCGGGCGCGTGCCGCGTCTTCAGGCGGCCATCGGCCGGTCGACGCCCAGCATCGTGCCTACGTCGGCGTCCTTGAGGTATCGCGCCGCGTCGCTGCGGCGTGCGGCCGCGACGTCCAGGGCGTCGCGCAGCTCGGCCTCGCTGGGCGCAAGGTGGGCGAGCGACTCGGCCAGCACGCCTCGCACCACCCGTCGCGCCACGCCGCGGCCGCCCAGGTACGAGCGGTGCACCGCCTTGGCGGCCAGCACCGCGGCGGGCGCCAGCAGTAGCCAGGCCCACCATTGCCCGACGGCCAGCGCCGTGAGCCCCACCAGCGTCGCCGCGGCCGACGCCAGCAGCATGAGCGCGTTGAGCGCCTGGCCCGTGCCCTCGGCCCTCGCCCGCTGGGCGGCAAAGTCGGCCAGCACGATGCGGTCGACCATCGCCGCCAGGCGGGCCTGGCTGCCCTCGCGCTCCTCACGCAGCGCGGCATCCTGGGCTGCCATGGCCTCGGCGTCCTCGGGGGCGCCGGGGTTGGTCTTCTCGACGAGCTCGGCCAGGTCGTTCCAGCGGCGAACGGTGTGCGGCGCCGGGCCGTCGATGGGCAGCACAGGCGGGGTCTTGCGTCGCGGCAGCAGCGAGCCCGCGAGCGTCCGCGGACCCCTGGAATCGCGAAGATCGCGCCGGACTACCTCGCCGCGGGTCAGGCGTACGCACCACAGCCGCTCGTACGACGTGGCCTCGAACACCTCGAAGGCGACGACGACGCGGCGCAGCGGGCAGGCCATCGCCACGTCCCCCACGCGGCGCTCCATCACCCGCGTGTCCATGGAGAGGATGATCATGCCCAAGCATCGGCCGCTCTCCGGACCGGCTTGATCGGTGGCCGGCGTCGGGCGCCTGGGCCGCGAGGGTCACGAAGAGGGAGGGGTTGCGTCGACCTCGAGCTTCCACGCGCTGCCGCACTCGGGGCAGACGCGGCAGTTGTCTTCTTCGAGTTCGAGTCCGGCGATGGAATAGCCGCACGCCGGACAGTAGCCCTCGTCGAGGAAGCCGCGCTTGTGGGCTCGGATCGCGCGGGGCACGACGAAGGGGTGCAGCGCGAGTGCCACGAGCACCACGACGACGCCCGCCACGAGATATCCGCCCTGAAACCCGCCCGGGCCCGACCACGCGTTGGCCAACGCGCGCACCACCACGATCGTCGTGCCGAACAGCAAACCCATCGCCATGCCCTGGGCGTTGACCTTCTTGAGCGCCCGTTTGGCCGCGTCCCTGGGCACGCCGGCCTTGCGGGCCCGCCCGGCGGTGCGCAGGTATCCCGAGGCCAACCGCTCCTCCCGATCGTCGGTGTATCGCACCCAGTAGCCCACGATGCGCCTCCCAGGAACCGCCGACTCGTCCCGGTCCGCCCGGCCCTTCATCCTCAAGACGCCAACGGAGCCGTGGAAGATAGGGGCGCGCAGCGCACGCCGTGCGTTGCGCGCCCGGGCTCACGAAGCCCGCCCCTGGGCTCCCGGCGCGCGCAGCGCAGGCTCTGCGTTGCGCGCGTGCATCGCTCCGGACCGGGCTTGGGCCCCCCGGGCCCGCAGCGCACGGCGTGCGTTGCGCGCCGCGGGAACGGAAGACCGGGCTCTTCTCGTGGCCCGGGCAAGAAATCCCTCAAGACCCCCCACCACGATGCCGAAACCCAGGAGAACAGCCCCTCACCTGCAAATCCCGGGGGGCAACGGGAGGCCGTGCGCCATGCCAACGGTGCCGCGCGGGCGGAGGGGGGCGCTTGCCTTCTTCGGCTCGCGGATAACCAAGTGGACCCAGCGGGCCGGGGAGATCGGCCTGACGGACCAGGACGCGGCGCTCTTGAGTGCGGCGCTGGAGGCTGCACGCGCGGCCGAGCAGGAGAACCAGCGGTACCAGGCGAAGGCACGCGCGGCCGCACGAGAAGCACGCCGGCTCGAGTATGTTCTGCGCCGCCGGGGCGGTCGGCTGATCTCGGTGATCCGCGCGAAGGCGAAGAGCGAAGATGATCCGGGCGTCCTCGTGCTGGCCGAGCTTCCCAAAGAGAAAGCCCCGCGCCCGACGCCCAGGCCTTCCTCGCCCACGAGCGTGCGCACGCACGTGGACAACGACGGGGCCATCGTGCTCGCCTGGCAGGCAACCCGCCCCCGCCCCCACGCCCGGGCCTTCACGCGCGTGGAGCGCATGCTCGACGGGTCGGGCCGCTTCGAGCTGCTCGGGACCAGCGGCACGAACGAGTACAGGGACGAGACGCTGCCGGAGGGCACGCGCGAGGTTGCATACCGCCTGACGCCGGTGCGCGGGGACAAGGTCGGAACGCCGGCGGAAGCCGTGGACGTCAGGTTCGGCACGGTGGCGGCGTAGAGCGCAGCCTTCGGCAGGAGAGACCGCATCGACACGCGCGATCTTCTGACGAACCCTTGGCGTGAGCCGGGGGGCATGGCCTATCCGACGACTCCCGCTACGCCGGTGCCCCCTCGCTCACGCGAGGGGTTCGTCGGAGGGGCGCGAGCGCTGGAGCCAGCAATCGGGCAGGAGGGCGAGCAGGAGAAAGAGCAGACCGAAGCTCGCCAGCGCGACGGTCGCCCACAGGAGCGGGACCCGTCCGTCGACGATAGGCTCCATGACGATGTTGGCGATCACGAAGAGCTGATCGTTCGCTTCATCGCGAGCCTGCGGGACGGCCAGCTCGCCCCGGGCCTGGAGCGCGTCGATGATCGCGCTGGCCGCTTCGGTCGACTGGTACCGATTGGCCTTCGCGCCCATGGCGAGCAGGTAGAGCCACAGGTACCCCGCGACGAGCAATTGGAACACGGCAATGCAGATGAGCTTGATGCGTCGAACGGATGTCGCACCACGAGCCATCGTGCTCACTCCCGCCCGATCGGTGCGTAGACGTCTTCGGGAACGTCGATGCCGTCCTTGGCCGCGATGCCGCGGAGGATGATCGCGTCGGCATCCGGACCGAGCATCTCGGCCATCCGCTCCTGCTGCGGGGCGGCGCGCTCGAACAGCGTCTTGAGGTCGATCTTCCAGCCGCCGCCCTCGTAGAACATCGGCATGGGCGTGCGGCCCTGCTGTCCCAGCGCGCTGAGGAAGATCTCCGCACGCCAGGGCGACTCGTGCCCCTCGGGCAGCAGGACGACCCGATCGACCTCGGCGTGCGTCAGCGCGAGCTGGCTCAACCAGCCCTCCTCGATCGCGAGCTCGGCCAGCGCCCTGGGCGTGATCGTGCGCAGTCGCTCGGGCGCGACACGCATCCGCAGCGACAGCACCATGTAGCGGTCGGCGAAGGACAGCGCCTCGACGTCGTCGCGGTCGGCGTCGAGCACCAGGTCGAGGTGATGGCGGACGAGGTCGTAGTACGGCTCGTGCACGTACTCGAGCGCATCGGCCCCGCGTCCATCGGCCGCGGCGAGGCGATAGCCGTCGAAGGCGGCGACGACGGCCGCCTCGGTCCTGGGCTCGGCGGGCGATGGCTCGGCGAGCAGGGCCTCGGCGTCCGGGTGCGTGGCCGGCGCCTCCCCGCAGCCGGGCGAGAGCATCGCCGCGATGGGCAGCGCGAGCGCGAGCATCCGTTTGCGTGCCATCGTGCGTTGCATCATGGCCCCGTTGTACGGTGCCCCGCAAGCCCGGTTGCTCCAGCGGAACACCATTCAGCTCCCCAGCTCCCCCGCCCGCTTCGCCGCCGCCAGCACCGCCTCGCGCACGGCGTTCCGCACGCCCCGGGCCTCCAGCACGTCGAGCGCCGTGGCGGTCGTGCCGCCCTTGCTCGTGACGGCGGCGCGCAGGGCGGCGGGGTCGGCCAGCTCGCCGTTGCACGGGCGGGCCAGCATCTCGGCGGCGCCCCTCAGCGTCTGGGCGATGATGGCCCGCGTCGTCGTCTCGTTCAGGCCCTGGTCGTTGCCGGCCTCGATGGCTCCGGCCGCCATCGCCTCGGCCAGCAGGAACGCGTACGCCGGCCCGCTGCCGGCCGCGGCGGTGAAGGCGTCGATGGCGTCTTCGGGAAGGTCAAAGACCTGGCTCGCGGCGCCGAAGAGGCGGTGGGCGCGATCGAGGTCTTCGCCCGTCGCATCGGGCCCGCCGCTCATGGCCGTGGCGCCTTGACCGACGGAGATCGGCAGGTTGGGCATGACGCGGACGATGCGGGCCTTCAGCGTGCCCTTAAGCTTCTCGATCGTAACGCCCGCGAGGATGCTGATGACGCAACGGCCCTCGAGCATCGCCTCGCCCACGCACGCGTCGATCTCTTCGGCGACCTGCCCGAGCATCTGCGGCTTGACGGCCAGGAGCACCGTCGCGTCGTCGTAGGGCAGGGCATCGAAGGCGTCGGCGATCGATTCGACCGCGTCGATCGAGGGCGAGAGCGTGCCGATCGTCTTGCGTTTGTCCGCGTCCGGCTCGGCGACGACGCACGGCCCGTCGAGCAGGTCTGCCCCGGCCGCGCCCGACAGGATGGCGCTGGCCATCGCGCCGCCGCCGACGACGAGGAGCGGGCAGACGTCAACGTGCTTCGTGGGCGTGTCTGGCTGGATGGGCGTGTCGCGCATGGCACACGGTACGGCCGGCCACTAGAATCGGCCCGCGGATGTTGGAGGATTCATGGCGACGTACTACACCCTGGACTTCGAGCAGCCCCTGCGGGCCCTGGACGACGAGATCGCCCAGCTCAAGCGCCGCGTCGACACGCTCACGAGCGAGGGCGACGCCGCCGCGGGCGCCCACCCCGCCGAATTAGCTGAAGCCGAGCACGCGCTGGCCGACCGCCTGGCCCGCCACAGCCAGACCATGGACGAGCTGTACAAGCAGCTCAGCCCGTGGAACACCGTCCGCGTCGCACGACATCCGAACCGCCCGCAGGGCCGCGACTACATCGAGGCCATGTGCCGCGACTTCACCGAATTGCACGGCGACCGGCGGAGCGGTGAGGACCCCGCCATCGTCACCGGCTTCGGCCGCATCGGCGACTTCAAGTGCCTGGTCGTCGCCCACCACAAGGGCCGAGACACGCAGGAGAAGCTCCGCTGCCACTTCGGCTGCCCCCACCCCGAGGGCTACCGCAAGGCGCTCATGAAGATGCAGCTGGCGGCCAAGTTCGGCGTGCCGATCGTGACGCTGGTCGATACGCCCGGCGCGTTCCCCGGGCTCGAGGCCGAGCAGCGCGGCCAGGCCGAGGCCATCGCGGTGAACCTGAAGGAGATGAGCGCACTGCCCGTGCCCATCGTGAGCGTGGTGATCGGCGAGGGCGGCTCGGGCGGGGCGCTGGGCATCGCCGTGGGCGACCGCGTCGCGATGCTGCAGCACGCGTGGTACTCGGTGATCAGCCCCGAGGGCTGCGCGGCCATCCTCTGGAAGCAGGCCAACGAGCGGACCAACAGCCAGGCCGCCCAGGCCCTGAAGCTCACCGCCCGGGACAACCTCGAGCTGGGGGTGGTCGACGCCGTGATCGACGAGCCCGCCGGCGGGGCCCACCGCGACAAGGCCGAGGCGGCCAAGAAGCTCGAACGCTGGATCGTCGCCCAGCTCGAGGAGCTGACCGAGATCGGCCCCGAGGACCTCCTCGAGGCCCGCTACCAGCGGTACCGCCGCCTGGGCAGCTTCGACGTCGCCGAGCCCGAGCCGGCCGCCGAGCCCGCCGGAAACGGCGAAGCCACCGGTGAATCCACCGGCGAAACCAGCGGATCGGCCTCCTGAGGGCCCTGGCGGGGGTCTCCGGGGCCACGAACTTCGCGGCTTGCCTCTTTTGACGACCGGTAAGACGCCCCCTACTCTTGGCGTCCTCCGGCCGGGGTAGCCGCGTGCCTTCGTCTTCGGCCGTGTTCTCGCGCCCCCGGAGCCGCCTTGGCCAAGAAGAAAACCACTCCCGCGAAGCCCTCCGCGGCCGGCAAGGCCAAGGGCGGCGCTGCCGCCGCATCGAAGTCGGGCGGGCCCAAGAAGACAAGCACGAAGGCCGGCAAGAAGACCACGAAGAAGGTCGGCAAGAAGACGACCAAGAAGGTCGCCAAGACGACCACCAAGAAGACGACGAAGAAGGCCCCCGTCAAGAACGCCGCCGTGAAGAAGACGGCGCCAAAGAAGAAGGCCGAGACCAAGAAGACGTCGAAGAAGAAGACGACGAAGAAGGCCCCGGCCAAGAAGACTTCCACGAAGAAGCCCTCGACCAAGAAGGTGCCGTCGAAGAAAACGAGCAAGAAGACCACGACGAAGGCGGCCGCCCCGCCGCCTCCACCCCCACCGCCGCCGCCGCCCCCACCGGCGAGCGCCAACCAGAAGCCCGCGCGGCCGAGCCGGCCCAAGCGACCCAAGCCGCCCGCGGCGGTCATGCCCGAGGGCATCGGAGGCCTTCTCAGCCCCGGCGGCCCGGCGCGCAAGCCGCTCATCTCGTCCAGCCAGCGGGTTGAGCCCGACGAGAACGCCAAGGCCGAGAAGTATCCGACCAAGAGCCCGTTCAACAAGCGCGAGCTGCAGAAGTTCCGCGACATCCTGCTTCGCAAGCGCAACGAGGTCTTGAGCGAAGTGACCGGGCTCGAGGGCGGCGCGCTCACGGGCGGGGGCTCGGGCAACCTGAGCAAGACGCCCCAGCACATGGCCGACGCCGGCAGCGACGCCGCCGACCAGACGCTCTCGCTCGACCTGGCGGCCGCCGAGCGGAACCTCATTAAGGAAATCGACGCCGCGCTCAAGCGCATCGAGGACGGCGTCTTCGGCCTGTGCGTGGCGACCGGCAAGCCCATCCGCAAGGAGCGGCTGCAGGAGCTGCCCTGGGCCCGCTACTCGATCGACGCCGCCCGCCAGCTCGAGGGCAAGCGGTAGGCCGTGGCCACGCCCGCGACATCGAAGGCCGCTTCGAAGGACAAGGATGCGCCGACCGCCAAGCCGGACGCGGGGAAGAAGTCTCGCCCCGGCCGCAAGGCGTGGCTCGTGCTGCTCGTCGTCGTCGTGCTGGGCACGGTCATCGATCTCGCCAGCAAGACCATCGCTTTCAACACGCTCGCGCCGTCGCCGGTCGCCATCGACCGCCGCGACGTCATCGACGCGACCGAGCTGCAGACGCTCATCCCCCGCCACGACCCAACGGTGCTCGTGCCGCACGTGCTCGAGTTCAAGCTGGTCTTGAACCCCGGTGCCGTCTTCGGCATCGGCGCCGGCAAGCGCGTGTTCTTCATCATCGCGACGACGCTGGCGATCGCCTTCGCGCTCTGGATGTTCGCCCGGTGGACCGGCCCGCGCGACCGGTGGGCCCACGCCGCGATCGGCCTGGTCATCTCGGGCGGCCTGGGCAACCTCTACGACCGCGTCCGCTTCGCTTGCGTGCGCGACTTCCTGCATCCCCTGCCCGGCGTCAACTATCCCTTCGGCATCGAGACGCCCTGGAGCGGCCGCGAGGTCTGGCCCTACGTCAGCAACCTTGCCGACCTGTGGCTGATCATCGGCGTGGGCGTGCTGGTCGTGTTCCTGTGGCGGGGGCCGAGGGATTGATCCTGTCGCCTCGCCGGCGGGGCCGCGCCCTTCGGGCTGGCGCTGCGCGGGCGGATCGGTTCGTCAAGGCGCCTGGCCAGCGGGGCCGCCGGGAACTCGCAGCCGGCGGATCGCGTTGGCGATCGTGATCGCGCGGCCCAGGTGCAGGAAGGCCAGGACCGACGCGACCAGCCCGAAGGGCGCCCCGCGTAGGGCACCGCCGACAGCACCAGCAGCACGCACAGCGCCGTCGCCAGCCCGACGCTCGAACGCGGCGCCTCGATGCCGTGCTCGAGGAGGAAGCGGTTGGCCTCGACCGACCAGCCGCGGTAGGCCCGGAAAACCCAGTACAGGTTGAAGAGCGGGATGAACAGGAAGCCGACGGCCTTGCCCGCCGTCGTGCGCGTGGGCTGGATCGACGCCCACAGCTTGTACAGCAGGACCATCAGCATCACCGTACTGACGATCACGAGCACGACGACCAGCCCCATCAGCGCCAGCGCGACGCCGACCATGTCGCGATCCCCCTCGATCATCAGCACGACCATCGGGACCATGGCGACCCACGCGGTGATGCTCGCCCCGTAGATCGTGCCGAGGAACAGTCCCTTGGAGATCGGCGTCGACGGGCCGTGCGGGAGCGTGGCATCGGCCCCCCGCGCTGGGACCGCCGGCGTGCCCGCCGTGCGCCAGGACAGCGCCGCGATGACGAGCAGCCCGAACGCGCACGCGTGGATCACGATGGTCGCGAGGCTGAGCGCGATCATCCAGGGCCGCAGGTCTTCGATGAACCCGCCCGTGTACATGCGGTGGGACAGCCACGCCTGCCCGAGCGGAGAGCCAAGGCCGTTGGCGATCGACAGGGCGCACGCGACGACCACAAGGCCGCCCGCCCCGCGCGACCGGCGGAGGGCGGCCAGGCCGAAGCACAGCCCCACGATCGCGACGACCAGCATCGGCGACACGCCGATCAGCCGGTCGAGCGCGAGCGACCAGTACGAACCGGGATCGGGTTGGAACACGCGTGCCCTCCTGCCGTGCAGGCCGATGCTCCTCGCGTGCGCAGCGTACGCAGGGGAGCGATCGGGCGTGGCCCGGGGGCCGCTGGCCGCACGCAGGCGCACGAGAAAGGGCGGCCGAGGCCGCCCATCGCGTGCAATCGTGGCGTGCCGTCCTTATCCAGCCTTGTCGGCGCCCTTGGCGGTCTGGGCGTCCTTGAGCTGCTGGGCATCCTCGATGGTCAGCGTTTCGCCGCCGTCCGGCCCGCTGCTCGTGGGCGCCGAGGTCGACGCCGGGTTCTGGTTGCCGATGGTGCCGAAGTTGAAGGTCTTCTCGTCGCTCCAGTCGCTGACGACGCTGGTCGTGAGCCTGGTGGCGACCTGGTAGGCGATCCACTCGAGCCCGCCGGTACGACGAGGTGCGCCACGAACAGGGCCGGCAGCGCGAGCATCGCAAGCCTGGCCGGCCGCGCGTTCCGCCGCGGCACGTCGTGTTGGTCCTTGGCCTGCATGTACCGTGCTCCTCCGGTGGCCCGTCCCGTCCCCCGCGGCGTGGCCAACGGTAGCGGCGATCGGCCCGGGCTTCGGGCGCGGTTCTCGCAAGTCGCTCTTAGGGTCGCGCCGGTTGGCGACGGTGCCCGATGGGCCGTTGGGGGAGCGTCGGGAGCGAGTCTTGCGGCCTCAAAAACGGTTTCCGAGGCCGCGAAATCTCCTGAACGGCCTCCGGGAACGATTTCCGAAGCTTCGGAAACGCTTGAACAGCCTCCAAGAACCATTTCCGAGGCCTCGGAAACTCTTGAACAGCCTTCGGAAACGATTTCCGAGGCTTCGGAAACGATCTTTGAGGCTTCGGAAATGATTTCCGAGGCCTTGGAAATGATTTCCGAAGGCTCAAAAACTCTTGACGCTCGACCCAAAGTCTTTCTGAGGGGCGCCAGGGCGGTTTCTCTATGGGACGAGGGGGATGGCCCGGGGGTGCGGGGTTCTGGGACCCGCTCCGCGGGGGGCGTCGTGCGACGGTCGCGTTTCGGACTCTGACGAGCCCCCGCGGTGACGCGGGAGCCCACTCCGTGGGGGGTCATCCCCTCCCCCGCTCCCAGCGGGGCCACTCCGTGGAGGATTCGTGGCCGAGGTCTGCCGAGGTCGGAGGGGGTCTTTCGCCTTCTCGCGTTCTGGCGACGTTTGTAGGGGGTTGGGGTAGGATGGGCCCTCATCGTAATGCGATGACCGATAGGTTGGGCCCTCGTTCATACGGATGTAGCAATGCCCGCACCCAAGGAAGTCAAGGACCTCGTCGCCCGCTTCGCCGAGCACATCGACGCCTACAAGCGTGGCAACTACAACGAGACGCAGCTCCGCCGCGAGTTCCTAGATCCATTCTTCGGAGCTCTCGGCTGGGACGTCTTTAACGAGAAAGGCTACGCCGGTAGCTACAAGGACGTCGTTCACGAGGCGGCCTTGAGGACGAGCGGGACGACCCAAGCCCCCGATTACTCCTTCCGCATCGGCGGCCAGCGCAAGTTTTTCGTCGAGGCCAAGAAACCATCGGTCGACGTGAAAGGCGAACGGCGGCCAGCGTACCAGCTGCGGAGTTACGCGTGGACGGCCAAGCTCCCGCTCTCGATCCTGACAGACTTCGAGGAGTTCGCGGTCTACGACTGCAAGATTAAGCCGAAGCCGAACGACACCCCCGCCACTGCGCGTCTCCTCTACATTACCTACGACGAGTACGATGACAGGTGGCACGAGATCGCATCTGTGTTTGCCAAGTCGTCGATCCTAAGGGGCGCGTTCGACAAGTATGCTACGAAGACAACCGGCAAGCGAGGCACAACCGAGCCCGACGACGACTTTCTCAAACTTCTGGAGTCATGGCGTGCCAAGCTAGCCCAAGCCCTCGCGCGCAACAACAGCCTTTCCACTCGACAGCTCAACCACGCCGTGCAGCTCATCATTGATCGCATCGTGTTCTTGCGGATCTGCGAAGACCGTGGCGTTGAAGTCGCAGAAACGCTCCGAACCATTGCCAAAGGCAAGGACGTATACGCCGGGCTGCTCAAGCACTTTCGAGCGGCGGACGCCAAATACAACTCGGGGCTCTTTCATTTTGACAGCGAGCGAGGTCGCGACGATCCTGACACGCTCACGCCGGCGCTGAACGTCGGAGACTCGGTGCTCAAGGACATCATCGACAATCTTTACTACCCACAATCTCCGTACGCTTTCGCGGTATTGTCAGCTGACTTACTCGGCCACATCTACGAGCGGTTCCTGGGCAGCGTCATATCGTTGAGCAAAACCGGCAAGACCGCCAAGGTCGAGACAAAGCCTGAAGTCCGCAAGGCCGGAGGTGTCTACTACACACCAACATACATCGTCGACTACATCGTCGAGCAGACCGTGGGTCGACTGCTTGAGGACCGCACGATCGTAATGAAGGGTCGTGGCAAGGCTCGCGGGCCGGTAATGAACAAGCCGCTTCGCGTGCTAGATCCAGCCTGTGGCTCTGGATCCTTCTTGCTAGGTGCTTACCAACGGCTGCTGGACTGGTACTTGGACTTTTACGTCAACAACGACCCAGAGTCCTGGGCGGCTTTACCTCGCCCACCGGTCGCCGCGCAGACAGATCGCGCACGGTCTAGGCAGCGCGGGCCAACGGAAGACACAAGAGGAACCTGGGCGCTTACGCTGGTAGAACGCAAACGCATCCTGGTATCCCATGTGTTTGGCGTTGATATAGATTCCCAAGCAGTTGAGGTCAGCAAGCTCAGTCTTCTGCTGAAGACTCTCGAAGGTGTGAGCGATGCAACCTTGGAAACCCAATGGAATATCTTTGATCGACACGAACGAGCCCTGCCCGACCTGAGCGACAACATCAAGTGCGGCAATTCACTGATCGGCAGCGACTTCTACACCGGCCGGCAATCGGGCATGTTCGACGACGAGGAGCAGTATCGAATCAACGCGTTTGATTGGCACATAGGGTTCGAGGAAGTCACGGAAGACGGTGGGTTTGATGCGGTGATCGGGAACCCGCCGTACTTCAACGTAGACGACACTTGGGGCAAGGGCGATCCTCGCGCCGCATATCTCAAACGTGCTTACCCACATGTCTATCGTGACAAAACCGACATCCTCTTCTACTTTCTAGCTCGGTCGGTGGCGTTACGAAGCGCAACGGTGATGTTTATCGTATCTCGAGCTTTCCTAGAAGCATACAAGGCTGATGGCCTACGAGGATTCTTGGCCAGAGAGGCCGACATTGATCATGTTATTGATCTTCGAGATTACAATGTATTTCAGGGAGTAGGGATAACTACCGCGATTATTAAGCTTGTCCAAAGCGAGACAGTCCCTATAGCATCGTTCAGGCGGCTGCAATCAAGCCAACGCTCTGAGGTGCGAACGCTTGCACTAGACTGCATGGACGCGTTTGCCACTGTGGACGTGCCGCAAGCACGTTTGGGTGCGGAGCCTTGGGTCTTTGGAACCTCCCGTATCCAAGGCCTTTTAGACAAGTTAGACAACGCTGGAGACCCAGTCGACCGAGTCCTACTTATTGGTAAAGGGATGGAAACCGGCCGAAATGGTGTCTTCGGCAAGCTTAATGACCATCTGATGGCGTCTTGGGGCGTACCCGAAGAGCTTGTTTATACGCGGGCCCGCAATTCTGACATCCAGCGATACAGCATTCACGATAGCGGTGAAAAGCTACTGTACTTGGAAGAAGTAGACACCTTTGAAGAATTGCCGGCAGCGGTACAATCTCACCTTCTATCTGCCGAATCTCAACTAAAGAAGCGTGCCGCGTATGTAAGAGGTGACTGCGACTGGTGGAGATATACTTGGCCGCTTCACGCTGAATGGCATAAGCGGCGCAAGCTGTATTGTCCCTACCTCGCGAACGAAAATCGATTCGCGCCAGACTTTGACAATAGGTTCTTGGGACTTACCGATACAACAGTGTTGTTCGATAATGACCAGGGCGAGGATCTGCTGTACATATTAGGCATTTTGAATTCACGGGTCATGACATTTCGTTTTCGGTACATTGGAAAGCTCAAGAGCGGCGGCATTCTTGAGTACTTTTGGAATTCGGTTTCTCGTCTTCCCATTCGGCGTATTGACGTTGATGACGCGACTGATGTAGCTCACCACAATCAAATGGTTGAACTCGTCCAGTCCATGCTCAACATGAATCGGCGGCTCCACGGTGACGAGGGCACCAGGCTAACCCCCCAAGAGCGCCGCGTCCTTGAGAGCCGACTCTCCGCGACCGACCGCGAGATCGAACTGCTAGTCCACAAGCTCTACGGCCTGACCGACGAAGAGACCGCCATCGTCGAGGAGGCGATCTCGTAGCATATAGGGAGATACTGATCTCGAAGGGAGCGTACGATGGCCAAGCGTGTAAGCAAGCGTTATGGCAATGAAGAGCATCGACTTGCACTTACGTTGAAGTACGATGGCTCACTCGCAGCTCGTGGTGAAGTTCCCGCAGCCGAACTTGCTCAATCCCTTGAGGGCTGGGATCGTCTGCTCCACTTAGCGATGTACGCACAGGCCTTAGGCCGGCTCGAACCGGCACCACCGGGCGCTGTTCGAATCTCGGAATTGCGCGTTCTCGGAGCGAGAAAGAGTTCCTTTCTTGTTGATGCGGTACTCTGGTTTGGTAACGCCTCCGCAGCGGGGGTCATCGGTGCCGGCGCTTATGAACTCGCCAAGCGAGGATGGCCATGGGTCGCCACTATGATCCAATCGCAAGTTCACCTTCGACAGAAGCACGTTACCGAGGATGATGCTATAGACGAAATTGAACGCCTAGCAAAGGAGCATGCCCTTCGAATAACGCGTAACCGAGAGAACTCCGAGCGGTACCTTGCCTCGGTGGCATCCTCGCTGGCCGACGCTACTGCACCACTTCAGTCGTCGGCAGCAGACGTCGTGGCCAAGCTGGCCGAGACGGACAGCCCCATCACCATTACGCAGGCTGACCGTACGGCACTTATTACTCCGTATGAGCCTCCAGTGCTGGATCCGGAGGACGAAGGCATCATTTCAGCAGCCGTGAAGTTTATTCGCATCAATAGACGGACTGGAAACGGCACTATGGAGTTTCTCGCGCCGAAGGAACCCAGCCAACTGGGCGTGCAGCGATTCCGCTGCATCGATCCGATGATCCGACGGCGGGCTAATCGCTACACCGGTGCATTCCACCTAGATACGCCAATGGTCGTGCAAATGCAGCGAAGGGGTTACGAACAAGGCAGGAAGGGCCACTACTGGCTCATCGCGGGCCTTGATGGAGGTGAGTTGGGCGAAGACAAGGGGTTGTTTGATCCACTCCAGGAATAGCAGAGCCGCGTTGCCATGCCCAAGCAATCCCAGAGCTTCCCCCTCCTCGACATCCTGCGCGACGGCCCCGCGTGGCTGGGGCCGGTGCTTGCCGTCAAGGCGTTCGCGATCGTGGGCATTGTACTGCCGATCGTGCTGCAGATGGCCCTGCCGGCGCAGCAGAGCTTCATGCGAATCGCGCTGCCGGGCGCGGTCTTCCTCGCGATCGCGATCATGGCCGTGTGGCTCTTCGCGCGTGCGCAGCGGCTCGGAGAGAAGCGCACGCTGAACCGTGTGCGCAACATCGAGGACGTGCGAGCCCTCGGCTGGCGACGCTTCGAGGCCCTGCTGGCCGAGGCATTCAGGCGCGAGGGCTACGCCGTGCGGCGCAAGGACGGCGGCGGCCCCGATGGCGGCGTCGACGTTCGCTTGTCACGCGACGGCAAGGCAACGCTCGTGCAGTGCAAGCACTGGAAGGGCAAGGCGGGCGCGCCCATCGTGCGCGAGCTGCTGGGCGTCGTCGCGGCCGAGCGGGCCCACGCGGGCATCGTCGTCGCCTCGGGCGGATTCACGAAGGAGGCCATCGGCTTTGCCGATCAAGCGACGCGGCAGGGCCAGCCGCTGCGGCTCATCGATGGCGACGAGCTGCTGCGCATGATCAAGGCGGTGCAGCCGTCGCAACCGGAAGCCGAGCGTGATGTCGCGTCGCAGCCGCCGGCCTGCCCAACGTGCGGCGCGGCGATGCAACGCCGGCTCGCGCGCCGCGGGGCCAACGCGGGCAGCGAGTTCTGGGGCTGCACGCGCTACCCGGCCTGCAAGGGCACACGCGACATCGCGTAGATCGACTCTCGCGGGGTGCCCCCCGCCTCACGGCGGGGGCTCGTCCGACCCGCGAAGCGGAGCCAAGACCCCCTCAGCCTCGGAAGACCTCGGCAGCTCCCCCGCTGGGAACGGGAGAGCGTGTGAGCCCCCCACGGAGTGGGCCCCCCGCGTCACCGCGGGGGCTCGTCAGCACTTGGGAAGCGGAATCTCGGACCCTCACCCCGGCCCTCTCCCCGAGGGAGAGGGAAACCGCCGCCCTCCCCATCCGGTCGATGTTCGCGTTAGGCCCCCTGGCGACGCGTGGGCGGGGGTGGCTCCCGAACATCGGCCGGATCGTTGTCGGTGTGATTGAGAATCGCAGGGGTGTGATTGAGAATCGCAGGCCTGCGGACGGCATCCACACCCCTGCGGGAGGCAGCCGCACCGCTGCGGATGGCGTCCGCACCCCTGCCGACGGCGTCAACACGAGTGCCGGAGCCGCCCGCACCAGTGCGGGCAACGCCAACACCGGTGCCCGAGCCACCAACACCAGGACGGACGGCATCCGCACGACTCTCGGTGGCAATAACACCGGTGCGCGAGGCGTGCCCGCTGGCGGGGGCGGCGCGAACACGGGCGTGAGCGGCGGGCGCGGGCGTGCATGCTCGGAGGGCAGGGCCCCGCTCGCGAAGTGAAACCACGAACGATCGTCGACCAGGCGACCGGCCGAAGAGGTCCGGTTGCTTACGCAACCGGCTCGGACGGAGGCGTGCTCCATCCGGACCCTTCGTCGCTCCGTGCCTTCGTCGCTCCGTCGCTTCCCCCCCGTGCTTCCAACCCCCCAGCCGCCGGCGGTCGCGCGCCTACGCGTCGGGATCCGTGGTCGACGCGACGCCGTCGAGGGCCGGGGCGTCCCACCCACCGCCGAGCGAGGCGTAGAGGTCGATCAGCCCGAGCAACGCATCGCGCCGGGCGCGCACCACGCTCCGCTCGATGGCAAGCCGCGCGCGGCGGGCCTCGGTGACGTCCAGGAAGTCGACGCGGCCGGCCGAGAAGCGGTCCTGCGAGAGCGTCTCGGCGTCCCGGGCGGCGACCTCGGCCTGGCGGAAGCGCTCCGCCCGAGCCTCGGCCCGGGCGCGGCGGACGCCGGCGGTCTCGACCTCGGCGAGCGCCCCGAGCGCGGCGGCCCGCAGCCGGATCAATGCTTGCCGCTGCTCGCTCTCGGCCTGCTGCACGCGGGCGTCGATGCGGCCGCCCTGGAAGAGCGGCAGCGAGATCGTCGGCCCGGCCTGCAGCACGTACGCCTCGGGGTTGACCGCGTCGCTCGCATCCGGTCCCTGGAGCGTGATGGAGCCAAGCAGCGTGACGCGTGGGAAGCGTTCGGCCTCGGCCGCGCCGATGCGCGCCGTCGCGGCGGCGAGCTCGCGCTCGGCCCGCCGGAGATCCGGACGACGCATGAGCAGGTCGGCCGGCACACCGCGGCTCGGCACGACTACGCCCTCGGGCAAGCCGCGCTCCGCGATCGTAACGGAGCCCGCCGGCACACCCAGCAGCACGGCCACGCGGAACTCGGCCGCGCGTCGGTCGGACTCCAGCCCCGGGATCAACGCCTGGTTCGACTCGAGGTCCCGCCGAGCCCGGGCCACGTCGAGCTCGTCGGCAAAGCCGGCGGCCGATCGCGCGATGGCGATGTCGAGCGCGTCGCGGTCGGTCTCGATCGTTGACCGCACGATCGCGAGATCGCGATCGATGGCGCGGACGGCGATGACCTCGCGCGCGACCTCGGCCACCAGCGCCACGCGGCTGGCCCGCAGGTCTTCGGTGGCGAACTCGATCTCGGCGTCGGCGGCCTCGACCAACCGGGACACGCGGCCCCACAGGTCGAGCTCCCATCCAGCGACGGCGCCGAGCGAGTACAGGTCTCCATCCTGGATCGCCTGCGAAGAGCCGAAGCTCGGAGCCTCGTCGCCCGACTCGGTACGGGTGTACGAGCCCTGGGCATCGAGCGTCGGGAGGCGCTCGGCATTGGCGATGCCGCGGCGGGCGCGCGCGGTGACGAGGCGCTCTCGGGCCTCGGCGAGCGTGAGGCTGGAGGCGAGCGATTGCTCGATCAGGGACGTGAGCTCCTCGTCCTCGAATCGCAACCACCATTCACCCAAGTCGGCTTCGGGCTCGCTCACTTCGGCATCCGCCCACGACTCGGGAAGCAACTCCGCCGGCTCGGGTTGTTCGTAGTCCGGACCGACCACGCAGCCCGAAGTCACGATCGCAGCCGAGAGCCCGAACACGACCGACGCGTGCCGGCTCATGATCCCTCTCCCTCGACCTCGACGTAGACGTCGAACTGCTGGCCGATGCCGGGCGACTCGAACGACTCGTCGAGCGCGTAGACGACCTGGAGCACGCGCGTGTCGATCAACTCGCTCGTGCGGCCGGAGAGGTTTCGCTTCGGGACCACCAGCGGCTCGATGGCCACGAACTCGAGCGCAACTCGTTGCTCCGCATCGCCACGCGGAGACGCCCATGCGCGAGCGCTCGGCGAGAAGCGAGGGATGTCGACCTCGTCGATCTCGACGCGCAAGTGCATCGAGCCCTCGCGACCCAAGACGAACAGCCCCTCGTTGGGGACCGACGCGGGTGCGAACTCGCCCTGCCTTGCATTGGCCTGCAGCACGCGGCCATCGACCGGGCTGCGGACGGTGAGCAACGCCAGATCCGCACGAGCCCGCGCTACTGCCCGGCGAGCCTGGGTCACGCGGGACTCAGCAGCGAGGATTTCCGGGCCGTCTCCCGCCCTGTCCGCGTCGACGAACCGCTGCAGCTCGGCTCGTGCTGCAGCGACGCTCGCGTCGGCGCGCTCGATGGCGGCGCGGGCCGTCTCGACGCGAGCCTCGGATTGCGCGACGGCGAAACTCCGGCGATCGACCTCCTCTCGCGAGATCGCACGCGGATCGTCGACTGCCTGGGCGATGGCGAGCTGGTTCTGCTTGTCGGCCAGGTCGGCCTCGGCCACCCGTAAGTCGGCCCGAGCCGATTGCGCCGACGCCTCGGCCGACCGCACCGACGCACGCAATGGCGGGATGGCGGCGCGCAGCGACGCGAGATCGCTGGTCGCCACCTCGATCTCCGCCTCGCGCAGCGCCACTTCGGCCTCCGCCCGGCTCGTGTCGACCGTGAACAACGGATCGCCCCTGCGGATCTGATCGCCAACGTCGACGTGCACGTCCGTGATCACCCCGGCCGTGTGCGCCGCGATCGCCAGAGCCTCGCCCGGCGGCTCGCTCGTACCGATGGCTCCGATGTAGGCCTTCCCATCCGTGCCGACGCCAGCGTCGGACGCGGCCGGGGCGGTCGTCGGCTGGCGGGGCGGCACTTCGTCCGTCGTGATGGGCCGGTTCTTCACCACCAGCCCGGTTCCCATCACCAGGGCCGTGAGACCGACGAGCGGCAGCCCCCACGTCAGGAGCCTTGATCGGGTACTCATGATCGCGAATCCTCTTCCGGTGTTTCGGTCCGCGTGATGCGGCCGTCGGCCATGTGGTTGATGCGGTCGGCAAACTCGAAGATGCGGCTATCGTGCGTCACCACGAT
Organism: Phycisphaerales bacterium; assembly: GCA_040217175.1. NCBI lineage: Bacteria > Pseudomonadati > Planctomycetota > Phycisphaerae > Phycisphaerales > Phycisphaerales bacterium. The sequence goes on along the minus strand of JAVJNT010000001.1, from coordinate 521,182 downwards.
GACCGATCGGTCGCCCGCGAGCGCGACGTCGCGGAGCAGTTCCATTACGGTGTGACCCGATGCGGCATCGAGCGACGCCGTCGGCTCGTCGCATATGAGCAGGCTTGGCTCATGCACGAGGGCCCGAGCGATGGCGACTCGCTGCTGCTGCCCGCCCGAAAGCTGCGAGGGCATCTTCCGCGTCTGGTCCTCGAGACCAAGCCGCTCGAGCAACTGGCGGGCCTTCTTCTCGGCCCTTGAGGTCGACTCGCCCTGGGCGACGAGCGGGAGCGCGGCATTCTCTTCGGCGTTGAGCGCGGGCAGCAAGTTGAACTGCTGGAAGATGAAGCCGAGCCTGGCGAGGCGGAAGTCCGCCAGCCGTCCACCGCGCATCGCGCGGAGGTCCTTGCCGAGCACCTCGAGCTCGCCAGCCTCGCAGGAAAGGATGGCGCCGATGACCGAGATGAGCGTCGTCTTTCCACAGCCAGAGGGGCCGACGAGAAAGGTCATCTTGCCCGCCTCGGCCGAGAAGTCGGTGCCACGAAGCACCTTGATGCGTGTTTCGCCGGCGCGGAACGACTTCTCGATGCCAGTGCAACGCACGGCGAGCGTCGGGCCCGCGGACTTCTCGTGTGGCAGGGTGGCGATGGTCATGGCGTTATCCTCGGAAGACCGTGGCGGGATCGACCACCAGCACGCGCCGCATGCTGAGGATGGTGGAGCTGAAGACGATCACGGTTGCCATCACGGCAACGCCAATGGCGACCTCTGGCAGCAAGTAGAACCCACGCAGGGCGTCCACGTTCTTGGACGGCCAGTTGAAGAACTGCGAGGCGGCGAACAGGCCGAGCCCATAGCCGATGGCGCCAACGAACGCGGCCTGGAACAGCGTCATGAGCAGAAGCCGTCCGTTGCGAACTCCGATGGCCTTGAGCGCCGCGTACTGCCGGAGATTCTCCGAGATGAACTGGTTGAACGTCAGCCCGACGATCGCAATCCCGATGAGCACGCCCAGGAACACGACGGTCCCGAAACTCACAGGGATGCCCGTGTTCTTGAGGATGTAGATGATCGACTCGAGCCGGAACTGATCGCTCGTGACTGCCTTCAGGCCCGTCTGCTCGGCGATGGCCGCGGCCACGGCTTCTCGCTGCTCCGGATCGGCGGCCTTGGCCAGCACGAAGCTGAGCTGGTTGCGTCCGTTGTTGGTGTACTGGGTGGCCAGGCTGTAGCGGGTGTAGATCGTGAGATTCGCGCTGAATGCCGGCGAAGCGTCGACGATCGCCGCAATCCGAGCCCTTTGGTCGTTCAGTTCGATGACCCTGCCGACGTCCAGTTCTTGCCCGGGAAAGAGCAACCGGAAGCCTGCAGGATTGACCGCGATGCTGTCCGGCATCGTCAGGTCTTCGATGGAGCCGAACAGGAACGCATCGGGGACGCCCACGAGCGATGCGTCGTCGATACCCAAGATGATGGCATTCTCGAGCGTGCCCTCGCGCGTGCGGACCTGCACGTTGGCGCGAAAGAACGGAACCGCCCAGGCAACGCCTTCCACGCCGCGGACACGCTGGAGGGCGGTATCACGCAGCGGGAATGGCGCGTCGACCGTCTTGACGCTCGGGTCCATCACCCAGACGTCGGCTTCGCGGACGTCTCGTACGACGCTCGAAGCTCTGCCGAGCAACCCGAAGAAGATCGAGACCTGCTGGCACACGAGCAGCGTGCTTAGAGCCACGCCGAACACCAAGCCAAGGCACTTGGTGGAGTCTCCCAGCAGCATGCGTAGCGCCGTTCGGAGCATCAGGCCGGTCCTTCCTGCGCCTTGGCGTCATCGACGAAGCCATCGAGGCCACGGATCGCGAACTCTGCGAGCGTCGCCGCCATGCGGTTGATTCCAGCCTTCGTGGTTGGGGGCGGGTGCCCGAGCAGCGTCAGGATTTCGCGGCTGTGCTTCGCGTTCACGCAAAGCGCGATGACGCCGTAGACAAGATCGTCGTGCGTCTTCCGGCCGAGCTTCCGTCCGACGACGGCTCGGACGACCCGCGACATCTCGTCCTTGATCGGGCCGGCGCAATGCTGCACGAACATGTCGAGCGCGCCGGGCGTAGGCGTGACCGTCTCGTGGGCAAGAAGCCGGCCCGCCCAGGGGTGCGATTCGCTTTCGGTCAGGACGAGCCGCATGAACCACGCAACGAGCTTGCGCAACGCAACGCGTGGATCGATCTCGTCTGCGAGCCGTGGCATGGGCTCGGCAGACACCATCTGTTCCGCCGCGACGGCCCACACTGCCAGGTACAGGCGCTCTTTGGAGCCGAAGTGGTACTTCACGCCCGAGACGTTGGCCCCTGCGGCATCGCAGATCGCCCGGACGCTCGCCGCCCGGAAGCCAACCGCGGCAAATTCCTCGCCGGCAGCGTGCAACAGCCGTTCCCGAGTGTCATCGGCGCGGGCTAGAGAGTGCGGCTTGTGAGGACCGATCGTGGCTTTCATTCAAACACCCGTTTCATACGGCTGTTTGAAAGCTAGCTCCACGGACGATGCCGGTCAAACGCGTGTTTCACTGGTCACGGGAAGTCCCTGTCCGACTGAGCAAAACCCACAGATGTACGAATTGCCGCGCCCGGATGTTGGGCCAGCCGGCCCGCGTGGCTGGCGCGCTCGATGCCGCCTCGCCCACGCACTGAAACGCCCGGACAGTCGCCCGGGCGGCCTTGCTTTGGTTCATGCCTCCGCTGCGCCCGAGCCCACCTCGAACCGATCCAGCATCATCACCTTGTTCCACGCGGCGATGAAGTCGTGCACCATCCGCTCGTGGCCGTCGGCGGCGGCGTAGACCTCGGCCAGGTTGCGCAGGTGGGCGTTGGAACCGAAGATCAGGTCCATCCGCGTTGCGGTGTACCTGGTCTCGCCGGTTTCGCGATCCTTGAGGTAGAAGCCCATCTCCATGGGGTCGGCGGCCTCCCACGCGTAGTCCATGCTGGTCAGCGTGGTGAAGAAGTCGTTCGACAACACCCCCGGCCGGTCGGTGAAGACGCCGTGCCTGGAGTGGTCGAAGTTCTGGTCGAGCACGCGGAGGCCGCCGACGAGCACGGTCCACTCGGGGGCGGTGAGCGTCAGCAGGTTGGCGCGGTCGAGGAAGATGCGTTCGGGGGCGACGTCCATCTTGATGCTGGTGTCGACGTAGTTTCGGAAGCCATCGACGACGGGCTTGAGCCAGTCGAAGGTTTCCGCGTCGGTGTGCTCGTCCATGTTCTCGGCCAGGCAGTCGGTCCGGCCGGGCGTAAAGGGCACGGTCGCGTCCACGCCGGCGTCTTTGGCCGCCTTCTCGATAGCCGCGCAGCCGCCGAGCACGATGAGGTCGGCCAGGGAGACCTTGGTGTTGCCCGATTGCGAGCCGTTGAACTCGGACTGTACCGTGCGGAGCGTGTCGAGGACCTTGGTCAGCTCCTGCGGGCGATTCACGGCCCAGTCCTTCTGCGGGTCGAGCGCGACGCGGGCGCCATTGGCGCCGCCGCGCTTGTCCGAGTCGCGGTAGGTCGAAGCGGATGCCCAGGCGGCCGAGACGAGCTCGGAGACGCTGAGTCCCTTCGACAGGATCGCCTGCTTGAGGTTCGCCACGTCGCTCTCGTTCACCAGGTCGTGGTCGACCGCGGGGATCGGGTCCTGCCAGACCAGGTCCTCGGCGGGCACCTCGGGGCCGAGGTAGCGGCTCTTGGGGCCCATGTCGCGGTGGGTCAGCTTGAACCAGGCACGAGCGAAGCAGTCGGAGAAGTAGTCGAAGTCGGCGAGGAACTTCTGGCAGATCGCGTTGTACGCGGGATCGACCTTGAGCGCGATGTCGGTGGCGAGCATCATGAGCTCGTTCTGTTGGCCCGGCTCGTGCGCATCGGGCGTCTTGGGCGCATCGGGGTCGACGGGCTTGTACTGGATGCCGCCGGCCGGGCTCCTTGTCAGCTCCCAGTCGTACTTGAACAGGTTCTCGAGGTAGGCGTTGTCCCACTTCGTCGGCTCGGGCGTCCAGGCGCCCTCGATGCCGCTGGTCATGGCGTACTTGGCGTAGCCGGTGCCCTCGGTGTTCTTCCAGCCCATGCCCATGGCGCTCATGGGGGCGCCCTCGGGCGCGGGGCCGACCTTCGAGGGGTCGACGGCGCCATGGCTCTTGCCGAAGGCGTGCCCGCCGGCGATGAGCGCGACGGTCTCCTCGTCATTCATGGCCATGCGGGCGAAGGTCTCGCGGATGTCGCCGGCGGCGGAGTACGGGTCGCCGTCGCGCATCGGGCCCTCGGGATGCACGTAGATCAGGCCCTGGAAGCTCGCGGCCAGCGGGGCCTCGAGGTCGTACTCGGCATCGCCGGGCTCGCCGGTCCAGCGCTTCGTGCGCGTGACCATCTCGCCGGGGTGCGGGCCGGGGAACGTCGGGTTGGCGTCCTTCTCGCGGGCGAACTCGGCGACGCCCTTGCCATCCCAGAACTCGCTGCCGAAGTACATGCCGCGGTCGGGCTCCCAGGCGTCGATGCGTCCGCCGCCGAAGCCGAAGGTCTCGAAGCCCATGTCCTCGAGCGCGACATTGCCGGTGAGGATCATCAGGTCGGCCCAGCTCAGCGCCGCGCCGTACTTCTGCTTAATGGGCCACATCAGGCGGCGGCTCTTGTCGATGTTGCCGTTGTCGTCCCACGAGTTGGTCGGCGCGAAGCGCTGCAGCCCCGCGCTCGCGCCGCCGCGGCCGTCGGCGATGCGGTACGTCCCCGCCGCGTGCCACGCCATGCGCACCATCTGCGGTCCGTAGTGCCCGTAGTCGGCCGGCCACCAGCTCTTGCTGTCCCTGAGCATGGTGCGGATGTCGGCCTTGACCTCGTCGAGGTCGAGGGCTTTGAAGGCCTTCTCGTAGTCGACGTCGCGCAGCGGGTTAGCCTGCGGCGGGTTCTGGTGGAGCAACTCGACGGGCAGGCGGTTGGGCCACCAGTCGCTGATGGTCGGGCCCGAGCCGAAGGCGCCGCCCACGCGGCCGCCGCGGAAGGGGCACTTGCCGGAGCCCTGGTCGTTGCCGCGGCCGGTGGAACGGGACGAAGTGTCCATGGTGGTCATGCTCGTGGTCTCCTTCGTGCTGGGCTCGACGCCCGGTCGCCCCTTGCCGCCGCGTGCCGGAGGCAGTCATCTGGAATGATTCTAAACTAGATTCCGCAGGATACCCCCCACGGTTGGCAAAGGCCATTCCGTTGTCGCATCGCTGAGGGTGATCCGGGATGACCCAACGCGCGAGCCGGCCGGCTAGTCGACCCAGCGCACCACGGCCTGCTTCTTCTTGCCGCGCTTGAGCACGGTCAGTCGATCGTGCAGGAGATCGCCGGTAGTGATCGGGGACGAGCCATCGTGGGGCGCGCCGTTGACGCGGATGGCGCCGGCGGCCAGGAACTCGCGCGCCTCACGCTTGCTCGAGGCGAGCTCGGTTGCCAGGAGCAGGTCGATGAGCAGAATGCCCGCGGCCAGGTCGGCACGCGGGTGGTTGATGCTCGGCGCGTCGGCGATAGCGGCTTCCAGCCCGTCCGCATCCAGCGACGACAGGTCGCCGGAGAACAGCGCCTCGCCCGCGCGCAGTGCGCTGCTGGCCTCGTCCTCGCCATAGCGGAGCGTGGCGGCCTGGCTCGCGAGCATCTTCTGGGCGTACCGGCGGCCTGGCGCCTGCTCGTGGCGGCGCATGATCTCCTCGATCTCGCCGCGGCCGAGCAGCGTGAAGATCTTGAGGAACCGCTCGACGTCGGCGTCGGCGGTGTTGAGCCAGAACTGCGAGTACTCGTAGCAGCTCGTGCGCTCCTTGGTCAGCCACACGGCCCCACTCTCGCTCTTGCCGAACTTCGTGCCGTCGGCCTTGGTGACGAGCGGCACCGTGAAGCCGAACACGGCTGCGCGACGCTCGAGCTCCTCTCGAACGACCGTGTCGCCCGCTTCGGTGCTGAGCCACGCGGGCCGCTGGCGTGTCATGGGGAGCTCGACCATGAGACGGCGGATGAGGTCGATGCCCGAGACGACGTTGCCCCACTGGTCGCTGCCGCCGCACTGGACGGTGACCTTCTTCGTCAGGTGGAGGTGGGCGAAGTCGAGGGCCTGGAGGATCATGTAGCTGAACTCGGTGTAGCTGATGCCCTGCTCGCGGCCGTGCAGCCGGTCGCGGACCGAGTCGCGTTGGATCATCTGGTTGACGCTGAAGTGCTTGCCCACGTCGCGCAGGGCGTCGAGGAAGCTGACCTTGCCCAGCCACTCGAGATTGTTCAGGATGGGCGGCTCGGCAAGGCCTGCGCCGGCAAACACGCTGCCGAAGATCGGCCGCTGGGCACCCACGTTGCCCTCGATGCCCTCGCGGCTGATAAGGCTCCGCTCGGCGCTCTTGCCCGAGGGATCGCCAACCAGCCCCGTGCCCCCGCCCATGACGACGATCGGCTCGTGCCCGGCCCTGGCCACGTGGACCAGGGTCATGATGGGCACGAGGTTACCGATGGTCAGCGAGTCGGCGGTCGGATCGAATCCGCAGTAGATCCGGCGTGGGCCTTCGTTCAGGTGCTCGGCGAGCCCCTCCTCGTCGGTGCACTGGTGGAGCAGGCCCCGCCAGCGGAGCTCGTCGAGCAGGTCGATCTTGTTCGAGGTCTCGGGCATGGGCCGTGATGGTATGGTCGATGGCCCGGGCCCGCCTGGCTACCCACACCCCGCGTCGAACTCGTTCTGGAAGGCGAGGAAGTCGAAGATCGTGAGCGCCCCATCGCCATCGAAGTCGGCTACCGAGATGTCGCCGGCATCGAAGGCGTTCTGGAAGCCAAGGAAGTCGAAGATCGTGAGCTCGCCATCGCCATCGATATCGGCACGGCATGCCGTGCAGTCGGCCAGCGGGTTTGCGACGATAAACCCCAGGAGCGGATCGTCGAAGCCATCCCAGATGCGCTGCTGCACCTCGAACTGCACCAGCGTACCCCAGCAAACGTTGCTGGCATCGACGTCTCCAGAAACGAGGACGTCGAACGGAAGTCCATTGAAGATGTCCTGGCCACGATCGGCCACGTTGTCGGCGAACACGTTGAACCGGCGGGCATCCGGATCGCCTGCGAAGCTGATGCCCGTCGAACCGGCATCGACGAACACACCACCCCCGTCGCTGGCCGTGTTGCTCTCGAAGGTGCTGGCCTCGAACGCCACGTCCGGGCTCTCGAGAACGTAGACCGCCCCACCGCGCTCTGCCGAGAGGTTGCCCGTGAAGCGTACATTCGAGAACACAGCACCGGGGGATTCTTCGATGAATGCGGCCCCGCCATCAACCCGGGATTCGTTGCGGATGAAGTCCACGTCCGTCACTGTGACTCGCGCGCTGAGCCGCAGCATGAGCGTACCGCCTCGGGGAAGTAGTTGCTGCTGCGTGTCATTCGCTTCAAACACGCATCCCTCAATGATCGCGTCTTCGCCCCTGAAGATCGAAAGGCCAGCGGCGGCAGGAAAACCAGTTCCAGGAGACACATTGCCACGGAACTCGCAATCGATGATTTGCAGCCGCGGGACATCGGACATGACCGCACCGCTATCTCCATTGTCGATGAATAGACACTCGCGGATCTCAACATCCTCGCTGTCGATTATGTTCATGCCCCTGGCAGGATTGCCATCGAATTGAACCGCCTCGACCTTGAGGCGATCTGTGCGATTCGTACTTAGCCCTACGGATGTCGCGCCTTCCAGTAGCCCGCCACGAATGGTCACGTCCGGCGCATCTGAGATAAACAGCATGATACTGCCACCGGAAATGTTCACCCTGGTCAGGACGTGCCCTCGTCCACGATTGATCTGAATGCCCTGGAGGCCGTCACGCGATTGGACATCGGTGATGTGGAGTTGCTGCTCCACATCGAGAGTGGCGCCGATAGCGAACCTGCAATCGCGCATCTCGGTGTCCCGCACGACGGCCACACCCCTCTCGAATCGGAGCGCGTTGTTGGCGAAGGTGAACTCCGCCTGCTCCACGATCGACCCGCTGAGATAGGCCCCTGTATCCGGGTCGATCTGCCCATCAACGGCGAACTGCGTCAACAAGACGCCCCGCCACTGACCAGGCGCGGGATCGGGCGCGCTCGATCTGAAGACGATCGGGTCGCTGACGGCGCCGCGGGCGATAAGCGTGCCGGTACCAAACGAGGCCGACCCAATTTCTATACCCAAGTCGTCGTCGAACTCCACGGTGACGCCCGGTTCGATCGTCAGCGTGGCGTCGTCGCCCACGATGATGTTGCTGACGACCTGGTACGGACTGCCAGCGGCGGTCCACGTCACATCGTCGAGAATCGGGCCGCCGACGGGTGTCTGCGCCAGAGCAACTGATGCCCCGCAACCACACGTGATCGCAAGCAAGGACCGAGCGGCCAGTCCGACCCGACCGTGCATCGCCCTCATCGCCGCACCTCCCAATGTAGCCGCCTGCCACGTTTAGGCAGGGTGAATCGGCCGTGCTCATCATGGTAACGGAAAGTGCCTGAATGTAAGCAAGCTATTTCGAAACAGCGGGTCGAAAGCACGTGTGCCTACCGCGGCTCGGGCTGCCAATCCGCACTCGTCGCCTGATCGGCCCACCGCCGCATGTCGCGGAGCTCCTGCCAGCCCAGCACCTCGGCGTGGCCGTCGAGCATCGCCGCCACGGCCTTCCCGCCGCTGCCACCGGGATGCCGCAGGCTGACGAAGCCGCTGTTCAGGCCGGGATTGGTGGCGCGGTCGTCGTAGCTCTCTTGCCAGCCGGCGCCGAACGTCGGGGCCTCGACGCGGAAGAAGCCTTCGGGGTCGGGCAGCTCCTCGATCGTGCCCGGGCCCCGGAACCGGGCCGAGGCGAAGGCGATGACCTCGGTCGGCCTCGTCGCCTGATCGTCTCGCTCGAGGAACACCTTGCCGAAGACGCGCTGGCTCGTTCGGTCGCCAAGGTGATTGACGCTGCCGCCGACGTAGGCCACGTTCATGCCCAGGCTCGGGTAGAGGCTCACGACGTACTGGAAGTCGGCTCGACGTCCTCGAAGGGTCGCTAGGGCCGCATCGTCGTAGAGACCGCGGAAGTCGTAGTCGAGGTAGGGAGCCAGCCGCCAGGGGTAGCGCTGGGCGATGCGTGGATCGGTGATGGGCTCGCCGCGGTCGTCCAGCGGCGCGTCGCGGCCTCGCACGTCGCCGACCTCGGGCATGCCGGGCAGCAGTCGGCCGTCGTTGTCCTGGGCGTAGAGCTGGAAGGCGATCATGGTCTGCTGGGCCGCCGCCAGCTCGCGGGTCGACTTGGCCAGACCGCGGGCGGCGCCGAGGCTCGGCAGCAGGATGCCGATCAGGACCGCGATGATGGCGATGACCACGAGCAACTCGATCAGCGTGAAGGCGACGTTGTGACGGCGGACATGTGCCATAGCTCTGAGGATGATTCCTGTCAAACCAGAATTATTCTTGACCGACAGCGAGGCAAGCCCAATACTACGCAACTGAGACTCAATCGCAACAACATTCCGGGCTGAATCTCAAGTCCGGCTATCCAGGAGGCCCGCCCATGCCACGTGCTGCCATCGCCCCCGCCGCCCTGCTCGCACTCGCCGGCTCCACGCTGGCCCAGAGCGGCCCGACCTCGCTGTCCTTCGACGAGCCGGCCCGCGACCGCTGGAACTACCCGTTCAGCGCCACGCCGGGCACGCGGACAAACGCCAGCATCTTCGGGGCCACGGGCATCGAGGGCTTCGATGATCGCGACGCGCAGTTCGTCATCGGATTCGACACCGCGGGCGAGATCCCCACGGGCCTCGGCGCGGGCGCGTTCCGCGTCGTGTCGGCGCGCGTGACGCTGGTGATCGACAACGACCTGCAGTTCGTCTACGACGATTCGGCGGACCCACTGGCCAGCTTCTTCCCGATCGATGACCCCGACTACGTCGACGACGCGACGCCAGGACGGCCCATCGAGCTGTACGCCACGGGCTATCGCAACGGATTCACGATCGAAAGCTGGCAGGAGACCAGCGAGTTCGGCGGCTTCCCCACGGTGCCGCCGGCCGAGGGCGCCCGCAACGCGTTCGCTGCGTTCTACGCGGGCGTCGATGACGTGGTCGACCTCTCGCGCCAGGTGCGCGAGCGGATCGAGAGCACGCCGCTGGCCATCGGCAAGACCAACGACGTAGCCGTGGGCGAGCTCGTGCCCGCCGAGACCGTCTTTACGTTCGACATCGACACGTGTGCGCCCGGAGCCGCGGCGTTCTTCGATGCATCGCTGGACGCGGGCAAGGTCAACCTGACGGTAACGAGCATGCACAGCGCCGAGCTGGGCTCGACCGAGTATCCCTCGTTCTTTACGAAGGAGAACGCCATCAGCCCCATCCTGGGCTACTCGCCGCGGCTCGAGCTGACCGTGATCGCGATCGACGACGCCGACCTGACCGGCGACGGCGCCCTCGACATCTTCGACTTCCTGGCCTTCCAGAACGCCTTCGACGCGGGCGACCCCCTGGCCGACTTCGACGGCGACTGCACGCTGGACATCTTCGACTTCCTGGCCTTCCAGAACGCCTTCGACGCGGGCTGAGCCCCTACGATCCGCCTCCATAGGAGCCAGTCACGCATGCAACACCCAACCACGCACACGGGCAACGCCGAGGCCGCCACTGGGTTCGCCGCCACGCTGAAGGACAGCACCTGGGACCTGCACCAGCAGGCCGAGAGCGGCGACCTCCAGAAGCGGCTGGTTAAGGGCGAGCTCGGCAAGCACGAGTACGCCGCCCACCTGGGCCAGCTCTACCTCGTGCATCGAACGCTCGAGGGCTGCCTCGACGGCGCGCCGTGCGAGCAGGTCAAGGCGCTCAACAGCGAAGACCTGCATCACACCGGCAAGCTCGAGGCCGACCTGGCGTTCCTCTCGGTCGACCCGGCGGACGTCGAGCCCGTGCCTGCAACGCATAGCTTCATGGGCTGGATCGAGGACACCGCCCGCGAGCACCCGACGGCGCTCATCGGCGTCCAGTACGTCCTCGAGGGCTCGACGAACGGCAACGGATTCATCGCCAAGAAGATCGGTCCCGCTCTGGGCCTCGAGGGGGATGGACTGCGCTACCTAAATAGCTATGGCCCCGCCCAACGCGAGACCTGGGCCCGCTTCAAGAGCCGTCTGGACACCCTCGATTTGAGTGGCGACTGCCGTCAGCGCGTGATCGCCGCCGCACGCCGCACCTTCGAAGGCGTGCGAGACATCAATCGAGAGTTGCTCGAAGTACTGGCCGGGCACGCGAGGCCAGCCGGGGCCTGACCCGATCCCCAGATCCTTTCCGAACCCGCTCACGAGCGGGTTTTTCCATTGCTTGCCGAAACGGACGAGCGGCTAGCATCGGCCACGATCCATATTGATCGCGCTCTGGCAAGGGGACACCCGTGGCAAGACCAATCACTCGTCGGGTACGCACGTCTGGTGCGACCCGAGCACTGGTGGCCAGCGCAGCCGCCGCGACCGCGTCTCTGGTCGTCTCTTTGAACTTCGGCTGCGATCGCTCCGAAGCGTCCCAGCAACCGCCCCCACCCGTGGTCGAGGTAGCGTCACCAACGCAGCGCACGATCACGGAGTACTTCTTCTATACCGGGACGCTCGAGCCGGTGGATTTCGTGCAGATCCGTGCTCGCGTTGGCGGGGTACTCGAGACCATCCACTTTCAGGAAAGCAGCAACGTCGAAGCCGGCGACGTGCTGTTCACCATCGAAAAGGCTCCCTATGAACTCGCCGTCGGCCAGGCCAAGGCGTCGCTCGAGCGGGCAGAGGCGGCCCGCGAGCTGGCCGATGTACGCTTCCAGCGGCTCGAGAATGCCTTTGAGAGCGGCGCAGCCAATGAGTTGGAATTGTTCGAGGAGCGGGCCAAGCTGCGTCAGGCCGAGGCCGACGTGTACGCAGCCAACGAAGCGCTGAAGTCAGCCGAGTTGGACCTCTCGTACACCGACGTGACCTCGCCCATCACCGGACGCATCGATCGTCACTTTGTTGATCGCGGCAACCTGGTGGGGGCGCAGCTCGCTGGCGGGGGTGAAGCCACGCTGCTGGCCACCGTCGTCACCATGGATCCGATCCACGTGAGCTTCGACGTCAGCGAGGCGATTGCGCTGCAGTATCTGGATCAGGGCGATCGTGGCGAGGCTGGGCCGAGTTACCCGCCCATCGAGCTGGCGCTTGCCGACGAGGAAGATTACCCGCACGAGGGCCAGGTCGATTTCGTGGACAACCAGCTGGACGGATCGACTGGCACGTTGCTCGTGCGTGCCGAGCTCGAGAACCCGACCGGCAAGCTCTACCCGGGCTTGTTCGCGCGGATCCGCGTGCCATGGCAGGAACGCGAGGATGCACTCTGCGTCGTCGAGGAAGCGGTGGGCACGGGCCTGGAAGGCAAGTACCTTCTGATCGTCGGTGAAAGCAACGTGGTCGAGCGCCGACCGGTATCGCTCGGCGAGCGACAGGACGACGGCACGATCGTCGTACTCGAGGGATTGCAGCCCGGCGAGACGTACATCGTTCGTGGCTTGCAGAAGGCGCGCCCGGGTGCGCCGGTGTCGCCCAAGCCGTTTGGTCAGTCTCAGGATGGGACCGATGCGGCTTCTGGGAGTGGTTCGGATGCTGCGGACGAAGCTGCTGCTGGCGATCCGGAGCCCGGGTCGTGATCTCGAAGTTCTTCATCGACCGACCGATCTTTGCCGCCGTTGTTGCGATCGTGATGGTGCTGGCGGGCGCACTGTCGACGTTCGTGCTGCCCGTCGAGCAGTATCCCGAGGTCGCGCCGCCGACCGTGCGCGTGACGGCGGTGTATCCGGGCGCCGACGCCAAGACCGTGGCCGAGACGGTCGCCGCGCCCATCGAGCAGCAGGTCAACGGTGTCGAGGACATGATCTACATGTCCTCGATCGCAGCCGACGACGGATCGTACACGCTGACGGTGACGCTGCGGTCTGGCGCCGACGTCGACATGGCGTCGGTGCGCGTCCAGAACCGCGTGACGGCGGCCGAGCCTCGGTTGCCCGAGCCGGTGCGGGCCCAGGGCGTGACGACGAGCAAGCAGTCGACCAGCCTGCTGATGGTGATCGCGCCGCATTCGCCCGACGGCCGATTCGATCAGCTGTACCTCAGCAACTACGCCCGCATCTTCATGGTCGACAGGCTCGCCCGCGTGCCAGGCGTGGGCTCGGTGACCATCTTCGGCGCCCAGGACTACGCGATGCGCGTGTGGCTCGATCCGCAGCAGCTGGCGGCGCGCGACCTAACGACGGCCGAGGTCATCGGCGCAATGCGCGAGCAGAACGTGCAGGTGGCCGCCGGCAAGATCGGTCAACGTCCAACCGCCGATGACTCGGGCTTTCAGCTCACGATCACCACGCAGGGCCGACTTCGCACCGCCGAAGAGTTCGGCGACATCATCCTGCGTGTCGATGAAGAGCAGCGCGAGATCCGCCTCAGAGACATCGCGAGGCTCGAACTGGGCAGCCAGAGCTACGACAGCTTCGGACGCTTCAACGGGATGGAGGCACCGGTCATCGGCCTGTACCAGCTTCCGGGCTCGAACGCCCTGGAAGTCTCCAAGGGTGTTCGCGAGGCGCTCGACGAACTGTCGGCAGACTTTCCAGAGGGCTTTGAGTCACCGGTCTTTTACGACTTTACCGACTTCGTCGGCGCCTCGATCAAGGAAGTCGTCATCACTCTCGTGATCGCGTCGGTGTTGGTGTTCTTAACCGTGTTCGTGTTCTTGCAGGACTTCCGGGCAACGCTCATCCCCGGTGCGGCCATCCCGGTCTCGATCGTCGGCACGCTCGCCGTGCTGCTTGCGCTGGACTTCAGCATGAACATGCTGACGCTCTTCGGCCTCGTCCTGGCGATCGGCATCGTGGTCGACGACGCGATCGTGGTGGTCGAGAACACGTCACGCCTGGTCGAGGAAGAGGGCCTTGACTCCAAGTCCGCCGCCAAGCGATCGATGCAGGAGATTACCGGCCCGGTCATCGCGACGACGCTGGTGCTGTTGGCCGTGTTCGTTCCCACGGCAGTACTTCCCGGCATCACGGGTGAGCTGTACCGCCAGTTCGGCGTGACGCTCTCGGTCGCCACGGTTCTCTCGAGCGTCAACGCGCTCACGCTCAGCCCTGCCCTTTGCGGCGTCTTGCTCCGCAAGCGGACGCGAAAGCCCTTCATCGCGTTCCGCGCGTTCAACGCCGGCATGGACAAGCTCACGGATATGTACGGGTGGACCGTCACCAAGGCGCTGCGGCTTTCCTTCCTCGCGGTCATTGCATTTGCGGGCATGGTGGTGGCGGTGGTGTTCCTCGTACGATCGACGCCTACGGGCTTCATCCCACTCGAAGACCAGAAGTACTTCTTCGTCAACGTGAGCCTGCCGCCGGCGGCCAAGGTCGCGAGAACCGACGACGTCCTCAGGAAAGTCGAGGCGGAGCTGCAAGACACGCCCGGCGTCGCGGGTGTCGTCAGCATCGGCGGATTCTCGCTGCTGACCAACGCCGCCGAGTCCAACAGCGGAACGTGCGTCGTCATCCTTGACCCATGGGAAGAGCGCGAAACAGCGACGCTGCGCATCGAGGGCATCTTGGCCGACCTGACGCCACGGCTGCGCGCCATTCCCGAGGCAATGATCTTTCCGTTCCGTCCGCCCTCGATCCAGGGCCTGGGCTCGGCCGGCGGCTTCGAAATCCAGATCCAGGATCGTGCGGGGCTCGGGCTCGACGTGCTGGAGGACGTCAGCGGCGACGTGATCGCGCGGGCCAGCGAGACGGGCCGGCTGCAGAACGTCTTTACCGGCTACAGCGCCCGCACGCCCCAGCTCTTCCTCGACCTCGATCGCACGAAAGCCCAGGAGTTGGGTGTCTCGCTGGACACCATCTTTACGACGCTGTCGGGCAACATGGGCTCGGCCTACGTCAACGACTTCAACGCCTTCGGCCGCACCTACCAGGTCCGCGTGCAGAGCGAGCCGGCGTTCCGGCAAGACCCCGGCGACGTGCTCTTGCTCAAGGTACGCAACCGCGATGGCGCGACGCTGCCGCTCTCGTCGGTGGCGACCCTGCGCGAGACCGTGGGGCCCGCAACCATCTACCGCTACAACCTGTATCCATCGGCTCGCATCACGGCCGACCCGGCCACGGGCGTGAGCACCGGGCAAGCGATGCGTGAGATGGAATCTCTCACGACGGCGACGCTGCCATCGGGCTTCGGCTACGAATGGACCGGCACGGCCTACCAGCAGAAGGAGTCTGGGAACCTCGCCCCGATCGTGTTCGCGCTGGCGATCGTCTTCGTGTACTTGTTCCTAGCGGCGCAGTACGAGAGTTGGATCCTGCCGATCACGATTATGGCGACGATCCCGATCGGGATCCTCGGCGCGCTCCTGGCGACCGTGCTGCGCGGCATGGACAACAACGTGTACACGCAGATCGGCCTCGTGCTCCTGGTCGCGCTGGTGTGCAAAAACGCCATCCTGGTCGTCGAGTTCGCCGAGCAACTCAGGCGTGGCGACGGCAAGAAGGAAGCCAGGTCCGTGACCGACGCGACGATCGAGGCGAGCAGGCTACGGCTTCGTCCGATCCTCATGACCGCGTTGTCGTTCGTGTTGGGCACGGCCCCGCTGCTGATCGCCAGCGGCGCGGGCGCCAACAGCCGCCAGGCCATCGGCACGGCCGTCTTCGGCGGCATGGTGCTGGCGACCGCCGTCGGCGTGCTGTTCATCCCGGTGCTGTATGGGCTGATCCGACGGATCTTTAAGGGCGGCGGGGCCGTGTCGACGGCTGGCTGACTGGCTTTACTGCTCGTTGCTTGTCTCCACCACGCTGCGATCGAGCACGATGTGTCGGACGTGCTCGCGGCCGTGGCTGTGGACGATGTGGATGCGACCGTCGGCACCCTGCATGATGGTCGGGTAATCGGCCTGGTCTCGATTCTGCGAGACGTCCTCGATCAGCACCTCCCATCGCTGGCCATCGAACGATCGAGCGAGCGAGAGCGGCCGGCGGCTTGGCGGCGGGTTATAGGCCAGGAGGTGCACGCCGCCGGAGGTCGTCATCGCGTGCGACCCCGCCTTGGTATTGATGGGTGCACGCTCGATTGGCGACCAGGTGGTACCTCCATCGCGTGATTCGCTCCAAGCGCTCTCGCGTGCGAAGACGGCCAGGTGTTCCATCTCGGGCGAGAGCACGATGAAGCTGGGCTGGATGGCGTGGGCGTTGCCCGGTCCACGCGGAGCGTTCGCATCCGCTTCCAGCAACGGCCCGATGATCTCGACGCCGTGCTGTTGGCCCGTCCAGTCCCCCGCCCGGTACCGCTCGAAGTGGATACGCCAGCCGACGGGCGACTCGGTGCTCGACGCGCACAAGAGATCTCCGTTCGGCATCACGATGGGCCGGTTCTTCACCGGCCCGATCGCGCGGTTGGCGTATGGCTCGAACACCGCATGCCGTTGCTCTTCCTTGATCTCGGGCAACCAGATTCGTTCCGACCACGTCCGGCCGTGATCGTCGCTGGTGCGCACCGCGCCCCACCAGTTCTTGTACCCAGGCAGATCGGTCTCGCCCGTGATCTTGAACCACAGATAGATGCGGCCCGAATCGGGATCGGTGAACAGCACCGGGTTCCAGCACGCGTACTCAATGCCCCGCTCTTGGCCGTCGCGCCCAGTGATGGTGCACACACCATCGTCGGCAACGGTGGGCGCCGCCCACGGGCCATCGATCGGCTTGCGGGCGACCCAGATATCCACGTCTGCCCGGCCCTCGCGGCTGCCGCCGAACCATGCTGCCAGCAGCGTGCCGTCGTTAGCCTCTGTGATGGTCGCTGAATGGATCTGCCGCTGGCGGGGAAGGTCGCCGTGAGGAATGTTGTGCGTTTCGAGCACCGCACGGCGGACGAGTTCCGCATCTTGGGCGACTGCCGCAGCACACAGGCCCGCCACTGCAAACAGCGTCAGTACCTTCATAACTCAGACCCCCTTCGAGCTACGCGGCTTCGAACGCTAGCACCCCGCTCCGAATTCGTTCTGGAACGCCAGGAAGTCGAACAACGTCAACGCCCCATCGCCGTCGAAATCAGCCGCAAGGTCGCCGGAAGCGAACGCGTTCTGGAAGGCGAGGAAGTCGAAGATGTCCAGGCGGCCGTTCCCATCGAAGTCGGCACGGCAGGCGCCCCCCACGACCGTCGCGGTCAGGCGGACGACGGCCTCGGGCCGATCGGGGTCGTTGCTCAGGATGCGTAATTCGGTGTCCAGGTCGCCCGGCGAGGTCGCGCGCAGCGTGATGGGCACGAACTCGGTAGGCGAGCCAGCGGGGACTTCGAACAGGTCCAGCGGCGTGTCAAACGGCGGCGGCGCGATAACCGTGAATCGCAGCGGCTGGATGCCGTCTGCAGTCCACAACGCGACGCTGCCGAGGTTGCCAACGGGCAGGTCGAGCGTGACCTCCTCGCCCACGTCGACCTCACCAAAGTTGAGCGAGGCGAGCGTCCCGATCTTGGCCGGAACGAGCAGGTCGACGAACACCGGTAGATGGCCGAGCGATCCACCGGGCGCATCGCGCAGGGCGCGGGCGATGGTCGGGCCCACCATGTCGTTGCTCAGGCTGATGGGGTCGTTGAAGGACGTACCGTCGTTGCCCCACGTTCGGTAGCTGTGGTTTGGATCGTCGAACGTCGTGCGGCTGAACGCCCGAGTGACGTCGCCGACGTACTCGAGGCCGTCGCCATCGAACAGGTCGTCGTTGACCATGATGAAGTCGAAGCGATCGTCCATCTGCGAGACGGGGTCCTGCGTGTGGATGAAGCGGAACAGCGAACTGTCGTTCCAAGAGCCCGGGCTGGCGATGGGGTCGAAGAAGCGGCCGTTGTTGTCCGGGCGGCTCTCGATCAAGGATTCGTAGGCGTCCTCGTTCGAACTACGGATGTTGAGGTCGCCCAGCAGCATGACGTGGGTGCCCTCGGGTAGGTCCTCGGCGTCGGCACGGATGGCCTGCGCTTCGACCTCGCGGCGGTCGCGGTCGGTGCCTGATGTGCCGGCCTTCATGTGCGTGCTGTAGACGCTCAGGACCGGAGCGTCGTAGCCGACGAGCGCAAGGTCGTAGCGCATGGTGTTACGCGGCGGGCGCGGCGGCCCACCGCCGAGCGAGGCCACGACGACGTCGCGCACCGAGACGCGGGACGTGCGGTACGCCAGCGCGCTGTCGGTCGTCGGGCCGTCGATGAACGTGGCCAGGGCCCAATCCTGCCCACCACGCGGGTCAGCGTTCAAGATTCCCGGAAGGCGACTGGCCGCCGAGGCGCCGGTGATCTCTTGGAAGACCAAGACGTCGGGCCGGAGTGAGCGGCCTTCGAACTCATCGAACAGGGCGGTGCGCAGGTCGTCGTTGCGGCCGGCGTCGGAGCCGTTGAAGTTGGTCAGGTTCCACGTCGTGACACGCAGCTGCGCCGACGCGGGCGCCGCGAGCGAGAGTGAACCGAGCAGGAACACCGCCGAGCCAAGTCTGGTCATCGAAACCTCCGTGAATCGGCCGATTCTACGATGGCCGGGCGCGGGCTTCGGCCCGTTCCACCCGCATCGACCCGAGATTGCACACTTTCTTCGCCACCAAGGTCCGAAGATCCGCAGGAGCTCACGCCATGATTCGGAAGCTCTCCATCGCCACGACCACGCTCTTGGGCGTCCTGATGCTCGCGGAGCCGCTTCGGGCCCAGGATGGCCAACAGGCCCAGCCCGCCGAGGCTCGCTGGCACGAGGTGGCCGCGGACGCGGTGATGGCGCTGCTCGCCGAGCTGCCCACCCAGCGGGCCGGCTATCGCACGCCCGAGGACGCACAGGGCCTGCGCGACACCGAGGAACTCGTGCTCGGCAAGCTCCGGGCGATGGGCCTCGAGCCCCAGACCCAGGAAGTGACCTTGCCGGAGCGTCTGGCGCAGATCACCCCCGAGGAGGCACCGACGCCGCGGAACATCTGGGTTGATCTACCGGGTGAGGGCGAGCTTGCGTCCGAGTGGCTCGTGGTCATGGCGCACACGGACGCGTACTTCGGCAGCCCCGGAGCCGACGACAACGGGACGGGCGTCGTCGCGCTGCTCGAGGCCGCGCGGCTGCTGCATGATCGTCCCCGGCAGCGGAGCATCCGGCTGCTGTTCACGACCCTCGAAGAGACCGGGCTCATCGGCGCGCGCGAGCACGTGGTCGAGCACCTCGAGCCCGCGGTCGACCGCGGAGAGCTCTCGATCTACGGCGCGATCTCGCTCGAGATGCTTGGCTACTACAGCGACGAGCCCGGGAGCCAGCGGTCGCCGCTGCCACCGATGGAGGGGTTCCGGCCGCCGGATCGCGGCGACTTTCTCGCGATCCTCGGGGTCAGGCGTCACCAGCCGTTCACGCAGGCCCTGGCGGCCGCGATGCTAGAGGCCGAACCCGAAGCCGGCGTGCTGGCGATCGATTTCTTCGTCGTGCCCCCGCCCGACCTCATGCGATCGGACCACGCCGAGTTCCTGATCCGCGGCTGGCCCGGCGCGATGCTGACCGACACGGCCAACTTCCGCAACCCGAACTACCACACCGCCAACGACACGCTGGAGACCATCGATCGAGATCGGTTCGCCAGAGCGGTATCGCAGGTCATCAGTGCGATCGATTCGCTCGCGGATCCGCCCGCTGCCGAAGAAGCCGAGAGCACGAAAAAGCACGACGCCGAGACACCCTAAGGCATCGCAGCGCCGCGCTCTCTCTCCAATCCAAAGTCTTTCGTCGCGTGCAGGCAGCTCGGTGAATCGGATCAGCCAGACCTGCGTGCGTCATCAATCAATGCATCGACTGCCGAGTCGAGCTTCTCGCTGGTCTCGTAGACCCCGCGAACGATCTCTTCGCGGACGCGGATGACCAGGTCGGCGCGGATCTCGCCGGCATCACGGCCGGCCCGGGCCTGCGGCGACAGATCGACGCGGTCGGGCTGGCGGCGTGGTGCGCCAGCAGCGCGACCGGGCTGCTCCGTGGTGCCGGCGGGCGGTCTGCCGGCCGGCCGCGGCTGGATGTCGCGAGCATGACCTCCCGAATGGACGTGGCCGATGTCTGACATGGGGTGTTGTCTCCGGACTGAATCTCTCGAACGCATCAACGATCCGACCCCTCTCTCTTCTCGCGGCGGCCAACGACACAGCGCCGGATGGCTACGCAGCCCCCCGAACTTGACGTCCCTGTCTCGCGCTTGAGCGACGGTTCCCTCGTCGCCCGACCACCGCTCTCTCCGTCCATCGTCCCATCCCTGGGACGGCATCACTATCGTCCGAGTCGTTCTCACCGCTACAAAGTTCGACGTGCCTGCCAAGAATGTCTCAAGTCGCCTCCATCGTGCCGTAAGGCGGGGTCCGACGCCCC
The DNA here is from genome assembly GCA_040217175.1 of Phycisphaerales bacterium. Lineage (NCBI taxonomy): Bacteria > Pseudomonadati > Planctomycetota > Phycisphaerae > Phycisphaerales > Phycisphaerales bacterium. The sequence goes on along the minus strand of JAVJNT010000001.1, from coordinate 500,804 downwards.
TGGAGGCCGCTCAGGCGGGACCGGTGTATCGAACGCGGACGCAAATTATTTTGATTTAGGGTGCTGCATGATAGGTAAAAGTACGGGCATTCGTCGCGAGCCTTCTTTCCGGGCTGGAACGCTTGCGGCGGCGGTGCTGCTGGGCGGGCTCGTGGTGGCCATCGGCGGGTGCGCTGGCGGTTCTCCCGAGCCATCGGGCGTCGATCCGGACGAGGGGCGATCGCTGTTCGGCGGCGGCGGATCGAGTCGGGATGCGGGCGACTGGACCATCGTGCTGGCCGCGTTCCGGGGCGAAGAAGCACCGCAGGCCGCTCGATTCGCCCTGGGCCGGGTCTCGAGCGAGTTCGGGCTGACCGAGGCGCGGCTCGAAGAGCGAGGCGACGCAATCGTGCTCGCCTACGGGCGCTTCGAAGGCCCGGGGGATCCGAGGGCAGCCAGCGAGCTTGAGCGGCTGCAAAACATCGAGCGGCAAGACGTCAAGCCGTTCGAGCAGGCCCTGCTGACCCCACCCCAGCCCAGGCCGGGATCGAACCCGCAGTACGACCTCTTGAACGTGCGGCAAGCATTTGGCGCGCAGTACGCGTACACGCTGCAGATCGGCAGCTATGGAAGGAGCGACGGGCGTCAACCGAGCGAATCCGAGCGTCGCGAGGCTCGCCAGGCCGCCGAACGGGCGGTCGCCACGCTTCGGAGCGAGGGGGAACAGGCGTTCTACTTTCACGGCCCCAATTTCAGTAGCGTCACGGTTGGGCTGTTCCGGGCCGACGACGTCGATCCGCAGACCGGGCTAAGGAGCGCTGCCTTCTACGACCTGCAGCAGAAGTTCCCGTACAACCTGCTCAACGGCGCCCAACGGACGGTCAAGCTCGAGGGTTCGGCGGCGCAGGCCCAGCGGAGCGTGCTGGTTCGCATTCCCTCTCGCTGAGGCTCAGTCGGCCGAGCCGACGAGTTGGATCCATCGCGGGTCGACGACGTAGCACCGCCATTGGCCGTCGGGCCCCATTTCCCAGTCCAGCCTCCACCATGAGAAGTGGGTGCGACTGAAGGCGTCTCCATCGACGCCCACGCGGACGAGGGTGCGCCCGACGTTCGGACCATCGATGGTGGCCTGGCGATCGCGGATCTGCCAGTCGCTGATCCGGGCTTGGCCTCGGAGGCTGCGTTCGGCCTGATCGATGATGTCGGCGCGGCCGTCGATCGAGGGAAGCACTCTTGCGATGTCCCCGGAGGTCGCCAGGCGTGCGTCCTCGCTCAGCAGGCCCTGGAGCGTCGCGATATCGAGCGTGGCGGCGGCCCCGATGAGGGCCTCGGTCTGCTCGAGCAGGCGTTCCCGCTGGGTGGTGACCAGGGAGGCCGTGACATACACGCCGCCGGCGATCGCGGCGAGCACGCCGGCAACCAGGAGACCGCGGCGGCGCTGGCCGAGCCTTGCGAACGCGACGGCGGCCACGATCGCAATCACGGCCAGGACCATCACGGGCATCAGTGGCTGCTCGAAAAGGAAACGCTCGAGCAGCGGAGGCGAGGGAAGGGGCTGGATCGAGGGCGCCTGGATCAGGTCGTTCATGCGTGATTCTCGCGGGTCGGAGGCGATCGCTCGCCCTTCCGTACGTTCCAGCGTATCCCCTCGGAACGCCGATGCATGGCCAGACGACCTTGCGGTCTGGAGTGATACCGATGTCCCTGCCTGCCGACTCAAATCTGCTGGAACGCAATCTCCGCGCGCTCGCACGCACGTCGCCGGCAGCGGCTCGTGCCGTTGCCGAAGCAACCTCACGGGCCGACGCGGAGTTCCTCGAGACTCGCGACGACGTGCCGACCTGCCGAATCCAGGTCGAGGGCAAGGCGCGGCTGCTGGCATCGGCGAGGCATCCGCTCCGCGAGGCCGACAGGCTGGCCGAGCAGGCCGATCCGCTTGCGGCGGCGCTGTTCGCCGTCCCTGGGTTCGGGCTTGGCTACCACGTGGAGGCGATTGCAAGCCGCGTCGGTCAGGCGGGGTTGGTGTTCTGCTTCGAGCCAGACGCAGGCCTGCTGCGGGCCGTGCTGGAACGCGTCGACCACGCCGAGCTCTTTGCGGCCGGAAACGTCGTCGTGCTGCACCAGGCCGAGAGCAGCGACGCGATCTCGTCGGGCGTGCGGGGGCTCGAGGGCGTGCTTGCGCTCGGCGTTCGGTTCCTGAACCACCCACCCAGCTCGGGCCGTCTCGGCGAGGAGGGCGAGCGGTTCTGCAAGCGGCTGGTCGAGGTCATCTCGGCGACCAAGACGTCGGTCGTCACCAAGCTCGTGCAGACCGAAAAGACGCTACAGAACACGCTGACCAACGCCTGGACCTACGCGTCCAACCCGGGCATCAACGACCTGGCCGATGCGCTCTCGGGCGCGCCTGCGATCGTCGTCAGTGCCGGCCCAAGCCTGGCGGAGAGCTTTGAAGAGCTCGCGAGGCCCGGCGTGCGCGACCGCGCGTGCATCATCGCGGCCCAGACCGTGCTCAAGCCGCTGCTCGAGCGTGGGATCAAGCCGCACTTCGTCACGGCGCTCGATCACCACGACATCAGCCGCCGGTTTTACGAGGGGCTTACCGCGTCGGACGTCGAAGGCATCACGCTGGTAGCCGAACCCAAGGCCAACCCGGCGATCCTGCGCGCGTGGCCCGGGGCGGTGCGCATGCCAGCCGACGAAGTGCTCGATCGCGTGCTGGGTGACTCATCGCACGCGAAGCTGCAAGGCGGAGCCACCGTCGCGCACCTTTCGTACTACCTCGCGCGATACCTTGGTTGCGACCCCGTCGTGCTGGTCGGGCAGGATCTCGCGTACACCGATGGGTTGTACTACGGCGCCGGCGCCGCGATCCACGGCGTCTGGGCGGGCGAGCTGGGCGAGTTCCGGACGCTTGAGATGATGGAGGCCGAGCGGCTCGGACGGGCCCGTCGAATGCTCCGCCAGGCGATCGACCGGGAAGGCCTGCCGATCGCGACGGACGAGCAGTTGCATACGTACCTGCTGCAGTTCGAGCACGCCTTCGCAGAAGATGAAGAGCAAGGCCGGATGGTCATCGACGCCGGCCGCGGGGCGGCCAAGGCCCACACGACGCCGATGGCGCTCGACGAGGCGATCGATCGCTATGGACAGCCGGTCTCGCTTCCACCGCATCCGCAGGTCGAGAGCGCTGCGGCCCTGGTCAATCGAGCTCTTGAATCGGCTGCAAGCACCTGCGATACGTTAGCCACGCTGTCGCGTCGAGCCGAAGAGATGGTCCGATCCCTCGATGCCTTCGGCGATGCACAGGAGATGAACGAGCAGGTGCGCGAGATCCACGCCGTTCGTGACGAGGCGCAGGGGCTGCAGCCCGCGTTCTGGCTCACCCACCTGCTCAACCAGACCGGTGGGCTGCGTCGAGCCAAGCGGGACAGGGCCATCGCGATCCAGTTCGAGGGTGCCGATGAGCGCGACGTGCAGTCGCAGCGCATCGAGCGCGACGCCGAGAACTTGGCGTGGCTCGCAGACGCCGCCGATCGCATGGCCTCGCTCCTGAGATCAACCGAGGACGGGCACGGCAAGCCCCAGGTTTGCTCCATGTCCGAAGACGTTCAGGGCCGATTGCCCGCGCTGGTCCGGGTCGATCCGGCGACGGGCGGCCTGAACCAGGATCGAACTCGAGGACCCGACCCATCGGCTCCCGTCATCGGCGGAAAGTCCATCTTCGACGTCACGCTGGCGACCCTGGCACGATGCGAGCGCGTGTCGAGCGTCACGCTCATCTCGCCCGACGTCGCCTTCGCAACACGCTTGGCCGAGAGGGCACCTCGGGGACTGCGCGTCGACGTACGTCAAGCGAGCGAGGACCTCGACGATCGCCGTCGAGCGATCGGCGCGGCACGGGCGTTGAGTCCTTCCAGCTTCCGCGGCGGGCTTGCGTCGCTCACGCCGCACGACGAGGCGTTCGATCCTGTGTCGTCGCTAGCCATCGTCGACGAGCTCGACGCCCCGGGGGCGCTCGTGCTGGGCGGCGATTGGGCCCTGCTGGATGCCGAGATCACCGATCGCGTGGCCGAACGTCTGCTGGTGGATCCCGCAGCGCGTCATATCGCGTTCGCGCAGGCGCCCGCAGGGCTTGCCGCATGTGCGCTCGCAAGGCCCGCGGTCGCCGAGATCGCCGAGAATCCGCTGGCAGGACCCGTGGCGACGATCGGCGGGCTGGTGTCATACACGCCCCATGCTCCGCGCCCCGACCCGATTGCGGGCGAGATCTGCGTGACGGTCGATCCCGAGCTCCGTGATCTCGGCAGGCGTCTGATTCCCGACAGCCACGACCGGCTGGCGGCGCTGTTGCCCGCGCTCGAGCGCGCAGCGGGTGGTGCCTCGGCAACGAGCATGCTGGTTGACCTCACCCGGTCGGCGCCACAGCGACCGACGCACCTGCGTGCGGTGCTGGGTGATGAGCCCGACGACGATCTTCGGCAGCGTGTCCTTGCATTCGCCAAGGGCGCGACCGATGCGGCGATCACGCTCGACTGCGAGCGATGCGGCTTCACGGAGTTCGCCCAAGAGCTTGCCGGTGAACTGCGGGGGCATGGCGCTGCCGCGGTCCACGTTCGCACGCCGCTGGCGTGGGGCGACGAGGAGTTGGAGCGACTTCGGCGCGCCGGCGTCGACGTCATCAGCGTGGACGTGGCCGACCCCCACTTCCCGCCGCCGATCGAGGAGTTGCTGCCAGACACGGCGCGCGGGCTTGCAACGCCATGGATCGTGCCCCGGCTGGTCCGCAACGACGCGATGCTTCCCACGCTGCTCGAGCAGTACGCCGAGATGATCATGCGCTTCGGGGCGGCGATGATCGTGCCCGACCCTGCGGCTGGGGCTGGGCGGCTCGCAGCGCTGCCGTTGCCCGCCGCTGCACGGCGGCGGCTGGATCGTGAAGACCGTCAGACCCGAGCGCAGTCCGCCGCCAGCGTCGGGGGTGGCGCATGACGAAGCAGCAAGGCGATACGGCGATCGCGGCGATCCTGGCACGCGGTGGGAGCAAGGGCCTCCCGGGCAAGAATCGGGCGACGATTGCCGGCCAGCCGTGCGTGGCGTGGACCATCGAACATGCCCGCAGCACGCCGTCGCTCGCGCGGATTGGCATCTCGACGGACGACCAAGAAATCGTCGAACTTGCCGAGAAGACCGGTATCGAGATCTGGCCTCGGCCAGCCGAGCTTGCCAGCGACACCGCCACGATCGATGCAGCGGCCCGCTCGGCCGTGGCGCTCGCCGATGGCAGCGGGCGCGTCCCCGACGATGCAGCCGTCGTCATCCTCTACGCGAACGTCCCGGTCCGCCCGACGGGCCTCGTTGCTGATGCCATCGAGTTGTTCCGCGAGAGCGGATGCGACAGCGTGCAGAGCTATGCGCGGGTCGGCAAGCATCATCCGACTTGGACGTCGCGCGTCGATGCATCCGGCATCGTCCGGCCGTGGCAGGGCGATCGTCTGTTCGGCGGAATCTACCGGCGGCAGGACCTGGAGCCTGCCTACGTGCCCGATGGTGGCGTGATCGTGGTGCGTCGCTCGGTACTTGATGCGGCGGCAGCCGAGACGAATCAACCCCATGCCTTCCTTGGCAAGGACCATCGTGCCATCACGACCGAGCCCGGCGGCGTCGTCGACATCGACGACGAACTCGACCAAGCCGTGGCGGACCAATTGCTGCGTCGCCGTCTCACGCTCGCCACTCAATGAGCACGCTTCCCGACTGTGCGGCCTACAACTGAAGCCATGCGTGCCTATTGGATCTTTTCGCTTCCGCGCAGCGGCTCATCGGTCACGGCCTACGCCGCCGCGCACGCTCTGGGCTGGCCGGTGGCCGACGAGCCGCTTGGGCCTTGGGACCGTACGGTCGAGCCATACAACTACCCGGCAAGCCAGGCCGAACTGGTCAAGGCCCACCTGGCCGGGCAGTGCATGCTGGAAGATCCGGCGACGATCGAACTCGCAACGCGCGTGCTGGGCGAGATCGCGGACGGGAGCGAAGCGATCGTTGTGAAGCACCCTCACCTTCGGCCTCCGCCCGCCCAGTTCTGGCGCGCCTTTCCCGAGCATCGAGCAGTCTGGCTGGCCCGGAACCCTCTGACGAGGCTCAACAGCCTCTACGCCCGGGGCTGGACCGACGCCCTGCGACCGAACTTCGAGCTTGACCACTACAAGGCGTTCGCCTCACACTGGTCGGAATCATCCGCGCCGTTGACGTTCGAGCAGTTCCGGGCGAACCCGAGCAGGTTCTTTACGCGGCTGTTCAAGGCGTGGGGCCTGTCGAAGGACAAGGCACGCGTCACGCGAGCGGTCGAGTACTGCGAGGGGCACTACCACGGATCGTCGAAAGAATTGGAAGACCGGGCACCATCTTCGGCACCCAGCGAGCAATCGCGGTCGCTCCCCGAGGAGGCGGTGCGGATGTACCTGGCCGACCCGCAGATCTCGAAGTTGATGCGTCGCAACCGCTGGCCGAGGCGTGCCAGCGCGTATCTCGCGGCAGGCTAGCGGGACTCGACGAAGCGCACTGGGATCGCCGCTCTGGGTTGCCACGTCGCCGGGTCGTCGTTCCACCACAGGACGCTGAAGTCATCGGCGGCGGGATCGATGGTTCCCGCGCCGGGCAGGGGCTCATCGAGCGTTACGACGCGGATGCTCTCGCCGAGGTGCCCGAGCCCGTCGAGAAGCGCGAGCATGGCTGCGGGAGACGCCGATGCTTCGGCCATCGAGACCATCGGGGCCGAAGCCATGACGACCTCGATCTGGCCAATCGGCCCCCGCGATTCGGCGAGCAGTCCGTCGCCGGCGTCCTCCAGGCCGATGATTCGGGCGTGGGCCGGCGTGGCCATCGCCGCGATGAGCTCGCCGTCGGCGTCTCGCAGCCGCCATGTCGCGTCCACCGGACGTTCGGCCAGTCGCGATGCGGCGTCGATCGCCACGGCCGATTTCTTGACGTCGACCAAGATGAGCAGACGGCCCTCGCGTGCCACTTCGAGCGCGTCGGATACGGGCATGTCGAGACGCGCGGCGAGCACCTGCTCGGCCGATGGGATCAACGGCTGCGGGCCCGGAGCTATCGGAGCCTGTCGTTCCATCGTCGCGATGGCGATTGGATCGTCGGGTGGCGTCGCGGAAGGCGACTCGTTGGTATCGCCGTCCTCTATCGCGACGGCCGGCCCGGGCGTCACCGGCTGCTGGGGAAGCAGCAGCGGTCCGAGTTGCCACGCTCCGAAGGCAATAGCCAGCGCTGCGGCGACGGCGAGCGAGGGCTTGAACCAGCGCGGCATCGCGGAGAAGGAAAACGACTCGTCGTCTTGCTCGCGAGCCGCGCGGGGCCCGCGTGTTGCCATGTCCGAAAGGGCGAGCAGCGACTGGCGCTCGTGCTCTTCGAGCACGGCGATCGCGACCGATTCCGATGGCGCGGGCGCGTCGAGCGATCCCATCGCGGCGCGGTCGATGCGCATGGCATCGAGCATCGCGGCGAGCCTCGCATCGCTCCGCCGTGCCGACTCAACGCGTCCGAGGATCGACTCCGGACGCGCGGCCGAGATCTGCGCTGCATCGGCTTCGACGTACGCCAGCAGATCGGCCTCGGACATGCCGTCGGGCACGTCACGATCTGGATCGAAGCCGGCGTGCATCACGAGCGGTCTCCCCGGCCTGCGCGGTCACGTCGCACCGTCGAACCAGACTCCAGCGTCTCGATGGACTCGCGCAGGGCGACCCTGGCCCGGAACAGCCGGCTCTTGATGGTTCCCACTGGCACGCCCAGCACGTCGGCCAACTGTTCGTACTCCAGTCCCTGCACGTCGCGGAGCACGAGCACCACGCGGTGCTCGGCTTGCAATCCCTCCAGCGCTGCCGCCACGTCGCGTCGGCGTTGGCCGGCATCGACGGACTCGTCGCCACTTTGGACGCGTGAGGCAGCCGCAGGTTCCCCGTCTTCGGGCCAGGGCACGCGGCCCCGATTTCGAACATGATCCGAACGCATCCGCGAATAACAGGCGTTCGTAGCAATCCGGTGGAGCCAGGTGGACAGCGACGCCCTGCCATCGAACCGCTCGAGCCCCGTGAGGGCCTTGACCAGCGTCTCCTGGGTGAGTTCTTCGGCATCGTCCCGATTGCCCAGCAGCCGCAGGCACAGCGTGAAGATCCGATGCTGAAAGCGCTCGACGATCTCTGCGGCAGCAGCACCGTCGCCGGCCTTGGCGCGCTGGATGAGTTGGGTCTCGTCGTCCGCCACGCGGGCATGGCCCCCCTTGGTGCTCCTCGACGGCCGAGCCAACGTACGCAGTGTAGACGGAGCCGTTGCAGCGACCGCACCCACGACGATTTTGGTCCTACGCGGGTTATCACCTATTGATTCTTGAGCAAGATTGTGGAAACTGTGGTTGGTAAAGGGGATGCTCGGTCCCGCCGTGGGGAGTTGTTCAGATGTCGGTATGGTTGCCGAACGTCGGTCGATCGTGTTGGAATCGGGGCGCACGTCGCTGCGTCCCTCGTCGGACGTCGTGCTGCCCGCTCGGCGTCGTCGAGGGCCTTGATTCCGTCGATCGCGGACGCTGAAGACCTCTCCAAGGAAACACGACAAAGGGGAGGTTCGCCATGCGAACTGCGATATCTATTGCTCTTGCGTGCGGCATCGCCGCACCGGCTTTGGCCCAGACGACGCTGATCAACGACGGATTCGAGGACTACACGGCCGGTTCGGGCGTGGCCGGCCAGGGTGGCTGGGACCTGTGGCCCGGCGGTATCGACGCGCTCGTCTCCGACGCTGAGGCCGCCTCGGGTTCGAACTCGTTCTTGGCTGACGAGTTCGAAACGGACATCATCTATCGCATGCGCGACGGCGGCACGCCCATCGCGACCAGCGGCCAGTGGACGTTCTCCTGCCAGACGTTCATGTCATCTTCCGCGGTCGGCGACTTCTACGTCATCATCCTCAACCAGTTCAACGATGCCAGTCCGGTGGACAGCAACTGGTCGATGCAGGTTCGCCTCGGCACGATCGACCTGACGGTCGAGAGCCAGTTCGATGGCAACACGACCGACCTGATCCTCGACGAGTGGGTCGAGCTGCGGGCCGAGATCGACCTCGATAATGACACGTTCGACATCTACTACAACGGCGTCGCGTTCGCCGAAGACCTGGTCTGGAGCGAGAACGTGTCTGGCGGCGGCTTGACCCAGATCGACGTGCTCGATCTGTACGCCCCCAACGCCAACCCGACCTACATCGACGACGTGCTGCTCGTGGAGGCCAGCGCCGGCTGCCGTGCCGACCTGGACGGCGACGGCGTCCTGACGATCTTCGACTTCCTGACGTTCTCGAACCTGTTCGACGCCGGCGACCTGACCGCCGACTTCGACGGGGACGGCGTGCTGACGATCTTCGACTTCCTGACGTTCTCCAACGAGTTCGACGCGGGCTGCCCGTAAGCGATTTCGTGGATCGAGCTCGGCTCGGCCGAGCGCGGAGAAGTCCTGACGAGCTTCCTTTCTCGGGTGCGGGCGTGCGGTTCCTCCGTGGACCGCACGCCCGCTTTGCGTATGCGCCGGGCGTGCTCCCTACACTCCGGCCCTTTCCAGGCATCAGCAGCACCGTCGGCAGAGAGGAGCCCACGACCATGTTCGACGCGATCACCGTGAAGAAGACCGGCCAGCCCCAGGCGATCGTCGTGGGCGTGCTCAAGGGCAAGGGCCTCGGCCCGGCCGCCAAGAAGCTGGACGCCGACGGGTCGCTGGCGGCCGCGGCGAAGCGTGCCGAGTCGACGGGCGAGGCGGGCTCGATCGCGCAGGCCTTTCCCGGAGGCGGCAAGCCGGCCGGTCGGGTGCTGCTGCTCGGGCTGGGCGACGCCACGACGCTGACGGCCGACACGATCCGCAACGCCGTGGCCGCCGCGGGACGCCAGCTCTCAGCCACCAAGGCGACCAGCGTTCGGTTCGAGCTCGACGATGCCTTGACCGCCGCCAAGATGGACGAGGGCGACGCGATGGCCGCCGTCGGCGAGAGCCTGGGCCTCTTGAGCTGGCGTTGCGAGACCTTCCGCGGCACGGCGAACCCCTCGAGCGCCAAGCCGAAGCTCGCGATCATCGAGTCCAAGGCCGCGCGCACCAAGGCCCTCCAGCTCGGCCTCGGGCTGGCCGAAGGCGCCAACTTCGCCCGCACGCTGAGCCAGACGCCGCCCAACGTCGCCACGCCCGCGTGGATGTTCGCCGAGGCCAAGAAGCTGAGCAAGCACGGCCTGAAGGTGACGGCGCTCAAGGGCGACGCCCTCAAGCGCGAGAAGATGGAGGGGCTCATCAACGTCGGCAAGGCCAGCGAGAACGAGCCGCACCTGATCCGCATCGAGTACCGCCCGGCCAAGGCGAGCAAGACCGCCAAGCCGATCGTGCTCGTCGGCAAGACCATGACCTACGACTCGGGCGGCCTGTCCATCAAGGTCGGCGGCGGCATGGTCGGCATGAAGCGCGACAAGGACGGCGGCTGCGGCGTCATGGGCGCGATGCTCGCCATCGCCAAGACCATCAAGCCGAAGGTCCCCGTCGTCGCGCTGCTGTGCTCGGCCGAGAACGCCATCAGCGACGAGGCCTACCGCCCCGACGACGTGCTGACCTTCCGCAACGGCGTTACGGTCGAAGTGACCAACACCGACGCCGAGGGTCGATTGGTCCTGGCCGACGGCCTGTGCTATGCGTGCGACAAGGAGAAGCCCGCCGCCATCGTCGACGTGGCCACGCTGACCGGCGGCGTCGTCGTCGCGCTGGGCTCCACGTTCGCGGGCCTCTGGTGCGATGATGACAAGCTCCGCGATAAGGTGCAGGCCGCCAGCGACGCCAGCGGCGAGCGCGTCTGGCGTCTGCCCTTGCACAAGGAGTACAAGGACATGATGAAGAGCCCCATCGCCGACATCATCAACAGCAACCCCAACCGCAAGGCCCACCCCATCCAGGGCGCCGCCTTCCTCAGCTACTTCGTCGACGAGAAGATCCCGTGGTGCCACCTCGACATCGCCGGCACGCACGCGGTCGACGGCGACGAGGGGCCGTACGTCAAGGGCCCGACGGGCTTCAGCGCCCGCCTGCTGGCGCGGCTGGCGCAGCACTGGTAGCCCGCGCCCGGCGCTCGCGTCGCGCTATCCCGCGTGCTTCCTGAACTTCCCCGCCGGCGCGATCGCGCCGGCGGCGCCCTCCTGCACCGGCCGCACGCCCATCGGCAGCGTGGCGGGCGACGAGTACGCGCTCACCCCGCTGTGCCGCTCGGCCCGCACGCGGTAGGCAACCGACGACACGCCCGAGGGCGTCGCCCCATCGACGAAGGTGCGGGCGAGCACGACGCCGGCGAGCGACCACGGGCCCTGCGTCCCGTCCACGCCGGTGGTGCGTCGCTCGATGCGCCACACCGTCCCGCCGTGGCGGCAGCCGTCGAAGCGCAGGACCGCCCGGCCCTGCGAATCTAATGTTATATCGAGTTTCTCGGGGACTGCGGGCTCGGGCAGCTCGCGCCGGTCGCTGGGCGGGTCGATCATCGCCGCGGCGTAGACGGCGGCGGGGTCCTCGCCGCCGATGGCGGCGTAGCGGATCGTGCGGACGAGCTCCTGGGCCAGCGCCCGGTTCCTGGCCGCCGCGGCGTGCCAGGCAACCGTCGCCGCCTCGGCCGCGCGCACGGCGGCGGCGCGGGCCTTGAGGGCGGCCGCGGCCTCGTCGCTCGCGGCGACCATCGCGTCGGCCGCGGCATCGCCGATGCCCAGCAGCGCGGCGTGGTCGCGCCACCGCTGGGCACGCGCCTGGGTGAAGGCGACCGAGGCCCGGTCGCCGCTGGGAACGGTTGCTCGCTTCTTGGCCATGATCGGGGCTGCCTCGCCGTGCTCGGAGTTTCAACAGGCGCCCACGCGCCGGCGGCGCGCCCCGCCGGATCGGCCGGCCGGGGTCGCACCCCCAACGTCGGCACGATCGCGGGGCGACTCCACTCGATCACCGGCCCCGCCGACGTTCCCGGCCCCCGGGAAACCGCTCTGGCGGCCCGTGGGCGGGCCTCGGCCCGGAAAACGAGCGTGCCCGGAAGACCCGGGGACGCGCCCGGGCCCTCCGGGCGGGCTCTCGGAGGGCCCGGGGACACGCTCGAAGAGCCCGGGGAGACGCTCGGACGGCCCGGGGAGACGGCCGGAGAGCCAAGGGACACGCTCGCAGGACCCGGGGACGCGGCCGGACGCCACTAGGGCGCGGCCGGGCCGGGCGTGCAACCCGCCGGGGCGGGCTGGGTACCAACGCCGGACGCGTGCCCATCGGGCGCGCCGCGGAACGCCGTTCTAGGGGAGGACCTCACCATGCGTCTCGATGATGTTCACGCGAGGGCCGCCGCGGTGGCGGCCGGCTGCGGCCTCACGCTGGCCGGCGGGCTCGCCGCGCCCGCGCTCGCCCAGGGCTGCGACCCCGCGCAGCTCTTCGCGCCCCCGGCCACGTACGCCGCGGGGGACGACCCCATCTTCGTGGCGATGGGCGACCTGGACGGCGACGGCCTCGCCGACCTGGTCGTGTCCGACTTCTTCGGACCGGACGTGCGCGTGCGGCTCAACGACGGCCGGGGCGGCTTCGCGACCGAGGCACGCTACGGCCCGCAGTGGCTGCCCCGGTCCGTGGCGATCGGTGATCTCGACGGCGACGGCGACAACGACCTGGCCGTCGCCGACCAGGGACTCGACGCCGTGGCCGTGCTGCGCAACGAGGGCGACGGCGCCTTCGCGGACGCCGTGCTCTACGACGCCGGCGAATGGGCCTCTTCCGTCGCGATCGGCGACCTGGACGGCGATGGCGACGGCGACCTGGTCGTGACGAATGCGCGCAGGGACGACATCAGCATCCTGATGAACAACGGCGACGCCACCTTCGCGCCCGAGGTGCGCTCCACCGTGGAACAGGGCCCCATATCGGTTTGCATCGGCGACCTGGATGGCGACGGCGACGCCGACGTGGCGGTTGCCAACCGGACCCGCCTCTTCGACAGCGTGAGCGTGCTGCTGAACCGGGGGGACGGCACCCTCGCGTCCCCGGTGAACTACTTTGCGGGCCACGAGCCCTTCGGCCTGGCGATGGGCGACCTCGATGACGATGGCGACGCCGACCTGGCCGTGGCCACGACCTCCAGGGACGGCACCATGGTGCTGCTCAACAACGGCGACGGCACGTTCGCGCCCGCCGTCTCGTACGGCCCGGGCATGGAGTCGCGGTCCGTGGCGATCGCCGACCTGGACCGCGACGGCGACCACGACCTGCTCGTGACGAACAGCGACCTGAGCCTCGGGCAGGGCGTCACCGCGCTGCTGAACGATGGCGGCGGCGTCTTCGATCGCAGCATGGCCTACGACGCGGGCGGCTGGACCGGGTCCGCCGCGGTCGGTGATCTGGACGGCGACGGCGACCCCGACCTGGCCGTGACCATCTTCCGCAGCGGCACCTTCGGCGTGCTGCTCAACCGGTGCGCGTGCCCGGCCGACCTGGACGCCGACGGCGCGCTGACCATCTTCGACTTCCTGGCGTTCCAGGACGCCTTCGACGCCGGCGACCCCATCGCCGACTTCGACGGCGACGGCGCGCTGACCCTCTTCGACTTCCTCGCGTTCCAGGACGCCTTCGACGCGGGCTGCCCGTAGGCCCGCGAGCATCGCGCCGGTCGTCTAGCGGCTCTGCTGGTGGAAGGCCAGGTCGATCCACGCGTCGATCCGGCCGGCCTCCTCGCGGATCAGCATCCAGCGGCGCGTGGCGGCGGCCTGGGCCTGGCGGACGAGCAGGCGTGTGAGCGTGCGTCCGAGCGGCCCGGGGCCGACGCGCGCGAGCCAGCGCAGCGGGCCGAGGCCGTAGCGCACGACCATCTCGTCCCCGAGGCTGACGAACGCAACGGCCCGGCCGACGTCGCCCTGCCGGCCGCTGCGGCCGAAGAGCTGGCGGTCGATGCGGCGCTCGTGGTGGCGCTCGACCGCCAGCACGAGTAGGCCGCCGGCCTCGCGGGCGTCGTCGTCGATCTTGATGTCGGTGCCGCGGCCGGCCATGCTCGTCGCCACGGTGATGGCCCCGGCCTTGCCGGCGTCTTCGATGATCGCCGCCTCCTCGGCCTCGTGGCGGGCGTTGAGCACCTTGCACGCCAGGCCGCGGTCGGCCAGGAGCTGCGCGACGCGTTCGGAGTCGTGGACCGAGCGCGTGCCCACGAGCACGGGCTGGCCCGCGTCGTGCGCTTCGCGCGTGCGCTCGGCGACGGCGTCGAACTTGGCCTGCTCGGTCGTGAACGTGCGGTCGCGCTCCTGAACGCGGGCGATCGGCCGGTGCGTGGGCACGCGGACGACGCGCAGGCCGTACGTCCGCCAGAGCTCGGGCGCGACCTCCCAGCCGGTGCCGGTCATGCCCGAGAGGCTCTTGTAGCGTGCGAAGTACCGCTGGTAGCTGACGCGGGCGGCGGTGTGGCGGCGCTCGCTGGGCTGGAGGCCTTCCTTGACCTCGACGGCCTGGTGCAGGCCGAGCTGCCACTGACGGCCCTCGAGCACGCGGCCGGTCGAGCGGTCGACGATGACGACCTCGCGCTGGCCCTTGTCGTTGGTGCGGACGATGTAGTCGTCGTCGCGACGGTGCAGCACGATGGCGCTGAGCGCCTGGACGACGAGCTCCTCGCGCCGGCGCGGACCGGCCCAGAAGGGCGGCAGCTCGCGGGCGGGGTCCTGCACGAGCTCGGCCAGCCGCTCGCGGCCGGCCCGGGTCAGGTTCACGCGGTGCGTGCGCACGTCGGCGGCGTAGTGCTGGCCCGGCTCGAGGGCGCGGGCGAGCTCGATGCCCGCGGCGTAGCGCTCGGCCGCGTCGACGCCCACGCCCTCGCCGGCGGGCAGGGCGATGATGGCGGGCGTGGCGGCCTCGTCGATGAGCACGCTGTCGGCCTCGTCGACGATCGCCGCGTGCAGGCCGCGCTGCACCACCTCGCCCGTCCACGCGTCGTCCTGCTCGCCCTTGGTGACCACGTCGAGCACGCTCGAGGTCACGCTGGGGGCCAGCGGCTGGACCAACCGGTCGCGGAGGAAGTCGAAGATGAACTGCTTGTCGGCGCCGTAGGTGATGTCCAGGTCGTACTGCGCACGGCGATCGGCCTTCTTCATGCCGTCTTGCAGCACGCCCACGCGCAGGCCCAGCCTGGCATAGGCGCGGCGGCAGAGGTCGGCGTCTCGCCGTGCGAGGTAGTCGTTCACGGTCGCCACGTGCACGCCCCGGCCCGTCCACCCCGCGAGCGCGGCGGGCAGGATGGCCGTGAGCGTCTTGCCCTCGCCGGTGGCCATCTCGGCGACGGCCCCGCCCCGCAGCACGAGCGCCCCCATGACCTGCTCGGGGTAGAGCGTCAGCCCGGTGGTTCGCCGGACGGCCTCGACGCCCACGGCGTAGGCCTCGCGGAGCGCGTCGCTCCTGAGGTCGGTGTTCTGGCGAGCGACGCGGTGGGCGTGCTCGCGGATGGCGACGACGCGCTCGTCGAGGGCCGCTTCGGTCAGGTCGGACAGGGCGGCGGCCGACTCGAGGATCGCATCGGCGAGCGTGCGCTCCTGTGCCGAGATGCGCCGACGGATCACGCGGCCCTGCATGCTGGCGGCGATGCGGTCGAGGCCCTCGAGGGGTTCTTCACGCCGCTCGCCGCGCACGAGCGCGGGCCACAGTCGGTCGGCGCCCGAGCCGCTGGCGGCCTGGCCTACCACCACGAGCGTCCTTCGAAGAACTGCGTGGCCCGCCGCCACCAGCGCGCCCCCAGCGGCCTGCTCGGGCCCTCCAGCCGCACGGATGCGCGCACGCCCGGGGCGGCCGCGGGCGTTGCCTGCTGCATGGTCAGGTCGACGACGAAGCTGGGCGTCAACGCGATGGAACGCTCGCTCTCACGCGGGTCGGTCGTGACGCCGCCGCCCGCCTCGGCCGCGAGCGAGGCGCTGGTGAGTTCCTTCGAGCCCAGGGCCGCGACGCGGCGGACGTCGGCCTGGATCACTCTCCCCGGCGCGCTCTCAAGGCGGACGGCGGCTTGCACGTCTTCCTGGCTCTGACCCCGGAAGACGAAGGCATGGTCGCGGTCGGGCACCATCGCGCGGACCAGCAGGTCGTCCTCGCTGACGACCATGCCCAGGGCGGTCCCGCGGGGTACGAAGCTGCCGATCACCGAGCGCAGGTCCGCCGACGTCTGCCCGCTGATCGGCGAGACGACGCCCGCGACCGGTGCACGGACGTCCAGGTGCTCGATCCGCCGCTGCAACCGAGCCACCTGGGCATCGACCACGCGGATGGCCTGGCGGTACTCCTCCTGCTCGGCGGGCGGTCGTTGCAGCGAGGCGCGATACTGCGTGCGCGCCTGCTCCTGCCGTGCCAGCGCCGCCTCGAGCTCGCTCTTCAGGGCAACGTTCTCGAGCCGCGCGACGAGCTGGCCTTCTTCGACGCGATCGCCGGGCTCGACGAGCAGCTCGGCGAGCGTGCCCTCTTCCAGGGTCCGGAGGCCGTCCAGGCGTGCGGGCTCGACGGTCGCGACCGCATAGGTCGGCGTCGGGAGCGGGATAAGAAGGATCGGTCCGAATACGAGCGCGAGGGCCGCGAGCGAGACCGCGATGGCCCGCCCTCGGTGACCCTCGAGCTTCGGGTCGCTGAGCACGAAGCCAGCGGACTTGAGCACGGGGTACACCAGCCAGATCGCCCCCATCGCCACCGCGAGCGCGACGCCGAAGGTCAGGTACTTGCTGGCGATGACCAAAAGGATCGCGACGGCAACGAAGATGCGGTAGGGCGTTGCCAAGAGCCCATAGATCGCCAGCAGCCAGCCCTCGCCCAGCGAACGGATGGCCGGGCCGCGGGCGCCCTTCAGGCCGAAGGGGTATCGCTGGATGAGATACTTCAGCATCTCGCGGGAACGCTGCGCGAGGTTGGGCGTGCCAGTCAGGTCGCTGAGGATGTAGTAGCCGTCGTAGCGAAGCAGCGGGTTGAGATTGAAGACGAACGTGCTGACACCCGACACGAGCATGACCTGGTACGCGACGCTCTGCAGCACCGCGTCGCTGCCGATGGCCCAGTAGATGGCGCAGACGGCGGCGATCACCGTCTCGGCCAGCACGCCGGCCAGCGACACGCAGACCCGGGGCCAGACCCGTGCGAACCGCCAGGCGCTGCTGGCTTCGCAGTAGGGCAATGGCAGCACGTAGGCGATCAGGATGACGCCGATCTCGGTGCTCCGCCCGCCGAAGGCCTTGCATGCCATCGCGTGGCCCAGCTCGTGGACGATGCGCAGACCGAGGAAGATCAGACCGATGGTGATCAGCGTGGAGGGCGCGAGCTGCGCAACGGAGTTGAGCGCATCACCGAAGCGGTCGGCATTGGCAAACACGAGCACGAGCGCGACCGAGACGAGGATGGCCCAACTCACGCCGGCCACCGGGCTGAACAGGGCCCGGCAGATCTTCTCGTGCCGGCGCAGCCAGGGCTCGGGATTGACGATGGGTACGTGCGGGAACATCCAGCGGCCGGTGCGCTTCTGCGTGCGCTGGCGGCTTGCCTTGGCCAGCCGCTGCTCGAGCATCTCCGCGTCGAGGGCGCTCTCGCCCAGCACAAGTCCGAAGAGCTGCAGCCGGCTCAGCAGATCGAGCACCTCGCGCTGCGTGGGCGCGGCGTCGCCGAGCTGGTCGTTGCACGCCTCCCACGCCTGGTCGACGGTCGTCTTGCCGTCGAGCATGCCCAGGAAGAAGTGGGCGCTCTCGCTCATGCGGTAGAACTGGCCGCTGGCTGGGTCCTCAACGATGTAGGCGATGGTCGGGCCATAGTGCTGGCGCACGACGCGGGCGTGGGCGCTCAGCCGCGGCGTGGTCGGGCCGATGCGATACCACAGGTCGCTGAATGTCGAGGCGATGTCACGCCCGCGCTGGCCCGCCATGCTGCGCTCCTACCACCACCAGGCCATCTGGGCCCGGTCGACCAGCGGCCGCACGAGGCGCGCCAGCGGCGTGGTCCAGCCGTCGCGGATGCGGGCGCGGCCAGTCATGCCCGGCTTGAGCCAC
The DNA here is from genome assembly GCA_040217175.1 of Phycisphaerales bacterium. Lineage (NCBI taxonomy): Bacteria > Pseudomonadati > Planctomycetota > Phycisphaerae > Phycisphaerales > Phycisphaerales bacterium. The sequence continues at coordinate 482,749 of JAVJNT010000001.1, read as the reverse complement.
GCCGGCGCCTGGCCGTCGATCTCGGCCTCGACCAGGTAGACGTTGCCGCCGCTGACCGGCTCGGCCTGCGGATTGACGCGGACCAGCCGCATCGGCAGGCGCTGCTCCGGGCGGGCGCGGGCCGCGAACGTCCCGTCGAGCAGCTCGGCGTCGTCGCCGAGCCGGCGCTGCGCCGCGGCGATGTCGCGCTCGGGCACGCGGAGCACGACGACGTTCTGGTCGCCCACGATCCGCAGCAGAGGCGTATCGGGAGCGATCGGGGCGTCGAGCCAGGGTTCGAGGTCCGAGCCGGCGACGCGGCCGTCGATGGGGGCGACGATCCGTGCCTTGTCGATCTGGTGGCGGAGCAGGCCCAGTTGGGCGTCGATCTCGCGCAGCCGCTCGGTCAAGACCTGGGCTTCCTCCATGCGGCCGCGAGAGAGCTCGTTCTCGCGGTTCGTGCGGAGCGCCGCATACTGGGCGTCGAGCTGGGTGAGCTGCGCCTCGCGCTCGGTCGTGTCCATTCGCGCCAAGAGCTGGCCGGCGACGACCTCGTCGCCCGGCTTCACGCCCACCCAGGCGAGGAAGCCCTGGTACGGCGGCGTCAGGGCCCGTTGCACGGAAGCCTTGGTCTCGGCTTCAGCGCCCACGACGTCGGGGATCGGAAGCGCCGCGAGTACGACGAAGACGAGGATCGCCAGCACGCCGACCAGCTTCAGCAGCGTGTGCCGCGGGCCGACGATCGCCGAGCCCAGGTCGCGCACGCGATCTCGCGAGACCGCCAGGATGCCTCGGTCGGCCAGGCGCCTCGTCCACACCGCGGGCCCGATAAATTCGGCGACGAGGCGGAGCAAGCCGAGCGAGCCGGGCGGGAACGGGTCGTCGGCGTCGCGCTCCAGCACGGCGACGCCGACTAGGTCGCCATCCACGCGCAGCGGCAGGCTTACGACGCTCGAAGGGCCGAAGCTCCGAGAGAGCTCGCCATGAGCGCGTACGACGCGGCGCTCGGCGGGGGCCAGCTCGTCGCTCTGAGGGAACATCACCTCGATGTCCTGATCAGCGCACTCGTCCATCGCGGCCTCGAGCGCCTCGACCGCCGGATTGCGCCGGTCGATGGTGTCGGCTCCGCTGATGGCGACGGCCTTGATGTCGTGGCCCTGCACCAACCCGACCGAGACGCGCGAGCAGCCGAACCGCCGGCGGAGCTCGTCGCAGAAGAGGCTCGCCATGCTCCTGGCCGAGGCACCGCGCTGGGCGGCGTCCAGCATCTCAAGCGTCTCGCGCAGGCGGGCCGTGCGTTCGGCCTCGGCCATCGCGCGCTGGCTCCAGAGGAACCCCTCGAATCCGCCCGCGGCCGCGACCAATGCGCCATCGGCGAGACCATTGCTCTGCTCGCCCATCGGAGTGAGCACGACGCACGCGCCCTCGGCGTGGCCAAGTGCCACGAGCGGCACGGCGGTCGCTCGGTGCGTAGCCTGGGCGTGGTAGAGCGCTCCACCGCCGACGGTCACGCTCTCGGCCAACGCTTCAGGCTGCACCTGCGAACGGGCTTGCGACTGTGCGAGTTCGGCCGCTCGATCGGCGAGCTTCGAGAGCCGCGCGAGGAGCTGCGCATCATTCTTGAGTTGCTCGGCCAATCGCTCGCCGCCCGGCACGTGCATCGCTGCGAGCCCGCCGGCCCGCTGCTGCCCAGGCTTGATGAACGCCAACCCCGCCTGGGCGCGCGAGAGCGCGCAGAGCTGTCCGAGCAGCCGATCGAGGTAGTCGCTCAGGGCTTCGTGCGCACTGGGCGCACCCGGAGCCGCGACCCGCTCGGCGGGTGAACCACCGGGCGAGGACCTGCCGGGAAGCGACGGGTTGGATGATGCGGACGTCGAGGCGCTCATGCGGTCGCCGGGCCTCCGGGGAGGAGGGCTCGTGCCCTCCGTGCGGGGCGCGGCGTGCGCCCCGGCTGGGTTACTCGCTCAGGCGCGGGCCATCGCCGCCCTCGGCGCCGGGCTGGGGCTGGCCGCGGTTGATCTGGATCTCGCCATTTCGCTCCTCGTACTGGCGGACCATCTGGCCCATCGAGATCGCCAGGCGCTTGGCGCCGGCCCAGTTGGTCACGATGCGGCTGCCGACGCTGAAGTTGAGCACGGGCTTGCCGTCATTGCCCTGCATGGGCAGGTTCATGCCGAAGTCGAGCACGACCTCGTCGTTGGTCGTGCTGCTGCGGATCGTGTTGGCATAGGTGGTCTGCATCTTGCTCTCGTCGATGCGGAGCTGGACCTGCTGCTGCTGGGGGTTCTCGGCCATGGAAGTGGGTTCCTTCTCTGTAACTGGTTCGGACTGGTTGGTCGAAAGGGCTCTCTCGTCGCGCTCCGGACGGAGTCGCCTTGCCGGCCGACGTACGGCCGGAGATCAAGAATCGGGTTCTGTCGGGCGGCCTGCCGGCATGGCAAGCCGCATGGGGGTCCGGACGCCCGGTCCCCGCTGGGCCTCAAGTCTATTGGTGCCGACCCGGATTGTCATGCTCCGGCGTGGCAGTGTTTGGGCCCGGTGGGGTCATTGGCCCCCAGTTGCTGGAGGCTCCGGCCGGCCCGGCTTCCCTTCGGTACGTTCGGGAGCGGGCCGGGGTTTCGGGGGCATGCCGACAATCTGATCGCCGGACCAACCGTCCTCGCGGCTACCGGGCGTCTTGCTCGGAGGGACCAGTCACGTCGCCCTCTTTTGGTCGCGGCGGCGGCACGACCACGGTCTTCTTCTCGACGGCATCTGTGGGGGTCTTGGACTTCCGCATGGCACGTGCCTCTTCGGCAGACAGCGGCGCCCTTGATGCCCCAAGCATGAGCAGCAGCCAGCCCTTGATCGGAATCCGTCCCATAGCGTCACCCTAGAACACGACCACCGAGATCAAGAACACGATCACCGTCCCCACGCCGATGGCGAACGTGGCCAGCAAGATCGACGAGACGCAGCCGGCGCACCCGGTCTTGTCTTTCGGATTGTTTCCCTTGCGGGTCATCGTGGGTCCGGCTCAAATCATGTCGTCTTCGATCAGCCGGTCGCTATCGGCTGGCATCGACGGCTTCCGCCTTGTCGGCCTTGGAATCATCTGCATCCTTGTCATCAAGCCAGCGGATGGTCAGCGCCTTGTCGTTGAGAGAGGTCGCCCCAGCATCCCAGCTCACGGCAGCGCCGCGTTCGCCCCTGATGCAGAGCGTCGCGACTCCTTCCGCCACCGTGAATCCACCGGGCAACCACGCAATGGGCTCGCTTTCACCCGCGAGCGCGGCATCAAGCGTTGCCACGCCGAGATCTTGCCACGGGCCGGCGGGGTGCTCGGCCCACTTGAGCACGCACTCGGCCTCGCTGCTCAAGCCTGCCAAGAGCCAACGGCCCGTCGCGTTGCGCGGATCAACGCTGTCTTGGTTGCCGGCATCGGGTGCGAATGCGAGGGACTCGATGCGTGCAACGCCCTCAGGCAGCGATGCGCGAGCGAGGACGGCGTAGCTGCGGTTGAGGTGCAGGAGCTCAAGCAGGCCACGGTCCGTAGCCAGCAGGATCGACCGCGGGCCGATGGCAAACGTGCGTGCATCCGCCGCCGAGGTCTCGCCTCCCTCATCGTCGCGGAGCACCTCGAGGAATCGCGCGTGGTCGACGAAGGCGCGGCGCGTCGGATCGTCCTCACGCCAGACCTCTTCGTCGTGGACGTGTACGCCGAAGAGTTCGGTCGTGCCCGCGGCGAGCAGGATCGCGCGACCGAGTCGCCCGTCGACCTCGATGGCCCGCAGCTCGCGGCCGAGCCCGTCGAGCACTTGAACCAGCCGTGGCAGATCGTCCGTACCCGAGGGCTCGAACACGAGGATCGCGCCGTCGCGGATGGCAACCAGCAGATGCCCGCCGAGTTCAACCGCACCCACCGCCCGCCGAACGGGCTGGCCTTCGACCGCGAGACGCTGCCCCTCGAAAAACACCTCGCCCGAGGCGTCGATCAGGACCTCGGCCCCGAACGCGTCGAACAGGTGCACGGGCTCGGTCGACTCCTGCCCGAGGGTCGTGGCGCTGAGCAACAAGAACAGGCTCCCGGCAAGCAATCCCCAGACGCGTGCGATCATTCGAGTTCCTCCGTGGTGCTAGTCTGGCTCGATGGCGAACGTCGCGCGGGGATTCTACGACGAGCCGGTGCTCTACGACGTGCTGCACGGCGCCGGCACTGCCGCCGAGGTGACCGGGCTGCAACGCCTCGGTGACCGCTTGGAGCTGGACCCGACCGGCCCGTGGCTCGAGCCTGCGAGTGGCAGCGGGCGGTACCTCCGCGTCGCGGCGGCGCGCGGGGTGCGCATCGCGGGCTTCGACCAGAGCGAGGCGATGGTTGAATATGCTCGCCAGGGGCTGGAGCGCTTCGACTCGGCGCTCTGGCGCGTCGGCGTCGGAGCGATGGAGAGCTTCGACGCCAAGACGCTCGCGCCCGACTGGCGCTTCGAGCTGGCCTTCAATCCGATCAACTCGATCCGGCATCTCCAAAGCGACGCGGCCATGCTCGCCCACCTGGAGCGTGTACGGGCGGCACTGCGGCCTGGTGGCGTCTACGCGGTCGGCCTGAGCATGAGCGTCTACGGGGTCGAGCAGCCAAGCGAGGACGTGTGGGAAGGAGCACGGGGCACGCTCCGCGTGAAGCAGGTGGTGCAGTACACACCTCCGCGCGGCGGACGAGACCGCTTCGAACTCGTGCACAACGTGCTCGAGGTCACCCGTCCAAGCGGCACGCAGGTGATCCCCAGCGGCTATGGCTTGCGTAGCTACGACCGAACGCAGTGGGACACGCTCGTCTCGCGATCTGGCTTCGAGCTCATTGGCTGCGCCGACGAAACGGGCGAGTCGATGGAGCCACTGGCGGAGGGTGCACCGGGGTACGCGATCTGGCTACTCCGACGGGCCTGATCCAGCGACCCAAGTCGATCAGGGTACCTCGACCTCGTAGTTCAGCCGGCCGCCGACGTCGGTATCTTCGACCGCGAGCAGGACCCGATCGACGCCATTCGCGGCCCGAATCAGGATGTCGCGCCGAGCCGTCGCGCCCGCGGGCAGCCGCGCGATGATGGCCCGCTCGCGTCGGGCGCCCTGGGCGATGGCGGTGACCTCGAGCGTAATGGGCCGATCGCCCAGGTTGCGGACCTCGGCCTGCACCAGCAGGCCTTCGGGCGTCCGCCTTGCCGAAGCGACCACGCTCAGGTACTCGAGGCCGATCTCGAAGGGCACGTCGACTCGGACCCGGCGGGCCGCCTGCTCGCCTCGGATGTCGAGCTCAAGACCCAGGTTCTTGCGACCGGCGGGCTCGCTCCGACGGAACCGGATGTTGATCGGAGTGCGCCGCTCGACGCCGCCCTCGAGCAGCAGTTCCGTCAGCCGCGGCGAGATCTCCCACGATCGCTGCGTAACGGGCTGGCCACCGAAGCCGCCGGGGGAAACGACTCGCACGCGGACGCTCGTCACGCCCGGCCACGGATTTCGCATGACCAGCGCGGCCTGGTGCTCGGTGTCGATGGCGGGCAGGCGACCAGGCTCGAGTCGAAGGGAAGCGATGAACAGGAGCAGGTCCACGTCGACGCCCTCGACGAACACGGGCCAGTCGCCGAGTTCGATGCGGTGGACGAGCCGAGGGACGTCGGATGCGGCGTCGTGCGCTTCGATCGCCTCGACGACGTGTTCGTTGCCGAATACATCGAACACGCGGACGGGCTCTTCACCTAAGTAGAACTCGAAGACCGAGGGCGTGTGGCCGTCATGCCCTTGCGTCGAGGGCGGGTGGAGTACGAGGAGCCCGCCGCTGCCCGCTGTCCTTGGCACGACGGCGTGATAAACGCTTGCTTCGACGCCGTCTGCAGTTTCGAATCGATGCACACGTCGCCGGCCGACGAGTCGGTCGCCGATGGCTCGCCACGCGGCAAGCTGCGCGCTCGCCTCGATCGGGTGGTAGTGCTCGCCGGTTCCCGCCGGATCCTCGTGCTCGTTCTCTGCCTTCCACCGGAAGCCATCTGTGAGCGCCAGCCGTAACTCCGACGCCGGCGTCGCTCCGAGCGGCGGAAACTCGGGCTGCGGCAGCGCACTCCAGAACGCCAGCATCTGCTCTGCCAGTCGCGCGACGGCAGCGTGACGCCCAAAGAGCGATTCGTCCAGAGGCTCGAGCACGAGGACGCCCTCGCTGGCTGAGCCCGATGCCAGCAACGCTGCGATCTTTCCGGTGGCTTCTTCGATCCAGTCGCCGCTGGCTTCCTGCGGAGCGCGCACGGTCAGTGACCACTCGATCGTGCCCCCTGAACGACGTTGCGATCGGCCATCGGGAAGCATCGCGGCTGCCGGGTCGAACTCGCCCCACCAGGGGGCCCCCATCATGGGATCGGGCGCCAGTCGATGCAATCGCTCGCCGATCCGCTTGAGCGTGTTCGCGCTCGATGGCGTCGCCGCCAGCGCATCGCTGCCAATCGGACCGACGTGCCAGCGGGTAACGCCCTCGGCGAGGCGATCGATCAGCGGGACGAGCACGTCGTCCCAGAGTGCACCGTCGTCGAACGCGGCCAGGGCGAGGTCACCCCTGCTCGACCGACCAACTGCCTCGTCGTCCTCGTGGGCCGCTACATCGAGGACGACCGTGCTCTGCGCACCAAGCCGAGACCGGAGCGATGTGAAGGTTCGAGCAAGCTCGCTCCACCCTTGGGTCTCGGGCCCCCCAGAGCCCGAAACCGGCACCGTGACCAGCAGCGTCCGCGAGCCGCTGCGCTCGAATGCCTCGCGCGCGGCACTCGTAAGCGGCTCGTCGTCGTGGGGCGGGACCACCATGGCCAGCCTTCGTCGATCGCTCAGCGCACTCAGCGCGACACGATCTGGAGCGATCCCGTCGGATACCGGTAGCGCGAGGTGGGCGCCCGAGACGCCGGGCAACCAGACGAATCGTTCCCGGAGGCGGAGCATCGGGATCGACCCAACGCGCAACAGCAACTCGGCTTCGTACCAGCCCAGGCGCTCGAGATCGGGGCGCCAGCGGATCTCCCGCGCACCTGCTCCGAACTGGTCGCTCCGCTCGGCAACCACGACGCCGTCGATGTCGCGTACGCGAAGCTCGAGGTCGATCGGGTCACCGGACAGATCGCGCACCGCGACGAGCAGCTCGGGCGATTCATCGGCAACGAAGGTGTTGCTCTGCCGCGTCGTCGCGAGCGAAGCGGTCGGCAATTGCACGATGACGACGTCGTCGAACCACACCGTGCCGGCGTAGTCCTCACTCCAAAGCTCATACGCCCGCTCGCCTTGACGGGCGAACTCCTGCGGCTGGACGAGCTCGAGGTCGATCTGCAGCGAAACGGCCTGCGCGGGGGCCGAGGGAAGCTTGATGAGCACGGGCACGAACCCGTCGGACCACCCGTTGACATCGGGATGGACCACCGCTTGCGCTGACGTGCCGTCGATCGGCCGGCCTTCCTCGTCAAGCAGCCGAGCCGCGAGCCGGGGGCGGGCATGCGTGAGCCCTTCGACCCGGACCATTGCACCGACGGCGTACTTCACCGACGGAAAGGTCGTGGCCACGCCGGGTTCGAGCCGGAGGCTGGTGCTGCCTCCGGTCGTGTCGAGCCGCACCACACCGAACCCGCTCGTGGTGGGCGCCTTGTAATCGAGGCGACCGAGGTTCGTAATGGGGAAGCCCGGCCGGTCCCGGACCTCCGGGTCGTGCTGGGCCCGGATCCAATACAGCGGGATGTCCAGAGCGTTGAAGCCGCGCTCCTCGAAGTCGAAGTGGCGGACGATGCGACCGATCGAGGGCGAGTTGTCCGCTTCCACGGACTCGCCAGCGACATCCTCGGGGATCTGACCGAACGACGCCGCGACGAGGCTCACGAAGCCCATGATCGCGAGTTGGATGGGCCGAGGGGTCATCTCCAGGCCTTATCGGCCCGGTGCGGGGGGGTTCTTCATGAGGCCGGGGACGGCAGTCGCTCGAATTCCCTCTGCCGGAGACCGAAGACGGTCTCGTTGGCGCGCGGGTGGTTGGCAACCGGCGTCGCCGTCGCGTGCTCGGGGCCAGCCAGCCTGAGGGCGAGAACCGAGGCCGAGTCGAGTCGCGTCGCAACGGGTTCGTCGGTGAGTAGGTCATGCTGGGCCATGGAACGGCCTGCCGAGGGTGCTTGGCCTGGCCGAGCAAACCACGCTCCCACGCCTGCGACCATCAACACGGCGCCCACGGCACCCGCCCGGCGCAGGCGGACGGCAACGCGACGCCGGGCAACCGCACGCGTGATCGACTCGGGCAATGGTCCGGCAGAGAAATCGAACTGGTGATCACCGAGCATGGCTTGCCTGCTCCTCATGAACGTGGACCGGGGCTGACCTCGGTTCGGCCAATGCACGCGCCATGGAGAGGCCGCGGCTATAGCGATCGGCGGCAGTCGAGCGCGAGACGCCGAGCGCATCGGCCAGACGCTCGAGCGTGAATCCGTACGCGTGACGCAGCACGATGGCCTCGCGCCACGGCTGCGGCAGCCGCTCGAGCAGGACTTCGGCTCTATCCCGGCTCTGCGACGAATCCGTGGCAGTTTCCGAACGATCGCGGATCGCCGCCCTTTCGCGATTCTCACGCCGCGCTTCGCCGCGCCTGGCGTTGAGAGCGGCGTGTCGAGTGAGCGTGCAGAGCCACGCCGCGGGATCACGCACGGATCGAACCTTCCCGCGGCGGAGCCGCAGCACGCCGAGGAAGACGCCCTGGACAACGTCCTCCGCGAACCCGTCGTCTGTCAATGTTCGGGCGTACGTCCGCAGCCGCCCCCCGTATCGATCCCAGAGCTCTCGCGCCGCCGGCTCGCTGCCGGCGTGGAACGCAAGCAAGAGCGACCGATCTTCCGCGATCCGGTCGCGCTCGTCGCTCTGGTGTGATGCGTGCTCAGCCATCGTCATTGACACGGGCTCGAAACGCTTCGAGTGTCTCTCTCGCCCTCGCATCCGACTTGTAGGCACGACCGAAGGCAGGAACCACGACGACGGCTACCGGTCCGAAGTCGCCGCTCGCGAAGTGCTCGCCGAGCATCCGCAGCTCGGCCGGCGGGTCGGCGGCGTTCCAGGCCTCGAACACCAGATCGAACGCGTCGACGGCCTTCTCGACCTCGGACTTGAACTGCCCGCCGTCCAGGCGTTGGAGCTCGGACTCGACCGACTGTTCTTCGCTGTCTCCGGTCATCGGGAGAAACAAGCTCGCAAACTCACGACCGGCTGTCGGCCCTCGGAACTGCCGTGCCAGCGACGCTACCAGGTCGCGCTCGGTTCGCAGGGCGAGCTCCACCTTGTGGGGATCATCGGCGGGGAAGCGATCGGCGGCCTTGCCCAGGATCTGCCTGATCTCGGGTGCGTCCTGCGTGCGCTGGAACAGCCAGTAGGCTTCCTTGATCGTCATGTCGGTGATGGCAGCCGAGACCAGCGAGCTGATCAGGATTCGATCGCCGGTGATGTGACGGGCCATGCGCAGCGACGTCGCCAGGCGATCGGCTGCGCCCGTGGTATCTCCAGCGAGCGCGAGTCTCCGAGCATCGGTGACGAGCAGGCGGGCAAAGTTGCGCATGTGGCCCAGGTGGGGCAACAAGGCCGCGTAGCCGTCTTCGTAGCGGACCTGGAAGTCGCAGTGCGTCTCTCGGCTGGCACGCTCGAGGTCGTCCATGAAGTCGGCGATCTCGGCGAGCTCCGCGGCGAGTTCGCCGCCCGGCAGGAGCGTGGCGGGCGCTTCGATCGCCTGGTCCTCGCCCTCGGGATCCGGGTGCAGGAGCTTGAACGCCTCGCCGGCTCGCGCGGGCAGGTCGTCGGCGTACGACGTCGTGTTCACGAGCCGCCAGTAATCCAGGGCGGCGTTGCGGTCGGCGGTCTGCTGCAGGCCGGCCGCCTGTGACAGGAACCATGGTGACGGCGCGGCGGCCGCGGTGGCGTGGGAGGCAAGGGCCAAGCCGCTCAGGGCCAGGACGGCGATCGCTCGGTGTCGCATGGAGGTCTCCTCGGTCTGCACGGACCTGCTCGGGTGGTTCATACCAGTAGACACCGCCGAAGGCCGCACCGTCCGGGGCCTAGCCTCGCCTCCATGGCCCAGAACACCACAAGCTCGACCGAGAACTCAGCCTCCGCCCCCCTCATGCTCGGCGTCAGCGGCATGCGAGGCATCACGGGCCAGAGCCTCACGCCCGAGGTCGCCCTCCGATACGCCGCGGCGTTCGGTACGTTCCTGGGCGCCCAGGGCCCCTCGCCGCACGTCATCATCGGCCGCGACGGCCGGCGGGGCGGCGAGGCGATCTACGAAGCGGCCGTCGCGGGCCTGCTCGGCTCGGGCTGCTCGGTCACGCGGCTGGGCGTTGCGAGCACCCCCACCATCGGCATGGCGGCGCTCGACGAGGTGGACGGCGCGGTCATCGTGACAGCGAGCCACAACCCCCAGCAGTGGAACGGGCTGAAGCTGCTCATCGCGGGCATCGCCGGCGGCGGCGAGCACGAGTTCGACTTCGCGTGCGCCCCGCCCGCCGAGCTCGCGCGTGAGATCATCGAGCAGTACGAGCGTGGCCCGGAGTGGGCCGAGCCTACCGCCTTCGAGCCCCTGGCCGACGAGGGCAAGGCCTCGCAGCACCACTGGACCGGCGTGGCCGGTCGCGTGATCTCGATGCTGCCCGACGGGGCGCTCGAGCGGTGGGACGATTCGGGCTCGATCGGGCTTCGGTGCGTGCTCGACGCGGTCAACAGTTCTGGGGCGCTCGTCGGCGTGCCGTTCCTTGACTATTTGGCCGACATCGTGCCGATCAACTGCTCGCCCAGCGGCGTGTTTCCGCACACGCCCGAGCCGACGAGGGAGAACCTGTCGGGGGACGGCGGGCTGTGCGGCGTGGTGCCGGGCGTGGGCGCCGACGTCGGCTTCGCGCAGGATCCCGACGCCGACCGGCTCGCAATCGTCGACGAAACCGGCCGCTACGTCGGCGAGGAGTACACGCTCGTGCTCTCGGCGCTCGCGTTGCTCGAGCTCGAAGAAGACGAAGGCGACGAGGCGATTATCGTCACGAACCTCTCGACCAGCCGCATGATCGACGACGTGGCCGAGCGGTTCGGGGCGCGGGTCGAGCGCACGCCGGTGGGCGAGGCCCACGTCGTCGGCCGGGTGCTCGAGCTGCTGGCCGACGGCAAGAACGTCGTGCTCGGCGGCGAGGGCAACGGCGGGGTCATTTGGCCCTCGGTCTCGTTCGTGCGAGACTCGGTCGTCGCGATGGGTCTCACGCTCATACTCATGGCCCGTCACGAGAAGCCGCTGAGCCAGATCGTGGACGGGCTGCCGAGCTACGCCATCGTCAAGCGCAAGCAGGACATCGCCAGCAAGGGTGCCGCCACGCCCGCCATCGACGCGGTTCGAAAGGCCTTCGAGGGTCGCGGCCGGGTCGACCTGCAGGACGGCGTGCGGATCGACCTGGACGACGAGAAGGCGTGGCTCAGCGTGCGCGCGAGCAACACCGAGCCCATCGTGCGGCTGATCGCCGAGGCGCCCGACGAAGCACGGGCCAACGCGCTCTTGGACGAGGCCCAGGCCCTTATTCGCTGAGCGCCTCGAGCCGCTCGATGGCCCGCTTGATCGTCGCACGCTTCTTGCAGAACGCGAATCGGACGTACTTGGCGCCCATCGACCGATCGACGTAGAACGAGCCCGGGGGGATGGCCGCGACGCCGACCTGCTCGACCAGGTGCTTGCAGAACGCAACGTCCGCATCGGGCCCCTCGATGCCCAGCCGCTTGGACACCGGCGTGTGGTCGCACATCACGAAGTAGCCCGACGCCGGCCGGAAGACCCTGAATCCGACGCGCTCGAGCGCGTCGCACAGCAGGTCGCGGTTGGCCTCCATGTTGTCGCGCAGCTCGATCGTGCTGTCGAGGTGCTCGAGCAACGCCTTCGCCGAGGCGGCCTGGGCCGGCGCGTTGGCGCAGAACGTCAGGAACTGGTGGGCGCTGCGCACGGCCTGGCCCAAGCGCGGCGGCGCAACCGCCCAGCCGACCTTCCAGCCCGTCGCGCTGAACAGCTTGCCGATGCTGCCCAGCGTGATCGTGCGCTCGGCCATGCCCTCGAAGCCCGCGAGCCGGTGGTGTCGGCCCTCGTACACCAAGTGGTCGTAGACCTCGTCGCTGATCGCGATGGCGTCGTGCCGCACGCACAGCTCGGCGATGAGCGCAAGCTGGTCCTCGTCGAAGACCGTGCCCGTCGGATTATGCGGCGTGTTGAGCAGCACGGCCTTGGGCTTTTGCTCGAAGGCTTCCCGCAAGCCGTCTACATCGAAGGCAAATCGCCCGTCGGCGTCGGGCTCGAGCGTCACCGGCAGGAGCGTGGCGCCGGCCATCGACGCCGTCGCCTGGTAGCTGTCGTAGCAGGGCTGGAAGACGACCACGCCGTCACGCGGATTGATGAGCCCCAGCATGCTCGCGGCGATGGCCTCAGTGCAGCCGCAGGTTGCGGTAACCCAGGTATCGGGGTCGACTTCGAACCCGCCGAACTCGTTGAACCACTTGGCCACGCCGCGGCGCAGCTCGGGCACGCCGGCCAGCGGGGCGTACTGGTTGAAGCCCGAGCCCGCGGCCTCGCCCAGCGCTTCGAGCATCGCGGCGGGGCCCTCGAAATCGGGGAAGCCCTGGGACAGGTTTACGGCCTTATGACGCACCGCGAGGGCGGTCATCTCGGCGAAGATGGTCGAGCCGAAGTCGCTCAACCGGTCTGCAACGGCGTTGGAGGCGATCATCGCCCGCAGGATATCGACCTAAACTCGCCCGTGCTTGCCGAAGGCTCTTCGATCCCAGACGTCACGATCCCCCCCACGCCCGGGCTCTGCGACGAGCCCACGAAGCTCGCCGACCTCGCGGCCGAGGGCCCGATCGTGCTCTACGCCTATCCGGCCGACAACACGCCCATGTGCACCCGCCAGGCCTGCGCGATGCGCGACACGATGGGCGAGCTGGCCGCCGAGCTCGAGGGCTCGGGCCTGCGCGTCGTCGGCATCAGCCCGCAGGGCCGCGAGAGCCACGAGCGCTTCAAGAAGAAGCACGAGCTGCCCTTCCCCATCATCGCCGACGAAGACAAGACGATCCTCAAGGCCATCGACGCCCTCGGCCTGCTGGGCATGCCGCGGCGCGTGACCTACCTGCTCGGCTCCGACGGCACGATCGCGAAGGCCATGGTCGCCGATCTCCGGCTGGGCAAGCACCGGGCCTTCCTCCAAGAGGTCGCCAAGGCCTGAGGCGAGCGACCCCGTTGGGGGAGGCATGAATACCCATTCATGCTCGGAATCCCGCCGTCCCGGTTACGATACCGTTGGCTCAGGACTGGCGCGGGAGCGTCGGCCGATCGAGGGGGAGCGACCATGTCGATGAAGCGCGCCAGCGTCTTTTCTGGATCCAACCGTTCCGCGCTCGCGGCAGCGATCGCCGCCGGGGCGACGTGGCAGGCAGCGAGCGGCCAGTCCGCGTTCGTGCCGCTGGGCGACCTGGCCGGGGGCCAGGTCGTGTCGTCGGCGAGCGGCGTGAGTTCGTTCGACCTGGCGGGCGGCGACGTCGCGAACCTCGTCGTATCGGGCAACGCCGAGGGCGCGAACGGTCCCGAAGCGTTCCGCTGGACGCAGGCCGGGGGCATCGAGGGCCTGGGCGACCTCGGCGGGAGCTTTTTCTTCAGCAGCGCGGCGGGCATCAGCACCGATGGCACGACCATCATCGGTGGCGCGTCGGCGCCCGGCGGCATCGTGGCGATGCGCTGGCGCGCCGCGACTGGCATGGAGTCGCTGGGCGATCTGCCGGGCGGCCCGTTCCAGAGCGAGGCGGGGGGCGTGTCGGCCGACGGCGACGCGGTCGTCGGCGCAAGCCGGTCGATCTCCGGACCGCTGGGCGACGAGGCGTTCCTCTGGACGCCCTCGGGCGGCATGGCCGGGCTCGGGCGGCTGAGCCCGGGTACCTCCACGCTCGCGACCGCCATCAGCGGCGACGCCACGATCGTCGCCGGCTACGGCAGCCCGGACGGCCAGCGGGGCCAGCCGTTCCGCTGGAGCGAGGCCGAGGGCCTCCAGCAGCTCCCCGTGCCGCCCGGGTCGCTCGTCACGGGCGAGGCCCAGGGCATGTCGCTGGATGGATCGATCATCGTCGGCTGGGTGCGCACCGCCGACGGGCAGTCGGCGGTCCGGTGGACCGAGGGCGGCCTGGAGATCCTCGCGACCGCGACCGAGTTCGAGGGCGACCGCATCTTCGCGCGCAGCGTGAGCGAGGACGGCGGCGTCATCGTCGGCTGGGCCCAGGACGGCGCCGACCTGCGCCCGTTCATCTGGACCGAGGCCGACGGCATGCGCCCCCTGCAAGACGTCCTGGTCGATGACTTCGGCCTCGACCTGACCGGCTGGACGCTCACGCTCGCGCTCGACGCCAGCGTGCACGCCGACACGGGCCGCGTCGTCGTCGTCGGCGCGGGCGTGAACCCCGATGGCGACACCGAGGCCTACCTGGCCGTGCTCGACCCGGCCCCGCCCTGCGCGGTCGACTTCGACGGCGACGGCGAGGTAACGATCTTCGACTTCCTGGCGTTCACCAACCTCTTCCAGGACGGCGACCTGCGCGCCGACTTCGACGGCGACGGCGTGCTGACGATCTTCGACTTCCTGCGGTACTTCGACGCGTTCGATATCGGCTGCCCTTAGGGGCCACGGAACGTCCGGGAACCGCTGGATGGACGATCCTCGGCGGGCCCGGAAGATGTTCTAGCGTGCCGGGAGGCGTTCCCGTCGCGTCCGGAGGAGTTCCGGACCCACCCGGAGGAGTTCCTGCCGCGCCCGGAGGAGTTCCGGACGCACCCGGAGGAATTCCGGACGCACCCGGAGGAGTTCCTGACGCGCCCGGAGGAGTTCCGGACGCGCCCGGAGGAGCTCCTGACGCGCTCGGAAGAGTTCCTGGCGTGCTCGGAACTCTTCTCGGGGGCGTCAGGGCGGCTTCCGTATCCGGACGTGCGTCGAGTGCGGTTCTCGGTCGTTGGCGACGCGCTCACCCGATGATCCAATCACGAACGAACGCGGGGCCCGGATATCCGGGCCCCGCGCGGCAAGCGTGTTGCTCTGACCGTATTGACGGCTTCGCTTACGGCCAGGTCGCCGCGTCGTTAGCGTCCTGGTAGAGGATGGCGTCGGTCGTGCCGTCGGTGTTCATGTCCACGCGGCGGGCGCCGGTAGCGAACAAGTCGTTGAACATGGTTATGTCGATGAGCCAGACGTCGCGCTCCTCGTTCGCGGCGGTCGTGTCACTAGGGTCGTGCACCAGCGCGTTGTGGACGGCGTGCCTTGGAATACTATTGAGAACGATGGTACGAGCGACGACATTCGGTTCCTTCGTTGGACTTGCGTGCCACGCGGCCGTGGCTCAGTGCGAGCCGCAGATGCTCGCACCGCCCCCACAAGAAGCAGGCAGCAGTTTTGGCATCGAGGTAGATCTCGACGGTGATCGGGCAATCATCGCCGATTTCCAGGCGCCCACGCTGTGCTCCGGGTCGTTTGGATGTGCGACGGGTGCGCTGTACGTACTTCAATTCGACATCAAAGATGGAGCGTGGAAGCATCACCAAGTCGTGGTGCCACCAGACATCTCGTTTGGAGCTGGATTTGGTCGATCGTTTGATGTAGATGGAGGGCGGCTCATCGTTGGAGCGACGAGCGCCGATTACGCGGTCCCGGGCGCGGGCGGCGCATACATCTATGAGGAAATCGACGGACGGTGGCAGGAGACGTGGCGGTTCTTTCCGCCGTCGCCTGGGTTTGGTCGTGAGTTCGGTGCCACGGTCGCCCTCCACGGCGACGTGGCGCTCATCGAGCAGGACTTCGATGCGTACGTGTTCGAGAAGGACGGCGGCGAGTGGGTGCTGCGGGATCGACTGGTGCCGCCGGATGCCCCCGGGGGCGTTCGCGCGTTCGGCGCGACCATGGTCTTGACCGAGCACTGGGCCTTCATCGGGGCGCCGCTCGATGACATGATCGCCGGAAACGTGGGCTCGATCTACGTGTACCAGCGCGACGGCGCCGACTTGACCTTCACCCAGAAGATCGTCCCGCCCGATGCCGGCGTCAACAGGCCCCGGCTGGGAAGCTCGCTGGCCAGCGACGGCCGCACGCTGCTGGCCGGCGGCCCCATCGCCGATGGCGAGTACGACGGCGAGGGCGCCGTGTACGCATACCGATTCGACGGCGAACGGTGGGCGCTCACGCAAACGATCGGGCACGCCCAGCCCGAGGCACGCGATCGTCTCGGCTTCGGGCTGAGCCTGTCTGGCGACCTCATGACGGTTGGTGCGGTGGGCGAACTCGCGGCGTATGCCTTCCAGGAAGACGCCGACGGCGTGTGGCGGCAGGTCGCCCGCTTCCCCGAAGCCGGGCCCGGCGGCGGCGGACGATTCGGAGCCGCCACGGCAACCGACGGCGACCGGGTGATCGTCGGTGCCCCCGACGGGTTCTCCGGCGGCTTCGCCACCGGCGTCGCCCACGCCTACGACCTCGGCTGCATCCTCTGCCCCGCCGACCTCGACGCCGACGGCGCCCTCACCATCTTCGACTTCCTCGCCTTCTTCAACCTCTTCCAGGACGGCGACCCCCTCGCCGACTTCGACGGGGATGGGGAGTTGACGATCTTCGACTTTCTGGCGTTCCAGGATGCGTTCGACGCCGGCTGCGACTAAGCGTCCCTCGGGTCATCGATCGGGAACGCCGGCCGCGCGAGCGGTCTCAGGGCCAGCGCGAGCAGGGCGCGTTCGCTGTCGTCGCCGGCGATGCGGTTGACGCGCAGCACGCCGCAGCGGTTGCAGCGGTGCACAAGCACCCACTCGCCGGCGTCCTCGCCACTCGATCGCACGGCGACGGCGATGGGCTCCATCGCGCCGCCGCACGCGCTCGCGCGGTCGCCGGGCTGGTCGTCGACGTGCTTGCTGTGCAGGCAGGCCGGGCAGTGGTTGCGCTGCTTCGTGCCCCAGGCTCGGCCGCTCACGCGGGCCCTGCAGCAGATGCAGGTGAATCCGTCCGATTCGTTCCGGCGGCCGTGGTGGCTGCCGCGGGCGCGAGGCGGGTGGTCGTCGCGGTCGTGGCTTTCATCAGCCCTACGGCTGGCGCGTTCGCCGCCGGTGCGGTGTGCTCGTGGCATGTGTGCGTAGATCCGTCTCGCCGAAGCGCGTCCGGCGGGGCCGTCATGAACAGGCTGGTACGTCGCCCGCGGGGTCGATCCATCCAACGCGCGGGCAGGGCGCAGCGGCACCACGCCGGCGCTGCTCGAGCGCGGCGGGGAGCCCCGGATGGGCCGAGAAACCTGTTCAGGCCGAGACGGTCATCAGCCGCAAGGGTACGCGTGCCGCACGCACCAAGCCCTACGCTCTCGCAATGAGGATCCTGCTCACCAACGACGACGGCATCCGGGCCCCCGGCATCGTGGCCCTCTACGACGCGCTGATGGACACCATCCCGGGCCACGAGGGCACGCTGGGCGGGCCCGTCTCGATCGCCGGCACGCCCGTCGAGACGATCTACACGGTGGCCCCGGCGACCGTCCAGAGCGCCACGAGCCATGGCGTGACCTTCCACGAGCCGCTCATGGTCGAGCCCAGCCGCATCCGCGGGCGCATGACCGGGACGGCGGTCGATGGCCGGCCCGCCGACTGCGTGAAGCTGGCGCTGAGCGAGATCTGGCCCGGGCAGTTCGGCAAGGGCTCGAGGCCCGACCTGGTCATCAGCGGCATGAACGCCGGGGCGAATTGCGGCATTAACGTCATCTACTCCGGCACCGTCGCCGCGGCGATCGAGGCGGCGTTCCTGGGCATCCCGTCGATCGCGGTCAGCCTGCACCTGGGCCGTGCATCGACGCGCTTCGACGTCGGCGCCATCCACGCGCGCCGGGCCATCGAGACGCTGCTCGCGGGCGGGCTCCCGAGCCCCCACGAAGTGCTCAACATGAACGTGCCGCGCTGCGAGGATCCGATCGAGGACACGCCCGAGGCGCGCGAGAAGGCCAGCCGCCAGCGCACGAGCGCGGGCCTGCCGACGAACTTCGACCAGTCCGACACGCGCGTCACCCGCCAGGGACACGACGCGACCGTGCACAAGGCCGATCCCGACGAACGCCTGCCGATCGTCGCGTGCCCGATGAACACCTACGGCCACGTCGACCGCTTCGAGGGCCGCGTGAGCCCGGGCGGTCGGGCCTACTACTGGGCGGCCGCGGGCGGCATGGACTTCCAGGACACCGAGAGCGGCACCGACGTCGACTGGCTGTTCCGCCGGGCGGTCACCGTCACGCCCCTGCGCTACGACCTGACCGATACGCCCGCCCTCGACCGGTGGGGCCAGGCCGCCGGCTCGACGGCCACGCCGGCCGACGCCTGACCGCCCGCGACGGCGCCCCACTACAATCCGCGGCAGAGGTAGTTCCCATGTTCATGCGGTTGATCTACGACGACAAGCTGGCCCAGGCGGCCTATCTGATCGGCTGCCAGCGGACCGGCGAGGCCATCGTCATCGATCCGCAGCGCGACGTCGATCGGTACCTCGAGGTGGCGCGCGAGAACAACCTCCGCATCACGGCCGTCGCCGAGACCCACATCCATGCCGACTTCGTGAGCGGCGCCCGCGAGATGGCCGAGCGCGTCGGCGCCACGGTGTACGTCTCGGGCGAGGGCGGCGACGACTGGCAGAGCACCTGGGCCCGCGCGTACAACCACGTGGCGCTCCGCGACGGCGAGACCTTCCGCATCGGCAACATCGAGTTCCGGGCCGTCCACACGCCGGGCCACACGCCCGAGCACATGGTGTACGTCGTGACCGACACCGGCTCGGGCGCGAGCGAGCCCATCGGCGTGTGCACGGGCGACTTCGTGTTCGTGGGCGACCTGGGCAGGCCAGACCTCCTCGAAACCGCCGCCGGCCAGGTCGGCGCCCGCGAGCCCGGGGCACGCCAGCTCTTCTCGAGCGCCAAGTGGCTGCCCAGCCTGCCCGAATTCGTCCAGGTCTGGCCCGGCCACGGCGCGGGCAGCGCCTGCGGCAAGGCGCTCGGGGCCGTGCCCATGAGCACCGTCGGCTACGAGACGAGGTTCAATGCGCCGCTGCGCTCGGCCATCGGCCCCGACGCAGACGAGCGCCGGTTCGTCGATCTCATCCTCGAGGGCCAGCCCGAGCCCCCGCTGTACTTTGCCAGGATGAAGCGCATCAACCGCGACGGACCGCCGGTGCTGGGCGAGCCCACGCCGGTTCGCCGGGCGCTCGTCGCGGACGTCGCCGAGCTCGACCCGCACCAGATTGCCATCGTCGATACGAGGCCGTGGCCTGCGTTCCGCGACGGACACCTCGCGGGGTCCATGAGCTTCCCGGTCCAGGCCTCGTTCACCACCGACGTCGGCTCGATGGTGCGCGAGGACGAGGACATCTACGTCATTGCGGCCGCTGAGGACCTGCCCGAGATCCTGCGCGACCTCACCCGGGTCGGCCTCGACCGCGTACGCGGATGGCTCGACCCGGAGGACGTCGCCTCGCAAGACAACCTCGTGAAGGTCCGCGAAGTCGAGCCGAGCGAGGCCGCCGATCTCATAGCCGAAGCGAGCGTGTCGGTGCTCGACGTACGCCGCGCGACCGAGTACGACGCGGGCCACATCAAGGGGGCGCAGAACATCGCCCACACGCGGCTGGCCTCGCGGCTCGATGAACTGCCAACCAACGGAACGCTGCTGGTCCACTGCCAGGCGGGGGTCCGCTCCGCCAGGGCCTGCGGCTATCTCCAGCGTCTCGGGTTCGACGTCGTGAATCTGAAGGGCGGCTTCGCGGCCTGGCAAGAGGACCAGGCACGCATCGCCCGAACGTCTACGGATCGATAGGGGAGTTTCAAGAAATGGACGGCAGCAACCGGACGGTTGATGCCAGCACGCTGCGAACGTGGCTCGACTCGCGCTGCGCCGTGCTGGTGGACGTCCGCGAATCATTCGAGCACGCGACCGAGCGCATCGAAGGCGCCCGCCACGTGCCGCTTGCGCAGGTCGATCCCGATCGGCTCAAGGCCGAGTCTCCGGCCCAGCGTGTGGTGTTCCACTGCCGCAGCGGCGCACGCTCGGGCAAGGCCCTGGAACGCTGCGACGAGGCATTCGCCGCCGCGGGGATCCAGGCGTTCCACCTCGACGGCGGCATCGAGGCCTGGAAGTCGCTCGGCCATCCGGTCGAGCATCCCATCGGCGGCCCCAAGCTCGACGTGATGCGGCAGGTCCAGATCGTGGCCGGCTCGCTCGTCACCGGCGGCACGCTGCTGGGCATCGCGCTCACCCCGTGGCTCTTCATCGTGCCCGCCTTCGTCGGGTGCGGCCTGGTGTTCGCGGGCATCAGCGGGCACTGCGGCATGGCCCGGCTGCTTGGCCTGATGCCCTGGAATCGCCCGCGCTCGACGCCCAACGGGTAAATCCCTCGCCGCCGAACCCCAACAACACGAGCGAGCGGCCGCCTGCCCCTACAGTTGCCGCCCAAACCGGACCAGCCGGAGAGGAGCCGCGCTCGTGCAAGACGCCGTCGTGATGGAGAACCTGCGCAAGACCTTCGGGCCGAAGGTAGCCGTCGAGGGCCTCGACCTTCGCGTCAAGGCCGGCAGTCTGACGGGCCTCATCGGCCCCAACGGCGCGGGCAAGAGCACGACCATCCGCATGCTCATGTCCATCCTCTTCCCAGACTCGGGCACCCTGCAGGTGCTCGGCAAGAAGAGCGCTCTGCAGAGCAAGGACCGCATCGGCTACCTGCCCGAAGAGCGCGGCGTGTACCGCAAGATGAAGGTCACCCACTTCCTCAAGTACATGGGCAAGCTCAAGGGCCTGACCGACCCGGACCTCTCCACCCGCGTCGGCGAGTGGCTCGAGCGCGTCGAGCTCTCCGACGCAGCCAACAAGCGGTGCGAGGAACTCTCCAAGGGCATGCAGCAGAAGGTGCAGTTCATCTCGGCCGTGCTGCACGAGCCCGAGCTGATCATCCTGGACGAGCCCTTCAGCGGGCTCGACCCGGTCAACCTCCGCCTGCTCCAGAGCCTGATGACCGAGCAGCACCAGCAGGGCCGCACGGTCATCCTCTGCACGCACGTGATGTTCCAGGCCGAGCAGATGTGCGAGAGCATCGTGATGATCAACAACGGGCAGAAGGTGCTCGATGCCTCGATCGAGGAGATCCGCGCCACGCACGAATCGAGCCTGGTGCTGTTCGAGCCCGTCGAGGGCGAGGACCCGAGGGTCGTCGAGCGCATCGACGGCGTGGTCCGGGTCGAGGAAACCCGCGAGGGGTGGGCGGCCCACGTCGATCCCGATCGACTGCCGGCCTCGCACGCCGTTCGCGAGATCGCGGTGGCGCTCCCGGTCCGCAGCGTGGCGGCCAAGCGCGTGACGCTCGAGGACGTGTTCGTGGAGCAGGTCGCCGGCGGCAGCGACGCGACGGAAGCCGAGGTCCGCGACTCGCTGCGGGGCTCGGGCGACGAGAGCGAGGCCCTGGAAGGAGCGTCGGCATGATCCGCATCCTGCACATCGCCGGCCGCGAGTTCGCCTCGACGGTGCTGACCAAGGGCTTCATCATCGGCGCCGTGGTGGTGCCGGCGGTGCTGGCCGTGGCGATCCCGGTGATCATCTTCATCATCAGCCAGCAGAAGGCGCCGGCGATCGTCGGCACCGTCGCGGTGATCGATCCGACCGGCCAGGTCGCGCCGCGGCTGGTCGACTACCTCGCGCCCGAGGCCATCGCCGAGCGCCGCGGCGAACTCGCCGATCGCGCGAGCGAGATCATGCCATCGGTTCCCGGAAGCTCGCCCGAGGCCACGCAACGTGGCATGGACATGGTGCTCGGAGAAGCCCCGAACCTCACGGTGCAGGTGCTGCCGCCCGACACCGACTTCGAGGTCGCCAAGGAACGCATCCGCGAAGCGGTAAAAGACGATCCCGAGTCGACGATCGCCGTCGCGCTCATCGAACCGGACTCGGTGATGAAGGCCGACGAGGCGGAGCGCTTCGGTGCGTTCAATCTCACCGTCATGCCGCGGCTGGACGACCGCATCATCGACGAGATCCGGGGCGGGCTCCGGGAGAGCGTCCTCGAAGCGCGGTACGCGGCCAACGGCTTCGAGAGCGATGCCATCGAGGCGCTCACCACCGTCGCCGCCCCACGCACGACCGAAGTCACCGAAGAGGGCGAGCGAGACTCCACGAGCGCGATGAGCTTCATCCTGCCCGTCGTCATGATGCTGCTCGTCCTTGGCGCCGTGTTCACCGGCGGGCAGTACCTGCTCACCACGACCATCGAAGAGAAGTCCAACCGCGTCGTCGAGGTGCTGCTCAGCGCCGTCTCGCCGACGCAGCTCATGGCCGGCAAGATCCTGGGGCAGATGCTCGTGGGCCTGTCCATGCTGGCGATCTACTCGGGCGTGGGCATCGCCGCGCTCATCGCCTTTGCGCTTGGCGACCTCATCACGCCCATGCACCTCGTCTGGATGTTCCTGTTCTTCCTGACCGGCTATGGCATGATCGCCTCGCTCATGGCCGCCGCGGGCGCCGCGGTGAACGACCTACGCGAGGCCCAGGCCTTCATGACGCCCATCATGATGTTCATGATGATCCCCTACTTCATGATGATCGTCGTGCCGCGGGCGCCCAACTCGACGCTGTCGGTCACGCTGAGCTTCATCCCGCCCATCAATCCCTTCATCATGATGCTCCGCATCGCCAGCAACGATCCGCCGCCCCTCTGGCAGATCCTGCTCAGCCTGATCGTGTCGGCGGTCGGCGCCGTCGTTGCCATCTGGCTTGCGGGCAAGATCTTCCGCGTGGGCATGCTGATGTTCGGCAAGCCACCGAACTTCCGCACGCTCGTCCGCTGGGTGCGCATGGCGTGAGCGAGCAGGCCAAGGCCCCCACCGCCCAGGACCTCTACGAGACCTGCGTCCAGAGCCCGCGGCACGTGGTCGACCTGCTCCGCGCGATCCACGGCCGGGAGCCGCGTCGGTTGGGCGAGGACTTCGCGGGCAGCGGTGCCGTGAGCCGGGCCTGGGTCGGGCTGAGCGACCAGCACCAGGCGTGGTGCGTCGACAAGGACGCCGACGCGCTCGAACGCTGCTCGGCGACGCCGCGCCTGCACGCCCGCGTCGGCGACGTGCTCGATGAGTCGTCAAGCGTCGACGCGATCTGGGTCGGCAACTTCTCGATCGGCTACCTCCACGATCGCGCGGGCCTTCTTGCGTACCTGAGGCACGCACGATCCCGCCTTAGCTCGGCCGGCGTATTCGTGTGCGATACCTACGGCGGGGACAGCGCGTACCTCATTGGCGAAGTCCACCGCTATCACCCGCTGCCCAAGCACCTGTCGCCGGACGGCACCGGCGCGTGGCGCGTGCGCTATACGTGGGAGCAACGCGAGGCCGACGCGCTCACGGGCATGGTCGTTAACGCACTGCACTTCAGGATCGAGCGTGCCGGCGTGATCGAGGCCGAGCATACCGACGCGTTCGTGTACCACTGGCGGCTGTGGAGCGTGCCCGAGCTGCGCGATGCAATGGCCGAAGCCGGATTCGGCTCGACGGCGGTCTACGCACAGCTCCCCGACGCGGTCGACGACGACGGCACGCCGTACATCCGGCCCATGGAACCAGACGACCTCGACGACAGCTTCATCGTCTGCGTCGCGGGCAGAGCGGAATAGTCCGCACTAACAACGGGATTGGCAGGGCCAGCACCCATCGAGGAGGCCCCGTCATGAGCGACGCCAGCACACCGTCGAAGTCCGGCATCCCCACCATCCACAGCGGCAAGCCGTTCGTCATCGCGTCGTGGGTCGGCCAGCTCGTCGTGGCAGGCATCCTCGCGCAGACGTTGTTCTTCAAGTTCACCAACGCGCCCGAGACGCAGGTCATCTTCGAGGACCTGGGCGGACGCCCCGCCGCGATCGCCTCGGGCGTCTTCGAGCTCGTCGTGGTCGTGCTCATCCTGATCCCGAGGACTGCCGCGTTCGGGGCCGTTGGCGGCGCGCTCATGATGCTCGGCGCCATCGCCTCGCACCTGGCCGTCATCGGCATCGCCGTCCCGACGCCCGACGGCACGGGCGACGACGGCGGCACGCTCTTCGGCATGGCAGTCGCGGTCCTGCTGTTGTCGGCCATGGTGGCCGTGCTGCGGCGCGGGACCATCCTGGGCCTGCTCAAGCGAGGCTGAGGCGGGGCGGCGTCGCTCCTAGACTATTGAGACGAAGTCTCAAGGAGCGACCATGCCCACGATCTCGCGCGTTCTCCCCGCCATCACCGCCGTCGCGCTCGCCCTGCCTGCGTTCGCCCAGGACTGCCCCATCGCCGACGCCCTGTCGGCGAGCGACGCCGACGTCCGGATGTTCGACACCCACGTGACCACGCTTTCGAGCCCGGCAATGGGCGGACGCCTGCCAGGCAGCGAGGGCATGGAACTCGCCAAGCGATACGTGGAGCAAACATTCGAGCTTGTTGGCCTCGAGCCGGCCTTCGGCAGCGGCGGCAACGCGACGTATCGCCAGCCCTTCGCGATGGACGGGACGAGCGCCGAGAACGTGGCCGGCATCCTGCGCGGCACGGGCGAGCTCTCGGACGAGTTCATCGTCGTCGGAGCCCATCTCGACCATCTGGGCGATGGGCAGATCAGCTCTCGTGGCCAGACCGGGCTGCTGCACGCCGGCGCCGACGACAATGCCTCGGGCATCGCGGGCATGCTGGTGATGGCAGAGTCGCTCGCAGCCGACTTCGCCGAGCTGCCCGGCGATCGCCGCAGCGTGCTCTTCATCGCCTTCAGCGGCGAGGAATCGGGCCTCAAGGGCGCGACGCACTACGTGGAGAACCCCGTAGTCCCCATCACCTCCCACACGCTCATGCTCAACTTCGACATGATCGGGCGCGTCGAGGGAGGCCGTCTGAGCGTGTCGGGCGTCGGCACCGGGCACGGCCTCGAAGACGTCGTCACGCCGATCTTCGAGGCGTCGGCGCTCGTCGAGCAGGTCGAGAGCGGACTGAGCGGGCGCAGCGACCACTTTGCGTTCTACGAATCGCGCGTGCCAGTCCTGTTCGTCACGCAAACCGACCAACACGACGACTACCACACCGAGCGCGACGTCTCGTGGAAGATCAGCCGCACGCACGGCGCGCACACCGCGCGCGTCTTCAGCCAGGTCGTGCACGCCATCGCCAGTTCCACCGATGAGTTCCAGTTCGTCGGTGGTCCGCGAGCCGCGTCGGGCCCGGGCATGGGCAGCATCAAGGTCCGCTTCGGCATCCGCCCCGGCTCGTACGTCGAGGGCGTCGAGGGCGTCGCGGTCGGGGGCGTCACGCCCGATTCGCCGGCCGACTACGCGGGCCTGCAGGCCGGAGACCTGCTCGTCGCGTGGAACGGCGAGAAGGTCGGCGACGTCCGCGACTGGATGGGGCAACTCATGCGGCACGAGCCCGGCGACGTCGTCATCGTGACGGTCGAACGCGATGGTCAGCGCATCGATCTGAGGGCCACGCTGCAAGACCGCGGCGGCGCCTGAGACGCCCGCGGCCGCCGGACACGCTCGAGAAGGGAAAGCCACCTATCGGACTCGAACCGATGACCTAAGCTTTACGAAAGCTTCGCTCTACCAACTGAGCTAAGGTGGCACCCAAACTTTTTCCTTCCAAACAAGGCCGGCCTGCCGGGCACTCGTCGGAGGGCCGGTAGTATTCGGCGTTCGCCGGCCGCTGTCCAGTAACGAACCGTGCTGGCTGCGAATGCGACTCCGTCTCATGTTTTGAATGAGACCGATTCTCAGCGCACTTTCGCAGATTTCATGCCATACTTGTGCAGTGAGCCCCGGACCAACCGGAGCCCTGCATCCAAGGAGGCATCCATGCTCCAGATCACCGACGGCCAGTGCGGCAAGTGCGCCCACTTCGGCGAAGACCACCCAGCCGACCAGAAGCTCGTACAGATCCGCATCAGCGGGCAAGCTCCCGAAGACTTCCAGGAGCACTGCGGTCATCCCGACCTCAAGCCGCTCAACCTCACCGTGACGGCCACCAGCGGCTGCGCCGGGTTCGTCGCGGCCAAGGCCGGCTGATTTCCAGCCGACAACGAAGCCCTCATGACCCGCGGCACGAAGCCGCGGGTCTTTCGTGCGCAGTGGGACGATCGCGTGCAAGCTCGAACGCCCCTGATTGCCGATGAGGGGGACCTCGGGCGGCACCACGCAGGGAGGCGGGTATGGATGGCTTCGAACGGATCGTGTTCACGCTGGGCTTGGCGTGCCTCGGACTCGCCCTCGGATGCGAGGAGATCGGCATGCCGGCGACGGGCGGACCCGCAGCCGCGAGCGCGGGCGAGAAGCGAGAGGTCGCCGACCCCACCGCGCTGCCGGAGGCCCGCCGGACCGCCGAATTGGTCGACCTGGGCTCGGTCGACGTCGGCGCCATCAGCGTCCGGGCACTGCGCAGCCGTGGCGCGCCGTCGGCCGGCCAGGAGCTCCGGCTCGTCATCGTCGTGCCCGACGACGACGGCACGTCCTCGGTGACCGGCTGGATCGGCACCGATGCCCGGTTTTCCTCGGCGGTCGTCGGGGCTCGATTCTCCGAGCAGTTCGGCGGCTACGAGCTGCGTACGACCGCCCCGGACCCGCTGCCCGCCAGCGCAAGCTGGTGGATCGAGGTGCAGAGATTCGATGGTGCGACGCACGTGGGATCGGTTCCGCTCAGGTAGCAACGGGCGGGGCCCAGCCTCTGCCACAGGGGGTGCGATGTGACGACCAGCAATCGGGTGACCCTCCAGGCGTTGCTCTTCGTGCTGTGCGGATTGGCACTGACCGGCTGTACGACCAGTAGCGACCACATCATCTTCACGTCGAACCGAGACGGCGACCACGAGGTGTACCTCTACGACGTCGCATCCGGCGAGACGCGACGATTGACCGACAACGACGCGTTCGACTACGGCCCCGACTGCGCGGCGGATGGATCGAAGATTGCGTTCGTGAGCGATCGCGATGGCAACAGGGAGATCTACGCCCTCGATCTCTCGACCGAGGCGGTCACCAGAATGACGCACCACGAGGCTGCCGACAGTTCGCCGGCGTGGTCGCCCGACGGATCTCGGCTCGCGTTCGTGTCGCGGAGGGATTCCGATCGCGGCGAGATCTACGTGATGTCTGCCAACGGATCGGGCGTGACGCGCCTCACGACGAACGATCGCTACGAAGAGGTCCCCGCCTGGTCGCCCGACGGCCGCATGATCGCGTTTGGCGCGCTTGCCCAGAACGAGCAGGGCGAGCAGGTGCTCCAGGTCTTCGTCATGGATGCCGACGGCTCGAACGAGCGCCAGCTGACCGATCTCCCGGGCCATAACTCGGCGCCGCGGTGGTCGCCCGACGGCTCGCGTATCGCGTTCTACGGAAACGTCGGCCCGGGTTTCGTCGGCGCCGACATCTTCGTCATCGCGCCCGACGGCACGGGCCTGACCAACCTGACGCAAGACGACGAGCCCGACTGGCAACCCGACTGGTCGCCCAATGGCAGCCGCATCGTGTTCGCACGCGGGCCGAGCGACCCGCTGGACCTGTGGATCATGGACGCCGACGGCGGCAATCGCCGGCAGATCATCGACGAGCCCGGTCGCGACGAGCAGCCGCGCTGGCGGCCGCGCACTCCGTAGAAGGCCTTTGGGCCAACTCCGCAGCCCCGCCACCACCGTCCAGCGGGATATCAGACCCAGCATCGCCACGATCTTTCGCTGGGGGCAGGCATCCGTAGAACGCGGCGGGTCGGCGTGGTATAACCGCCCGTAGGACCGCGAATCGAGGCGCGGCCATCGTCGTCCAGACGCACCGGAGGCACGCATGCGTATCGCGACCCTTGCCCTCATTCTCCTGCTTCCGTGGCCGGCCCTCGCGCTCCAGCCCGCCGACCCGCCGGTGACCATCGCGGAGCAGACCGACTACCGCAAGACCGGCACCTCGGCCCAGGTCCAGGCGTTCTTGCAGGCGCTCCACGACCAGAGCGAACGCACCTGGCTCGGCTCGATCGGAAATTCTCACGAGGGCAAGCCCCTCTCGCTGCTTGTCGTGGCCGATCCGCCGGTGACCTCGGCCGAAGAGGCGCGGCGGAGCGGCAAGCTCGTCGTCCTCTTGTTCGGCAACATCCACTCGGGCGAGACCTGCGGCAAGGAAGCCCTGCAGATGCTGGCGCGCGAGCTCGCGCTGGGCGAGCGGCCTGACTTGCTCGACGACCTCGTCGTCTGCTTCGTGCCCAACTACAACCCCGACTCGAACGACAAGATGGACCCGGGCAACCGCCGTAACCAGAACGGCCCGGACGAGATGGGCCAGCGGCACAACGCCCAGGACCTCGACCTCAACCGCGACTGGATCAAGATGGAAGCGCCCGAGACGCGCGCCCTCGTGCGGTTCATGCACCAGTGGGATCCAGCCGTCATCGTCGACTCGCACACGACCAACGGCTCCAACCACCGCTACGTCATTACGCACCAGGGGCCCAAGCATCCCTCGACGCACCCCGGCCTGCTCGAGTTCTCGCGTGAGACGTTCATCCCAGAGATCGACGAGCGTTTCGAAGCCCAGACCGGCTACGACGCATGGGTCTACGGCAACTTTGCGGACGGCCACACCCGCTGGACGACCTATCCCGCCTCGCCGCGTTACGGCACGCCCTACCGCGGGCTGCGCAACCGCATCGGCATCCTGTCGGAGGCCTACGCCTACGCCAGCTTTGAAGACCGCGTCCTGGGCACGCTGGAGTTCTGCCGGGCGGTGCTGCAGGAATCCGCCGAGCACGCCGACGCCATCCGCGAGGTCGTCGCAGCCGCCGACGAGCACAACCGCTCGGGCGACGCGAGCCCGGTCGCGCTGCGCTCGCGGGCCATCCCCTTCCGCGAGCGATTCGAGGCCCTGGGTTATGTCGAGTACGACGACGAGGGCAACAAGATCGAGGCAACCGACGAGCCCCGCGACTACCAGGTCGAGCTCGTCAACGACTTCGAGGCCACCGTCACCGTCGATCGGCCGTGGGCCTATCTCGTGCCGGCCGACCTCGCCCACGTTGCCCGGCACCTCCAGCGGCATGGCGTCGAGGTGCGGGAGGTCCGCGAGGACATGGACCTGGACGTGCGGGCCTACCGCATCGACTCGATGCGCCGGGCCGAGCGCGAGTTCCAGGGCCATCGGATGCTGGACGTCTGGGACGTAACCGAGCAGACCTTGGGCGTGCGCATCGAGGCCGGCTGGCACCTCGTCCGCACCGAGCAGCCGCTCGGCACGCTGGCGGCGTACATGCTCGAGCCCCAGTCGACGGACGGGCTGACGGCCTGGAACTTCCTCGACGGGCACGTCGAGGAGGGCGGCCGATTCCCGATCTACCGCCTGCCCGAGGCGGCGCCGATCCTGACGCGCAGCGCCCAGCCGCTCGACGAGTTCCGCGACCCACCCAAGCGCATCACCTCGGAGATGATCATCGACCGGCAGGGCGTGCCAAATCTCAACGGCGCGGCTTCGGCGCGATTGGACTGGATCGACGACGAGCACCTGAGCAAGTCCGTTCCCGGCATTCCCGGTCGCTTCAAGATCGACGCACGAACCGGGCGCGTGATCGAGCAGCTGGACGAGAGCGCCGCCGACGCCGTGGCCGCGGTCATCGCCGAGCTACCCACGATCAGCGAAGGCCACGCGCGCCGAGTCGCGAGCTCAGCCTTCCGCACGCCTCGTGAAGACGGCCTCGTGTTCGAGCACGAGCAGGACCTCTACTACGTGTCCGCCGACGACTCGAGCGCCGTGCGGCTGACCGCGACGCCGCAACGCGAGGAGTCGTGGTCCCTGAGCCCGGACGGACGCTTCGTCGCCTACGTCCACGACAACGACCTGTGGGTCGTCGACGTCGCAACGCAGACGCCCAGAGCGCTCACCGAGGGCGGCAGCGACGACGTCCGAAACGGCAAGGCGAGCTGGCTCTACTTCGAGGAGCTCTTCGGCCGCAGCTGGAAGGCCTACTGGTGGAGCCCCGACTCTGTGAACATCGCCTTCCTGATAACCGACAGCACGGCGGTCCCGACGTACACCATCGTGGACAACCAGCGGCGCGAGCAGCGCATCGAAGTCGAGCGATATGCCCGGCCCGGCGAACGCAACCCCGACGTCGAGCTCGGCTTCGTCAGCCCCGAGGGCGGACGGATCCGGCTGGCCGACCTCTCAGCCTACGACGAGGGCCAGTTCCTGATCAGCGGCGTGTCATGGACGCCCGACGGCCGCCGGTGCATCGTGCACGTGCAGGATCGCATCCAGACGTGGCTCGACGTGCTGCACGTCTCGCCGCGCAACGGATCGCCCTCGAAGCTCATGCGAGACCGCACCGAGGCGTGGATTACCTCGCCTGGCGACTTCATCTACCTCGACGACGGCAGCTTCCTGATGTTCTCCGAACGCGACGGCTTCAAGCACCTGTACCACTACAGCGCACGGGGCCAGATCATCCGCCAGGTCACCAGCGGCGACTGGGAGTGCCAACGCGTGCTGCACGTCGACGAAGAGGGCGGCTGGCTCTACTTCGCGGGCACGACCTACTCGCACGTCGGCAGCGACCTTTCCAAGATCCGCCTGGACGGCACCGAGCTTACGCGCCTGACGCACGAGCCCGGCACGCACTCGGTCAGCCTGAATCCCTCGGCCACGATGTTCATCGATCGCTGGTCGGGCGTGAACCAGCCCAACAAGGTTGCCCTTCGCTCGACCGAGGACGGCGCCCTGATCCGCTGGCTCGACACCAACCCCGTGTACGAGCTCCAGGACTACCAGCTCGCCACGCTCGAGCACGCGAAGATTCCCTCGCGCCGCCCGGGCGTCGAGCTCGAGGCGATCGTGCACTATCCGCCGGACTTCGACGCGGACGAGACCTACCCCCTCTGGGTCATGACGTACGCCGGCCCGCACGCCCCCACCGTCCGAGACTCGTGGCGCGGCGGGCGCACGTGGGAACAGTTGCTATGCTCGGCCGGCATCGTCGTGCTGCGGGTCGATCCGTACGCGGCCAGCGGCAAGGGCGCGCGCAGCGCGTGGACCAGCTACCTGAACCTCGGCGTCGGCGAGTTGCAGGACCTCGAGGACGCCGTTGGCTGGGCGATCGACCAGGGCTGGGCCGATCCGTCGCGCGTCGGCATCAGCGGCCACTCGTTCGGCGGCTACATCACGGCGTACGCGCTCACGCACAGCGATCTCTTCACCGCCGGCATCTCGGGCGCGCCCGTGACGGATTGGCGAGACTACGACACGATCTACACCGAGCGGTACATGTCGACACCCCAGGCCAATCCCGAGGGCTACGAGCGGACGAGCGCCGTCGAGGGAGCCGCCAATCTCAGCGGCCGTCTACTGCTCGTGCACGGCGCTATCGACGACAACGTGCACGCGCAGAACTCGCTGCTCTTCGCCGACGCGCTCCAGCGAGCGGGCAAGCTCTTCGAGATGGCGATCTACCCCGGAAGCCGCCACGGCATCTGGTCGCGTCAGTACCGCCACCTGCAGTGGGAATTCATCAAGCGGACGATGGACGTCGACGAGCCGAGCCAGATGGTACCGAGCCACCAAGACTCGCGTACGGGAGAACAGGGCATCGAGGTCGCTGGAGACGGCTGAGGCGCGAGCAACCACCTACGGACGATGATGGGTTCGAATCGCCAAATGCTGGTAAGGGGGGAATTCACACCATGCCAACGACCACGCCCGAGCACGACAAGCGCATGGCGGAGCTGACCTTCGCCTCGGTCTATCCGCACTACGTAACCAAGGTCGAGAAGAAGGGCCGGACCAAGGACGAGCTGCACGAGGTCATCGCCTGGCTCACCGGCTTCGACGAGGCGCGCGTACAGCAGCACATCGACGACGGCTCGACGTTCGCCGAGTTCTTCGAAGACGCGACGCTCAACCCCAATGCCCACCTGATCACCGGCGTCATCTGCGGCTACCGCGTCGAGGACATCGAGAACCCACTCACGCGAGAGGTTCGGTACCTCGACAAGCTCGTCGACGAGCTCGCCAAGGGCAAGAAGATGGACAAGATCCTGCGGTCAGGGTGATGCTGCTCGAGCGTGTTCGACGCGTAGGCGGCGATCTATTCCGGCAGCGCCTCAAGCCACACGAGCAACTCCGAAGCAGATTTCTGTCCGCGAAGCTTCGACACGACCCGGCCGTCCCGCAGTGCGTAGGTCATTCGGATCGCGCGAGAGCCGAGATGGGCCTCGGCGAGCTCTGGCGATCGATCAGCCTCGACGTGCGTGGGCAGGAAGCGGCCCTCGGACAGCCTCGCAACGACGGCCTCGTCGTTGAGGGCATCCCGCTTGTATTGCTGGCACGGCGCGCATCGATCGGCGGTTGCGAACGCGACCACGACCCGGCGATCGCCCGCTTGGTCGATGGCGGCGTCGAGCGCTGGCCCGTTCGCGATGATCGGTGGGAGCGAGATCGTCTCGCGTGCGACGATGAAGCCGGTCTCGGGGTCGTACTCATGGTCGACGGTCAGGCGGTCCATCCAAGCCTGGATCGCCGGAGGTGGCGCAGACGCGTTCGATGGCTGCGTGCTCATGGCGACCTCCGATTGCGCTTCGTGCGTGGCGCAACCCGCGGCGCCGATCGAGACCAGCACGGCAGAGCCCATGACGCAGGGGAGACGGTTCTTCATGCCCGAGGCTAGGACTTGATCGAGGGCCGTCGACTCCGACTCCGTGATGCCAGCGCACCGATGGAACCAAAGAAAACGACCCTCTCCGAGATCGAAGAGGGTCGGCTTCGCTGCAAATAGTGCTGGCTGGACTTTGGTCGCGACGCGATTTCCTCTCGACTTGGTTGCACAACTACCCGGGAGTAATCGGCAGTTTCATGAGCCATTCGAGAGTCCATACCCCCACGCTGTTCGCATTTTCCTTGGGGGTCTCTTTTGTCAAGTCCAGCCGCCCTGTCATCCGGAAGTCTGGGGTCGGAGAAGCTCTTAAGACGGAAGTGCTCATCGGATGTCCCGTTGATCGGCGGATGTAAAATCTGCTTCGACGTACTCATCTACATGGCACCAAGCGCGTTCCAGCAGCACGGGAACGCATGGATCGATCACGCAGTAGATTGCCTGAAGCCCATTGCGACGCTTGCCAACTACGCCGATCTCAGCAAGTCGTTGCAACTGGTTCGACACCGCCTGAACCGACATCCCGCTCTCATCCGCGAGGTCTCCCACGCTGAGTTCGTCCACCCGGATTAGGGCGTGAAGCAGACGGAGTCGGGTCGGATGAGCCAAGCCTTTGAAGAGGATGCCGACCCGCTCGGCTTCGAGAGCCCCAATGAGCGGGCGCGCGGCCAGAGGCAGTTTTGGGCGGCAAGACTCCATGTGGGACCCTTTCGGATTTGTGAAAAGCGATGAACCGCGCTTGACTATTACACGGCATGGTGTAATAGTCAAGATGTCGCTGGCCTGATTGACCCGCATCCGCGCATCCATGAAACACCGCCAAGCCATCTCGATCCTGCTCACCTTCTTGTTGGCCGTGGGAGCTGGCCTCGGCCCGCGGTTTCTCTGCGTTTGTGCTGATGGGACAGCAACCACCCAGTTTGGCGACCAATTCTGCTGCGACGGGCCGGGTGAAGCCCCGTGCCCGATTCCCTCAGAGGACGGCGAAGACGCGAGTCACAGCGTTGCCTGCTCGGACGGCCGATGCCAGTCCACCGAGGTGGAATCCGAGTCGATCGTCGCCGTTGATCGCCTTGAGAAAGATACGGACAAAGACTGGTCCTTCGATGGACCAGACGATCCGACCTTCCCTTGGTTCGAGTTCCTCACTAACGGATCGGCAAGTACGACTTTCATCCCGCGACCTCCAGTGCCGTTGGATGTCGGGACATCTGGTTGCCATCTTCGCAGCGTGATTCTGCTCGTTTAGGACGACCTGGGATTCTGCGCAGTACATGTATTGCGTCCGTCTTTCCCAGAGGCTCGGTGTGCGCCGGGCAACGTCTCTATCCGAGTGGAACACATGAGATTTACTGAACCAAAGCTGTTTTGCTGCCTGGGCGTCGTCACTCTGTTGGGCGGTTGCGCGCCGTCACCATTCGACTTCGATCCCCCCGCCGCAAGGCCTCTTTTGCGCGATATGCCTCGTTACGAAGCACCGGAGGATCCTGATCGAGTCGGACCAACATCAGATGTGGTCACCATCGGTGAGCAGCTGACCCTTCGCCAGGCTCTCGCGGCTGCGCTCGTACGTAACCCGCGACTTCGATCGCTTGCCTGGGAGCCGAGGATTGCGGAAGCGCGTCGTCTGCAAGCCGGGCTCTCCCCCAATCCAAGCGTCGGAATTGAGGTCGAAGACTTCGCGGGCTCTGGAAGCTTGAGTGGCTTTGATTCTGCCGAGACCACCATAGCCTTTAGCCAGCTTCTTGAGCTTGGCGGGAAGCGAGACCGCCGCGTGCGGGTCGCCGAGGGGCAGTGGACTGTTGCTGCTCTCGACTACGAAGCACAGCGGCTGGCCGTGCTCACCGACACCGCGTCCCGCTTCGTACGGGTGCTGGAGCTCCAGCAGCGTGTTAAGTTCGCCGTTCGCGCGCAAGCACTCGCAGAGGAGAACCGGCGCGTCATTGATCGGCGGGTGCAGGCCGGAGATGTTTCACCCATCGACGAGATCAAGGCCCGGCTTGAAAGCGAATCCACCCGCATCGCCGCAGATCGACTCAGCCGGGAACTTGAGGCCGCGAGGCGTGAACTCAGTGCGATGTGGGATGCAACCGACCCCGGGTTTGACACGGCCATCGGATCGCTGGATGACCTCATGCCTGTGCCGTTGCTCGATGCCCTGACGGATCTCGTTGAGCACCATCCGGAAGTTCAGCGTTGGAGCGCAGAGACCGAGCGACGATCATTGGTGGTCGCTCTCGAACGGGCTCAAGCCGTCTCCGACGTGACGGCTGGTGCCGGCATTCGGTATGCCGAAGAGAGCGAAGATGTCGGTCTCGTCGTGGCAGTGTCCGTGCCATTGGCGATCTTTGATCGCAATCAGGGGGGGATACTGGCCGCCCGACTCCGAGCAGCACAAGCGATCGACGAGGGGCGGGCTTCCCGACGCGATTTGGCCACCCGGCTTGTTCGGGCACACGCCCGATTGACCGCCGCGTACCACGAGGCCCAGGCGATTGATGCCGCCCTACTTCCCGCGGCGAAGGACGCCTACGACGCGACGCGTCGGGCCTACGACGAAGGCAAGCTACCGTACCTCGATGTCCTCGATGCGCAGCGCACCCTTTTCGATACTGAAACCCAAAGGCTCGAAGCTCTCGCCGAATACCACGCCGCGAAGGTGCAGGTTGAGGGGCTCATCTCAGAGCCGCTGAACATCCATTCGCTCCGCGAACATTCTGATCACCCCAATCAAGGAGACACACCGTGAGACCATCACACGGCGTCATTTCACTCGTTTGCCTGTTCACAACGGCGCTCCTGCTTGGCGGGTGCGATCGCGAGCAGGAAGCATCATCGGCGTCCAATGGATCACGCGCATCTGATGTGACTCAGGTCGCGCACTCGCACGAGAACGGCGAGACTTGCTTTGTGTGTGACGCCACGAAACGCGACGCCGGTCGCTTGTGGTGTACCGAGCATGCCCGGTACGAGGACCGTTGCTGGATCTGTCAGCCGCAGCTCGAGGATCCCTCCCGACCTTACTGCGAGGAGCACTACCTGTATGAGGACGAGTGCCATCTCTGCAACCCGGCACTCGGTGCCTCGGAGAACGTAGCCAGCGAGTCGCCGGGCGGGCTCCATGGACACAGCGCTGACGAGACCTGCTTCATCTGTGACCCGGCTAAGCGTGATGCTGGCCGCTTGTGGTGCAGCGAGCACGCTCGCTACGAGGACCGGTGCTGGATTTGCCAGCCACAGTTGGAAGACGCGGATCGGGCGTATTGCGAGGAGCACTTTCTTTACGAAGATGAGTGCCACCTCTGCAACCCCGCCCTGCTGGGAGACGCCTCAGCGACGTCCTCCCGCGATGGCGCCCCCGCGCTCTTTTGTCATGAGCACGGGGTCGATGAGATCGAATGCGGAATCTGCCAGCCTCAGCTCGCTGGGACGCTTGAGGCTGGCGAGTCGCTGCTCGTCCGCATGCCCTCCGCGAGATCGGCAGAGCTTGCCGGGCTGACGCTTGAGCACCCGAATCGTGGCACTGCTTCAGCGTTGATCAGCTTGTTGGGCGAGGTCCGCTACAACGGGAACAGATTGGCAAAGCTCACACCGTTGGCTCCCGGTGTGATCACTGATATCCGCGTCGATGTCGGCGACCAGGTTGAAGAAGGGCAAATTCTAGCGGTCATCAACTCCGTGGCGGTGGCACAAGCGAAGTCCGCGTACCTGTCCAAGATCGCAGAGGTCGAAGCGAGAACCACCGTGTTCGAGCGTGAGCAGAAGCTCGTCAACGAGAACATTGCTGCACGCCGGGACTTGCAGGATGCCCAGGCAGCGCTCAAGCTCGCTGAGCTGGAAGTGCGTCGCACGCATCAGCAGCTCATCAATCTGGGCTTCACTGAATCGGAAGTCGCGGATATCGCGGCGGAGCAGTCGTCATCCTCGGACCTTTACGTCAGGGCACCCTTCGCTGGCAGCGTCGTCGAGCGGACTGCTGTGCTTGGCGAGGCAGCAGACTCAGAGGAATCGCTCTTCGAGATCGCTGATTTGTCAACGATGTGGATTGAGCTCGCTGTCCCGGAAGAGCAGGCGTTTCAGATCGAGCGCGGCGGGGAGATCGTCGCGAGCGTCCGGGCTCTGCCCGAGCTGGAGATCCCCGGACAGATCACATGGATCAGCCCGCGTATCGATGAACGAACCCGGATGGTACGGGCCCGCGCGACGGTTCAGAATGATCGTGGCATCCTTCGCCATGGCATGTTCACTGAGGTCTCCGCAATGATCGGCGGCACGTCGAACTCGCTGCTTGTGCCGGGTGAAGCGGTACACGAGATCGATGGCACATCGTTCGTGTTTGTGCGGCAGGAACCAGATCTGTTCGCAGTTCGGCGTGTCGATGTCGGCCCGCGTTCGCCCTCAGGTACCGTTGCGATACTAGCCGGTCTAAACGAGACCGAGGCCGTCGTATCAGGCGGCAGTTTCACTATGAAGACCGAGTTCCTCAAGTCTCGCCTCGGCGCGGGATGCGTTGACGACTGATCCGGAGCCGCCATGCTGACCCGTCTTATCGAGATGTCACTCAAAAACAGAGTGCTTGTCATTCTGCTGTTCGCGATCGCGTGTGCCGCCGGTGTGTACCGGATGATCCAGCTTCCGATCGACGCGTTTCCCGATACCACGCCGATCCAAGTGCAGATCAACACGGTGGCCCCCGCGCTCAGCCCGGAAGAAATCGAGCAACAGATCACTCTCCCTGTCGAACTCTCAATCGGCGGACTGCCCGGTCTCCAGAACGTGCGGTCCGTCTCAAAGTTCGGCTTCTCACAGGTCGTGGCGACCTTCGATGATGACATCCGCATTATCGACGCGCGGCAGTACATTACTGAACGGCTCTCGGCGGTCGAACTGCCAGATGGTGTCGGAAGGCCGGAGCTCGGCCCGATCGCGACCGGTCTCGGTGAGGTCTTTCACTACGTCATCCGGTCGGAGACCGGCGAACACTCTATCGAAGAACTCCGGACCATCCACGATTGGGTGATCAAGCCCGAGCTTCGCAAGGTCCCGGGTGTGGCCGAGGTCAATTCATGGGGTGGCTTGGAGCGGCAGTATCACGTCGTCGTCAAGCCTGAAGCACTGATCAAGTTTGGCTTCACGCTTGAGGATGTGCTAGATGCGCTGCGCCGCAACAACGCCAACGTCGGCGGCGGGCAGATCGTGACCTCCGGTGAAGCGAGGGTGGTGCGGGGGCTGGCGCGTGTTGCGACGATCGGTGAGATCGAGAACATCGTGGTTGCTTCCAGCGACGGCACGCCGGTGCGGATTCAGGATGTCGCGGAGGTTGAAATCGGCAGCGAGATCCGCCGCGGCGCGGTCTCGGCGTACGGCGATGGCGAGGTCGTCCTCGGCCTGGCCTTCATGCTGATGGGCGAGAACAGTCGTGTGGTGACCGAGGAACTCCGCGAGCGTCTTGAGTCCCTCACACCCTCGCTGCCCACTGATGTTGTCGTAGATGTGGTGTACGACCGGACCCTGCTCGTCGAGCAGGTCATCAAGACGGTCGAGCACAACCTCGTGATCGGTGCCGTGTTGGTGATTGTTGTGTTGCTCATCATTCTGGGCAACATCCGAGCCGGGCTGCTCGTAGCGGTCGCCATCCCGATTTCCATGCTGTTCGCCGTGCAGGGCATGTACGAGTTCGCGATCGCGGCGAGTTTGCTCAGCCTCGGTGCAATCGACTTCGGCATCCTTGTCGACGGCTCGGTGGTCATGACGGAAGCGAACCTCCGCTCGCTGAAGGAACGGCAGCGAGAGCTTGGCCGGAAGCTCTCGCCTTCAGAGCGGCTCGAATCGATCGCGACATCTAGCGCGCGCGTGGTGCGACCCATCGTGTTCGGGATGGGCATCATCACGCTCGTCTTTGCCCCCGTGCTGACGCTTGAAGGCATCGAAGGGAAAATGTTCCGGCCGATGGCGTGGACGTTCATCTTCGCGCTCCTGGGAGCCCTGATGGTCGCCGTGTTTCTGTCACCCGTCCTGTCGTACTACTTCCTTCCGCGTCGCGCGAAGCCCAAGGATGCCGTTCTGCTACGCGGATTGGCCTCGGCATACGGTTGGGCCGTCGGCAGAGCGATTCGACTCCGGTGGGTCGTGATGCTGCTGGCCGTGGCCCTGCTTGGCGTTGCGGGCTACCGGAGCACGCAGATGGGCGGCGAGTTCATCCCGCGGCTGAGCGAGGGCTCGATGGTTG
The DNA here is from genome assembly GCA_040217175.1 of Phycisphaerales bacterium. Classification (NCBI taxonomy): domain Bacteria; kingdom Pseudomonadati; phylum Planctomycetota; class Phycisphaerae; order Phycisphaerales; species Phycisphaerales bacterium. Next base: position 443,817 of record JAVJNT010000001.1, on the reverse strand, counting down.
TGAACACCATCCGGCTCGCTGGCGTCTCGATCGATGAGTCCGTGCGGTACAACACACGGATTGAGGAGGTCCTACTCGATGAGTTCCCAGATGAAATAGAGCACATCTGGAGCCGGATCGGGACCGCCGAGGTGGCGACCGATCCGATGGGGATCGAGCTGACGGATATCTTTTTGACGCTCAAGCCGCGTGCAGAGTGGGCGAGAGCGGACACGCAGGCTGGGCTCGTGATCGAAATGGAGAAGATCATCTCGCAGTTCCCCGGCGTCAATATGGTGTTCACGCAGCCGATCGAGATGCGCATGAACGAGATGGTCTCGGGCATCCGATCAGACATCGGGATCAAGATCTTTGGCGACGACTTCGACGAGCTGCTTCGGATCGCTGACGACGTGCAGCGCGTGCTGCTGGATATTCCAGGTGCGTCAGACATCTCGGTCGATCAGATCACGGGGCAACCGTCGCTGTCTGTCTCCGTCGACCAGTCCCGCGTTGCCCGCTACGGCGTCGCGGCCAGCGAGGTGCTGGATTTCGTTGAGGCGATCGGTGGGATCCGCGTCGGCGAGGTGTTTGAGGGCCAGCGTGTCTTTCCGCTTGTCGTCAGACTTCCGCAGACATTTAGAGAGGATGTCGCAGCCGTGTCTTCGGTTCGTATCCCGACCGAGGGGGGTGTCGCGGTTCCGCTCTCGTCCCTGGCCTCGGTCGATCTCTCGGAAGGATCGGCCACGATCAACCGCGAGTGGAGCAGAAGACTCATCCGTGTGCAATCGAATGTCAGTGGCAGAGACCCCGCGTCATTCGTCAATGAAGCAAGGGCGGCAATCGATGCACAGGTTGCGTTGCCCGAGGGTTACGTGCTTGAGTGGGGCGGACAGTTTGAGAACTTGGAACGCGCCAGGACTCGCTTGGTCATCGTTGTGCCCGCGGTTCTACTCATGGTGTTCTTTCTGCTGTATTTCAGCCTGAAGAACCTGCGGGATGTTGTCATTATCTACACCTGCATCCCTTTTGCTGCCGTCGGTGCGATCTTCGCGTTGTGGTGGCGAGATATCCCATTCAGCGTCAGCGCCGCCGTCGGGTTTATCGCTCTCACGGGCATCGCCGTGCTCAACGGGCAGATCCTCATCACCGCTATCCGCGACACACTCAACACCGGCCAGCAGAGCAAGGATGCGATCATTGCGGCCTCGAAGACTCGCCTCCAGCCGGTGCTCGCGACGGCGATCACTGATATCGCTGGGTTCGTCCCGATGGCGATTGCAACGGGGGTGGGGAGCGAGATCCAGCGGCCGCTGGCGACGGTGGTGATCGGCGGCATGGTCACGTCGACGCTCCTCACACTGTTCGTGCTTCCGGTTATCGCATCGGTCTTCATGAAACAAAGTGCGCAGGTTGCTGACTCGGAGCGTGATCAGTGAGCGGCTGCGACTGTGCAGAGGACGCCGTTGGTCTGGAGCAGCGAACGCTCATAGCGCTACTCACGATCAACGGCGTGATGTTCGTTGCCGAGGTGATGGTTGGATGGATCGCGGAGTCCACCGCACTGCTGGCCGACTCGCTTGACATGCTGGCCGATGCCACGGTGTACGGCATCGCGTTGTACGCGGCGAGCCGGTCCGGCGGCACACAGCGGACCGCAGCGCGAGTGAGCGGCGTCCTTCAGATCGCGCTGGGTCTTGGAGTTTTGGTCGAGGTAATCCGCCGGACGCTGTTCGGCAGCGAGCCGACGAGTCATCTGATGATTGGGGCTGGGGCTGTCGCGCTTGTTGCAAATCTGATCTGTCTCCGGCTTATCGCAAAGCATCGCGAGGGCGGTGCGCACATGCGAGCGTCTTGGATCTTCTCGAAGAACGATGTCATCGCGAACACTGGTGTGATCGTAGCTGGGCTTCTCGTGATGGCATTGGGTAGCCGCGTTCCTGATCTCGTGGTCGGTTCGATTGTCGCCGCGGTTGTGATTCGTGGGGGCGTTCAAATCTGGGCGGACTCAAGCAGAGATGCGGGGGTTCAGAACTGATTTCTGTAGGTACGTCCTCTCGCGGCTTTAGGTAGGTGTTCCCCCTCACCCCCGGGTGCCCGGCGGGCATGGCTGGCCTTGGTGGTGAGACCCGGGCACCGGAGGGCGAGTCCTGCGCACGGGCTCCCCGAGGCCCCGGCAACCCCTTGAACGGGCCTTACCGCACTGAACCTCGATGACCCGTAATAATTTTGGTAGAGAAAGGGATGTCCCGGCAATCGATCCATCTCGGTCAGGTCTCCGGATCTCAAGCAACGCTCGGCGAGAGCCGAGGTATACTTTACGCGTGAAGTATCGCCCGCTCGCCATCCTGCTCACCGCGATCATCGCCTTCCACGCCCTCGCTGGCGGCGCAGGCGGTATAGCGGTGCTGTGCCTCGGCGGCGGCCATCAGCACGCACCCGCAGAGTCCGATCACTGCGAATCCTCGTGCAGCCACGATGCGTCATGGCCACTCCCCGTGCCCGCGGGAGAGCATCAGCACGACTGCGGCTGTACCGATGTCGAGATCACAACCGCGGAGATCCTGACGCTGCCCCGGAGTGACACTGGGAGCGATGTGCCGCCCGCGATCGTCTCGTCGCCATCGTGGGGCGTCATCCTTGCGGAGACCGGCCTTGGTCGCCGCGGCCCGCCGATGCCGCCGCGTTGGTTTGACCCCGGTGGGGTCCACAGGCTCGCGATCGTGGCGAGCGTTCGTCTGACCATCTGATTTCTGTCTGTTCCTTCGCGCGTGCCGCGGCGGCGCTGTCCGTTGCGGCTGTCATCGCTTTGGACCCAGACAGGAATCACAAACAATGGACAATCTGAAACGCCCGCGTCGAACGCGGGTCATGCTGCCGGGCCTCGGCTCGACATTTGCCCTGATCGCGCTGGCGGGCTGCCAGTCCTACGAGCGGTTACCGCTGGAGTTGGCCAACCATCGGGCCGCGCTCGATGCACGGCTCGTTGCCACTGAACCCATCTCGGATTTCGTTGAGCGGCTCTCCGAGGCCGGCAACCAGGTGCCGGAGCGGTTCGACCCGAACGACGGGCTCTCAACCGCAGAGGGCGAAGTGCTCGCCCTGTTCTATAACCCTGACCTCCGGCTCGCTCGCCTCGATGCCGGCGTCGCGCTCGCGACCTTCGAGACGGCGGGGTTGTGGGAGGACCCACAGTTCGGCTTCGACGGGGCGGAGATCCTCTCGCCGTCGGGGCCGTTCGAATACGGACTCACGCTGAGCCTGACGATCCCGATTTCGGGTCGGCTCGGCGTCGAGAAGGATCGGGCCGGGGCGGCGTACGAGACCGAGCTGCGGCGGATCGTCGATGCAGAATGGAGCACGCGGGCCGCGGTTCGCTCGGCCTGGGCGTCGTGGTCCGCAGCGTCCGAGCGGCTCCGATTGCTACGTGAGGTGATCGGTCAGGTCGAGCGGATCTCCGCCATAACCGACCGGCTGGAGACGGCGGGAGAACTCACGCGGGTCGAGGCTCGGCTCCTGCGGGCCGAGTTGGTCGAGACCCGTGCGGATGTTGCCGAGGCGGTGTTCGCAGAAGCCCGGGCCCGTGTCGAACTTCTCGGTTTGATGGGGCTTCCGCCGGACGCTCCGGTGGAGTTGCTGCCGGCGCTTCCGCCTGCGTCGATCGCCGAGATCACCGATGCGATCGGGCGACTCATCGAGGCGAACACCACCCTCGCGGTGCGGCGGGCCGAGTATCAGGTCGCCGAGGAGACACTCCGCCTGGAGGTCCGCAAGCAGTATCCGGACATCACGATCGGCACGGGCTATGGGAGCGAGGACAACGACGACCGACTCCTGCTTGGCGTGTCGATTCCGATACCGATTCACAACGCCAACCGGGCGGGCATCGCGGAAGCGAAGGCTCGCCGCGAGGTCGCTCGGGCCGCGGCGGAGACGACCTTCGAGCGTCTGGCCCGCGAACTCGCAATGGCCCGTGCCGCGTATAACGCCTCGCAGAAGCAGCGAGACGCGTTCGAGCGTGATCTTGTACCGATGCTCGACGAGCAGGCATCCGAAGTCGAGCAACTGATCGATCTTGGCGAGGTCAACACGCTGCTCTTGCTCGAAACCGTCACGCGACGGTTCGAGGCCAAGAGCCGTCTGCTCGATCTTCGTCTGGCCGAGACCAACGCGGCGATTGAGATCACTCGCCTGCTCGGCCCGGACGAGCCGGAAATGCCGGCTGCTGTCGGGCCAGCGACCGACGATGACACCACAACGGTAACCACACCACACACCGCGGCGCGAGGCGAAACGCCCGCCGAGGAGGCATCCCGATGAACATCATGGAACGGGCGATCGCGATCGCCCTCGCGGCAGTTCTGCCGCTGACACTGGCCGCCTGCGATGGCGGATCCCCGAAGACATCCGGCGAGGCCGAGCACGGCGAGGCGGATGGGCACGACCACTCGTCAGAGGCCGAGGCCGAGGCAACCGGGTCCGACCGTGTCGCGATCCCGGCCGCGGTGCGGTCGAACCTCGGGATCAGCTTCGTCAAGGTCGAGCGCCGGCGAGTTGAGCAGACCCTCCGCGTGCCGGGCCGGTTCGAGTACCTTCCCACGGCGCGACGCGAGTATCGCACGGCCGTGCCCGGGCGGGTTGAGTTGCTCGTCGAGCAGTTCGACCGGGTCGAAGCGGGCCAACCGCTCTACCGGCTCGATTCGCCGTCATGGCGGGAGATGCAGCAGCAACTGGCCGATGCTGAGGCCCAGATCGAGCGGCTGGATGCACGGCTTGAGACCTTCGAGCCGTTGCTCGCGGCGCACCAGCAGCACGAGGACAGCCTCCACGAGAGTGTCGCCGTCTGGAACGAGCGGGTCGAGCAGTTGCAGTCGGTCCGCGAGGCGGGCGGTGGCCGCGTCGATGAATTCGCCCAGGCCCGTGCGTCGCTCGCAAGCACCCGAGCCGACCTTGCCAACGTGATGGAAAAGAAGGCGGAACTCGGAGCGGACCGGCAGCAGACCGTTGCTGATCTCCGTGCGGCCCGGTCACGCCTGGACTATCTGCTCGATGCCGCCTCATCGGTCGTTTCTCGTTCGAGGGACGAACTCGCCCGGACCGTGGAGACGCCTCATGGGACCGAGCCCGTTTGGGCCACGATCGCCGCGATCGAGGTCAATGCGTCCGAAGCCGGCGTCGTGGAAATGCTGGGCCTGACGAACGGCTCGTGGGCGGACGAGAAGACACCCGTCGTCACCGTCGTGCAGCCCGATCGGCTCCGTTTCCGAGCGTCCGGGCTCCAGAGCGACCTGGGCGTGCTGCGGGACGGGCTCACGGCCCGGATCGTCCCACCGACGCCGACCGCCGCGGGACGCGCCGTGCCCCTGACCGAGACGATGGACGGCACGATCACACTTGGATTGGCAGGCGATCCCAACGCCCGCACGCTCGAACTGTTCGTCGTACCCGATGAACTCAAGCCCTGGGCCCGACCGGGCGTCTCGGCTCAACTTGAGATCGTGACCGACTCGACGGCTTCGCCCGAACTCGCCATCCCGCTCGCCGCTGTGCAGCGTGATGGGCTCTCGCCCGTCATCTTCCGTCGCAACCCGAGCAACCCGAACGAGGCGATCCGCATAGAGGCCGACCTCGGTCTCGACGATGGGCGTTGGGTCGCCCTGCTCAGTGGTCTTCGTGACGGCGACGAAGTCGTCCTCGACGGTGCTTTTCAGCTCATGCTCGCCACCAGCGGATCGATCCAAAAGGGTGGCCACTTCCACTCCGATGGCACGTTCCACGAAGGGGAGGATTGAGCCATGTTGAAAGCCGTTATCCGCTTCTCGCTCCGCTATTCCACGCTCGTGCTCATCGCGGCGGTCATGATCGTCGGCTACGCCGGTTATCGCCTGCCGAGGATGAGCGTCGATGTGTTCCCCGAACTCAACGCCCCGACCGTGACGATCATGGCCGAGGCAGGCGGGCTCGCCGCCGACGAGGTCGAGCAGTATGTCACCTTTCCCATCGAGACCGCCGTCAACGGCATGTCCGGCGTGCGGCGGGTCCGCAGTGCCAGCGCGATCGGCCTCGGCATCGTGTGGGTGGACCTCGAATGGGGCTCGGACCTGTTCGATGCCAGGCAGCTCGTGGCCGAACGGCTCGTGACTGCTCGCGAGAACCTTCCCGATGAGGTCGAACCCTTCATCACCCCGATCACCTCCATCGCGGGCGAGATCATGCTGATCTCCCTGTCGTCACCCGACGGTTCCGTCAGCCCGATGCAGCTCCGCTCGTACGGCGAGTTCGACCTGCGGACCAAGATTCTCGCGGTGCCCGGCGTCGCCCAGGTCGTCGCGATCGGTGGCGAACTGCCCGAGTACCAGGTCAATGTCGATCAGGAGCGGCTGAGGCTCTACGACCTGACCATCACGGATGTGGTCGAAGCCGCGGGCGGCGCGCACAGCACCGCGAGCGGTGGCTATCTGGTGAATGTGGACAACTTCGAGATCCCGATCCGCCAGCAGAGCCGGGTGACGCGCCCGGAGGACATCGCCAACACGGTCATCAAGTACCACGAAGGCGTCCCCGTGACGATCGGCCAGGTCGCCGAGGTCATCCTCGGGCCGGCGATCAAGCGGGGCACCGCTTCTGAGGGGGGCGAGCCCGCCGTCGTGCTGTCCATCCAGAAGTCGCCGGGCACCAACACGCTCGCCCTGACCGACAGTCTTGATGCGCTGTTCGATCAGATCGAGCCGACGCTTCCCGGAGGCGTTGTGCTCAACCGAGATGTTGTCCGCCAGTCGCACTTCATCGACCGAGCGGTCCACAACGTCACCAAGGTGCTTGGCGAGGCGGTCATTATCGTGCTCGTCGTACTCGTCCTGTTCCTGATGAATCTGCGGACGACTCTCATCACGCTCACCGCGATCCCGATCTCACTGGCCGTCGGGCTGCTGATGATGGACGCGATGAACCTCGGGCTCAACGTCATGACGCTCGGCGGTCTCACGGTTGCGATTGGCGTGCTTGTCGATGACGCGATCATCGATGTGGAAAATGTCTTCCGACGCCTGAAACAGAACCGGGCCATGCCCGAGGCCGACAAGCGTCCCTTTACGGAGGTCATTTTCGACGCCAGCAACGAGATCCGACCGGCGATGGTCTTCGCCACGGTCATCATCGTCATGGTGTTCGTGCCGCTTCTCTTCCTGCAAGGGCTCGAAGGCCGCTTCTTCCAGCCCTTGGCACTCACCTACATGATCTCGATCCTCGCTTCACTGGTCGTCGCGCTGACGGTCGTGCCCGCGATGTGCCGGTTCCTGCTCAAGGGCAAACTCGGCGGCAAGCACGAGGACCGGGACGGATTCCTGGTCCGCCTTCTGAAGCGGGCGTACGAGCCGTCACTCCGGGCAGCCATTCGGTACCGGGCGTGGGTGCTCGGCACCGCCGCTGCCGTAACCGCCGCCGCACTCTTGCTGGCGAGCACATTCGGAAGCTCGTTCCTCCCGTCGTTTAACGAGGGCACGTTCACGGTCTTCCTGCTCGCTCCTCCCGGCACTTCGATCGTCGAGAGCGATCGGCTCGCGACGGAGGTCGAGAAGCAACTCGTCCAGATCGAGGGGGTCCGTTCCGTCTCCCGGCGTACCGGCCGGGCCGAACGTGACGAGCATGCCGAGCCGGTCAGCAACTCCGAGATCGAGGTCACCGTCGATGCGGGGAGCGACCGATTCGAGGTGCGTGAGCAGATCGATCGCATCCTCGGGGCGGTCCCAGGCATCACGACGATGGTCGGCCAGCCCATCGAGCACCGCCTCAGCCATGTGCTGTCAGGCACGCCCGCGGCGATTGCCATCAATGTCTTCGGTGAGGACCTCACCGAGCTTCGTGATGTCGCCAAGGCGATCGAGGCCGAACTCCAGGGCCTGCCGGGTGCTCGCGATGTCAACGCGAATCGTGAGGTCCTGATCACATCCCTTCCCATCCGCTACCGGCACGCCGAGCTCGCGGCGGTCGGTCTCAGCCCCGCCGACGCTGCGGAGCAGGTCCGCGAAGCTCTATATGGCGAGGTCGTGGATACGGTGAACCAAGGAGTGCGACAGTACGACCTTGTCGTGCGGCTCGCACCCGAGGAACGCGAGTCCATCCGGCAGGTCCGCGACCTGCTGCTCAGGGGCCGGGGTGGGGCCACCGTTCGTTTGAGCGATGTCGCTGATATCGGCCCCGAGCGATCGAGCAACCTCATCACCCGCGAGAACGCACAGCGCAAGGCGGTGGTGTCCCTCAACGTCGCCGAAGGGTCCAACCTCGGCGACCTCGTGGCCCAGGTGCAGGAGCGTGTCGATCCCATTGTCCAACGGGCCGGCATGACCGTGTCCTACGGCGGTCAGTTCGAGGCGCAGCAGTCGGCCTCCCGGACCATTCTCGTGGCGGGTGTTGCGGTCGTGCTCATCATGCTCATGCTGCTCCAGATCTCGACAGGATCAATGCGGGCCGCTGTGCTTGTGATGCTCAACATGCCCCTCGCGCTCATCGGCGGCATTGCGGCGATCTATATCACCGAGGGGGGTGGGCTGGTCCACAACACCTTGGCGTTGATCGGCATCGGTGGCCCGTACATCCCGCCCGTGGTGTCCATCGCCAGCCTCGTCGGCTTCATCACCCTCTTCGGGATCGCCGTTCGTAACGGCATCCTGCTCATCAATCATTACAATCACCTCATGGAAGCTGAGGGCGTCCCCCTCGGCGAGGCCATCGTCCAAGGGTCCATGGAGCGGCTCGTGCCGATCCTGATGACCGCGATCTCGGCGGTGCTCGGGCTCGTCCCGCTGGCGTTGGCCGCGGGTGAACCGGGCAGCGAACTGCTCGCGCCCCTCGCCATCGTCACCCTCGGAGGACTGCTGACCTCCACGTTCCTGAATCTCATTGTTGTCCCGGCGGGATACTCGCTCGTTTTCGGCCACAAGCCCGAGCGTCGTCCCGCTGAACACCCATCCGTGCTCACCCGGCTCGTCGGTGTGTTCCGCCGACCCAAGGCCATTACCTCAAAGGAGTCCTGAACATGAACGATCTCATCAAGGTTCTCGCCGTTGCCGGTGCGGCCATCGCACTGTCGGTCTCGCTGCCCGGCTGCGGGGAGTCCTCAGAATCAAAGTCCGCCGAAACACACTCCGCGGACGACGGTCATGATCACGCTGGTGACGGCGACGACCATGAGGGGCACGACCATGCCGAGGGTGAACACGGCGAGCACGACGATCATGAGCACGGCGAGATGCGGTCGCTTGGCAGCGTGACGATCGCCGGGACGAAGCTGGCGGTCTCGGTATCCAGCGACATCAAGCCTTCTTCCGAAGTGCATCTCGATCTCGAAGTCGAGTCCGGGCCGATCCCCGCCGCCGTGCGTTTCTGGATCGGCGATGAGGCCGGGACGGGCGCGCTAAAATCGAAGGCAGACGCTCACGACGATCACTTTCACGGCCAGACCGAAGCGCCCGCTACCATGGCCGGTGCGAGCCTGTGGATCGAGATCGAGACCGCCAGCGGCGAACGTCAGACCGCGGCCGTATCCCTCGAATAGGCATCCTCTATGAGCGGCCATGACCATCATCACGGATCCGATCTCGGAACCCGCCGGCTCGCCTGGGCCGTCGCCATCAACCTCCTGTTGACGGCGGCCCAGGTGATCGGTGGCGTGCTGTCTGGCAGCCTATCTCTGGTCGCCGATGCGCTGCACAACTTCAGTGATGCCGCCGGATTGTTGCTCGCGTTGGTCGCCCGGCGGATCTCCAAGCGGCCCGCGGACGAGCAGCGTACCTTCGGCTACGGGCGAGCCGAAGTGGTCGGCGGACTGATCAACCTCACATCCATCATGGTCATCGCGGGTTATTTGCTCATCGAGGCCGTCACCCGCACATTCGACCGGCCAGAAGTCGATGGATGGATGGTGGTGATCGTGGCCGGTTTCGCCTTGGTCATTGATGCGGCGACCGCGTTGCTCACATACTCGATGTCCAAGGGCAGTGTGAACATCAAGGCCGCGTTCCTGCACAACATCGCCGACGCGCTGGCCTCGGTGGCGGTCATCATCACCGGCACCTTGATCATCCTGTTCGACTGGTACTGGACCGACATCGTCGCGACCATCGGAATCTCGGTCTACATCGTGTGGATGTCGTGGTCACCGATGAAGCGTTGTATCCGGATTCTGATGCAGAGCACCCCCGAGCATCTGTCGATCGATTCAATCGCGGAGTCGCTCCGCTCAATCGGCGGGATAGAAGAGGTTGCCCATTTGCATGTTTGGCCGATCGACGAGCGGACCACTTCTTTGGAGGTTTCTGTTGGTATCGCAGAGAATGCGACCATTCAGGATGTCGAACAGATTCGCGGAGATGCCATCGATCTGTTGACCAAGCGTTACGGCATCCACCACGTCACGTTCGAAACTAGGCTGCTCGTAGAGGTGGCCGATCGTGGGCTCATACAGGACCACATGCCCTAATGCAGAGATCAATCACGTAAGTTGTAGACAGGATCACGAAGGATTTACGAATCTTGCACGACCAGAAACTCCAGTCATGTAGTCTGTGTCGTGATCTACTGCATGTTTGGCGTCCGATTGGTTTGCGTTCGCATCCTGTACTCTCGGCGACTTCGCCGGTAGGATTGATCGCCGACGAAATACTTGAGCCCGCGTCAGCGTTCACTTGCGACCTATCCGAAGTAGACTTCAATCGTGACACGTTTTCTTGCCATCCTGTTGCTCGCCACGGCCGGCCTTCTGCGGCTTCCAGGTCCAACTTGGGGATCGCATGGCGGTTGTGGCCATGCAGAGTGCGTGGCGGAAGTCGTTTCGCCTCCTGAAACCGGTTGCTGCGATTCGAAGCCTTCGGCTGCCGACTTCTGCCCGATGAGCAACGGGCCATGCGAGTGCGGGGTATCCCCTCTCCCTGATCGTCAGCCGGCACCGGATACTCCGTTGCCGAGGACAGATCGTGATTCGGTGACGATAGTTCCGGCTCCGCCCATCCGGGTGGAGGTCGAGGCTGTTGTACAGCGACGATCATTTGTTTGGTCTTCAAACCCGCTGAGCCTGCTCGCGGGGCTGACCCACAACGAGATCCAGGCGCTCCTCGGTATCTGGCGAACGTAGAGCCCAAGCTCGGTAGGGGCAGTGCGCGCTCACATAGGCCGTGCTGACCTCGCTTGTCGCGCTCTCCGATCACCAGAAACTCAGGAGCCATCCATGGCATCGCGAATTGCCGCGAGCGCGATCTGCGCCGCAGCGGCTGGTCTGCTCGCGGGGTGTTCGTCCCCGTTCGATCGGCCCCATGACATCACGCAGTCACACGACCGAACTCTGCCGCGGGGGATCGAGCAGATGCCTCCGTCTGCCTTCCGGGAATCCTCGGCATCAACCGAGATGCTCGGGCCATCAATCGCGCCAGACGCCTCGCCCGATGCGTTTGTCCGCTACGCCCTGTACCACAGCCCCGAGGTTGAGGCGGCGTACCAGCGCTGGCGTGCTTCCGCCGAGCGGCTACCCCAGGTCGGCGCGTTACCCGATCCTCGATTGAGTGTCGGATTCTTTCTCGAAGAGGTGCAGACGCGCACTGGCCCGCAGGAGGCGAGAGTCGGCGTCAGTCAGGCTTTCCCGTGGCCGGGTCAGCTCCAGAACCGAGAGGACGCAGCGTCGAAGGCGGCGGCTGCGGCATGGAGGCGATTCGAGGCCGTCCGGCTTTCTGTCACGGAGCGTGTCGTATCGACCCTGCACGATCTGGCGTACCTCGACGCGACGATCTCGATCACCGAGGAGAACCTTGACCTACTGCGGTCCTTCGAAGAAGTGCTGCGGGCTCGCTACCGCGTGGGATCGGGGTCGCACCCGGAGTTGATCCGTGTACAGGTAGAACTCGGGCAACTCGAAGACCGGCTCACGCAGCTCCGGTCGATGCGCCCGGCCTATATCGCCGAGTTGAACGCCGCTCTCAATCGCCCGTCCGGCGAAGAGGTCGCGAGGATGACCGGCTTGCCTGGACGGATCGCGTCAGTTGACGCCGACGGTCTGGCCGAGATCGCCCGGCGCTCAAATCCGATGCTGCTGGCTATGGATGAGCAGATCGAAGAGCAGCGGCTCCTGTCCGAGGTTGCAAGGCGGGACGGGTTGCCGGAGTTCATGGTGGGCCTGGATTACATCGTCACAGGCGAGGCGATGAACAGCTCGACGCCGGGAAGCGGCAATGATCCGATTCTTCTGAACTTCGGCATCAGCCTTCCCATTTGGCGTGACAAGTACGACGCGGGCGTCCGTGAGGCGCTTGCGCGGCGGCTGGCGGTCGCCGGCGAGCGCGCAGACCAGGCCAACCGCATCGCCGCGGGCATCCACCGAGCGTGGTTCGAGCATACGGACGCTGACCGTCGGGTCCGGCTGTACGAGAATACCCTCATCCCTAAGGCCGAGGAATCGCTTCGCGCTTCCCTCGCCGGCTTTCGTGCGGGCGAGACGAGTTTCCTGGACCTGCTCGACACGGAGAGGACGCTCCTGGAGTTCGCCATCGCGGCCGAACGAGCACGGGCGGACCGAGGCAAAGCACTCGCGCGGCTCAATACGCTCGTTGGTGAACCCGTTCCCACAGACGCTGCGGATCCTTCCGCACGAACTGATGCTTCTGACGAGGTGCAGCCATGAACACCGTCCTCGCACGCCTCCGGGTCACAATCGGTTGGGTATGGAAGCACACCGCGGCGGGAATCGCAGTCATGCTCATTATCGCGGCGCTGGTCATCGGCTATCGGATTGGTCGTCCCGCCCCAGAGCCCGCAACTGAACTGGCGGCGGAGGCCCACGAGCACGGCGAAGACACGAGCCAACCGCAGATGTACACATGCTCGATGCATCCGTCTGTGCGCCTGCCTGACCCAAATGCTAAGTGCCCAATCTGCTTCATGGACCTCATCCCGGTGACCGCGGATGAGGGCGAGGGGAATGAACTGCGTGTCACGATGAGCGAGGCGGCCGCCGCGCTCAGCCGCATCGAGACAGCCCCGGTCGGTCGGTTCTTCCCGACGGCCGAGGTGCGGATGTATGGCAAGGTCACCTATGACGAAACCTCGGTGGCGCGACTGACGGCGTACTTCCCGGGGCGGATCGAGCGGTTGTTTGTCAACTATGTCGGTGTTCCGGTGTCGGCCGGAGACCACATGGCCGAGGTGTACAGCCCGGAGTTGCTCGCGGCCTTCGAGGAACTCCGACAAGTTGCCTCTGCGGCCCGGGACTCACGATCCGCCAGCGAACTGCTGCGATCCGCCACGCGGGACACATTGACGGCGGCACGGGAGAAGTTGCGGTTATTTGGCCTGACATCCGAGCAGATTGCCGCCGTCGAGGAAGGCCGCTTCGAATCGGATCGCCTGCCCATCTATGCCCCGATTGGAGGCGTTGTCACGCATCTGGCCGTGCGCGAGGGGGACTATGTGCAGACGGGCGCTGCCATCGCCACGGTCGCCGACCTGTCACAACTGTGGGTTGATATGCAGGCGTACGAGTCTCAGCTCCCGCTCTTGCGTTGGGGGCAGTCGGTGAGCTTCACGGTCGAGGCGCATCCCGGCGAAGTGTTTGAGGGTCGCATCGCATTCATCGAACCGATGATCGATCAACAAACGCGGACAGCAGCAGTGCGCGTTGCCGTGGACAACACCGATCGAGGTCTCAAGCCGGGTATGTTCGCATCGGCCGTCGTTCGCACGCGGGTTTCGGAAGACGGAGCCGTCGTCAACGATGAGTTGGCCGGTCGCTGGGTCAGCCCGATGCACCCGACGATCGTCAAAGACGGTCCCGGGCAATGCGACATCTGCGGGATGGACCTCGTGCCGGCCGAGTCGCTGGGTGTGGTTGGCGACCCGAGCTCAGCGACCGAGCCTCTGGTCATCCCTCGCTCGGCGGTCCTCTACACAGGAACGCGCTCGGTCGTGTATGTCGAGGTGTCCGATACAGAGCGGCCAACCTACGAAGGCCGGGCGGTCGTGCTCGGGCCGCGAGCCGGCGACTTCTATATCGTCCGAGAAGGGCTCAGTCGGGGCGAGCGCGTGGTCGTCAACGGTGCGTTCCGGATCGACAGCGCGATGCAGATCGCCGCGAAGCCCAGCATGATGACGCCCGCCGGTGGCGGCGGGGGCGACCCGCACGCGGGGCACGGCGACACTTCCGGCGGCGCGATGCCGACCATGCCCGAGCGCGTCAGCGTGCCCGACAGCTTCATGTTCGCGCTCAAGCCGATCTACGCTGCGTACCTCGACGCCCAGGAGGCGCTCGCGGCGGACGACCTCGGCGGGTTCTCGCAGGCGGCCACGGACCTCCGAACCGCGATCGGCTTCGTCGAAGAGGCCGGACTGGTCGGCGAACCGCTCGGCGAGTGGCGGCGGGCCGCGGCCCGGCTGCGTGTCGAGCCGGGTATCACAGATATTGAGATCGCTCGGACTAAGTTCGAGGGCATGAGCAAGGCGGTCATCGCGCTCCAACGTCGTTTCGGGCACCGGGGGAGCGAAGAATGGCAACTCGCGCACTGCCCGATGGCTTTCGATAACCAGGGAGCAGACTGGCTCCAGCGCGGCGAGCAGATCAACAACCCGTACTTCGGCGCGAGCATGCTCCGGTGCGGGGAGATCCGCGAGTCCTTTGAGCCGCTCAACGGTGACGCTATGAATAGCGCGACCGAGGGAAGCAGCGAGGGTCACGATCATGAGTGACCACGCCCCGACCACTCCTCCAACTCCCCGCGGACCGCTCAACACGGTGATCCGGTTCTGTCTGGAGCAGAAACTGGTGGTGGCGATCCTCTTGGTCGGTACGCTTTTCTGGGGCGTGCTCGTCGCACCCTTCGACTGGGACTTGGGGGGCCTGCCCCGCGATCCGGTCCCCGTCGATGCGATCCCCGACATCGGCGAGAACCAGCAGATCGTGTTCACCGAGTGGCCCGGTCGGAGCCCGCAGGACATCGACGACCAGATCAGCTACCCCATGACCGTGGCGATGCTCGGAGTCCCCGGTGTGAAGGATATCCGCAGTTATTCGGTCTTCGGGTTCTCTTCGATCTACATCGTGTTCGAGGACGGGATCGACTTCTACTGGTCGCGTTCGCGAGTGCTTGAGAAGCTCAACTCGCTGCCGGCGGGCACGCTGCCGCAGGGCGTGACGCCGGCGCTGGGGCCCGACGCGACGGCGCTCGGGCAGGTGTTCTGGTACACGCTCGAAGGACGCGATCCCGATGGGAATCCGACCGGCGGCTGGGACCCGCACGAGCTGCGCTCTATCCAGGACTTCATCGTCAAGTACAAGCTCGCGGGAGTGGAGGGCGTCTCCGAGGTTGCCTCCATCGGCGGGTTCGTGCAGGAGTATCAGGTCGATGTGAACCCCGACGCGATGCGGGCCGCCGGCGTCTCGCTCGGCCAGGTCATCGGCGCGGTCCGGCAGAGCAATATCGATGTCGGCGCGCGGACCATCGAGGTGAACCGGGCCGAGTACATCGTGCGCGGGCTCGGGTTCATCGAATCGGTTGAAGACCTGGAGCAGGCGGCTATCACCGCGCGGGATGGGCAGCCGATCCTGATCAGAGACATCGCGAAGGTCTCGCTGGGTCCCGCCCTGCGTCGCGGCGTGCTCACCAAGGCCGGCGAGGAGACGGTGGGCGGCGTCGTGGTCGTACGCTACGGCGAGAACCCGATGGCGACCATCCAGCGCGTCAAGGACACGATCGCCGACACCGCCTCTGGTTTGCCGTCGAAGGTTCTCGCCGACGGCACCGAAAGCCGCGTGACGATCGTTCCCTTCTATGACCGCTCGGGCCTGATCCGGGAAACGCTCCAGACACTCAATTCCGCGATCTCTCAGCAGGTGCTGGTGACGATCATCGTCGTGGTGCTCATGGTGATGCACCTGCGCAGCAGCCTGCTCATCGGCGCCATGCTCCCGATCACGGTCCTGATGACCTTCATCGGGATGAAGCTGTTCCGCGTCGACGCGAACATCGTCGCGCTCTCGGGCATCGCGATCGCGATCGGGACGATCGTGGACATGGGCATCGTGCTCAGCGAGAACATCCTCAGGCGGCTCGACGAGGCCCAGGCCGACGGGGCGAACCGAGAGCCGACCATCGAGACGATCTACCGCGCTACGACCGAGGTCGGCAGCGCCGTGCTGACCGCGGTGGCCACCACCATCGTCAGCTTTCTGCCGGTCTTCACGATGGAGGCCGCCGAGGGCAAGCTGTTCAAGCCGCTGGCATACACCAAGACCTTTGCGCTCATCGCCTCGATCATCATCGCATTGACCATCCTGCCCGCGGCGGCGCATGTCCTGATGGGGTTCCGGCTCCGGGCCGGGGCGGTCCGCACGGCGGCAGCCGCGGCGCTTACCGTGGCGGGGCTTGCGCTCGCGATCTTTGTTCAGCCGCTCGGCGGGCTGATCCTCGCGGCGTTCGGCGCGTTCTATCTCGCCCGGCCGTGGCTCCCCAAGATTGTCGCGCGGGGCCTCCAATGGTCTGCGAATCTCGTGGCGGTCATCGTCGTGCTCGTCGTCCTGGCTGGCGCGTGGGAGCCGCTCGGCCCCGAACCGGGAGTGGTAGGCAATGCGGTATTCATCGGAGTGATCGTGGGCGGTATTTTGCTCGCATTCTGGGCCGTGCGTCTGGCATTCCCGCATGTGCTCGCGTGGACACTTCGCCACAAACTCATCGGACTCTCACCAGCTCTCCTCGTAGTTCTGCTGGGCGCGACGACATGGCTTGGCTTTGATCGAGTTTTCGGATGGCTGCCGGACTCGATCCGCAGTAACGAAACAATGGTCGAGATCGCGCACGCTTTCCCCGGACTGGGAAGCGAGTTCATGCCCTCGCTGGATGAGGGCGCGTTCCTCTACATGCCGACCACGATGACGCACGCTTCGATCGGCGAGGCGACGGACATCCTCAAGGAACTCGACCGCCGCATCATGAGCGTGCCCGAGGTCGAGATGGCCGTGGGCAAGATCGGTCGTGTCGAGAGCCCACTCGACCCCGCGCCGATCTCGATGGTCGAGACGGTCATCCAGTACCAGAGCGAGTACCGCACCGATGATCAGGGCCGGCGCATCAACTTCCGCTACGACGACGCGGCGGACGAGTTCGTCCGCGACGAGCGAGGCGACCTAATCCCCGACGAGGACGGCCGCCCATACCGGCAGTGGCGGGACGAGATCGAATCCCAACAGGACATCTGGGACGCGATCGTGGCGGCGGCCGAGATGCCCGGCGTAACCAGTGCGCCCAAGCTCCAGCCGATCGAGACGCGGATAGTCATGCTCCAATCGGGCTTCCGTGCCCCGATGGGAATCAAGGTTTACGGACCAGATCTCGAAACGATAGAGTCATTCGGGCTGGAGCTGGAGCGCCTGCTCAAGCGGGTGCCGAGCGTCCAGCCCGCGGCCGTCTTCGCCGACCGCGTCGTCGGCAAGCCCTACCTTGAGATCGACATCGACCGCGAGCGGATCGCCCGCTACGGGCTGCGCATCGCCGATGTGCAGGAGGTCATCGAGGTCGCCATCGGCGGCAAGCCGCTGACCATGACCGTCGAGGGGCGGGAGCGCTATCCCGTCCGGGTGCGCTACCTCCGGGAGCTGCGCGACCAGCCCGAGACGCTGGGCGACATCCTCGTGCCCACACCGATGGGCGCGCAGGTTCCTCTGCGAGAACTCGCCACGCTGGAGTATCGGCGCGGCCCGCAGATGATCAAAAGCGAGGACACCTTCCTCGTCGCCTATGTGCTCTTCGACAAGATGCCCGGCGAAGCGGAAGTGTCCGTCGTCCGGGACGCTCAGGCGTTCATCCAGGAAGCGATCCACTCGGGCGATCTCGTCGTGCCTGCGGGCGTCAGCTATGAGTTTTCCGGTTCGTACAAGAATCAGGTCCGGGCCGCCAAGCGGATGAGCATCGTCCTGCCGCTCTCACTGGCGGTGATCTTCCTCCTGCTTTACTTCCAGTTCCGCAAGGTGGGCGTCACCCTGATGGTCTTCAGCGGGGTGTTCGTCGCGTGGGGCGGCGGGTTCCTGATGCTGTGGCTCTACGCCCAGCCGTGGTTCCTCGACATCTCGCTGCTTGGCACGAATCTCCGCGAACTCTTCCAGATCCGGGAGTTCAATCTGAGCATCGCGGTCTGGGTGGGGTTCCTCGCGCTCTTCGGCATCGCCACCGACGACGGCGTCATCATGGCCACCCGCATCGAGCAGTCGATGTCGGAGAGCAAACCCGATTCGATCGAAGCGATCCGCAAAGCCGTGGTCGATGGCGGGCAGCTCCGAATCCGCGCCGCCGTCATGACCAGCGCAACCACGATCCTTGCGCTTCTCCCGGTGCTTACAAGCACGGGTCGCGGCTCGGACATCATGGTTCCTATGGCCATCCCTTCGTTCGGGGGCATGGCCGTCGCATCCATCACATGGTTCGTCGTCCCTATTCTTTACTGCTGGGCGCAGGAGTGGAAGTTCCGTCTTTCACGCGCACGCCCCGCATCCAACACCAATGTGCCTCCGGCACAAGGAGATTCTGAATGAAACCCGCAACATTGATCGCGTGCCTCTGCCTCACCGCACCGGCTGCTCTGGCGACGGCTCAGCACCACGACTCCGGCTCGCTCGCTCAGCAGGCCGCCGAGCCCGTCAACGCCATGTGCCCGATCGGCAAGGAGCCGATCGTCCCCTCCGCCGGGACCGTCGAGTACAAGGGCAAGACCATCGGCCTCTGCTGCCCCGGCTGCGGTGAGGCATTCCTCGCCTGGGATGAAGCCCGCAAGGACCAGTTCGTAGTGCTGGCCGCGGCGGGCCGCGAGCCCGGTTCGGAGCGAAACGGCCAGCCCGCCGACGAATCCGCGACGGGCGCGGCCTCGCCGGGTCCTTCCTACCCCTACACGCTGCCCAACTGCCCGGTCGGCGGCCCCCTCGGCTCGATGGGAGATCCCATCATCAAGGTCTACGACAACCGGGAGGTGCGCTTCTGCTGCGCCGGCTGCATCGAAGAGTTCGAGGGCAACAAGGCCAAGTACTGGGGCGAGATCGACCAGAAGATCGTCGAGCAGCAGCTCATGCACTACCCCATCGACACATGCATCGTCACCGGAGAGGAGCTTGGCGCAGATGCCGTGAACCATGTGCACAACAATCGTTTGGTCCGACTCGCGAGCGCCGACGCGGCCGCCGCGTTCAAGACCGATCCGAAGAAGCACCTGGACGCTCTCAACAAGCGAATCATCGACTCACAGCTCCCCGCCTACCCGATGGACAACTGCCCCGTGGGTGGGCCTCTCGGTTCGATGGGCGATCCGGTTAACTTCGTCTACATGAACCGCCTCGTCCGCTTGTGCTGCGCGGGATGCGAACAGTCCATCGCCAAGGAACCCGCCAAGTACATGGCCAAGCTCGATGCCGCGTACGCGGAAGAACAGCGCCAGGACTACCCCTTGGACACGTGCGTCGTGACCGGGGCGAAGCTCGGCTCGATGGGTGATCCGGTCGAGCTGGTCGCTGGGACGACGCTCGTTCGCTTCTGCTGCGCCGGCTGCCTGCCGAAGTTCAACGCGAACCCTGCCGAGTTTTTGGCCAAGCTGCCACGGGAGTAAGCATGGCGGATCACGACGAGCAAGATCACGGGTCGGACTACCGCAGCGGAAGTTTGACCCTGACCGGATCGATTGCGATGGGAACCGGCGTCATGATCGGCGCGGGCATATTCGCCCTGACCGGTCAGGTCGCCGAGCTCGCCGGCGGCCTCTTCCCGGTTGCGTTCATCGCCGCAGCGGTCGTCGTCGCGTTCAGCGCGTACTCGTACATCAAGGTCTGCAACGAGTACCCGTCCGCGGGCGGCATCGCGATGATCCTCAAGAAGGCGTACGGCCCGGGCGTTGTCACCGCGGGCTGCTCGCTGCTGATGTACTTCTCGATGGTCATCAACGAAAGCCTCGTTGCCCGCACATTTGGCACATACACGATGCGGATCTTCGGCAAGGGGTCCGACTCATGGCTCGTGCCCGCGCTCGGCGTCGGTTTGATCGTCGTTGCGTTCGTCGTCAACCTACTCGGCAATCAGGTCATCGGCGGGCTGAGTAAGGTCACCGCGATCGTCAAGATCGTGGGCATCGCGGTCTTCGCCGGCATTGGGCTCTGGGTGTCGGGGCTCTCCTTCGACACGCTGACGGGCGATGGTGCATCGTCCGACGCCCATGGCGGCATTACCGGGTTTCTGGCCGCCGTCGCACTGTCGATCCTGGCATACAAGGGTTTCACGACCATCACCAACAGCGGCGATGAGATCAAGGAGCCCAAGAAGAATGTCGGACGATCCATTATCTTCAGCCTGCTCATCTGCACCGGGCTCTACCTGCTCGTGACGCTCGCCGTCGCCGGCAACCTTAGCGTGAATGAGATCATCGCCGCTCGCGACTCGTCGCTCGCCGAGGCCGCCCGTCCGGCGGTCGGTCAGTGGGGTGAGTGGCTGACGATCGGCCTTGCGATCGTGGCCACTATCTCCGGCATCATCGCCAGCATGTTCGCCGTCTCTCGCATGCTCGCGATGTTGACGGACATGAAGCTGGTCCCGCACAGTCACTTCGGCATGCCGGGTCGCATCCAGAAGCACACACTGGTGTACACCGCTGTTGTCGCGCTCGCACTTACCGTCTTCTTCGACCTTAGCCGAATCGCCTCTCTCGGCGCGATCTTCTACATCGTGATGGACATGGCGATCCATTGGGGCGTGTTCAAGTACCTGCGAACAGAGCTGAACGCCAAGGCGTGGGTCCTTCTGACCGCCCTCATCCTCGACGCCGTCGTGCTCGGGGCCTTCCTCTACCTCAAGCTCACCACCGACCCGCTCGTAGTAGCCGTGTCGGCGGGGGGAATGGCCCTGATCTTCGGGGCCGAATGGTGGTTCCTGCGACGAAAGGACTCCAGCGATGACGAATCCGAATAGGCCCACGACCGATCCCGTGTGCGGCATGACCGTGGAGCCCGGCTCGGAAGCGGAGCGCGTCATGCACGACGGTGTCACGCACCTGTTCTGCTCCAAGCACTGCGCTGGCAAGTTCCGAGCCGATCCCCAGCGTTACCTGTCGGACGATGATGCCGGCGCGGGAACCACAGAGCATTCCTGCTGCTCGCACGAGCACGCGGATCAAGGGGCACAACGGCACGACGGACCGAAGGACGCAATTTACACCTGCCCGATGCACCCGGAGGTCCGCCAAGTCGGGCCCGGTGACTGTCCGAAGTGCGGGATGGCGCTTGAGCCGCTCGATCCGACCGCGGCACATGACGACACCGAGCTGCGGGACATGACCCGTCGCTTCCGGGTCGCCACCGCCTTCACCGCGCCGCTGCTCGTGTATGTGATGGGCAACATGCTCTTCGGACACCCGTTCCACAAGTGGATTGACCCAGCAGTGAGCCAGTGGGGTGAGCTGGTCCTCGCAACCCCCGTGGTGCTCTGGTGCGCCTGGCCGTTCTTCGTCCGGGGCGTTCGATCCGTCCGCGCAGTGCAGCCCAACATGTGGACCCTGATATCGATCGGCGTCTCTCTGGCATACGTCTACAGCGTGGTGGCCACGATCGCCCCGCAGCTCTTCCCGGATTCTCTGCGAGACGAGTCGGGGCGGGTCGGGGTCTACTACGAGGCGGCCGCAGTGATCGTCACGCTGGTGCTCCTCGGACAAGTCATGGAGCTTCGCGCTCGTAGACGGACCGGCGGCGCGATCCGAGAGCTTCTTGAACTCGCGCCCCCGACGGCCCGGCGCATTTTGGACGATGGAAGCGAGCAGGATGTCGCGGTCGAGAAACTGCACCCAGGCGATCGTGTCAGGGTCCGACCCGGTGACAAGGTCCCCATCGACGGAGAGGTCCTCGAGGGGCGGAGCACCATCGACGAGTCGATGCTGACCGGCGAGCCAGTGCCGGTGGAGAAGACGAGCGGCGACGGGGTCACCGGTGGGACGGTGAACAAGGCGGGCTCGTTCGTCATGCGGGTCAGCCGGACCGGGTCGGATACGACGCTCGCCCAGATCGTCCAGATGGTCGCCGAGGCCCAAAGGTCCCGAGCGCCCATCCAGCGGCTTGCGGACGCCGTAGCCGCCTGGTTCGTGCCGATCGTCGTTGTCATCGCCACCATCGCCTTCGGCACGTGGATGCTGGTCGGACCGTCGCCGGCCTTCAGCTACGCCCTGGTCGCGGCGGTGTCCGTGCTCATCATCGCCTGCCCGTGCGCTCTCGGGCTGGCCACACCTATGTCGATCATGGTTGCGGCAGGTCAAGGGGCCAAACAGGGCGTGCTGATCAAGAACGCCGCGGCGCTCGAGACCTTCGAGAAGATCACCACCATCGTCGTCGACAAGACCGGAACCCTCACCGAAGGCAGACCAGAACTCGTGGTGGCCGAGGTGGCGGAAGGCATGGATGAACAGCGAGTACTCGCTCTGCTTGCGGCGGCGGAGCGGGGCAGTGAGCACCCCCTTGCCGAAGCAATCGTCTCCGGCCTGGAAAGCAGGACCGAGCTGCGTTTTGACGCCGCGGACTTCGAGAGCATTACCGGCAAGGGAATCATCGCCACGGTCGATGGAGCGCGTATCGCGATCGGCTCGCCCGCGCTGATGCGGGACGAGGGCGTCACCGTTGAATCCATGGCCGAACGGGCCGAGGAGCAGCGGCGCGAGGGCGGGACCTCGATGTTCGCCTCGATCGATGGCAAACCGGCCGCCCTTCTTGCCGTTGCCGACCCGATCAAGAAGACCACGCGTCAGGCGATCGACGCTCTGCACCAGCAGGGGATGAAGGTGGTGATGCTGACCGGCGACAACCGCACCACGGCACAGGCGATCGCCGAACAACTCGGTATCGATCGTGTTGAGGCTGAGGTGCTGCCGGACCAGAAGGCCGAGATCATCCGCAAACTCCAGAGCGAGGGCCAGAAGGTCGCAATGGCGGGAGACGGCGTCAACGACGCCCCCGCCCTCGCCCAGGCCGATGTCGGTGTCGCCATGGGCACCGGAGCCGGCGTGGCGATCGAGAGCGCGTCGATGACACTTGTCGGTGGTGATCTCAACGGTCTGGTGCGGGCACGCGAGTTGAGCCGCGCGACGATGCGGAACATCCGCCAGAATTTGTTCTTCGCCTTCGCCTACAACGCCGCGGGCGTGCCGATCGCCGCGGGTATCTTGTATCCGGTGTTCGGCGTCCTGCTGAGCCCCATGATCGCAGCGGCGGCGATGAGCCTCAGTTCGGTGTCGGTGATTACCAATGCACTTCGGTTGCGGTGGATCACTTCGAGCTCCTAGCAGACTACTTCTTCACCGACTGCCCCGGCCCTGTAGCCTCGGTCAGCGCGCCGCTCTGGCTACTCGCTGTCGCCGAGAAGCCCGGTCCGCTGCTGGAGGCGGAGGCACTGGCCGAGCCGCTGGAGGAGCCCGAGGAGGAGAAGGACGAGGAGCCGCTCGACTTGCCGGATGAGCCCGAGCCGCTGCTGGAGCCCGATCCGGAGCCTGATGCGGACGCCGAGATGCCGCTGCCCGAGCCAGAGGAGGCGGCGGTGGCGGGCAGGTCGTTGTGGACCCAGACGCCCTCCGCCAGGAGGGTGTTGGTGCCCGGGATGTGGATGGCAACGGTCCTCGTGGGCGCTTCCACCCGATCGAAATGTTCGACCGGCTCCTCGTTGAACTGGTCGTCGACGAGGCGGTCGCCGGGCTGGACGAACTCGGCGGACGCGAAGCCCCACTCGTCGCCGCGGCGGATGAGGACCGGGTGCTCGGGTGTCGCCTTGATGCGGCGGTTGATGACTACGAAGCCTTGGTGCTCCCCCAGGGTCACGCTGGCGACGCGGGCCTCGGTGCGATCTGCACCTTGCAGGCCGTGGTGGGACAGCCAGTTGTACTGAGCGCGGTACGGCACATCGACCGCGAGGCCGGGGACGCGGACGGAGGCGACCAGATCCCCGGGCCTCAAGTTCTCGATAGGCGTCACGCGGCCGTCGGCCAGACGGACGAGGGTGCCGAAGAGCAGGCAGTTGCCGCTCGACCCACCCCCAGAAGAGCCACCACCACCCGACGACCCACCGCCCCCGGACGAGCCGCCTCCGCCGCTGGAGCCACCGCCGCCAGAGGATCCGCCTCCGCCCGACGACCCGCCGCCTCCGGACGAACCGCCACCACCGGAGGAACCCCCGCCGCCCGAAGAACCAGCACCGCTGGAGCCTCCGCCGCTCGACCCACCGCCAGATGAGCCACCCGAGGAGCCCCCGGACGAGCCGCCCGACGACTGCACGCTGCTGAAGCCGGAACTGCCGGCCGACGAACTCGCGCCGCCGCTCGATGAGCCGCTGGATCCGCTGCCGCTCGACTCGGTCGGTTGGCTGGAGGCGGTCTCGGTCGGCGTGCCGCTGCCCGACTGCGTGGTGCCGCTGTTGCTGGTGAATGCCCCGGTGGTGTAGGTCGTCAGCGTGGGCGTGCCACCGGGCCCGGTGGTGTAGATCACGTCGCCGGTGGTCGAGTAACTGGACGGCTCGCTGGATGGCATCGACGGCGAAGACGACGGAGTTTCGCTGGGAGCAGAGCCCGAGCCGGACGAGTACTGGCTCGACCCTCCGCCCTGGGGCGGCGTACCTGTCGCCCAGACGGGGATGTAGAGGTAGTAGCGCGTCGGGCCGCTGCTCATCGGACGGCCTCCTTCTCGGGCGCGGGATTCGGCTCGTACCAGCCCTGCGAACTGACACGCTTGGCGCACTCGGCGCTCGCGGCCGCCACAGCGTCCTCGTAGGTCATCGTCTCGAACGCCCGCAGCTCGCTGCCCGGCGAGCAGTTGACCACGCGGAACTTGTGCTGGTCGAAGTGCGGCCGCAGCGCTTCGAAGCGCCGGGCCAGCGAGTCGTAGAGCACGTTGTTGTGGCGGATGGCGTCCTTGGAGCGGTGCTCATCGAAGGCGTAGCGCCGGTCCGGGGCCATCTTGAAGTCGCAGCCGAGCAGGTACACCGTCCCGAACCCCAGATAGTGCAGCAAGCGCAGGGCCACGAGCATCACGCTGCGCTTGCCCACGATCCCGAGCGAATCAGCAGTCTTGCCGTCGTTGCCCCAGGGGATCGAGTCACCGGTCAGGAACCGCTCGTGGTCGAAGTGGTCGGCCCGGCGAAAGAACAGCAGCGAGGGCATCTGATGGACCTTGAAGGCGCTGTCGCGCATGGTCCCGTCCGGGTTCTGGATGCGCAGCCGCTTGGACCACATGCACGTCGGAACGATCTTGAGGATGCCCGGATCCTTCCAGCCGGTGTCGATGAACCGGCCCGGGTCGTCCACGCAGGTCCACAGCGTCGGCCGGTGGATCGTCCACGAGTTGTTCACGCCCATGGTGACGATGCCCCGCCGATTGAGCAGCGAGAGATCGACCTGGTTGAGCGACGGGCCAGAGAGGATCAGGAACGCCGAGCGGCCGCGGTAGAAGCGCGCGAGCGAGACCGAGTCGAAGTCCGCGGTATACAAGCGCAGCCCGTCCCGGGCGGGTCGGCGTGACTTGAGCCCGTGCTGGAGCGCCGCGATGTCCGACTGGTTCTCGCGCATCAGCGGGTGAACCTCCCGATGATGTAGCGACTGCCCGCCCGGCGATCGGTCACCGCGCCCACGCGCCCGATGCGGTCGAGCCACCAGTTCATGGGCCGCACGGTCGGGTGCAGGTTCTCGCCCAGGGCGGTGATGCGGCTGGGGCGAGTGCACACCGAGACGCAGAACCACCCCCGCGGCCGGGCGACGCGCCGCATCTCGGCCAGCACCGGGTTCACGTCCTCGGGCAGCAGGTGCTCGAGGGCGTCGAAGCAGGTGACCACGTCGGCCACGCCTTCCACGAAGCCCGTCGCGTGCATCGGCTTGACGACATCGGCGTTGTCGAACGCGAAGTCCACGCCCAAACCGTCGATGCCGAGCCGGCGCAGTTGCCGGATGAAGTCGTTGCGGCCGCAGCCGAAGTCGACGACGAAGCGAGGCTTCCAGGCCCGTACGATCGGGACCGCGCGGCGGCCATGGTTTGTCGAGCCATACGCCGAGCTCGGCCGCGCGGCCAGTTCGAGGTACTTGGCCCGCTCGTGGTCGCGGCGGGTTTCGATATCGTTCGTGGCTTGGCTCATGCCCCGCCCTCCACGAACAGGTTGAACTTGCGGTCGCCGTCGGCGGGGTCGGCCAGTTCCATCAGCGTCATGGCTTCGAAGACCCAGACGGGACGGCCCCTGCTGCTGCGTTCGCAGGTGAGCTGCACGCACACGCCATCGGGGATGGGCACGAGCTTGGGGCGAAGTGACCGCGCGGGCGGACACTTGGGCAGCACGCCTGGCAGGTCGCACACCGGACCGAGGCCCAGCAATCCTTCGAAGCCCGAGCCCGGCTCGGCTGTGTTCATGTGGTGCGCCTCGAAGCGGTTGATCGCCAGCAGCGTGGGGTCTTCGCCGCCACCGGGCAACTGCGACGACAGGCCGTCGGTCACCGCCACATAGCGGAGGTAGGTTTCGCTGCCGGGATCGCCGTCGAGGCGGGCCTCCTGCCACGGGTAGCGCCAGCGGTTGTGCTCGCTGGGGATTGGCTGGGCCGCGCCGAGGATCGCGGTGACACGGCCGGACGACGGCTGGCCCATCTCGATCACCGCCCATTTTTCGCCGACGCCTTCCTCCTTCCACAGGATCGGGATGCCGCCCATGGGTGTGCTCGTGAGCACCGTCTCCTCGGGCGCGAGATCGCAGGTGGTGTCGAGCTCGTTGTTGACGAACACCCGCGCGGGTGTCACGCCCGTCAGCACGCAACGCCCCAGTTCGCCCGCATTGATCGGCTGGGTCGCCAGCACGAACGCCATCGGGCTCGAGCCCTCGTTGGCGACGACGCCGGTCAGCGGGGTGCGGCTGAGGAACGTCCGCTCCTGATCGTTCTCGCCCGGCTCGACCAGCACGCCCAAGATCGCGAGCACGTGGTACGGCTCGATCGTATGGTCGGAGTCGTTGCGCACCAGCACCAGCCCACGCGGCATGGCATCGGCGAGCGGTCCGCCGCCCTGGGTCTGTTCGCGCCGGCGCTCGGCCACGGCCGCATCGACGAATGCGTTGTACGCCCGTGCGGGAATCACCAGCGGCTGGCCGGATCGGACTTTGCGGAAGGCGTCGGTCATGGTTCAGATCCCCAGCGCCGAGAAGTTGCCCTGGTCGTACACCCGCTCGACGTACGCCGCGACGGGCCGCTTGACGATCGCCTGCGAACCCGCGTCCTCAGCGTCGGCGTAGCGGACCCACAGGTACTCCCAGCCCTTCTTACTGATCCCGCTGATCGGCCCGACCGAGATGCCCGAGGCGTTGGGACTCGCCGCGAAGCGGAAGGTGATCTCCCAGTCGGAGTCCACACCCGTGCCACGGCGCGAGCCGGACGCGCCGAGGAAGAGCACCTCGCCCGCGCTGAAGCCCTTCCATGAGCCGCTGTTGACCTTGCCGGTCAGGTTGAACAGCGTGCCCTTGTACGCCTGCGTGACCTGGCTGGCCGGCAGGTAGTGCGTCTCGCTGAACTGGTACACCGGCACGGTGATGTCCACGCCCTCGACGCCGTCACCCGTCACGCCGATCGCGCCCTTGAAGTCGGGCGCTGTCGTCCCCGATGCCGCGTGGCTGCTGATCGTCTGCTTGCTCTGCGTGATGTGCTGGGTGCCACCGCCGGTGTCGAAGCTGAAGACGCTCTCACCGGTCTGCGGAAACCCGCCGCCCTGAGCCTGCGCGTACCGGGCCGTGGCCTCCCACAGCTCGAAGCCCACCGGCTCGACCGACACCGTCTGCCGGGGCAGGCCGTCGTAAGTACCCGGGCTCTCGGCCTCGGCGGCGGACCGGGCCGCGAGGTCGTCGTTGGTGCCGCGCACGGTGTAGACGAGCTCCGCCGAAGGGTTGTCTCCCTTGGTGGACCGGCGGCTCTCGAACTTCTCCGTCACGGTGATCGGCACGGGGTGTTGCTCCTACGCGAAGGTCCTGCTCATGCGAAAGTCAGGCCGCCACTCTTGGCGGCGTCGGCGAGTTGACGGGTGTGCTTGGCGGTCTGTTCGGTGGCCTTGGCTGTCCGCTCGGCGACGGCGTCATCGGAGGCCAGCCCCTGCACGGCGCTGGCGTTGAAGGTGCCGCGCACCGAGATGCCCTCGGCCACGAGGTCGCCGATGCCGCGCAGGCGGTCCTCGAACTCGGCCAGCAGGTTGCGCGGGCGGCTGTCGGGCTCGGCCTCGGCTTCTTCGCGACGCCTGCGGGCCTCTTCGATGGCGTCGTCGAGACGCTTGCGGGCGGCTTCGAGCTCGCGCTGCGCATCGGTGACCCGCTCGTCGGTCTGGGCATCGAGGGCCTTCTGGGCGTCCTCGTACTGCTTGCCGATCTCCGACAGCGTGGCGTCGTTGAGATCGCTGGATCGGTCGCGCTCGGACGATCGCCGGGCCTCGCGGTCGGCCAGGGCCGCGCGGGTGCGGTCGTCGATCTCGCCAAGCCGCTGCTCGAGCTGCTCGTCCACGGCCTTCTTGGCCGCTTCGACGTCCAGCCCATCGTCGAACAGCCCCTGGATCTCCAGCATCCGCTTGGCGACGAACGACGAGGCCGACTCCCACGCCTTCTGGAAGCCGCCCGTGAAGCGTGACCAGGTCTTGGAGAGAAACGCCGTCGTCTCGATCCAGCCGACCTCGAGCGCGTGCAGCACGATCTGCGCGGCCGCCAGTGCGCCGTACCACATCGACTGGGCGGTCGAGACGAAGAACCGCCGCGCCTCGAGCCACGCCGAGTTCAGCGCCGCCACACCCTTCTGCCAGATGACCTTGAGCGACAGCCAGAGGATCTCGGCCGCGAGCGCGATGTCGCCGGCGGCGAGGGCGTCGGAGATGCCGCGGGTGACCTTGGACACCCAGTCGCGCAGGCGCGTGAACTGCTCCATGAGCCAGGCGAGCGCCTCGCCGCCCTTGCCCGAGGTGACCAGCAGCGTGCCGCCGAGTCCGACGACGGCCGCCACCACCAGCCCGATGGGCGAGAGCAGCGCCCCCAAGGCCGCGCCGACGATGCCCATCGCCGTCCCGACGCCGGTGATGATGCTCGCCAGCAGGCCGAAGGTCGCCGCGACACCCGCCACCAGCACGCCCAGCCCGATCAGGACCACACCCGCCAGCGCGATCGCGGCGGCGATTTTGAG
The DNA here is from genome assembly GCA_040217175.1 of Phycisphaerales bacterium. Lineage (NCBI taxonomy): Bacteria > Pseudomonadati > Planctomycetota > Phycisphaerae > Phycisphaerales > Phycisphaerales bacterium. Next base: position 414,639 of record JAVJNT010000001.1, on the reverse strand, counting down.
CGCTGAGACGACCACGGCCCGGTTCTGGCGGATCCAGTCCGATGCGCCGACGATGACCCGGGTGATGCGCTCGGTCAGGTCCTTGAGCACCGGCGCGAGCGCCGAGCCGATGACGAACACGCCCTGTTTGATGACCCGCCAAAGGATGTTGAGCGTGTCGTTGAGCTCTGCGGCGTCCTTGGCGGTCTGCGTCGAGACGGTCAGCCCGAGCCGCCGAGCCTGTTCCTGGAGCTCTTCGATGCCCGCGGCCCCGCCCTCCATGAGGGGCAGGAGCTGCGAGCCCGCACGGCCGAAGATCTGCATCGCGATCGCGGCGCGTCGGCTGGGGTCTTCGATCTGGCTGAGCCGCTCGGCGATGAGCTTGAACTGCGCCTCGGGCGAGAGCCCGTCGAGGTCGGCCATCGTCAGCCCGAGGGTAGCGAACGCGTCCGTCTGGGTGGAAAGCCCGCGTCCAAGGTCGTTGATCGACCGCTGCATGGACCGCACGCCCTTCTCGAAGGTCGCCAGGTCAGCGCCGGACTGCTCGGCGGCGAAGCCGAGCTCGCTGAGCGACTCGACGCTCACGCCGGTGCGTTTGCTCATCTTGTCCAGCGTGTCGCCCATGGCGGTGAAGACCTTGACCGTGCTCAGCAGCGAGGCGACCGCGCCAGCCCCGATCGCCGTCAGCCTGGTGCCGACGCTGCGGAGCCCGTCCCCGAAGGCCTTGAGCCGCTTCTGGGCGCGCCGCAGCCCGGCCGACAGCTTGTCGCTGACGCCCAGTTCGACGAACGCCCGTCCGGCCCGGATGCCTCGGGTGTCGGCCATCTAGGACCCCCTCCGCACGCTGTTGCGCCATAGCACCGGCAGTTTCGGGCGCTCGCGTTCGAGCGCCGGGGCCATGTAGGGACGGGCGGCGATCTTGACCTTCCGGCTCAGCAGCCGACCGCGTCGGCGTGAGACGACGACGGTCGCGCCACCGTGCTCGAGTGCTCGCGGCGCAACGCTCTTCTTGAAGCCCACCGGGCCGACCACCACGCTGTCGGACCGACGGTCGTAGCCGAAGAGGATCAGCCGCCGCAGCGAGCCCTCGTGCGAGTGCGGCGGCTTGCCGGGCGGGGCCGAACCCTTGCGCTTGCGGATGCTGGTCCGGGCGGCGGTGCGGATGAACGCGCCGCCCTTGCTCAGCACCCGGCGCTTCGCGGCGTCCACCGACCGCTTCACCGCGGGCCGGTCGAAGAACACATCCTTGATCCTCATGGTGATCACGCGGGCGATCCTCCGCTTTGCACCACGCGGCCTTCCTTCAGTCCCTTGTTGAACGACGCCTCCTTCTCCTTGCGGAGTCGCCCTGCGCCGATGAACAGTCCCGCCAGACCAGTCAGCGCCGGCAGAGCCGGGCCCGCAATGGGCACGCCCGCGAGCGTGGGGCCGAAGTCGTCGAGGGCCGAGAGGGTGATCTGCCCCAAGAGGCCACGGATCTCGCCGCCGCGTTCGATCGACGCCTTCCACAGGGCCCCGACCCGCTGGGTGTCCTCGAACCAGGCCCGGTACTCGGCCTCGGCCTCGTTGAGCGTGGTGGTGCGCGGCAGGCCGCGGGTCTGCTGGATGCCGCTCGGCGTCTTGACCTTGACGACGTCGCCCAGGTCAAAGCCGGCGCACGCGCCGAGCCCGAGCGAAAGCATCACCACGCCGAAGCCGAAGGCCAGATGCTTGGGATCAATCTTCACGTGTGCCTCCTTGCTGCTTCTGGTTCCTGATGAACACGTCCTTGAGCACCGACACGGGGGCCGGGATGACCTTCGCTCGCTTGTCAGCGGCCCGGGCGAACGGGTCGAAGTCGCCGGGCCGAAACGGGCGGGTCTTCTTGGGATTGCGCTGGGTGTTGGCCACCAGCGCCATGACCGAACTCGTCCGACTCCACTCGTCGCGCTGCCGGGCCTCGGCCATCGCGACCAGCTCGCGCAGCGTCAGGGGGGCTGGATCGATGCCGAGGATGCCGGCGCACTGCCAGACGAGCCGCCAGCCGCCGCCTCGACCGTGGGCGGCACCGCTTCCAGCACCGCCCGCTCCAGCGCCCCGCCGTCGATCAGTTCGTCGATCCGGCGTTCCACCACGTCCCGGGCCTTGTCCATCACCTCGCGTGTGGCCATGAGCACCCGCCCGAGGTTGGCCCGGTCCCTCGGGCTCGGGCAGAAATCCACCAGTTCCTCCAGGAGGGCCGCCGTCGCGTGCTCGATCGCGTCCCCGGCCATCGACGCGCCAAACGCCTCGTCGCTGACCTGACGCTCATCCGCCTTCGGCTTGCACGCGGCGTAGATCACGTCGCACAGGAGTACTGGATCGCGCACGAGCCTCTCGATGAGCCCGTTTGACCCTTCGAGCACCTCCATGAGGTCAACGCCTGCGAGCCCTCGCACGCGCTTGATCGCCGCGACGGTGATCTCGACGGTCCACTCGCGGCCCTGGTTGTCCTTGAACGTGCGCATCGATGCCTCCGATCCGTTATCCGCCGATCCAGCTCGGAGCCGTGTCCGAGTAGGTCACCTTGGCCGTCACCGAGACGGTGATGGCTTCCTCGAGCGCCTCGTTGCGGCTGAAGTTCGTGATCGAGAAGTCCGCCTGCAGCCCCTGGCCGTCGGCCTCGTCGAGGATCTGCAGCCCGATCAAGTCGTTGTTGAAGAACGCGTCCTTGATGGCTCCGAACCCCGCGTCGGCGGTGTCCCAGACCATCTCCCACTCGACGCTTGCCTCCTTGAGCGTGGCGACCGTGGCGCGCCAGCCCGCGTTGGCGCGGGTGGTCACATCGGCCTCGCCCGCTTCCAGGCTGAGGGTCACGTCCCGAACGTTGTCCATCGCCGTCCACGTGCCGGCCCCGCCCTGGCCGCCGACCAGGTAGAGCAGCTTGGCCTCCATGCCGAGCTTGATTGCCATCGGTTACCTCCTCACCCGGTAGGTGACGCTCAGAACACTGGTGAATACGCGGTGCTGCTCAAGGCTCTCGCTGGAGACGACCGGCTCGTGCGCAAGGCCAGCCCACGCCGCTTCGGGGGAGCCCGCCAGTCGCGTGTGCCGCAGGCGGTCGCCGATGGCCTCAGTGAGTTCGAGCAGCTCGTCGATCGCGGCCTGCTCGTTCCCGTCTTCAGAGGGGGCCGGCAGCTTCTTCTGCACGCCCACATCGAGCACATGCTCGTAGGTGCTGCTCTCGCGGCTCGCGGCCGAGACGGTGGTCGTCCTCGGCACCACTGATACCCGCAGCTCGCTCAGTTCCTCGAGCGTGAACGCGGGCTGGTAGGTGCGGACGGCCGACACCGGCTGGGCGTAGGTGCCCGCGTTGATGTGCTCGGCAACCGCGTCGGCGAGGGTGCTGATCGTGCTCATGGCCCCTTTGCGCCTCCGATGAAGCGGCCTTCGAGGTAGGACACCCGGCGTTCGATCGCCTGGTACTCGGCCCGCAGCGACCGGGCCTCGACGATGAGCTCATCGAGCCGCCGCTCGACGTGGTCGAGCTTGGTGGTGACCACGCCCCACTGGACGGTGACGGCGAGCGCGGCCATGCCCACGGTCAGCGCGATCGCGGCCCAGCGGTGTCCAGCGCTCGGCGGGGGCGTGGGCCTGGCGGGATGTCCGTTGGTGGGAACACTGGTCACGAAAGGTCCTCGGTGGCGATGTGCTTGGTGTGGATGCGGAGCGCCTTGCGGTACGGGTCGCTGTACCGCCACGGCGGCTGACCCCGGGGCGCGTTGACCTCATAGACGAACACGGATGAACCGACGGTCTCGCGGACGCGGTCGCCGGCCTTGGGCAAGGCGGGGCCATCACCCAGATCCAGATCAGCCATGCGGACAAGGAAGTCCCGCGACTCGATCCGGTGGATGAGCCCGGCCTCGTCGGCCTGCTCGAACTCCGTGCGGCCGATGGTGGCGCTCACCTCGACCTGCGCAGCGCCCCGCTGGTACACCACCTGGCGCGTCATGTGCGCGTGCCGCTGGGTATCGAGGAACGATGCGCCTTGTTCGAGCAGGTCCGCCACGGTTCAGCCTCCGATCGATGCGGCCGGTTACTGCGACAGCCGGATGCGGACGGTCGCGTCGGCTTCCGCCGCGGCCCGCACCGCCTTGCCGATGAGCTTGTTGCCCGTCGCGGTCTTGGTCGCCACGTCGTTGGTGTTGTCCCAGTAGGCGAGCTGCCCGGCGGTGAAGCCCGTGCCCGCGGTGGTCGCCTTGGGGAAGTCGAAGACCCCCTCGACCGCCAGCGCCCCGAGCTGGCCCGCCTTGAGATCCACCCGGGTGACCCCGACCAGATCGCCCTGCACAACGACCGTGCCCGCGGGCGTGTCTGCCCCCGGCGTGTAGTCGATCGCCGCGCCCTGCTGTACGAATGTGGTTGCCATCGCTATGCCTCCGTTGCCGTTGCCTGTGTCACCGGGGTCGACAGGGTCGAACCCGCCGCCGCCGAACTGAGTCATGCCTCACCCTTGCTCTTCACGCCGCCACGCGGGTCCTGCAGCGCCACGCCGAAGTCGTGGTAGCCGCGCATCTGGATCCCCAGCCGGTTGAAGCTCTGCTCGGCGGTCTCGATGGTCGGGGCCTCTTGTCCGTTGAGGAACGCCACCTCGATGACCGGCAGGTCCGCCGGTGAAGCGAGCATGTACCAGGCTTTGCTCGATTGGCCCGGGTAGGCCGCGTTGCCCAGGTAGCGGCTGACCTCGACGCGGAACTTGCCCTGGTGCGGGTTGGTCACCGGGTACTTGGCGCTCGAGGTGTTGTCACGCAGTTCCATGCTCTTGAAGAGCTGGCTGCCCAGCGCCGACAGCGCTGTGGGCACCAGCAGCACCTGCGGCATCACCCCCAGCGGCTTGCCGTCGGAATCCACCTGGTCCATGAAGGCGACCTCGGCCTTGGTCAGCCCGTCGATCGACAGGGCGGTGTCCGCGCCGGCGAGGTAGTTGTTGTTGCCCGCCGTGTAGAAGCCCGAGCTGGCCAGGAAGGTCTTCCAGAAGATGTCGTTGATGGTCTTGCCCGAACCCGCTCCGAGCTTGCGGGGCACGCTGGTGATCGCGCCCAGATCGTCGTTGATGATGTCGGTGCGATCGATCGACAGCATGAGGCCGTACGTCTCGGCCCGGTTGGTGTAGGTCTCCTCGCCCAGGGTGCCGTGCTTGATCTCGCCGCCGGGCGCGATGCGCTCGTACTGGTCGTTGCCCGTCAGGCGGTAGCTGGTGACGGCCTTGAAGTCCGTCACGCTGCGCACGGCGGTGATGTTCCGCCAGGTGCGCTCGACGCTGAAGAAGCCTTCGAGCAGGAACTTGTTGGCGACGTTCGAGAGGATGCCGCCGATGCTGATCGTGCTGTTGGATGCCTCGATCCCGCGTCCGAAGGCCGCGTCCATCACGCCGTGCCAGTCGCGGAAGGTCCGGCCGGTGTAGCCGTTGGCCCACGCGGCGTGGAGCAGCAGTTCCTGGAGCCCGATCGACTGCCCAAAGGCCCGCGTCGCGGCTTCCAGATCCTGCTCGGCGCAGTGACGCTCCGGGGTGGTCAGACGACCAGAGAGAACGCACGCGGCTTCGAGTACCCGCTGGTTCACCGCTGGCGCGGCGGGGGCGTGGATGGCAGGGGCCTTGGGCCGGCTGGCCCGCAGGACCTCCAGCTCGGTCTTGGTCGCGTCCCAGCCCTCGCGGATCGAGCGGGCCTCGATTTCCGGATGCTGGCCCGCGCACAGGCGTCGCACGGCGGCGATCCGCTCGCTCTCGGCGGCGATTTGCTGCCGCATGGCCTGCACCGGGTCGGTGATCGCGGGTTGGTTCGCTTCGGGCGCAGGATTGCCCGCGCCCTGGACGGGATCGGATGCATCGTCCCCTGCGGCAGCGCCCGCGGCGATGGTCGCCGAGGTCGAGCCGTCAGCCCCGAGGTCGACGAAGCTGATCTCGCCGAGCGTGGACTTGCGCACGATGTTCAAGGGGCCGGCGACCTCGCGGCCGTTGACCGTCGCGGTCTGGTTCTCGCGGAGGAACTCGAACGCCTCGACGCTCGCGCCCACCGACGCCTGCCAGGGGAAGCCGTTGCGCGCTGAGACCACGACCTCGCGGGCCGCGGGCGTGTCGCGGGAGATCATCCCCGTCGCCACCAGCCGACCGTCTTCGACCATCACCTGGTCGGTGTGCCCGACGCCCGCCGTCGCGTCGTGCCCGAACCGGATCGGCCGCGACGGCGAGGGGATCGCCAGTCCGGCCAGGTCGATCACGACCGGGTGCCGCCAGCCGGCGACGCGCATCGGCCCGCCGCTGTAGGCCATCATCCGGAACCGCGGCAGGGGAGCCGAAGCACTATCAGCGGCTTCAGCACCCTCGATCTCGAACTCCGCCTGCGCGGTGAGCGCCAGCGTCTTGGGGTGCGAGCCGGGGTTCAGGTGAGCAAGGGCAGTGGGCTGCGCGGGAGCAGCGGACGCCTGGATCATGCGGTGGTGTGACATCGCTACGCGGCCTCCTTGGTGGCTTCGTCGGTGACGGTCTCGTCGGTGTCGGGGTTGGTGTCTTCGGGTGCGGGCTCGCCCGCTGTGTCGCTTGGGCCGCCAGCATTGGTGGTGACCGGCAGCCCCAGCTCGCGCATGAGGGCCAGTTCCTTGGCCCGCTGGCGGAGCTCGTCCTCCCAGTCGCGTCCCTGGCGTGCGAACTCGTGCGCGAGCGTTGTGGTGTGGTTGGCAAGGCGCGTCGCCTGCGCGCTAGCTTCCTTGGCCGGGTCGACGTGCTCGACGCCGTCCCAGAACCAGACGTGTGGTGTGGCTGCGCCGCGCACACGCATCGCCTGGGGCAGCAGCCCCTCGACCAGCGCGGCCTCGTCGAGCCAGGCGCGCAGCAAGCGGTCCAGCACCGTCTGCTGGAGGCGGTGCTGCTCGACGCGGATGCTCTTGAAGTAGGTCTGGTGGTCCAGGCGGCCCGAGGCGTAGTTGTAGCCCGAGCTGTTCCCGGCCGCGACGTTGAAGGGCATGTTCAGGCAGCGGGCGATCTCGTTGAGGATCTCGCGCTTGAACTCGCCGTAGGTCGTTGACGGGTGCTCGGCGTGGACCTGCCCGAGCTTCCAGCCGCCGGGCAGCACGGTGGCCATCCGCTTCTCGAGTTCGACCTCGTCCATCGGCTCGAGCGGGTCGGCCTCGCCGTTGGCGGGTGCATCGGTGTAGAGCACCGCCGCGAAGTCCGCGGCCGTCTCGGCGGCGGCGATCACCGCCAGCGTGTAGCGGCGGAGCTGCGCGAAGAGCGGCAGGGCGGGTGTGATGTCCGGGATGCCGCGCCATTGCCCTGGCCGGTCGGGCCGGAAGTAGTGCAGCACGGAGGCGGCCGGGTAGGTGTCGTGGTCTCGAACGGCATGCCACGCCCCGTCGCCGGGGTGGTGCCGCAGCACGTGGTACGCCACCGGCAGCCCGCTGGCGTCGAAAACGATGCCGTCGACATCGGTCACCGCCTGACCGGTGGGCGTACGCCCGAACCACGGCGTGCAGACCTGATCGGGTTCGAGCAGGCGCAGGTCGAGTTTGACGGGTGTGTCGAGCCCGGGGCTGGAGATCAGAAGGCCGAACGCCTCGCCGCTCTCGGCCCGGGCCATCCGCATGCTGCGGAGCTTGCCGGGCAGGTCGATCGCCGCCGACCAAGCCTCGAAGGCTTCCTCAACGCGGGCGTTGACCGAAGCGTCGGGCGTGAGCATCTGCAGCCGCGGCCCGGTGCCGATGGTGTCGTTGGCCAGCGTGAGGACGATGCCCTTGGCGTAGGAGTTGTTCGCCACCTCGTAGCGAGCGCGGTTGCGCAGGATGCGCCGCACCTCGGGGCTGACGGCCGCGTTGGGCGAGAGCCCGTCGGCCGCGGCCCAGTGTCGGCGGTTGTCGGCGGTGGTCTGGGCCGAGTCGAACCGTGCCCGGACCATCCGTGCCCGCTGAGGCATGATCGCCGAGGCGGTCCGGACCGGGTCGGCCTGGCGCGAGAGCGGGGCGAGCAGGCGCTTCAGCATCCGCCCTCCCGTCCGCCGGTGCCGCCTGCCACGATCTTGAACAGCCGGATCCCTAGCCCGCGCCGGCGCGTGGCCCGCTTGGACTCGAGGTAGCGGTCCGCCTCGATCTGGTCGCGGATCGCGTGCTGCTCGACCGACTGCCCGTCCACCGAGGCCTTCGCGGGCCCGGCGGCGTTGTCGGCGATCGCCTGTTCGAGATTGGGGGTGGGATCGGGCACGGCAACCTCGCGTGCCCCCGCACCTCGCGGGGGCCTCTCGGGTCACCTATGCCGTGAAATCGTCCCCTGCACGCCGAACGGGGGCGGACTAGGCCCGCAGAGCCCCACCAAAGCACCAGAACTTGATTCTGATTGCGGATACTATGCCCACTGGGCCATGTTTCTGCACACCATATCAAGTCTCCGGATCAAGAGACTTGATTCTGATTGCCGACACCAGTATCATTGGGCCAGGTTTCGGCAAAGGAATTCAAGTATGATGGACCCAGAGAGCTTCTTCGCACGCTATCCGGTCTTCACGGCCGACGAGTTTGCCGAGCATCACCGGCAGATGGGCTCGGGCCACAGCGCGACCCGGCAGTCCGTTCTGGCCCACCATGAGTCGCGAGGCCGCATCGTCCGGCTCAGACGCGGCCTCTACATGACCGTTCCAACGGGCAGCGATCCGGCAACGGCTTCCGTCGATCCGTATCTGGTCGCCTCCCGCATGGCTCCCGACGCGGTGCTCGCATACCACACGGCCCTCGAACTCCATGGATATGCCCACAGCGTCTTCGAGCAGTACCAGTACCTCACCAGGACCTCAAGCCGCCCGGCCAAAGTGCGGTCGTTCTCGTTCCAGCCGGTCCGCGTGCCCAAGGCGCTCGATCACGATCACCGGATGGGCGTCCGTGTCGTAGACCGGCTCGGTCTGGATGTTCGCGTGACCACCTTGGAACGAACCTGCGTCGACGTGCTCGACCGGCTCGATCTCTCTGGCGGATTGGAAGAGGTCTGGCGTTCGCTGGAGTCCGTGCCGTACTTCGACCTCGATGAGCTTGTCGAGTACGCGCTGCGGCTCGGCTCCGCCACCACCGTCGCCAAGGTCGGCTACTTCCTGGAAATGCACGCCAGCCGACTCGCCGTCCAGCCCGTGCACCTGGAAACGCTCCGCAGGCAGCGACCGAAGTCACCACACTACATCGAGCGAGCCGCGACCAAAGCGAACCGCATGGTCAGCACATGGAACATAGTCGTGCCGCTGGAACTGGCCGAGCAGACGTGGAAGGAGGTCGGATGAATCTTTCACGAGAGCGCCTGCTCGCCGAGTCCGCCTCGCTGTCCTTCCGCCCAGAGATCCTGGAGAAAGTCGCGCGACTTCTATCACTGCTCGAAGCGATCCGCAAGCATCCGCACCTCAAGGAGCGTGTGGCGCTCAAGGGAGGCACAGCGCTGAATCTCTTCCTGTTCGATGTGCCTCGGCTGTCGGTGGACATCGACCTGAACTACATCGGCTCGACGGACCGGGAGGCCATGCTCGCCGAGCGGCCCGAGGTCGAGCGCGCGATCCAAGTAGTCAGCCAGGCCGAAGGGCTCGCGATCACCCGAGCGCCCGCGGACCACGCGGGCGGCAAGTGGCGGATGCGATACCAGAGCGTGCTGGGCGGGAACGGCAACATCGAAGTCGATCTCAACTTCATGTTCCGAATCCCGCTGTGGCCGGCGGGGCCCATGGACTCGCGCCCGCTCGGCCACTTCTCCGCCCAGCGGGTACCGGTCCTCGACATCCACGAGATCGCCGCAGGGAAGTTCGCGGCCCTGTTCGCCCGGCATGCCAGCAGGGATCTGTTCGATGCCCACGCCTTGCTCGGGCGCAGCGATCTTGACGACACACGACTGCGTAGTGGGTTCGTCGCAATCGGTGCGATGAATCGGAAGGACTGGAGAACTGTCACGCTCGATGACATCGCCTTTGAACCGCAGGAACTGCAGGACCAACTGGTCCCGGTACTCCGCCATCAAACACGAGAGCAGGCCGGGGACTTTGAGGACTGGGCTCGGCGTCTTGTATCCGAGTGCCAACAGGGCCTGGAGCGATTGCTCCCCTTCCGGGACAATGAGCGGGAGTTTCTCGATCGGCTGCTCGATCACGGTGAAGCCCGGCCGGAGTTGATCACCGCAGATTCAGATCTTGCTGAGCGCGTCGCCGGGCATCCACTGATCGCGTGGAAAGCCCAGAATGTCCGGCAGCACCACGGTGAGTAGCCATGACCCGGTGCGGGGAACCCATCTGCGATGGATCAAATCCACCATATTTGTGAAAAACTGTGGTGCACTTGATCCCGTTGTGGCCTGGCCTTCACGAGCGATGCTTGATACCGCTCAACCTTCCTCAGCCTGTCGAGGTATCATCACTCATGTCGAAGCGGCGAACCATTCCGTCACAGCTCCAAAAACGCTTGTTTCAAGAGAGCGGCAGTTCCTGCTGTGTGTGCGGTGAACCCGACGTGAGGACGCTGGAAATTCACCACATCGAGGGAGATCCATCAGAGCACGTCGAAGAACAGATGCTGGTCCTTTGCGCATCATGCCACGCGAAGGCAGAGCGCGGCGGCCTGTCCAAGAAGGATCTCTATGAGGCTAAACACTCCTCGCGGACGACACTGACGAGGCCAAGCTCGGAACAGCCATCGATGCTTCGACTCGTCGGCACGAACAACTTCGCGGCTGGTCGCGACCTCAATGTGGGATCTCTGACAGTCCGCTCCGGTCAGAGAAGCGTCCGGTCGCCCGTCATGCCGGGGACTGTATCTGAGCATCCGAACATGGCAAACTACCTTAACTATCTGATCGATCGCTACAACGAGATGAAGAAGTGGGATTGCGAACGAACCGGCACGCCGATGAAGTTTCCCTTGATCCGCATTGCCTACCAGAAGGAAATCGGGTGCAAGGTGAAGGATACTCCCGTGGAGCAGTTTGCAGCTGCGTGCTCATTCCTTCAGCGGCGCATCGACAATACGACACTCGGCCGTATCCAGCGAAAGAAAGGACATAGCAACTGCTCCGCATATTCGGATTGGCTTGAGAAGAAGGGCCTGTCGTCAAGCTGATCACGGTACAGTGCCCAGCGAAGCCAGTGTACTGATCAGAACCCCGTGCGAGACTTCCTCAGAGCGGACAGCCGCAAACGAGGCCTCGCCGCGACCTTGTGGTCCGTCCCGAACAGCACCGCCCCCTGCATGGACGCCGCGACCGCCGCCCCGACCAGGCAGTCCAGCCAGTGGTTGTCGAGGCCCGCGACCCGCAGCTTCCACTCGTCGACGGTGCGGCCGCGGCCCTCGGTCTTCACCCGGTACTCGCTGGTCAGGTGATCGGCGAGCAGGCGGTGCCGTGAGGCCTCGCGGCCGAAGAGCGACAGGCAGCCCGGGTCGCCCATGGGCACGCCCAGCCGCGCGTGCGTGAAGCTCTTCCAGTAGTTGGTGTCATAGACCACATGCCGCACGGCCCGCTTGCCGGTCACCAGCGGCACGCGCCAGTTGAGCCCGACCCGCTCACCGCGCTTGCGCTTGTAGTCGCTGAAGGGGATACTGCTCGCGCCCACGTACCGACCGTGGCTGGGCATGACGATCCCGGCGTGGGGCGACTGGCGGCAGAACTGGTACACCACGTCCGACGACTGTCCCCAGTTCGCATCGATCAGGCAGCGCTCGATGCGCAGGTCTGTCCCGTCGTCGCGCCGCCACGCCTTGCCGAGCAGCTCGCCGGTCAGGGCCTCGAGCCCCGCGTAGATCGCGCCCTCCCGGCCCGCCCTTGGGAACTCGGTCAGTAGCGTCCGCCGCGCGTCCCGCAGCGAGAAGTACTGCTGCTTGGGGTCCGGCCACGCGCCGTAGTCGAGCACGTAGCCGGTGAAGTCGTCTTCCCAGCCCGCGACGAGCCAGAACAGCAGCTTGCCCTGCACGTCGATGAACGCCGTCGCACGCGTGCAGCCGATGGGCACAACACCCCGCGGCATGCCGTTGGTCTTCGCCGCGATCTGCTCGGGCGTGAGCAGGTCGTCGTCCGCCGCGACTTCGGGCAGCGGCTCGTTCTGGTACTCGGCCCAGAACGCGGCCTCGTCCTGGAGCTTGAGGTTCATGGCGTGCTGGACGGCGCTCAGCTCGTCGTGGTTGAACCGCGCCGGCCAGGCGATCGATGCACCCGCGTCCATCTTCCTGCGGTTCCGTTTGTAGAAGGATGTCGCCTGCGAGAGACCCCGGTCGGCCCGCAGTCCCTCGGCCCGGATCTCGGCGTATCTGGCCCATAGCGCCTCGTCGGCCGGGAAGGCGTAGACCATCTTCGTCCGCTCGCCCTGCCACTGGGGATGCTTGTCGCGGTCGAGCAGCCGGTCGGCTAGGTCGTCGGGGCGCACGACCGTCACGGTCATGAGCCCGGCGATCTTCTGGCCCGGCCCGGCGAGGCCGAGGATGGCCCCCGCGAGCACGCGCTCCCGTGCCGCGCACTGGCTGGGGCTCCGGGCCGACTCGTCGGTCTGCGGGTCATCGATGAGCACGAGCGACGGGCGGACGCTCTGGCCATCCGGACGCTTGCGCTTCATACCGCGGATGCGTCCGGTGATCCCCGCAACGGCGATGATTGCGCCCGACGCGGCGGATCCTTCGATGGTGGGAAGGACGATCTCCTTGGCGGTCCATCCGATGTGCGTCGGCTCGCCCTTGTGGAGCTGCCCCGAAGCCCGCTGGTGAATCCCCTCCAGGCAGCGGATCGGATAGCACGCCTCTGGGAAGTCGTCGGCGAGCAGGTCGTTGTTCTCCAGCTCGCTCTTGATGCTCTCCAGCATCGAGGCCGCGTGCTCTTCGTCGGAGCCGATCAGACACACGAACGGCCTGGCCCCGATCAGGATCGCCCAGAGGCAGGCCGTCTCGCAGAGCGTGGTCTTCCCGCTGCCGCGCGGCATGGCCATCGCGAACAGGCCGCCCTCGAGCACCGCCGTCTCCAGTTTGGCGATCACCTTGAGGTGATCGTCCGACCACGGCAGATGGAAGGTCTGCGGGAAGTAAGTGTCGCAGAACGCCTTGAACGACTCGATGCAGCGGCGCTTGCGCTCGGGGTTCCCGACCGGTGGAAGCTCGCCGATGTTCCGGCCTGAGAGCGAGAGGGCCTTGTTCCGCTCGCGGGCCCGCTCGCGCACGGCGTCGTAGCCGGAAAGTTCATCCTCGGCTGGCTCGGTTTTCGGCTCGTGGCGCGTCGCCACCAGCCAGGCGGTGTAGCGGAACAAGTCGACGGTCTTCCCATCCCCAATCCGGAACCCAGCACGGGTGCGGTGGCGGTGCAGCTGCCGCTCGTTGATCACCTCTCCCAGCGGGGTGGAGTTCAGCAGCCGGCACGTCTCCGACGGCTTGAGCGAGCGCGGATCGATCTTGGGTGAATCACTCGCCACGGCCACCCCCGGCGCTCATCTGCTGCACAAGCCACGCGGCGTACTGCACGAGGTTGATGCTGCCGTCCGCGTTGGTCGGTGCGCCGGCGTCGATGTCCGCCCGGAGCATGCCTTCGGTGACGGGGCTTGCGCCCAAGCGGGTGAGTACCCGGGCCACATCGGCCGGGGACATCGCGGCCGGGTTGAGGCGCTGCGGCCTGGCGTCGCTAGGCGCGTGTTCGGGAGTCATCGCGCACCTCCCGGACCTTGCCGCCACATCGCGCCCCACATCACCCCAGAATCTCGAAAACATCTGCAAATGCAGGCCAAAACGCCTTCCCTTTGGCCAAGTGTCATGGCTTCATGTGTCACACGCGGGGCGGATCCCCGCGGCCCCAACCAACGCCGGGACCACCCGAAGGAGACCACGCCATGACGACCACGAACGAGACCGCCAGCCAGGCCTACGCGAAGCGCCGCAGCGACATCGCCCGCCTGATCGACGTCCTGCAGATGGAACTCGACGCCCACGCCAAGCGGGCAGCGCTCGCCGACAAGCACTGGGGTTACCCGGGCGACCTCGGCCGCATCCGCGAGGGGCTGATCGAGCTGGTGATGAGCATGAGCGGGATGGAGCGCGAGCGCATCGAGGACTTCCTGGCCGAAGCGGACGACGCCGACGCCAACTGAACGCACCGCACCCCGGAGGAGCAGACGACCATGAGCAAAGCACGCGACAGCCCCATCAACCGCATCGCCCGCGAGGCCCTCGGCCTCGAAACCCTCGACGCCCGCAACATGGACAGCCTCGACTTCCACGACCTCTCGGTCTGGTCGATCAAGGAAGCGCTCGAACGGGCGTACGAAGCGGGCCGCAAGTCGGCCGCGCCAACACGAACCACATGCCCGGCCTGCAACCGGGACATTTAGATCCGACCCCTCTGAAGCCCGCTCGTTGCGGGCTTCGCTGTTTTTGGAACACGAAGGAGTACCGACATGACGAAGAAGACCACCCCCAAGAAGAAGACGACCACCAAGAACGCCAGCACCAAGGCGACCCCGAAGAAGACCCCGGCCAAGAAGACGCCCCGCATGTCCGCGAGCGCCGCCCGAGCCGAGGGCGCGGCGAAGACCAAGCGGGCCCGGCAGGCCAAGGCCGTCTCGCAGGACCACGAGGTGCCCAGCCCGAAGGAGATCGCCAACGACGCGAATCTGGAGGCGTACGCGAAGGGCAAAGTCCCCAAGCAGCCGCGCCCGAAGAAGCCCGCGACGGATCGCAAGCCGAGCGGGCTCGACCTCGCCGCGAAGGTCCTCGCCGAAGCGAGCGAGCCCCTGGCTGCTAAGGCCATCGCCGAGCGGGCGATCGCGGCGGGCTGGACCACCAGCGGCAAGACGCCGCACGCCACGCTCTACGCCGCGATCATCCGAGAGATCTCGAAGAAGGGCGACGCGGCCCGCTTCAAGAAGACCGACCGAGGTCTGTTCGTCGCCGCCGAGCCGAAGGGGGGCCGCTGAATGTACCGGCCCGACCAAGAGCCCCGGCCCGAGCGCACCGAGTCGTTCTGCGTCGACGCCGACGGCAGCCTGGTGCGCAGCGTCGTCCCCAGGGTCGGCTCGCCCTATGAGCACCGATGCACGATGTGGGCCCTCAAGCGTGTCTGCTGGCGCTTCGATGAGCATGGCGACGGCGACACCGTCGAGACGCTCGCCGCCGCGGCGCAGATCCCGGTCACCCAGGCTGCGACGGCGCTGGCGTTCCTGCTCGAGCGCGGCATCGTCACCACCGAGCGCCGGCGGAACTTCCCGGCGACGACCGATGTCCATCTCGACGGGATGACTGAATACCACGCCCTCCGAGAGAAGGGCCCGAGCGACTGACCGCATCGCGTCCCCCTCCCTCACGCCTCGGCCGTCGCCGGGGCTTTCTCTCGTTCGGCCTTCCGCCCCGTAAACTCCTCCCAGCGCTTCACGATCACGTCGCAGTACAGCGGGTCGAGTTCCATGAGCAGTGCCTTGCGCTCGGTCTGCTCCGCGGCGATCAGCGTCGACCCGGAGCCGCCGAAGATGTCGAGCACCCGCTCGCCCGGCTTGGACGAGTACTGCATCGCCCGCACCGCCAGCTCGACCGGCTTCTCGGTCAGGTGAACCATGCTCTGCGGGTTGACCTTCTTGACCTGCCAGACATCCGGCACGTTGTTCGGCCCCAGGAACACGTGGGCCTTGCCCTCGCGCCAGCCGTAGAAGCACCACTCGTGGTCACCCATGAAGTCCTTGCGGCTGATCACCGGGTGCATCTTGTGCCAGATGATCTGCTGACTGAACTTCAGCCCCGCCGCCTCGAGCGCCCGCGGGTAGTTGGCGATGTTCGCGTAGCCGCCCCAGATGTAGAACGCCCGCCCGGGCTCGAGCGCGTCGGCCGCGTTCTGGAACCACGCCATGAGCAGCCGGTCGAACTCCTGGTCGGAGACGAAGTCGTTCGCCAGCGGCCGGTCCTTGGCTCGCAGCTTGGTGGTGGTGCCCTTGCTCGGACCGGCCTTGCGCTTCGCGTCGAGCCCGCGGTCGCGCTTGCTGGCGTGCTGCTTCTTGGGGGCGAAGTTGGTCTGCCCGGTCACGAACGCGTTGTTGGACCGCGGCTGGACCGCAACGTTGTAGGGCGGGTCGGTGTTCACGAGCTGCACTGGCTCGCCGGCGAGCAGCCGCGCCATGTCCTCTGGCAGCGACGAGTCGCCGCACATCAGCCGGTGCTCGCCGAGGATCCAGATGTCCCCTCGAACCGTCGTCGCCTCGTCGGGTGGCTCGGGGATCGCGTCGGGTTCGGTCAGCCCGGCCTTCGCGCCCTGATCGAGCATCTTCTGCAACTCGCGATCGTCGAAGCCCAGCAGCGACCAGTCGAGCCCGACGTCCTGAAGGTCGGCCAGCTCGAGCGGCAGCAGTTCCATGTTCCACTCGGACAGCTCGGCCGTCCGGTTGTCGGCGATGCGGTACGCCCGGATCTGCTCGGGCGTGAGGTCGGTCGCGACATGCACCGGCACCTGGGCCAGACCCATTTTCGTCGCGGCCTTGAAGCGGGTGTGCCCGCAGATGATCACGCCGGCCTCGTCCACGACGATCGGTTGGCGGAACCCGAAGCGGGCGATGCTCTCGGCGACCGCATCGACCGCCTGGTCGTTGATCCGGGGGTTGTTCTCGTACGGGGTGATGTCGGCGAGGGGACGCAGTTCGATCTTCATGGCAGGAGCCTCCGTGCTTCGGGGTTGGGGATCGGGGTGAACAGGCCGGCTGACTGGCGGGCGACGTTCGCCCGTGCCGGGCCGGTTGGCGGGATCGGGGGTTGGGGCGGGGGCCCGCCGCCGGGCGTGACACGGGCGGACGTGGGGCGACCCGGGGCCGGACGGGCGAGGGCTTGCAGTGCGGACCGGACAGGCGAAACAAACTCAGTCGGGGATTGCGGCTGTTCCCGCGGGCGTCGGCTGGCCATCCCCCCTCGGAAGTACCTATGCCGCCTGCCTTGGCCCGCGCTCTCCGGCCCACGGCCCAACCAGGCGGCCCACGTTCCGCCGTGTCGCGTCCCGGCGACGGCGTTGGCCCAACGGGCCACCCGGGCATTCCCGCCACACGGGCCAACGACGCCCGTCCGGCTTCGCTCGCTCGCTTGAGCGCTGGAGCGCGCGCGCACGAGCGACCCGGGGCGTCGCGTGAGCGCACGCCCCCGGGGGGTATGGGGGGTGTGCGCGCGCACGAGCGAAACCACCCCCGAAGCCGTTTTGGCTCGCTTGAGCGCTTCGGCGAAGCGCACGAGCGACTGCGCGCGCGAGCGAAGTCCGATGGTGCGGGAGGCGGTGATCATGACCCGGCCTCCTCGCCCGCGGCGGGCTGAGGCACGGTGGCGAAGAGCACCTTGTGGGCCCGGCCGACCCGCCAGCGGTAGATCAGCCCGCGGCTCTCGGCGATGTCCAGCAGGTCCGCCACGCGACGCCAGGACAGCCCGGGCTCGCCCTTGGCGTCCTCGCGGATCTCGGCCTTCCCGACGGGCTCGGTTGAAATGAACCGGGCGACAAACCGCTCCACACCCCACGACGGCTCCGCGGGCTTGTCCGCCTTGGGCGAGGCGTCCTTCTTCTTGCCCGGCCGCTCGTTCTTGAGCGACGCCGGGTCGAGCGTGTCGTCCACCGACCACACCGGGAAGTCCCACCGCAGGCAGGTCGGGTCGATGGGCGGCCAGGACCGTACGGCCGCGTCGAGCACGACCACGCCGTCCTCCTCGTGCGGCCGCAGGACCAGGTGCGTGTCGGTCGCCCGGGACTGTGCGCCTGCCCCGGCCCCAACGTCGGTCACGCTTTTGCCGCTCTGGCTGCCCTTGGTCGAGTGGTGGATGAGCACGAAGCAGCAGCCGAGGCGATCCGCGAAGGCGTCGATGCGGTTGTAGATGTTGGCCATCGTGCCGTTGTCGTTCTCGTCGCCGCCGGCGGGCATGAAGCGGTAGAACGCGTCGAGCACGATGACCTTGAACCGCCCGGGCTCGAGAGCCTCGAAGTACGGCGCGAGCGTGAAGATGTCCTGCAGCCGACCGCGCAGGTTGTCCACGAAGATCCGCTCGGCGATCTCGCGCATCGCCACGCCCCGGGCCTGGGCGACCTTCGGTAGGCGGTGGGCGCTGGTCTCGCGGTGCAGTTCGTTGTCGATGATCAGGACTGGCCCGGCCTCGGTCTGGTATCGCCCAAGCCACGGCCGACCGGTGGCGACGGCGATCGCCAGATCGAGCGTGAGCCAGCTCTTGCCGGTCTTGGGGCTGGCGATCACGTTCATCGTCTCGCCGGCGCGGAGCAGGCCGTGGATCACGGGCTCACGCAGTTGCGGGTACGCCGCGACGAGCTCGCCCACCGGCACGGGGCAGGGATCGAGCGGCCCGGTCGCTGGCGGCATGTCGGTCATGAACGCCGAGAGGTCGACGCCGGTCGTGTGCTCGCGCGAGCCGTAGCCCTCGGTCGCGAGGGCTGACGCCGCGGCCGCGAAGTCGCCGTGGTGCTCGAGCAGCGCGTAGACCGCGAACGGTGAGTAGCCCTTGTGCGCCTCGAACGGTGAGGCGTTGGAGCTGAAGACGTAGAAGACCCGGTCCTTGAGCGTCGCGCTCGTCCCCGCCAACTTTCCGGGCCGACGCCAATGCTCGTTCTCCCCGGAGCGGACCATCGCCCAGCCGTGCCGGAGCAGGACCTCGCGCGGGTCGCCCCGGTCGTTGAAGTCGTCGCCGGGGCGGGAGGGGCAACTATTCGGGAATGCCGAAGAGTTGGAGGGTTCGAGATCACCGCCGATCACCGGCTGGGGCGTTTCGTCCAGCGCCCACGCACACCCGAGCAGCACATCCCGCTCGTCGGCACTGATCAGCGGCGGCTCGCACAAATCGCCCTGGACGACCTCGTAGCCCGGCGACGGGTCGCAGAGGAACAGCCCGCCCTCGCCCCGGGTCTCGATGATGGTCACCGTGACCACCCACGCGCCCGCCGCGTCGCGCCTCGGCGCGTACTCCTTGCTGCCCACGACGACCGGCTCGTCGGTATCGACGTCAATCCGGCGCTGGGCCAGCTTGGTGTTGCCCGACACGGGCGTGTCGCAGCGGTAGACGACGTGCCTCCCACCCGAAGGCGTTGTCTCGATGACCAGCCGCTCCAGCAGTCCCGGCGCTGCCGCCTCGACCGCTTCGCGCCACGCCTCGAAGGCCTCGCCGCCGCCGCCGTCCCAGTTGTCGAAGTCGATCATCTCGAGGTGGCCCGAGACCGAGCCGCACACCAGGCACATCGCGCTGGGCGACGATTCAGGGTTGAACCACGATCCAAGTTCTTCGCCCGACGGCAGCCGCGTCTGGTACGGCTTCCACGAGGAAAGGGCGACGCGCTTCTCCTCGCCGCGGCGGATCGCGGGCAGGGCGCACAGCCCCGCGGCCACGCAGGCCGATGCGTGCGAAGCGAGCGTGCCGTTGCGACGGGGTGAATCGGATGGGTGAGGCGCGTCCTGCATCAGAACGGCACCTCGTCATCGCTGTAGCCGTACGCCGCGAGGGCGTGTTCAGGCCCCAGGTCAGGCAGGTTGTCCGGATCCTCGAGCCGCGGCGGCTTGTCGCCGAGCGCGTAGCCGACGATCCGCTCCCACTCGTCGCCGGGCTTCTTCTCCAGCGTGATGCACTCGGTCCGGGCCACCGCGCCCGCGTTCGCCCACTCGACGGCCTCCTCGACCGAAGACGGTGGCGCGTCATTGGACCGCTCTCGCCACCACTGCTCGGCCTTCCGCCGGGCGTATCCGCCCTCGGGGTGCTCCAGGCAGATCCACTCGCGGGCCCAGCGGTTGAAGCCGATGCGGTACTCGACGCGCATCGTCGGCTTGGCCAGCGGGTCGTTGCGCTTGTGGTGGACGTAGTACGCGACCTCGATGACGCGCTCGTCGCGCCGGGCCGGGCCTTCCGAGCCGCTGACGACCTCTTCGTCGGAGGCGATCGCCGCGTGCTTGACCTGCCGCGGCGGGAACTTGTGCCCGCACTCGGGACAGACGGCATACGCCGCGTGGATCAGCGCATCGCACTCGGGGCACTGCTTGGCGGGGGCTTCACCGGAGGCGTCCTTGGTGTCGGCCAGCCGGATCGCGTCCACCGGGCCGTGCCGGAGCACGTTGCCGCCGAAGTCCAGCACGAGGCACTCGGTCTTGCCCTCGGCCAGCCGGAATCCCCGCCCGACCATCTGATAGTAGAGCCCGGGGCTCATCGTCGGGCGCAGCATCGCCACGCAGTCGACATTCGGGGCGTCGAAGCCCGTCGTCAGCACGTTCACGTTCGCCAGGTACTTCAGCTCGCCCGACTTGAAGCGGGCGATCAGCGCGTCGCGCTCCTTGGCTGGTGTCCCGCCCTCGACGAACCCGCACTCGACGCCGTGCCTCTCACGCAGCACCCGCACCACGTGCTCGCCGTGCCGGACGCCCGAACAGAAGATCAGCACGCTGCGCCGGTCGGCCGTAGCGAGGACGACCTCGGCGCACGCCGCCTCGACCAGCCCGTCCTCGTCCATGCGGTCCTCGAGCTCGCCGGCGACGAACTCCCCGCCCCGTACATGGATGTCGCTGGTGTCGGCGACCGCCTTCCCTGCCCGGCTCTTGAGCGGGCACAGGTAGCCCTGCACGATCAGCTCGCGCACGCCCGCCTCGAAGCACACCTCGTGCAGGACGGAGTCGGGGCCGCAGATCGTGCCGGTCTTCATGCGGTACGGCGTCGCCGTCAGACCGATGACGCGCTGGTGGTCGCACAGGTCCCGCGCGTCGGCCAGGAAGCGGCGGTACATGCCCTCGCCGTCCGGGGGGATCAGATGCGCCTCGTCGACGATGACCAGGTCGAGCGGACCGAGATCGTGCGCCCGCTGGTAGACCGACTGGATGCCCGCGATCGTCACGGCGTACCCGAGATCCCGCCGACCGAGCCCGGCGCTGAACACGCCCACCGGCAGGTCCGGCGCAACGGCCTGCAGCTTGCCCGCCGCCTGCTCGATCAGCTCCTTCACGTGGGCGACCACGATCACCCGCCCGTTCCACTTCTGGACCGCGTCGCGGCACAGCTCGGCGATGACGTGGGTCTTGCCCGAGCCGGTCGGAAGCACGACGGCTGGGTTCATATCGCTGGTGGCGATGTGGTTCCACACCGCATCGACCGCATCGCGTTGGTAGGGCCTGAGTTGGCTCATTGGAATACCCCCGGCCCGGGCGGCGTTACGATGTGACCATGCGACGCACCCTTGCCGGCCTCTGTCTCGTCTTCGCCCTTGTGGGATGCCAGCAGGCCGCCGCTCCAGATCCCGGAGGCGCTGTGAAGATCGAGGTACTCGGCTTTGCTGGATGTCCCAACACGCCGCCGTTCACCGAGCGCGTCGAGGCTGCTGCCGAGGCCGTCGGCGGATTCCAGGTGGTCTACATCGATCAAGAATCGCTGGCCGAGGACGACCTTCGCCGCGGCTATGCGACCCCGACCGCTCTTGTCGGAGGAAACGACATCTTCGGGATGCCCAAGCCGATTTCGCCGAGCATGGGTTGCCGCATGTACCCCGGCGGGTTGCCAACCGCGGATGAAATCGCCGCCCGGCTTCGGGCCTCTAAGCCATAGGTCCAATTTCCTACCGTCAATCATCATCACGCTCTCCCGGTAGCACGCTTACGCGCACGACCACCTTGCCCCCGGGCACGACCGGTCCGCGCTCGATCTCGAGCCGGTCGATCTGGCCGTCGTCCTCGTACACCCCGCCGTGCCCGAGGGCGTCGAGCAGGGCCTTCATCGCGTTGTCCAGATCACGCCGCCGCCGGTCGGGCGGGTGGGCGGTGACATGCACCGCCACCCGGCCCGACATGGGCTCGGCGGTTCGCCGCTCGAGCCGGGCGCAGACCCGCTTGCGGAACTTCCGTCCCTCGCGGCTGATCAGCGTCCGATCGCCGACGCGACGCCAGTAGTGGTTCACGCTGGGCGGGTACGGCAGCTCGACGACGAACGCGCCGTCGTCCGCCGCCGCGGCGGTCAGCGCTTCCACGGCGGCGTCCCTCCCGAGGCGGCCGCCATCGGGCGCTGCGGCGCGACGCCGGTGTCCCGCTTGGCGTAGCCCTTGATGGTGTTGGTCGGCTCGCCGTTGTCCTCGCGAGTCTTGATCGCGACGCTGACCACCACCGGCAGGTTGTGCAGCTCGACCGAGTCGCGGGGCCGCAGCACATTCACCGCCCGGCAGATCGCCGACAGCGTGCCCTTGGCGATCTCGACCGTCTGCGTGTTGGGGTGCTTGAGGGTCAGGCGGTCCCAGAGCTTCCGCCCCTTGAACGGCCCCTCCAGCACCTCCATCTCGAGTTCCAGGTACTCGCCCTTGCCGTTCTTGGTCGGCTTCATGGCGCTGGCCGTGATGGCGGCCACGTACTTGCCGGCGGGGATGGGGTCGAAGCCGGCATTGGGCTCCACGTTATTCGCGTCGAATCCGTTCAGGTCTGCCATGGTTCAGGCTCCTTGCTCTTGGGTGGTCTGGTTGATCTCGTTCTGGTTGGCGTTCTCGATGGCTGCGCCGGGATCGCCCTCGCCGCGCGCCAGCGCCGCAAACACGCGGTAATCCAGCGGCAGCTCGTCGGGCAGGTTCAGGCGGTTCTTGGCGACGTGGGCGGGCCGCTCGGTCGTGCGGAGGATCCGCTCGCCCGTGCCGATGCCCTGCGTGCGCTTGCGGTCGAAGCCCTCGCTCTGGGTCTTCGTGTGGACGCGGTAGGTGGCGAAGAGCACCTCGTCGCACCACTCCTGGATCAGCGCCGAGGCCTGCTTCTGCAGGCGCGGCACGTAGCGGTCGTAGGTGTCGGTCTCGGGGTTGGCGAACTTCTCGATCGCCGCGTGCGCGATCAGGACGACCTGCATCCCGCGCTCGGTCCGCAGCGCGTCGAGCCCCGCCAGGACCTCGCGCCATTGCGTGAGTGCGAAGATGTAGCCCTTGGCGTAGCCGATGTCCTCGATGGTCTCGACGCCGCGCTTCGCGCAGACCTCGGCCCAGATCAGCCGCTCGAGCCAGTCTAGAGAGTCGATGACCACCGTCTGGTAGCCGTGATCTTCGCTGTAGAGCGCCGACAGCGCCCCGAGCACGTCGGCGTACTTGGTCGCCAGCGGGAAGCGGTCGCAGTCGATGTCGTTGGTGCCTTCTTCGGTCGTGATGAAGACGGGCGTCTCAGCCATCGCGCCGAAGGTGGACTTGCCGACGCCGTGGACGCCGTAGAGCATCACGCGACGCGGCATCAGCGTGCGGCCCTTCTGGATGTGTGCGAGTGCAGTCATGATCGATGGATCTCCTTGTGGTTGGTGTTGCAGGTTCAGGACTGGGTGGTGAGCGGAAGGCGGTCGTACAGCCGCAGGGACTCGAACCCCGTGGGCCACTGGCCGGTCTCCCGGCAACGGATGAGCTCTTCGATGGCGCGGTCGTTTTCAGCCTGGGCGGCGTCGAGGCACCGCGGCGCGATCTGCCACACACCGCAGCGGAACGGCTCGCGCTTCTCGACCGCGATGATGTGGACGGGCAACGTGACACCGCTCACGACGGCGAGCAGAGCCCGGTAGAACGCGAGCTGGTGCATGTACTTGAACGCGTCGATGTGCCACTCGAACGAGTCGATCGAGTCGCAGGTCTTCAGATCAACGAGCCCGCGGCCGTCCTTGGGGTTGATCCAGTCGAACCGAGCTTGGCACAGCACGCCGTTCATCCGGCCGCGGACGACGCCTTCCGCGAAGCCCTCGGTCAGCAGCTCGCGGGCGAACAGGTGCTCGCGCACGCTCGCGGCCATCTGCTCGACCGTCGCGGCGTCGGTGTCGGCCAGCACGGGCTTGCCGCGGTTCTCGGCCCACTCGGCGAAGGCCTTCGTGCTCGAGCCGTACGGCTTGCCTGTCTTCTCGTTGATCGGCCCGCCGACCGCGTACTCGGCCTCGTACCGCCCGCGACCCTCAAGGATCAGTGTGTGCGCCGCCCGACCGACGAGGAACGCGTGGCTGTCCCGATCCGGGATCAGTCCCATCTCCTTGCGCCGGAACAGAAGCGGGCACGAGCGGAACTCCGCCAGGCGGTGCGAGGTCAGGCAGTCGCCGCGACGGGCGTGGTAGATCTCAGCGGGCTCGCGGATGAGCACGCGGGCGAGGCAAGATTGGAGGTCGTCTGTGTTCTGGGGTATCGCGCTCATCAGGCGGCCACCCCCTGCCGTGCGCGGGCCTGACCGCTTCTGGGCCCACCGCAGGGCATCCGCCGGACCGCAAACCCGTCGGCCCCAAACTCCTTGATCAGGAATGCCGTGAAGATGCGGACCACGGCCGACCCGCAGGGCGAGCCGCCATCGACAAGCAGCGCAGCGCGGGGCGGATCGGCGTGGTAGGAGACATCGGTGCGGGTCCGGGCCTCACCGAAGAGGCCCTCCGCGGCCAGGATCGACAGGTGCAGCGTGGCCTCTGCCTCCGCCAGAGCGGCAGGGGAGGCGAATCGGAATCGAAACACATCGGTCAACATCAGGAGCTCCTTTCACGGGCGCACCGACCGCCGCCCGTGAGACCCAGCCCCTCGAGCCGCGGCGTACACCGTGGTCGAGGGGCCGGGGCCTCCGGAGGGAAGAGAGAGAACCGGCGGGCGGGGGGCGCTTCTTGGGTCACCTATGCCGCCATCGCCGCCGGTGCGCGGTCAGGCCGGCCCAAACCCGGCCGCCTCGAAGCGGGCGCGGAACCGTTCGAGGGCGTTCTGGATCTGCCGGCGGCTCACCGCAGCGCCGGATCGGCGCGACCACTCGCGCGCGGCCGCCGCCTTGCCGTGTTCGGCGACCAGCCGAAGCAGGTCCCGGTCCTCCGGGTCGAGGGTGGCCATGACCGCCGCGACGGCCTCAGCGGTCTCGGCGGTATCGAACTGGCAAGCGGGGGCGGCTTGGCGGCGGCGCTGCTGGTCGGCAGGACCGAGGACGGTGCGAAGCGGGACGGCGTCGCCGTCGCACTCGACGAGCGTCCCCTCAAGGGAGATCGCCTCGTAATCGCCGCGCCGCTTGTGGCGGCCACGGAATCGCAGCTCCATCGCCACCCAGGAATCGATGGCGTTCGTGACGAACGCCTCCATGTTCCCCCGGGTGGGATCGAACAGGTGGGCCTTCTCCAGCAGATACTGCAGCATCTGCTGCGTCAGGTCGTCGCGGTCCGACCAGGAGAAGTCGGTGCGCCGGCAAAGCTGGGCGGCTTTGATGCGGATGAGGGTGGCGGTGAAGGGGTCAGAAACAATCTGGTTGGGGTTACCCATGACGGGCCTCCGAGACCGGAGGCAGCGCCTGGGGTGTCGCCATCAGTGCGCACGGATCGCGCCCGACCGTTTAGCGGCGGTTCGCGGAATCGTCGTTGACGACGACACCCGAACGGCACTGCTTCGCGGCCAGTTGCGAAGTTGATGATGGACTTAGACAACGATGATGGTCATGCACCTTGCGGTAGCCGCGACCATCGCGGAGGCCCCCGACAGCGGGGCAAGACAGGCTCTCTCTGTTGGTTGGTGTGGGCCATGCGGCTTCCGACTCCTGGCCGTTAGGTGTCGGAGGAATGGTGCCGCTTATCTGGTTTTCTAGTGGGTAGTTACGGCGTCTTCAGCGCGTCATCAAGGGGCAAATAGTGGGTAATTAGTGTGCCGTCGCTTCCGCCAGATACGAACGGCCGCCTGGGGTAATGGCAGCCCCCGAGCGCATGCCCTTGGGATAGCACACATAGTCCAGGTCCCGAAGATCTTTGAGCTCGCCGCCGATGGTCTTGCGCGTGAGACGATGGCCCTTGGCATCCGTAGCCTCAACCATGTCGGCTTGGCTCATCAGCGATTTAGCCTCTGAGAGAACGGTGAGGAGCAGCATCTGGTTCTTGCTCAGTGGATGAGATGGGCGTGATCCGTCATCAGCTTCTGATGGCTGCGCGGCCTTGGGGATCGCAGCTTTGTGATCACCGCCGCTCGTGCCGAAGCCAAACGCAAGCATGGATCCATCGGCGATTTTCCCGTGATACTGATCTTCGGCCGACGCCTGCATAGCCTCGATGATGACCGCGTTGATCTGTTCGGCATGCCGCCGATGCAAGTCAAACACGCTGTCAATGACCACGGTCGGCGCGAGCGACGTGAATCGGGTAACTCGAGCCAGTTCGGCGGCGTACCGCTGGGCGAACTCGGTGGAGTCCTCCAGTGCAGCGATCTCGCGCGCAAAGCCAAGGAATCTCTCAGCAATAATGCGGTCCTCGGTTTGCTTGCGGGGTTCCGTGAGTACATCGTGTCGATAAAGACTCGATGGCTCTAGCGTTCCGCCGTCTACACCGAGCGTTGCAAAGCGACGCGACACGCACTGTGAGCACACGCCACAGTGCGGGCTCGCCTTGGTCGTCTCCCGAGTGTGCATGCAACTCACGCTGGAAGCGATCAACTCTCCCTGCCCTGCGTGCTTGATGATCTCTACCACGTCCTGCTTCGTCTTCGTCAGAAATTCGTTCCGAACCTGGAACTTCTGCTCGAACACCGCTGACAGGAGTTGGCTGTACCATGCCAGGGTCTGGGGATGTGTCGTCCGGGTTGCCCGTGCACCGAGCTCATGCTCAGCCAGGGGGAGGTTGATGCTCACCACTCCGTTCTCGAAGAAGTCGACAGCATCCAAGCCGAAGATCCTCGCCACAACCGCCCCAAGCGTGACATAGAGGAAGGATCGTGTCCGCTGTGTGTGATCCCTTTCCACCAACCCCTTCTTGTTGCACCAGACAGACACTGGCAGCGGGGCATTACCGGACACGGAGGCTCGTTTGACAAGCTCCTTCACGAGACTCTTCTGCAACCCGGCCACATGACCCGCTGGCTTGTGGCTCACCATTGCAATGCGCCGCCCGGCAGAAAGCTCTTGCACGGCTCCACCCAGGGAATCGATTCCGCCTGAGAAGAGGAGGACCTTCTCGATGCCTTCTGGATTCGGGTCGCCGGAGCCGAATTCCAAGTAGTTCTCTACCGCAGGGGGTTCGTCCAGTTCACAGAAGGCGAACTCGAAGTTGTCACCGGAGATGAAGTTCAACATGCGGGACAGCAGGCCAGCAACGTCTTCCTGATTCCAGAAGTCTGGGTCACGGACAGCGATCTCCATCCGAATATCTCGGTACCACAAATCGCCGTAGTCCTGGGTCTTTCGTCCGGTTCGCCTGGACAGTTGGTCAGCGACATACACCGCCGCTGCGATCTCGATAAGATCGGCTGCTCGCTTCGGCACATTGGCCGTCAGCGACTTGGAGATCTCTGAGATCTTGATGACGACATTGCTTGCAGGACCATCTGTGATGAGTTCTGTAGCCTTTAGCTCACGCCACAGCTTCCGGCGGGTAGAGAGGCCTGCGCCGTTGCACAAGAACAGATGCGGCTTGGGTGGATCAGGAGGCATCCGCTCCTCCGAGATGCGTCAGCGCATCGCCCACCTTCTCCAAAGCATGACGGACAAAGCCGGCACTCTTCCGCGGTGTGATGCCGCCTTGGAAGTTGTGCTTGGAGTACCAGGTTCCTGAAAACTCCTTCAGCACGGACGAAGCAGTTCGACAATGCGCTTCCATCGCCGAGAGGAATGCATTGTGCTCAGATACGTCGGCGAACCTACGGCCCGGTCCAACGTGGTTCGAGAGCTCCTTGCTCAAGTGGTAGATGAGAAAGCCGCTTGCCACCCGACCGAAGAAATCTTGGGTCAGGCGAGCGAATCCTGACTGCGTGGACAGCCGCCGCAGTGCATCTTGAACAGCGTCCGGCCCTGTCCCGAAGAGAGTGTTCGCATACTCCTGACCCAGCACCGTTAGGCTTTGAGCGGCGGCCCGCTGAGCGATCTCGCTAAGGTCCGAGCGAGTTCGTGTCCATGCCAGGTGGTCATCGATGGCGTACGTGAAGTTCCCGACCAAGTCGTAGATGGTGTTGGCAATGGCGGCACCATCGCCTTGGGATGTAGTGGATTCCCAGGCGCTGCCCGTGACCCCAAGCTCGGCCAGGCGCTCGTTGAAGCGGTCTTCATCCCGAGCTGCCTGCGTGACCTGCGTCAGCAGATAGAACGTATGAATCAGCCCTTCATCGCTCGCAGCACGCTCGAATCCCGCGATCGCAGCGGTAAGCATCGCGTCGGCCACCTGCGCGAGCGCAGCTTGGCCCACGCCGGGCAAACCCGTCATGCCAGCACCATCGCCCAGCATGGCAACAACGCGTCTGTGTGATGGCGTGGCCGGTAGACTTTCGACCTGATGGTGGCCCATAGGGAGGGTTCTCCGCTAGAGGGCCGCCAAGCTATCTCGGACACGTCGAGGTGGAGAGGCCCTATGCCGATGTCCGAAACGGCCGCCCATGTTGCCGTCCGAATACCGGACTGCATCGGCACTTGAAGTGCGGCTCATGAGTCAGAGCTAGCCAGGATCGGGATCACCACAGAGAATCAATGCCTATGCGAATCGGTCGCTTACACGAAGTGTCCTTATCGGAACTACGGGCATCACGCACGGTCCCCGTTGGCGCAGAAGTCGGACACCGTCTTCGGACATCTTCCAGGGGCTGGCCTCTAGCATTCCACCACTCGATCCAGCCATTCGCACTGCTCCCGGGGACCAGACTCGCAGCAGGACTGGGTGAGCTGAAGATGACATCCCGCTCAGAGCGGAAGTCGTTATTCACCGTCGATGACTATTCCTCTTCGACCGCAATGACAACATTCTGTCACCGGGTTGACCCAGAATCGGTGTTTAAGCCTTTACGTGACAGATTCTTGGACTTTGGTGGCCACGCCATGCTTCCCGCTGTGACGTCCAAACGCATAGCGTCACGAGCTCCCGCAAATCTCTCTCCGTCACCGGATCCCGACCCTCCGTCACCGGCGGTAGGAACAGGATCTCCTCCTGGATATCCGGGGCCAGATGGAGCAGGTTCATGATCTGCGTCATCCGCGGCTGGGTCACTCGGGCCAAGGCCGCCAAGTCGGTCTGGCTGCCCACCACCCCGTCCTGCAGCATCTTGTCGAACTTGATCGCCAGCGCCATCAGGCGGGCGACTCGGGGCACCCGGCCCGGCGGAGAGGGCGGAGCGGGCTCAGTGACGATCCGCCGCCCGGTTTGGCGGACGCGGAAGTGGATGGGCCGGGTGACGGTGGTCATGCCGCGTCCTCCTTGATGCGGTCGAGCAAGGCCCGGATACTCGTTGGGCGGAAGGTCACGCTCACGCTCGATTTCACGGCGTCGTATTCCACTGCCGAGACTAGCAGCCGGATGAGCCGGGCCTGTTCTCGCGGGATCAGGTTCTCCCACACCGGGTCGAAGTCCCTGAATGCCGCCTCGGCCTGTGCTTGGGTGATCGTCTCTGCGTCCAGTTCGCCGATCCGCTTCTCGACCTCGGGCAGCCGCTTGTCCCCGGCAGTGATCTGCTCATGCAGCTCTGCGATCCGCTGGGAGACATCGGTATCCGCAAGCCCTCCGGCCGCCAGCGTCTGGAGTTCGCGGTGGCAACGGTCCAGCGTCCGCTTCAGATCGGCACGCTCGATGACGAGACCCTCACGCTCCTCGGCGATCGTGGCGTGGGCGTCGGCCAGCACCTGCTTAAGCAAAGCGCGATCGGAGCCAAGCCCGCGGATCTCGTCGACTACCACCCGCTCGATCTCCGCCGCCGGCAGCGTCCGCGACGGGCACTCGGATGCCCCGTTCTTGATGGCGTGCGTACACCGGTAGTACCGGTAGAACCGCGGCCCGCCCTTCTTGTCCTTCGTGAATGTGTGCGTCATGGCATACCCGCACGCCTTGCATGTGATCAGACCACGCAGCAGGGCACCGTACTTGTTGCGGACCTCGAAACCTCCGGTCCGTCCGTTGTAGCGCAGCAGCTTCTGGACCCGCTCGAAGATCTCCGGGTCCACGATGGCCTCGTGCACGCCGTCGTAGATCTCACCCTTGTGGGTAATCTTGCCGATGTACACGGAGTTCACGAGGTGGTTGTGCAGCGTGGCCTTATTGAATGGCTTCCCGCCGATGACCTTGCCGGTCTTCTTCGTGACCCGCTTCTTGTTGGTCCACTCGCGGTGTCGCAACTCGCGGACGACCGGCAACAGCGACTGCTTCTCCAGATACAGATCGAACAGGGCACGGACCCGCACCGCCTCGCGGGCGTTCACCACCAGCCGTGGGCTCGGTCCGGAGCGGTCCACGTCGTAGCCCAGCACCGGCACACCGCCGGCCCACTTGCCCTTTCGCTTCTGGGCCGCGATCTTGTCCCGGATCCGCTCGCCGATGATCTCCCGCTCGAACTGCGCGAACGAGAGCAAGATGTTCAGCGTCAGACGACCCATCGAGCTCGTCGTGTTGAACTGCTGGGTGACCGAGACGAACGACACGCCCTTGCGGTCGAACGCCTCCATGATCTTGGCGAAATCCATCAGCGAGCGGCTGAGCCGGTCAACTTTGTAGACCACGACGCAGTCGATCTTTCCCGCCTCTATGTCGCGGAGCAGATGCCCGAGCGCCGGCCGCTCGATGCTGCCGCCGGAGAAACCACCATCGTCGTACCGGTCTGGCAGGCAGACCCAACCCTCGGTCTTCTGGCTGGCGATGAACGCCTCGGCGCTCTCGCGCTGGGCGTCGAGCGAGTTGAACTCCTGGTCGAGTCCCTCGTCGCTGGACTTGCGGGTGTACACGGCACACCGCATGCGGCTGCCCGGGGCGGCGGCCTCCTTTGGCCGATCGCGCTTGCGTACCTTCATCGCGTGCTCCTGTCCTGGCCGAGCCGGAAGAACCGAAAGCCGTTGATGTGGCTCCCGGTGATGTGTTTGGCCACCCCGCTGAGCGTCTTGAACCGTTCGCCGTCGCACTCGAAGCCCTCGCCGTAGGGGAGCACCAGCACCCGGATGGCCCGGCCCTGGTATTCGCGGACGATCGCTGAGCCTGGCGGCGGGACACGCGGGTCACGCTCCGCCTCCGGGTCGAGTCCCCGCGTCACCGTGGCCGACCGCCCCGACTGTGGCGGCGTGACAAGCGTCTTTGGGGGCATCACCCGAACCTCAGCGTCGTCTGCGAGCTCCTCGGCCCGCTTCCTCGCCCGCTCGCTGAGGTCACCCTCCTCGTTGGCCTGAAGCCGCCAGGCGATCTTGCGGATCAGGTACGTCCGGTGACGCGTCCGCGTCTGGTAGCCGTGCAGCTCAACAAACCGCTCCACGAGCTCGTTGGTGGACATGTCTTTGAGTGAATCGATCTCGTCCTCGATCCGTCTTGCCGTCGCATGCTTCATGCGGCCTCCTGTGGCTGGTGTCTCCATCACGCGTCTCCTTCACCCGCCGGTCGGGATTTGGATCGCGTCGCCACAGTGAGGCTCGGATCGCTCGGAAGTTCAAGGCATGTCGCGGCACCTTCTTTAACTTCGCGCAACGCCCGCGATGCGGCGTCCCGCTCGATGCGAACCGCGCGCACGAGACCACGCGCGAGGATGCGCGAGATCTCGTCCTGCCGCTCTTCGGATGTCATCGCTTCGGGGTTGCGCCGGCTGTCGTCGCTCGCTCGTGGCATGGGTCGCTCCAAGGCGACCCGCGTGCATCGCGACCTCGCCACGGGTGACCTATGACGCGGCGCATCAACGGTGCGCGCCCGCTTCACCGCGGCGCATCGATTGGATCAATGTCGCGAGCAGCCCTTGCAGTTGATCACCCCCGTCAAACCCGCTCACCCGGTCGAACAGAGACTTCACCGCGGCGGGTGTCTCTCGGCGGCCGGCAGAGACTTCGGGGCGATTCGAGCGAAGTCGCGCCCACCGAGCGACCGAGCCGGTTATCCAGGCGTCCAGACCAGAGACCGCGTCACGGTTGGGGTCCGTTGGCCCATCGGCCCCACAGACGTGGGAACGGGGCCCGAAGGGGCCGACACGCGCGGGGGTCTCTCATCGGCCCGGCCCAAAAACCACAAAGCCGGCTGCTTTCGCAACCGGCTTGGGAATAGCGGGGGCAGGATTTGAACCTACGACCTCCGGGTTATGAGCCCGACGAGCTACCAGACTGCTCTACCCCGCAATCTTTGTGGTCGAGAGTTTACGCCCCGTCGGGCCGCGAATCCAGCCCGTCGGCCGCTGCGTCGGGGAACACCAGCTGCCAGAAGCCCACGTCGTGCCAGCGGCCGAACTTGAAGCCCACGCGCTCGAAGTGGGCGACCTTGCGGAAGCCGGCCCGCTCGTGCAACGCGGCCGACGCGTCGTTGGGCAGCGTCATGCCGCCGATCACCGCGCGGAAGCCCGCGGCCCTGAGCCTGGGGAGCAATTCGGTGTACAGGGCGAGCCCGACGCCCCGGCGTTCCATGCCACGGGCGACGTAGATGCCCGTCTCGCAGGTGTGCCGGTAGGCCGCCCGCTCGCGCCAGACGGCGGCCTTGGCGTACCCGGCGAACCGGCCGTCGACCTCAGCCGCCAGCCACGGATGCGTCGCGCTCCCCCGCCGCCACAGGGCATCGAACTGGTCGTCGCTGCTCGGCTCGGACGCGAAGTGCACGGCCGTATGCTCGATGTACCAGTTCGTCGCGGCGTTCGCGGGGGAGACGTCGTGCTGCGCGAAATCACGCACGATGGGCATGACCAAAGGCTACCCCGCTCGCCCCGGCACTACACTGCCGCGTGAGCACCCAACGCGATGAACGCACGAAGAAGCTGAACGTCCTGCTGGTCGGTGGCGGCGGCCGAGAGCACGCCCTGGCCGAGGCCATCGCCGCCTCGCCGCGCCTGGGCACGCTGTACACGAGCCACCCGCAGAATCCCGGCATCGCCGCCGTCGCGACCGATGCGGGCGTCCCGATCGACGCCGCCCAGGCCTACCGGGCCGAGCTGTTCTGCAGGGACAAGGCCATCGACCTCGTCGTGGTCGGCTCCGAAGGCCCGCTGGCAGACGGGCTGGCCGACAAGCTCCGGGCCAAGGGCGTGGCGGTCTTCGGGCCCGGTAAGGACGGGGCTCAACTCGAGGCCGACAAGCACTGGGCCAAGGACCTCATGCGCGGCGCCGCCGTGCCGACGGCCGAGAGCCGAAGCTTCACCGACGCCGAGCGCGCCGTCGA
Source organism: Phycisphaerales bacterium (assembly GCA_040217175.1). NCBI lineage: Bacteria > Pseudomonadati > Planctomycetota > Phycisphaerae > Phycisphaerales > Phycisphaerales bacterium. The sequence goes on along the minus strand of JAVJNT010000001.1, from coordinate 381,678 downwards.
GTATTCGCTCAGCCGGACCGAGCCGCCGGTGATCAAGGCCACCGGATTGGCGGCGGGCAAGGGCGTGGTCGTGCCGCAGACGCACAAGGAGGCAGCCGACGCCATCCGCTGGATGCTCGACGGCCGGGCCTTCGGCGATGCGAGCGCTCGCGTGCTGGTCGAGGAGCGCCTGAAAGGGCCCGAGGTCTCGGTCTTTGCGCTCACCGATGGCAAGGGCGTCTACATCCTCGACGCCTGCCAGGACCACAAGCGGCTCAAGGACGGCGACGAGGGCCCCAACACCGGCGGCATGGGCGCGTTCTGCCCCAGCACGCTCCTCGACGACGCCACCATGGCGCGCGTGCAGCGCGAGATCCTGCTTCCCGTCGTCGACAGCCTCCGCCGCGAGGGCATCGACTACCGGGGCGTGCTCTACGCCGGGCTCATGCTCACCGCCGCCGGCCCCAAGGTGCTCGAGTTCAACGTCCGCTTCGGCGACCCCGAGTGCCAGGTGCTCATGCCCCGCCTTGCGAGCGACGCCCTCGAGATGCTCTACGCCACCGCGACCGGCAACGTCGAGAGCCTCGAACTCGCGTGGCATCCCGGCGCGGCAGTGTGTGTGGTTCTCGCGAGCGAGGGCTACCCGCAGGAGCCGATCACCGGGCAAAAGATCACCGGCATCGAAGATGCCCAGGACATGGAAGGCGTCTTCGTCTACCACGCCGGGACGAAGCGGGACAAGGCGTCGGGCAGCCTCGTGACCGCGGGCGGCCGGGTGCTCGGCGTGACGGCCCTGGGCGACTCGGTCGAGCACGCCCGCCAGCGGGCCTACGCGGCGGCCGACAAGATCCACTTCCCGGGCATGCAACTGCGCCGGGACATCGCCGCAACGCAGGCAGAGGCGCCGAAGGCCGTGGCAAATCGTCAGGGATGACCCGAGTCCGTTGTACGCATTCCCGCGTCTAGACTCTGGTCTTGCCCGGGCGGCATCCTCCCCCGCCACCCACGCACCACGCACGCCCGGGCTGTGGGAGAAGCAACATGCAACGCATCAGCACCCTGCTCGCTTCGTGCGGGCGTGGCCCCGTGGTCGCCGTCGCACTCGCCGCCGGCTTCGCGTTCGGCCTGGGCGTCGCCGCCGGCACGTTCCAGGACACCGGCGCTGCCGAGATCAACCCCGTCCAAGAGGGCATGGACCCAGAAGAAATGATGAAGGCCTGGATGCAGGCGGGCGAGCCCGTCGAGCAGCACGAGGAGATGAAGGTCTTCCTGGGCGACTGGGACGCAGAACTCAAGGGCCTGATGCCGGGCATGGACTATGAGAGCACCGGCACGGCGAAGTACGAGTCAATCATGGGCGGCCGGTTCGTCCGTATGGACTTCCGCGGCGACGTGATGGGCACGCCCATGCACGGCATCAGCATCTCGGGCTATCACCGGACCCTCGATCGCTACGAGAGCATCTGGATCGACGGCACGGGCACGGCCATCGCCTACGCCACCGGCAAGAAGACCGACACCGGCTGGGTCTATGACAGCGAAGAGACCGATCCGATGGCCGGTGTCACCATGCCGGTCCGTGACACGATCGACATGAAGGGCAAGGACACGATGGTCTTTACCCGGCACTACCCCGCCGAGGCGGCCGCGGCCATGGGCGCTCCGGTCGAGGAAGGCCAGGACTGGGTCCCCGGCTTCCAGATCACCTACACCCGCCAGGAGGCCGGCAACGGCATGGGCGGCAACCGTGGCGGCGGCGCTGGCATGAACCAGAACCGCGGTCGGTAGGCCCGCGCCCCATCCCAACCTCAGGAGCGCCCCCGCCCGCCCGACGCGAGCGGGGGCTGTTTCGTTCCGGCCCCGGGCGGCTTAGCATGCCGCCGCGGCTGGACCACGCCGCCCGGCGCGAGCCTCGCGCCCCCGAACTCCAGGTCTCCACGAGGAAATCCGATGTCGCCGACCCGCTCCACCGTCTCCGCGTGCCTGGGCCTTGCCGGCCTCGCCGTGGCCGCCAGCCTTCCCGCCTGCACCATCGATCGCCCCGAGCGCGACGCCTACGCGGGACCGCTCGACGCGGCATCGAGCGGTGGCATGCCGCTGACGCGCTGGGAGGAAGCGTACCAGCAGGGGTTCGAGCCCTGGCACGTGCTCGAGTACCCGGCGGCCCCCACCGTCGACGTCGTCGACGAGCTGCACGGGGTGTCCGTTGCCGACCCCTACCGCTACATGGAGGACCCGGACGACCCACGCCTCATCGAGTGGGCCGACCAGCAGGACGCACTCTTCGAAGACGTCATCCAGCATGCCGACTCGCGCGAGGCCTACCAGGAACGCCTGACCGAGTTGCTCGACTACCCACGCTTCGGCACGCCGGTCGAACGCGGCGGCCGCTACTTCTTCACGACCAACGACGGCCTGCAGAACCAGAGCGTGCTTCGCGTCACGTCGTCTCTCGAGTTGGCCAAGCTCGGCAGCGGTCGCGTGCTGCTCGACCCCAACTCGTGGACCGAGGAGGGAACCAACAGCCTCGCCGGCTGGAGCCCGAGCGAAGACGGCACCATGCTGGCCTACCTCGAGCAGGAGGGCGGCAGCGACTGGCGGACCATCCGCGTCATCGACGTCGACTCCGGCGAAGACCTCGGCGTCGAGATCGTCGAAGCCAAGTTCACCGGCATCACCTGGGCCAAGGACGGCAGCGGCTTCTACTACAGCCGCTACCCCGAGCGTCCGACTGGCAGCGCCGAGCTGACGAGCCTCAACGAGTTCCGCAACGTCTACTTCCACCGCATGACGGAAGACGGCTGGCAGGGCGAGCTCGTCTACGAGAGCCCCGACCACCCCAATCGCGGCTGGGGCGCGAGCCTGACCGACGACGGCCGATTCCTGCTGATCTACGGCAGCGAGACGACCGCGCCGCAGAACCTGCTCTACGTCGACGACCTGACCGACGACGCGGGCTTCGTGCCCATCGTCACCGAGTTCGAGGCGCGATACAGCGTGCTGGGGAGCGTGTCGGAAGACCTCGAACCGGTCACGAGCGATGATGCGGTGGGCATCGACCCCGCCGTCGATCTCGGTGCCGGGCGCCTCATCGTCTACACCACCGACGACGCCCCGTTCGGCCGCGTCATCGCGATCGATCCGGCGAATCCCGGCCGCGAGAGCTGGGAAGAGATCATCCCCGAGGGCGACGTCCCGCTCCAGAGCGCCTCGATGGTCGGCGGCCACCTCATCACCCAGGCACTGCGCAACGTGCTGCCCGAGGTCAACGTGTATACGCCCGCCGGCGAGCTGGTCCGGACCGTCGAGCTCCCCGGCGTGGGCAGCGTTGGCGGCTTCGGTGGCCGACAGAACGACGAGCACACGTACTACGGCTACAGCAGCTACGCGCAGCCCAGCACGACGTACCGCTACCACGTCGCCAGCGGCGAGAGCGAGCTCTTCCGCGAGAGCGAGGTCGACTTCGACGGCGAGCCGTACGAGACCGTCCAGGTCTTCTACCCCTCCAAGGACGGCACGCAAATCCCCATGTTCATCACGATGAAGAAGGGCACGCCGCTGGACGGCTCCAGCAAGGTGCTGCTCTACGGCTACGGCGGCTTCGGCATCCCGCTGACCCCGGGCTTCAGCACCAGCCGGGCCGCGTGGCTCGAGCGCGGCCACATCTACGCCGTCGCCAACCTCCGCGGCGGCAGCGAGTACGGCCTGCCCTGGCGCGAGGCCGGCAGCCTGCTGAACAAGCAGAACACCTTCGACGACTTCATCGCCGCGGCCGAGTACCTGCACGAGATGGGCTATAGCGTGCCCAGCCGCACGGCCATCCAGGGCGGTAGCAACGGCGGCCTGCTCGTGGGCGCGTGCATGACGCAGCGGCCCGAGCTGTTCGGCGCCGCCATCCCGCAGGTGGGCGTGCTCGACATGCTCCGCTTCCACAAGTTCAGCGCGGGCCGCTTCTGGGTGAGCGACTACGGCAGCGCCGACGATGCCGAGCAGTTCGAGGTGCTCTACTCGTACAGCCCCTACCACAACGTGCGCCACCGCGAGCACTATCCCGCGACGATGGTGACGACGGCGTACCGCGACGACCGCGTCGTCCCGATGCACAGCTTCAAGTTCGCCGCCGCCCTGCAGAAGGCGACCGGCTCGGCCGAGCCGATCCTGGTCCGCATCGAGCGCGACGCGGGCCACGGCGCCGGCACGAGCACCGAGAAGCGCATCGCCGGCACCGCCGACGTCTGGGCGTTCCTGGAGATGGTCCTGGAATAGGCGGGCAGCGCCCGGACGGTCCCGCAAGCGTAACGCGGCGAACGCGTGCTTAGCGGAAGAACACCGGGCCCGCCGACGGAGGAGCCGCCCGTGCCGAAGAAGCCCGTCCGCATCGCCTCGTTCGCCCTGGCCGCCGTCGTCGCCCTGGGCCTGCTGACGATCGTCGGCTGCGTCCGCACGAGCGGCGGCGTGTGGTACTTCAAGAGCGCCGCGTTCCCCGAGGGCTGGCCCGAGCTGACGCCCGTGGGCGAGGTGCAGATCCGCGAGTATCCGGTGTACCGGGCGGCGACGGTTACCCGCGACGATGCCGAGGGCGGCATGGGCCCGATGTTCGGCACGCTCTTCGAGCACATCAAGTCCAACGACATCGCCATGACCGCGCCCGTCGACATGGGCTATGCGGAGCAGGGGCCGGCGGACGATGGAGCGGGGGACACGGGATCATCGGACGCGATGTCGTCGATGGCCTTCCTCTACCGCACGCCCGACCTCGGCGAGCCAGGAACGGACGGCCTCGTGCGCATCGATGACGTCGAGCCGGCCACGTATGCCAGCGTCGGCGTGCGCGGCGGCTACTCGCAGACGAACTTCGAGCGCGGGCTCGGGCTCGTCAACGCCTGGCTCGAGAGCCAGGAGGACTGGCGCCCCATCGGCCCGCCGCGCTACCTGGGCTACAACGGCCCCTTCACGCCCGTCTTCTGGCGCTACGGCGAGGTGCAGGTGCCCGTGCAGGAGAACGCCGCTCAGGATGGAGCCGTTCAAGAGCCGCCCGCCGACGGCGACCGCTGAGCGGCCCGTACCATCGGCCATGTCCGCACGCGGCCAGGGACCACGCCGAGATCTCCATCAGCCGATCGCCCCGCGCGGCGGGCCCGCGGCGCCGCCGAAGCGCGTGATCGAGGACCACCCCTGCCCCTCGGCCGCTCCGCCGCCCAAGGCCGAGGACTGCGGCGACCTGGGCACGTACCGATCGGCGTGGTGGCAGAGCGGCTGGGGCTGGAGCTGGGCCGTCATCGCGATCGTGGCGGCGCTGGTGCTCGGCCGCCACGTGCTGATCTACGTGATCGCGCCGCTGCTGTCGCCGGCTGGCTGAGGCGTCCGGATATCGGCCGCGGCCGGTTCCGACCCGGCTGGGTCGGCTCTTGATGGAGCGTCAAGAACGAATCTTGAAGCCTCGAAAACGATTTCCGAAGCCGCGAAAACTCCTGACCAGCCTTCAACAACGAGTTCCGGGGCTTCGGAAACGCCTGAGCAGCCTCCGGAAATCATTTCCGAAGGCTCAAAGATCGATTCCGAAGGCTCGGAAATGATTTCCGAGGCCTTGGAAACGATTTCCGAAGCCTCAAAAACTCTTGACGATCGAATCAAAATCTTTCTCAGGGGCGCCAGGGCGGTTTTTCTATTGGACGAGGGGGATGGCCCGGGGTACGGGGTTCTGGGACGCACGCCGTGCGGGGTGGCTTCGTGGCAGTCTCTTGCCGAGCCGCGCTGCGTAAGCACGCGGACCCTCTTGCCCGCTCCCCCGCTCCCAGCGGGGGAGCTGCCGAGGTCTGCCGAGGCTGAGGGGGTCCTTGCTCCGCTTTGCGGTCTTTCGAAAGCGATTGTATCCATGTGTATGAGCGACCCAAAAGTTTGGGTGCAGAGCCCAATGCGGCAACTATGGTCTCTTGACTCCGAATAATTGGACATGCCGCGTTCCATGAGTCATCAACAACCCCCGCCTGAATCCAACGCCCAGACTACACCAGAAGCCGTGCAGAGCGCGTTGTACGCTCAAGAACACCGGCTGGGGCTCGCCAGTTGGAGGTACTTTTTCAAAACATGGGGTATGGATAAGAACGCTGCGCTGCGTGTTGGCGCTCGTGCGGGATTCTGGTCGAGTTTGCTCGGGCGCACAACGGTTGCCGCCCCGATCGCTGGCGGAGGCCTGCTTTCGATCTACTTCCTTGGGGCGCAGACCACGCTGATGCGAAAGCAAAACGAACTGATTGAGGCCCAGAACAAGTACTTCCAACAACAGATCGCCCAAACGGACCGGCGCGCCGCCGCGTCGGAGGAACTCTCGCGCCTCGCCAATCGACAGACACTGCTCGAAACACTGCACGATCCTGCGGCGAGGCCGGGCGTCCGCGCTCATGCGGTGCGAGCGATGGCGGTCGCAACGATGCCGGAGTCACCCATCGATCTTCTGGGCTCGGCCCTTGGATCCACATCGCTTTCGGGCGTCGATCTTTCACGCGCCCAGCTTCGAGGATGCGACCTGCGAGATGCATCGTGGAGCGGCGTCGCCCTCGGGCTCGACCTCAGCGATGTTCGGCTTGCGGGCGCCCGTTTCGATGCGTGCGACTGGAGCGCCGCCCGGGGCCGGGACATCGAGCTGGCCGCAGTCACGTTCCCGCATGACGTCTTCGAAGAGTCGCTGCTCGACTACGACAAGGTCGTCCTCACTGCCGACGGGTTTCTACTAGCCGAATCCGATGACCAGGTGCAACCGGGAACGCACTCCTCTCGTTCGAGCATCCGAGAACGATGGCCGATGCCGCGCGCCGGCGACTTGTACAAAGGCCGGTCCGGGAGCAGGTCTATCGAGCGAGACATCTCTTCAACCGAGAGAACCATTTCCGAGCTGGGCACACTTGATATGCTGAGTGCTGCCGCACGCATCCGATACCGGGCCCAGCAGGCCGGCCATCTTGACGGCGAAGATCTCCTCGGCGACCAGGTCGCGTCTCAAGAGCATTTTGCCCCCCTCCCTGCGTATTTCCAAGCGTATATGATGCTCGAGGATGTCCTGGCGAGTTTTGCACGGGAGCCGTATCTAATCCGTTACAGCGAGCAAGCCACGGCGTCGGCACTTCCGGGGTCGGAACGCTACTTCTGTGAATTGCCCGAGTGGCCCGGCGTCCGTTTTGCAATAGCCGACTTACGGGGCCCTGTTGGCTCGCTGCCGCGATGGGGTGGCATCCGTTGGGAGATGTCCAAAGTTGAGGCTGGTGTTCAGTGGCGGCTGCTCGCCGATATTTCTGAAGACCTGCCTTGATCGATCCCGGCCTATGTCGTCTTCATCGCTTCCGCTTCTTCTTCGCGACCACCGGCGCCACCAGCCCCTCCCACCGCTCAAACAGGAACTCGAACCGCTTTCGCTTGCTCTTAAGGGGGTCCCTTCGATAACACAAGTCCACCGCCCGGTCCAGCTTCGCGTGGCATTTGCGAGGTCCTGGGGCATGGTGAGCGGGTCGTAGAGATCCGTCAGCGTCGAGCGGGGGTGATTGTCGTGGACCACCCTCAGCGCGCCGACGAGCGCCCCGGCAGCACATCGGCACACACGCAGAACGGGTCATCAAAGTAGCGCGAAAAGGGCGTGCCCGGCCGGTGCCGCCCGGCGTGTTGGTGGCCGCCAAACCAGCTCATCGCGGCCACGCGTCTGCCGGCTGTCGCACCAGGAGACCCACCGCCCCGCCAGTGCTCACCATTGGCACCAGCGTCGCCGTGATCGACCGGCGTTGGCTCGATGACGAGGCCCCCACGGATCACCATCGCGATCGAGCGTGTTGCGCCGATGTTCTCCAGGGGGTCGCGTTCGAGCAGCACGAGGTCGGCGATAGCGCCCGCCGCGACCACGCCCAGCTCGCCCTCGCGCCCGAGGATGGTCGCCGCGTGGGTAGTCGCGCCGCGCAGCGCGGCGGCCGGCGAGAGACCGGCACCCTCGACGAGCAACTCGAGCTCGAGATGGATGTTCGGGCCGTCCGTGCCGGGCGTGATCATCAGGTCGGTGCCCGCGAGGATTGGAACGCCCCGTCGCTCGGCCTCGCGCACGATCGCATGCGTCGCGGCGACGTGGGCGGCGTTGACGAGCCCGCGTGATCTGCGGACCTCGGTGACGGTCAGCGTGGGCTCCAGCATGGTGCCGGCCGCGGCCATCTGGTCCAACGCGTCCAGCACCGCGGGATGCTTCGCATCCTCGGCCTCACGTCCGCCGAACGCCGCGGCGTGGTAGCGCGCTGGCACGCTGGCGTCGGCCGCGAAGAAAAGCATCTCGGCGTGCGACACCGCCTGCACCCCGGCGGCGACGACGGCGTCCGGTTTCGCCGGGAAGATCGTGGCGTGGCTCCAGACCGCGAGGCCGCGCTCGCGCGCTTCGGCCGAGAGCGCCTCGACCACCTCGGCGTCCATGTCGGCGTAGAGCTTGAGGCCATCGACCCCGAACGCGGCGGCCGCGTCCGCGATGCCCGCGGCCCGCCCGGGGTCGTCGATCGCGGCCAGCCACGGCTGCGTGCCCGGAGCACCCTCGCCCGCCGAGGCCGCCGCCCGAGCATCGGCGGCCATCCACGTCGAGCCCGCGACGACCGCCACGCAATAGACCGCGGGCCGCGCATCGGCCTGGTCGCGATCATCGATTGCCCGTTTCGAGCGAGCGCGAAGATCGACGAGCATCGGACCGTGGCCGCCCATGTCCCGCACGCGTGTCACGCCGCCCTCGAGCGTGCGCCGCAGCGCGACGTCGCGCATCGCATCGGGCAGGGAAGACAGGTGCACGTGCGTGTCGATGAGGCCGGGCATCAGGAATCGACCGTTGCCCTCCACGACGGGCACGGCACCGGCGTCCATGCCGCGTCCGATGGCCACGATCCGATCGCCAAGGACGAGCACGTCCGTCGGCGGCCGTGTGACGCCCGCGGCCGGATCGACGATGCAAACCTCGCGCAGCAGCACACCCATTGGCGTTGGCTTCGGCTCCGGCGACGATGGCATCGGCGCGGCATTCGCGGCCGTAGGACCGAGGACGCACGGAAGGACGAAAAGAAACGAGCGCGCGCGACACCACGAGATGCGAGATGGACGCATGGACAAACCTCCTGTATGCGGACTAGCTGGGTTCCTGGGAGCCGATGACGGCGAGCCCCTCCAACTCGTCGGGTTCGAGCTTGAATACGTGCTCCACCGACACGCCGAAGACGTGCGCGAGCTTCAAGGCCAGGATGGTCGACGGGACGTATCGCCCGGCCTCGATCGCGTTGATCGATTGCCGCGATACGCCGACGCGCGCCGCCAGGTCGGCCTGCGAGAGCCTGTGCTGGGCTCGCAGCACCCTGAGCGTGCTCGTCATGGTCGAGCCTCGCGTCCGATGGAGCGCAGCCGGAGCGCCAGCGTCGCGTGGTACACCACGAGCACGACGAGCACGACGCCCGCGCCATCGAGCAGGACGCGATCGGCGAAGAAGTAGATCGACTCGTTGACGATCACGACGGCCGCAACGGCGACTAACGCGACGCGAAAGGCCTCGAGCCGTAGGCGATCGATGAACTCGTCCTGGATCGGAGCGCGAGCCAGCGCGAGGAGAAGCAGGCCCACCAAGAGCCCGAAGCGGGCCGTCGTCCAAAACGGCGCCGTCACCGGCACGTCTGGGACGAAGGACACGCCGAACAACTGCAGGAGCGCTCCGGTCGCGAACGCCACCGCGGCCAGGCCCACGCAGCTCCATGCCAGGATCCGGGTTCGTCGTGGAAGAGAGAGCAGCATGCCTCGAATATAAAGCGTACTTGACAATTTGTCAAGTACACTTTCCATTTGATCCAGGTTTTGGGTGCGGTCTGGAGACCGCCGGACCAGACCGCTGAAGCGGCACCCCCCTCAGGCCGGCCCTTTCCCGCGAGCGGCAACAAGGGGGCAGGACCCCCTGCCTCGACGGACCAGAACGGCCCAAAAGCCGCCGCGGCGATGCCCCGCACGCGGCCGGGCCCGAGCGTCCGCGAATCGCGTTCGGTCACGTTTCGGGTTCGCCCCTCCCACGCGGCGCCAGCGGGAGTGAGTCCCGAACATCGGCCGGATCGTTGTCGGTGCGATTGAGAATCGCAGGGGTGTGATTGAGAATCGCAGCCCTGCAGATGGCGTCCGCACCCCTGCGGGAAGCAGCCACACGATTGCAAGACTCGTCAACACCCCCGCGGGAGGCACCCACGCCCCGGCGGGCGTCTCACGCCTTCGGCCGCACGCCGTATCGCGTCATCGCGCTGGCGATCTGGTCGGCCTCGGTGGTCTTGGGGTACAACCGGTAGCGCGGGGCGATGATCTCGCGCACGTCCTCGGCCAGCACGCGGAAGACGCTCTTGAAGGGGAACGCGCCGCCGGTGATCTCCAGCAGGATGCGCTCGATGGCGTCGTACGCATCGTCGCCCGCGCGCAGCACGCTCGCAGTGCCGCGCACCTGCCAGCCCTTCTGCACGAACACGTCGACGAAGCTCACGCAAGCCCGCGGGTTGGCGCGGATGTTCCGCGCCGAGTTGGGCGAGGCGATGTTGGCGATGACGATCGAGTCGGAGCCGAACGCGGCGAACACCTCCTTGGGCGACACGCTCGGCTGGCCCTCGGCCGAGACCGTGGCCAGCCAGCACAGCACGCTGCGCTCGATGCTCTCGTGGACGCTCGCGTCGAGCACGTCAGGCTCCCTCGAAGGCGGGCAGCAGCACCTCGAACTCGGCGCCGCCGCGTTCGCCCTGGCCACGTTCGCCCTGAGATGCTTCCTGGTTGCGCGCGATCAGCACGCCGCCGTGCTCGCGGACGATGCCGTCGGCGACCGCCAGGCCCAGGCCCGTGCCCTTGGCGTCCAGCCGCGAACTCACGAACGGCTCGAACAGCGTCGCCAGCAATTCGGGGCGGATGCCCGGGCCGTTGTCGGCAATCGTGATGCTCACCCAGTTGGAGCCCTCGCGCTCGAGCGATTCGGCGGCGATGCGCACCGTCGGATCGCGCGCGCCGCGCTCGGCGTGCGTGTCTTCGATCAACGCCTCGGCCGCGTTGCGCACGAGGTTCACCAGCACCTGCACGATGCGGTCGCCGTCGCACGGGGCGGCCAGGTCCTCGGGCACGTCGACCTCGACCGACACGCGGCGCACGGGATCGTCCAGGCTCAAGAGCTCGAGCGCCTGGCGCACGAGGCCGGCGACCTCGACCCGCGACACGCGCGGCGAGCGCACGCGCGCGAAGTCGAGCAGCCCTTCGCCCAATCGCTCCAGGCGATCGACGACGCGACCCATCAGCCGGGCCTTGCGCTCGTCGACGGGCTGTCCTGGCCGGGCGTTCAGCTCGCTGGCCAGGCCCTTGAGGACCGCCAGGGGCGTGTTGATCTCGTGGGCAACGCCCGCGCTGAGCATGCCCAGCGAGGCGAGGCGATCCGCGTCGGCCAGGTTCCGCCGGGCGTTCTCCAGCAGGTGGTTCTTGCGCTTAAGGTCACCGGCGACGCGTTCGAGCTCGACGAGCGTGCGCGCTAGCTCGGCCTCGTTCCGTCGCAGCGCGGCGATGGAACGGTTCCTGCTTCGCATGATCTCGCCCAGCTCGTCGGCGGGCATGAACCTGGGATCGATCAGCTCGCCGCCGCGATCGCCCTGCTGCACCGCCAGGTCGGCGCGCAGCAGCCGGCGGATGGGCTGGTAGACGTTCTTGGGCAGCACGAAGATCTCGAGCGCCGCGGCGATGAGCAGGTACACGCCCAGCATGCTCAGCAGCAGCACGACGTCGAGCCGCTTGACCGAGGCGCGCACGCCCTGGAGCCGCCGGTCGACCACGAAGTAGCCACCGCCCGCCGCGTGGGGCAGGTAGACGCCAGCCGACCCCAGGCCCAGCCCGTCGCCCGCGCCGTGGGCCAGCGGCACCGGCGCCGTCGCGGCCCGCTGCAGCGCCGCCACGGCGTCCGAGCCCAGCCCGAGCGCGTCGGCCTGGCCCCACCGCAGCGTGATGCCCGGCGCGACGGTCCGCTGCCCTCCGGCCCGGTCCTCGGTCAGGTCCCGAAGGTCGAGCGTTCCGAGCACGTAGGCCGCGTCCTCGGCCTCGGCCTGGCGCACGAGGTCGCCGATGGCCGGCCGCAGGATGAAGAACATGAGCGCCGCAAGCCCGGCCGAGAAGAGGGTGTGCAGCAGGATCAGCTTCTTGCGGATCCGCATCGTGCCAAGCAGCTTCTTGGGGGCCCGGCGCAGTCGCTCGGTGGGCGTGCCCGATGGCGGCGCGGCCGCATCGGACGGGGCCGCGGAAGCGGGGGCCGCTGGAGCGCGCGATGCCGGCTGGTCCTGCACGCCGCCATCGTACGCGTCCCTATCATCCCCCTTGGCACACGCACGAACCAACACACGCGGCCGCGGCCGCGCTCGCTCGGCCGCCCCTCGATACGAGACCGCCCGCTCGGTGGTCCACAAGCGGCTCCGCGAAGAGGCCCATCGCTACCCCGACCTGGGGCTCGAGCCGCTGGACACCGGCGCGATCAAGGGCCCGGGCGCCGGCCGCGAGGCCGCGCTGGCCCACGCGATCTACGACGCCGTGATGCGGCGTTGGATCACGCTCGAGGCGATCATCGCGCCCCACACCAGCCGGCCGATCGCCGAAATGGACAGCACCGTCCGCGCGGCCCTGCTCGCCGGGGCCGCCCAGTTGCTGCTGCTCGACCGCATCCCGCCCCACGCGGCGATCAACGAGGCCGTCGACTGGACCCGCGCCGCCGGCAAGCCCAAGGCCACCGGCCTGGTCAACGCCGTGCTCCGCCGGGTTTCCGAGTCGGTCGCCCGCGGGGAGGAGGGCTGGCCGGTTGTCCTCGACGGCCCCGCCGCCGACCACGTCGGCAAGCCCGATCGAATGCCGATGCACGATGACCGGGCCATCCAGCTCACGCGCGATGCCTTCCCCACCGAGACACTCCCCTGGCTCGAGCAGGCCTGCGGCGTGCCGCGCGCACTCGTCGAGCGATGGCACGGCACGCTGGGCGAGGCCGGCGCCGTCGAGCAGTCGCTGCACACGCTCGTCCACCCTCCGGTCGTGATTAACCACGCCCACGCGAGCGACCCGGTCGAGGCGCCCGAGGGTCAGACGCTGACGCCCCACGAGCGCGAGGGCCTGAGCGTGCTGGGCCCCGCCGGCGCGAGCCCGCGCGAACTGCTCAAGGGTCGCAAGGACGTCTGGGTGCAGGACGCGACGTCCGCGGGCGCGCTCGACGTGCTCGCGGACGTGGTGGCAAAGCCCTCGCTCATCGTTGATCTCTGCGCCGGGCTGGGCACCAAGACCCGCCAGCTGCGCGCGATGTTCCCCGAGGCCACGATCCTCGCGTGCGACACCAACGACGCGCGGGCGAAGGGACTGCGCCGCGTCTTCGCCAAGGACGAAAAGACCCGGGTCCTGGACATCGAGGACGTGCGCTACGAGGCCGCCGGCAAGGCCGACCTGGTGCTGCTCGACGTGCCGTGCAGCAACTCGGGCGTGCTGCCGCGCCGGCCCGAGGCGCGGTATCGGCTGGGACTGGAGAAGGCCGAGGGCCAGATCGAGCGGCTGACCGGCGTGCAGCGCGACCTGCTGGCCCAGAGCCGCGCGATGCTCGCGCCCGGCGGCCTGGTCGTGTACGCCACCTGCAGCATGGACGCGGAAGAGAACCAGGACATCACCGCGTGGGCGCGCGAGTCGGCGGGGTTCGAGCTGCGCAAGGAAACCTCGACGCGGCCGGCGGGGCTGCCGGGCGAGCCGGCGACGGCCTACCGAGACGGGGGATACGCGGCCTTGCTGGTCGCCGGAGCACGAGAGACCCGATAGCTGACCCGATAGGCAGGCGGCAGGGGGTCTACAGTGGCCCCACGACCGGCGTCCGCGGCCGCGTAAGGGTGGCGGACGCGGGCGAGCGGCGGAGCGGGACACCGATGAAGTTGCTGGACATCCTGACGCCCGAGTGCGTGAAGGCGCCGCTCGACTCGGCCGACAAACGCGCGGTCATCGACGAGATGGTCGACCTGCTGGCCGGCCTCGGCCGGGTCAACGACGCGCAGTCCCTCAAGGATGCCGTCTGGGCGCGCGAGCAGACCCGCACCACCGGCATCGGCCACGGCCTGGCCATCCCTCACGGCAAGTGCGAGGGCCTGAGCGGCCTGGCGATGGCGATCGGCAAGCCCGCCAGCCCCATCGAGTTCGAGGCCATCGACGGCCAGCCCGTCCGCCTCATCGTGCTGCTCGCCAGCCCGCCCGACCGCACGAGCGACCACATCCAGGCGCTCGCCCGCATCAGCCGCCTCATGACCATGGACGACTTCCGCGACCGCATCTACGCGGCTAGCACGCCCGAGGAGATCTACGAACTCCTCAAAGAACAAGAAAAGGCCGGCTAAGGCGAGCCCGCGGCCGCCCGTTCTCCAACGGACATCCCTCTAGAATCTCCGCGTGCCCGTCCTGGCTGTCGCGAATCTCGATCTTTCCTACGGCGACGACGTGATCTTGCGCGGATGCTCGCTCTCGGTCGAGCCGCGCGAACGCGTCGTGATCGTCGGACCGAATGGCACGGGCAAGAGCAGCCTGCTCAAGATCATGGCCGGCGTGCAGAAGCCCGACGCGGGCGAAATCTCGCTGCAGCGTGGGGCCCGCATTGCCTACCTCGCCCAAGACCCGAAGATCGAGCGGGGCGTCACGCTCCGCGAGCACGCGGCGGGCGCGTTCGAAGAGCTCGCCACGCTCCACCGCCAGCTCGAGGACGTGTTCCATAAGCTGGCAGATGCCGAGGGCGACGACCTGCAGAGGGCCATGGCCGAGCAGGCGCGTCTCGAAGAGCGCATCCAGGCCTCGGGCGGCTACAACGTCGATCACCGGATCGACGGCGTGCTGCATGGGCTGGGCTTCCGAGACGCCCAGTTCTCGCTGCCCGTCGAGAAGCTGAGCGGCGGCCAGAAGGCAAGGCTCGCGCTCGCTCGAGCCCTCCTCACCGAGCCCGACGTGCTCCTGATGGACGAGCCCACGAACCACCTGGACGTGCACGGCCGGATCTGGCTGGAAGACTTCCTCGTCGAGACGTTCAAGGGCGCGGTGGTGCTGATCGCCCACGATCGCTCGGTGCTGAGCCGCGTCGCACAGCGCATCGTCGAACTGGAACGAGGACGGGTGATCAGCTACCCGGGCGGGTACACGGCGTTCCGAACGCTTCGAGCCGATCGGCTGCGCACCCAGATGGAAGCCTGGGAGCGCCAGCAGACCAAGTTCAGGCAAGAGCAGGCGTTCATCGACAAGTACCGCGCGGGCCAGCGGGCCAAGCAGGCCAAGGGCCGCGAGAGCCGGCTCGATCGCGCCCGCGAGTCTTCCACGCTCGAGAAGCCGGTCGAGCTGGCGGTCTTCAAGCCCAGCCTGCCGCCGGCCCCACGCACGGGCGACATCGTGGTGAAGGCGACGGGCCTGACGATGCGCTACCCGCGCGACGACGGCTCGATGCTCACGCTCTTCGAGGGGCTCGACGTCACGATCTCGCGCGGCGAGCGCTGGGGCGTGGTCGGCCCGAACGGCGCGGGCAAGAGCACGCTCGTCGAGTGCCTGCTCGGCAAGCGCGAGCCAACCGCCGGCCAGGTCAAGCACGGCGCTGGGCTCAAGGTTGGCTACTTCAGCCAGGGCCGCGGCGACATGGACCCCATGACGACCGTGCCGAGGCACATCCAGCGCGTCGTGGCCCGCCTGGCCGAGGCCGAGGATGGCCCGGACAAGCCAAAGCTCCTGAGCGAGCAGGAGTCGCGAGACCTCGCCGGCGCGTTCTTGTTCTCGGGCGATCGCCAGGAGGCCATCCTGGGCGACATGTCGGGCGGCGAGCGCGCCCGGGCGGCGCTCGCGGCGCTCCTGGCCTGCGCCCGAAACGTGCTGGTGCTTGACGAGCCGACCAACCACCTCGACATCCCCAGCGCCGAGCGGCTCGAAGCCATGCTCGAGCGCAGCAAGGACAAGAAGAGCGGCACGTTCGACGGCACGCTCATCGTCGTCAGCCACGACCGCACGCTCGTCGACGCCGTGTGCGATCATCTCATCGTGTTCGATGGCAAGGGCGGCGTGAGCCTGCACCTGGGCGGCTGGAGCGACTGGCTCGCGGGCGGGGCGCGCTCGATCTCGGCGCCCGAGCCCGTGCAGCGCCCGGCATCTACGCCCCCGCCCCCACCGCCGCCGACCGCCCCCACGCCAACGGTTCGATCGAAGGCCGGCAAGAGCAAGTACTCCTGGATGCCCGTCGAGGCCATCGAAGAGAAGATCCAGGAGCTCGAGGGCCAGATCGCCCGCATCGACGTGAAGCTCGACGATCCCGAAATCTGGAAGGACGCCATCAAGGCCGCCGAGATCAACGCCAGTCGCGACGATCTCAAGGCCGAGCTGGACGCCCTGGAAACGGAGTGGCTCGGCCGTGTCTGACATGCCTTACCAAGATCCCAATCGCCGCAAGCACACGCAGCGCATCAAGCTCGGCGCCATCGTCGCCTGCACGCCCTGGCTCTTGCTCGGGCTCGTCGGGCTCATCTCCGCCGGCGTGACCGCGGCACGAGCCGCGCGGCTGCCCATCGACGAGATCCGTCCGCTGGCGATCGCCACGCTCTCGGTGTGCGCGCTCGTCAGCGTGGTCGGGCTGGCGATCATGATTCTGGGCATCGTTGGCCTGGCGATCACGGGCAAGCCGAGCCAACGCAGCGAGGGAGACACGCCATGATGCGGCTCGTCGGCTGGATCTTCCTGCTCATCGGGCTCGGTCTCATGATCACGGGCCTGGGCATGGCGCTGCAGGGCTACGTGCACATCATCCACGAGGCCGTCAGCAATCCGCTGGCCGAAGGGGCCGCAAGCGACGAGCCCGAGAAGGCCCAGGCGGGCGCCATGCTGCGGTGGGCCATCGTCGGGCTCGCTGGCGTTCCCTTCGCGGCCGTCGGTGCCCTGCTGACGCTCAAGAGCCGGCTGAACCGCATGCGGGCCAAGCGGCTTGCGGCCGGCCGCTAAGCGGGCCGCTGGGGGTACACTTGGCCATGCTTACCCGAGACCAGATCACCAGGCGGGCGGCCCAGGAACTGCGCGACGGATACGTCGTGAACCTCGGCATCGGCATGCCGACCCTCGTGGCCAACCACATCCCCGAGGGCATGGACGTATGGCTGCAATCCGAGAACGGGCTGCTGGGCATCGGCCCCTTCCCCACCGAGGCCGAGGTCGACGCCGACCTGATCAACGCCGGCAAGCAGACCGTCACCGCCCGCACCGGCGCCAGCTTCTTCAGTAGCGCCGAGAGCTTCGGCATGATCCGGGGCGGGCACATCGACATGTGCATCCTGGGCGCCATGGAAGTCAGCCAGGAGGGCGATATTGCCAACTGGATGATTCCTGGCAAGATGGTCAAGGGCATGGGCGGCGCGATGGACCTTGTCGCCGGCGTTCGCAAGGTCGTCGTCACCATGGAGCACACCAACAAGAAGGGCGAGCCCAAGATCGTCAAGCAGTGCTCCCTCCCGCTGACCGGCCAGCGTTGCATCAACATGGTCATCACCGACCTGTGCGTGCTCGAAATGGACCACGACAAGCATCGCTTCGTGCTCACCGAAGTGGCCCCCGGCGTGACGGTCGACGAGGTTAAGGCCAAGACCGAGGCCGAAATCCTCGTCTCGGACGCCGTCGCCGAGGTCGTGGCCTGAAAATTCGGTCCAGTCCGCGGCATTCATTCAAGCGGGAAAACCAGACGGCCGATCGGTAGGGGCCGGCGTGGTGGTCCTTTCGGATACCATCGCCGGATTATCGAACCTCAGCATCCGCGTTGGACGCGAGCCGGGGCCGATTGAGAGTGGAGCCCCTAGGTGATCGTCGGCACGCTCCTTGCCATCTTCGCACTGGCCCTAGCGGCCCCGTCCCTGCATCGCGTGCTGGGGCGGGCGACCGGGTACGTGCTGGCACTCGGGCCGCTCGTCGCCTTTGGGTACTACCTCACGCAGATGACCCCGACGGCCGCCGGCGAGGCCACCACCGTCGCCGTGGCCTGGGCCGAGTCGCTGGGGGTTGAATTCTCGTTCCGGGTCGACTCCCTGAGCACGCTGTTCGCGCTCCTGGTCACCGGCGTCGGCACGGCCATCGTGCTGTACTCCAATAGCTATCTCGAAGGGCACCCGAAGCGGGGTCGCTTCTTCGGCTACCTGCTGGGCTTCATGGGCGCCATGCTTGGTCTCGTGCTCGCCGACGACCTGATCCTGCTCTTCATCTTCTGGGAGCTCACGAGCATCACGAGCTACCTGCTCATCGGCTTCGACCACGAGCGTGAGAAGGCTCGTAAGAGCGCGCTGCAGGCGCTCGTCGTCACGGGCCTGGGCGGGCTGTCGATGCTCGCCGGCCTGGTGCTGCTCGGGCAGATCGCCGGCACCTTCTCGGTCTCGGGCATCATCGAGAATTATCAGGTGCTCGCTGAAAGCCCGCTCACGCTTGCCGCGATGATCCTGGTCTTGGGCGGCGCGTTCACCAAGAGCGCTCAGTTCCCGTTCCACTTCTGGCTGCCCAACGCGATGGAAGCGCCGTCGCCCGTGAGTGCCTACCTGCACTCCTCGACGATGGTCAAGGCGGGCGTGTACCTCGTGGCGCGTCTGAATCCGGCGTTCACCGAAGACCCGGCGTGGCAGTGGGCCCTGGCCGGCTTCGGCGGTGCGACCATGCTGCTGGGTGCCTACATGGCCACGCGGCAGACGTACTACAAGAAGGTCCTGGCCTACACCACCGTGAGTTCGCTGGGCATCATGGTCATGCTCATCGGCCTTGGCGCCCCCCAGGCCGCCGCGGCATACATCCTGGCACACGCCCTGTTTAAGGGGGCCCTGTTCCTCGTTGCCGGCATCGTCGACCACGAGGCGGGCGTGAAGGACACCGAGCAGATGGGCGGGCTCTTCGGCAAGATGCCCGTGACCGCGCTCGTCGCGATCATCTCGGGCCTGTCGATGGCCGGCATGGTTCCGCTGCTGGGCTTCGTCGCCAAGGAATTGCTGCTCAAGGGCAGCCTGCACGCCCACGGCGGGCCGCACGACGTGGCGTGGCTCTGGCCCACGATCTCGACGATCGCCGGCGCTTTCATGGCGGTCGCGGGATTCCAGGCGGGCATCCGGCCGTTCCTGATGAAGAGAACGGCCGAGGGCGAGTATCCCAAGCCGCCGCACGAGGCGCCTCCGCCAATGCTGCTGGGCCCGGTCGTGCTGACGTGCCTGACGCTCGTGGGCGGCCTCGTACCGGCCCTGTTCGCCAAGCCCATCATCAACGGCACGACGGCGTCGATCGCCGGCGCCAAAGAAGTCGAGCTCGTCAAGCTCAGCGCGATCTACATGGCGACGCACGCGAGCACGGCGCTGCTGCTGAGCGGCATCGCGCTGGTCGCGGGCGCCGTGTTGTTCTTCCTCCGCGGGCCATGGCGGGCGATCACCGCACCGCTGGACCGCATCGGCGCCATCATCGGGCCCGAGCGCATCTACCACTTGCTGTTTGCCGGGACGGTCGGCAGCGTATCGCTGGCAACGATCCAGACCAAGCTGCTCCAGAGCGGCTACCTCCGCGTCTACGTGCAAGTGACCGTGCTGACGGTGCTGGCCCTCGGTGGCGGCCTGATGGTGCTGCAGGGAGACCTCGTCGAATCGATCTCGGTGGCCTTGCCGAAGTTCGGCGAGATCGCCTGGACCGAGCTCCTGTTCGAAGCCGTGCTCGTGTTCATGATCTGTGTTGCCGCCATCGCGAGCACGCAGATGCGCGGCCGCCTGTCCACCATCGCGGTGCTGGGCGTCGTGGGATACTGCTCGGCCGTGATCTTCGTGCTCTTCGGTGCGCCCGACGTCGCCATGACGCAGTTCGCCGTCGAGACGCTCACGGTGATCATCTTCGTGCTGGTGGTCTACCACCTGCCTCGGTTCTCGGTGTACAGCTCGAAGAAGGTCAAGTCGCTCGACGCCCTCCTGGGCGCCGCGTTCGGCCTCATGATGGCGGCGTTCGTGGTCTCGTCGTTCGCCATCGACGCCGATGATGGCATCTCTTGGTTCTACAACCGCTACGCGCTGCCGAGTGCCGCGGGCGAGCACGTCGCCTACGGCCGCAACCTCGTCAACATCATCCTGGTCGACTTCCGCGCCATCGATACCCTCGGCGAGATCGTCGTGCTTGGCCTCGCGGCGGTCGGCGTCTACACGCTCCTGAAGCTCCGACAGGATCGTCCGGCGCAGGGAGGGATGGCATGAACTCCATCATCCTCCGTACGGCGACGCGGTTCATGCTGCCGCTCCTGATCCTCTTCAGCATCGTCGTGCTGCTCCGCGGCCACAACCAGCCCGGAGGTGGCTTCGTGGGCGGCCTGCTGGCGACCTCGGCGTTCGCGCTGTATGCCATGGCCTTTGGCGTTCCCGCGATGCAGCGCATCCTCCGCGTGCCGCTGACGACCTACATCGCCATCGGACTCGGCATGGCCCTTGTGAGCGGCGTGCCGGGGCTGCTCGGGGGCGAGCCGTTCCTGTATGGCATGTGGTCGAGCTTCGAACTCGCGGGCATCGGAGAACTGAAGGTCGGCACGCCGCTCCTGTTCGACGTCGGCGTCTATGTCACCGTCATGGGCGTGTGCCTGCTCATGCTGAGCACCCTGGCCGAAGAAAGCTGACGAAAGGAGGATCGCGACATGGAACTGCTTCTTGCCATCGCCGTCGGATTCCTCTACGCCGCTGGCATCTACATGATCCTCCGTCGAAGCTTCGTGAAGCTGATCATCGGCCTCGCGCTCATTAGCCATGGCGCCAACCTGCTGATCTTCGCTGCGGGAAGCCTGACGCGCGGCAAGCCGGCGCTGATCCCCGCAGATCAAGACGAGCTCGTCGGCCAGTACACCGACCCGCTGCCGCCGGCCCTGATCCTGACGGCCGTGGTCATCAGCTTTGCCATCCTCGCATTCACGATCGTGCTCGTGAAGCGCACTTATCAGGAGGTCGGCACGGACGACCTCGACGCGATGCGGACGACCGACCGATGAACCTGACGATCATCGCCCCCATCCTGATCCCTCTTGCAACCACGGTGCTGTGCATCGGGTTGTGGAAGGATCGCGTGATGCAGCGATGGGTCAGCGTCGCGGGCGCAGTCAGCCTCCTCGCCTCATCACTTTCCCTGCTGTACGCCACGAGCGACGGCACGGTCGTCACCACGAACGCCGCCGGCTGGGCCGCGCCCTTCGGCATCTCGCTCGTCGCCGACACGCTCAGCGCCATGCTCGTGGGCCTCACGGGCGTGATCGCCGTGGCGATCACGGTCTATAGCCTGGGCGCCATCGACCGCAAGCGAGAGAGCTTCGGGTACCACCCACTGATGCACGCCGTGCTCGCCGCCTGCTCGGGCGCGTTCCTGACGGGCGACGTCTTCAACATGTACGTCTGGTTCGAGATCATGCTGCTGGCCAGCTTCGTGCTGCTCACCCTGGGCGGCGAGCGGGGCCAGCTCGAGGGCGCCATCAAGTACGTGACCCTCAACCTGCTCTCCAGCGGCATCTTCCTGGCGGCCATCGGCCTGCTCTACGGCATGACCGGTACGCTCAACATGGCCCACCTCTCGATCGTGCTCGAACGGGCCGACAACCCGGGCGCCATCACGGCTTTGTCCATGCTCTTCCTGGTTGCCTTCGGCATCAAGGCAGCCGTCTTCCCGCTCTTCTTCTGGCTCCCGGCCAGCTATCACACGCCGCCGGTGGCCATCACGGCGCTCTTTGCCGCGCTCTTGACCAAGGTGGGCGTCTACTCCATCATGCGGACGTTTACGCTGCTGTTCGACCAGCAACTGGAGATCACGGCTCCGATCCTGATGTGGATCAGCGGGCTGACGATGGTCACCGGCGTGCTCGGCGCTGCCTGCCAGTTCGAGATCCGCCGCATCCTGGCCTTCCATAGCGTCAGCCAGATCGGCTACATGCTCATGGGCCTATCCGTGGCGCTGTATGCACTAGCCCATGCTGAGCCCGACAGCGCTGGCGCCCGCGAGACGGCGACGGTCGCGCTCGCCGGCTCGGCGATGTTCCTGCTGCACCACGGCATCGTGAAGGGGAACCTGTTCCTCATCAGCGGCCTGGTCCAGCGCATCGCGGGCACGAGCGAACTGCAACACCTGGGCGGGCTCGTCAAGACGCACCCGTGGACGGGCGTGCTGTTCATGGCATCGGCCATGTCGCTGGCGGGCATCCCGATCTCGACGGGGTTCTGGGGCAAGTTCGTGCTCATCAAGAGCGGCCTGGCCGCTGGCGCGTTTGCGCTGGTCGCCGCCTCGCTGTGCGTGAGCATCCTGACGCTCTACTCGATGACGAAGATCTGGGCCGAAGCGTTCTGGAAGGAACCGCCCGAGTCGATGCCAGAGCCACCCCGCGTGAGCGGGAAGAGTGACCGCGTTCGCATCGGCCTGATGGCCGCGCCGATCATCGTGCTCGCGACCGCCACGATCGCCCTGGGCGTGCTCATC
The DNA here is from genome assembly GCA_040217175.1 of Phycisphaerales bacterium. Classification (NCBI taxonomy): domain Bacteria; kingdom Pseudomonadati; phylum Planctomycetota; class Phycisphaerae; order Phycisphaerales; species Phycisphaerales bacterium. Next base: position 359,190 of record JAVJNT010000001.1, on the reverse strand, counting down.
GAGCCGCTGTACCGCGTAGCCGAGCGTGCAGGCGAACAATTGCTTGATACCGAGGGCTACCAGCGGGCCGTTCTTGGCGAGTACTACCAGCGGGCCGTCGACGGCACGCTGCACGAACTGGATACTGTTCCATCGGCGGCGGACGCTCCGCAGGAGGACCAGCCATAGGCGCGCTCGTTCTCAATCTCGTGCTGGCACTGGTTTGGGCAATGGCCATCGGGCCGTTCTCGCCGGCCAACTTCTTCATCGGCTTCGTCATCGCATTCGTGACGCTGCGGCTGTGCATTCCCCGCGAGATGCGCGGTTCGTACTACTCCAAGGTGGGCCGAATCTCTCTGTTCTGCTTCTACGTCGTCGTCGAGCTGGTCATCGCGAACATCAAGATGGCCTACTACACCATGAGCCCGCTGCGCAAGCTCAAGCCGGGCGTGCTGGCCATCCCGCTCGTCGAGGACATCACCGACACCGAGTTGACGATCCTGGCAAACCTCATCACGCTCACGCCCGGCACGCTGAGCCTTGACGTCTCGGCCGACAAGTCGATCCTGTTCATCCACTTCATGCACGTCACCAGCCCCGACGAGATGCGGCGGGAAATCAAGGACGGTTTCGAGCGACGGCTGCTGGAGGTGACGCGATGAACCTGCTCGCTCCGGCCACCATCATCACGCCCGCGCTCAACGACGGTCCGGTCTTTATCGAGGCCATCGTGCTGATCGTCCTTGGCATGCTGGCGATCGCCATGATTGGCTGCCTGGTCCGGCTGCTCATCGGTCCCACGCTGCCCGACCGCGTCGTTGCCCTTGACCTCATGGGCATGTTCGCCGTCGCCGTCATCGCCATCTTCGCGATCCTCATCGGCCAGCCCGTGCTGCTCAGCGTCTGCCTGGTCATGGGGCTCATCCTGTTCCTGGGTACGGCCGCCTTTGCGCTGTACCTCGAGCGGAGGGCCCGGCCATGAGCGAGTGGATGGTCAGTTCCGTTACCTGGCTGAACTACGGGCTCACCGTGGGCCTCGTGCTCATCGGCGGGTTCTTCAGCGTGCTGGCCGCCGTCGGCCTGCTGCGGATGCCCGACGTCTACACGCGCATGCAGGCAGCGACCAAGGCCGGCACGCTCGGCGTGGGCTGCATGGTGCTCGCTGTCGCCACCCACTTCGTGAGCCTCGACGTCGTGCTCGAGGCGTTGCTGGTCATCGGCATGCTCTTCATCACGGCGCCCATCGCCAGCCACCTGATCGCACGGGCGGCCTACTTCGTCGGCAGCCCCCTCTGGGACGGCACCGCCCACGACGAGATGCGTGGCTGTTACGACGCCGACTCGCACATCCTCCACCAGAAGCCGACCGACGCCGAAGAAGAACCGGGCGATCCGCGGCCCTCGTTGCTCGCCGGCCGGACCTCACGCGAGGTAATGACCGACGAGGACGACGAGGACACCAGCCCGCGCGTCAAGCGCAGCAGCCAGTCGCGCTCGCAGGCCGGCTGACCTGCGCCCGATCGCCCGCCCGCCCACCTATCCTGCTCGATGGCAGCACCGGCAACCCCAAATCCGACGTCGCCCCCCGGCCCGCCCCTGGTGGGCGTCATCATGGGATCGACGAGCGACTGGGACACGATGGCCCACGCCGCCGCCGCGCTGGCCGACCTGGGCGTCGCCTTCGAGTGCCGGGTCGTCTCGGCCCACCGCACGCCCGACCTGCTCTTCGAGTACGCCGAAAACGCAAAGGACCGCGGGCTCAAGGTCATCATCGCCGGCGCGGGCGGCGCGGCACACTTGCCGGGCATGTGCGCCAGCAAGACGCCGCTGCCCGTCCTGGGCGTGCCCGTACAGAGCAAGGCGCTCAGCGGCCTCGACTCGCTGCTCTCCATCGCACAGATGCCCGGCGGCGTACCCGTCGGCACGCTGGCCATCGGCACGGCCGGGGCGAGAAACGCTGGCATCCTGGCAGCCCAGATCGTCGCTCTCTCCGACGAGCGTGTCGCCGAGGCCATCGACGCGTTCCGATCGAAGCAGACCGGCGTGGTGCTCGATGCGAAGCTTCCGCCGGAGAGCGGCCCGTGAGGCTGGGGATCCTCGGGGGCGGCCAGCTCGCGCGGATGACGGCGCTGGCGGCCGCGCCACTCGGCGTTCGCGTGCGGGCCTACGACCCGAGCCCTGACGCGTGCGCCGCCGACGTATGCGAACTGATCGACGGTCCATACGACGACGCCGCAGCGCTGCGTGGCTTCGCCGATGGACTGGACGCAGTGACATACGAATTCGAGAACGTACCGACGATCGCCGCCGAGACGATCGCATCGCGCGTGCCGATCCGACCGGGCATCGAGAGCCTGCGTTTGTCCCAAGATCGTTGCCTCGAAAAGCAGGCGTTGACCGACGCAGGGTTCGAGGTCGCGCCATGGACCCCGGTCGACTCGCTCGACTCACTCCAGAAGGCCCTGGAGACCATCGGCGCGCCCGCCATCCTCAAGACCCGCCGCGGCGGCTACGACGGCAAGGGCCAGGCCATCATCGCGGATGCCGCCGACGCGCCGCGCGCCTGGGCGGCCATCGACGAGCAGCCGGCCGTGCTCGAACAGATGCTGCGATTCGATCGCGAGTTGTCCCTCGTCGTCGCTCGCGGCATCGAGGGCGACTCGGCTTCGTACCCGCTCGTCGAGAACGAGCACCGCCAGGGCATCCTTCGAGTCACCGTGGCGCCCGCGGTCGGCGTTTCCAATGAGATCAACGCCCAGGCGCAGACCATGGCCCGCACGCTCATGGCCGCCCTCGACCACCGGGGCGTACTCACGATCGAGTTCTTCGAGGTCGACGGCCGCCTCGTCGCAAACGAGTTCGCTCCCCGTGTGCACAACAGCGGGCATTGGACCATCGACGGTGCCGCAACGAGCCAGTTCGAGAACCACGTTCGGGCCGTCATGGGCCTGCCGCTGGGCTCGACCGAGGTCCGCTGCCCCACCGTCATGCTCAATTGCGTCGGCCAATTGCCCGACGTGCGACGCGTGCTGTCACGGCCGGACTCGCGGCTGCACGACTACCGCAAGCAGCAGCGGCCGGGCCGGAAGGTCGCCCACGTGAACGTGTGCAGTTGCACGGGCGATCGGGCGGAGGAACTGGCCCGGACGCTCGGCATCGATCTGGGCTAGAAGAGCAGTTGGAGCGACGAGATCCGGATTGCCGGACTCCCGCGCATCTCGAACACGTCGTAGCCGCCTTCCGCGTCGTCGCCCGGGTGTCGCACGACCAGGGCCGCGACGTGATGCTTCTCGCACGGACATCCGATCCAGAGCCAGCCATCCCGACGCATCCACTCGCCGATCGCGGGCGATCGATCTGGAACGGCAAGCGCACGCACGTCGTCGAGCAGGCCGGTTCCCATCGCCTTTGCCAGGGCTTCCTTCCGCGTCCAGAGCTCCAGCAACGACCGAGCGTCACGCGGCGGCGGATCGCTCACGAGCGTCGCCATGTCCGCGAGTTCGGTCCACGGCCGTAGCTGCTCGACGTCCAGGCCGATGGCCTCGCAATCGCTCACGGCGCACATGGCCAGCCCCTCCGCCCTGGACAGCGAGACCGACAGCCCATCGACGGCCGGGGCGCGGCCATCTTCGTGGGCGACGTGACGTTCTTCGCCTGCTTCGAGTGCAACGGCCTGCCGGAGAAGCTCTCTGGCCAGCTTCGGCTTGCGGCGCTGGTCGGGTGCTCGCTGCGACCACACCGAGATCCGCATCAATCGATCCAGACGTGTGCCTTCAGCGCGTCGCCCTCGCCCGGAACGACGGTCGAGATGGGCCTGAGGTAGGCGTTGCGCTGGTCGAGCGCGCCCGTCCCACCGTTCTTGCCGGTCGCGAACACCGAGCCGCGCCCGTCGTGCTCGGTGACGAGTTCGATCTGCTCGTCGATGAGCCAACGGTTCTGGTCGCGCTCGGAGTGGAACACGTTGTCGGGCAAGTGGCGCTCTCCGTCGCCTTCGAGCCCGGCGAACGCCCAGACCAGCATCTCGGGGTCGGGCCGCTCGACGAAACTGACGTGCTGGTCGTTGAAGGCGATGTTGCCCGCCCACGAATCCGGCGGGCCATGGATCTTCATCGTCTTCGAGCCATCGCCGAACGTGCTGCCCGCAAGCGGATGCCACTGGTCGTCACGCAGCACGTACGCCGCCCCGCGGTTGGCCCAGCAGGCCTCGGTGGCCTTAAACGTATTACCCCACATCGACTCTCGCGCGCCGAAGTATGCGACCTGGGCGTACGAGTTGTGGCTCGCGTCGCCAACCTCGCCGGGCACCTTGCCGCCCCAGTGGTCCAGGGGCGTGCCGCGGAACGCCGGATCCCAGAGGCATGCGTTCGGGTCCACCGCCGTCGTCGGCGTGGCGGTCTGATAGTTCTTGATGACCTCGACGTTGCCGACCTCCGCCGGACTTACGGTGAGGTTCCAGGGAATGAAGCCGTTCCAGATCAGGAGCGACAGCGTGTTGCCGGTCGTGTCCAGGCGGAGGTCGCGAGCATCCGCCGGCAGGTCGGCGGGCCGCGGTAGCGTGACGCCCTTGCGATCGATGCGGCTTGGCACGGGGTATCGCTCGTCGGTATTCTGGGCCCAGATCGCGCACGCCTGGGTGATGCCGCGCAACTGGGTGGAGTCCTTCAACTGACGGGCCGTGGCACGTGCTTCCTGGAACTGCGGCATGACCACCGCCGCCCCGACCGACAGCACCGCCGTGACGGCGCCGACCTCGATGAGCGTGAATCCCCGTGCGTGTCGCATCGTGTTTCCTCCCCTGCGTCGTGGTCAGTCGATCCAGAATTCCGCCGTGATCTTGCCGTTCTCGCCTGGCAGGATCCTGGCGATGGGCCTTAGGTAGTTATTCTTCTGGTCCAGCGCACCGACACCAGCGTCCGCGCCATCGCCGGAGATGGTACCCACGCCATCGGTTCCCATGACGGGCTTGACGTGTTCGTCGATGAGCGCGCGGGTGTGGTCGTGTTCGGCGTGGAACAGGTTGTCGGGCAGCATCATGTTGGACGGGTCGCCGATTCCTGGGAAGGTCCACGTGAGCGTTGGGGACGCCGCCGTCGTCAGATACTCCACGTGCTGATCGTTGAAGCCGACGTTGCCGTTCCACTCGTCGCGTGGCCCGTGCATGAGCAGCGTGGTCGATCGTGAGCCGAAGTTGTGGCCCCGGATGGGCTCCCATCGGCCCTTCTTGTCCAAGGCGTAGGCCGGGCCGCGGTTGCCAAAGCAGGCGTGCATCGAACTGAACGTGTTCCCCCACATGAAGCCGCGATCGTCGAACCACGGCACCTGGGCATAGGAGTTGTGGCTCGGATCGCCCACCTTGCCGGGAACGCCGCCGCCCCACTCGTCCAGGGGCGTGCCGCGGAAGGCCGGATCCCAGAGGGCGTTTCTCGGATCGACGGCCGTGGATGGGCTTGCGACCTGGAAGCCACTCATGACGTCCACGTTGCCCGCCTCGGCGGGGCTGACGGTCAACTCGACGGGAAAGAAGCCGTTCCAGATCATCAAGGAGAACGTGTTGCCGGTCGTGTCCAGCCGGCGATCGGGACCGACCAGACCAGCCGGCCTGGCGATCGTCGTGCCCTGGAGGTCGACCTCGCTGGGCGTGGGGTATCGCTCGTTGTTGTTCTGGGCCCAGATCGCGCACGCCTGGGTGATGCCGCGGATCTGGGTGGAGTCTCGTAGCTGCCACCCGCCGCTCGTGCCGGTCCGGAATCCGGCGACCAGGGGCAAGACCACGATGGTCAGCAGCACCACCACCCCGACCACGACGAGCACCTCGATGGCGGAGAGGCCACGGCGGGAGGCGGGCGGACGGCGCATGGGGAGGCTCCTTCCGGATTTTCGTTTCGCGGGTCGAGGTCCACGCGAACACGGGATCGAGACGTTAGGGGTTTCTACGGAGCAGCGGCTCGCGCGGTTGCGAAATGCGGCGGAAGGGGAACAAAGACCTACGTCCCAACCGTATACTTGGCCACCATGGCCACAGCCACGCCCAAGACCCGCCCCAGCCGCCTGTTCCTCGCCCTCACGATCCCCCTGCTCGCCGCCGCGATGCCCCTGGCACACGCCGGGCAGGCCGGCGATCGCCAGGACGAACGACCGCGCGGCTACGCATTCGAGCCGTCATGGGCGGCCGAGTTCGGGGGCATCTACCACTTCACCCAGCCCAGCAAGGACGCCATGATGGGCTTCAGCCAGCCCAGCGAGGTGCGCTCGGTGCTCGTGAGCGTGGGCGATCGCGTGGAGAAGGGCGACGTGCTCGTGCGGGCCCGCGACGGCGACATCCAGGCGGCCTATCGCCTGCAGCAGCGTCGCGCTAAGAACCGCTTCGAGATCCTGGCCGCCGAGAACCGCGTGCAACTGGCCCAGATCGAGTTCGACAACCAGCAGACCGCACAGGACCAGGGCGGCGGCAGCACCCTCGAGTACGAGCGCGCCCGGGCGTCGCTCGAGAACGCCAAGATCGAGCTCGACACCGCCAACGAGCGATTCATCGAGCAGGGGATCATCCTCGAGCGGCAGGAGGCGGACCTGGAGCGGTTCGCCATCACGGCCCAGTTCGATGGCATGGTGGCGGCCATTGAGGTTACGCCCGGCCAGGCCATGCAGGACAGCGAGCCCGTGCTGCGGCTGGTGTCGATCGACCCCCTGCAGGTGAAGGTGCCCACCCCGACGAGCACGGTGCTCGCAGAGCAGCTCGAGCGGGGCGACAAGGCCTGGGTCGCCGTAAGCGTGGCCGGCGAGCCTCGGATGTTCGAGGGCACCGTGACCGAGGTGAGCCCGGTGGCGGACTTCGGCTCGGACAAGGTCTGGGTGAAGGTCGAGATGCCCAACCCGGACCGCCTGCTCTCGGGCCTGCCTGCCTGGGTGCGATTCAGCGAGCCGACCGAGGGCTTCATGCGCATCCTTGCGGAGCATGAGGCGCAGCGAGACGAGCAGGCCGCCCGGGATCGGCTGGCCGACGATGGGGAGCAGCAGGCCGAGCCCGCCCTGGCCGCCGACGCCGGCTGACCGGCGGCGCGGCCCAACCAGAACGAATCGAGCGTGCCCGGCTTCCGCGTGCGGACCGGGTCGCGATTGACCCGTTGCCCCGAGAGGAGCGACCTTGACGGATATCTCGAATCTGAGGACACCGGCCTGGCGGCGCGTGGTCGAGGAACTCTCGGCAGAGTCGCCCAATGCCACGACCTTCCTGGCCCGGCTGTGCGGCGTGCTCACTCGTGTAGCCAACGCCCGGCAGGGATCGGTCGTCATCGTCTCGACCAGCGACACGCAGGACCAGAGCCCCGACGAGCCGTCCATCGCCTACGCCGTCGCGGCCGGCGAGGCGCGTGGCGGGCGGCCGGCCGAGGCGCGGCGGATCGACCCGACCCAGGTCGAGCATGGATCGTGGGTGCGTTCGGCGGCTGCCGAGGCCGTGCGCGGCGGCGAGGCCCGGGTGTTCGCGCTCAACGCCAACAGCTCGCCCATGTACGGCGCCGGCAACGAGGGTGGCGCGGTCATCGCCGGCCCGATCGACATGCCGCTTGGCGGCGGGCACACCGCGGCGATCTGCCTGACGATCGAGCAACGCTCGCGCGAGGCGACGCAGACCACCATGGCGCTCGTCGAGGTCTTGTGCGGCTACGCGAAGCTGCACGCGGCACGGCAAGAGGCCAAGGGCGCGTGGCAGTCTTCGGCGGCGCTCGACCTGGCCGGTCGCTTGATTGCCTCCATTAACGAGGCCTCGGGCTTCAAGGGCGCGTGCCTGCAATTGGCCAACGACCTGTCGCGGGCGGCGTCGGCCGATCGCGCGGCCATCGGCTGGGTGCGTGGGCTCGGAGACTCGGGCGTGGTCCGGGTGCAGGCCCTCAGCGACACCGAGCACGTCGACCGCCGGCTGCACATGGTGCGCATGCTGCAGGCCGCGATGGAAGAGTGCTACGACCAGGCCCACGCCGTGGTTTACCCAGTGCCGCAGGTGCCGCAAGACCCCGCGCAGTCGGCCGGGCAGCCGGACACCGAGCCCGCTGTTGATCCCACGCTGGCGGGCCAGGTCTCGCACGCCCACCGGCAGCTCGCGTCGTCCGACGCGCGGCTGAAGGTCGCCTCGCTGCCGATCCGCGCGGGCGAGCGTGTGGTGGGCGTCGTCACCATCGAGCTCTCTGAAGAAGATCAGCTCGACACGGCCAAGCTCGAGCTGCTCCAGGCAACGCTCGACCTGGTTGGCCCGGTCATCGAGCTGCGCCGCAGCGACGACCGACCGCTCCCCCAGCGGGCGTGGCACAGTGTGCTCAAGAGCGGTACCTGGCTCGTCGGCCCGCGGCACACGGCCTGGAAGGTGGCGGCACTCGTCGCCCTCGTGCTGCTGATCGTCGTGACGTTTGTGAAGATTCCGTACCGCATCGACGCGCAGGCCGAGCTGCTGGCCGTGCACGAACGCTCGATCGCGGCGCCGTTCGCGGGCATCATCGCCAGCGTTCCCGAAGGCATCCGGCCCGGCGTGCAGGTGGCTAAGGGCGACCTGCTGATGCAGCTGGACACCACCGAGCTCCGCGAGAGCCGGATCGATGCGCAGGCGTCGGTCTCGGCGGCGCGGCGCGAGGCCGACGAGGCCCGCAAGGAGGGCGACCTGAGCTCCGCCGAGCAGGCGCTCGGTCGCCTCGAGCAGGAGCAGGCCCGGCTGCGGTACATCGAGACGCAGATCGAGCGCTCGACCATCGTGGCGCCCATCGACGGGACCATCGTCTCGGGCGATCCGAGGCGGATGATCGGCTCGGCGATCAACATCGGCGAGCCCATGTTCCGCATCGCCAGCCTCGACCAGCTCGAGGTGGTTGCCCGCGTGCCCGACAACGACATCGGCTACGTCTCGCCCGAGAGCATCGGCGGCTTCGCCACGCGGGCGCGGCCGGGGGAGCGATTTACGTTCACGGCGAACAGCCTCGTGCCCATGGGCCAGCCCGACGAGGGCAGCAACGTGTTCGAGCTGCGCGGCTCGCTCGACGATCCGCCCGGCTGGCTGCGCCCGGGCATGGAGGGCATCGCGTACATCGATACGGGCAACAAGCGGATCATCTGGGTGCTGAGCAGGCGCCTGCTCGACACCGCCCGACTCTGGCTGTGGTATTGAGGTGACGGCGCATGAGTGAACGGCCGACCTTCAGCCCGATGTGGAGCCGCGTGCGCGCGATGAAGCCGCGCCTGCGGAGCCACACCCAGATCACCCGCCAGCACTACCGCGGCCGGCGCTGGCACGTGGTGCACGACCCGGCGAGCAACCAGTTCTATCGCCTCACGCCCATGGCCTACGAATTCGTGTGCCTGCTGGACGGCAAGCGAACCGTCGAGGAGACGTGGACGCTGTGCCTCGAGACGCACGGCGATGCGGCCCCGACGCAGGTCGAGACGGTCGAGCTCATCAGCCAGCTCTATAACGCGAACCTGCTCAAGGCCGACGACACGCCGGAGACCGAGCAGCTGCTCACGCGGGCCCGCCAGCGGATCAAGAAGAAGGCCATCGGCCAGGCGATGGGCATCATGTACTTCCGCATCCGGCTGTTCAACCCGGATTCGATCTTCACGGCGGTCGAGCCCATCGTGCGGCCGCTGCTGAATCGCTGGGGCTTCATCGCCTGGTGCCTGCTGCTGCTCGGCGCGATCGCCGCGCTCACGAGCGAGGCCGGGGCGCTCTTCGATTCGGAGCGCTTCCAGGGCGCCATCGCGCCCGCGAACTGGCCATGGCTGATCGTGGTCTTCATCGTCAGCAAGATCATCCACGAGAGCGGGCACGGGCTGGTGTGCAAGCGCTTCGGCGGGCAGGTGCCCGAGCTGGGCATCATGATGCTCGTGATGTTCCCGGCGCCCTTCGTCGACGCGTCGAGCACGTGGGCCTTTGCCAGCAAGTGGCAGCGGGTGGCCGTGGGCGCGGCGGGCATGATCTTCGAGCTCGCGGCGGCGTCGATCGCGGCCTTCGTCTGGCTGGCGACGCTCGACACGGGCGGCGTGGTCAACCAATTTGCCTACAACGCGATGCTGACGGCCAGCATCAGCACCATCCTGTTCAACGCCAACCCGCTGATGCGGTTCGACGGGTACTACATCCTCAGCGATCTCTTGGAAGCGCCCAACCTCATGCAGCGGGCGCAGAACCTCATCAAGTTCCACTTCCAGAAGTACATGTACCGCATTCGCAACGCCAAGCCCCCCACCGTGCAGGCGGGCGAGCGGCCCTGGCTGATCGCTTACGGCTGGGCGGCGATGGTGTACCGCGTGTTCCTGTTCTTCTCGATCACGCTCTTCGTGATGGGGCAGATGTTCGGGCTCGGGCTCGTGCTTGCCATCTGGACGGCGACGGTGTGGTTCGTCATGCCGCTGGGCAAGTGGACGCACTGGCTTGCGACGAGCCCGATGATCGCAGACAAGCGCTCGCGGGTCGTGCTCACGAGCATCGCGGCAGTCGGCTTGGCTGGTCTGCTGGTGGGCGCGGTGCCGATGCCCGACTACCGGCGCGCCAGCGCGGTCATCGAGAGCGAGCAGTTCACCGGCGTGTTCGCGGGCAGCGACGGGTTCGTCCAGGAGGTGCTCGTCTCGCCCGGCCAGTGGGTCGAAGAGGGGCAGGTCCTCGCCGTGGCCGAGAATCCCGAGCTGGTCGCCCAGCTCGAGCGGACGATGGGTGCGTTCCGAGAGCTCGAGGCCCGCTTCCGCTCGGCGATGGCCCAGCAGGTGCCCGTCGGCGACCTCATGAACGAGCGTCGCGGCGTGCTGCTCGAACGGCTCGCGTTTCTGCAGGAGCGCGTCGACGCCCTCACGATGCGGGCGCCGCACGCGGGCTACGTCGCCGACGATCCGCGGCGGCTGGCCGGTCAGTACGTGCGGCAGGGCGCGCCGGTGTGCGCGGTGGTCGCCAGCGACGACGTTCGGGTGGTCGCGTCGATGGACCAGCGTCAGGCCGACTGGCTGCAGACCATGAGCTTCGAGCAGGACTTCACGGCCGAGATCCGCCGGCGGACGCAGCCGGGCGTGGCCTTCGACGTGACCGAGTTCGTGCGTCGCAGCGCCGGCGATCGCACGCTGCCGCACCCGGCGCTGGCCGACATCGGCGGCGGCCAGGTGCAGACCGACCGCCGCCAGAGCCAGTCGCCCCAGGCAACGCGGCCCAGGTTCATCGTCGAGATGGAGGCCAACTTCGACGCCGACGGCGCGACGGTGCCGCCGATGCCCGGCGAGCGGGTGGCCGTACGCTTCGAGCTGCCGCCGCGACCGCTGCTCGGCCAGTGGGTCGACCGGCTGCGCCAGCTCGTCCAGGGACGGATCGACATCTGACGATGAGCGCGACCCCTTCCATGCCGGGCGGCGTCGGTGGTCCGTCGGTCAGCGAGCTGACGCGGTACGAGGTCATGTTCCAGGCGCTGCGCGCCCGCCAGCGCAAGCCCGAGCACTACGGCGGGCTCGACAAGCTGGCCGTCATGGCCCGGGCCCGGGCCGACCGGCTGCGTACCACGACGCGGCACCTGCTGGCCGAGGCCAGGCGCGTGGACGCCCTCCGCCCCACGATCGTCGACCTGAGCGACGCCCAGCTCGACGAGGCGGTCCGCACGGCCCGCGAGGCGTTCGTGCGCGGCCGGGCCGATGCCGAGCAGCTCCGCCACGCCATGGGTCTGATGCGCGAGGTCGCTCGGCGACAGACGGACCAGGAGCCGTACGTCGTGCAGCTCGCCGGCGCGCTGGGCCTCTACCACGGCCGCGTCGTCGAGATGGCCACGGGCGAGGGCAAGACGCTGACGGGCTCGATCGCCGCGCCCCTGATCGCGTGGAGCCGCAAGCGGCTGCACGTGCTGACCGTCAACGACTACCTCGCCGCGCGCGACGCCGAGAGCCGCCGGCCGATCTACGAGCGATGCGGGCTCACGGTGGGCGCCATCACGCAGGAGCTCAGCCCCCAGGACCGCGCGGGCGTGTACGCGCGGCACATCGTGTACGGCACGCCCAAGCAGATCACGGCCGACTGGCTGCGCGACCAGCTTCGCATCGGCCGCCTCAAGACGCCGTGGACCGGCCGGCAGACGCTGGCTCGGTTTGGTGATCGCCCCGAGGCCGCGGCGTTTAGCCCGCTCGTGCCCGGGCTGCACGCGGCGCTGGTCGACGAGGCCGACGCCGTGCTGATCGACGAGGGCGTCGTCCCCCTCATCATCGCCCAGGCCCGCAAGGAGGACGAGATGAGCGCGGTCTACGCGACCGCCGCCAGGCTCGCCGCCCGGCTGGACGAGGGGCCCGACTACACCGTCGAACACGTGCGCCGCCGGGCCGAGCTCAAGCGTCGCGGCCGCGATCGGCTCAGGGACCTCTTCGCCAAGGAAGAGGACGCCATCTGGCGCGCGCCCCGCCGGGCCGAGGAGCTCATCAAGCAGGCGCTGGCCGCGCGGCACTGCTACCTCCGCGGGCACCACTACCAGATCGTCGACGGCCGCGTCGTCATCGTCGACGAGTACACCGGGCGGTACCTGGCCGACCGCTCGTGGGAGCACGGGCTGCATCAGGCGGTCGAGGCCAAGGAGGGCGTGGAGGTCACCGCCGACCGCGAGACCCTGGCCAGAGTCAGCTTCCAGCGGTTCTTCAGGAGCTACCGGTTCCTCGCGGGCATGAGCGGCACCGCCATCGATGCGCGGAGCGAGATCGAGGCCGTGTATTCGCGGCCGGTCGTCGTCATGCCGACGAACGAGCCGATGATCCGCGAGCAGTGGCCGACACGGATCTTCCGCTCGAGCAGCGCGAAGTTCGCGGCGATCGTCGACTCGGTCGTCGCCCAGCACGCCCAGGGGCGGCCGGTGCTGGTGGGTACGCGGTCGATCGAGGTGAGCGAGCGGATCAGTGAACGCCTCGAGGCCCGCGGTCTGGCCCACCAGGTCTTGAACGCCAACTTCGACAAGACCGAGGCCGACCTGATCGCGCAGGCCGGGCGGAGCGGGGCCATCACCGTCGCGACGAACATGGCCGGCCGCGGCACGGACATCATGCTGGACGAACGGGCGAAGGAAGCCGGCGGCCTGCACGTGATCCTGACCGAGCTGCACGCCTCGACGCGCATCGATCGGCAGTTCATCGGCCGCGCCGGGCGCCAGGGCGACCCGGGCAGCGCCCAGATCTTCGCGAGCCTGGAAGACGAGCTCGTCGAGCACAACGCGCCCGGCTTGGCCGGCTTCGTCCGCCGCCGCACGGCCCGCGAAGAGGTCGGCAAGGACCGCCTGGCGCGGCTCGCGGTGCGTCAGAGCCAGCGCCGGGCCGAGCACCGCGACCGCGTCAACCGCGGCCACGTCATGCGGCAGGACGACTGGATCGAGAAGCACCTGCCGGGCGGCTAGCGCGGCGTCGCATCGCAAGCAATCCGGCGAATGCCAGTGCGCTGGCGGGCGCGGGGACGACAACGATCGTGCCGGCGCCCTCGGTGAGGCCGTCGAGGCGGCTTTCGAAGCGGCTCGTATCGTGTTCGATGTAGATCGCGAAGGTCGTCGTCAGCGTGGAGAGGTCGACGGTGAATGCACCCGCGTCCGCGGGCGCGGTGAAGGTCGCCTCCCAGAAGGCGATCGGGTCGCTCGTGTCGGCCCCGGGGCCGGCGATCGGAAAGTGGAGCTGGCCGGCGATAATGCCCGTGTAGCCGCCCGCGTCGGGCAGACCCGCCGTCGTGCCGGGGCCGTTCATCGGAGACACGAGCGCAACGTCCGACCACGCGGCGTCGATGTCGATCCCGCCCGAATCGGCGAGCAGACTGGTGTGCACGCCGGCCATGGCGAAGTCCTGCGTGCTGTCGAAGCCGGCCAACAAGCGCACGGTGGTCGCCTCGCCCGGCGCGAGCACGGGCTGGTCGATCTCGATGATGACCTCGCCGGGCACTTGCGCGTGCGCGAGGCTCGCCGCGGTGGCGAGGGCCATTGCGATGGAGGCGTTGCGAACACGCATGCTCAAGCTCCTCGGTCCAGCACCGGTGCGTCAGCGGCGGCGACGCAGCGCGATGAGGCCCAGCAGCACGACGCCGCCCGCGGGCGCGGGCACCACGACGATCGTGCCGGCGCCCTCGGTCAGCCCGTCGAGGCGGCTCTCGCTCAACGCCGAGAACCGGGCGATGTAGACGTCGAAGCGTTCGGTGTCGGTCGAGAGGTCGACCTCGAACGCGCCCAGGTCCGTGGGCGCGGTGAAGGTCACCTCCCAGAAGGGCATGGGGTTGGGGTCGGGCTCGGAGTAGATTCCGGCGACGGGGAAGTTGAGCTGGCCGGCGATGATGCCGCCGAAGCCGTTGCCGATCGCCTCGCCCTCGCTCGTGCCCGGGCCGTCCATCGGAGCGATGAGCGCCCAATCCGACCACGACGCGGCAACGTCGCGCCCGCCGGCATCGGCGAGCAGGCTCGTGGCGACGCCGGCCATGGCGAAGTCGGGCCCGCCCCAGCCGGCGAGCAGGCGGACGGTGGTCGACTCGCCGGGCGCCAGCACGGGCTGGTCGATCTCGATGAAGACGGTGCCGGGCGTCTGGGCGACGGCGGCGGCGGTCATCGAGAACACGAGCGCGGCGGACGCGGCGACGGCGGTGGACGTGCGGTGCATGGTGGACCCCCGGGCGTGCGAGCGCGGCGACCGTCGCGCCTTGCGAGAACCTAGGCCCCGGTACGTGGTCGGGCGGGCGCGCGGTTGCCTTGGTCCCGCAAATGGCCAGAGCGGGCCGCACGGCCCGTGGTGGCCGAAACCCGGTCCGAGAACGGCGATGACGGTCCTCCGGGTTGCTGTAACGGAAGGACCGTTAGCTGTGACGGAAGGACCGTCAACGCTAACGGAAGTTCGGGTTGCTGTGACGGAAGGACCGTCAACGCTGACGGAAGGACGGGTGGCCGTGACGGAAGGACCGGTTGCTGTAACGGAAGGACCGTCAATGCTGACGGAAGGACCGTTGGCGGTGGCCGACGCTCGCGCAGCATTGGCCAAGGTCCGCATATCGCCTCATCGACGCCGGTGGCCGAGGGCGAGCAGGCCGAGCAAGGCGAAGCTCGTTGCCGGGGCGGGCGTGATGGTGACGCGTGCCGAGCCCTCGATCAGGTCGCCAAGGCGGCTCTCGCTGGTCGCCGAATCGCGGTCGACGTAGACGTCGAAGCGATCGGTCTGCGTCGAGAGGTCGAGCACGCCGGGGCCGGTGCCAAGGGGGACCGTGTACCGTGCCTGCCAGAAGGCGATCGGGTTGGAGGGGTCGGCGAAGACGCCGGCGATCGGGAAGTTGAGCTGCCCGGCGATGATGCCGTCGATCCCGGTGCCCGAAACAAGACCGGCGGAGGTGCCGGGCCCGTCCATCGGGGCGACGAGGGTGATGTCCGACCAGCCCTCGCTTCCACGGCTGCTGACGAGGCTCGTCGCGATGCCCGCGATGGCGTAATCGCTCGCGTCGTCGAACTGGGCGAACATGCGGATGATCGTCGATCCGCCCACGGTCGGGATGTCGGGATCGTCGGCCTCGATGATGATGCGCGGGGCGGTCTGGGCGAGCGCGGTGCTGGCGACAGCGAGGCAGGCGAGAGCGATGGCGTGCGTGTGCATGGGTGGCTCCTATTCGATGGTGCGTCGACGTCGATGCAGAGCGGCGAGGCCGAACATCAGGATGGCAGCGCCCGCCGGCGCAGCAACTACGAAGATGCTCGCCGCGTCCTCGTCGACCAGGTCGAGGCGCGACGCGGCGATGGCCGAATCGCGGTCGGGCCACGCGTCGAAGCGCAGGGTCTCGGTCAAGAGGTCGACGCGGTAGCCGCCCCCCGCGTCGACGGGCGCGGTGAACGTTGCCTCCCAGAACGCGATCGGGTTGGTCGGGTCGGCATAGATGCCCGCCGGCGGGAAGTGGAGCTGGCCGACCAGGATGCCCTCGATGCCGCGGTCGGTCGGCACGCCGGCGGTCGGGCCGGCGTCCATCGGGGGCAGGATGGAGAGGTCTGAGAAGCCGCGAGCGCCGGGCGTGCCGTCGAAGTCGATCAGCAGGTCGAGGTCGGTGGCGGCGAAGGCGTAGTCGGCATCGAGCACGGTGGCCACGAGGCGCAGCCGCGTCGAATCGCCGGGAGCCAGGATCGGCTCGTCGATCTCGATGGTGACGCCCACGGCCTGGGCGTGGGCCGGGGCGCTCGCGATGAGCGCCGACCCGAGTGCAAGCGCTACGAAGCCGCTGGTCGCGTGCATCGTCGTTCCTCTTCGCTGGACCTAGCGGCGGCGGCGCGCGGCCGCGACGAGGCCCAGGCCCAGCACCGCCATGCTGCCGGGCGCCGGGAGGACCGGGATGCCGCCGACGCCCTCGGCGAGGACGTCGAGGCGCGACTCGCTGCGAGCGGCGCCCCGCTCCACGTAGACGTCGAAGCGGCTGGTGCTCGTCGAAAGGTCGACGAAGTAGGGTCCGGGCACGCTGGCCGGCGCCGTGAACGTTGCCCGCCAGAACGTGATCGGATTCGTTGGGTCGGCGTAGATCCCTGCGGTCGGGAAGTTGAGCTGCCCCGCGATGACGCCCGTGACGGTGGCCCCCGACGCGATGCCCGCCGTGGTCCCGGGTCCATCCATCGGGGAGACGAGCTGCAGGTCGCTCCAGGCGTCGCCGAGATCGACCGGCGCGCTGGCGAGCAGGTCGGTCTGGATGCCCGCGACCGCGTAGTCGCCGGGATCGAAGGCGGCGCTGAGGATCACGGTGGCGGTGCTGCCGGGGAACACCGCGCCCGAGTCGACGTTAACGTCGATCCGGGTCGTCTGGGCGGGCGCGCTGGCGGCCGCGGCGAGGACGGTCAGGGCGATGGCACGGGTCATGGCCGGTCTCCTGTGGGTGCTGATCGTGCCAGCATAACCCAAGCGCCCAGATTCACACCCGCGATTTTGGTGGAGATTGGTGCTCGCCGGTCCGCGGCGGTCCCTAGGGGCGGCGGAGGGCCAGGATCAGCTCGATGGTGCCGACCTGCTGGTCGAGGCGGCGGGCGATGTCCAGGGGCGACCGCCCATCGTCGGCCAGCTCGTAGACCTCCTCGTGCAGGGGGTCGCTGGCCGGCGGCGTGGCCGAGCGCTGCGGCGATGGGTCGCCGGCGGCCTCGTCCCACGGGTCGACGCTGCCGTTGGCCGGGGCCGGCGGGGCGCTCGGCTCGGCGGGCTTCGGCGCCGCCATCTGCTCGGCCACGTTGCCGGCGGCCAGCCGGGCCTCGAGGCGCTCGATCCGCTCGTCGGCCTGGTCGAGCAGGGCCTCGAGCCGGGCGGCCCGGGTCTCGAGGCGAGCCGCCAGGTCGCGGACGATCTCGGCCACCTCGGCGGCGCGCTCGCCCTCGGCCTGGCGATGGCGAGCAGTCTCGCGCATCTCGGCGACCGGGCTCTCCTCGGGGGCGCGCCGCTGGCGGCGCCACTGGAGCCGCAGCAGGACCCAGATCAGGATCGCCACGCCGAAGGCCAGCAGCACCCAGGAGGCGAACTGCTGCGGGCCGCTCGGGCCGTCCGCTGCGTCGCCGCCGCTGGCGGGGTCGGTCGGCTCGCTCTGGACCAGCATGAGGGCGGCGGTGGCCATTGGCAATAGTGTCGGCATCCGGGGCTCAGTTCCATTCGCGTGGTCCATTCGATACGATCGACGCGTGCGAGACGACCCTGCCGCCGCCGAGCGCCGCATCGTCCGGTCGTGGCGGATGCTCACCGGCGGTCCCGACGTGCGCGACGGGGACCGACCGACGCTGCTGGCGGTCTCGGGGGGCGCCGATTCGTCGGCCCTGGCGCTGGCGCTCGGCCGCCGGCCGGGCGTGCTGGCGATCGGGCACGTCGTCCACGACATGCGCTCGAAGAAGGACGCGGAGGCCGACCGCGAGGTCGTCGAAGAACTCGGCGAGCGCCTGGGCCTGCCCGTGCGCATCGAGCGGGTGCGGCTCGGCAAGGGCAACGCCGAGGCGAGCGCGCGGCAGCTGCGGTACGAGGCACTCGCGGGGCTGGCCGACGACGCGGGGTGCCGATACGTCGCCACCGCACACCAGGCCGACGACGTGCTCGAGACACTGCTGGCGAACCTCGTACGCGGAACCGGGCCGCGCGGGCTTCGCGGGCCTGCGCATCGCCGGGCGATCTCGGCCGGCGTGACGCTGGTGCGGCCCATGCTGCGCGTGACGCGGGCCCAGGCGGAGGCGATCTGCCGCAAGGCGCACTGGCGATGGGTCGAGGACGAGACGAACGTGGACCCCGGCGGGGCCGACGCGCCCCTGCGGGCGGCGCTTCGCGAGCGGGTCTTGCCGGAGCTCGAAGCGCTGCGCCCGGGCGCGGCCCTTCGGGCGGCCCGCGGGGCCGAGGCCGTGGGCGAGGCGGTGCGCGTGGTCGAGGGCGTCGTCGGCGGCGCGTGGGCGAGCATGGCCGTGGAGCGTGAGGACGCGGTCGAGCTCGAGCGCGAGGCGTTCGGGGCCTGCCCCGCGGCCGTGCGCGAAGGGCTGCTGCGACGCGTGATCCGGCACTTCGGCGACGCGGGCCACGATCGGCTGTCTGCTTCGACGGCACGGTCGCTGCTGGTCTGGATCGACGCCGGGCAGGGCTCGCGCGTCGTCGCGGGCGTGCGGTTCGAGATCGCCGGTGCCGTGCTGCGGGCCACCCGCGCGTAGCGCGCCAACCGCCTGGCGCGCCAACCATGGGCCATGGCCAAGAAACCGACCGCTGCCGCCGCCCCTCCGTACGCCCCCATCACCGCCGACGAGTACAAGAAGCGCCGCCAGAAGGTCGCCAAGCTGCTCAAGGACCGCGTGGGCCTGGTCTTCGCCGGCGAGCACAGCGCGTCGCTGCGCGGCGACTGGGAGCCATCGGTCGAGTTCTACTACCTGACGGGCATCGCCGACGAGCCCGGGGCGGTGCTGCTGCTCGACCCCAGCCACCCCAACCCGCGGCGGCGCGAGGTCCTCATGTTCCGCAGCCGCGACCCCGAGGACGAGGCGTGGCACGGCATCCGCGAGGGGCTGAGCCCGCAGCTGCGCGATCGGCTGGGCGTCGGGACCGTCTTCCGCACGAATCGCCTGAACTGGCTGGTGACCGAGGCCGCCGGCCGCTCGGGCAAGCTCGCCACGCTGCACGAGCCCCGGCCCGCGCCGGCGGGCGTGAACCAGGACCTGGTCGCGTACCGCCTCGCGGCCGAGCGCGTGCCGGGGGTGTCGATCGAGTCGGCCTGGCGCGAGTTCTACCAGCTCATCGCCGCCAAGAGCCCGGCCGAGCGGAAGCTCATCCAGGGCGCCGTCGATGCGACGATGGCGGGCGTGCGCGCGGCGGCCAGGGAAATGAAGCCGGGCGCGAGCGAGGGCGCGGTCATCCGCACGCTGCAGGCGACGTTCGCCGAGCACGGCGGCGAGGGCAACGCGTTCAACCCCATCGCCGGCTCGGGCGTCAACGCGACCGTGCTGCACTACGGCGCCAACGACCGCATCATGGAAGACGGCGACATGCTCGTGCTCGATTCGGGCACCAAGATGGGCGGCTACTGCGCCGACATCACGCGGACGTTCCCGGTCAATGGAAAATTCAACAGCACGCAGGCCGACGCGTACGAGTTGGTCTTGAAGGCCATGAAGGCGAGCATCAAGGCGTGCACGCCCGGCACGTGGATGCACGACGTCGACGCCGCCGCCCGCGAGATCATCGACAAGGCCGGCTACGGCCACGCGTTCTACCACGGCATCGGCCACCACCTGGGCATCTCGGTGCACGACGTCGACCCCAAGACCCCCCTGGCCAAGGACGCCATCGTGACCATCGAGCCAGGGCTCTACCTGCCCGAGGAGAACATCGGCATCAGGATCGAGGACGACATTCACGTCACGGCCAACGGGCCGAAGAACATGAGCTCGAAGCTGCCGGTGGATCGCAAGGGGGTCGAGGGGCTCATGAAGGGCTGAGGCCCGGGCGCAGCGCGAACCCAAACACAGTGCTTGCAAAGCACCCTGCGACGCCGCCAAGGCCCGGATAACAAAGGGAGATTTGCCGCGCGGAAGCTTCCGCGCGGCAAATCTCCCTTCCCTCGCGGCGAGTCTCCCCTTCCGCGTGCCACGATCGGGCTTCCTCGCGCGGCGCGTGGCCTTCCTCGTGCGGCGCTCGAGCTTGCGTGCCCGGGGCCCGACCTTCCGCGCGGCGCCATGCCCCTTCCTCGTGCCGCGCGGCCACTTCCGCGTCCGAAGACCCCCGTCGGTCGTGGCGACGGCAAGGGGGAACGCTCGGCGTCAGACCACCCCCACCCCGAGCAACGCCATGGCGATCACGCCGCGGGCGGTCCATAGGACCGTGCGGACCCAGTTCGTGGCGACGAGCGTCCGCATGACGGCGGCGTCGTGGCCCTTGCCGAGGCGGCCGTGGAGGGGCACCTGGACGAAGAACGTGCTCGCCCACACGAGCGCGAGCAGCACGGCGCCGGCGATCGTGAGCGTGCCGGGCAGGAACGCGAGCAGCGCGGCGGCGGAGACGACCTCAACGAGCATCGTCGGGCCGACGACGAGCGTGGTCAGCGATTGGTGCCGGCGGCTGTACTCGGCCCAGCCCGCTTCGCCCACGCCGGCGAACAGCGGGTAGTGCACGACCTGGACGAACCAGATCAGGCCGACCATGAACCACGTGGCGGCGGCGTGGACCAAGAGGGCAGTTTCGGTCATGGCCGCTCGCTGTGGTGCTTGAGCGCGTCGCGGAGCATCAGGGCGAAGGGGATCCACCAGAAGAGGTCGTTGGTCAGGATGGTGACGCCGAAGGCCGGGGGCAGGTCGCCGCTCAAGAGGGCCTGGGCGAATCCGATCGGCCCGAAGATCTTGCCGAGCAGGCCGACGAGCACGATGGGCCAGTGCCGGCGGTGGTCGCGGGCGGCGACCAGGTAGCCCACGCCGTAGACGCCCACGATCATGCCGATGCACTGCCAGAGTTGGGGGTAGCGCGGCTGCTCCATGCCGGCGAACTCGAAGAGGGCGCCCGGGAACAGGACGACGGCGGCGCCCCAGAGGATGTTGTAGACGCCCGCGGCACACAGCCACCAGAATGCCCAGCCGCGCGATGAAGTGGTTCGGTCCATGTGCGATGTTCGGCCCGATGGAGGCGCGCGTCCGTGCTCGCCCGGCGGGCGTGGGAAGTTCCTAGGTCCGCTGCGACTCACCCGCGGGCGTGCGGGCCGCGTGCCACCTCGCGAGGGCCAGCGTGTAAGCGGCGAAGAAGACGGGCAAGACCATTTCCAGGCCCTCTTCGATGGCGTAGGCGACCAAGCGGAGGCGATCGCCCACGGTGATGCCGAAGTCGTCCTGCAGGATGGCCGGGGCGCGGTCGATGGCCTTGGTGAAGGCGAGCATGCCGAAGGCAAAGACGAGGGCGTAGGCCCACCAGGGAATCGGACGCGTCCAGGGCTTGAGCTTGATGAGCCGTGCGACCAGGACGACCACGCTCGCGATGATGAGCACCATGACCGCCCCGGCGATGACGACTTCCAGGGGCGAGCCCTCGCGGTAGTAGAACGGCGGCTTGAGCACGCTGTAGTCGGTGAAGGCCTTGTGCCAGTCCCACTCGCGGGCGGCGGCGGCGATGGCGACGATCATGCCGGCGGCGACGGTCCGCGTGGGCGTGCGGAAGACCAGCGGAATCCACAGGGCGAAGGCCAGCCAGAGCCAGGGCGAGGCCTCCTCGAACGGGCCGGTCTCTTCGAAGAGCGTCTGGGTCCGGGCCTCGGGCAGGGCGAGCGCCAGCACCGTGAGGGCGGTGGCGGCGACGACCGCGAGGAGGACGCTAGCGAAGAAGGCGACCCGGCCGGCGGTGCGTCTCTTGGTCGTGCTGGTGGTCACGGCCGATGCTAGGGCTTCCCTCGGGCGCGGAGGCTACCGTGGCCGCGTGCCGGAGCCCGCCGCGTGCTGCTGATCTCCCGTGAATATCCCCCCTTCGTCGGCGGCGGCATCGGTACGTACACGGTGCGGATGGCCCGGGCCCTGGCCGGGCAGGGGCGCGAGCCGGTCGTCGTGACGGTGGGCGATTGCGACGAGCCCACGGTCGAGGACGACGCCGGCGTTCGCGTCGCGAGGCTGTCGTTCCTCGATTATGTCGAGGATCAACCGGATTGGGCGGGCCCGCGACGGAGCATCCTCGAGTCGCCCATGGGCCCGGCGTGCCACGCGGCGTTCTGGGCCTTTCACCGCGAGAGCGTTCTGGCGATGCAGCTTCGCCACTACCTGCCGTGGCTGCTCGAGACCTTCGATCCGCCGGCCATCGAGGCGCCCGACACCGGGGCGCTGCTGTGGTTCATCCTGAACGAGCGGCGGCTCGGTCGCGGGCCACTGGCGAATCGAACGAACGGGCCGCCCATCATCGTGCACCTGCACTCACCGACGGCGTGGATCGAAGAGTTGCAGGGCGGCCAACAGAGCGGGCGCGCCATGGCCGAACTGCGGTCGATGGAGCGCGACGTGCTGCGGTGGGCCGACGGCGTGGCGTGCCCGAGCCGGATGCTCGCGGATTGGACGCGGGCGTGGGAGCCGGGCGTCGGCACGATCGAGGTCACGCCGTATCCGCTCGGGGAGCCGGTCGACATCGATGGCCCCCTGCCCGCCGGCGGCGACGCACTCTTCGTCGGGCGGATGGAGCGGCGCAAGGGCTTCGACACGCTGGCCGAGGCGCTGGGTCGTCTTGGGGCCGACGCCCCGCCGCTGCGGATCGCCGGCCGCGATACGTTCGACTGGGTCGCCGACGAGATGTTCGGCGAGACGGCGATCCAGCGGCATTGCCAGGGGCTGGACGTGCGTGTGCTGGGCGAATTGCCGCCGGACGAACTCGCCGAGCAGCGAAGCGCGAGCGGCATCGCCGTCGTGCCCAGCCCGAACGACAACTTTCCCAATACCTGCATGGAGGCGATGGCGGCCGGGCAGGTCGTGGTCGCGGCCAACGCCGGCGGCATGGCGGAGATGATCGAGGATGGCGTGAGCGGGCTGCTGTTCGATGCAGGCGACGCGTCGGGCCTATCCGGGCAGCTTGAGCGAGCTGCGGACATGTCGGTCCGAGAGCGGGCGGTGATGGGCCATGCGGCTCGGCGACGGATCTCGGAGCTGTGCGGCGATGGGCACGTGATCCCGGCCCGCTTGGAGCACGCGGCCTCGTTGACGGCACGGAGGTCGGCCGCGCAGCCGGACCGAGAGGTCGCGATCGTTGCGTTCGAACCGGTCGGCGATGCGTTGCGGGCAATTCTGACCGACGCTTTGCGGGCGAATGCGGACATCGACGCCGTCGCGCCCTGGTTCTCGCGGACGGGTCCGGATGGCGTGGAGATCGTGCCGTTCTCGACGCCATCGGCCGAACAGATCGGGCTTCTGGTGGAGCACTCGGGGCCGTTGGCATTGGACGCCGCGTGGTGGCGGCGGCTCGAAGAAGCGGGCGTGCAGGGTGGCGCCGCGGCGATCCTGCTGGCGCTCGTCGAGCGGGGGGCCCGAGTCGCCGCGATGCCGGAAGTCGTCGCCCCACCGAAGTTGCCGGTACCACTCGATGCCCCAGGGTACCAGCCGCCCAGCCAGTTGAGCGACGCCGAGCGCGCGGCTTCTCGCGACAGCATCGAACGACTGCACGCCGAGCGGCAAGCGCAGGCCGCCGAAGAGCAGCGCGATGCAGCAAACGCCGAACTCGCCGAGATCCGTGCAAGCCGTGCGTACCGATTGGCGGCCATGCTCTCGCGTCTTCGCCGGCGCTTGAGCATCACCACCCGTAGAATCGACTCGTGAACAGCTCCGAACGCGCCCAGCAAGACGCCAGCACCCCAGCGGACGACTGGGTGGTGCGGTGCGCCGATCTGGGCAAGCGCTTCAAGATCTACGGCAATCCTTGGCATCGCGTAGCCGAGTGGTGCACGCTCAACCGAGCAATGCTGCATCGCGATTTCTGGGCCGTTCGCGGCGTGTCGTTCGAGCTCCGCAAGGGCGAGTGCCTGGGCGTCGTGGGCCGCAACGGAAGCGGCAAGAGCACGCTGCTCAAGCTCGTGACGGGCGTATCCATCCCAACCGAGGGAACCGCGGCGCTCCGGGGCCGGGTGCTGAGCCTGATCGAGCTCGGCGCGGGCCTCAACAAGGACCTGACCGGCCGCCAGAACGTCCACAACATGGCGCAGCTGCTGAACTTCCCGCCGGGGTTCGCCCGCGAAAAGATGGACGAGATCGAGTCTTTTGCCGACATCGGGGCCTTCTTCGATCGTCCGGTCCGCAGCTACAGCAGCGGCATGACGGTGCGGGTGACCTTCAGCATGTTCGCGGCCTTCGAACCCGAGGTGCTGATCGTCGACGAGGCCCTCAGCGTTGGCGACATCTTTTTTGTTCAGAAGTGCACGAAGCGGATCCACCAGTTGCTGGACGACGGCACGACGATGCTTCTGGTCAGCCACGACGCCGGCGCCATCACGAACCTATGCGATCGAGCCATCCTGCTGGAGAACGGACGCGTGGCCTTCCAGGGAGAGCCGGGAGACGCGATCGCCCGGTACCACGCGACACTCCGCAAGGCGGGTGGCAAGAAGCTAGCTGACAAGTGGAGTCGAGACGACGCGGGCGACGACGAGCGATTCCCGAAGCGCGAGCACGCGCCCGATACGACCCACGGGGCAGCCCTGGCCCGCCGCGTACTCGAACATGACGTGATCGGCGAGGGTGGCGTTTCGGATCGCCGGCACGGCCACGGGGGGCTGGTGATCCTGGCGGCCAGCCTGACCGACGAGGACGATCGGCCCGTGGCGGCCTACGGCATCGGACAGACGCTTCTGGTCCGCGTGCTGGTCGAGGCGAGCGAGTTCATCGAGACGCCGCGTGCGGGCGTGTTCTTCACCAACAAGTTTGGCGTCCAGGTCTTCAGCCAGGGCACGGCCCAGCAGCGCGTTTCCCTGCCGGCCATGGAGCCGGGCGAACGAACGGTGGTGACCTTCCGCGTCACGCTCGACCTGACGCCCGGCGAATACACCCTGGGACTGGGTGCGAGCGAGGCGTCCGACGATGGCAATCCGAATGGCGCCGTGTTCCACGACCAGATCGAGGGACTCGGGCCGATCCGCGTCAATCATCCTCCGCTCGAACCACTGCCCTTCTTTGGCGTGGCGCGACTGCCGTTGAGCATCGAGGCCGCACCGGCTGGCCGCGCCGCCCGTACCCCCGAGCAGACGACCCAGGCTCCATGACCAACCCCACCCCTGCCGAGACCACCGCCCCGATCATCGTCCTGGGCGTTCCGCGAAGCGGCACGACGCTGCTGCGCACGATGCTCGACGCACATCCGAACATTGCGTGCGGTCCTGAAACGCCTTGGCTGGCCGAGCACCAGCCCGCCACGCTCCTTGGCCTGGTCCGCGCGATGTGCGAGCCCGAGTACGGCTACTGCCGGAGCTACGGCCAGCCGGCCGAGGTGGTATACCGGGCGGCCCGGGGGTTTCTCGACGAGGTCATGCTGACGTACGCGCGTGGTCGGGGCAAGACGCGCTGGGCCGAGAAGACGCCCAACAACGCGTTGCATCTCGACGCGCTGTATGAGTTGCTGCCCGACGCACGGTGGGTCTGGATCACCAGGGACGCGCTGGACGTGGCGCACAGCACTTCAATCGTTGCCGATCACCGCAAGGGCATCGCACCGGTCTACGAACGAACGCTGAAGCTGACGCGAAGGGTGAGCACGGCTAACACGCCATTGGCGGCCACGCTCCGATGGGTGAACTGGAATCGACGCATCGAGGCGTTCCTCGGGGACAGGCCCTTCCATCACCTGACGTACGAGCGGCTGGTGTGCACGCCAGAGGCCGAGTTACGCAGCCTGTGCGAGTTCCTGGGTGAGCCGTTCGATCGGAGCATGCTGGCCTACGACACGGCTCGTCATGACTTGCCATCGTGGGAATGGGGCAGCACCGACGTAAGCCAGCACGGCAAGGTCGTCACCGGTCGCATCGGCGCCGGGATGGAACACCTTGACGAACCGGTTCGTGATGGGCTTGCGGCCGTCGCGTCGCTCTGGAGCCCGCCCGGCCGGCCCGGTCCGGCTGACACTCGGATGACGATGGCGCCGCATGGCATGACGGCCGAACTCATCGGAGAGCAGGCAGCGCAGTTGCTCTCGGCGGCCTCGCCCCGGAGCGGAAAGGAGTACGCGCGTCTCGGAGAAGCCATCGTGCGTGTCGCCGCCGAAGGGGCCCGAGCACGTCCCGAGCCCATGCCCGCGCCGCTCACGCCGGCGGCGTTGGCGCTGGCCTATGCGGGCATCCCGGTCGAGCTCACGCCCGCGAACGATGAACACCGTGCGAAGATCCAGGCCGACGCTGAGCGCTGGGATGCCGGCGGCGTCCTGGCGTGCCGCGATCCCTCGGCTTCCAACGCGTATCCGCCCGAGCCCACGCTCGGCACGGGTGACCCGGCCGGCATCCGCGTCCCGGCTCCGGCGACCCGGGCCGTGCTCGCGAGCATGGAGGAGCTTCGGAGCGAGCCTTTCACGTCGTTCATGGGTCGGCTGAACGCGTTCGCGAAGTTGCACGGCCTGCGAGAGTTCGACTCGTGGTCCAAGATCTGGGAGTATCCGTGGCTCTGGCTTCATGCGATCGAGCCGCTGCCACTGGCGGGACTGCGCGTCATCGACATGGGGAGCGAGCTGAGCCCGATGCCCTGGTGGCTGGCGACGATGGGCGCTCGGGTCACGCTCGTCGAGACCACACGCGGGATGGAGGGTCGGTGGGCGAAGCTGCGTGACACGCTCAACGTCCGGGTCGACTGGGCATTCACAGACGACGAGACGATCCCCGCGCCAGACGGCCGCGCGCACCTGCTGACGAGCCTCAGCGTCATCGAGCATCAGCCCGAGAAGAGGAAGGCGATGGACGAGATCGCCCGCGTGCTGTGCCCCGGCGGCGTACTGGCCATGAGCTTCGATATCTGCGAAGAAGGCATGGGCATGCGGTTCCCAGAGTGGAACGGCCGCGCGCTGACGATGGCCGAGTTCGAGCGGGACCTCTGGCGGCACCCATCGTTCGCGTCGAGCCGGCCGGCGGGCGACATCGCCTGGAACACGAAGGACATCGGCCCATACTTCGAGTGGCACAAGTCGACGGCCGAGCACCATACGTACGTGACGGGCGCGGCCGTCATGCGGCGGGACTAAACGCGTGTGATCTACCGAGACTCGGCGGCTTCGAGCAACTCGCGGATCTCTCCGTAGCCATCCGTACCCCGGCGTGCGTGCCACCAGAGCTCACGGGCGGTATCGCCCTTATGGTCGCGGAGCGTGGCGTCGGCGCCCAGATCGAGCAAGGTGCGGACGTTGCCGTCGTTGCCATCGAGTGCGGCCAGGTGCAGCGCCGTACGACCGTTCCGATTCGCAGCGTCGAGTGGATTGCCCAGCTCAGCGAGTCGCCGCAGGACTGCGTCCGAGCCGGGGCGGCGCGACGCGATGTGCAACGGCGTCTGGGACAACCTATCGACCGCCGTCGGATCGACGCCCCAACCCACGAGCGCTTCGAGCGCTCGCAGCGGATCCTCCGCGTCTTCCAAGTACGCGAGGAAACGGGACGATGCCGGCTTCAGATCGAATCCGCGAGCGATGAGCGTGTCGACGAAGTCCCAGTCCATGAATCGGAACGCGAACACGGCCTGGTTCTCCAGGTCTTTCCGTGTGGCGACGGTCCGATCGAGCACGAGCTGCTTCAGCTCCGCGGGACGGCCGACCAGGACGATCTGGAAGAGCTCGAGCGAAACGGGAGCCTCGCTGCGATCGCTGGAGTGCGCGAAGAGGCGTTCGACCAGCTCGACGTCTTGCGACCACACCGCCACGGCGATGGGGGCGATGGTGTATCGACCCGCGGCGGCGGCCGAGGCGTCGGCCGCCAGCAACCGATCGACGACAGCCGCCTGGCCCGTGGCGATCGCCAGTGCGAGGGGCGATTGCTCGTCGCCCACCGGGTCCGGATCGGCGCCGGCGCGGAGCAATTCTTCCACGGCGTCGGCATGGCCCCGCACCGACGCCCAAGCGATCGGACGCGCGTTCTGGAGCGGACTCGTGTTGAGCGACCATAAATCGGGCGCTTGCGCATTGACCGGTATGCCCTCGGCAACGAGGGCGCGGGCGAGTTCGGTGTTGCCATCAGCGGCCGCCTGGTGCAGCGGGGGCAGGCGGTCCGCGGTCACGGCCCGCGTCATCGCGAAGCCGCCCAAGACGGCAACCAGTGCCATCAGTGTCACGATCGCCTGTCGTCTTAGGCCGACCCAGGCCCCGCGCGGACCGCGCCCCATGATGAGCGCGCACTCCGGACAGGTGGTGACGGGGTCGTCCGCGATGTCGAGCTCGTAGCCGCAGCGGGCGCACAAGCCGCGTCGCTCCCGCTTCTTCCAACGCTTGCGTCGCCAGAGCCAGATGGGCAGCGGCACCACCTGGAAGGCGACGAACCAGATCGCCGCCCAAAACGTTGCATTGATCGCCAGCCCGGCCCACATCGGCGTCAACGGGAGCGCGACCTCGTACTCCACCGAGAACCCTGCCGACGAGTAGCTCCCGTGCCAGCCGCCCCACGGTAGCGTCCAATGCGACGCGAAGAGCCCGCCGCGGATGCGCTCGCCGGGCGTATCCAATCGCTCGTCGCCGGTCTCCCAAGAGCACCGCAGGCAACGCGTGGGCCAGCCGGCCTCGCGCTCCTCGAACTTTGGCAGCCCATCGGAGAATACTGCAAAGAGCGGCGGTTCCACGGGCGGAGATCCATGCACGCGGCTGAACGGCGGCACGCCCGCGATCGTCAGGCCGCCCCCGTCCTCGCTCCACGAGTGCCATGCCTGCCTGAGATGGGCGATCCACGGATCCTCGAACCACTCGGGTCGAGCGCCCTGGCCCCAGCGCCTCGTCAGTGTCGCGTCGGTCCACTGCACGACCCGCCACTGGTTGAACTCGCCGTACTCGACGCTCGGCTCGTTGAACCAGGTATTGGTCAGCAGATTGTTCGGCGAGCCCAGCCGCATCATCGTCGCCCCAGCCCAAGCGACGCCGACGCTCGAGACCAGCCCGATGGCCGCGAGCAGCACGAGGATGGTAAGGGCACGGCGCACGCCGATGGTAGGTTCTGCTCGCGTAGGATCTTTTATGGCCCCCGATCGCGACACGCGTCGACGCCTTCGTTCGCTCGAGCTTCGCAGCGAAGATCTGGTTCTCTTCCGCGTCGTCCTGGGCGTCGCGCTCCGCGTGCTGGGCGCGGTGCTCTGCATCCTCGCCGCGTCGGAACTGATCACGATCAACGGATTTATCTGGCAGCCGGGCTGGGGCCGGCCCGGAACGCTGGAAGTCCTGGCCTACTTTGGCTCGCCGACGCTGAAGCTGGGTGCGGGGCTGGTCGCCTTCTTCTGCACCGGGTTTCTTGTTCGCCGGCTCGTACCCGCTCGCGTGCCCGTGCCAGCTTGTCCCGCATGTGGCTACCAGTTGACAACGCTCGATGATGGACGGTGTAGCGAATGCGCCTACGAGTTGACGCCCGCGCGGGACGGACCGATGGGCTCGATGGACCGCATGCTCTTCGCGCGCAGCATCATCGCCACGGCCCTGCGGATTAGTGGCATCGTCATCGCGCTGCTGGGCGTTGGTCGGTTCGTGACGCTCGGGCTGACCAAGTACTGGCTGATCACGCCATCACGCGTCGATCAATACAACACCGACCGCGACCTGATCTGGGCGGTGTCGCTCATCGCCACGGCCGTGGCGGTATACGGGCTCTCGGAATGGTTGGCCCGCGCAGCGATGCTTGGCATCACGCGCCGGCCAAGGCCCGGCTGGAACGATGAAACCGACCCAGACGGGCCTCAGCCAGATTGATGACTCGGGCGACTCTTACCCGCACCCGGCGTCGAAGGCGTTCTGGAAGCACAGGAAGTCGAAGATGGTGAGCGAGCCGTCGCCGTCGCAGTCGGCCGCCAGGTCGCCTGCATCGAACGCGTTCTGGAAGGCGAGGAAATCGAAGATGTCCAGGCCGCCGCTGCCGTCGAAGTCGGCAAAGCACGGAGCGTCTCCGCCGAGAAACGCGATGCTGCGATAGGTCGGGCCGGAGAATGCCAGGGTTGCGGCGCCGGTCCCTTGATCGATCGTAAAGACGCCACCGCCCTGCTCACGGGCGCCATATAGCTCGCCCGCGGTGTTGAACGACAGGTCATTGAACCAATTACGCGTACCAGGGAAGGCGTTGCCCACGAACGTCGCGGTGCCGGTATCGAGATCGATCATGAAGATCGATGCGTCGCCGATGTCGCTCCCCCACGCCTGCCCGTCGGCGTCGATCGCAAAGCCGGTGAGCTGGTCGAGGCTGGGCCCGGTGATGTTGGCCACGAGCGTGACGGCGCCGGTTGAGCGATCAGTCGTGTAGAGCGCGTTGTCGCGAGCCGTGTAGAGCGTGTCGGTGGTGGCGTCGTAGGCGACCGAACGGAAGTTCCAGTTCTCGCCGGTATCGCCCACGACCGTTCCTGCGGCGGTCGAGACGTCCAGCGTAAACAGGCGATCGCTGAGGCCGTCATTGAACCCATCGATCATGAAGAGCTCGCCGGCGGCGTCGAAGTCCATGCCGCTGAAGATCGCTTCGGCCCCGCTCACGAATCCGAAGCTCAGCTCGCCTCCCGTCGCCGGGTCGAGCTCGCGGAGCACGGGCGAGGTCGGGTTGCTGAGGGCGAAGAGCTGCTCTTGGGCCACGGCCGGCGACGCGACGGCGAGCCCGGTAATGGCCAGCGTGATCAACGATCGATGCGCGGTGTTCATGGTCGTTCTCTCCTCGTTCGGGTCCTTCGCTTGATCTCTCGGGCGGCGTACGCCACGGGCCGAACCAGCGTTACGGGCAACTCACGGGGCCTCCGGCCGTACGATGTCAAGGATGGCGTGGACCTGCATGGTTTGGATTGGTCGAGCGACGGTCGCATGCGCTGTAGTGCTGCTGGTCGGCTGCTCTATGCCACCGGCGAGGCCCGTGTTCCTCGAGACGCCGGTGCCGCTCATCGCGGGCGCGGCGCTCGTGACGCCCGTCGCGCCGGGAGCCGCGGACTGGACCGCCGACGGAGCCAAGCCGCCGCCGCCGTTACGGCTCGGCGACGGCCAACGCATCGTTGTCCAGGCCAGGAGCTACGCACGCTCGGGGCCCGCCGCCGACGCTCGTGGCTGGCTGGGCCCGACCAATGCCTGGCAGCCGACCAACCCTGCCGCTGATGACGCATTGACCCTGCTTCACGCCGAGGTTCCGGCGGAGGGGCTCGGCCAATCGGTGTGGATGGAGGGTCGGCGGGTTCCGGCGTTCTGGCTGCTGCCAGACGTGAGCGGAGGGGCCGCGGTCCGCCCCTCGCCGATCGCGGGCGTCGTGTCGGAGTCGAGGGCCATCGAACTCGTCGCGCGAGAACTCTCTGACCCTGAGATTCGGTGGCGCGCCGAGCTCGCGCTTGAGCGCCTCGGACACCAACCGCCGCCGCCACGCTGGGACGACCCCATGCTCCACGCCTGGGCCGAGCAATCCGCCAGGCGTTGGGAGTTTGCCCTTCGCCGGCTGAGCGCGATCGACGATGAACTCGCCTCGCGTCTGCTCGATAGTCTCACGCGATGGCTCGTGACGCCCACGATCACCCTGCCCGTGTGGGAGACCGATGGCGACGCGATCGGCGACCTGATCCTCGCCATCGTGCGTCCCGGTGTCAGCGACGAGGGCATCAGGCGGACGGTGCTCTCGTTCCTTGATCGACAGCCGCAGTGGCTCGCGTGGGTGGCCAACGACGCGGGCGGCGAGGTCGGCGGGGCCATCGCAGTGGCCAATCTGTCTTCCTCGCCGGCCTTGCTCTCGACCCGCCCGCCCGCAGGGCGATGGGGAGCCTACGGAATGCTCGAGCCGGGCGCGGTTGCGTTGGCGCCGGCACCGCGCAGGCGGGAAGCGGGCACGGTGACGTCGGCTTGGCAGGTCCGCCTGGGCGGTCGTACCAAGACGCTTGAGGTCTCCGCCGACGCCATCCAGCTCGAGCCACCGGGGTTACCTGTTGGTCCCTTCTGGCTCGACTGGACGCTCGAAGGGCTGATCGATGGCACGGGCCAGGCGGTCTCACGCGGGCAATCCGGCTGGGTTGGCGGATTGCTCCAGCGTGATCCGAGGCTCGATGCGCCGGGCTCGTCTGAGAGCGGCTGGGTCCTCTACATGGAAGTCCGCCGGCCGCCGTGCGAGATGCCGTCGGCTGGTGGCGCGCCGCCGCCGCTCGACGCGGTCCGTGTCGCTTTCGGCCCGACCAGCCGCCCACACGCCGAAGTTGTGGTGCGCTGTTCGGGCCTCACGACGTTCGACCGTGGCACGCCGGGCGCGAGCGCCATCCTCACGAAGCGGACCGACCGATGGGCATTCACGCTGCCGATAGATCGGACCTGGTTCGAACCCGACGGCACGCTCCTCGTCGGCGCGCAGTTCATCCCGCACGACGGCCCTCGCGCGACATGGCCGCGGCCGGTGTTGCCCGGGCAGGAAACGCTCGGCCGGGTTCGCGTCGATCCCTCGGCGTGGAACTTGCGTTCGAGCGTTCGCCAACAGGTCGGCGATGCCGGGGCTCCCTAGCGAGCTATCGGCAACCGGAGCGTAAAGCTCGCGCCGACGTCCACCACATCGAGATCGAGCGAACCGCCCAGTTGCTTGGCCAGGCCTCGGGCGAGCGCGAGGCCGAGGCCCAATCCGTCCTGGCGAAGCTCGTCTCGTTGGGCCCGATGAAATGCGTCGAAAATCCGCCGCTGTTCACGATCGGGAACGCCCGGCCCCCAATCGCGCACGGTGATCCATACCATGTCACCCCGCTGGACCGCCGCGATGTGGATCTCAGCCCGCTCGTACGGTTGAGCATACTTGCACGCGTTCTCGACGAGGTTGCCCAGGATGCGCACCACCGCGTCGCCATCGGCGTCGAGCCGGCTGGCGTCCAGGTTCTCTTCCACCTGGAGAACCAGCCCGAGGCCCGCTCGCTCCAAGGCAGCGGCCTGCTCCGCAGAGACTCGCTCGATGACCTCGCCCACGGTCATGACGTCCGTCGCTTGATCGGACGAGGCATCCGCGTTGGGTCGCCCGAGCCGGGCGTAGGCGAGCACGTTTTCGATGATCCGGGCCAGCCGAGCGGATTCGTCTCGGAGCGTCGACACGAATCTCTCTCGGCGAACGTCGTCAGACGCCGCGTCGCTCGCCAGGAGATCCGCATAGAGACGCACGCTGGTCATGGGCGTGCGGAGCTCGTGCGTGACCGCCGAGACGAATCGACCGCGCCGCTCGGCGAGGCCCGTTGCCAATCGCAGTACCACGCCAAACGCGACGACCGCGAGCAGTGCTGCCCCCCATGTCAGCACGAGTACCACGCCCAGCGGCGACGCAAGCTCGCCCAACACGCTGCCGCTGGTAGGAACCTCAATGACGGCGGGGATCACCGCCAGCGAACGCGACGCACTCGAGCCCGGGCGGAGGTCGGCTCCGGGCGTGACGGACTCGACCTGCGCCAGCAGCCAGGCGCGCAGCGACGGCCAGTCGAGCCACACGCCCTGGCGGAGCCGCGTGTCGCCGACCACGACGTCGCGGACGAGCACGAGTTCCTCGCCCACCAGCCACGTCGCGGCCAGCGGCCCGAGCGTGACGTCGGGGGTCGCGACGAGCGTCTGTGTCTTGGGCGTGCGCCTCGCCCGAGCGGCTGGAACGTTCGACTCACGCTGCATCTCGAGGCCGGCGGACGGCTCCTCGCTGGGTCGCTCATCCGCCGCGTCGCTCTGGAGCTGCCGTTGCGGATCAGACTCCGACGCTCCAAAGCGCACGGGCACTTCTGCGAGCTGCGCAGCCGCCGCCGTTTCCTGCCGCGCAAGACGATCCTCGTCGACGCGCTCCTCTTGAGCCGGCGCTCCGAGCGTCACCGGTTCGCGGGCCTCCCCGGGCAGGATCTCGGCAAGCATCAGCCGTAAAGCTTCGGCAGCAATGACGTCGTCGGCAGCGACGTATTCCGACTCGGCGAGGTCACGAAGATTGCCATCCGGCGCCTGCGGGCTGGTCACGTTTCCTTCGGGATCGATCTCGAAGTGCAGTCGCACGAAGGGGGGCACGCGCGTCAGCAGCGGGCTGGGTACCAGCACTTCGCCCGGCTCGACGGGCCCGAGCATGGCGCTGTACGCACGTTCGGCCGGATGGAACGACCGGTAGTGAAAGTACGGCCGTGCGCTCTCGGCGGCCAGCACGGCGGTCAGGGCGCTGTCCATTCGCCAGAGCGCGAGCCGCGCCGCCTCGTCCTCTCGCCGCTGCCGTTGCAGGTCGAGGGCCTTGTACCCGGCGTAGCCCAGCCCCTCGAGCACCGCCAAGGCGCACACGACGTAGATGATCCACGGGATGACTCGCTTCGTGCGCAACTAGCCGGCGGCCTCTTCCTTGATGCTGTCCGTAGCCGCGATAGCTCCGGCGAGCATGTAGCCCTTCCCGCGCACGGTCACGATGAACTTTGGATCGCTGGGGTCGTCGCCCAGTTGCTCTCGCAGGCGCGCCACCGCCATGTCAACGGTGCGCGTCCGCATGCCACGGGGATCGATCCCCCATACGCGGCTGAGGAGTTCGTCTCGCGAGATCGCCCGCCCCGGACTGCCGGCAAGGTAGCCCAGCAACGCGGCTTCCTTCTCCGTGATCTGGGCGGGCGGGCGGCCGTCGCGGGTGACTTCCCGCCGGGCGAGATTGACCGTGAGGCCGTCGAACGAGATCGATTCGACCGAGGCCGGGCGCTCGGGGCTGCGACGCAGCACCGCCTCGATGCGCGCGACCAATTCTTCGGTGCCGAACGGCTTGACGACGTAGTCGTCGGCCCCGCCGCGGAGACCCTTCACTCGCTCGTCGCTCTCGCCGCGCGCGGTCAGGAAGATGACCGGTAGCCCCGGCCTGGCTCGCCGCAGCTCCGCCAGCACGGCGTGGCCGTCCATCTTCGGCATGCGGACGTCGAGCAGGACGAGGTCGAAGGCCTCTCCGAGCGCGCGGGAGAGGCCTTCCTGCCCGTCATTGGCCGACTCGGAGCCGTAGCCGAATGCGTCGAGGGCGTCGGCGACGGCCTTGCGAACGCCGGCGTCGTCCTCGACGATCAAGATCCTCGCCCGTGCCATCAGGGCGTCTCGGCCCGGGGCGCCTGAACGAGGATCACCTTGCCGCCGCGGTTCAGCAAGACGTCGCGCCCGAGGGCCAGTACGCCCTGGCGACGCTCCGAGGCCAGCTCGTTGGCCAGCTCAAAGTACCTCTCGCTCGCGAACTCGACGGTCTCGTCCACATCGGCATTGTTGGCTTCGACCGCTTCGAGCAGCGAAGAGTCAACCCACTGGCCGCCGCGGGCGAAGAGCGTCTGATCGCCAACCTGACGCATGCCCGTCAGGATGACCTCCGCGCCACCGGCGGTCCGCATTCGGTTGGCGACGACGTTCTTCGCGGCCATCGCCCGCTGGTTGACGGCGTCCTGCTGCACGGCGCCGACGCCCGTGCGCTCGTCGATGACCGAGGACAGGCTGTACAGCATGGCCTCCTCCGCGGGCTGGCTCGGCCGTGCCGCGGCTCGCTGCATCTGCACCCCCAGGCGCGTCACGCCCTCCCGGTCGGCGGCGGGCTCGAACGTTGCCACCTGGTCGCCGACCTCGATGCCGGCCTCGATCGCCAGGAACGACGTGTACTCGGTCAGGATGCCCCACCGCGTGCTGAGCGCCACGATCTCGGAGATCAGCTCGTCGCCCAGCTCGGCCTTGCCATCGGCGCCTGCCTGCCGCACGGCATCAACGAGCTGCGCAATGCGGCGCTGGGCCCACAGTCGCGGCACGAACGCGTGCTCGACGCTCGCGCGGCTGGGGTCGAAGGTCATCTGGAAGCTGCGCTCTCCCTCGGCGCCCTCGCCGGCAAGCGTGAAGGTCAGGTTCTCGTCTTCATCGGTGTATCGGCCCAGCACGACGAGCTGGTCGCCCTCGAAGATGTCGGGCAGCTCGCCGGGAAGCATGTCCTTGACGCTGGCCGCCTCGCTCGGGGTGAGCGTCGGCGAAGCCAGCACCGGACCGGTCAGCCGGCGGAAGACCTGACCTACCTTGGCTTCGACGCTCTCCTGGGGAAGCACGAACGTCGGCGCCCCCCGGGTCTCGCGGCTGACGGCGGTGAGCAGCGGCGCGTTGACGTCGTAGCCCACGCCGAAGCCGAAGACACGGCGCTCGTGCTTGTTCGACTTCGCCACCGCCTCGCGGATCGCGCTCTCCTGGGTCACCCCCACCGTCGGCAACCCGTCGGTCAGGAAGATGACCATCGGCAGGACGCCTTCGGCCGGCTCGGTGCGCACCGCCGACATGAGAGCATCGTGGATGTTCGTCCCGCCGACCGCGGTGATGGCCTCGATGAACGCGATGGCCTCGGCCTCGCTCTGGGTGGTCTTCTCGACGGCTTCGGCGCTGAGCTTGTTGATGGTGTCCGAATAGGCGATGACGTTGAAGTACTCGCCTTCATTCAGGCCGCTGATGACCTGGATGGCCGCCTCCCGGGCCTGCACGATCTTCTCGCCGCGCATCGAGCCGCTCTTGTCGATCACGAGGGTGACCTCGCGCTTCACCGGCTCTCGGTCGCCATCGTCGGGTAATGCGGGCGGGCCGGCGACGAGCATGAAGTAGCCGCCACCGTCGCCGTCGGGATACGCCACGAAAGAGCTGGCGAGCATGCCGGACTCCAGCGGCTCGCGCAGCCAGCCCACGCGGAGCGGGCCCGGCGTGCCGCTGAACGCCTCGGGCGAGACCGAGACCTTGACGCTCGTGGCGCTCGGCGTCTCGGTGGCGATGTCATGCGTCGGCGAGTACACGGTCGCGATCGGCCGGGCGCCGTTCACGTCCATCACAAAGGACCAGGGCGCCCCCTGGAGCATCAACTCGGCCGAGCGGGGCAGCACGTACTCGATGCGGTCGCCGTCGGCCTCGAGCGTGTGGTCGTAGGTCATGCTGACGGTCTGCTCGCCGTTAGCGGGCACGGGGAAGACGCTCGACCGCACCAGGCTCGTGCCGACGAACTCGAGCAGCGCCGGGTCGCGCATCGAGGCGACGATGCGGTTGTAGATCGCGCGGGCCTCGTCGGCGGGCATGATCTTGGCGATGCCCTGCTCGCCCAGGCCCTCGAGCACGAACTGCCCGATGGCCGCGCCGTCGGGCACGGGCAGCAGCACCTGGGCCTCGGCCTGGCTTCCGCCGTGGTTGTGCAGCGTCATGCGGATGGTTGTGCTCGCAGCCTGGCCGGTCGCCTTGGCCGAGACCTGGACGGACTTGATCTCGATCTGCGAGCGTGGCTCGCCTTGGATCCAGACGCGTCGCTGGGGTACGACGATGTTGACGGCGGGCCGGTCGATCTCTTCCGAGAGTTGGGCCGTGGCGTTGCCGGGCAAGGCTGCTGTCGCCGCGAGCGCCAGGGCGAGCAAGCCGCCGCGAGCCGTATGAGAGTTCCGTGCCTTGAGAGCATGCCGCCTGATCATGGGTCACCTCCTGGGCGGGCCGAGGGGAGAAAGAAGACCGGCCCGCACCATAAGTGATACTTCTTGATCGGCCGAAGGTGCGTCACAACGCCGTAACGAGCGGGCCGGAACCGCCCTGCGGGCCCGTGAGGGGCGGTGCAGATGGACGCCGGCTCAGCCCTCGCGGCGGGCGGCCTGCTCCAGGATGGCGTCGGTCGCGGCCATCGAGGCCTCGAGCCCGTCGAAGCGGCCGGCGATATCCGTCAGGGCCTGTACCTGCTCGGCCATCGCCTCCGCATCGGTGATCAGGGCGCGGGCGGCCATGGCAATGGGATCTGCGCCGCCAAAGTGCGGTACCAATTCGGGCACGACGTTCGTGCCCGCGATCAGGTTTGGCAGTGTGAAGTACCGCGTCGAGACGATCCACCGGCCGATCAGGTTGTACAGGAACTCGTTGGACTTGTAGAAAACGACCATCGGCCGCGCCTGCCGGGCGATCTGCAGCGTGACCGTGCCGCTGACGACCAGCGCCAGCTCGGCCCAGCGCACGGCCGAGTCGGTGTCGCCCGCGATGAAGCCCACCCCCTCGGGCACGCCGCCGTGGCGGTCGGCCAGTTCTCGCAGTCGCTGCTCGACGGCGTCGTTGACGGCCACGATCATCGCGACGGGCGCCCGCCCATCACGCCGGCACTTCTCGCACGCGGCGAGCTCTCGGTATGCGCCCAGGAGCAGCGGCAGGTTCTTTTCGAGCTCGCTCGGCCGGCTGCCGGGGAACAGGCCGATCCGCCACGGGCCTGTTGCTTCACCCTGGCCGAACTCGGGCAGCTGTTTGGCGCGGTCAAGCACACGCTGGGGATCGAGCTCGTGGTCGAAGAGCGGGTGGCCGATGAACCGTGCTGGCACGCCGCGCGTCGTGAACCAGCCTTCCTCGAAGGGCAGCAAGCATAAAACGAGATCGGTCAGTCGACGCAGCTTGGCGACGCGCCACGAGCCCCACGCCCACACCTGTGGCGCGACGAGGTGCACCACGCCCGTCCCCCCCGCCTTGGCCATGGCCGCGATCGGGAAGTTGGCCGCGGGCGAATCGACGGGCACGTGCAGCACGGGCTTGTGGCTGGCCATCCACTTGCGGATAC
Organism: Phycisphaerales bacterium; assembly: GCA_040217175.1. NCBI lineage: Bacteria > Pseudomonadati > Planctomycetota > Phycisphaerae > Phycisphaerales > Phycisphaerales bacterium. Next base: position 320,612 of record JAVJNT010000001.1, on the reverse strand, counting down.
GGGCATTGATGCGCTTGTGCTCGCGGATCTTGGCCAGGCCCGGCATGCCCATGACGGCGTTCTCGCCCGTCCGCTCGATGACAACAGCCCCGGCGGCCTCCATCTTGGGCCCGCCCCAGGCATAGACCGGCCTCTCTGGCTGCCGCTCGATGATCTCGGCGATGACCGGAGCGGCGTGGTCGTCGCCGCTGGGCTCGAAGGCCGTGAAGAGGATGGGCCGCTTGGCCGGCGCGGTCTGGGGACGGTCGGATCGCACGCACCAGTGAAGCGCGGGGGGCCGGGCCGGTCAACCGGCCGGCGATAAGACGAGCCGAGGGCAGCGGTATGCTCACGCCGATCGGAGCAGTCGGAGCGTGGCTGGAAACTTGCGCGTGAGTGACGACTTGCGTGAGGAGCGTACCGAGTGTGACACGCCCCCGGCGCGCAGCGAGCGGCCCGGGCGGGAGGATGCCCGGGCCTGCTTCGCGCTCTCTCACGACTCTCCCGAAGGTCGGCTCAGCAGCCAGACGCGAAGGCGTTCTGGAAGGCCAGGAAGTCGAACAGCGTGAACTCGCCGTCGCCGTCGAAGTCGGCCGACGGATCGCTCATGGCGAACGCGTTCTGGAAGGCGAGGAAGTCGAAGATCGTCAGGGCGCCGTCGCCGTCGAAGTCGGCCGGGCAGGGCCCGAAGCAGACCTCCGAGAGCGTGACCGTGCCCGAGATGACACTATTGGAATCGCCGTTGCCGCCGCCCGCGATGATGCCGAAGGGCATGCCCGCCTCGACCGCCAGCTCGACGCTGCCCTCGAACAGGAAGCCCGGGCCGGCCGCCTCGTCGACGAGCACGATGCTCTCGCGGCCGCCCGACGTCTCGGCAAAGGCCTCGAGGTAGATGTTGGTGAGGAAGAACTTGTGATCGCCGGTGTGCGACCAGTCGAAGCTGGCGACTCCGGTGTGGTCGCTCTCGACGGACCACTCCGTGGTGCGGAACGTGACGCCCGGACCCGGGTTGCCCAGGTCGACGTCGTAGGAGAACTCGGGGCGGTCGGCGGGGCCACTCGTCGGGCTGGTCGCGGTCGTGCCTTCGTCGATGCCGGTGTTGGTCCAGTTCTCCAGCCGGAGCGCGCCGTCGAAGGCACGCGGGCCGCTGAAGCGGGAGATGTCCACGCGGCCATTGATGACGCTGTTGCGGTCGAAGTTGCCGCCGCCCACGATGATGCCGAATGGCATGCCCTTCTCGACATCAATGAGCGCCGAGCCCTCGTAGCTGTGGCCGCCGCCGTCCATCTCGTCGACCAGCACGATGCTCGTGCGGCCGGCCGACGTGTCGGCGAAGACCTCGAGGTACACGCGGGCGTCGAAGAACGCGTGGAAGCCCTCGTACAGATAGTCAAAGCTCACCGGGCCGGTGCCGCCGGCAACCGCGCCGAACTCGGCCGTGCGGAACGTCACGCCCGGGCCGGGGTTGCCCAGGTCGACGTCGTAGAGAAACGAGCCAACCAGCGCATCGCCGGTCTCGGGCAGGATCTCGGTCGTGCCCTCGTCGATGCCCATCGTCGACCAGTTGTCCATGGCGTAGGCGCCGTCGAGGCTCAGCGGCCGCGAGAAGTTGGTCAGTTCGACCTCGCCGTTGATGACGCTGTTGCTGTCGAAGTTGCCGCCGCCGACGATGATGCCGAAGTCCATGCCGGCCTCAACGTCGATCTCGACCGAGCCGGTGTACTGGAAGCCGCCACCGTCGGGCTGGTCGACGATCACGATGCTGGTCACGCCGTCGCTGGTTTCGGCGAAGACCTCCAGGTAGACCTCGGTGGACGCGAACCCGTGGAAGCCCGAGTAGTCGTAGTCGAACGAGATCGTGCCGCTCTTGTCGGCCTCGATCGAGAACGTCGTAGTGCGGAATGGCACGCCCGGGCCGGGGTTGCCCAGGTCAACGTCGTAGCCGAACGTGAGCGTGTCGGTCAGCCCCGTGTCGGGCGAGATCGTGGTCACGCCTTCGAAGATGCCGGTGTCTTGCCAGAGCTGGGCCTCATACGGGCCCGAGAAGTCCGCCGTCGCCGCACCGGCCAGGACGAGCGAGGCACACGTTGCAATGAATGAGTCGATACGCATGGGAAACCTCCAGGGTGGGGCCGGCCCGTCATCCCCATGCGGCGGCGCCGCCGGCAGTCTGGGGATGAGCGGGCCAGCCCGCTACCCCGTCCTCGCAGACGGTGATCAAAACGCGCAAAGAAAATGAAAAAAGTCCGAGAGTCAGCCGCCGGTGAGCTCGGCCAGCCGCTCGGCCTCGTTCCCCAGCGTGTCGGGCGAGGCCTGAATGGCCCGCCTGGCAGCCTCGATCGCGGCCAGCGCCTCGTCCTCGCGGCCAAGCTCGCGGAGGGCCCTGGCCAGCTCGATCCGGCACAAGACAGCCCGGGGCGACTCGGCCCCCGCGACCTCCAGCACCCGCATCGCGGCCTCAAGCGATGTCAGGGCCTCGACGGTGCGGCCGAGCCCGAGCAGGCACTGGCCTTCGATCAAGCGCGACGCAGCACGATTCGGATGATCTTCCGGCAGCGAAGCCCGCTCGATCGCCATCGCGCTCTGGACGCTCTCGAGCGCCTCGTCGAATCGATCGAGGTCGTTCAGAGTGCTGGCCATCGCGCTGCGGACACGCGCGACGTACAAATGGCCCTCGCCGAGCGAGTCGACGTAGATCTGCTGGGCCTCTCGATAAAGTTCGAGCGCTCGTTCGTGCTCGCCGCGGCGAACCTCGACGCCGGCCTGCATCGTCAGCGTCGTGGCGACGTACTGGTGGCCCTCGCCGTACGCGCGGACGAATACCGGCACGGCCTCGTCGAGCAGGGCCGACGCGTCATCCAGACGGTCGAGCCTGGCGTACGCCGTTGCGAGCATGCTCGACGTCATGGCAAGTTCCGGGCTGTCGTCGGCAAGGATGCGTCGGCGGATCTCCAGCGCCCGCTCGAAGTGGTCGGCGGCCTCGGCCGCGCGTCGTTGGGCCCGGAACAGTCCGCCGAGGTTGTGGTGGCTGTTGGCGATGAGCCCGTCGATGGCGTCGGCATCGCCATCCGCTTCGGCTCGAGCCGCCTCTCGCAGGGCTAGCCCCTCAATCATCCAGGCCTCGGCCTCGTCGTACTGGCCGAGTCGCTGTAAGACGATGGCGCCACTGGCGAGGATGGCCGACTCGGGAATGCCGTCTGGTTTCTCGTCGGCCCGATAGATCTCCATGGCCGAGGCGTACGCGTCGCGGGCAGGTTCGAACTCCGCCCGCTCAAGGTGGAAGCCGCCCAGATCAGACCACGCGTTCGCGATTCGTGCATCGGTCGGCTCGAACGCGTCGAGGGCGGTCCGCAGTGAGGCGTCCAGGTGCCACAGTGCGTCGTCGTACTGCCCGAGCGCGCGGTAGACGTTGCCGATGGTCTGGTTGACCGAGACGGCGACCTCGGGCTGGTCGTCGAGGGCGCCGCTCCGAATTTCTTGGGACGCTTGGTCAACGACCGCGCGCACGCTGATCTCTTCGCCTCGGGCGCGCAAGGGATGGATAGCGCCCAGCAGGTCTTCAACCAGAAACTCATTGATCCGCTCGCGGACCGAGGCCTCGACCACGGCCCGCGCCTCGGCTTCCTGCGCTGCCTCCTTGGCCGACTTCTGCCCCAGACCGAAGATGAACGACACGACGGTCGCTGCGACGAGCACGACCACGAGCGAGGCACCCAGCACCACCGGCGCCCGATGCCGCTGCGCAAACTTGCGGGCGTGGTAGATCGCCGAGTGCGGCCGGGCTCGGATGGGCTCGCCCTCGAGGAAGCGACCGACGTCCTCGCTCAACGCCTTCACCGACGGATATCGACCTTCGATCTCCCGATCGATCGCGGTCGCCACGATCACGTCGAGGTCGCCGCTGAGCGAGCGATCAAACGCGCGAATGTGCGCCGGCTCGCCGTCGGTGATGCGCCGCGCCGCCTCGGGCAATGAGGCGTTGCGAACGTCGTGCGGCAGCTTGCCGGTGAGCAATTCGAAGAGCACGACGCCCAGGCCGTAGATGTCCGTGTGCACGCCGATGGACGCGGCGTCGCCCTTGATCTGCTCGGGGCTCATGTAGGGCACCGTGCCGATGATCTGCCCGGCATGCGTCCGCTCGGTCACGGGTGGCCCGCCGGTGTCCAAGAGCCGCGCCATTCCGAAGTCGAGCACCTTCGCGCGGCCGTGCTCGTCGACGAGGATGTTGCTGGGCTTCAGGTCGCGGTGCACCACGCCCATCTCGTGCGCGTACTGAACTGCGTCGCAGACGTCGCGGAACAGCGCGAGTTTTTGGGCAACTGATATTGCCCTGCACGCCTCGGTCAGCGTGCTGCCGCGGACCAATTCCATGACGAAGTAGGGAAGGCCGTCCGCAGACTTTAGCTCGGTCTCGGCGGCATGGATCTGCGCGATGCCCGGATGCTGCAGCCGGCCCAGGACCTGGGCCTCGCGCCGGAACCTCCGGCGCATGGCGTCGCTGAGCAGGGGCGTACGCAGGACCTTGAGCGCCACGTGCCGGCGCGGCGACTTCTGCTCGGCCTCGTACACCACGCCCGAGCCACCCTCGCCCAGCACGCCGATGATCGCGTACGACCCGATGGCTTCGGGCATGGCTCCGCCGCGCTGGCCAGGGGTCCGACCGCTCACGATGGCGTGGTCGGACAAGGCATCTTCGACGTCGTCGTAGCCGAGCAACGAGCGTACTTCTTCCTTGAGTGCCTCGTTGCCAGCGCAGAGTCGGTCGATCGCTGCGTCCCTCTCGGGTCCCTGGAGCTCGCAGCACTCGGAGAACACCCTCCGGACTTCGTCGTGCGAGGGCGTGCTCATGCCTTGACCTCCAGCGCACGCCTGAGCCAAGCCCGAGCCATGCGCCAATCGAGCGTGACCGTGCGCACGCTGACGCCCAGCAGCTCGGCCACCTCCTCGTTGGTCAGCCCCGCCAGGAAGCGCAGCTCGACGATCCGAGACTGTCGCTCGTCGATCTCGGCCAGCTTCTCGAGCGCATCGCTCAGGTCAACCGGATCGACGACGAGCGAGGCACTCCCCGAAGACAAGCCATTCAGCGTGACGCGCGACCAGTCGCCGCCGCGCTTGGCCGCCAGGACGTGCCGTGCATAATCCTTGAGCACGCACCGCATCGCCGTTGCGGCGACGGCGCAGAAATGACCCTGGCTCTCCCAGCCGTTGTCGGACGTCTTGGACAGGCGCAGGTAGGCCTCGTGCACCAGCACCGTCGGCGTCAGGGTGTGCCCGGCCCGCTGGCCTCGGAAATACGAGCCTGCGAGCGCCCGGAGCTGGTCGTAGACCACAGGGAACATCGCGTCTGCCGCCCCCGCGGTCGCGTGGTCGCTGTCATGGCGCTCGTCGCCCCCCATGCACGCCAGTATAGTGCAAGGCACGACGAACACGGACCTTCGCCGAAGTTCAACCGCCAGCGTGTGACGATTGGCAGCGTTCGTGGCCCGGATAACCACCATCGCTTCGGAGACGATCATCCGTGAGGCCCCCAATTACTATCGCCACCGCCAACCCGGGCAAGGTCGCCGAGTTGCGGCCGATCTTCGCGGAGCTCGGGATCGAGGTGGTTGGTCTCAAAGATCTCGACGCCCCGACGACCGAGCCCGCCGAGACGGGCAGCACGTTCGAGGCCAACGCGACCATCAAGGCCCTTGCCTATGCGAAGCAAACGGGCACGCGTTGCCTTGCGGACGACTCCGGGCTGGTCGTCGACGCGCTCGGGGGCGCGCCCGGCGTCATCTCGAGCCACTACGCGAGCGATGGCAAGGAAGACTCAAGGCCGCGTAGCGAGCGCGATGTGGCCAACAACGCCCGGCTGCTGCGCGAGCTGGAGGGCGTGCGCGACGAGCGACGCACGGCGCGGTTCGTGTGCGTCATGGTGCTGGCCGATGAGCACGGCACGGTCCTGGCAACCAGCAAGGGCGCGTTCGAGGGTCGCATCGGGCATGAGCCGCGTGGTGACAAGGGCTTCGGCTACGACCCGCTGTTCCTGATTCGTGACGATCCGGTCGCGCCCGCATTCGAACGATCGAGCGCCCAGATGCCGCCACACGAGAAGAACGCCATCAGCCACCGGGCCCAGGCCGCGCACCGCATGGCCGACGCCATCGCAGCGCTACGGTAAACCATGACCGACCCGATCATCACGGGCGTGCACCACGTCACCGCGCTCGCCAAGAGCCCGCGCAGCAACCTGGACTTCTACTCCCGCGTACTGGGCATGCGCTTCGTCAAGCGCACCGTCAATCACGACGACCCGATGACCTATCACCTCTACTACGCCGACGCGGTCGGTTCGCCCGGCAGCGTGCTGACGCACTTCCCCCACCCACGGGCGACGCGGGCCAACCACGGCTCCGGCGAGATCCGGCGGACGACTTTGGCCGTACCCAACGGCACGCTCGGCTTCTGGCGCGAGCGACTGGTAACGCACGAGGTCGAGGTGAGGGAGACAACGCACTTCGGCGTGGCTCGCCTCGACTTCGAGGACCCCGACGGCATGGAGTTGGGCATCTGCGAGGCCAATGTTGCCGGCGTTGGCGAGCCGTGGACCGAGGGCGGCGTCGACGCCCAACACGCGATCCGGACGGTGGACGCCGTTACGCTGTACGTGCGCGATGCGGGCGAGACCGGCGACTTCCTACGGTCGGCCCTCGGCTTTGCTTCCGCCGATGCACAGGGCGGCACGCAGCGCCTCACGCTGCTCGATGGCGCGCCCGGCCGGCGGCTTGATCTGGTCGAGGACGCCGGCGACCAGAAACCGATGGGCGCGGGCACGGTGCACCACGTCGCCTGGCGTGTCGCCGACGACGAAGCGCTGCTGGCGGTTGTCGATCGGCTGGCCGAGCACAACGTGGCGGCGACACCGGTCATCGACCGCGTGTACTTCCACTCGATCTACTTCCGCGTGCCCGGCCGCGTGATCTTCGAGATCGCCACCGAGGGCCCGGGCTTCGATGCCGACGAGCCGATGGTTGAATTGGGCTCGAAGCTCGTCCTGCCACCACAGCACGAGCCACGACGTGCCGAGATCGAGGCACACCTGCTACCGCTTGACGGTGAGAACTGACGCATGGACGCGACAACGAACGACCGGTTTGACACTTCTCTGGAAACGCCACCGCACGCCGGCGGCGCCGTGCTGCACGCCGGAGCAGGGCCAGAGGACGCGGCCATCGCCATGATCTTGCTGCACGGCCGCGGCGCGGGACCAGAAGACGTGCTGGCGCTGGCCGATGCGTATCGACTCGACGGCGTGTGCTACCTGGCCCCCACTGCCAGCGATCTGCCCAGCGAGAAGCACTCGTGGTATCCCCAGCCGTTCACGATGGACTTCGACAAGAACGAGCCGTTCATCGAGAGCGCGTTCAGCGTAATCGAGTCGCTTCTCAGCCAGCTGGCCAAGCTCGGGCTGCCGCCCGAGCGATGCGTGCTGGGCGGCTTCTCGCAGGGCGCGTGCCTCGTCACGCACTTCGCCTACCGCTACCCGCGTCGCTACGGCATGATCGTCGGGTATAGCGGTGGGTTGATCGGCAACCACAAGCACGTCTTTCAACCCCACGGCGACCTCGAGGGAACGCCGGTCGACCTCTCCAGCGGCGAGCGGGACCCGCGCGTCACGTGGGCCCGCGTCGAGCAGACGGCTCGCGTCTTGCGTGCCATGAACGCCGAGGTGGCGCTCGAGAGCTACCCCGACCTGCCACACACGATCTGTCGCGAGCAGGTCGAGAAGACCCGCGAGCGGCTGCAAGAGTTGATCGACAGCGTCGCCGGATGAGACGTCCAAAGGAAGAGAGCCCGGCGGCCGTACCATCGCACGAGCCACGGGCCCGTGGCGAAATCGGCAGACGCGGCGGACTTAAAATCCGCTTGGAGGAAACTCCAGTGTGGGTTCGAGTCCCACCGGGCCCATTCATCCGCACTTCGACCAACAACCGACAAACGACAGGCACGCGCGTTCACCGCCGGAACCCCATCCGCCGGCGGGCTACCGTGCTGCGATCACCCATCCGAGGCCGTTCCGGGCGGCCCATCTGCAGGGGGCTTTCGGCATGAACAATCTCAAGGGCCACTTCGTGCTCATCGGCGTCGCGATCGTCGGCGTCGCGCTCATCCTGGTTGCCATCCTCATGCCGCCCGGCGAGGTGCCCCTTCCCGAGGACGCGCAGGAGGCAGCGCAGGGCGAAGCGAGCGAGACCACTGCCGCCGGCTCTGACGACGAAGCCACGACCGCGCCCCAGATCGAGCCAGCCGATGAACCAGCCCACGTCCGGCTCCTCCGCGCCGCAGCCGCTGGCGACGTCGCAACCATCGAGAATCTGACCAGCATGGGCGTCCGCGCCGACGCCGCCGCAAGCCAAGCCGACGTCGATGCTGACGCCTCCCCCCAGTTCGAGGTTGGCTCCACGGCCCTGATGCTCGCGGCCCGCGATGGCCATGATGCGGCCGTCTTTGCGTTGCTGGAGGCAGGGGCGGACGTGAACCTGCAGTCGAGTTCCGGCAACACCCCACTGATGCATGCGGCCCAGCGGAGTTCTCCGGATGTCGTCGTGACGCTCCTCGGGGCCGGTGCCGATCCATCGATCGAAGACGATCGTGGTCGCACGGCCTTGATCCACGCCGCCCGCAGCGGAGCACACCAGCCGGCGGCCCTGCTGCTCGAAGCCGGAGCCGACGTGGACCACACCGACGCCGAGGGCACGACCGCCCTCATGCACGCCGCGGGCGCGCAGCACCTCGAGGTCGTCCTCGTCCTTCTCGGCGGCGGCGCCAACGTGGAGGCCGTCGACGCCAGCGGCCGCGGGGCGATGGACCGGGCGGGTTCGAGCGGCCCCATCGCCGACATGCTCCGCGAGGCAGCGGGCGGCTGAGGATCGACGATCCATAGCTGGAGGCCGGCCCGCCGACCGGTCGATATGGGGCGACCGATGACCGACGTCTCAGGCGTATCCGGACAGAACCCGCTTGCCGCCCTGCAGGGTGCGACGAGGTCGCTGCGAGTTACGCCGACGGCACCGAACGCCGTCCGCACGAACCAGCCGACCGACGTCATCAGTTTCACCAAGGCCGCGGAGCGGCTCAGCAAGAGCCCCGGCATCCAGGCCTCACCGGCGACGTACGGCGTTCCGGGCTTGCAAGCAACCACGCCCTCTGCCGCCCAGCGAGAGATGGGCAAGCTCGTCGCCGCACGCGTCGATGCCCCGATGGACTACGTCTCGGGGGAGGTCCGGGGCCGCGGCGGCTCGCTGCCTTTCTATACGAATCCCGCGCTGGCCAACAGTGCCGCGACGAGCACCAGCGTCGCCCGCCTCGGCACGTCGATCGACACGACCGGCTGACTTCCGGATCAACTCGAATTCAACCCCGCAGCCGGATCCACACCCCCATGGCCGCCGCGCCGGTGAGGTTGCTCACCAGGTCCCATCCGGTGTTCATGTAGCCACCGACGTTCGTCTCGGGCATCGTCAGCACGGCGATAAACTCAACCACCTCGTTGAGTGCGCCGAGCCCGATGCCCATGAGCACGCACGCGATCGCCAGCCCCGTCGTCGCCCTCGGCGGAGCACCATCGTCGCGCACCAGAGCACGGCGGAGGCACTCCCAGCACACCAGCGTCGCCACCGCGAAGCCAAACGCGTGCAAGGCCTGGTCATACTTCGGCAGCCACTCCGCGGGCCGGAAGTTGTAGAGCACCCCTGCCTCGCCGGCGGGCACGTTGCCGCCCGCCAGGTGCAGCACGGCCCACACGAGCAGGCCCCAGATTGCCGCGTGAGAAAGTCCCACCCGGCGATCGAGCATGAAGACGGCAACGGCAAGGATGACCAGCACCACGCCGTAGAAGATGAACTCGGCGTTGCCCCGCAAGATGGCGTAGACGGAGAAGCAAGTCAATGCCACCCCGAAGCTGATGGCGGCAATCAGACGCGTGCGGTCCCTGAGGAACGGTGACTCACTGTTGCCCATGCCACACTATCGACGCCTCTGGAGTCCATTGTTTGAGGTTGGGTAACAATCGACGAATTTGGTGTTTGGTAACGTCATATGGGCTTGACAGCGATGCCGCGATCCGGTATAACCCCATTACCGCGGTGGTTCGCCTAGGAAACGAGCCACGATGTGTGCGGCAGAGAGGACAAGAGATATGCGTTACCTGGCCCTGTGTGCTGGTGCCGTTGCCGGATTCTCGGCAATGGCGGCGGCCGATCCTATTGGTCTGGTGCTGGAACCCAGCCCGGACATGACCGTGTTTTCGACGCTCGTCGAGTACGACGCCGACCTTGACCTGCTGAGCATCGCCACGACCGACGTCTCCGGCGTGACGCTCTTCGACACGTCGGGTACGAGCCCGGTTGTCGGCTTCAATCCCATCTTCGACCCCGAGATCAACATCGACGTGTCGGTCGATGATTCGGGCATCGCCTCGGGCGCCCGACTCTCGATCAGTGGCAGCTTCATCGATGGCGGAAGGATTGAAACCCTGCTCACGGGCGAGGGCGTCATCGACTTTGGAAGCAGCGGTCGCACGGGCGTGTTGGAACTCATCATCGGCACCACCGGCGGCACGCTCTCTGGGCTCTACGGCGATCAGATTGGCATCATCGCCGGCACCGACGGTACCTTTGGCGGATCGTTCGACCGGAACTTCCGCACCACGGCGGGTCTCGCAGACATCGGTCGTCCGGTGCCAGCACCGGCTAGCTTGGCGGTTCTGGGTGCTGGTTTGCTGGCAGCCCGCCGCCGTAGGCGCTGACCAGGGCAACAACTTCAGTCGGAGAAATCAAATCTTGTCCACGTCTACGGGCGTGGTGCTTTCACGTGTAGGTGCGATGGCACCGGGGGTAGGCAACGATGCAGACGAAAAATCCGTGCCGTTCGGTCGCGCTGGCCGCAACTGCTATCTTGCTGCTGCTGGCTAGCAGCCGTGCCCTGGCCCAGGGCTTTCCGTTCATTGACTTCGACAGCCAGGGCATGACGGCGTACGAGGCAGCCACGGGCGAGGTCACGATGACCGCCTCGACGTTGTTCGTGACGCCCGGGCCCGGCACGCCGCCGTCGTTTGTCTTCCCAGGGAGCGAAGGCCGTGAAACGGTGGCGCTTTTTGCCATCGATGCAGCCGGCGAACTCGACCCCACCGGGGCCAACACGCTCTCGGTCACAGGACGTGTCGTGCTCGACGGCATCGAATTCGACGGACTGCTGCTCGACGTAGCGATCGATCGCGTGAGGTTCTCGGCAGAGCCGGGCGAAACGAACTTCACCTACGTGCTCAGCGGAGACGTCCTCGGCGGACTGCTTGCCGACCGGTTCGACACCGATCGAGTGAGCGTGCCCGTGCAAGCTGAGGATGGCGACTTCATGGGCTTCGATCGCGACTTCACCGGTGGCGCCAAGGGACAGGTCATCAATGCTTCGGGCTTGCTGGGTGCCTGCTGCCTGCCGGATTCGGGCTGCGAAGAGCTCAGCGACCTCGAGTGCGCGCGCCGAGGCGGTGATTTTCGCGGAGAAGATACGACATGCGAGTCGATCGACGAGTACTCGCACGTCTCGATCGACCCGCCCGGCCAAACGGAGGCAGGCGACGTTCGCGAGATCGTCTCGGTCTTCAACGCGTCGACGAAGCGGTTTACGTACAACGTGACGCTCGACCCGGTCGACGGCATGCTGGCCAATGGCTTCACGACGATCGTCAACGACGGACCGATGCCGCGCGAGGGCTCGACGGGGGAGTATGCGATCTTCTACCTCGATGCGACGCGCGAAGGCGACACGCGCCTCTCGGTCTACACCTACAACGGTGGTGCCGACGACGCGACCCGGATTCGCTCTTTCGAGGACGGGGACGGAGACGGCGCCGCGGATGGCGGCGACCTCATCGCGTGCAGCCTCATCGATCCTTCGTTCGTCATCGACCTGATGGACGTGGACAATCCCGACGGCAGCCGGACGCTTGGGTTTACCATCGACGCCACGGACATCATCGACCACGACCCCCGCTTCCCGACGGCGGGTGCCGACTTCTTCGGCGTTGGCTTTGCCGATCTGATTGGCTACTGGACGCATCCGACCGTGGTCGAAACGACCTACGACCGGGACAACTGCCTGACGAGCTGGAACCGACTCAAGCGGAGCTGGGCCGACCGAGAAAACTTGCCCGCCCAGTTCCTTGGCTGCATCGAGCGCGATCCGGTCGCAACGCTGGAGTGCCTGACCGAGTGGGCATTCAATGAGCAGGCAGGCCAGGACGTGTACGACCTGATGGGCAACATCGACCTTCAGATCGATGAGGACCGCGGAAGCGTCCGTTGGATCGACGATCATCGCTTCGGTACCGGCCTCGAGTTCATGCAGGACGTCGCGGATGGCCAGACAATGGCGATTACGGAATCCAGGTCCACGGCCCGCGGGCTGAAGGACATCCTGAACGTCGACGACGAGATGACGTTCGAAACCCTGTTCCGCATCGATGACGCCCATGCCAGCGGCGGCCGCATCTTCTCGTGGTCCGATGGGACGGACGTCCAGGACCGCAACCTGAGCGTGCTGGCCGACCCCGTGGGTGACCGTTTTGAGCTCGAGATTCGCCTTCGCACGACGGATTCGGGCGTCCGCCGCCTGCACCTGGAAGATCGACTGATCGATGCGGGCCAGACCATCCACCTCGCGCTCACCTACGACATCGACACCGGGACGCTCCTGGCATACGTCGATGGCCGGATCGCCGGCAGCCTTTCAGGCTTCGAGGGCGGCTTCGCAGGCTGGGAAGACTACAAGATCATGCTCGGCAACGAGAGCCAAGGCGAGCGACCCTTCGACGGCGTGATCTACGAAGTTCGCATCTACGAGGGCACCGCTACGTCCGGCCAAGTGGCGGCGATGGCGGCCGACCTGCTCAATCGTTGCCGGGCTGACCTCGACGGCGATGGTGAATTGACCCTCTTCGACTTCCTTGAGTATCAGAATCTGTTCGACGCGGGCAGCCCCGCCGCCGACTTCGACGGCGACGGCCAACTCAACATCTTCGATTTCCTGGCCTTCCAGAACGACTTCGCCACGGCCTGCGGATAAGTCATCCTGCACCTCGAAGCACAACGCCCGCCGCGATCCAGCCTGGACCGTGGCGGGCGTTCTTCGTTTGGGACGCCGATGCCCTTCACGCGGTGTCCCCCGGAGGTCGGATCAAGCAAATCGAGCATCGACTCGCGAGTGGATAAAGACCCATTCGTTCCACGAGCGCGAAAACCGATCGCAGGTCGGGCGTGCGCTCGCGTCACCCTACTCGCGTGGAGCACGCCTACCCGCCGAGCAAGTGCCTCGCCCACGCCGCCAGCATGCCCGCCACGAGCTCGGCGTCGTCCTTGTTCGTCAGCAGGTGATCGGCCTTGTCCAGGCTCACGAAGCTCCTGGGGTGCTTGGCCCAACCGTAGATCTTCGCGGCATTTTCAATGCCCACGATCGCGTCAACCGGCGAGTGGAAGATCATGAGTGCCCGGCGCAGGTTCGCGATCATCCGCTGCGGGTCCTGCTGCTGCAGGTCCTCGACGAGCCCGGCCCCGACGCGGAACGGCCGACCGCCGATGCTGACCTCGGCCGAGCCCGCCCTGCGAATCTCTTCGAGCCCGGCATCGAACAGGTGCGTGACGTGCTCGGGGTCCGCCGGAGCGCCGATGGTCACCACGCCCCGAACGCTCGAGATCTCGTCGCCGCCTCCGCCAGCGAGCGCCAGCACCGCGGCGCCGCCCAGGCTGTGACCGATGAGCAGGCCCGGGGGCATCCGGTTCTCGCTGAGCCACGCGCACGAGGCGCGCAGGTCCTGCACGTTGCCCGTAAAGGTCGAGTCACCGAACTCGCCCTCGCTCCGGCCGAGCCCGGTGAAGTCGACCCGTAGCACGCCGATGCCCCGCGCCGCGAGCGCACGGGACACGCGCGACGTTGCGATCGAGTCCTTCGAGCACGTGAAGCAGTGCGCAAACACTGCGAAGCCCACCACCTCGCCCTCCGGCTCGTCGAGCTTGGCGGCTAGCGCATAGCCGCTGGGGCATTCGATGGTGTGGCTGGTGGTGGGCATGCGTTCATCTCCGGGAGTTCGGCCGGTTGAACGTGTCGTCGTCCGGAGTTGTTCCTCCCTGCTGCGAGCCAACCGTCCTCGGCGTCTTCACACGCCCCATCATGGCCGCGTATCCCACGCCCGCCCCGAGCAGGATCAGCCCCACCACCGCCGAGCCGATGATCCGTGTCAGGCCGTCGAGGGCTGCCATGTCGAGCAGCACGGCCTTGATCGCCGTGACGCCAAGCAGCGCGAGGCCCGCCCACCGCACGGCCGCGATGCCCCCGGCCAGCCGCACGCCCAGCGCGATCGTCGCCACGGCGTACAGCGCCCACCAGACCGAGAGCGCCGCATTCGGCGCCGCCTCACCCGCAACGCCCATCCAGTCGACGGAGCGGTAGACCTCCGACGAACTGAGCACGAAGCCCAGCACGCCCACACCGACGAATGCCGACCTCCGAAGCGCGCGACGCACCGCAGCTTGGTCCCATGGCACGCCGTCAACATCTCTCGAGCGTCCCAGCCTCCAGCCGACGGCCAGCAGCGACGCCATGACGATAAAGCCGGACGCGATCGCACGGTGCAGCAGCGGGACCGCGTCGATGTCGCCCCAGTCCGTCGCCACGCGGTGCCCCACCCAGATCGCCGCCATCAGCAGCGCCGCGCCGCACGAGAGCTTTGCAAGCAACCAGGACCGCAACACCCGCAAATCGACGACCGCCAGTGCCGAAACGCCCGCGACCAGAAGCGACCAGCCGACGACCAGGTTGCCAAACGGTGTTCCGTCTCCCAGGAGCATCTCGGCGAAAGCCGCCAGCGCCACGCCGACCGAGACCATGCGAACGACCGGGGGCACCCGGCGGACGCCGCTCGCCGCGATCCACGCGAGCCCGACGAACAGCAGCGACCACGACGCATCGGTCCACGAGACCACCACGTCGGCCGGCAGCAGCCGGGCGCTCTTGAGCGCCGCCGTTGCTGCAAACGACGAAACGCCCGTGCCGAGCACGAGGATCGCCGCGGCCGCGTTTCGCAGATCGAGCCGCCGCACGGCAACCGCTCCATGGGCGGCGAGCACGCCCACGATGGCCCACGCCGCGCCGAGCGAGAGCGCCTCACTGCCGGGCCCGATGAGCGCAAACGCCGCGGCCGCCAGCGCGGTGATCGCCGTGGCCTGCCGGTAGCGCGACCGACGCAACAGGAACGCCGCAACAGCGATGGCGGCCGACACGACGAACACCTGGGCCGACCACGACGTGACTCGTAGGCCCAGCAATGCTGTCGACGCGAGCGCCTCGTCTTGCAGGTCGACGATTGCAAGCCCAAGGTCGAACGTCACGACCCGCGCCAGCCCGAACCCCATGAAGAGCAGGCCCAGCACGCTCGCCGCGGCGAATCGCACGCGCACGCCGAACGCGACCGCGGCCAGGCCCACCAGGGCCCAGGTAATGACCTCCGCCGCGCCGCCGAGCCCCGTCGCGATCGTGATCGCCAGCAACGCAGCCGCGTCGATGACCAGCGCCGTCGCGAGGGCAGACCGTGCCGACGGGTGGTTCGTCCACAACGACCGGCCCGGCGCACTGGCCAGCGCGACGGCAATCGACGCGAGCATCAACGCCCCGGGCACGACCCACACAAGCCCCGCCGCGTGCTCGTGGACCGCGACCGCCATGAGCACCACCGCCCACACCGTCACGCCAAAGACCGAGTTGATCCACCGCGCCTCGGGCGTCCAGAGAGCCAGCAGATCGAACCGGATCGCCTCGCCCGGCTCCGTGCGCACGAAACCGGCGCTCGATTCGTCGGGCCAATCGACGCTCGGACGCAGTCGGGCGAAGAAGCGCGCCGACGCATAGAGCTCGGCGATCGTCATCGCCCACACGAGCGACGCGAACACGACCACGGGCGCCAGCCGGTCCTCCAGCACGCTAAGGCCCCAGAGCGTGCCCATGACGGCCGTGCCCCACCACGCGAGCCGGCGGATGATGGCGAAACCGTGGCCCTTCCAGCCCGCCAGCACGAGCCCCATCGCCAGTAGCGCCAGCAGGTACGCCGGCAGCGCGACGTACGACGGCGAGTCAGTCCGCACGACCAGCGGCACGACGAATGCGCCGATGAGCGACAGCCCCGACAGCAGCACGCGGTTCGAGAGCGCCCCAAGCAGCACGCCCGAGAGCGACGTGAGCGCAAGCAGTACGAACGCCACCGGGATCGGCATGAGCTCGTAGATCCGCGCAGCCGCGAGGATCGAGCCGAAGACGACCGCCAGGCCCGCCGCACTCACGCCGCTCGAGGCGAGGTCGTTGATCCGCCGACGGAACACCTCGCCGACGGCGACGAGGCCGATGCCGAACGCGGCACCGAGCGCGCACCGGACCCAGCCGGGCACCTGATCGACCCAGCCACGATCCCAGGCTTCTTTCAGGAAGAATCCCGCGGCGATGACCAGCACCAGCACGCCGGCCAGCACGATGCCCTTGGCCCCCACCAGCCACTCGAGCTCCGACAGGTTCCACGCGCGCCGTGCCTGCTCTTCCGGATCACCGTCCTCGTGTTCGTCGACCGGCAGCGGCGGCGCGGGAGCCACCGGCGGCGCATCATCTCGCGCACTCGCCGCGGCCATCTTCTTCTCGCGGAGTTCCTCGAACAGGCTCTTCGCCCGAGGCTCCTCGGCCGCGGGTTCGTCGACCGGCGGCTCGGCGGCCGCAGGCTCCTCCGTCGTGAGCTCCTCGGACGCCAGCCGGGTCTCGATCGCGTCGAGCCGGTGCTGCAGGGCCCGCAGCTGCGCGCGAACCTCTGACAGCTCTCGCCTTGCGTCGTCGTGTGGCATGTCCGCCATCGATAGTTAGTATACACTTTACTTGCTCGGGAGTCCACCGATGGCGGAATCGGCATCACCTCGCCATGCCGGCCCAGACGACACGCCAAGAATCGCCCCGATGCCAAACGAATCCCCCCTTTTGCTCGACGCATCCGCACTCTCGATCGACGACTTCGTGGCAGTCGCACGGCGGGGCAGGCCCGTCGCCGTGTCGCCGGCCGTCATGGAGCGGCTCGGTGCCACCCGTGCGAAGCTCGAAGCCCTCACCACCGACGGCAACGCCTACTACGGCATCAATACCGGCTTCGGCTCGCTCGCCCGCACCCGAATCAACTCCGAGAAGCTCCGCGAGCTCCAAGCCAACCTCATCCGCAGCCATGCCGCCGGCGTGGGAGAGCCACTCGGCCAGGACGTCGTCCGCGGCATGATGCTCCTGCTCGCCGCGTCGCTCTCGCGTGGGTACTCGGGCGTTCGGCCCGTCGTGGTCGAGACGATCCTCGCCTGGCTCAATGCAGGGCTCACGCCTGTTGTCCCCTCGCTCGGTTCGGTCGGCGCGTCGGGAGATCTTGCACCTCTCGCGCACGCCGTGCTCTCGATGATGGGCGAGGCGCCGACGATGGACGGCCGCACGCCGCGGGACGCCGGCATCGAGCCGCTGACGCTCGAGGCGAAGGAAGGGCTCGCGCTCATCAACGGCACGCACCTGATGGCGGCGCGGGCGGCGCTCCTGCTCGAAGACTACAGCCGCCTGACGAATGCGGCGCTCGTTGCCAACGCCATGTCGATCGATGCCTTCCGCGCGACCGATTCCTATCTCCAGCCACGGGTCCACATGGCTCGCAACAACACCAAGACGGGCACGGTCGCTGCGAACCTGCAGAGACTTCTTGCAGGCAGCGAGATCCTGCCAAGCCACCGCACCGATGATCCACGAGTGCAGGATCCGTACTCGTTCCGTTGCGCTCCCTATGTACTCGGAGCCGCGAACGACGCGGCCAACTACGTTCATGAGGCAACCCTGCGTGAGCTGGGCGCCGTCACCGACAACCCGCTGCTCTTCGACAACGATGACACGCTCGACGTCGTGAGCGCCGGCAACTTCCACGGCATGCCCATCGCCATCCCGCTCGACACGCTGGCGATCGCCATCGCCCACGTCGCGGGCATCAGCGAGCGCCGCGTCTTTGCCATCCTGGCCGCCAGCGACCCCGAGACCCACCTGCTGCCCTACCTCTCGCACGGCCCGGGCCTGCACAGCGGGCTCATGATCGCCCAATACACCGCGGCCGCGCTGGTCAACGAGATCGCGGGCCTCGCCAGCCCCGCCAGCGTGATCAACCTGCCCACCAGCGCCGGCATCGAGGACTACAACAGCTTCGGGCCTCGCAGCGCTGCCAAGGCCGCTCGAGCGCTCGAACTCGCCGAGAGCGTCGTTGCCATCGAGATGATCTGCGCCGCCGAAGGCATCGAGTTCCACCGCCCGCTCAAGTCCGGCCCAGCGGTGGAAGAGGCGCTGAAACGAATCCGATCCGTCGTGCCCTCCTTCTCGGCCGACCGCAGCCCGGCCCCGGCCATCGAGGCGGTCTCGGCACTCATCCGGGGCGGCGCGTTCGCCGACATCTTCGAGTTCGCGGGCGAATAATCCGCTATGACGACCACGACGACGCCCACCGCCATCCGCGCCCCGCGTGGCTCGACCAAGACCTGCAAGACCTGGCAGGCCGAGGCCGCCATGCGCATGCTCATGAACAACCTCGACCCAGAGGTCGCCGAGCGGCCCGAGGACCTGGTGGTCTACGGCGGCCGCGGCCGGGCGGCCCGCAATTGGCCCAGCTACGAGGCCATCATCGCCACGCTCAAGCGGCTTGAGACAGACGAGACCCTGCTCGTGCAGAGCGGCAAGCCCGTCGGCGTCGTCCGCACGCACGAAGACGCCCCCCGCGTGCTCATCGCCAACAGCAACCTCGTGCCCCACTGGGCAACCCAGGAGCACTTTGACGAACTCGAGAAGGCCGGGCTCATGATGTTCGGTCAGATGACCGCGGGAAGCTGGATCTACATCGGCACGCAGGGCATCCTGCAGGGGACGTACGAGACCTTCGCCCAGTGCGCCCGCGACCACTTCGGCGGAACCCTGAAGGGCAGGCTCTGCGTCACCGCTGGCTGCGGCGGCATGGGCGGCGCCCAGCCGCTGGCCGTCACGCTGTGCGGCGGCGTGTGCCTCATCGCCGACGTCGACCTCTCCCGCCTGAAGAAACGCCAGCACGACAAGTACCTCGACGAAATCGTGGATGGCATCGACGCCGCGATCGATCGGGCCCTCGAGTGTAAGAAGCTCGGCGACGCCAGGAGCATCGGCGTCGAGTGCAATGCCATCGAGCTGCTCGAGCGCCTGATCGAGCGCAACGAAACGGTCGACGCACTCACCGACCAGACGAGCGCCCACGACCCGCTCGAGGGCTACACGCCCATCGAGTACGCGTTCGAGCAGGCCAGGCAGGCGCGCCAGGACGACCCCGACGCCTACCAGAAGCTCTCCCTTTCCAGCATGGCCCGCCACGTGCGCGCCATGCTCGAGCTCCAGCAGCGCGGCGCCATCACCTTCGACTACGGCAACAACATCCGCCAGCGCGCCAAGGACACGGGCGTCGAGAACGCCTTCGACTTTCCCGGCTTCGTCCCCGCCTTCATCCGCCCCCAGTTCTGCCTGGGCCGCGGGCCCTTCCGGTGGGTCGCCCTCTCGGGAGATCCGGAGGACATCTACGTCACCGACAAGGCCATCCTCGACGCCTTCCCGCGCGACGCCAACGACTACAACGCCCGCCTGCACGACTGGATCCTCGGCTGCCACGCCAACCCCGACGCGCTGCAAGCCGGCGACTTCGAAAACTGCGCCCCGCGCTTCGGCTGGCAGGGCCTGCCCGCCCGCATCTGCTGGCTGGGCCTGGGCGAGCGCGACAAGGCCGGCCTGATCTTCAACGACCTCGTCAAGTCGGGCAAGGTGAGCGCACCCATCGTCATCGGCCGCGATCATCTGGACTGCGGCAGCGTGACCAGCCCCAACCGCGAGACCGAGGCCATGAAGGACGGCACCGATGCCGTGAGCGACTGGTCGCTGCTGAACTTCGCCGTGAACATCGCGAGCGGCGCAAGCTGGACCAGCTTCCACCACGGCGGCGGCGTGGGCATCGGATTCTCCCAGCACGCCGGCCAGGTCATCGTGGCGGACGGAACGCCTCAGGCGGCGCGACGCCTGGAGCGCGTGCTAACCAACGACCCCATGATGGGCGTCTTCCGGCATGCGGATGCGGGCTACGCGGATGCGAAGAAGTGCGCTTCGGACCTGAGGGTTGACATCCCGATGGCGTAGCCATCCGTCGACCGGCCCATAGGTCACACCCCCGCCCCGCACCCGGGACACGCTGCGCCCCCGGGTCTGGTGCGGTCCAGGCCGGTCAGGTCGTAGCCGCACGATGGGCAGGGCTGGGCGATCGAGGCGCGACCCGCGCGGAGCCAGGCAAAGACGCCCGCGACCACGATGATGCCCGGAAGAAGGAAGCCGATCACCAGGGCGGCGTTGATGGCGTGCTGCACGCTCATCGAGGGCACGAAGTACCAGCCAAATGGGACCACGAGGGCGGCCACGAAGAAGTAGACAAAGAAGATCACCGTCCACCGGGCCGCGACGCGACGCCGGGCCCTGCGGCTCGACCGCGCCCCGCCGACGCGTCCGGCGACAGGGCCCGGACCGGGCACCGCCGCGCCCGAACCCTCGATCGCCGGGGCCGACGCGTCCTTCTCCCATACCGCGCGGTCGCGCGGCAGGGCCCAGGTCATCTCGCACGCAGGGCAGGTCGTGCGTCCGCTGACCCCGGCTCGGACTTCGGTCAGGTCCTGTCCGCACTGGGGGCAGTGGGGTCTGGCCCCAGGCATGTCGGCAGAGCCGCGCGGACGCAAGAGGACGATGAGCCCGAGGGCGCAGAGGGCACCGACGACCAGCGTCCCCACCCGCGTGACGACGGCGCTGCCCGGCAGGGCCGGCGCGAAGGCCCCGGCAACCAGGGCAAGGACCATGCCCAGGACGAGAACCACCACCAGGACCTGGCGCGTGAGGCTGGCTTGCGGGGATGGGGCTCCGCCTTGCATGGCGGGTTTCTAGGGCTCCCAACACCCGGTGGAGGCCGCCGAAGGCTCGTCGCACGCAGGAATCGGCGAGGCATCGGAGCTCATGCGTGCGCCTCACGGGCTCGCGGAGTCCATCGCGGCCCCAGGATCGCGCAGCGCAGCCCGTGCGTTGCGCGCGCTCGGACCTGTGATATTCGTGATGGGCCCCGTGGCGTCCAGCATGGGAGCTGCGCTTTGCATCATCGTGACCGTGGTTCCCATCATGGCTCCTGCGCATCCCGACATGACGGCTGTTGTTCCCATCATGGTTGTTGTGCTTCCCTTCATGGCTCCCATGGTTTCCTTCACGACCACCAACGCTTCCATCACGGAAGCCGTGACAGAAACAACGCACGCCATGGACGCCACCGTCGCGTCCGAAAACCGCATCATCCGCGCCTCGCCGCGGATATCCTGATCCGGCACGGATGCCACAGAGGGGACCCCATCCATGATCGCGCACCTCCATGGCACCATCGCGGACATCCAGAAGGGCAAGGCAACGATCGCCACCGCCTCTGGTGTGTCGTATGACGTGCTGCTGCCGCCCTACCTCGATGGCCAGATCGGCAGGGTTGGCGCCACCGTGCAACTCTCTACCGTGCACGTCCTGGAGAGCCCCAACCAGGGCGCCACCTTCCTCCCCCGCCTCTTCGGCTTCGCGACCGCCGCCGACCGCGAGGTCTACGAGGCGATGACGCAGATCAGGGGCCTCGGCCACCGCAAGGCCCTGCGCGCGCTCGCCGAGCCCCCCACGCAGGTCGCCGCCATGATCGCGCGGGGCGACGAGGTCGGCCTGAAGCGCCTGCCCGAGATCGGCGCCAAGCTCGCCAAGACGCTGGTCGAGGAACTCGGCCAGGCCTTCCGCGACAAGCTCGCGATCGAAGAGATGGAATCGTCCGTCGAAGTGAAGGCCGCGCCGAGCGACCCGCAGGCCGAGGATGCCGTGCGCGCCCTCATCGCGCTGGGCGAGCAGCCCGCCGAAGCGTCGCGCAAGGTCACGCTCGCGCGGCAGAAGCGGAATGCAAAGGACGTCGAGGCGTCCGAGCTCGTATCGCTCGCACTCTCGCTCTGAGACGCTCCCGGCAGCGCGGCATACGGTGCCTCGATGGACGCACACCGCTACGCGATGGTTATGGCCGGGGGCTCGGGCACGCGCCTGTGGCCCATGAGCCGCAAGGCGCAACCGAAGCAGCTCCTGCGCTTCCTGGCCGAACCCGGCCGCTCGACGCCGCGGAGCCTGATCGAAGTGTCGGCCGGGCGGCTCGACGGCCTGGTGCCCGAGAAGAACCTCCTCGTCTGCACGCTCGAACGCTACCGCGACGACGTCGCGGCCGTGCTGTCCTCGCTCTCGAAGGACCAGATCCTGGGCGAGCCCGTCGGGCGTGACACCGTGAATGCCGTGGGGCTGACGGCCGCCGTGCTCGCGAGCAAGGACCCGCAGGCGTCGTTCTGCGTCATGACGGCCGACCACGTCATCGAGCCGGTCGCGACGTTCCAGGAGGTCGTCCGGCAGGGCTTCGAACTGGTCGAGCGCGAGCCCCGCACGCTCGTCACGTTCTCCATCGAACCAACCCATCCCGCCACCGGCTACGGCTACGTCAAGCGTGCCGGCGCAATCGAGGGCACCAGCGACCTGGGCTACCACGTCGAGAAGTTCGTCGAAAAGCCCGACGAGGCGACCGCCAAGCAGTACATCAAGGAAGGCGTCTACGGCTGGAACAGCGGCATGTTCGTGTGGAAGGCCCAGACGTTCCTCGATTGCCTGAAGAGCTTCCTGCCCGCCTCCCACAACGGCCTGATGGAGATCGCCCGCGCCTGGGACACCGAGGACCGCGACGCCGTGCTGCACCGCGTGTATCCCGAGCTTCCCAAGAAGAGCGTCGACTACGCCGTGATGGAGCCGGCGACCACGCACGCCGCGAAGAACGCCGTCGGCGGCGCCATCTCCGTCGCCACGCTGCGCATGGACGTCTCGTGGCTCGACGTCGGCTCGTGGGCCAGCTACGCCGCGACGCTCTCGGCCGACCCGAGCGAGAACCGCGTCGCCCCGATCGCCGAGGACGCCAGCGCCATCGCACACCAGAGCAGCGGCAACCTCGTCGTGAACAACGAGCCGGGCCACACCATCGCCCTGCTGGGCTGCGAGGACATGGTCGTCGTGCACACGAGGGGCGCCACGCTGATCATGCCCAGCGCCCGGGCCGAAGCGCTGAAGGACCTGCACGCGACGCTGCCCGAGACGCTGATGTAATGGGCTTCGGCCCCGCCATCACGCGCTACATCGCCATCGACCTGGGCGACCGCCGCACCGGCCTGGCCGTGGGCGACGACCACACCAACGTCGCCTCGCCGTGGAAGACCCTCGAGATCCCCATCGAACACGAGGGCGGCGAGAAGCTCATCAACGCGATCGAGAAGGAAGTCGCCCGTGAGTACGGCAAGAGCCCTCGCCTCGAGCTGGTCGTGGGCCTGCCCCTGCACCTCGACGGCCGAGAGAGCGACCGCAGCAAGAAAGCCAGAGTCTTCGCCGAGAGGCTTGGGACCACGCTCGGCCGCACCGTACACCTCGCCGACGAACGCCTGACCAGCAAGCAGGCCGACTGGGCCATGGGCGGCTCGGGACTGACCCACCTCCAGAAGAAACGACGGCGCGACTCGATCGCGGCTGCCGCACTCCTCCAGGGGTTCCTCGATCGCCTGAGGGCCCCGGAGGCCAACGATGCCGATGAAGGCAAGAACCCAGGAGCGCATCCCAATGATGACCGCGTGGGGGAAGAAGGGACGTAAGACCATGCGCACGGACGTGCTGAGCGTTGTTCTGACCGCCTCGATGCTCGTGGGCGGGCCCCTCGCCTGTGCCCACCAGTCAGAGGCTGGATCTTCCGTCGCGGTGCCGCGGAGCCAGGCCGCCACGGCCCAGCCCGAGTACGAGGCGGCCGAGGACGTGCTGGCCGCGCTCGAGGACGCCGACGAGGGCCTGCGCACCTTCACCAGCGGCATCATCTACACGACCATTACCGACCTGGGCGGCGCGCTGAAGCGCCGCACGGGCCAGATCGCCTTTGCGCAAGAGCCATCGGACGGTGGCCCGACCAACCGCCGCTTCGCCGTCAGCTTCGACACCTACCTGGTCGGCGAACGCTACTTCGAGGACGAGCGCGCCCTGCAGACCATCGCCTTCGACGGCCGCTTCCTCACCGAGATGCTCCACAGCGAGCAGCAGATCAACAAGCGCGAAATCGTTGCGCAAGGCCAGGACGTCGACCCCTTCGAGCTCGGCGACGGCCCCTTCCCCCCGCTGCCCATCGGCCAGCAGAAGGACGACATCCTCCGCCGCTACGACGTGCGGCTGGTTCCCGCGACCGAGAGCCTCGAGCCCAGCGACGACCTCGACCCCGACGACCCCTTCGACCTGCCCGAGATCCGCGTCGCCGAGGGGCTCATGCGTTTCGCCGAGGGCTCGGTCCAGCTCCTGCTCGTCCCCAGGCGCGCAAGTGCTGACACGAAGTTCAGCGAGATCCGCCTGTGGTACAAGGCCGACGACTCGGGCCGCCTGCTGCCACGCATGAGCCGGACCGTCGACGCCAACTCGCGCGACGTCTCGATCGTCCAGCTCATGCACCCCTTGAAGATCAACGACGCCCCCCGCGAGGACCTGCTGACCATCGAGCCGCCCGAAGGCTGGACCGTCAACGAGACCCGCCTCAGCACCCCGACAACCGGCAGGGAACGCCCCTAGGAAGCCGCTTTCCCGCAAGCCGCACGGCCCGGATGGGCGAAGAACATGGGGTCGGGAGGCGTTGATCCCATGATGCGAGCCCACCGGAAGAGCCCGAGAACCATGCTGGTCGCCCTTCTGGCGGCCGCGGGGCTCGCCATCGCCCAGAACCGGGTGCAGGACGACGGCATCAGCCTGTCGCCCGCCGTCGAGCGAGCCCTCGACGCCACGTACCTGACCGACGACGAGCGCCGCGACCTACGCCTCTTCCACGGCCAGTGGACCGCCGAGGACCTGGCCAACCCCGCCATCGCGGCCCGCGCCGCGTTGCTGGCCGGCGACCTCAACCACCAGGCACTCGACAGCGACGACGCAAGCCCGCTCGACCGGGCTGAGGCGATGATCCTCCGCGGCGACGTGCGGGCGGGTCTCGAACTGATCGAGGACGACCAAACCATGCGCGCGCTCCGCGTGCGCGCACAGGCGTCCGAGCTCCTCGGCGATCTCGAATCGGTCCGCCGCACCACCGACATCGCCATGACCCGCCTCGCCCGCGAACGGGCCGAGGGTGCCGAAGAACTCACCGAAGGCGTACGCGTCCTGATCATCCGCGCCCGCACCGTCGGCGTCGAGCAGGGCGCCGACGACTATGGCCTGATGGCCAACCTGCTGGCCACCGTGCGCGACGAGCTCGACCGCCTCTACTGGCCCGCGCGCCTGGCCGAAGCGGAGCTGCTCGACGCCCGCGACAACCGCCCCCAGGCGCGCGAGGCGTTGCTCGAGACGCTCTCGCTCAATCCAGCCAGCGCCGCGGCCTGGCGCGCTCTGGGCGAGAGCCACGTCCGCGCGTTCAACTTCGACGCCGCCGAGGCCGTGGCCAACGAGCTCGACCGCATCGCCGCCTCCGTGCGCCCGGGCGCAACCTCGCCCGACGCAGCGCTCATCCGCGCGCGCTCGCTGCTCCGTCAGAAGGAGCCGCGCCTGGCCGCCGAGGCCGTCGACGAGCTCCTCGCAGACTACTCCACCATGCGCGACGCGCTGGCGCTCCGCCTGGCCATCGCCGCCGTCTATCGCGACACCGAGACCGAGCAAGAGCTCCTGGCAGCCCTCGAGGAACTCTCCCCCGGCAGCGCCATGCCCCACTACGAGGCCGGCCGCCAATTGGCCGACTGGCGCCAGTACGCCCCCGCCATGGCCTACCTGCAGGAAGCGACCGCGCGCCAGCCCGCCTGGCCCGAGCCCTGGATCGAGCTGGGCCTGCTCGCCATGCAGGCCGCCGAGGACCAGACCGCCATCGCCGCCCTGGAGCGAGCGACGACCCTCGACCCCTTCAACGTCCGCGCCAAGAACACGCTGCGGCTCGCGACCGAGCTGGCCAACTACGAGCGCATCGAGACCGAGCACTTTACCATCCGCTATCGCAGCGGTCCCGACGCCGTGCTGGCCGAAGAGATGGCGCCCGTCATGGAGCACATCCACGCCCGCATCACGGGCGCCGTCAACAACGGCCTCGACCACGAGCCCGACCGCAAGACCGTCATCGACCTCATGCCCAGCCACGACTGGTTCGCCGTGCGCATCACGGGCATGCCAGACATCTTCACCATCGCCGCGAGCACCGGGCCGGCGATCGCCATGGAGACGCCGCGCCCCAACCCGGGCAGCACGACGCAGGGCTATGACTGGCCCCGCGTCTTGCAGCACGAGTACGTGCACACGGTCGGCCTCAGCCGCACGAAGAACCGCGTGCCCCACTGGTTCACCGAGGCGCAGGCCGTGTTCCTCGAGGACGGGCCGTGGGACGAGAACCGCGCCCGCATGCTGACGGCGGCCCTCGAAAAGGACGCGTTGTTCGCGCTCGATGACCTGAGCCTGGGCTTCATCCGGCCCAAGCGACCCGGCGACCGCAGCCTCGCGTATGCGCAGTCGGCCTGGCTCTACCAGTACCTCGTCGAGCGCTACGGCTCGCAGGCGCCGCTCGACCTCATGGACGCCTACGCCCGGGGCCAGACCCAGCGCGAGGCGTTCGAGAGCGTACTCGAGATCGACCAGGACGAGCTCGAATCAGCGTTCCTCGCCTGGGCCGCCCGGCAGGCCCGAGGCTGGGGCCTGCTGCCGCCCGAGCGATACCCCACGCTCGACCAGCTCGCCCAGCAATACCAGGACGACACGGGCGACGAGGCCCCGACGATGACGGCGCTGCTCGAGGCCTACCCCGACCACCCGCAGCTCATCGAAGAACTCGCGCGCAACCGCCTCGAGGGCAACAACGGCCGACCCACGCCCGAGATGCACGACATCCTGACGCGGTGGGCCCAGGCCGTGCCCGTGGCCGACGAGCCCCGGCGCATGCTGGTCCTGCTCGCCCGCGAAGACGGCATCGACCCCGCCGACGACACGACAATTGGCTACCTCGAGCACCTCGACGCCCGCGCGCAGTACACGGGCGCGTACGCGGCCGAGCTCGCCCGCCTCTACATGCAGCGTGACGAAACCGACAAGGCCCTCGCCAAGGCCAGCCGGGCGGTGCAGATCGAGCCCTTCGACGCGCCGCTCCGCGAGCTGGCTGCCACCATCGCCTGGCGCGCCGGCGAGTTCACGAGGGCCCGCGACCACGTCGAGGCCCTCACCATCATCGAGCCCGACCGCGACATCCACCGCCAGCGTCTGGACGCGATGAACCAGCGGCTGAACCGCTAGGGTCAGCAGCCCGCGTCGAACGCCGTCTGGAACGCCAGGAAGTCGAAGATCGTCAACTCACCGTCGCCGTCGAAGTCGGCGAGCGCGTCTCCGTCTTGGAAGAGGTTGAGGTAGGCGAGGAAGTCGAAGATGGTGAGGACGCCGTCGAGGTCGAGGTCGGCTTCGCAGATCTCGCAATCAAGGACGAAGCTATAGGCGGCACCAGTTGGCTCCGACGCGGGGGGCCACTCGCCCGCGTGGCTGATGACAACGGTCCGCCCATCGGTCGCCGTCGCGTGGCCGGTGGTGCGGTAGAGCCCGTAGGGTGCCGCGGGCTCGGGGTCGACCATCGTCGCAAGACGCCACATCCCGTTGCTGCCGCGCCTGAAGACGTAGCCGACGGTCTCGAATGGCTTCCAGCTCCGCCCGGTGTACGAGCCGCAGACCATGGTGTCGCCGCTGAGCGACAGGCCGACCCCCAGGCCGATGGACTCATCGACCACGCCCTCCAGCGTCACGTCCTGGTGGAACACCGGCCCATCCGGCGTCACGTCATACACGAAGACCGAGCCGGCCACATGCGTACCTCCGCCCCAGACGGCAAGGGTCGAGCCGTCGAGCGCCATGGACCTGCCGAATGCGCCACCGGGTACCGGTGGTTGCATTCGCTCGTGGAACACGAGCTGGCCGCTCGCGTCGCGACGATACACGTAGATGGACGGGGCATGACCGTTCATGGCCCCGATGAACGCCCAGTCGTCGCTGATGACCATCGGCAACCCGAACCCATCGAAGAGGCTCCGCTGCTCGATCGTCTGCATCAATTCCCACCCCTCGCCGACCTCCTGGTACAAGAACACGGTCCCGTCGCGCGAGATGAGCACCGAGTCACCACGCAGCGCAACGTCGTTGCCGAAGCCGCCGGTGGGATGCGTGGGTGCGTCGGGGGCCTGGAAGCGATCAGTCTCTATCCACTGCCCGAGAGCACGGTCGAACCGGTAGACGTGACCGAGCCCTTGCCGAGAGTCGCCGTTTCGTGTTGCGGTCGTCGCGATCATGAGGTCGCCCTCGACCGCGAAGTTTCCAAAGCCCCGGTATACACCGACGTCCAGCGGGTAGATCAATTGGCGACTGGTCCACCGACCGTCCTCTAGGGCGAACGAATAGATGGCCCCGTTGACACAGCCGGGTGTCGTGCCGCCGCCCGGACACGGCCCGAGAGCGCCCGAGTCTCTGATGAGCAGCCGGCCCGAGTCGATCACCATGCGAACGCCGAAAGCGCTGCCGTACCCCGCCTCTGGCTCAAGGCGCTGGATCGGGCAAGGAGACTGGGCGAGGGCAGGACTAGGGCCGACGACCAGAGCGGCGAGGCAGATGGCTGTTCGCATGCCAGCATTGTCGCCGAAAACCGCGCACGATGCAATCCCAAATGCTCACGTCGGCGCTTCGACCCCCTGGATGATCCCCTCCAGGATGCTCTCGGCCTCGCGGGCGTCGCCCTGCTCGAGGCCGCCGCGGACGATCAGGCGGTGGGCGACGACGGGCATGATGTTGTCCAGCACGTCCTCGGGCACGACGTAGTCGCGGTCGTCGATGAGCGCCGTGGCGCGAGCGACCTGTGTGAGCGCCAGCGCGCCGCGGGGAGATAATCCGAGCCGAAGATCGGGCGAGCGCCGCGTCGCCCCGGCGATCGCGACCACGTACTCGAGGATCTTCGCGTCCACGCGCACGGCGTTGACCTTCGACTGCAACTCGCTCAGCGTCTCCAGCGGCATGACCGCCTCGAGCTGGGGCAGGGCCGTGCTCGCCGGCCTGCTCTCGAGCACGCGGACTTCCGTGCCCGGGTCCGGATAGCCCAGCCGCGTCCGCATCAGGAACCGGTCGAGCTGGTTCTCGGGCAGCAGGTACGTGCCCTCGAAGTCATAAGGGTTCTGCGTGGCGATCACCATGAACGGCTGGGGCAGCGGGTGGCTCGTGCCGTCGATCGACACCGTCGCCTCGCTCATCGCCTCCAGCAGCGCCGTCTGCGTGCGCGGCGTGGTGCGGTTGATCTCGTCGGCCAGCACGAAGTTGGCGAAGATCGGCCCGGGCTTGAACGTAAACTCGCCGCGGTCGCGGTCGTACACGCTCACGCCCAGGATGTCGCTGGGCAAGAGGTCGGGCGTCATCTGCACGCGGGCCAGCTTGCCCCGCACGCTGCGCGAGATCGCCCCGGCCAGCACCGTCTTGCCCACGCCCGGCACGTCCTCGATCAAGAGGTGCCCGCCGGCCAGCATCGTCCGCAGCACGCGGTCGATGGCCTTGGGGTTGCCCATGAACACCGAGGCGATGTTGTCGCGCAGCTTCGCGATGGGCGTCGAGGTCGGGCCGGCGGTCGCGTCGGACATGCTGCGCTCCATGCGGCCGAGTCAGGGGGCCGGAAGTCGATCGGGCCGGTGCGTCATCCCGCCGCGAGACCGAGCATACGCCAGATTCGAGGCGTCGTCGGGGCTTCGCGGGCTCGCCTACGGGGACCATGCCCGCTACCCTTACGCCCCTTCGACGGAAGACAAAACCCAGACCGCGCGACCCTGCCCGAACATGACCCAAGCGACTGCCCCACATCAGGCCTCTGAAGCCGGCAAGAACGACGCCCCGGAAGCGGCGTCGATCTCGCTCTACGGCCCGGCCGCAGTGGCCGTCGGTACCGTTGCGTCGGCCGCGGGCGCCATGTTCGGCGCGGTGCTGGCCTTCGCGGCACGGGCCGAGGGCGACTCGGTCATGGGCGGCGTCGTAGCCGCGATGCTGCTGGCCGGCTCGTGGGTGCTGGCCTGGGGCGGCGCCGCGATGACCGGGCCCTACCGCCCGGCCGTCGCCGGCATGGCCTGGCTTGCCTTGTCGACTGCGAGATTGCTGGTTTTGATCGTGGCGGGCATTGCCTTGGCGCTCGCCGCGCCAACGATGGGGCTCGGCTTGTGGCTCGCCTTGCTGGTGGGCGGGCTGACCGCGGTGGGCGTCGATTGCGCGATGGCCCTGCGGAGCTTCCGCCAGCATCTCCCCGTGTCGCCCGGATCGAACGACGCCGACCCTGAGTCGTGCAACAGCGGAGGCTCGCGTTGATGCCCTTTGGCCTGGAATCCCTGACTCCCCTGCTCGCGGCGGCCGACCCCAACGCGCTGCCCAGCCCCGTCGATCACATCGTGGCGCACCCCTTCAAGGTCACCGAGGGCGGCTGGTGGTGGTGGTCGTCGGCGACGGCCAACCTGGTCATCTCCGGCGCACTGATGCTGCTGATCGGCTTCTTCGTCGCCAAGCGCGTGCGGACGGGACCGGACGCTCAGGGCGAGGCCCGCTACCTCACCCGGGGCAAGTTCGCCCAGCTCGTCGAGGTCCTCATCGTCGGTCTGCGCGACATGATGATCAAGCCCGTGCTGGGCGACCGCAGCGACAAGTTCCTGCCGTATCTGCTCTGCGTCTTCTTCTTCATCCTCATCAACAACCTGCTGGGGATGATTCCGCTCATCGACGTCAACATGTTCATCAACTTCTACCTCGTCGAGGCCGGCGTCTTCGGCGACGACGCGACGAAGTGGAAGGACGCGCACGTCGCACCGTTCGGCGGCACCGCGACCCAGAGCATCTGGGTCACCGGATCGCTCGCGCTGATCGCCGGGTTGGTGATCAACATCGCCGGCGTGATGCGCCTGGGCGTGGGCGAATACGCCAAGCACCTGACCGCTGGCACGCCGGTCTTCCTGTGGCCCATCATGGTTCCGGTCGAGGTCATGGGCACCCTGATCAAGCCGATCGCGCTGGCCCTTCGTCTGTTCGCCGTCATGACGGCCGGCCACATCCTGCTCGCGGTCATGTTCGTGTTCTTCGAGATGATCGCCCGCGACACCGCCGCCCTCGGTACGGGCGCGGGCATGGTCGTGGCCGTCATCCTGTGGATTCCGGTCATCCTGATGGCCGTGTTCATCTTCGTGCTGGAGGTCTTCGTCAGCTTCCTGCAGGCGCTGATCTTCATGTTCCTGACGGCCGTGTTCATCGGCCTGCTCGACCATCACGGCGACCACCACGAGCACGTGGACGAGCATTACGACCAAGACGTTCCAACCGCGGTTCCGGCCGTCTGAAGCCGGTCCCCGCATTTCACGAGTATCCGAACCGATAGCACCGGCGACGCCGGCACCGTTCCAGAAAGGATCGCAGAAACGATGATCAAGACCTACGCCCTGGCCCTTCTGGCCCTGCTCGTGTTCGCCCCGCTGGCCATGGCCGCCCCGCAGGGCGCCGACGGCGCCGCGGCCGCCGCCGCCGCCCCCACCGCCATGGCCTACGGCCTGGCCGCCATCGGCGCCGGCATCGCCCTCATCGGCGGTGGCATCGGCATCGGCCTGGTCGGCAAGGGCGCCGTCGAGGCGATCGCCCGCCAGCCCGAGGCCGGCGGCGCCATCGGCCAGAACATGATCATCGCGGCCGGCCTGATCGAGGGTGCCACCCTGGTGGGCGCGCTCGTGGGCCTGCTGGTCGTCCTCATCAAGTAACCTGGCGCTCGCCTTCGCACCGGCACCATCGGTGCGCGCAGAGGAGGTCGCGATGCGACGTTCGCTGATTCAAAACCACTCGGCCATGCTCGCGTCGGCGGCCGTCCTCTTGCTGCCGGCCATCGCGATGGCCGCGGACGAGGCCGGCAAGAAGGGCACAGTCATCCCCGGCATCAAGCAGGGCGTCCCGATGATGGTGTCGACCTTCCTGGTCTTCGGCATCGTGTTCTTCCTGCTCTGGAAGTTCGCCTGGCCGCCCATCGTCAAGGGCCTCGAAGAGCGGGATCGCAAGATCCTCGAGGGTCTCGAAGCCTCCAAGCGCGCGTTGGCCGAGGCCGATGCGATGAAGGAGCGCTACGAGAGCCAGCTCACCGAGGCCCGCGGCGAGGCCCAGCGCATCCTCGCCGAGACCAAGGCTCGCCAGGCGGAATTCACCGCCGAGCTGCGCTCGAAGGCCGATGCCGAGCTGTCCCGCATGCGCGAGAAGGCGCAGAAGGACATCGACGCGGCCCGCCGGGTGGCGGTCAACGAGCTCTATGCCGAGGCCGCCCGCCTCGCCACGCTCATGGCCACCAAGATCCTCGAGCGAGAGGTGAGCGAGCAGGACCAGGCGCGACTCGTCGAGCAAGCGCTCAGCGAGTTCGAGTCCAGCCGCCAGGCTTCGGACAACTAACCACGATCTCCGTCAGCGGAGTCCCTTCCGGGAGAATCACGGCATGCCCCTGCTCGAAAGCCCGCCCGACGCCCTGTCGGATATCTACGCGACCAGCCTCTTCGAGGTGTGCCAGCAGGCGGGCAGAGACGCCGCGTTGAAGGAGACCCTCGACGAGCTCGAGGCCATCCTCGACATGGCGCGCACGAACCCGTCCTTCAATGAGTTTCTCGCTTCGCGCGTGTTGGGTACCGACGAGCGGGCCGAGTCGCTCAAGAAGATCTTCGAGGGCAAGGTCTCCAGCCGCACGCTCACCTTCCTGCTCGTGCTCAATGACAAGGACCGCCTCGGGCACCTGCCCGGCATGGTCCAGGCCTTCCACGACAAGGCGCAAGATGCCTTCGGCCAGCTCGAGGTCGACGTCCATACCGCCGGGCCCATCAGTTCGGCCGACCTGGACGCCATCCGAGAGCGGCTCGCCTCGGCCCTGGGCAAGGACGTCATCGCCCACCACCGCAGCGACCCCGCCATGATCGGTGGACTCAAGCTGCGGTACGGCGACCGGCTCATCGACGGCTCCATCGCTGCCCGGATGCGCCGGCTCCGCGACCAACTCGGCCACGACGGCGCCGCTCGCATCCGCGCCCGCGTGGGCGAGATGATCGACGCCCAAGCCGCCGCAGCTCCCGATTCGGACGTCCCCGACGCCTGACCCGACGAGAGTTTCTTCCATGCCAACGCGGACCATCGCCCAGACCCCCGTCGACAACATGCGGGCCCTTGTCCGCGTGGACTTCAACGTACCGATGGATGGCGGGGCGATCGCTGACGACCGCCGCATCCGCTCGGCCGTGCCCACCATCAAGAGCGTGCTCGATCGCGGCGGCAGCGTCGTGCTCATGAGCCACATGGGTCGGCCCAAGGGCGACGGCTTCGAGCCCGAGTTCTCGCTTCGGCCTGTGGCCGACCACCTGTCGAAGCTCCTGGAGTTTCCAGTCCGCTTCCCCTCGAACGACTGCGTCGACGCCGATGCAGCATCGGCCGTCGACGCGATGAAGCCCGGCGACGTCGTCCTGCTCGAGAACCTGCGCTTCCACAAGGCCGAGAAGACGGGCGACGCCGACTTTGCAGCCAAGCTCGCGGCGTACGGCGACCTCTACGTCAACGACGCCTTCGGCACCTGCCACCGGGCCGACGCGTCGATGGTTGCAGTGCCGCGCGCGATGGAGGGCAAGCCAAGGGTCGCGGGCTTGCTCGTTGAGAAGGAGATCGAGTTCTTAAGCGAGGCCGTCGCCAACCCGCGCAAGCCGATGGTCGTGATCCTGGGCGGCGCGAAGGTGTCGTCCAAGATCGGCGCCATCGAGCACCTGCTGCCCAAGTGCGACACCATGCTCATCGGCGGCGCCATGGCCTACACGTTCATGCGCGCCAAGGGTGAGCCCACGGGCACGAGCCTGGTCGAGGAGGAGCACGTCTCGACGGCGGAGCGCGCGATGGCTGCGGCGGACGCCGCGGGCGTCGAACTGCTGCTGCCCACCGACCACATGGTCGCCGACAAGTTCGACCATGGTGCCCCGACCCGCGCCGAAGATCGCATCCCCGACGACGCGGTGGCGGTCGATATCGGACCCAAGACCGCCGAGCGATACGCGCGGGCGATCGACGGGGCCAAGAGCGTGCTCTGGAACGGCCCGATGGGCATCTTTGAGTGGCCCGGAGCCGACGGCGGCACCCGGATCGTCGCCGAGGCGCTCGTTCGGGCCACCAAGGCCGGGGCGGTCACCATCGTGGGCGGCGGCGACTCGGCCGCTGCGCTGGATTCCATGGGACTATCGACCGATATCACCCACGTGTCGACCGGTGGCGGAGCCTCCGTGGAGATGCTCGAAGGCAAAAAGTTCGAGGCCATCGAGGTCCTCGACAAGACAAGCGGTTGAATCGTCAGACGGGCGCGGACGCTCCCCGATGGCGGCATCGGGAGCACGGAAGCCATGGCGACCTACGACCTCTGCGTCATCGGAAGTGGACCGGCCGGCCAGCGGGCTGCCATCCAGTCGGCAAAGCTCGGCAAACGCGTCTGCGTCGTGGAACGCCTCCGCGAGGTCGGCGGTGTTGCGGTCAATACCGGCACCATTCCCAGCAAGGCACTACGCGAGGCCATCCTCGGAACCAGCGGCAATCAGAGCTTGCTGCCCACCGAGAGCGACTTCATGGCCGCCCGCAGCCAGTCCTTTGCGGGGCTGCTCGATGCCGCCAACAAGGTCATCCGCCACGAGGTCGGCAAGGTTGCCGGCCACTTTGCGTCCAACGGCATCGATGTCGCGTACGGCGAAGCTTCGTTCCTCGACCCGCACACGATCCGGGTTGCAGGAACCAGCGTCTCGGAGGTCAAGGCTGACAAGTTCCTGATCGCCGTCGGCGCGAGTCCGGCCCGGCCCGAAGACATCCCCTTCGACGGCCAGAACGTCATCACCAGCGATGAACTGATGCAGCTCGAGTACCTGCCCGCCACCATGATCGTCATCGGAGGCGGCGTGATCGGTACCGAGTACGCCTCGATGCTCACCGCCCTGGGCGTGCGAGTCACGCTCATCGAGGGTCGACGCGAGTTGCTCGGCTTCGTCGACGAGGAAATTACCGAAGCGCTGCAGTTCCACCTCCGCAAGCGGGGCATGACGCTCCGATTGGGCGAGAAGGCCGTGAAGATCACGGTCATCGATCCGCCTGATCTTGCCCGCAGCGGCAACAAGCAGATGGCCGAGGTGTACCTCGAAAGCGGTAAGACGATCCGGGCCGACTGCCTGCTGTATTGCGTCGGCCGCCAGGGCGCGACCGAAGCGCTCAATCTGCAGGCCGCCGGGCTCAGCGCCGACAAGCGCGGCCGCATCGAGGTCAACGAGCACTACCAGACCGCCGTCGAGCACATCTACGCTGCCGGCGACGTGGTGGGCTTTCCGGCCCTGGCCAGCACGAGCATGGAACAGGGCCGCCATGCCGCCTGCCACATGTTCGAAGTGCGTCTGCCCGAGCAATCCGGAACCCTGCCCTACGGCGTCTACTCCATCCCCGAGATCTCGATGGTCGGCAAGACCGAGAAGGAGCTGACCGAAGAGAACATCCCCTTCGAGTCGGGCGTCGCCCAGTACGACGAGATCGCCCGCGGCCAGCTCCTGGGCGACGAACTGGGCATGCTCAAGCTGTTGATCCACCAGGAGACCCAGCACATCCTGGGCGTCCACGTCATCGGCGCCGGTGCCACCGAGATCGTCCACATCGGCCAGGCCGTCATGGCCCTGGGCGGCACGCTCGACTACTTCGTCCACACCGTCTTCAACTACCCGACGCTGGCCGAGTGCTACAAGGTCGCCGCCCTCAACGGCCGCAACCGGCTGCGCAGCACCTGACCCAACGGCCGCGGCCTAGCCTCGACTTGGCATGGCCAAACGCACCCGCAAAGCCGCAACGCGAGAGCCTGACCCGCTGCCCGAGCGGGCGTTGGCCGCTGGCTCGCTCGACGACCTACTGGGCCAGGGCGAAGCCGTCGCGTTCCTCCGCAAGACCCTCGTCGCCGACCGTGTGCCGCACGCATGGATGTTCCAGGGCCCGCCGGGCGTGGGCAAGCGCACGCTGGCGCTGGCCTTCGCCGCCGCGCTCCTGACTCCCGACGCGGGCCCCGATCGCGACGAGGCGCAGGAACTCCTCCAAGGCGGCGCCCATCCGGATCTCACGCTGATCTCCAAGGAACTGGCTAGCTACAGCGAAGACGCCGAACTGCGCAAGAAGAAGCAGCGCACGATCTCCATCGACGTGCTCAAGGAATTCTTCGACCCAGCCGTCGCCCGCACCTCATCCCTGCCCGGCGGGCAGGCCGCGAAGGTCTGCATCATCGACGAGGCGCACCTGCTCGCGCGTGAAGGCCAAAACCACCTGCTCAAGACGCTCGAAGAGCCGCCGCCGCGCACCGTCATCATCCTGGTTGCCGACCGTCCACACGACCTGCTCCCCACGATCCACAGTCGCTGCCAACGTTTACGCCTCGGACCGGTCGATACCAATGCGATGCGAGCCTGGCTCGACCGCCAAGGCGCCATCGGCGACGCTGAACGCTCGACCGTTCTCCATCTGGCCGACGGCTCACCAGGCATGGCCGAGCTTATGTTGAACACCGGCGTCGTTGCCTGGCCCGACCGGCTCGTGCCGCTGGCCAAGGCCGCTGCCGCGGGCAACGACGATGGCTCGCTCGCCGACGCCTGCGCCAAGCTCGCCTCCGAGTGGTCCGAGGCCTGGGTGAAGGCCCACCCCGCGGCGAGCAAGGACGCCGCCAACCGCACCGCCCACGGCCTGGCGCTCGGCGTCATCGCCACGTGGGCTCGGCGGGAGCTGCGCAACGGCACGCTCGGCCCCGAAGCGCTCGAGGCCATCGCCGCATGCTCGAGCCTGCTCGCGCGAGACGTGCAACCAAGGTTTGCGTACGAAGTGCTCGCCGAGCGAATGGCCGAATCGGCCGCTATGCCTGCACGCTGAGCGACGAAGGCCGTGACTCGACGTTCGACGCGGATGTCGCTGCCGCAGATTGGCCGGTGTCCTGACCGCTCGCCTTGTCCTGCTTCACGCGGTCCATCGCCAGCTTCCAGGTCTCGCGTTCGAACTCCAGCAGCTCGATCACGGCTTGCACGCGTTCAGGATCCTTGTCCATGCTCGCCTGCGTAAGTTCGCCGAACATGAACATGAACAGGCTCGTCACGCGGTCGCACAGGTCCGGATCGACCTTCCGATCGACGCCCACCGCCAATTCGGTGATGATGGCACGGCACTGGCTGATGCCCTCGTAGCTCTGCTCGAAGTTCTTGTCGATCAGGCCCTGCTTGCCCTGCAGGCCGAAGCGGATGGCTCCATCCAGGAGCAGCAGGCGCAACTCGGCGGGCGAGGCGCTCATCACCTGGGATCGCAGGTAAGACATGGCCGATTCAGTAGGCATGACTCTCCAATCGGCTGAAGGCCCGGGAGGGTTCAGCAGAAACTCGTTTATCCCGTCAAGGATGCCAGCGCGGCTTGCTGGGCCTGGAAGTTGCTGATGATCGTCTCGAGCGACGCAAACTCGCGCTGGAGCTGAGTCTGCCTGGTGGCCAGCTTCTGATCGAAGAACTCGATGCGGTCTTCCTGCAGCCGAACCTGGTTCTCGAGCGCCTGGCCCCGAGCCGTCAGCACGCCGTCCACCGAGTCGATGTACGTGCGGCTCAGCTCTTCGACCCGGGCAAACACGCCCAGGGCCGAGAACGTCTCGCGGGCCAATGGATCGGTGACGGTAATGCCCTCACCGAGCGTCCGCGTGCCACCCGACTGGTCGATGTCGCGCTTGATCAGCAGGTCCTCGACGGCCTGCGGATCGGTTTCGATGGCGTCCTGGAGCACGTCCTTGTCGAGCTCGAGCCGTCCGCCTTCGCCCACGGTGATGCCCACCTGGCTGAGGTTGCTGTAGCGGCCGGATACGTTGAGCGGCCCGCCGAGGATGGTGCTCATCATCGCGTTCTTGAGGTTCAAGAGCGTGCTGTCGCCCAGCAGCGGCCCACGGGCCTCGGTCTCTTCGTCGAAGCGGCTCTGGAAGTCGATGCGATCCAGCGTTTCGTTGAACGCACCTACGAATTCTTCGATCTTGCTTTCGAGCTCGCCGCGATCCGACGCCACGTTGATCGTGACGG
The DNA here is from genome assembly GCA_040217175.1 of Phycisphaerales bacterium. Taxonomy (NCBI): domain Bacteria; kingdom Pseudomonadati; phylum Planctomycetota; class Phycisphaerae; order Phycisphaerales; species Phycisphaerales bacterium. The sequence continues at coordinate 282,288 of JAVJNT010000001.1, read as the reverse complement.
CCTCGTCGCTGGCAGACTGCAGGTTGAGCGTCAGGCCCTCGAAGACGTCCGTCACCGTGTTGGACGAACTGGTGAACAGCACTGCCTGGGCCGGATCGGTTGAGCCGAAGAACGCCTTGGCGTCAAGGCCCTCCTGCAGCTTGGTCAGCCCCAGGTCGAACCCGCCGGTGTCGATCAGCGTCCGGCCGGCCACGCCCGCGTCGCGCGCACTCAGGCTCAGGCGGAACGGGTTGGCGCCCACGCCCTCGTTGAGGATGGACGCCGTCACGCCCACGCCAGCCTCGTTGATCTTCGTCATCACGTCGCGCAACGAGTCGTCGGCCTCGAACTCGATCCGCGTCTCATAGCTGCCCACGATGCGGTTGTCGCCCGCATCCTCCGCCTCTCCGTCGAGCCGCAGCGACGCGGCAACCTGCCCCGAGAGATCCTCGATCAGCAGCTTCGACGCCCCTCCAGCCGCATCCTCAACGACGAAGCCATCGCCGTTGTCGTTGATGCGGATCGAGACGTCGTCGCCCGCGATGGCCGAATTGACCGTCCGGATGAGGTCCGAGACAGTACGAATATCGCCATCGATCTCGACCTCGGTCGCGGTTCCGGTCGAGTCGATGATGCGGAACGTGCCCGTACCGATGCCGTCGCCGTTGTTCAGGTCCGACACGAGCGTATTCAGGCCCACGTACTGTCGCTGGATGCGATCGCCCGTGAAGACGTCCTGGGCGACACCGCCCGTGCCCGTGCTGATCCCGAGGGCAACCGCGGTGTCACTCGGGCCGCCCGACCCCACGACCGAGAGGTTGCCGATCCCGCCCGATACGTCGGTAAAGGTGAGCCCGGTACCCATCTCGTCGAGCCCGACGGTGATCTTGGTCGGATCGATCTGGTCCTGAAGCTGCGTCAACAGGCCATTCACGTCGGTATCGAAGTCGGAGATCGTGACGTTGAAGACGCTGCCGTCGCGAGCACGCACCTGCAGGATGCCGTCGCCCAGGTCGTCGGCCGCGCCACGCAAGCCCGACAGCAGCGTGCTGTTCATGCCCGCCAGCACCACGTCGCCCGCAACCGAACCCACCGTCGTGCCAGCGGAAAAGCCCAGGTCTTCCATCGCGCTACCGAGCAATCCCGTGCCGTCGGCGACCTCGATGGTGTTCAGCCCGAGCGAGTCGACGAGGTCGAAGCCATCGCCGTCGGCGTTGATCTCCGCCGTCACGCCGGTGCCACTGAGCGCATCGTTGATGCGCGTCAGCGCGTCGCCGACGGTCGCCGCCTTGCCCTCGATGAGCTCGCCTTCCGTGTCGTAGAGCGCACCAAGCCGGATCGACCGCGCATCCCCGTTCACCGAGATGGTGAAGTCGGCCGTCTGGCCAATGATCTCGTTGGCGAACACGCCGCGTCCGTCGTTGAGGACCGACAGGGCCGTCGTCTCGGACAGGCCGTACACGTTCGTCCCGACCAGATCCGCACTCAGCACGGTGCCGCCCGTGGCGAGCCCGAGCGACTCGGCAACCTCGGCCGAGCCCGCGTTCGTCACCGTGATGTCGCTGCCCAAGCCCGAGCCGGCCGTCAGTACGAAGCTACCACCTCGCACCGAGGCGGTGACGTCCAAGTCGGCGGCGTTGATGGCGTCGAGCACCTCGCTGACCGTGGCGACCTTCGAGAGGTCGATCTCGGCCGAGGTCGTCCCATCATCGATGCGGATCTTGCCGCGGGTGATGCCGTTGCCGCCGTTCAGGTCGGCCAACGCCGTATCAGAGTCCAGCCGCGCCTCGGCCCCCTCGAACGTGAACGCGTCGGCCCCCACCGGCACGTCGTCGGCCGACGAGAAGCCCCGCGTCAGCCACTGCTCGGCACTCACGAGTCGGTCGACCAGGAAGGTGTACGACCCCGCGGCGGCCCCGGCGGACGCCGTCGCTGTCAGGATCGACTCGTCGCTGCTCGTGGCCTTCTTGGCGTCGAAGACCGGCTGCGTGCGCAGACCACTCACGATGCTGCGCAGGTTCTGCAGGCGAGAGTTGATGTCCAGGTACGCCGACTGCTGTACCTTGATGGAGCTCAGCCGCTGCTGCGCCAAGATCCTGGGCCGCGCTTCCAAGGAGAGCAGCTGCTGGATGATCGATGCCGTGTCCAGACCGCTGGCCAGCCCGATGCCCGACGTGATGCCACCCATCGCAGACCTCCTTGCCCGCCGAGGGACCCTCCCCCCGCTGCCACCAACAGGCCTATCGGCCCGAAGGAAGCCCAAAATCGAGCCCAAATCCCCTCGGGGCTCCGAGCCGGCCGGATCGACCCGCAGATCAAGCCGATAATGGATCCGTGACACGCAATCGCAAGGCCAATCTGCTGTACGTCGGGGGTGGAGCCGTCCTTGGGTTATCGGCCCTCGTCGGCCTGTACCTGGCCGCCTTCTCCATCGAGAACCTCGTCTGGCCCATGCTCCTGTTCGAGCCAGTGCTGCTCGGCTGCGGCATCGGCCTCGTCCTCGTCGGCCTGGGATACCAGCGCGACGGGCTGCCGATGACCCTTGCCACAATCGCCGGATGCGCTGCCATCGCCGGATTCCTGAGCACCGTCGCCGGCCGCAACACGCTGGGCTCCACGCTGCTGGTTCCCATGCTCGGCGGTCGCCTGCTCATCGCGGCGGCCCTGGGCGTGTGGGCGATCGTCCTGGTGCTCGGCCCAAGAGCATCGGCGTGGCGGCGGGTCGCCCTGGGTGCCCTGCTGCTCTTGGTCGGCGGCGGATTGGCCTCGCTTTCGTTTATCGGGCCTGCAAAGCCGCTCCGGGAATCCTTGGTCGCCGCCGGCGGTTTCGTCTCGAGTGCGGTGGCCCTCGTGGTGTTCATCGTGTTCGTGGTGCTTGTCGCCGCGGGCGTGCACCTGATGGTCCGGCCGTTCGAGATGGCCCTGGACGCAGAAAAGTCCGAGAAGCCCGCCGCCTCCTAAAGCGGTCCGCCGGTCGCCGCAACCGGCGGACCGCCAATCCCAAGGAAGAAGCATGGGAATCCTCGAAATCCTCGGTCTCGTCGTCGTGACCTTCGTCGCGGGCGGTCTTCTCGCCGCCGCAGTGCTGCTCGTCTGGCGTCATCGCGCGAGCCGCCGGCGCAGCGACGCCGAACCGCCGAAGGTCGACCAGACGATCGTGCTGGCCGAGCGTGTGCGGTCCGTTGGTAGGCTGGTCGGGCTCGAAGTGATGGTGAAGGAGATCGCCACGGCCTCGCGCGGATTCCAGTGGATGCCCCCGCTGCTGCTGAGCCAGGCCAAGGTCGCGATGATCTTCCACTTCGAGAAGCAGTACTCGATCGACCTGACCCGCATCGAGCACACCGACATCGAGCAGATCGGCGTCAACCGCTACCGCGTGACGCTGCCGGAGATCGACGGCGTGCTGCGGCTCTCGGACGTCACACCGTACGACATCCAGCACGGCCGGGTGCTGGGCCTGTTCGACGTCATCCCAATGACCGCCGAGCGCCAGACCGAGCTCATGACCGCCGCCCAGCGCGACGCCGCGAAGCTGTACGAGAGCAAGGAGCCCAAGTACCTTGCCGAAGCGAAGCGCAGCGTGGCACGTCACTTGTCGTCGCTGCTCGAGCTCTTCGACGTCAAGGTCGAGGTCGTCTGGGCTGACGACGCCGAGGATGCCGCCGAGCCCGTGCTCGAGCCGGTCGAGGTCGGCGCAAAGGCGTAGCCGCACTCAGGGCACAAACTCGAGCCGGACTGCACCGGATAGGCGCAGTGCGGGCATTTCCCGCGCCGTCCCCGTCGCCACCGCACGGCATAGACCGCCGCGTACCAGACCGCCAGCATCACGCCGCCATACACCAGCATGTTCGCGATGAACCCGGGCCACAGGGGCCGCCATGGAAAGGCGTGCTGCGCGTTGCGCACCGTGACGTGCGCGAGCCCCGTGTGCGTGCGATTGGGCCTGTGGTTGACGTTGTAGACCGTCCGGCCCCACAGCCCGCGGAACGGCCAGCCGGCCTTGATCCCCCGTGCAGTCTGCGGGTCCTGGGCGTCTGCAGCCCTCAGCCAACGCGGCCGTGGATCTCCGTCGCCGATCGGGATGAGCTGGCTGCGGTCCTTGTCCAGCGCGTCCGCGGCCCACGTCGGCATGGGCCCGGTCACCGACATGAGCGAGTAGCCGGGCCGCTCGACGGTAAAAACATAGATCGTCAGGTCATCGGCCAGGTCGTAGCGGGTGCTGGTGCGCGCCGAGTGCTGGCCGCCGTCGGGCGTCAGCACGGCCACGACCGACGACGCAACCCCCACGCACGCCCCCAGCAGCCCGAACACGACCACGGGCAGCAGCACGGCCGGGCGTGTCGCTCGGCCGGCCACGGGTCACCGATCCTGTCCGTTGCCGCCGGGCGAGGGCGTCAGGTCGAACATCCGCTCCTGCTGGGGCTCGACGAACTGATCGGTGGTGGGATGGGTCACGTCGATGCGATAGTCGCCGCTCCAACATGCCGTGCAATACCGATCGGGCTCGTGCCTGGCACAGCTCAACAACCCATCGAGCGAGAGGAAGTGCAAGCTGTCGACGCCCAGGTACTCGCGGATGTCCTCGACGCTGCGGCCGTTGGCGATCAGCTGGTCGCGGGTTGCGAAGTCGACGCCGAAGTAGCACGGGTGACGGATGGGCGGACAACTGATGCGCAGGTGTACTTCCGCGGCGCCGGCTTCGTAGATCTGTCGCATCTTCAGTCGCGTCGTGGTGCCTCGCACGACCGAGTCATCGACCACGACCACCCGCTTGCCGCGCACGAGCTCGGCGATGACGTTGAGCTTCAGCCGAACGGCGATTTCGCGTTCGTGCTGGGTGGGCTTGATGAACGTCCGTCCCACGTACCGGTTGGGCACGATGGCCTCGCGGTACGGAATGCCACTGGCCCGCGCGTAGCCGTTCGCGGCGCTGCGGCCCGAGTCGGGCATGGGCATCACGTAGTCGGCCGGCGCCTCGCGGAGGATCGGGTCCTCCTTCCACAGGGCGGCGCCCAGGCTCTCGCGGAACACCTGCACGTTCTGGCCGAACACATCGCTGGCCGGGCTGGCGAAGTACACGTGCTCGAAGACGCACAGGGCCGAGGGGCTCGCCGAGGGCGCAAACCGGCGGCTGTGCACGCCCGAGTCGTCCAGCGTGACGATCTCGCCGGGCTCGACCTCGCGCACGAGCGTGGCGCCGATGACGTCGAGTGCCACCGTCTCGCTGGCCACCACGGGCGAGCCGTCTTCCATCTGGCCCAGCACCAGCGGTCGCCAGCCCCAAGGGTCGCGGGCCGCCTCGATCCGATCCTCGAACAGGATCACCAGCGAGTAGGCGCCCTGCAAGCGCCGGAGCGTGGCCGCCAGCGGATCGGGCGTCCGCTGCTGCTGCGGCGCGGCCAGCAGGTGGATGATGACCTCGGTGTCGCTCGAGGTATGAAAGATGTGCCCGTTCTCGCCGAAGGCGTGCCGGAGGGCGCTCGCGTTCACGAGGTTGCCGTTGTGGGCGACGGCGACGCGCCCTTGGGCGGTGGTCTGCACTAACGGCTGGGCGTTCGTCGCCAGGCTGGCGCCGGTGGTGCTATAGCGATTGTGCCCGATCGCCGCGCGTGGGTTGGCGTCGGCCAGCGTCGCGAGCACCCGAGGCGGGAAGACCTCGGGCACCAGCCCCATGCCCGTGTGCCCGCTAATGCCGGCCTCGCCGCTGACCGCGACGCCCGCCGACTCCTGCCCTCGGTGCTGCAGCGCGTAGAGGGCGGTGTACGTGGTATGGACCGGCCGAGCATGGCCATGCGCCCCGGCCCAGATGCCGAAGACCGCGCACTTCTCTTTCTTTTCCCAATCGTCCGTCTCCGAGACGGGCCGGGGCGGCGCGTTGTTCAAGACCGGCAGCGGAAGGGAGCGGGCATCGGCGGCGTTCTGGGGCATGCGCGGTCCCGGGGGAGGTCAAGCGTGCGGCGGACGAACGAACCAGCAGAGTCTAGCAGCGCACCGCCCCGATCAGTCCATCGCGCCAACGCCCAGCGTGCGGAGCACCAGGCTCTTGAGCGGGCGGTGCAGGGGCGTTCGCTTGAACGCCGCATTGATGCGATCGATCGCCTGGTACCGCGGGTTGCGCAGGTACACCGACTCGTGCTGTCGAAGCTCCCCGGCCAGGATCCGAAGCGCGATCTCTGGATGCTCGGCGAGCCGCGGGTGCCGCTGGGTGATGAGCGCCCTAAACCGCACCAGGTTCGGCTCGCCGATCTCGTGTCGCATCGACTCCTGCCGCTGGCGGTAGTAGATCAGTCGCTCGGGGACGATCTCGCAGCGGTAGCCCTTGCTCGCCAGGGCGCAGTAGAAGTCCCAGTCCTCGTAGCTGGTCAGCCAGGCGTCGTAGCCGCCCACCGCCTCGATGGCGTCCTTCTCAATCAGCGCCACGCAGCACGAGCAGACGTTGGCCGCCGGCAGCATGTCACGCTCCAGGCCCAGCGGCAGCCAGACCCACGGGGCGTCCTCGTGCGTGCCAGGCGGATCGGGGAACGCCGCCACGATCGACGTCACCATCGCCAGCGGCCGGCTCGACGTGCTCGGCTGCCGGGCGGCGTGCAGCGTCTTGGCGACGAAGGTCGGGTGCAGCAGGTCGTCGGCGTCGAGCGGCACGACCCACTGCGCGCGTGCGGCGGCGATGCCTGCGTTCCGGGCGTCGCCCAGCCCGCCGTTGCGCTTGCGGACCACGCGCACCGACTCGTCGCGATCGAGCTGGTCGATCATGGCGATGCCGGCCGGGTCGGTCGAGCCATCGTCAACGACGATGATCTCGGTGTTGGCGTGCGTCTGGGCCTTGGCGCTCTCAAGCGTCTGGGGCAGCCAGCGGGCCATGTTGTAGAAGGGGATGATGATGGAGGCGTCGGGCGTCGTCGTGCCGTTGCTGGTGACCGACGCTGCGTTATCGAAATCGACGGTCTTTTCCATGCGCTCGCGCGCGATGGCGATGGCGGCGCTCGTCTCGCGCACGATCCGGCCCGGCTCGCACGCCGTCGCGACGCATTCGGGCGCCGTCGCCTTGACCTTCTCCCGCAGGTCGCCGTCGGTCAGCGTCCGGCGGAGCGCGGCCTTCAGGCTCTCGATGCTGCCGCTCTCGAAGAGCAGGCCGCTGACGCCGTCCTCGATCTGCTCGCTCATGCCGCCGGCGTTCGACCCGACCACGAGCTTGCCGAGCGCGAGGGCCTCCAGGCACACGTTGGGATAGTTCTCCCACAGCGACGGGAAGCAGCAGGCCGTCGCGCCGCGGATGGCCGGGCCGAGCTCGGCCCTCGGGCGGGGCGGGTCGAAGCGGAAGCGCTCAGCGTGGGCGCGACTGGCCAGCTTCTCGAGGTGCCGCCGCATCGAACCGCAGGCCGGCCCGGTCATGGTGTCGCCGCCGATGAAGCGGACGTCGAAGTCCAGCCCCTCGTCCATGAGCTGCTGGGCCGCGGGCACGAGCAGGTGCACGCCCTTGCGCCGCTCGGCACGGCCGTAGAAGAGGATGGTCGGCCGCTCGTACGTCTCGGCCGGACCCTTGCCCAGCTCCTCGACGCTGGCCATGTCGAAGGCGTAGGGCACGACGAAGCCCGGCTTGCGGTCGTCCGCGACGTCGGGGCCGTACCGAGATCGAACCCGTTCGAGCAGGCTGGTGCAGGGCGACACGAGCGCGTCGGCGTCCCGCAGGGCCTGGCCCTCGATCGCCAGGATCAGGGCCGTCTCGCGGTCGAGCATCGCGTCGGCGTTCAGCTCGATGCAGTCGGCCAGCGGCGTGTGCAGGCGGATGGCCATGACGGCGCCGTCGTAGGCGCCCAGCGTCCGCCGGGCCTTGAGCGCCAGCCAGCCCTCGCCGCCGAAGTCGGGGAACTCGACGTAGTCGAACCGGTGCTTCGCGTGGAGCTCGCTCAGCTTCTCGTGCACGGCCATCGAGTGCTGCTCGAGGTGGCAGCGGAAGCCGTCGAGCGTGCACTGGCCGGCCTCGATGTCGACCGCGTGGAATCGGACGCCCCGGTGGCTCTTGGGCCCATCTTCGAGCATGCCCGGGTGCGGCTCGCTCAGCACGTGGACCTCGTGCCCCGCGGCAGCCCAGGCCCGGGCCATCAGGGAGACGTAGACCCCGATCCCGGCGCCCCAGAAGGGCGCGACCTCTCGGCTGACAAGGCAGATTCGCATGCGGCGGTGGCTCTCGCGATTCGGGATCGTGCGCCAGTTTGGCTTTGGGGCGTGGGCAGGCTCGACGCGGGACACCCCATCGTAGCTCGCGGCCCCGCCAAAGCCCCACCAGCGGCGTCTATCATCGCACGCTTGAGGGGCCAGCAGAGCCGCCACGAGCCATTCCGAGCCAGCTTGCCACGACCCACGCGGAGCACCCATGCCCTACACCATGCGACCGGACGAGGGCTACGGCCTGGACGTCGAATCCACCGGCTACCTGGCCGACCGACCCGACACGGGCGACCGCTGGACGCTCAACTTCGGTCCCCAGCACCCGGCAACGCATACGACCCTCAGATTAGTCCTCGAGCTCGACGGCGAGCGCGTCGCCCGCTGCACGCCCCACATCGGCTACCTCCACAGCGGCTTCGAGAAGCTTGGCGAGGCCCTGGACTACAACCAGTACGTGACCATCGTGTCGCGGATGAACTACCTCAGCCCCATCGCCAACGACATCGCCTGGCACAACGCCGTTGAAACGCTCTTCGGCATCGAGATCACGCCGCGCTGCAAGGTCCTCCGCACGATCCTCGCCGAGCTGGCGCGCATCCAGGACCACCTGCTGTGCGTCGGCGCTGCGGCCCTCGACCTCGGGGCCATCACCGGCTTCCTTTACAGTTTTAACCCGCGCGAGAAGATCTACGACATCATGGACTTCGTCAGCGGCCAGCGGTACCACCCCGACTGGACGCGCGTCGGCGGCGCCATGCAGGACCTGCCCGACCAGGAAACGTTCCAGCGCATGGTCAAGGCCTTCTGCCACGAGGACTGCCTCGTCGCCATCAAGGACCTCGAGACCCTCGTCGAGCGCAACCGCATCTTCATGGACCGCACCCGCGACATCGGCATCCTCTCCAAGGAAGACGCCATCGCGTGGAGCATCACCGGCCCCATGGCCCGCTCGTCGGGCGTCGCGCGCGACCTCAGGAAGGACGCGCCCTACCTCTGCTTCGCCGACAACTGGGACGGCCAGGGCGCCGAGGCCGTGCGCTTCCAGGTGCCCGTTGCCGACCAGGGCGACGTCTACACCCGCTTCCTCGTGCGCGTCGAGGAGATTAAACAAAGCGTCAAGATCATCGACCAGCTCATCGACGACATCCCCGGCGGCTCGATCAACGCCTTCACCGACTCGAAGATGGTCAAGCCGCCCAAGAACGAGGTCTACGGCTCGATCGAGGGCCTCATCCAGCACTTCGAGCTCATCATGAGCAACCGCGGCTGGAAGCCGCCGGTCGCCGAGGCCTACGCCGCCCAGGAGACGGCCAACGGCGAGCTTGGCTACTTCATCGTGAGCGACGGCGGCCCCCGCCCCTGGCGCGCCCGCACCCGCCCGCCGACCTTCATGAACTACCAGATCATGGCGCTCATGACCGAGGGCCACATGCTGGCGGACGTGGTGGCGATCCTGGGCAGCATTAATGTTGTGGCGGCCGAGCTCGACCGCTAGCGCGGGGCACCAGGCATCGGGCATCAGGCAGCGGGTATGAGAAAAGCGGGCCTCTTGCCCGCTTCATGGTGCGTCTCGCGCATCTTCCAGACGCCCGATGCCCCTCCTCCCCTACGCCGCCTTCTGCTCGCCGCCGGGCGTGTCCGGCCCGCCCGTCGGCGCGGTCCCGCCCGTCACGGTCGCGGTCTGCTCTTGGTTGTTGCCAACGCCGAACCGCACGTTGAACTCCGCCGCGTCGCCGCGCTCGCTGGTGCGGAAGGCGGTGATGCGGTACGTGGCCGTGTTCAGGCCGGGGGGCAGCGTCTGGTCGACGAACTCGCGCTCGCCGGCGATCAGGATGATCGGGAAGCCGCCCGCCGCGTTGTCCTGGCGGCGGACCTCGTAGCTCACGCCGCCGGCGGTGCCGCCCTGGGCGCCGGGGTTGTCGCACTTGAAGCGCACGCGGAGCGCCCCACTCACGAGGATCTGGGTCTCGAACTCGTACGGCTGGCCGGGCGCGGGCGTCGGCGCGGGGTCGGCCGGCTCGGGGATCTGCGCCAGGGCGTAGACGCTGGGGTCGCCGCTGGCCTTGGCGAAGGCCTTGATGGTCGCGACCAGGCTCGTGCCCAGCTCGCGCATCGCGTCGGCGTCGTTGTGGAAATCCTGGGTCGCGGCCTTGCTCTCGTTGCGCTTCTGGTTGGCGTTCGAGAGCGAATTCGAGGCCGTCTGGGTAAGTCCGGTAAGGCTCGTGACCTGGGCCGAACTCAAGCCGATCTGCTCGGCGTTGGCGGTCCAGGTCGACAGGCGCTGCGTGAACCAGGTGATGGCGGCGGAACGGCCGGGGGGGACGGTCGACATGATCGTGGTCCTGTTCGCGGCGGGCCCGCGCTCGTGCACGCGGCCCTCGATGTTCGTGCCGGCGGCGGCCCATCCGTCGCCACCGATGTTGTCGTCACGATCCGCGCGACGCTCGCGTTGCGCCATGCCGCATGCGCGGCAAAAGCGGCCCAAACCGCCCGCACAACCCGCACGACCGTGACAGGCCGAACGCTCGAAGGGCAGCCTGCGTCCCAGAACCGCACGTCACCACTCAACGCCGCGTGGCGCAACGTCCACAAACCCAACCCCGATGCTCCAACAGGGATCGTTGATGGCATGTTTGGAGTCCCGGATGGAGCATTAGGCAACGTAGAGAGAGCATCAGGCATCCCAGATGGAACGTTCAGAATCCCAGATGCAGCATCAGGCATCCCAGATAGCGCCTCAGACATCGCAAGTAGCGCGTTCGGGGTCCCGGGTAGAGGATCGGGAGCCCTAAATGGCGCGTCCAAGGCCGCGGCTCGAGCTCGTAATGCCCTTGCAACGCGCGACCGGGTCCGGTATGCTCTGCCCAAAAAAGCGAACTCAATGGCGCTCTGTAGATTACCGGCGCACAGGCCTTGGATCGTGGGGCTGGCGCGGCCGTGCACCCTTTCAGATCCGTGGTTCTGTACGTCATCGAATCGTACCTAGACTCTTCGCGGCATCATGTGTGTAGTAGGTTGGAAGGAGGCCTGCCATGGATCCGCAGCCCACGGCCGACAAGATTCACTGGATTCTGGAGCAAATGCCACATTTGTATCGTGTGGCTTTCGCGGCGCGATCTGCGTCTCGCGTCGCGAACTTCGCCAACGTTAGCGATGTTGTGCCGAGCACAGCACATTCGGAAGCGACTCGGGGCTTGCGCTATGCGATTCAGGTTGCACGAGGGTCCGCCCATCGCGACGACACCCAAGTCTGGTTCGATCGATTGCAGTCTGCGTCTGTCGGAGCACCGTCGGAGGACCCTGGCTTCGCAGCGCTCTACGCGATGTACTTCGCAGCCATCGCAGCATCATCACAGTCAGACGCCTCGGCTGGACTAGCCGCCAATACTTCATCGCTTGCAACTACGGCTAACCTGTATGCAAACTTTGATCACCCTGGACATTACAGATGTGAACTGGCAGATGCACTCCTGTTGGAATCACACGCCGCGCGAGCTGGAGCTGATGACGGCACTCCGATTGATCCAGCCGCTTTAGGTCCGCTTTGGCCAAATGGCGAGCCAGACGGCTGGCCCGAGCCAGTACCGCCACCGGGCTTTCGCCTCGCCATCGATCCTGGCGACGCCGACCAGGGCATCTTGCAAGAAGTCTTCGAAGCTCTCTCCGAGTTGCACGAAGTCCACACCGGCTACGCGCTGACATACACCGTCGATGGCGCGCTCGTGCGCGCCGAGGCAGGAGTGCCGGCATGACCCCTTTTGAGCCGATTGGCCCCATTCTCGACCTGATCGGCAAGCTCAGCGCAAGTCCGATCCGAGTCACGAAGAACGCGAGGATTGTCGCCGAGTACCTCGCCGTGAGCTTCGCAACCGGGGTCGCCGATGCCTGCAGGCTGGGCATCGCCAAGCCGCTGACCGAATTGCGCGACTGCAAGCTCAAGAAGATGCAGGCCATCGACCTTGCCCAAGCCGCCGAAGCCCACAACGCCGCAAGGCTTAAGGCGGCGGAAGCCGAACGCACCTACGCCGAAGCACGCAAGCTCGACGCCGAGTCTCGCGAGATCGACGCCAAAATCCGAGCCATCGACGGGGAACTCGAAGTCAAACGCCTCGATTTCGAAGGCGAAGCCGCCGAGAAAAAGCGCCTCGCCGCCGAGCGGAAGCTCGAACTCGCCGTCGCCAAACTCCGTGCCCGGGGCGGAGAGCTGTATCTCGAACCCCCCGCAGACCCGGGCGGGCAACCCGAGACCGACGCAGGTTCGCCCGACTGAGGCCCGTGTGCTCACGCACGCGGCTCGCACGGAGGCACCGGCGTGAACCATCGCTCATCGCGCCCCCCGCCACCCGGCGACGCTCCGTAGCCTTGCACGATGCCCGTGAAAGACTCCCACAGCGCCGCCCGCGCCCTCGAGCGCGTCCGCACCGTCTCCCGCTGGATGGACACGCGCTATCGCGTGCCGGGGACCGAGTACCGCTTCGGCCTCGACCCCATCATCAGCCTGCTGCCGGTCGTCGGCGACACGGCCTCGCTCGTGATCAGCCTGTATCCAATCTTGGAGGCCAGCCGGGCGGGCGTGCGGCGGCGGGTGCTCGTCAAGATGCTCGCGAACCTGGGGCTCGACTGGCTGGTCGGGCTGGTCCCCGTCGTCGGCGTGATCCCCGACGCGTGGTACAAGGCGAACACGCGGAACCTGAGGCTGCTCGAGAAGGAACTCGGCGAACACGAATCGGCCAGCGGCGCATACGGTTGACCCATGAGCACCCCCACCGGCACGAAGCGCCGCCCCTTCATCGGCGGCAACTGGAAGATGAACACGACGAGGGGCCAGGCCCTCGAGCTGGCCGCCGACGTCGGCCGGGCGGTGAGCGACGTGGGGGGGAGCGGGGCGCAGGTCGCCATCTACCCGCCCTTCGTGTGGCTCGAGACCATCCGCTCGAGCGTGGGCGCGACCGGGCTGCTGCTGGGCGCCCAGGACTGCTCGCCCCACGGCAACGGGGCGTTTACCGGCGACGTCTCGCTCGAGATGCTCAAGGAGTGCGGCGTGAGCACCGTGCTCATCGGCCACAGCGAGCGGCGGCACGGGCTGAAGGAACCCGAGGAACGCATCGCCGCCAAGCTCAAGGCCGTGCTGGGCGCGGGATTGACGGCCGTCCTGTGCATCGGCGAGACGCTCAAGGAGCGCGAGTCGGGCCGGACCGACGAAGTGAACGAGGCCCAGCTCCGCTCGGCCCTCGCGGGCACCAACATCGTCCGCAACGATCTGCTGGTCATCGCCTACGAGCCCGTCTGGGCCATCGGCACCGGCAAGACCGCGAGCGCGAGCGACGCCCAGGCCGCCCACGAGCGCATCCGCTCGGTCCTCGGCACCGTGCTGGGGGGCAGCGCGGCCGACGCGATCCGAGTCATCTACGGCGGCTCGATGAAGCCGGGCAACGCCGAAGAACTGATGGGCCAGCCCGACATCGACGGCGGCCTCATCGGCGGCGCATCCCTGAAGGCCGACGACTTCCTCGCCATCGTCAACGCCGCAAAGGCATAAGAAAACCGCGTGCACAGGCACGCGGTCCTCCCTGCTTTGTCAACGACGCGAGAGCGAGTGTCGGCCCGGAGGGCCGTACGGAGCGCTCAAGCTTAATAACGATAGTGATCGGGCTTGTACGGGCCCTCGACCGGAACGCCCAGGTACTCGGCCTGGTCCTGGCTCATCTTCGTGAGCTTCACGCCCAGCTTGTCCAGGTGCAAACGCGCGACCATCTCGTCGAGGTGCTTGGGCAGCACGTAGACCTTGTTCTCGTAGTTCTCGAGGTTCTCGTGCAGCTCGATCTGGGCGATCACCTGGTTGGTGAAGCTCGCGCTCATCACGAAGCTGGGGTGGCCGGTGGCGCAGCCGAGGTTCAGCAGGCGGCCCTCGGCGAGCACGAGGATGCTCTTGTCCATGCTCTTGAAGAAGAACTCGTCGTACTGCGGGCGGATGTTGCGACGCTCGACGTCGCCGTCGCGCATCAGCTTCTCCATCTGGATCTCGTTATCGAAGTGCCCGATGTTGCCGACGATGGCCTTGTCCTTCATCCGCTTCATGTGCTCGAGCGTGATGATGTCCTTGTTGCCGGTCGTCGTGATGAAGATGTCGGCGGTCTCGATGAAGTCCTCGAGGGTCTTGACCTCCAGGCCCTCCATCGACGCCTGCAAGGCGCAGATCGGGTCGATCTCGGTGACGATCACGCGGCAGCCCTGGCCGCGCAGGCTCTGCACGCAGCCCTTGCCCACGTCGCCGTAGCCGCAGACGACCGCGACCTTGCCGCTGAGCATGACGTCGGTGGCGCGGTTGAGCCCGTCGATCAGGCTGTGGCGGCAGCCGTAGACGTTGTCGAACTTGCTCTTGGTGACGCTGTCGTTGACGTTGATGGCGGGGAAGGGCAGCGAGCCCTTCTCGGCGAACTGGTAGAGGCGGTGGACGCCCGTGGTGGTCTCCTCGCTGACGCCCTTGACCTCGGGGGTCACCTTGCTGAACCAGCCGGGGCTGGAGTCAATCGTGTCCCGGATGGTATTGAGGATGTGCTTGTACTCCTCCGGGTCCTTGTCCTCGTTGAAGGCGGGGACGCTGCCGGCCTTCTCGAACTCCTGGCCCTTGAGAAGCAGCAGCGTGGCGTCGCCGCCGTCGTCGACGATCTGGTCGGGACCGCTGCCGTCGGGCCAGGTCAGCATCTGCTTGGTGCACCACCAGTACTCGGCCAGCGTCTCGCCCTTCCAGGCGAAGACGGGCGTGCCGGCGGGGTTCTCGGGGGTGCCGCCGTCCTCGGGGCGACCAACCACGACCGCGGCGGCCGCGTTGTCGGCCGTGCTGAAGATGTTGCACGAGCACCAGCGGACGTCGGCGCCGAGCTCGACGAGCGTCTCGATCAGCACGGCGGTCTGCACCGTCATGTGCAGGCTGCCGGCGACCTTGACGCCCTTGAGCGGCTTCTTGCTGCCGTACTTCTCACGCAGCGCGATCAAGCCGGGCATCTCGTCCTCGGCCAGGCGGATCTCCTTGCGGCCGCTCTCGGCGAGGTTCAGGTCCTTGACCTTGTACTGCAGTTGGCCCCGGCCCGTCTCGGCCACGTCGGTGGTCAGCGTCGTCATGTTGGTGTTCCTCTTCGTTGCCATCTGGCGTTGTCTTAGGTTCGATGTTGGTTGTGAATTCCACACGACCCCCGGCCTCCCGGGGCCCGATCGTTACTCAGTGTTCATGCCCCGTCGCTCTGTAGCGTTGCGGTCGCAGCAAAGACCTCGGGCCCTCGCGCGATTGGCGAGCTTCGGAGCGTGCGATGTCCGTTGATCACGAGCCCGACAGCGGTCGCCCACGCCTCGAGCTGCGTCTGCGATATGCCGAGCCAGCGATGCCCCATCTCGAGGCGAAACTCCTCGCGGGCGTGCGGCAGCATGTCGACGATCAACACACGCCCGCCCGGGCTTAGGACACGTGCCGCGTCCCGCAGCGCCGCCTCGGGGCGCTCGAGATGATGCAGCACGAGCCCGAACACTGCGAGGTCGACGCTGCCGTCTTCGAGCGGGAGCTGCTCGGCATCCCCGAGAAGCAGTTCAACGTTTTCTGGAGTGCCGAGGCGGGTACGCGCGGCGTCAAGCATGGTGGGCTCGCGATCGATGCCGATCACCCGCGAGGCCACTGGCGCCAGCATGCCCGTGAATACGCCCGTGCCACAGCCGATGTCGGCGACGACCATGTTGGTGGGCAGGAGCGATGCGAGCGCCTCGCCCGCGTACCGCTCGCCGAACAGTTCGCGGCTGACGTCGTCCCACTCGGCGCCGACGCGGCCGAAGAAGGCCGCCGAGCCCGGCCGGCGGTCGGCGATCACCGCCCGCAGCCGACGCATGTCCGCCTCGAGTTCACCGCCGCTAGTCGCCTCGCGGACTTGTCCCCACACGCCGCGAAGCTCGGGCGGCAGGTCGTCGCTTACGCAGCGATAGAGCGTCGCGGTGCCCGCCGCACGCCGCTGCACCCAGCCGTGCTCGGCCAGCAGCTTCAGCCGCCGGCTGACCGTCGATTGAGGGAGTTGCAGCACCTGCGCGATCTCGCCGACGGCGAGCTCTTCCGCCTCGAGCACCCTGAGCATGCGCAGCCGAACCCCGTCGGCGATGGCCGACAGGGCAGCGGCGATGTCACTAAGTGCGTCGGCGGTCTTCATCCGTGTATCCGGATGAAGTGTAGAAAGCATCAGAGGTCATGCCAAACCGATGCGCAAAATTCAGGGATTACCCCCGAGGCTCGGGTTCCGGCGGGGCAGCGTCCGGCGGCAGCAGGCCCTCCTCCACGGCCTCCCGCGGCACCCGCACGAACGTCCGACCCGGCGTCTCGCCCAGAGCACGGATTCGCTCGGCGATCGTCGCATCGGTGTAGTCGAACCACAGAGCCATGGCGTATCGCTCCAGGGCCCGCTCGGTGTCACCGATGCCGTGGTAGAACTCGGCCAGCTTGAGCTGCGGCTCGACGCTCTGCCCGCGGTCGACGCGTGCCCCCGCCAGCAACGCACGCTCTGCCTCGTCGGGGTCGCCAATTTCCTCGGCGTAGCGGGCCAGCCGCAGGTACTCCTCGACCGTGCCGGGCTGTCGGGTTCGGTCACGCAGGAGCGCAATCAGCCGGTCGTGCTCGCCCGAGCTGAACAGGGCCGCCACCAGCAGGTCCAGTTTCTCTTCATCCATAGGGTCGTCGCGGTAGACGCGCTCGAGCGGCGTGATGGCGTCGCCCGGTCGCTCGAGGGCCAGCAGCGCCTTTCCGCGGCCGAGGTCTGATGCCAACGGCACGGGGTACACGCGGGCATACTCCTCCCACTCGGCAAGGGCCTTGGCGTAATCGCCCCGGTCGTAGGCGTTGTTGGCCGACTCGCGGATCTCTCCGGCGGATCGTTCCTTGGCGCACCCGGCCAGCCCGAGGGCCAGGACTCCGATGGTCAGCAGGACGACGATTGCTTGCGTGGGTTTGATCGGCATAGGGGCGATTATCGGCGCTCCAACTCGCACTTGGCTACCCCCCGGGGCCAACGATTCTCGCTGCATGGCCCAAACCCTTCCTCGTCGCACCGTGGTGCTCCGCCACGACTTGCCCGATGGCTCCCACCACTTCGACTGGATGCTCGAGACCGACGCCGACGGCCCACTCCTGACCTTCCGCCTCGACCGCGACATCAGCCAGGACTCCGACTCGTTCGTGGCCGAGCCCATCGGCGACCATCGTCGCCGCTATCTGGACTACGAGGGCCCGATCTCCGGGGATCGGGGCTCGGTGACCCGGATCGCCGAGGGCCGCTGTGACGTCATCAGCCATCGTGACGGCGAGCTGATCGTGAGGATCTCGCTGGGTAATCGCGACCAGAAGATCCGTGGAAACCCCGACGGTCACGGACGCGTTGCCTTTCGATCGTGAGCAAAATTGGCTTCGTGATGCGCTCGTATTCGATTAGGATGTCTCGAAGACCGCTGGTGCGACGCCATGGTGGGCATCGTGCCGTCCGGCCGCGTGGGGTAGCCGGGCCAGGTGTGGGCAACGCCTCGGGCGGAAGGCGGCCCGCGGGAGCATCGCGAATGCTCGATCAGACCAACTCGTCCGGTTCGCCGGCCGACGCCGACAGCAAGCCCAAGATCCGGACGCTGGCCAAGCTCGGCGTGACCCCCGACGACGACGCGGGATGGCATCGGCACGCCCAGCTCACCGGTCAGGGCGCTACGCACGTCAAGAGCTTCCACTGCAAGCTCCAGGGCGACGCGTTGAACCACCTCGACTCGCAGATCAACGC
The DNA here is from genome assembly GCA_040217175.1 of Phycisphaerales bacterium. Lineage (NCBI taxonomy): Bacteria > Pseudomonadati > Planctomycetota > Phycisphaerae > Phycisphaerales > Phycisphaerales bacterium. The sequence continues at coordinate 264,349 of JAVJNT010000001.1, read as the reverse complement.
GTGGCTGGAGAGCCACGAGGACTGCGAGATCAAGCTCGTCACCACCCAGGTCGGCGAGTGGAGCGACACGCTGGGCAAGGCCTGCCACCTGATCGTGCAAGTCTGGGTCTGATCGAGTATCGATTCGACCGGTGCCCTCGGGCAGGCGTTGGCTGAGCCTGCGCGTGCCCGCACGCCGATATCCCCGGCGTGTGCGGCATCGTTGCGATAGTCCGGGGCGCCGGAGCCGACCTTTCGGTCACCGACCGTCAGGCACTCCGCGTCCGCGACTCGTTGGCCCATCGAGGCCCCGACGGCGCCGGGGTGTGGCGCGCGCCAGGGGTCTTCCTGGGCCAGCGACGCCTCGAGGTCATCGCACCGGGCGAGGCCGGACGGCAACCCATGCTGTCTCGCGATGGCCGCTGGGTGCTGGTCTACAACGGCGAGCTCTACAACGACCCGTCGCTGCGACGCGAGTTGGCCGCCCTCGGGCTCGAGCCCGACTCCCCCAGCGACACGGCGACCGTCTGCCAGGCATTGAGCGCGTGGGGTCCGCAGGGCCTGCGCCGGTGCCGCGGCATGTTCGCGATCGTGGCGTACGACACGGTCGAGCGGCGGCTCGTCATGGCGCGCGATCCGCTGGGCATCAAGCCACTGTGCTACGCCTGGGCGCAGCCGCATGACGGCGGCGGCCCAGAACTCGTCGTCGCGAGCGAAGTCCCCGCGCTCTTCGAGCACCCCCACCTGTCGCCGAGGGTCGATCCGCTCGGCTTGGCGGCGTACTTGTGCACGATCCGGCTGAGTACCGAGGGACGCACGCTGTTCGAGGGCGTCTCGATGCTGCCGCCCGGCCGCGTCCTCGAATTCGATCTCTCAGCCAGCGACGTGCCGTCCGAATCGTGGGACCTGCCCATCGAGGGAGTTGGCGATCTCGATACGAGGCAGCTCGTCGAGGACTCGGTGGCCCAGCACCTGCGATCGGACGTGCCCGTGTGCGTGCTGCTCAGCGGCGGGCTCGACAGCACGATCATCGCCGCGACCACGCGAGCCCACCGCCTGAGCCTCCCGACGTTCGGCGCGGGCGGAGACGAGGATAACCGCGAGGGAGACGCCGCACACGCGGCGTGGCTGGCGGATCGATGGGACATGCCGCACCGCTCGATCCGCATGACGCGCGAGCGGTTCATCGCCGGCGTGCGCACGCTGATCGAGCGAACAGGCCAGCCCGTGAGCACGCCCAACGAGACGGCCATCCACGCCCTGGGCTGCGCCATCCGAGCCGGCGGGTGCAAGGTGGCGCTGACGGGCGAGGGGGCCGACGAGCTCTTCGGCGGGTACCACGGCCCGCTGCAGCAAGCCATCGACTACATCGACGCCGGCGGCGACGACCCGGCGGTCGCCTTCCTCGTCCAGAACGCGTGGGTCGCGCCCCAGCTCTTGCCGCGCGTGCTCAGCCCGAAGCTCGCGCGCATCGCCGAGTTCGGCGGCTGGCTCGTGCAGGCGTACCGCGATGCGTATGAGCAGGAGGCGGCGCGCCCGGGCCCATCGCTCGGTCCACGCGACGAGGCCCTCCGGGCGCACATGCGGCTGGTCCGGCGGACCAACCTGACGGGCCTGCTGCAGCGCGTCGATAGTGCGCTCTCGCAGTCGGGCGTGGAAGGCCGTACGCCGCTGGCCGATCGGGTGGTGGCAAGCCATGCCGACGCCCTGCCGATGGACCAGAAGTTCGACCCTTCGCTGCCGCCCGAGCGCGGTACGAAGATCGCGCTGCGGTCGGCGTTCGCAGGCATCGTGCCCGAAGAAATCCTGTACCGCCGCAAGGCCAGCTTCCCGCTGCCGTTCCAGGGATGGCTCACGCCGCTCTTCGATGAGATTGGTCGCCACCCCATCGTCGATGAGTTCTTCGAGCGCACGGCCTGGGCGGCGGTAGCGCAGGACCCGGCCGCCAATTGGCAGCTCGCCTGGCCCATGATCAACATCGCGATGTGGGGACGCCGCTGGTTCAGCTAGCCGCACTGCCGGCCCGGGCGCGAGTCAGGTCCTCGCAAGCGGCAAACAGGCCGCCGAGCGCATGCTTCGCGTGGTCGCTGAGATCGACGTACGCGAGCCCGATCTCGCGGGAAAACATCGTCGGTCGGCTGACCCAAGCGAGCGTGACCCTTAGCGGCAACACTTCGGGCATGCCGTGCAATTCCACCTCGAAGGGCCCGTAGGTCTCCAGCGGCGGCCATGGCTTGCCTCGTACGCGGATGCCTCCGGGGCTGATGTCCACGACCCGACCAAGGCTCGTACGCAAGTGTCGGATCTCGATCCGGCCGACGCCACGGCGATTGGACGCCTGCAGCCAGTGATCGTGGGAGCGAAAGACGTCGTTCATCGCCCAAGCATCGACGATCCCGGGGCCAGCCCGTCCGCCGGGGCCTTGCACGGGTGGTTGCCGCACCGGTCTGGAACGGTCGTGCGGGTGGTGCGGGCTTGATCGGTCCCGGCGTGCGGTCTATGACAGGCGATGCCCGATGCGAGCCTCCTGGAGTCGTTCCCCACGCCCGTTGATACGCCGTTCGTCGTCGAGCACGTGGCCGAAGAGTTCACGTCGCTGTGCCCCAAGACCGGTCATCCCGACTTCGGCGAGGTGATCGTCGTGTTCGAGCCCGCGGCGGGCTCGGCGGGCGGCGTGTGCGTCGAGCTCAAGAGCCTGAAGCTGTACCTGCAGAGCTTCCGCGACGAGGGCATCTTCTACGAGGCCGTCACCAATCGCATCCGCGACGATCTTTCGGCTCTCATGAAGCCCAACTGGATGCGCATCACCACCAACTGGCGCGGCCGCGGGGGCATTCGATCGGTCATCCGGGCCGACCACGGTCCCGTGCCACCGCACGTCGTCTGAGTCCTTCCTGATACAGTCTCTCACACCGAAAGCGAGCGCCCATCCATGGCCGGAACCCAGAAGCGAGTGCTGCTCTCCGACGTCGGCGAGGGCGAGCACGTCAGCGGCCCGTTCGCCATCATCAACGCCCAGCTCGGCAAGACGCGCACCGACAAGCTCTACCTGCGCTGCCTGCTCTCGGACAAGTCGGGAACGGCGCCGGGCCGGATGTGGTCGATCGATGAATCGGCGTACAACCGGCTACCGGCCGAGGGCTTCGTGTGGGTCGAGGGCGACGCCCAGGCCTACCAGGGCGAGATGCAGATCATCATCCAGTCGATCGATCCCTTCGATCCGAACGAGGAGATGATCCGCGAGCTGCTACCCGCCTCGAAGCGCGACCCCGAGGAGATGTTCGCCGAGCTGCGCGCGATCTTCGACACGCTCGAGCACCCGGCGGCCAAGCGGCTGGCGATGGCGTTCTTCGAGGACGAGCCGCTCATGTCGGCCTTCCGCACCGCACCAGCGGCCAAGGTGCTCCACCACGCCTACTTGGGCGGACTGCTCGAGCACACGCTCCAGCTCTGCAACCTGGCCGACCGCATGCTCACGCTGTACCCCGACCTGAATCGCGACCTCGTCCTGCTCGGGCTCTTGCTGCACGACATGGCCAAGACGCGTGAGCTCAAGTATGACCGCGCATTCGACTACTCCGATCGGGGCCTGCTCGTCGGCCACATCGTGGATGGCGTCATCCTATTGCGGGAGAAGGCCTACGCCCAGGGCATCGACATGCCACCCGAGGCCATCATGGTGCTCGAGCACATCATCCTTTCGCACCACGGCGTGCCCGAATTCGGGGCGGCCAAGGTTCCCTCGACCCCCGAGGCGATCTTCGTCTCGAACCTCGACGACCTGGACGCCAAGACCGAGATGGCCCTCGTCGCCGCGAAGCGTGACCGCTCGGAAGGACCCGACCTGCGCGGCCCGTTCACCGAGAAGCACTGGGCCCTGAACACGCGGGTGTACCGGCCGGACCCCTTGCGCGAATAGCCGGCGCGAATAGGGCGACGCGGCCGATGGATACACTTGTGCATGAGCGACGAGATCGCCATCCAGGTCAACTTCGGCAAGCCGATGCCGCTCTTCCCGCTTGGCGTGGTCGCGCTCATGCCGCAGCAGGTCGCGCCCTTCCACATCTTCGAGCCGAGGTACCGGCAGATGATCGGCGACGCGCTCGATGGCTCGGGCCAGATCGCGATGGCGACCTACGACACGAGGAATCTCGAGGCCTTCGACTACACGGGAGACTCGCTTCCGCTGCGGCCGGCCGTGTGCATCGGCCAGGTCTTCCAGCACGAAAAGCTGCCCGATGGCCACTACAACATCCTGCTCCAGGGCATCTGCCGGGCCCGGATCATCGACGAGCAGCCGCCCGACGACGAGCGGCACTACCGCACCGCGTACCTCGAGCCGCTCGACCTGCCGGGCCAGGATCCCAACGGCCTCGAGACCGCCCGGCAGAAGCTGACCGAGCACCTCACCGCCTGGCCGCTCCAGCAGCTCCGCACCGCGTCGTGGGTCGTTGAGCGCCTGGAGAACGAGCAGATCCCCGACTCGGCCGCGTTCGAGCTGGTCTGCTTTTCGCTGTTTACCGATCCCGAGTTGCGGTACCAGTTGCTGGCCGAGCCCGACGCCGAACGGCGTGTGCGGCTCGTCGAGCTTGCACTGCAGGACATGGCCCGCATCATCCGCAACGCCGCGGCGCAACACCCCGAGCGCTGGCCCAAGGGCGTGAGCTGGAACTGAGTCAGCCGATTCCTATACGTTGAACAGGAAGTGACACACGTCGCCGTCCTGCATGACGTAGTCCTTCCCCTCGACGCGCATCTTGCCCGCTTCCTTGATGGCCTTCTCGCTGCCGTACTGGTCGAGCACGTCGACGCCGTAGATGTTCGCGCGGATGAACCCACGCTCGAAGTCGGTGTGGATGACGCCGGCAGCCTGCGGGGCTGTCGCGCCCTGGCGGACGGTCCAGGCGCGGATCTCCTTCTCGCCGGCCGTATAGAAGCTCTGCAAGCCCAGCAAGCGATACGCCTCTCGTGCGAGCTTGCTGAGCGCGGGCTCGTCCATGCCGTAGTCTGCGAGCATCTCGGCCTTGTCCGCCGGGTCGAGCTCGGCCAACTCGCTCTCGATCTTCGCGCACACGGGCACGCACGCGTTGCCCTCGCTTTCCGCGTGTGCCTTGACCTTCTGGGCCAGCTCGCCCTCGCCATTCACGTCGCCCTCGTCGACGTTGGCGATGTACAGGATGGGCTTTGCTGTGATGAGCCCCAGCCCACGCCATGCCTTGCGCTGCTCCGCGTCCATGATCGAATCGGCGATGACGCGTGCCGGCCGGCCCTCGTCCAGCACCGGCTGGATCTTCTGCAGCACCGCGAAGCGTGCGACCGCCTCGGGCTCGCGGCTGCGGGCCGCACGCTCGGCCTTGGAGAGCGCGCTCTCGACGGCCTGGAGATCGGCCAGCAGCAGTTCGCTGTTGATCGTGTCGATGTCGCGCATGGGGTCGACCGAGCCGTCGACGTGCAGGATCTCTTCGCCGCCCGGAGCCTTGTGGAAGCAGCGGACGACCTGGGCGATCGCGTCGACCTCGCGGATGTTGCTGAGGAAGGCGTTGCCCTTGCCCGCTCCCTCGCTGGCGCCGCGCACCAGCCCGGCGATGTCGACCAGGCGCATGGCGGCCGGAACGACCTTCTGCGTGGTGATGTGCTTCTCGATGCGGGCGAGGTTGGGATCGGGAATGGGCACGATCCCGACGTTGGGCTCGATGGTGGCAAAGGGGTAGTTGGCCGCCAGGGCGCCGGCGTTGGTCAGGGCGTTGAAGAGGGTCGACTTGCCGACGTTGGGCAGTCCGACGATGCCTGCGTCCATGGATGGTGCTTCCGATGCTGCTGGGCGGGTACGAATCGAAGGGGGCAAAGATATGCACGCCCGCGTCCACGACGCGGTTATCTGCTCCTTCGACCCGCCGCGAGGCTGGCCCGACACGCGGTTTCGTGGTCTACTTGGAGCAAGGCCCGGGGTACACTCTTGCTCGGAACGAGAGCGCTCGTAGCTCAGCAGGACAGAGCAACGGTTTCCTTCGACAAGAGGGGCCCGGCTCGGAAACGGGCCGAGGCGAACCGGGTGAATTCGGGGAAACCCACCCCACGACCGCACGGCCGTGGCGGGCAATCCCGAGCCGAGCCGTCGGCGGGGCCTGGCAGCCCGATCGAGCAGCCAGCGCCGGCGGAAGGTGTAGAGACCAGCGGGTGAGCCGCCCCGGCGATACCCCCGCACCAGCGGTGGCACGTGCCACCAACGGAAGCGCCCGGCGCCCTCCCCGGCTTGCACGCCGGCGGGCGAAGAGATGGTCCGGTCCGTCGCGAAAGCTTCGGGGTAGCCGAAACCGTAGGTCGGAGGTTCGAGTCCTCCCGGGCGCGTTGATCGAGAGAGCCGGCACATGGATGGCCGGTGCAAGACTAGGACGGAGCCACAGCCCCTCGCGGAGGCGGGCATGGCGCGGCAACGAGTCTTCCTGTTGGGCCTGGCGGCCCTGACCTTGTTCATCCAGGGCTGCACGACGCCCACGAGCCAGCCCCGCGCGGCCCGTCCCACGTTCGCGCACGCCGCGCCGCAGGCGTCGACCGAGTCGTGGGCCAGCGTCATGCCGATGCCCGGCACCGTCCACGACACGCTCGCCTACGCGCGCCGCGATACGGCCCTCGGCATGCCGCCCGCCGACGGCGGCTACGTCTACGGCTCATGGCGTGGAAGCGATCGGCCGTCGATCGAACGCTACTTCATCGTCCCTTTGCAACGCTCGCCGCGTTCGTTCCTGTTCTTTACCTCGCCCGGCCAATACGAACGCCGTGCGCCACGGGTCCCCTCCAGGGCCCATCCGTGGCACACGGCGTGGTAAAGAACGGCTGCGCGGCCTCACGAGCAGGCCGCCACCGCGGGGAAGGAATCAGTCGAACGACGCGCTGTTGCTGGGCAACTCGACGGTGCGCAGCCGCAGCGTGGTCTCGATGCGGAAGTTCGAGCGGGTGTAGTGCCTCTCGGCGAAGAACACCTTCAGCTCGTACTCGCCGCCGTCCTCCAGGAAGTTCAGGCGGCTCAGGTCGACCGTCTGGCTGACGGCGCCGTGGACGCCGCCGATGTCGATCACCATCTTGCCGTCGATGAACACCCACACGTCGTCATCGCCGTAGAACGTGAACGTGTTGTCCGCGTCCTCGTCGTAGATGAACTTCGTGGCCAGCTCGTACGTGAAGTGGTAGTTGTGGCCCCAGCGGTCGCCGGCGGGGTTGCCGTACAGCTGCTCGTCGATGGGGAAGAAGCCCTGGATGCCGTCCTGGCTCCGATCGTCATGGGCATGGAACACGTAGCGGTCCGTGCCCTGCTCACGGGTCAGGGTGATGTCGACCGGCTTGGCCAGGTTGACGCCCGGCACCGTGCGGAACCACTGGCCGAAGCTCTCGGCACTGGTGTACACGCTGCCGCTCTGTGCGTTCAGCGAGCCGAAGCGATCGCCCTCACGCGAGTCCATGTAGTCGACGTCGCGGGCGAAGGGGAACATGGCGCGGCCTTGTTCGTCCTTGAAGCTGCCGCTGATCTTGAATCCCTTGCCGGCGCCCTCGCGCAGCGTGGGCTTGCCGTCCGAGTCCAGCTCGAAGGCGACCCAGCCGACACGCAGGCCGGTGTTGTACCGCTGGAAGTCCGGGTGGCCGCCCTCGTTGTTGGGACGGAAGTCGCGGACCGTACCGGTCAGCGTCAGTTCGGTCGGCAGATCCGCGTACGGATCCGAAGCCTGCCCGACCTGTGCACTTGCCACCGTGGCGCCACCGGCCAGAGCGACGATGCCGGCCACGCCGACCGCGCCCGCGGCCCGCACGATCCGGCGAGAAGATTGACCATTTCGCATCGTTGCCTCCATGCCGGGCGAATCCCGGCTCACGTCAGACGCCCCCACGCAGGGGCGTGATTACCTACGAACAGCCTCGAATGCGCCGCGGCTGGCGGCAATGCACCGACACGAATTCCCGGTGGCGAGTTGGCCGGCTGTGAGGGATGGGGAACCCCAGGGGGTGCGGCTGCGCCGATTCCAACGCCTGGGCCCGCCAACCGTCGATGTAAACGACAGGCACATGACCTTTTCGGATGTGCTGCCGGCGTAGGCTGCGGCCGTCCACATCTGTCGTATCGAGCAACTCGGAGACGCACGCATGGACGCGTTTGTGATCGAGGGCGGCAAGCCCATTTCCGGCAGGTTCGAGGTGCACGGCTCCAAGAACGCCGCGCTTCCCATGCTGGCGGCCGCGCTGCTGACCGACGAGCCCGTCGAGCTCTCGGACGTGCCACGGCTCGAGGACATCTCCAACATGCTCCGCCTGCTGGGCGAGCTGGGCGTCGAGGTCGCCGAGGCAGACGGCGCCACCCGGGGCGGCCGGTCCGTGCGCACCATCGTGACCGACGCGAGCCTGAGCCACGCCCGATACGACATCGTGCGGACCATGCGTGCGGGCGTGTGCGTACTGGGCCCGATGCTGGCCCGACGGGGAGAAGCCCGGATTTCGATGCCCGGGGGCTGTGCCATCGGCCCCCGCCCCATCGACCTGCACCTCAAGGGCCTGGCTGCTCTCGGGGCATCCATCAGCCTGTCGAACGGTGACGTGGTCGCGAAGGCCCCCGCCGGCGGGCTGCGCGGCGCCACGGTGTTCCTGGGCGGGCCGTTCGGCTCGACCGTGCTGGGCACGGCCAACATCATGAGCGCCGCGACGCTGGCACGCGGCCGGACGGTCATCGAGTCGGCCGCCTGCGAGCCCGAGGTCGTCGACCTGGGCCGGCTGCTCCAGAGCATGGGGGCGCGAATTTCTGGCCTGGGCACGCCGCGGATCGTTGTCGATGGCGTCGACGAGCTGGGCGGGACCAGCCGCCGCATCATGCCCGATCGCATCGAGGCGGGCACGTACGCGATGGCCGCCGCCATGACCAGGGGCGAGCTCACCATCGCCAACTGGCCGGTCGATGCGTTGGTCGGACCGTTCGAGATGCTTCGAGCCGCGGGCATCGAGCTCGAGCTCAGCGAACACGAGCCGCTCGACACCACCGGCGGCGACTCGATCCGCGCGACGGCCTTCGTGAGGCGCACCGGGCCGCTCAAGCCCGTCGAACTCACGACGCAGCCCTTCCCCGGCTTCCCGACCGACCTGCAGGCCCAAGCGCTCGCCCTGCTCACGCTCGCAGACGGCAACTCGATCATCACCGAAAAGATCTTCCCCGAGCGCTTCCTGCACGTGGCCGAGCTGCTGCGCATGGGCGCGCAGATCATCCGCCACGGGCCGACGGCGGTCATCAGCGGCGTGCCGAAGCTGGTGGGCGCACCGGTCATGGCCAGCGACCTGCGCGCCTCTGCGGGGCTGGTGCTCGCGGGCCTGGCGGCGCGCGGCCGGACGGTGGTCCGCCGGGTCTACCACCTTGACCGTGGCTACCAGCGCATGGACGAATACCTCAACGAGCTCGGCGCCGACATCCAGCGCGTCGAAGAGAAGTCACTCGCCGAGGTCGCCGTTCCCGCCTAGGCCCCGGGCCGCTCGAGCTTCTCGGCGGCGGGAGGCACGAGCACCGGAATGCCTTTGCGGATCGGGTAGCGGATGGGCTCTCCGACGACGTTGACCCATTCGCCCGATGCGTCGAGGGCGAGCTGCTTGCCCGTGATCGGGCAGCGGAGTTGCTCGGGCAAGGGGCCGGGGCCAGCGGGGCTCGGAGTCTCACTCTTCATCGAACCCTCGCGCGAATAGGTCGCCCAGGGCCTTGCAGGCCTCCTCGGCGTCGTCGCCGCGTGCGATGACCTCGAGTTCGACTCCCTGGGTCGCGGCGAGCAGCATGATCTGCATGATCGACTTGCCGTCGATCTCCTGGTCGTCGCGCTTGAGTGCGATCTGGCTCGAGAACTGCTGGGCGCAGTCTGCCACCGCCGTCGCCGGACGCGCGTGCAGGCCCAGCCGGTTTACGACGGTCACCCTGGCGGCGCACTCCTTGGCCAATCCGTGTCTCCGTGAGGAAGCGATGCTCAGCCGGGCAGCTTCTGGTGGTCGGCTTCGTGCAGCAGCTCGATGATCTCGTCGCGTGTCGACGCCTGCCGCAAGAACCGGCGGAACGTCTCGTTGCCCAGGCTCTTGAAGATGACCTCCATGGCCTTGAGATGCTCCTCGGGGCTGTCCTCCGGGCTGAGCAGCAGAACGACGGAGTACACGGGCTGGCGGTCGAGAGCGCTGAAGTCGATGCCCTTGCCGCTCCGGGCGATGCTCGCGGCCATCTTCGTCACGCCGGCGTGCTTGACGTGCGGTACGGCAACGCCACGCCCGAAGCCGGTCGAGCCCTTGCGCTCACGCTCGAGCACGGCGGCAACGAGCTCGTCGCGGTGCTCGGCGTTCGCAGCGCCCGCAGCGACGAGCGCGTCGATCATCTCCACGATGGCGTCGTCGCGCTCGGTTGCCTGCAACTCGGGCAGGACGGCGTCCTGCGTCACGATCTCGGTGAGCTTCATGGCCATGGTCAGTGCGCCTGCCTCTTCTGGACCTTCACCTTGTCGTGCAGGTCGCTGAGCTGGCGGATGCCCTTGTGCTGCACGGAATCGATCACGCCGTAGAGGTCGCCACCAGTGTCCTTGCTCACCAGGTCGTCGTGGTGCTCAACGTCGACGATCAACTCGACCTCGAACGAGTCGCCCGAGGAGTTGTTGTGATGCTCGATCGTCCAGGTCACGCTCAGGATGCGGTCGAAGAAGCGCGTGAGCTTCTCGGACTTTTCCTCGGCGTGCTGACGGATCGCGTCGGTGATCGTGAGGTGTCGGCCGACGACTTCAATGCGCATGGTGTCCGTCCCTTCTTTCCGGCGACACGGCCGGCTCACTACGCCGGCACTTCTGGCCGGCCATCCCGGCCGGCTCGCTCAAGCATACCCACCAGACCGTTCCTATCGCGATTGGGCGGCTGGCGGTTGATCGGCTTCGGTGGCCGGCGGCGGCGAGATCGCCGAATTGTCCGCCCCGGGCGGCCTGAACCGGTCGGGCACCAGCGTCCCCCCGGTGATGAAGTACCGGATGGCCTCGTCGATCGACATGGGGATGTCGATCGCCTCGTCCCGCGGCACCGTAATGGCAAAGCCGGTAAAGGGCGTGGGCGTCGAGGGAATGAACACCGCGATGCACGGCACGCCGGCCGCCTCGTGGACGGTCGTGATCGAGTCGCTGGTCACCAGACCCATGGTCCAGATCCCCCGCCTGGGGTACTGCACCATCACCACGCGGCGGAAGGCGACCTTTCGCTCCCCCATGATGAGTTCGACGACCTGCTTCACGTGGGGATACACCTGCTTGAAGCCGGGAATCTGTGCGATCAGGCGTTCGACACGGGCGTACACGCGGCGGCCAAGGTAGTTTCCCAGCAAGAGGCCGGCCAGATAGATCAGCATGATCGCCACGAGCAAGCCGGCGCCTTGGAGGTACCAGTGTTGGTTCCAGAACTCGCCGAGTTGCTGTCGCACGAGGTGCTCGCGCACGACCTGCGTCGAGCGGCCCCGGAACGGCCGACCTTCGGGCGATGCCAGGAACTCGTCGATCTCGCCGGGCTCGACGAGCATGAACTCGGGCCGCTGGTCCTCGGGCGTCACGCGTGGAGCGATCTCGACGACCACCACGCGGATGCCGCGATTGATGGGCTCGGCCACGTTGTTGAAGAGGAAGACGAACGCCTGCCACAGCAGCCAGAGCGTCAAGATGGAGGGCAGCAAGACGGCGAGCCCACGGCCGAAGAACCGCTTGAAGTCCTCCATGAAGCTCTCTTGGCGTGCCACGCGACGGATTCCCTTCTGCGTTCAACCGGCGACGCAGGGTACGGCATTGGCGTGCTTGGCTTCGTACCCCGCCGACGGCGGAGTCGCGTGGGCGAGAACGCCGACGCTCCGTGCCGGCTCGGCGTCCGAATGGAACGCGTCCGAACGGATCGGGTCCGGAGGAATGGGCCTGACAGGACTTGAACCTGTGACCTCACCGTTATCAGCGGTGCGCTCTACCGACTGAGCTACAAGCCCGAACCGCCCAGTGTATCGGCTCATTGGCGGGAGTCAACGATATGCAACGCCCCCCAGGGCCGGTCTCGGGCGTAACCTGTGCACCAAGGAGGGACGCCCGAGCGTCCGAGTACATGCCGAACACTACGCTCAGCCGATTGCGGAGGGCGATCCCCCTCGCCACCCGCGTCTTGGCCGGACTCTTCCTGCTCATCGCGGCCACGGGGCTGTTCCAGATCCTCAAGGCCACCAGGGCCGAGCCCACCCTCAGCGAAGACGCCGGACTGCCGCCGCTCGTCCGTACGGTCGAGGTCCGCCGCGTCGAGACCGCTCGGCCCTGGACGGGGTACGGCACGGTACGATCCATGACGGCGGCCCAGGTCGCGGTGCAGGTCGCCGGCCGGATCGTCGATCGGCCCGACGGGATCGAAGCCGGCCTGTCGGTCGAGGCGGGCGACCTGATCCTCGAGATCGATCCCAGAGACTTTCGCCAACGCGTGACGGCGCTCGAGGGCACGGTCACGGCTCTGGAGGCCCAGATCGACCAGCTCGGCGTCGAGGCGGCATCGCTCGATGAGCAGATCACGCTGGTGCTGGAGGAGGCCGAGATCGCCCGGCGTGAGTACGAACGCGCCCGAGGCATCTTCGAAGACCGCGGCGCCGGCACCCCCACCGAGGTCGACCAGAAGCTGGCCGCCTACCGCCGGGCCGCCCGGGAGGCGTCGGCCCTGCAGCAGCAGTCCAGATCCATCCCGGCCCGGCGCGCCTCGCTGGAGGCCAACATCACGTCGCAGCGGGCCGAGCTCGACCAGGCCAAGCAGGACCTCGAGCGCGCCACCGTAACGGCGCCCATCTCCGGCGTGCTGCAGGACGTCTCGCTGGACGAGGGCGACTACGCCCGCGTTGGCGACCCGGCCGCCCGCATCGTCGACCTGGGCCGCCTCGAGCTTCCGCTTTCGCTTCCGGCCTCGGCGGCGGGCGACATCGCCATCGGCGACGAGGTCGAGGTCGTGCTTGAGTCGGGTTCTGACGCTCGGTGGAACGGCACGATTACGAGGCTCGCGCCCGAAGCCGACGCTCAGACCAGGTCCATCCGCGTCTTTGTCGAGGTCGCCCAGGAACTGGAGACCGACGAGCGCGGCATGCTCACGCCCAGCAACGGCGTCATCCTCCGGCCGGGCATGTTCGTCGTCGGACGCGTGCTGCCGAGCCGGCCCGTTGCCCACCTGCTGGTGCCCAGGCGCGCCGTCGTGCAGGGCGGCGTGCTGATCGCCGACCTGAACTCGCCCGCGCGGGCCCGGCGGGTCGACGTCGAGACGCTGTTCGCGCTCGAGGGCGACATCGAAGGCGCGCCATCCGGCGAGTCGCTGTGGTTTGCCGTCGAGGCGGACTTGCAGCAAGGCCAGCAGGTGCTGGTGACCAACCTTGATGACCTGCGCGACGGCTCGCCCATCCGCGTCGGCGAGTCCGGAGGCGCGCCATGAGCCTCCCGGCCTTCGGCGTGCGTAAGCCGGTCGTTGCGAACCTGCTGATGTTCGCCATCATCGGCGCCGGCATCCTTCTCGGGCTCGGTCTGCGCCGGGAGTTCTTCCCCGAGGTCAGGCCCAACCGCGTGGTCGTGGCCGCGCCATATCCGGGCGCCTCGCCCGACGAGATCGAGCGTTCGCTGGCGATCAAGATCGAAGACCGCGTCGCCGACCTGCGCGACGTGGTCGAGATCAACACGACCGTGACCGAGGGCAGCGCCCAGCTCATCATCGAGTTCGAGGATTCGGTCGATATCGACGAGGCCGTCAGCGACGTCAAGCGCGAGGTCGATTCGCTCCAGGACCTCCCCGAGCAATCCGAACGCATCATCGTCGACAAGCTCGAACCGAATCTGCCCGCCGTGATCCTGTCGATCTACGGCGATACCAGCGAGCGGGCGCTGAAGGAAGCTGCGCTGGCGATCCGAGAAGACCTGCGGGCCTTGCCGGGCATGGCCGACGTGACGATCGACGGCATCCGGACCGACGAGATCCGCGTGTCGGTCAGGCCGCAGGCGATGGTCGAGCACCAGCTCAGCCTACCGATGATCTCAGATCGCGTGCGTGCCGCCATGCGCGAGCTGCCCGGTGGCACCGTGCGCACGGGCACGCAGACGCTGTCGGTGCGCACCGTCCGCGTCGAAGAAGACGCCAAGCTCGTCGCCGATATCGTCGTCAAGGGTGAAGGCGGACGGGTGCTGCGGCTCGGCGACATCGCCGACGTCGAGTATGGGTTCCGCGATACCGACCTCATCACGCGGCTCGAAGGACAGCCGGCCGTCTCGCTGACCTGCTTCCAGGTCGGCGACACCGACGTGGTCAAGATCGCCGAACTGACCAAGGCCTACACCGCCGGCATGCGAGGCGAGCCGCTCGAGCTGACCATCGGCGAACGCATCGGCACGTTCCTGCGGGAGATGCAGAACAAGCAGCTCGAGGCCCAGGGCAAGCCGCTCGACCTTAGCCCGGTGTCGGACCGGCTGCAGGCCTATGAGTCGGGCCAGAAGTGGATGGGCCGCCTGCCGGGCGAGGCTCGCATCACGACCGACCTCGCAAGATTCGTCACCGGACGCCTCGAGCTCCTGACACGCAACGCGCTGCAGGGCGGGGCGCTGGTGTTCCTGGTGCTCGTGCTGTTGTTGAACTGGCGCGTGTCGTTCTGGGTGGCCATCGGACTGATCATCTCGCTGGCGGGCACGATCGCCATGATGCGTATGACCGGCATCACGCTGAACCTGCTCACCATGTTCGGCCTGATCGTGGTGATCGGCATCCTGGTCGACGATGCGATCGTCGTCGCCGAAAACATCGTTGCGCGGCACGAAGAGGGCATGCCGCCGATGCAGGCGGCCATCGAGGGCGCCGGGCAGGTGAGCTGGCCCGTCGTCACGACGGTGCTGACCACCGTGTTCGCGTTCCTGCCGCTGGCCTTGATCGAGGGCCAGATCGGCGACTTCCTCGCGGCGCTCCCGATCGTGGTCGCGGTCGCGCTGCTGGTCTCGCTCATCGAGTGCCTGTTCATCCTGCCCAGCCACATGGCCCACACGCTGCGCTCGACCGACCGGGCCGAACGCACCGGCACGGCGTCGCGGCTGGCGCGCTTCGAGGCCCGCTACGACCACTGGCGCGATCGCCTCTTCTCGCGCCTGCTCATCCCCCACTACACCCGCATGCTGGTCCGCTGCCTGCGATACCGATACCTCACGCTGGCGCTGGCGATCTCGATCGTCATCGCGTCGGCGGCGATGGTCGCGGGAGGGAAGCTCGAGTTCATCTTCTTCGAGACCGAAGACGCCGAGTCGGTCAACGTCACCCTGCGCATGCCCATCGGCACCCCCGTGGGCGAGACCGACGCCATCGTGCGCCGCATCGAGCAGGCATCCCTCGACCAGCCCGAGGTCGCCAGCGCTTACGCGTCGGTCGGCGCCATCGGCGACGTCAACGGCGAGGGCGGGGATATCAGCCAGCCACACCTCGGCCAGATCTTCCTCGAGCTCAATCCCGTCGAGCAGCGCGACCGGACGAGCAACGACGTGATCCTGGCCATTCGCGAGCAGCTCGGCGAACTGGCGGGCGTCAAGAGCCTGCGCTTCGAGCCCATCGGCGGCGGCCCGGGCGGCGTGGCCATCAGCCTTGGCGTCGTCGGAGAAAACACCGAACGGGCAACCATCGTCGTCGATCGCCTCAAGGCCATGCTCGACGAGATCGAGGCGGTCTTCGACATCGAAGACGACGCCGACGCCGGGCAGCGCGAGCTGCGCTTCGACCTCAAGGACGGCGCGACCGAGCTGGGCTTTACCCGGGCCTCGCTGGGCGAGCAGATCCGCGGTGCCGTCTTCGGCCTCGAGCCCCACACGTTCGCGGGCAACCGCGAGGACGTCAAGGTCCGCGTCACGCTGCCCAAGGAGACGCGTTCGAGCCCCGTTGCCCTGGAGGACACCTACGTCTTCTCGCCCGACGGCCGGGCCGTGCCGCTGATCGAGGTCGCGACGATCGAGGAGGGCCGCGGCTACGCCACGGTGCGGAGGCTCGACCGCGAGCGCATCATTACCGTAAGCGCCGATGTCAACCGCCAGCTCGGTAACCCCGAGGAGATCGTCGGCTCGCTGCGGCCCAAGCTCATCGCACTCGAGCGTGAGTTCCCCGGCATCCGCATCGTCGAGCGCGGGCGGCAGAAGGACGTGGCCGAGAGCTTCGCCACCCTTCCGCTGGGCATGGCCGTGGCGGCAGGGCTCATCTTCGTCACGCTCGCGTGGCTGTTCTCGAGCTACATGCAGCCGCTCATCGTCATGGCGGCCATTCCCTTCGCGACGGTCGGCATGATCTGGGGCCACCTGGCGCTGGGGTTCGCGATGACGTTCCTCTCGCTCATCGGGTTCGTCGCGCTCTCGGGCATCGTGGTCAACGACTCGCTGATCTTCATGGAGTTCTTCAACGAGCGCAAGCGCGGGCCGGCGAGCCTGCCGCTGGCGCTCGTCCGCGCGGGCCGGGCCCGCCTGCGGCCCATCCTGCTCACCACGATCACCACCGTACTCGGGCTGACGCCCCTGATGCTCGAGCAGTCGTTCCAGGCCCGCTTCCTGATCCCCATGGCCATCACGATCGCGTGCGGGCTCATCTCGGCGACGGCGATTATCCTGCTCGTGCTGCCGTCGATGCTGGCGATCCTCAGCGATATCAAGGCCGTCGCGAGGCTCGCGTGGACGGGCTCCAAGACCAAGGCGACCAATGGCAACGGACTCGACGAACGAGCCCCGTTCAATACGCCATAGGCTGGCGCGCCGCGCCGCTCGCCTCGTCGTCATCGTCACGGGCATGGGAGTGACGCTCTTGGCCATCGGCCTGATCTTCTCGCCCGACCGGGCCATGATCTTTCCGGCATCGATCGCCGGCCCGCTGCCGCCGCCGCCCGCGGGCGTCGAGCCGTTCACCACCGACGCGGGACTGGTCTGGTTCTTGCCGGCGCGAGGCGAATCACCGGCACCGCTCGTCCTGCTCTTCCACGGCAACGGCGAGAACGTCGCCGGCATGCTGCCGATCGGCAAGCGCTACCAGTCGCAGGGCCTGGCCGTCGGGCTCGTCGAGTACCCCGGCTACGGCGGCACGTCCGGCAAGCCGACGCAGGCGAGCGTGACGCGGGCGGCGGTGGCGGGCTACGACGCGCTCGTCGCCCGGCCCGGGGTCGACGGCGATCGCGTCGTCGTCCACGGCTTCTCACTCGGCGGCGCAGTCGCGGCGCAGCTCGCGGAGCGCCGCGAAGTCGACGGACTCGTGCTCGAGTCAACGTTCTCGAGCATGGTGGCGATGTTTCGATCGTTGCGCGTGCCCGGCTTCCTGTGCCGGGACCCGTTCCGCACCGACAAGGTGCTGGCCCAGTACGAGGGGCCGGTGCTGCTCATTCATGGGCGCGCCGACACCATCGTGCCGCCCTCGCACAGCAAGGTGCTGCTCGGCATGGCGCCAGACGCGACGTACCTCGAGATGGACGGCGGCCACAACGATGGACCTTCGGACCCAGCCGCGTACTGGGCGGCCATCGACGCGCTCTTCGAGCGGGCCCTCGAACGCTGAGGTCAGCTCCGCAGCCGGACCACGGCGCTCTTGCGCCGCCCGCCGTTGGCGTACTCGACGCGGACGCCGGTCTCGAGGTCGGCCCGCTGCATGACGTCGATGAGCTGCTCGACCGTGCGCACCTCGCGATCGTCGATCGCCAGGATCACGTCGCCGGCCTTCAGGCCCAAGGCGCTCGCGGGCGTCTGCGGCTTCACTTCGATGACGAACACGCCCTGCCCGGGCATGCCCGGCAGGTTGAGCGGCATCGTCTCGTCGATCGTCAGGCCCTCGACGCCCAGCGTCTCCACCGCTCGTGCCCGCTCGTCGAGGGCGCGCTCCAACTCGGCGTTCCTCGCGGCCTGGGCAAGCCTGACCAGTTGGTCGCTGCCCGTTACCTCCGCCTCCAGCCGCAATACCTGGCCCTCGCGGATGATCTCGAGCGAGATCGGCGTACCTGGCCTGGTGAGGCCCACGAGATTGCGGAGGCGGTTGAAGTTTTCCGTCTGGCGGCCGTTGATCGAGACGATGATGTCGCCCGGCAGCACGCCGGCGAGATCGGCTGGTCCGTTCTCGATGACCGTCTGCACGTACACGCCCACGGGCAGTTCCCGGCCGGTCTCGGCGGCGACGTCGGTCGTGTTGACCAGGTCGCTCACGCCCAGGAAACCCTGCTCGAGCTGACCGGTTTCGCGGACGTTCTCGAAGACGCTGGTGGCGATGGCGCTGGGGATGGCAAAGCCGATGCCCACCGAGCCCCCGCCCGACGAGGCGATCATCGAGTTGATGCCAACCAGTTCGCCGTGCAGATTCACGAGCGGTCCACCGCTGTTGCCGGGGTTGATCGCCGCGTCGGTCTGGATGAACTCCTCGAAGCGATCGATGCGCTCGCGCGACGCGGTGCGAGGCGCCAGGCCGCTGCGGCCCTTCGCGCTCACGATGCCCGCCGTCACGGTGTGATCAAGGCCGAAGGGGCTGCCCACCGCGACCACCCAATCGCCCACCTGCAACTCGTCGCTGTCGGCGATCCGTGCGGGCGTCAGGTCGCCGGCGGCGAGCCGCAGCACGGCCAGGTCGGTGCCCGGGTCCGAGCCGATGATCTGGGCGGCGACCTCGCGACCGTCGGCCAGCGTGACCACGACCTCGTCGGCTCCCTGGATCACGTGGTGGTTGGTCAGCGCGTAGCCGTCGGCGGTCACGATGACGCCCGAGCCCACGCCCGACGGCAGCGTCTCCTGCTGGCGGACGACGCGGCCGAAGCGGTCGCGCACGCGCCGGGTCACCTGGCGGGCGGTCTGGATGTGGATGACCGATGGCTCGATGGTCTGCGAAGCGTGTCGGAACACGCGGCTAAGGCTACCGGCGAACGCCACGTCGGCGCGCACCTTCTCGGGCAGCGCCTGGTCTGTCCCCCGGTCGGGGTCGTCGGCAAAAATGAGGCCAGACGGCGTTGCCCGGCCTTGCACGGCTCCCGCGTCCTTGGGAAGCAACGATGCGGCAATCCCGGTCACCGCCACCATGACGGCGGCGCAGAGCACGGTCATCCTGATCGACATGCGCACCTCCTGATCGGTCGACACGAACACTATTGGCCATGCCCGGCCCGTGTTCACACTATTTGGGACGCGCAGGCTCCGCATTGCTGTCGATCGGACTTTGATTGGTATTTCCGAGGCACCTACGTGCCCCGGCGGTCGCCGAACAGCTCGATGTGCAGGCGGTGGCAGTACCGCCAGCCGCGGGCCAGGCACGCCTCGATCAGCCAGCCGAGCCCGGCCGGATCGGGCGTCGAGACCCCCTCGGGCATGAGCAGCACGTCGCCGGCGTCGACCTCGGGCAGCATCGCCAGCAGCGACTCGATCTCGGGAAGGTCGCCCGGCGCGGACACCACGAACTTGAGCTGCCGCTCGGGATGGTCGGCCAGCAGGGCGTGCAGGGCCTCGTAGTTCAGGCGTCGCTGCTCGTGCCGGACGGCCAGCGCGCCGCTCGGGTCACGCGGGTCGTCCTTCGGCGTGCTGTTGGCCAGCTTCGGGCTCAGGCTCAGCAGGTCGCAGCGGACCGGCAGGTACACGGTGCCCGCGGTCTCGATGGTGACGTGCACGCCGACGTCCGCCAGGCCGCGCGCCAGGTCGGCGATGCCCTCGAAGATCATCGGCTCGCCGCCGGTCAAGACGGCGTGGCGAACGCCGTTGGCCCTCGACTCGGCGAGCAGGTCGTTGACCGTGCGCTGCTCGCCCTCGGGATTCCAGCTTGCGTACGGGGTATCGCACCACGTGCACCGCAGGTTGCAGCCCGCGACGCGGACGAACCAGGACGGCACGCCCGTCAGCTTGCCCTCGCCCTGGATGGACACGAACGTCTCGGAGATGGGCAGCTTCGCGTCGCTCACGCGTACCTCGTTGGGTCGGCGACGCCGGCGGCCTCGAATCCGCGACGGCGAAGGATGCACGCGTCGCACCGGCCGCAGGCCAGCGGGCCGTGCTCGTCTCGGCCCGGGTCATAGCACGAGGTCGTGAGCGCAAAGTCGGCGCCTGCGTCCATCCCGGCGCGCACGATGTCGGCCTTGCTGAGCGTCAGCAGCGGCGTGCGGATCGCCAGCGGGCTGGCTTCCTGCGTGCCACGGCGCGTCGCCAGCGTTGCCGCCTTCGCGAAGGCCTCGATGAAGTCCGGCCGGCAGTCGGGGTAGCCCGAGTAGTCGACCGCGTTGACGCCGATCCACGCCTCCTCGGCGTCGAGGGTCTCGGCGTACGCCGTCGCGACCGAAAGGAACACGAGGTTGCGCGCCGGCACGTACGTCGAGGGAATCTCGCCCGCTCCTGGCTCTGCCTGGTCCTTGGGCACGTCTCCCCCGGTCGTCAGCGACGAGCCCGCGAACGGCGCGGCATCGAGCGTGTAGACCACGTGGGAGGCGGCGCCGAGGCTGCGGGCCACTTGTTCGGCGCACTCGAGCTCGATCTTGTGTCGCTGGCCGTAGTCGAACGACAGGGCGTGGCACTCGCGTCCCTGTCGTCGCGCCAGGGCCAGGCACGTGGCACTGTCGAGCCCGCCGCTGAGGAGGACGACCGCGCGACTCATCGTGCGTCCGCGATCTTCGTCAAGATCGCGCCCCGCGGCGTAGCGCCGAGTTCCTTGAACTTGCGCTCGAAGTTGCTGCCGATGAGTCCGCCCTCGGGCGCCGAGGGCAGCCTGGGCAGGTCGCCGAGCGAGAACGGCGCCGAGGCGAACCCCTCGGGCACGCCGCGGCACCAGGCCTCAAACTGCCGCTCGTAGAAGGCCCAGAGCTCGTCGTGGTCGGTCGCCAGGCGCAGCTCGCCGCCGGGCTCGAGCACGCGCCAGCAGTCGACCAGGAAGCCGTCCTGCAGCACGCGATTCTTGTGGTGCTTGCGCTTGGGCCAGGGGTCGGAGTAGTACAGGTGGAGCGTGCGCACGCAGCCGTCGCTCACGCGCCACTTCAGGAAGGCGACCGCGTCGCCACGCAGCACGCGGGCGTTGGCGAGCACGCCCGACTCCCGGTGCCGGCGCACGCGGTCGGCGGTGTAGAAGTAGACGTCGGGGTCCTGCTCGATGGCCAGGAAGTTGCTCCCGGGCCGTGCCCGCGCGGCTTCGACGAGATACCCGCCCTTGCCCGGGCCGACCTCGATCTCCAGGGGCTGCTCGGGGCACTCGAACCAGCGCGAGGGGTCGGCCCTGGCCGCATCAGGACGCGAAAGCAGGTCGTCGGGCAGCCCGCCCAGTTCGTCCTTGGTCACCCCCACCACGCCCGGTGCATCGTCGAGCGCTCTGCCTCGTCCCAGGTCGCTGGGCATCAGCCGCCCTCCCCGGCTTGCAGGGTCTTGCTCATGATCAGGCTCTGATAGTTGGTGTAGGGCCACTGCCAGGTCTGCACGACGCGGTAGCCGCGACGCTCGTAGTACTCGCGCAACGGCACGTCGGGCTCGGCCATGCTGAGGGCGAGCTCGCGGGCGCCAATCGCCAGCGTCTCCTGCTCCACTCGCGACAGGAGCGCCGAACCAACGCCGCCGCGCTGCAGCGAGGGATCGACGGCGAACTGAGAAAAGTGCGTGACGTCCGACCGCAGGAACCAGGGCGGGAAGGCCGCGTCCTCTCGTTCCTGGAACAGGATGGCGCCCAAGAGCCGTTCGGCGAACCGGGACGAGGGCGGGCCGGAAGCCGGCCGGAGCGCCACGAACGTCTGCCCCCGGTAGCACCGCTGGCGGGTGATCTCGACCGACTGGCGTCCGGCCAGCGGATCCATGCCGCGGTCGCGCTGGCCCTTGTACGAGCGGTGCAGCAGCGCAGTAATGGGCGCGATCGGGTCGGTTGCCAAGAGTGGGCGCACCTCGACCGATGATGCCGCGACGACGCCCGGCGTGGCTTTGGGTTGGCTTGTGTCAGGTTCGGCCATCCGGCGAGCCGACGCCTCCTTGGTCGAGCACGAACTCGTTCGTGCGGGAAACGGTAACGCTAGACTCGCCGCGTGCCCGCAACGAACCCCGACCATGCCGTTCTGGAGGGCCCCGCCGAACTGACGGAGGTGCGCGTCCGATACTGCGAGTGCGACCCGATGGGGGTGGCCCACCATGCGAGCTTCGTGCCGTGGCTGGAGATGGCCCGCACCGAGGCGTTGCGGTCGGCCGGCCGAACGTACGCCCAGATGGAGGCCGAGGGCGTATTCCTGGTCGTAACGCGGCTGGAGGTCTCGTACAAGCGGCCTGCGCGGTACGACGACGTGCTGCGCATCGCCTGCCGGGCCAGCATCGCCGGCCGGGCCCGACTGCGGCACGACTACGCCATTCACGTGGTCGAGCCGGGCGATGGTCAGGCGGGACGCGCGGGCGATCGGCCGGTGGTCACCGCGACCACCGAGTTGGCCTGCGTCGATGGCTCGGGCCGGCCGACGCCCATGCCGGCCTGGCTGGTCGAGATCGTCGAAGGACGGTCGTAGCGAAGGCCGATCCTACGGAGCACGCATGGCCGAGCATCCGGACGAAGCCGAGAGTGCGAAGAAGCCCCGTTCATGGGTGCGCCGCCGGTGGTTCGTACGGCTCGTGCTGCTGATCATCGTGATTGGCGTGGTCGGGGTGATCGCCGGTGGACTGCTGCTGACGCCGGCGGCCGGCGTCGTGCTGCGGCCCAAGCTGGCGCACGAGCTCGGCGTGCGCGTCGAGGGCGGCTCGCTCAAGCTCGACCTGGGCGGCGACATCATCATCCGCGACGTGATGTTCCGCACGCCCGAGCCCGTCGAGGCATCGGACCCGAGGGGCGAGGCGTCGAAGTTCCTGCACGTCAGGCAGGGACGCATCCTCCTCGGCTGGCGCGGCAGGCTGCGGGGCGGCCCGCTGGTCCGCCGCGTCGAGGTGTTCGACGCGGCCGTGCGCCTCACGAAGCCGTTCGAGGAATTTGACCTGAACATCCTGGCCGTCGAGCCGCCGGCCGCGGGAGGCACGGGCGGCGATCCGCTGCCGAGCATTATCGTGCACCACGCCAGCGTGCTGCTGGGCGAGCACGACGCCGAGGGCAACATCACCGAGCTTCGGACGCTGCCGATCGTGGCATCGCTGCGGAATTCACGCGAGACGCCGGGCGTTTTTGATGTCACGGCGTTCGAGGACCCCAAGCGCTGCAACAGTGCCAAGCCGTTGCGCTTCGAGGGGCAGCTCGGGCCCGGCGGCTTCTCGGGAACGCTCGGCGGCATCGACATGGCCGACTTTCCGCCCGAGGCCATCCCGTTGCAGCTACGCGAGGCATACGAGCAGCTGCGCATCGGCGGTCGAACGCGCGGGGCAACAGTGCGCTACGACGAAGCGACCGACGTGCTCGAATTGGTGCTCGACGTTCGCGCCGGCTCGGCGCTTCCGGCGCCGTTCCCCGAGGACACCGATATCGACGCCCGGCTGGACATTCGCGTGCCCGTACCGGTCGACGAGGAGGGCACGCTCGAGCCGCTGATCCCCACGAGCGGCAGCGGACTGGTCCGGCTCGTACAGCGTCCGGCCCCCGACTCGGGCAAGATCGTTCCCTGGCGATCGCTGCAGGCGCCGCCCGAGCCAGGTGAGCCGGGCGTTGGCCGACGGACGCTCATGATCGAGGGCAACCTGAGCAGCACGATCGAAGACCTCGACGTCGACATCGAGGTCCGCCTCTGGCTGGGCGATGGCGAGCCGCTCTACGAGTTCGACGTCGCCACGATCGAGCCGTACCGATTTACGACCGACGCCCCCTGGCTCGGTCGCCCCGCTCCGGTACTACAGAAGGTCTCGCAGGTGCTCGACCTGTTCGAACCGACGGGCACGGTCTCGCTCTCGGCCAGTGTGTCGCAGGTCGCCGACGGGAGGGGCGTGCGCCAGCAGGTGATTGGCAGGGGCGCCATCCGCGATGCGGGGATGCGCTTCGAGTACTTTCCGTATCCCGTGCAAGGCGTGAGCGGCTCGATCGAAATCGACGACGGCACGATCAGCCTGCTGGGCCTACGTGGTGCGACGCCCGGCGGCGCGCCCGTCGTCGCCTCGACCATCATCACGCTCGATGAGGTCGCTACTGGCGTCGACGTCGACGTACGCGCATTTGGCGTTCAATACGACCAATCACTCCGCGACGTGCTCGACGAGATCGCGCCGGAGATCCGAGAGATCATCCTGAACGAAGAACTGCTCGCCGAGCGATACGACCAAGGGTTGCTCCGGCGTCCGGGCGTCCTCGGGCGCGCCCCGGCGTTTGCGTTGGGTGGCCTTGCCGATGCGCACGTGCGGGTGGATCGACAGACTGGCGTCGACAACAGCACGACGGTGCACGTCGAGGTCCGCAGCGATCGGTTCGGGCTGCTCCCCGAAGCTTTTCCGGTGCCGATCCATGCCAGCGACGTGCTGCTGACGATCGACTTGCCTTCGGAGCGGGACACCATCTTGGAAGGCAAGCCCCGGAGTCTCAGGATCGCCGCGGAACAAGCACGGGCGACGACGCTTGCCGGCGGCGACGCGACGGCTAGCGTGGTCGTTGAGGTACCCATCGATGATCCACAGAGCGTCGATCGATCGACGACCGTGGACGTTGCGATCGAGGCAGCGGGCGTGCCGATCCATCCGGGGCTGCTCGCCGCCGTTCCGCGCGGCGACGGCGCAGCAGGCGGGCCGCGACGCCTGCTCGAAGACCTGGGCCCGAGTGGACAGATCGACGCCCAGGTGCGCGTCACGCGCGACTCGGCGGGAGACCTGGACTGGTGGGCCGAGATCCAGCCGCGATCGGCGACGCTGAGTCCACGGGCGATCGAGCGACGCAGGCCGCTGGTCATTAACGATGTCGGCGGCTCGTTCCGGGTCGATGGCGAAGGGCTCCGCGGATCTCTGACGGGCGAGGCATCGCTCGGCGGTCGCGTCGACGCGAACGTGCGGGCAAGCTTCGAGACCGACTCCGTGATCGCCGTCGTCACGACGGACGACCTGAACCTGCAGTCGCCCGTCGAGGACGCGGTGGCGGTATTCGCGCCCGAGCTTGCCGAGGCGTTGTCAGACGCGCGCGACCTCTTCGACGTCCGCGGCTTCGCGGACCTGGCGAGCAGCGTGCGAAAGGCCGGCGAGGACGTATCGGCCGAGGCGCGCATCTCTCGCGTCGATGGCCTGCGGTTCGACTGGCTGGACGGCCGCCTCGGGCTCGACGCCGGCCGCGGATCGGTCGTCGTGGCGACGGGCGACGAGGGGCCCATGGTGACCTTCGACCGCATGCTGGGCGAGGGCAGCTTCGACGGCGAGCCCATCGGCCGCGTCCGGCTGCGCGGCGAGATCCCGCTCGATGCGCTCCGCGAACGCGGCAGCCTGGTGACTCGCCCCACGACGCTCGACATCGAGATCCAGGGGGGAAGGCTCGAGTCAAAGCTGCTGCGGCGGCTCGCCAGCAACCGCGACGCGCGCGACGAGGGCTCGTTCCTCGACCGCTGGGACGTCCATGGCGAGTACGACGCGTTCGTCGCGCTCCAGACCGAGGGCTACGGGGGCGATGGCCCTGGCGTCTCGCCCATCCGCGAGTTCGAGCTCTCGCCCTACGACGCATCGCTCGTGCGCGACGGTGAGCGCTACTTCGTGCCTTGGGTCAGCGGCATCGTGTCGGGGCGAGAGATGAAGCCCAGCCCCGACGGCCCCGGCGGGGAGTCGGAATACAAGGGCGAGATCGATTCGCTCGTGCTGGGCGGCGACGACTGGTGGGTGTCCCTCGACGGCTACTGGCGTGCCGCGGGCGGGCTGCGGAGCGAGGTCGAGGTCGGCCTCGACGGAGAAGTTGGTCAGAGCGAGGGTGCCATCGGCCGCGTGCACGGCGTGCCCGAACCGATCATGGGAATCCTGCCGCCCGGCGTCGGACGGTCGCTGGATGCGATGGATGCCGAGAGCCTGGGCTCGATGGTGATCAACGAAGGCCGGCTGCGCATCGTCACGCAGGCCGATCGTGATGCGAGGATCGAGGCCGACGCGTTGCTCGGCGTCCAGCACGCCGTCGTGGGCACCCGCGCAGCGGAAGATGATGCCGAGGGCGAGAACGAGCGGCCGATCGCGGTGCTGCGGCAAGCGGCCATCGCCATCGCGAGCGATACCGAGCACCCGACGCTGCTGGCGGCCATCGACCTGTCGGCCGCCGAAGGCTCGTGCTGGGGCTTGGACGTGACCGAGGCGCAATTGCTGGCAGACGTGCGCCGCGACGGTGTGGTGCGCATGCCGGTCGTCCGTGCGGTGGCGGGCGGCGGGCGCGTCGCCGGCCGCGGCACGGTGACGCTTGCCGAGGACGAGGGCGAGCGTGCTCGCTACGCACTCGACCTTGCAGGCTCGGGTCTCTACACCGAACGCGTGCTCGCGGCGCTGCAGGACCGCGAGCCCGAGGCCGTCCGCGGGGCGGGAGACCTCGACCTCTCGCTGGGCCTAGAGGGCCAGATCGGCAAGCGCGACCGGTACCGGGGCCGCGGCTCCATGCGCATCCGTGGCGGGTCGCCGGTCGAGCTGCCCCTGGCCATTCGCGCCGCGGTCGAAGCGATGAACGTGAAGTTTGGGGCCGACGCCTACGACGCGATGAATGGCGACTTCTACGTCGAGGGCCGAACGCTGACGTTCACGCGGCTCGCGGTGAGCTCCGACTCGGTCATCCTTGATGGGTTGGGCACGGTCGATCTCGAGCGCGGCGCCCTCGACATGAACATCACGACCAGGCCGACACGCGACAACGCGTTCCGCTCGTTCGTACGCTCGCTGCGCGACGTGATCGTCGCGGTCGACCTGCGGGGCACGCTCGACGACCCCGCCCCGGCGCCCAAGCCCCAGGCGCTCGTGGGGCCGCTCGATCGGCTGCGACGCATGATCCAGGGCGGGCAGAACTTCGACGAGTGGTCGAAGGAACGCCTGCGCCGGTACTCGCAACAGCGCGGCGAACCCGACAGCGGCTGGTAGCCATCGAGGCCTCGTACGAGCCGTCCCCACGGCTACCCTATGGGCCCATGCAGGAAGGCACCGAACGCACCACGACCAGCGACGCCCGCACCCCCAACCCTCGCGCCGACTGGCAGGCCATCGGCAAGCGGATCGACGAACTCGTCGACATGGTCGCGCCCGACGGGACGCAGGCGTTCGATCGCAAGCTGGTTGCCGAACTGGTCGCCGCTGGCCTGAAGCTCCTGCCCGATGGTCGCAACCGCGGCGAGTTGAAGCTGCTGACCGCCGCGATGAAGGAACTGCGGTACGCCTACCGCGTCTTCGGCCGCTACGAGCAGGCGCAGAAGATCACCATCTTCGGCTCGGCCCGAACGCCCGAGGACCACCCCGACTTCGAGTCGTGCGTGGAGTTCTCGAAGGAGATGGCCGAGGCGGGCTGGATGGTCATCACCGGCGCGGGCGACGGCATCATGAAGGCCGGCCACGTGGGCCCGGGCAAGGCGGCGAGCTTCGGCGTGGCGATCCGTCTGCCCTTCGAGACGACCGCCAACACGGTGATCCACGGCGACGAGAAGCTCATCCACTTCCGCTACTTCTTCACGCGCAAGCTCATGTTCCTCTCGCAGGCCCAGGCCGTCGCGCTCTTTCCGGGCGGCTTTGGCACCATGGACGAGGCCTATGAGACGCTCACGCTCATCCAGACCGGCAAGAGCGGCATGGCCCCCATCGTCATGCTCGAGGGCCAGGGCGGCGGATACTGGGACGAGTTCCATTCGTTCGCCCGCAACGCGCTGCTCAGCCGCCAGATGATCAGCGAAGACGATACCTCGCTCTACTACCACGCCAGGAACCCGCGCGACGCCGTCAAGCACGTGCTGGATTTCTACCGCAACTACCACAGCTCGCGCTACGCCGGAGACGAATTGATCATCCGCGTCCGCCGCCGGCTGAGCGACGAGCACCTGGCGACGCTCAACGACGAATTCGCCCGCCTGGTTAAAGAAGGCCAGATCCGCCAGGGCGGGCCGCACGAATATGAGGACGAGTTCCTCGACCTCCCACGCATCAGCTTCACCCACACCAGGCGAGACTTCGGCTTGGTCCGCAAGCTCATCGACCGGATCAACCAGCTCGACGCGTCCTGACCTTCTCAAGCCGCACCGATGACCCGAGCCCGACCAGCCTGCGCCGCCCGCGTGTTGCTTGCAGCGACCGCGTGCTCGGCGTGGCTGATCGGAGGTGGCTGCGCGAAGCAGATCCGCATTCCCGATGCGCCTCCGGTGGACGAGGAGCCGGTGACGCGCCTGGCTGGCTATGGGATGGAGCTGCGCACGTGGGCGCTCGACGCCACGTCGTGGAAGCGGGCTCGGAGCAACGCGCAACTCGAAGCGCTCTACGGCGAATGGCTGGCCATCGAGGCCGAACGCATCGCCAGTGCCGAAGAAGACCCGGACGGGCCGCTCGTGGTGTCGACGGCAAGCCAGGCGGGTCCGCCCGCCGAACCCGAGGACGGCCCACTCAACACGTTCGAGCAGTTCGTGGCATCAAGGTCGGAAGGTCTGATCGATCGCCCCGGACGCGAGGCAGTCGACCAGTACGCCAACACGCGCGACGCCCTCGACGCGGCGGCCGTGCAGGTCTGGACGCAGAACGGAATGCGTTTCGCGCTCGTGCCCATCGACGAACTCGCGAGCCTGCGCAACGCGATGGGCGTCCCGGGGCCACTGGAGCGGGTCTGGTGGGGCGCCACGACCACCTGGTCGCACATGGCTATGGGCGTCCCCTTCTCAACGCAGCGGCTCGAGACCGATGCTGGACCACTCATCCTCGGAGCCGGCCGCATGGCGCTCATCGGCCGGGCCTGGCCTGCTCCGGGCATCAGCGGCCCGGTGCTCCGCCTCGAGTTGTGTCCGCAGTACCTGCGGTCGGAGGGCTCTGCCCGCACCTTCGCGGCAAGGCTTGCCGATCGGCTCGACCTCGACGCTGGCCCGCCGAGCGATCTCGACGCCGGCCCGGTGTTCGAGCGTTTGTTGCTGCGCGGCTCCATCCCACGCGGCCATGCGTTGGTGATCACCGTGGCCGACAAGGAGCAAGCGGCCGACGAGGTCGGCCCCGTTCCAACCGGTTCGAGCATTGGCAAGGCGGTCCTCTCGACCTTCGGTCCAGACGGCACGGCTCGGCCGGTCGCGCTCGTGGTCGTTCCTGTGCTGCCCGAGTGGCTGTCGCTCGACGGGGGCTGACCCGCACGCGAGACCGCCGGCCCGAAGCCCGACGACCACTCTCCTACCATCGGGACCGATCGACGGACTCGATCGGGCTATCCCTATTGCCACTCGTGGAGCACGGCCGCCTTGCAGAACCTGGTTTCGATCCTGTGGTTGCTGCTCGGCATCACGCTGCTGGTGGGCGGAGCAGAGATCATGCTTCGCGGGGCCGTGTCGCTAGCCCGACGCCTGGGCGTCCCCACGTTCATCATTGGCCTGACGGTCGTGGCCTTTGGTACCAGCATGCCCGAGCTGGCAACGGGCATCGGCGCCGTGCTGAAGGGACAGAGCGACCTGATCGTGGGCACCGTCATCGGCTCGAACGTCGCGAACATCGGCCTGGTGCTGGGCATCGCGTCGATCATCAAGCCAGCTCGCGTCCGGGGCGGCGTGGTCCGCCGCGAGGTCCCACTGCTCATCATCGTGACGCTTGCGCTGGTCGCCACGCTCTTTGGCGGGTCGATCACGCGTGTCGACGCGACCTTGCTCGTGGTCGGTCTCGCAGCGTTCATCGCGTGGACCCTGTACTCGTCGCGGCACCTGAGCCCGGAAGACTCTGCTCTAGTCATCGAGACCGAGGACGAGCACGAAGGCGATAAGCCGCCGCACGGCGTGGCCATGAGCCTGGTGCTGGTTGCCATCGGGCTGGGCGGCATGGTCATCGGCTCCGATCGCGCCGTCCTGGGCGCCACCGACCTCGCGGTTACCCTGGGCGTGCCCGCATTCCTGATCGGGCTGACGATGGTGGCATTCGGCACGTCGTTGCCCGAGGTCGTCACCACCGTCATGGCCGCCCTCAAGGGCCACTCGGACCTCGCGGTGGGCAACGTGCTCGGGTCCAACATCTTCAACATACTCTGCGTGGTCGGCGTCAGCGGCTTGATCGGGGAGCTGCAAGTGCCCGACATCGCCGTCCAGAGGGACGCGTGGGTCATGCTCGGGCTCACGCTGCTGCTCCTGCCGATCATGGTCACGCGGTTCACCGTGAGCCGGATCGAGGGCTGCTTGCTCTTGACCGTTTATGCGGTCTACGTGACCCTGGTCATGACGCTGTAGCCCCATAACCGAGCATCAAGGCAAAACGAAGGCTTTCCGGCCAGAAGTCGGCCTTCCAGGGCCAACTGGATTGTCCGTGCAGCCGATGGAACGGGTGTATTCGCCGACACTCGGAGATCGACCATGCTGCGCGTATCGATGCACGAAGCCAGTGAGGGCATGAGACTTGCCATGCCGGTGTACCACCCGCAGCGCGGGGGCCCCGTGCTCCTGAAGGCGGACGTCACCCTTGACGCCCGGCTCATTGCCCGTCTGCGAGAGATCAACCTGCGCGAGATCTACATCCACTACCCGGGGATGTCGTTCCTGAGCCGGTACGTCAGCCCGGCCATCATGCAGGCCCGTGCCGAGCTGAGCCAGCACGTCCTCGCATCCCTTGACGAGGTCGCCTCCAATGCCGTGGCTCGGCTGGACTACACCAGCTACAAGCGGGCCGTCGTCGGACTGATCGAACAACTCGTGCGCGCGCCGACGGCGGCGTACTACCTGGAAGAACTCGCCACCGCCGACACGCCGCAGGGCCGTCATGCCAATTCGGTGTGCTTCCTGAGCGTGCTGATGGGGCTGAAGCTAGGCGACTACCTCATTGCCGAGCGTCCGCGCCTGCATCCGAACCACGCCCGGGACGTGACGTCGCTTGGCGTCGGCGCCATGCTGCACGACGTCGGCATGCTCCGCCTGCCGCCAGAGACCCTCCGCCGGTGGAATCGCGAGCACGACCAAGGCGATCCCAACTGGCAGCGGCACGTCAAGCTCGGATTCGACATGGTGCGCGACGGCGTCGACCCGTCAGCGGCGGCCATCGTGCTGCACCACCACCAGGCCCACGACGGCTCGGGCTTCCCGCGGCGGAAGCTCCTCGGCGGCGGATCGGTGCCGCTCGAGGGCAAGGAGATCCACGCGTTTGCGCGTATCGTCGCGGTGGCCGACGCGTTCGATCGCCTGCGCGATAGTGGTGACGCGCCCGGTGCCGACTCCGTGCCCCAGACTCGGCGTTCGACCGTCGCGGCACTGCGAGAAATGGTGCTGGGCGACACCGGCAAGCGCTTCGACCCAATGGTGATCAAGGCACTCGTCGCCTGTGTGCCGGCCTACACGCCCGGCTCGGTCGTGACGCTGAGCGACCGGCGCCGCGCTGTCGTGTGCAACTGGCGGCCAGACGACCCGTGCCGGCCGCGTGTGCTGCCCATCGAAGGCCTCAGCGACGCCGTCGGCGCGACTGCCCAGGGATCAAGCGTGATCGACGCGGAAGAGCCGCCCGACACGGTTGATCTCACTTCGACGCCCGACCTTTCGATCGTGGAGGCCGAGGGCTTCGACGTATCGAAGGACAACTTCGTTTTGCCGAGCCACGAATCCTTCGACCTGCGACAGGCCGATCGAGAGCGGATCAACCGGGCGCAGGCGCTCGAGCCGACCTGAACTGCTTCAGCCCGTAGGCTCGGCCGCCTTGTCCGAAGCCGACGCGACGGGCGCCGCTTCGGCGATTTCGCCGGACGCCGATTCCTCGACGGTCGCCGTATCGTCAGAGGCGGCATCACCTTGTGCGACCTCGGTCTGCTCGTCGCCCTCGGCCTTCGTCGTCCGGCTCGGACGGCCTCCCGCCCGATCCGGAACGGGCTTTCCGTTCTCGTCGAGCGTGAAGCCGACGGTCTGAAGGCGTCCGGGGTCCCAGGGCTGCTTGAGCACCTCGCCCGGTGCGGGCGAGCGGACCAGCACGACGTCTCCCGCCGAGAGGCCTGCGAGCACCTCGGCCTCCGTCTCGCTGCGGCGACCCAGCCGGATCGGGACACGCTCGTAGCGAGTGCCGTTCGGCTTGTACACGAACTGCAGGCGTCCTTCGCTGAAGACCGCTTGGACCGGAATGGTCAGCGCCTCATCCACGCGATCCATCACGATGGTGGCCTCGGCCCGCATCGAAGGCTTGAGCTTGTTGGCGTGCTCTCCGGGCTGGAGCAGGATGCGCACGGTGTACTCACGGAGATTCGGATCTCGCCAGTTGCCGCTCTCGGCGAGGACGCCGATCGACTCGACGGTCCCCGGCAGGATGGTCGAGCCGAGGGCCTCGATCTGTACCGTCGCGGCCTGGCCGGGCCGAAGCCGTCCGGCCAGCGACTCGTGCACACGGACCGACGCGACCATCTCACTCGTGTCGGGCAGGACGATCAAGACCTGGTTGGGTCGGATCTCCTGGCCGGGCTCTGGCGGGTCATCGTTCCAGCGACCGCGCCGCGTGCTCGAGTTGTACACAACGAGTCCGTCGTTGGGCGCCTTGATCTCGCAGTAGCCAAGCTGCTCGCGGTGCTTGGACAGGCGCTCCTCGCGGAGTTCCAGCTGCCTGCGGGCGTTCTTGCGATTGGCGTCCCGGCTGGCGAGTTCGATGGCGTTCTGCTTGCGAACGCGATCGACCTTGGCCTCGGCCTCTTCGACGGCGCTCGTGCGCTGCTTCTCGTCGCGCGGCCGCTGATAATCGCGGTAGGTACGGAGCGCGAGCTCTGCCTGCTTCACCCGCGACTCGGCCTCGAGCAACTGGATCTGCTCCTGGTCGAAGTCGTTCTTGCTCTTGAACTTCTTGTCGAACAGGATCTTGCTCTGATCGAACTTGTCCCGCAAGCGATCTCGGTTCCGCGTGGCGCTGTCGAGGTCGGCCTGGAGCCGCTCGAGTTCCTTGGGGTCGTCGCCGTCACGCCACTGCTGGAGCGCCAGCCGCGCGAGCTCCAACTCAAGGTTGGCCGCCCGGAGATTCGACTCGTTGTCGCTTACCTGGATGAGGTAGGCGTTCTCGGCGGCTTCGAGGTCGGCCCGGGCCGTCTCGACCCGGCTTTCTTCCTCGGTGATCTCCTGCTCGATCGACTCGCTGTTGAGCGTGAAGAGCACGTCGCCCTTGGAGACGCGGGTGCCCTCGTCGATGATGCTGACCAGCGTGGCACGGCTGTCGACCTTGTTGCGGATCTCGACCTGCTGGCGAGCCTCGAGCTCACCCGTCGCGATGGTCTGGATATCAAAGTTTCGCACGGAGGCAGAGACGATGTCGGCCGTCCCCACCGCCTCCATGTCATCGAGCTGCGTGGTGGCATACCACCCGCCGCCGCCGATCACGGCCAGTGCGACGACCGCTCCCGCAGCCTTGATGAGGATGCTGCCCCGCCTCGTTCGTGCCTGTCCCATCGACCACCTTCCCCGGAGCGTCGCTCGAGTGTGCCACGGCCCCGAGACCCCGGGACCGAGCGATTGCCCGCCTTCTGGGCCGTTCCATCGGCCCCGCGAACTGGAGGACACTAGCGTTCAACTACCCAGAGCCCCGAAGGGTTCCACTCCGTCGCCGAAATCCCTCAAAAACTTGGGCCAATCCACCGCCAACGACGTTCTATGGACACCAGTTCGACGAAAGCCCACGATCTTCCTTGGCTCCTTACGGTCGCTGCCCCGGCGGAGGCGACCGCGGTGCTCGATTGCGCCGGCACCAGCGCTTCGATGCCCCCAGCATGGCAAACGACCGATATCGGCGACGACCTGCATCTCGTCGTCACCGGCGTCGGAAAGGCCAACGCCGCGGCCGCCACCGCCACCACGCTCTCGGGCCATCGGTATGGAGCGGTCATCAACCTGGGCATCTGCGGCTCGCTGCCGATCGTGAGCCCGCTGGGCCTGGGCGATTCGATCGCCGCGACGCGGTCGATCTACGCCGACGAGGGTCTCCAGTTGCCAGACGGCTCGTTCGTGGGCTGCTCCGATATGGGGTTTCCCCTCGGCCCCTTCGACGACTGGGGCGTCCGGGCCGATGCGGATTTGCTGGATGCGTTTGCCGGCCTGGCATCGGTGACCGCCCCGGTCGCGACGGTCTCGACGTGTTCTGGGACCGATGCCCTGGCCCGCACGGTGGTCGCCCGGACCTGGGCGGTCGCCGAGGGCATGGAGGGCGCCGCCGTGGGCCAGGTGGCGAGCCGCTTGGGCGTGCCGTTCATCGAGATCCGCGTGGTGAGCAACACCACGGGCGACCGCGATCAACAAGCGTGGTCGATCGGCCCGGCGCTGCGTCGAGTTGGTGACCTGGCCCGAGCCATCCGCGACGCCTCCGCTGCCCGATAACCGCCTCTTGCTCCCGATCCTGACGGATGCGCCGATCGGAAGGGCGGTACCACCTCCCCCTTGACCAGCCGACTGCTGGATTCGAGCTCCGGAACCGTCGATTTCAATGGCTGCGGTTTTGGATTGGCGCGGTCGTGCTGCGCGTGCCGGGCTCGGGCAATCGGGCAGGTCAGGGGGCCTTGGTGGGCATCTCGCTGAAAACACTCTCGGCCATCGGATCGACACGCCTCATGGGCGGTTCGGTATCGCCGATCGCCTTCGAATTCGGCACGGCCGAGTTGAAGGTCCTGCAGATCGCGGCCGGACCGAGCCCGCACCTGGTGGCCGCGGCAGCGCTCGAGATGCCCTCGCGGCTGCGGCGCGACGCCCAGGCACGGCTGGCGTTCCAGATCGAAGCACTCCCCAAGCTCGTCAAGGCGGGCGGGTTCAAGGGCAAGCGGGCGGTGTGCTCGATGCCCAGCGCCATGTCCTTCTGCAAGCATCTGAAGATCGTCAAGGCCGACGGCGTGGCAATGAACACGCTCGTGCGCGCCAAGATCCAGGGTGCCATGGGCTGCGATCCCAACGCACTTGTTTATCGCTGGGTGCCCGTCGAGACCGGCAATGCCGGGAGCCGCGGCGAGGTCATCTGCATGGGCGCCGGTCGCGACGTGATCCAGAGGCTCATGCGGGCGCTCAAGGCCGCGAAGCTCGAACCGGTCGCGATGCACAGCGACTTCCAGGCCATCTTGACCGCGATGCACGCGTGCACGCGGCACCTCGAAGGGCACGAAGACAAGCCCACGCTGTACCTCGAACTCGGAGCCGGCGGCTCGCGCGTGCTCGTGGGCGACGGGGAGCGACTGGCGTTCGCCAAGTTCGTCGAGATCGGTGGCAAGCACCTGGATGAGGCCATCGCCCGCGAGCAGAACATCGACATGGAGATGGCGCGGTCGACGAGGCTGAACCTGCAGACGCTCGTTCCCGAGGCCTCAAAGGCGGCGGCCTCGGCGACGAGCGCCTCGCAGGACGAGAGCGTCGATCGTGCGGGCTCGGGTCTGGCGATGCTCGAGGCGGCTCTGAAGCGGTCCCGCGCAACGCCCAGCAGCGAAGACAATGGCGGCAGCGCCGTCATGGCCGCGCTGGACGAGAGCGCCGCGGGCATGGAGACCCTCGACGAGACGATGTCTCGCACCGGCACCGACCTGACCGAGCCGCTCGAGATCCTCACCGATGAAGTCCAGATGTGCGTCCGGTATTACAACGGCCTGTGCCCGCAGCGCAAGATCGAGCGTGTGGTTTTCCTCGGAGGAGAGTCTCGCCAGATGGCGCTGTGCACCCACATTGCCCGACGGCTCAACCTGCCCGCACAGGTAGCCGACCCGCTCGCACGAGTTACGCGGACCGGCAATGAGCCCTGCGTCGGCACGGACCTCAGCGGAAGCCAGCCCGGCTGGGCGGTAGCGCTGGGCTTGTGCCTTCGCCCAACCGATCTTTGAACAGGCACGGAGCTACGGAGGATCGTCATGCTCGGACCATCCAGCGATCAGAACCAGCAGGGCGGAGCCCTGGGCGGGGGATTCCTGCCCGAGGACTACGTCCAGCGCAAGGCCGAGGGCCGAGCCAACATTATTGGTCTCACCTTGTTCTGTGCCGTGATGGGCACCGTGGTCGCGGCGTTCTTCGTGACCAACCGGAACTGGAAGTCGGTGCACCAGGAGCGCGAGGCGATCGCGTTGCAGTACACGGCGGCCGAGCCCGAGATCGAGTTGCTCATCAAGCTCGAGGAACAGAAGGAGCAGATGCTCCAGAAGGCTGAGATCGTGACGGCCCTCATCGAGCCCGTGCCGCGCAGCATCCTGATGGCCGAGCTCGTCACGCGCATGCCCGACGAGATGACGCTCCTGACCGTCGAGCTCAAGGGACGCCGGGTGGCCGATGCCGCGCCGACTAAGGACGACGACAAGAAGAAGCGGCGCACGAGCGTGCGGGGCCGCAAGGCCGGTTCGCTCGGCGGCACGAAGACGGGCGCCAGCGCCGACGAGGCCGAGACCAAGAGCATCCTGCCGCCGCGGTACGAGTACACGCTGACGCTGACGGGCGTGACGGCCGACAACAGCGAGATCGCCGACTACCTCGATGGCCTCAAGCTGTCGCCGCTGCTGCGACGCGTCGAGCTGCACTACGCCGAGAGCCAGAAGATGAAGGATCGCGAGCTCCGCAAGTTCGAGATCACCGCCGAGATCGATCCGCGGGCCGACGCGCGGGGCATCGAGCCGCTGACCTCGCCCGAGGCCATGGCAGGCGGGGATGCCACGCCTGACAGCGAGTCTGACGATGCCCAGGCCGAGGGCGGCGAAGAAGCCCTGGCGATCGAGCCCGACGGCGGAGAGGGGCAGTAACATGAAGTTTGGCGTACGAGAATTCGTGCTCTTGCTGGTACTCTTTGCGGTGCCTCTGGCGAGTTATTGGTTCGTCTTCAAGCCGCAGAACACGCAGATCGAGCGTGCCCGCGAGGAGATCGCGCTCCGGCGGGACAAGCTCGAGAAGCTGCAGCAGGAGAGCGCGCGTCGCGGCACGCTCGAGGCGGCCACGACCCAGATCGCCGAGCGCATCGAGTCCATCGAGGCCCGGCTGCCGACGAACAAGGAACTCTCGGGCGTGGTCCGACAGATCTCCGAGCTCGCTGGCGAAGCGGGGCTCGAGCAGCCGGCGATCGTGGCCGAGAAGCCGGTCAAGGCGTCTCTCTACATGGAGCAGCCGCTGAAGATCGAGATGACCGGTGACTTTCGCGGGTTCTACAAGTTCCTGCTCGAGCTCGAGCGGCTCGATCGAATCACGCGTCTGCCCGAGATGACGGTGCGTCGATCCGACAAGGTCGACGGACACATGGTCGCCGAGTTCACGCTGAGCATCTACTTCCAAGACGAGGAGGCGTGATGAATACCGATCCCTCGATGACGCCCGAACACTCGGACGATGACGCTAAGGTCACCGAGTCGTACTCGCCGGACGCCAAGAAGCGTCTGCCCGTGCAGGTCGCCATCGTCGCGGGCGTGCTGCTGGTGGCCGGCGGGGTCATCTATTGGATGCACCACCGCGGCATCGCGCCAGCCAAGCTGCTCAAGCCCGTGGAGATGCGCTACACGATCGAGCAAACCCAGGCACGGCACTACGAGGGCGAGGACCGCATCCTCAAGTCGCTGGCGCAGTCCGGCCCGCCGCCGCAGATCCCGCTGGCAGAGATCGACGACAACCCTTTCCGGCTCGAGCGAGCGCCCGAGGCTGACGATCCGATCCTTCCCGTCGAGCGAACGCCACAGCGCGACCAAGTGCTCGTGCAGGCCGAGCAGATCCTGGGCTCGATGAAGATCGAGATGGTGCTCAACAGCGACACCAGGCCGCTGACGAAGATCAACGGCCGCGTGTACCAGGTCGGCGAGAAGATCGATGGCGTGCTTGAGATCGTGTCGATCTCTGGCCGCTCGGTGACCTTCCGCGCCAAGACGCTGATGCGCACGGTCGAGATGAAGGGCAACAACTGATCCGCGTGCGGGGGATGCCACTGCGATGAGCAAGTACAACATCGACGACATCCTCAGCGAGCTGACCGACGCGGGCGGGAGCGACGGAAAGGCCGGCAAGAAGGGCAAGGCCGCTCGGCACCGCATCGACGATTCGGAGCAGGCGTTCAGTCCGCTGCCGTCGATGCCGGCGCACCAGGGCGAGAAGGGCCGTTCATCCGTCGAGCACGATCCGGCGGTGAAGCAGAAGCCGCGCGGAGCGCCCGATGCTCGCGTCGGGAAGGCCATCAGCGACGTCTACGCGCCCGAGCACGAGACGCTGGGCGACGAATACGACACCACCGAACTCGCCCAGCGGCTCATCGACAAGGGCGCCGTCTCCGCCGAGGACATGTCCCAGGCCCAAGCGATCGTCAAGCAGACGCCCGGACGTCGGCTGGTCGAGGTGCTCCTGGAACGCGGGGCCGATGAGATCGCCGTGCAGCGATGCGTCGCCGAGAATGCCGGCCTGCCCTTCGAGCGGATCGACCTCGACGCCGGGCTCGACGGTGGCTTCGACGGCACGATGCTCCAGCGGCTGAGCGGCGACTACTGCCGCGACCACCTGGTGCTGCCGCTGCGGAGCGAGGGCCAGCGCGCCGTCATCGGCGTTGTGCGGCCCGACGACGTCTTCCTCTTCGACGAGCTCCGCGAGATGCTGGGCGTCGTGGGCGTCAAGATCATCGTGGTGACGAGCTTCGACATCCGCGGGGCCCTCGAGGTCGCCGGCATGGGCGAGCACCAGGAAGAGCCCGAAGACGTCGACCTCAACGAGATCCTCGATCAGGTCGACGAGCAAGATGTTCAGGTCGAGAAGAGCGACAGCCAGGAGGTCGACCTCGAGCAGAAGGCCGGCGAAAGCCCGGTCATCCGCTACGTGAACTACATCATCCAGCAGGCCATCAAGGACGGCGCGAGCGACATCCACATCGAGCCGGCCGACAAGAAGCTCAAGGTGCGCTTCCGCATCGACGGCGTGCTCTTCGAGGCGATGAACCCGCCGGCGTCGATGTCGGCGGCCATCACGAGCCGCCTGAAGATCATGGCCAACCTGGACATCTCCGAGCGGCGCATCCCCCAAGACGGCCGCATCCGCTGCGTCGTCGCGGGCCGCAAGCTCGACCTGCGTATGTCGACGCTGCCCAACACGTATGGCGAGAAGACCGTCATGCGTATCCTGGATACCAAGAGCATCAACGTGCAGCTCGAGGACCTGGGCTTCAGCGAGGATGCGCTCCAAGTCTGGCGTGGGCTGGTCACGGCGCCGCACGGCATCACGCTCGTGACCGGCCCCACCGGGTCGGGTAAGACGACGACGCTGTACGCCTCGCTCCGCACGCTCGACAAGAACAAGATGAACATCTCGACCGTCGAGGACCCGGTGGAGTACCACCTCGACGGCGTCACGCAGACGCAGACGCACGAGAAGATCGGGATGACGTTCGCCAAGGCCCTCAAGTCCTTGCTGCGTCAGGACCCCGACGTCATCATGCTGGGCGAGATCCGCGACATGGAGACCGCCATGACGGCGGTGCAGGCGGCTCTCACGGGCCACCTCGTGCTGAGCACGCTCCACACCAACGACGCGCCGTCGAGCATCACGCGACTGGTCAACATCGGGCTCGAGCCGTTCCTGGTTGGCGCCGCCGTCAACGGCGTGCTGGCCCAGCGACTGCTTCGCCGCCTGTGCAAGCACTGCAAGGCCGAGGAACGCCCGAGCGAAGAGATGGCCGAGTACCTCGAGATGCAGGGCATGGCCACCGACAAGATCTGGACGGCCAAGGGCTGCGACAAGTGCCGAGGCACGGGCTATTCGGGCCGCGTCGGCATCTACGAGCTGTTGTCCGTCGACGACCGGCTTCGCGACGTCGTCGCGGGCAATCCAAACGTCAGCGAGTTCCGGCGCATGTGCCTGGAGCGGGGCATGGTCTCGCTCCGCATGGACGGCATGAACAAGGTCCGCCAGGGCCTGTCGACCGTCCAGGAAGTGCTGCGCGTGACCGACGGCAACCACTAGGTCAATCCACGTGGGTTCTTGCGTCTGCTTGACGCTCGTCGCCAGGGCGCTATATTTGCATCATGGCGTCACTATCCCACAAACCAAGTCCGGCCTCGCCGCGGCAGGCCGCCCGCCGCCGGGCGGCCGTCGATGGCCTGCTCGATCCCGAACTGTTCAAGGCGCTGGCCGACCCGACGCGTGTCCTGCTGCTGCGTTGCCTGCTCAAGTGCCGCCGCGGCTGCTCGGTAAGCGAGGTGGCCGAGTGCTGCGACGTGGACTTCTCGGTCGTCGCCCGGCACCTGTCGTTGCTCGCGCGCGCGGGCGTGCTGGAGGCTCGCAAGGAGGGCCGCACGGTGTGGTACACGCCCCGGTGTGCCTACCTGGGCGAGACGTTCCGGGCCCTGGCCGATGCCATCGATGAGTGCGCCCCCACCCCCGCCGCGTGCTGCGGCAGCGATTGCTGCGAGGAGGTCTGACGTGGCCCGCTACGTTCCCCCACGCGTGATGTTCCTGTGCACGGGCAACTCCTGCCGCAGCCAGATGGCCGAAGGCTGGGCCAAGCACCTGCTGGGAGACTCGATCGAGCCGTGCAGCGCCGGCACCGATCCGCAGGGCCTGAATCCGCTGGCGGTGAAGGCAATGTCGGAGGTCGGTGTCGACATCTCGGGCCACCAGAGCAAGTCGATCGCGCAGTGCGAGCCCGACACGCTCGACCTGATCATCACCGTGTGCGGCGCTGCGTACGAGCAGTGCCCTGCCTTTACGGGCGAGACGCGGGTGGTCCACCACGGCTTCGACGATCCCCCACGCCTGGCCGCCAACGCGACCGACGAAGAAGACGCCATGCGGCACTACCGCCGCGTGCGCGACGAGATCGGCGCGTACGTCAAGACCATCCCCGGCCTCTTCCCGCGGAAGGACAAGCCGTAGTGGCCGAGGCCCCATGTACCGCCGCGCCCCGCACGCGTCTGGGCGTGCTCGACCGCTTCCTGACGCTGTGGATCTTCCTAGCCATGGCGGCGGGCGTGCTCATCGGTCGCTATGCCGGCGGCGTGCCCGAGGCGCTCGACGCCATGACGGTGGGCACGACCAACATCCCCATCGCCATCGGGCTCATCCTGATGATGTACCCGCCGCTGGCCAAGGTCCGCTACGAGAAGCTGCCCGAGGTCTTCAAGGACTGGAAGATCCTCGCGCTCTCGCTCGTCCAGAACTGGGTCGTCGGTCCGCTGCTGATGTTCGTGCTGGCGGTCGTCTTCCTGCGAGACCAGCCTGAGTACATGACCGGGCTGATCCTCGTCGGGCTGGCGCGCTGCATCGCCATGGTGCTCGTGTGGAACGACCTGGCCCGCGGCAGCAGCGACTACGCGGCGGGCCTGGTGGCCTTCAACAGCATCTTCCAGGTGCTGTTCTTCGGCGTCTATGCGTGGGTGTTCATCACGTTCCTGCCCCCATTGCTGGGGCTCGAGGGCAACGTCGTCGACGTCTCGATGGCCGAGGTGTTCCAGAGCGTGCTGATCTACCTGGGCATCCCGTTCTTCGCGGGCATGCTCACGCGGTTCGTGCTGCGGCCGATCAAGGGCGAGGCGTGGTATAGCGGCGTGTTCATCCCCCGCATCGCGCCGGTCACGCTCGTCGCGCTGCTGGCCACCATCGTGCTGATGTTCTCGCTCCAGGGCCAGCGCCTGGTCGAGCTGCCGCTGGACATCGTCCGCATCGCCGTGCCGCTGGCGATCTACTTCGTAGTGATGTTCCTCGTGAGCTTCCTGATGGCCCGGAAGGTCGGGGCCGACTACCCGCGGGCCGCGACGCTCGCGTTCACCGCCAGCGGCAACAACTTCGAGCTGGCCATCGCCGTCGCGATCGCCGTCTTCGGCCTGGGTTCGGGCGTGGCGTTCGCCACCGTCGTGGGCCCGCTGGTCGAGGTGCCGGTCCTCATCGGCCTCGTCTCGGTCTCGCTCTGGCTCGGGCGACGCCTGTATCCCAACTCAAACTCCGACACCGAACCGCAAGGAGACACGCCATGACCACGACCGATCCCAACGCCGCCCGCGAGCGCGTGCTGGAGGGGTACACCAAGATCGCCCAAGACGGCCAGTGGTCGGGCGTGCAGCCGAACGAAGCCCAGGGCTCGTGCTGCGGGGGCGGCGGCTGCTGCGGTCCAACGACACTGACGGTCGATCAGGTCGCCGGCGCCGTGGGGTATGCGCAGGCCGACCTCTCCTCACTGCCCGAGGGCGCCAACATGGGCCTCTCCTGCGGCAACCCCACCGCCATCGCCGCACTCCAGCCGGGCGAGACGGTACTAGACCTCGGCAGCGGCGGCGGCATGGACTGCATCCTCGCGGGCCCGCGCGTCGGCGAGACCGGCCTTGTCATCGGCGTCGACATGACGCCCGACATGCTCGCCAAGGCCCGCCGGAACGTCGAGAGCTACGAGCGTCAGAGTGGCCTACGCAACGTCGAGTTTCGCCTGGGCGAGATCGAGCACCTGCCGATCGCCGACTCGAGCGTCGACGTCGTGCTGAGCAACTGCGTGATCAACCTCTCGGTCGACAAGGCGCAGGTCTGGCGCGAGGTCGCCCGCGTGCTCAGGCCGGGCGGTCGGGTGGCCGTCAGCGACCTGGCGCTCATCAAGCCGCTACCCGAAGCGGTCGTCGCCGATCT
The DNA here is from genome assembly GCA_040217175.1 of Phycisphaerales bacterium. Classification (NCBI taxonomy): domain Bacteria; kingdom Pseudomonadati; phylum Planctomycetota; class Phycisphaerae; order Phycisphaerales; species Phycisphaerales bacterium. The sequence goes on along the minus strand of JAVJNT010000001.1, from coordinate 221,793 downwards.
GGAGGCGTTGGTCGGCTGCATCGCCGGTGCGGACCTGATCGACACCATCCGCGCCGACATGGAAGCCGCTGGCCTGGGCGACATCGAACTGACTAGCAAGCCCGAGTACGTCGACGCGATGACGACCTGGCAAGACCCACTGTACAAGAAGATCATCGCCGCGCTTCCCCAGGGAACGAGGGTCAGCGAATACGTGACGAGCCTGGACATCGCCGCTCGCAAGCCGTGAACCCCGGCCGGGCCGTCACCGCTGGCCCGCTGCTGCGCTAGACTCGCCGCGTGAGGTTCGACACCAGCCAGCACATGCGTCTCGGGCAGCAGATGAAGCTGTCGCCCAGGGTCATCCAGTCGATGGAGATCCTGCAGATGCCGCTGGCCGACCTCGAGCAGCGCATCGAGGAAGAGCTCGAGAGCAACATGGCCCTCGAGATCATCGAGCCGCATGCCGACAAGCCCAAGGGCAAGGACGAGACCGATCGCCCCGATCGTGAACTCACGATCGAAGACAAAGGCAATGCCCAGGACGACTTTGCAAGGCTCGACAGCTTCCAGGCCGACCAGCCCGACGCGGCCGACAACGCGTTCGATGGGCCGAGCCGCCAGAACCTCGAGCCCGGTTCGTCCAGCCGTGTCTCGGCGGGCGAACGCGATGGCAAGATGGACGCCATGGCCGCCGCCCCGGCCCGGCAAGCCTCTGTGAGCGAGCAACTCCGCGACCAGTGGGCGCTGGCCGAGATGGACGCCGAGCTGCGCGCCATGGGCGCCTACGTCATCTCGTTCATCGACGAGGACGGGTACCTGCGCACGCCGCTGGCGGACATCGCGACGCAGGCTCCCGAGCCGCTGGCCGAGCTCGCCGGCGGCCGCGACGCGCTGCTGGAGCAACTGCCATGGGTGCTCGAGGAGACCCAGCTGGTGCTCGAGCCAACGGGCGTGGGTGCCCGAGATGCACGCGAGTGCCTGCTGCTGCAGCTCGACGCGGTCCAGCAGGACCCAGACTTCAACGAAGATGATGCGACCGACGACGCCATCGAGGCCGCCCGCTGGCTCGTGTCGGACCACCTCGACGACCTGATGAACAACCGTCTGCCCAAGATCGCCGAGGCCACGACCCTGACGATGGACGAGATCAAGACGGGCGTGCAGCTCCTGCGACGCCTGAGCCTCGCGCCGGGCAAGCGGCTGGCGCCCGATCGCAGCGAGCCGATCATCCCCGACGCCATCGTCGAGTACGACGAGGACAACGACCGCTACGTCGCGTACCTGAATGATCGCAGCCTAATGAACCTGCGGATCAACCGCGAGTACTCCGAGATGGTGCGCACGCGCGAGCTCGACAAGCAGGGCCGCGACTTCGTCCGCAAGAACCTGAGCAACGCCCAGTGGCTCGTCGACGCCATCGGCCAGCGGCGCGACACGCTGCTCCGCGTCATCCACGCCGTCATCGACGCCCAGCGCGACTTCTTCGACTACGGCCCCGAGAGCCTCCGCCCCCTGCCCATGACGCAGGTTGCCGAGCAGCTTGGCATCCACGTCGCGACGGTCTCGCGCGCCGTGGCAGACAAGTACCTGCAGACGCCTCGCGGGGTCGTGCCGCTGCGCCGATTCTTCACCGGCGGCACGCAGAACGACGCGGGCGACGACGTGAGCTGGGCGGCCATCAAGGCGGCGCTCCAAGACGTCGTTGACAAGGAAAACAAGGCGAAGCCGCTCAGCGACGAGGCGATCGTGCGGGAGCTCAAGAAGCGCGGCGTCGAGATCGCGCGCAGGACCGTCGCCAAGTACCGCGACCAGCTCGGCATCCCCGCCGCGAGGATCCGCAAGACGTTCTAGCCCGCCGTCTGCTTGTCGATCACGATCCTGATGCGGATGGCGTTTCCGATGACCAATAGGTCGCTCACAGCCATCGCGCCCGCGGCCACGACCGGGCCGTGCTCTCCCAGCAGGCCGAACGCGGCGGCGGGAATGGCCGCCGCGTTGTAGACGAACGCGAGGAAGAGGTTCTGGCGGATGCCGCGTCGCGTCGCGCGGCCGATGCGCACGAGGTCGACCACCGCCAGCGGGCGATCGCCGGGAATGATCGCGTCGGCCGCCTCGAGCGCGACGTTGCTGCCGGCATCGATCGCCACGCCGATGCCGCCGGCCGAGGTCGCGGCCGCCATTGCCGGAGCGTCGTTGATGCCGTCGCCAACCATCATCACCGTCGCGCCGCTCGCGGCGGTTCGCACGCGATCGACCTTGTCGCTGGGCGACAGCCCCGCCTGCACGCGACCCTGATCGAGCCCGATGCGGTCGGCCAGCCTGCGTGCAGGCGCGGGCCGATCGCCGGTGAGCACGCGCGGCTCGATGCCCAGCGCGTTCAGCTCTCGGACGAACCGCTCGGCCCCCGTGCGCAGTTCTTCGCGGAAGCGAACGACGCCCAGCACGCGGCCGTCGAGGAGCACGACGGACGCCGGTCCTTCGTCGAGCGTCGGATCATCGAGCGCGTGCCCCTCACGACGCGCCACGTCGACGGACACGAGCTTGGCTTTCGTGCCATCGATGCTGCCGGCCATGCCCTCGCCCGCGCGCTCCGTCGCGTCGTCGGCCGGCTCGTATCCAAGATCACGGGCATCCGCCGCCCGCACGATGGCTCGGGACAGCGGATGACTCGAGCGACAGGCCAGCGCCGCCGCGACGCGAATCAACTCGTTGCCGGTCTCTTCGCGCACCACGGGCTCCCCACTGGTGATCGTCCCTGTCTTGTCGAGCAACGCGATCTTCGCGACAGCCGCCCGCTCGAGCGCACTGGCCGATCGCACGAGGATGCCGCGCCGCCCCGCAGCCCCCGTGCCGACCATGACGGCTAGCGGCGTCGCCAGGCCCAGGGCACACGGGCACGAGATCACGAGCACCGTCGCCGCAGTCACTACGGCCTTGCTGAGTCCCCCGCCCGGCACGAGCAGCCACGCGACGAAGCTCACGGAGGCGATGGCGATGGCGAGCGGCACGAACACCGCCGAGACGCGGTCGGCCAGCCGCTGCACGTCGGCCTTGCTCGCCAGCGCATCGGCCACGAGCGCGACCATCCGACCCAGCGTCCCGCTCGCGCCATCCGTCGTCGCGCGCACGATCGCGGGCGTCCCGACGGCAACCGAGCCGGCCATGACCAGCTCTCCGGCCTGCTTGTCCACCGGCACCGACTCGCCCGTGACGGCCGACTCGTCGAGCGAGGCCGGTCCGAGCAGCTCGCCGTCGACCGGGCAGCGGTCGCCCGCGCGCACGAGCACCAGGTCGCCCGGCAGCACGTCGCGCGTGGGTACCACCGCGCCCGTCGCGTCGTCCTCGCTCGCGAGCACGACGGCCTGCGTCGGTTGCATGGCCGCCAGCTCGCGGAGGGCCTTGGTGGTTCCGCGGCGGGCCCGCCGCTCGAGCCAATGACCCAGCGAGATGAGCGTGAGCAGGCCGGTCGCCTCGATGAAGTAGGTCGGGTGCTCGCCGCCGCCGGTGAAGATCAGGATCGCGTGGAAGAGCGAGAGGGTGTACGCCGACGCGCTGCCGAGCGACACGAGCGTGTCCATGTTGGTCGTCTTGCGCCGGGCCGCGGCGATCGCCGAGCGGTAGAAGGCCGACCCGATGAACACCTGCGCGATCGTGCCGACCACCAGCGCGACGACCAGCCCCGTGCCGGTCGTCATGTGCAGGCCCAGGCCGTGGCCGAACCAGTGCGCGAGCTCCAGGGGCAGCCAGAGCACGACGCCGAGCACCACGCGCCACCGCCATGCGTCGGCTTGCCTGGCGTCGTCGCTCCCCAGCCGCTGGGCCAGGTCGGCCGCAGCATCGCCCGAGTTCGCCAACGCCGCGTCGAACCCGGCGTCGCGCACGCTGCCGGCGAGCGCCTCGGCGTCGAGCGACTCACCCTCGACGAGAGCCGAACCGCCGGCCAGGCTGACCATCGCGTTGCGCACGCCGGGCGCCTTCTTGAGCGACCGCTCGACGCTGGCGACGCAGCCGGCGCAGCTCATGCCGTCGACGCGCAGGCGAACGACTGCGTTCTCGTTTTCAAGGGTATCGCCGGCCGTGGTCATCGCATTGGCCTAACTCCCCACCGCCCTCGGTTCTTCGAGGTGCGCGTGGGCCGCGTCGATGCGGACGCGCTCGCCCCCGTCGGTTTGCAGCACGAGCCGCCACTGGCGGTCGAGGTCGACCACCGTGCCCGCGACGAGCCGGCCATCGACGCGGAATACGCAGCGCTTGTGCCGCAGCGTGCCCACGCCGAGCCATCGGTCGCCGATCGCAGCCGGCGGCGCGTCGAGCCACTTCGACACCGACTCCAGCATCGCCGCAGCAACCTCCGGACGCCCGGCCTTCACGCCGAGCTCTTCCAGGCTGACGGCGGAATTCTCGAGACCATCACTCCAGCCCTGCTCGCGCTCATAGACGTTGACGCCGACGCCGACGACCGAGATCGGCCGTGATGACTCGATGAGCACGCCGGCGACCTTCCGGCCGTGAATTCCATCGCTGCGCTCGACCACGTCGTTGGGCCACTTCAATCCGAGCCCGGTCGCACCCAAGCCCTCGCACGCCTCGAGCACCCCAAGGCCAACCGCCAGGGACATGCCCGCGGCGGGCAGCGTCGCGTCGACGCATAGGCTCGTCGAGAGCGAGGCGCCGCCGCCATCGTCCCACGTGCGCCCCTGCCGGCCCCGGCCGGCGACCTGCTTCTTGCCGATCACCACGAGGCCTGGCCGGCCATCGGACAGCACCCGCGCGTCGCCCTGGGTCGAGGGCGTCTCGTCCAGCACGACGACGCGGTCGAAGCGGCCGATGGGCATCGAGAGCGAATCCCAGGACTCCTGCTTCATGCTGGTGCTCCGGCGTCGAGCCCGATGTCGAGCCAAACGGCGTGATGGGTCAGCGCGCCGACCGCGATGCGGTCGACGCCCGTTTGCGCGATCTCCGCCAGGCTTGCCAGCTCGACGCCGCCCGAGGCCTCGAGCAGCGGCTGCGCCCCGAACTCGTTGCGCATCTCGACGGCCTTGGAGATCTGGCCGGGATCCATGTTGTCGAGCAAGATGATGTCGAGAACGCCTTCGTCGAGCTGCAGCATCGCGGCGAGCTGTTCCAGCGTGTCGACCTCGACCTCGACGAATGCGATCTCGAATTTCTGGCGTGCATCGGCCGCTGCGCTCGCGACCTTCTTGGCTGCCTGTTCTGGCGTCAGGCCAACCAAGTGGTTGTCCTTGATGAGCACGGCGTCGTACAGCCCCATGCGGTGGCTGTGGCCGCCGCCACACCGGACGGCGTACTTCTCGAGCTGTCGCAGGCCGGGCGTCGTCTTGCGGGTATCGACGATGTGTGCCCCTGAGTCGCCCTTCGCCGCGACGTACCTGGACGTGTGCGTCGCAACGCCGCTGAGACGACTCAGGAGATTCAGGAGCGTGCGTTCGGCGGCCAGGATCTCTCGCCGAGGACCGAGCAGCGCGCCCAGCCGCTGGCCCGGCTCGATGGAGTCTCCGTCTCTCACCAGCTCGCGAAAGAGCGTCGTTGGCGCCAATACGTCCAGAACGTCGCCGACGGCTTCGAGGCCACAGATGATCCCGGGCTCGCGAGCGACGACCCAGGCCTCGGACCGCTCGGAAGGCTCGACCATGACCACGGCGGTCGGGTCCTGGTGGTCGGGGCCCAGGTCTTCGTCGCGGCTGATCTCCAGCAGGCGGCGGACCAGGCCCGGGGAGACCATTTGCTTGTATCGATCGGCTGCGGAAGGGGTTGTGGCATTCTCGGTCACGCCCGATCGTATGACGAACCGATGGGGTCGGCACCGGCTTACACTGGCTCCTCAGAGAAACACGTATGGGCCATCGCCCGGGAGGCAGCATGGGTTTGTTGGACGGCAAGGTGGCCCTGGTCGTGGGCATCGCGAACGAGCGCTCGTACGCCTGGCACATCGCCAAGGCCCTGATCGACCACGGTGCGACGTGCGCCTTCACCTGTCTGCCCGGAGAGAAGAACCAGCGCCGTACCGAGCGTGCCGTGAAGGCCCTGCCGGGCGAGGGCGGCGCCGACCCGCTGATCGTGCCCATGGACGCAGGCAGCGACGATGACATCGACAACGCAATCAAGGCCTTCGAAGCACGCTTCAACGCCATGCACGTGCTCGTACACTCGATCGCGTTCGCCGACCGCGAGTACCTGGCCCACGGCAAGTTCGCCGAGACGCCCCGTGAGGCGTTCTTGAGCGCCGTGGACATCTCCGCGTACACGCTCCTTGGCCTGAGCCGACGCTGTCGCTCGCTGCTGGCCAAGGAGGGTGGCTCGGTGATGGCGATGAGCTACTACGGGGCCGAGAAGGTCGTGCCGGGCTACAACGTCATGGGCGTTGCCAAGGCGACGCTCGAAGCCACGGCCCGCTATCTCGCCGGCGATCTGGGCGTCGATGGCATCCGCGTCAACACGATCTCTGGCGGCTACCTGCGCACGCTGGCGTCGAGCGCCGTGGGCGGCGTTGACAAGATCAGCGAGCAGAACCTCGAGCGAGCGCCGCTCCGTCGGAACGTCGAAGGCGGCGACGTTGGCAACACGGCCGTCTACCTGGCTAGCAACCTCAGCGCGGGCGTGACCGGTGAGAACATTTACGTCGATTGTGGGGCCAACATCGTCGGCGTGTAGCGGCAGATCGTCACTCTGTTTGGGTCTCGTGAGGTTTTCCGTGGAGAGCCAGGACCGAATCGGTCGATGATTCTGGCATGAGCGTGGCCCCAACCAGCGCGACCGCGGCCTTGGCCTCGCAAGCCGCCGCCACCGAACGGGCGAGCAAGGTCCAGACCAACGCCAAGGAAGCCGACAAGCACCGTCGAGTGAAGCACGGGGAGCAGACCGGCGATCGAGTCGTGCTTAGCACCGAGGCCGTGCAGCCCAAGCAGAGCGCCACCGATCGCTCCGAGGAAGAGCCACGCGAGCACGCCCCTGAAGACGAGGGAGCAGGCGAGGCCGTGAAGCACCTCGACGTCGAGGGCTAGCCCGCCGGGGCGAACCGAGGTCAGGCCGCCAGTGAGCGCACGGTCGAGAGCGCCTCGATCATGGCGAGTACCTGCTCACGCGTCTCGGGCATGACCTCGAGCCACTCGGCTCCCATCACCTCGTCGCGCACGTCGTCGAGCACGTAGGCCACGCGGTGACGCTCGATGAGCGCCGTGGCATAGGCAAGCCCTGCGGCAAGCTTACCCATCGTCTCGGCCCCGCCACGGTTGTACGAGATGTCGGAGATGAGGTAGTCCATCGGATCGACGAGCGGCTCGGGACGCTCGATCGACAGTCGCTCGTGGCCGGTCAGCATCAGATCGAAGCCCAGCACCTCTTGGCCGCCCGCGAAAGCGGCAACGCACGCACGCAGGCAGGTCTCGCCCTCCGCCGGACCGAGCCGTCCAATCGTGCGCGCCGCCGCCACGCGTTCCTCGGGCATCATGCCGCAGCCGTTCCACGACAAGTACGACGCGAGCACGCGCATCGCAGCATGCTCCGCCTCGCCCACGCGATCAGGACGTCGCTCACCCAGGACGCCCGAAAGATGGACGAAGGCCCGGTCCAGGGCCGGGTCGGATACGACCGGCGAACCCAGCATAAGGCCCAGCGCGGGCCGGCCGCGCAGGCGATCAGCAAAGTCGAGGCGGCTGGGATAACGGCCCAGCAGCGCCGCGAGCTCCAGCAGCGAGCGGACGACGGCCACGGCGCCGGCGTCGGACCAGTCGAAGTCTCGCAGCGTGACCTGGGCCGGATCGATCCGAAGCGGGAACAGCGACGAGTAGCTCAGCGGCAGCGTGAGGGCCCAGTCGTGCCAGGCGGCGGGATCATCGGGCGCTTCGGCGACTCGGATCGTGAGCGGGCCACCGGGGTCGCGCTGCTCGATCACCGCGTCGAATCCGAGCTTCCGCCACGCGGCGGCATCACCCTCGCCTGCGTAGGGCACGAGCGAGACGGCAAGAGCGCTGGGTGCGAGCTCGAGATCGCGGAAGTGCTCTTCGGCGAGCTTCACGCCCACACGCAGCGGCGTCGAGAGAGACGCGCCGGGGGTGCCGCCCGCCTCGCGCAGCCGCTCGAGCCAACCAGGGAGCTGCCCGCCCGAGCAGGCACGGGCGATGGTCAACGCATTCTCGGTCGTGTCGGCGAGCACCTGCCGCGGCAGCGAGACCATGCTCGGGAGCGCGAGGCTCGCGGCGGCCTGCGTGGGCTCGACCAGCGGCTCTTCGGTGGTGTCGTGCGCTGCGGATGCGTCCGACTCGCCGCGCACTGGCGGGGCGGGTATCGGCGGCATCTTCATGCTCGGCATCGCAAGAAGACGACCGGCGAGCCAACGCCCGCCGAGCACCATCCCGATGATCCACAGGCCCGCCGGAATGCCCAGCAGCGAGCGCGTCAGCCACGCCGCCCCCAGCAGCCACGCCGTGAGCACGACGGCGCACACGCCGACCACCCACGCAAGGCCAGAGACCGCTTCGACGTCCTGGCCGACCGTGGCGGTCGAGCCCCGCTGCATCCGGAGGGGAGTGATCATGCCCCCACATCGGCGCCATGCCGGCCCTGCTGCGTTCGCGGGCGGCAGGGCTCGATCGGACGCGGTGGGTGGTGCCGGTCGCGCTTGTTGGAAGACCGGACCGAGTAGTTATCCGCCGTCGGCCGCATCTGGGAGCGACTCGAGCGCGGCGATCACATCGGCCGGCTCGGCCCGGTTCCGGTAATCGGCGTCGAGGAACGCCCAGCGGATCTGTCCATCCCGATCGATGACGTAGGTCGCCGCGAGCGGCAGCTCGCCCGAGTCGTCGCCGTTGTAGTCGCTCATGCCGAAAGCTTGCTCGTAGTTGGCCTTCACGCCCTCGGTCAGCTCGAACACGACGCCGTACTCGCGCGCTACGTCGTTGCCGACGTCGCTCAGCACCTGGAATTCGAGCTCGCCCTTCTGCGCCGTCGACAGCGACTTATCGGGCAGCTCGGGCGTGAGCGCCACCAGCGTCGCGCCGAGGTCCCGGATCTCGCCGAGCCGCTGCTGGTAGGCCGCCAGCGTCAGGTTGCAATACGGGCACCACCCGCCGCGGTACCAGATGAGCACCACCGGTCCTTGCTCGAGCAATGCCGAGAGCGAGACCGATTCGCCGCTCTGGTTCTGCAGCGTGAATCCGGGAGCTTCGTCGCCCACGTTCTTGGCATTCTCAACGACGCCCGCATCGACGACGGCCTGGATGCCGTCGGCGTAGAGCGTCTGGGTGGCCTCGGGTGCACGCTCGGCGAATCCGGCGGCGCGGGCGTCGAGCTCGGTCTTGAGCGAACCGGCCTGCTGGGCGCTCAAGTCGGACGGCATGGCTTCCTCCGTTCCACCGGCAGCCGTGGAGTCTGTCACCTCGGCGGCATCGCCCGTGGGCTCGCATGCACTCAGAAGAACAGCGGCCCCGCTCAGGGCGAGCGCGGCCAGCACGACAGACGGTGTCTTGGGTGTCTTCATGGGGCAGGGTACGAGCCCGCCCCGCGGGCGAATATTCCCGCCCGACGACGAATCCCTCCGCCTACTTGCGGAACCACGAGGTAATGGCGTGCATCGTCACAGCACGGCCCATCGCGCCGATCGACTCGGTCAGCGGAATCTCCTTCGGGCACACCTTCACGCAGTTCTGGGCGTTGCCGCAGTCCGACACGCCGCCCGGTCCCATGAGGGCCTCGAGCCGATCGGCCTTGAGCTGCTTGCCGGTCTCGTGCTCGTTGAACAGGCGTGCCTGGCTGATCGCGGCGGCCCCAATGAAGCTCGTGGGCCACTCCTCGGGATCTTCTTCGAGGTTGTACTGCGGGCAGGCCTCCAGGCAACAGCCGCAGGACATGCACGTCGAGAGCTTGTAGCGCGTGTTCTGCTTGTCCGGGCTCTCCTTGGGACCCGAGCCAAGATCGTACGTGCCATCGATGGGGACCCACGCCTTGACACGCTGGAGCGCCTTGAACATTCGCTCGCGATCGACCCAGAGATCACGAATCACCGGGAACTTGCTCATCGGCTCGAGCGTGACCTCATCGCCCTCGTTCGGCGCGATGTTCTCGATCAGGGCCGTGCAGCTCTGGCGGACGCTGCCGTTGATGAGCATCGTGCACGAGCCGCACACTTCCTCGAGGCAGCCCGAGTCCCATACGACCGGCGTGGTCTTCTTGCCCTCGATGGTCGTCGGGTGGGCGGCGATCCACTGCAGGCACGAGATGATGTTGGCGCCCGGCTCACGGGGCACATCGAAGGCCTGCCAATAGGACGGCTTGCCGGGTCCGTCGCTCCGCTTGATGCGGATCCGCACGGTGGTGTTCTTGGTGCTCTGCGCTGTGGCGATCATTGCGTGCTCGCTTCCTTCGATTCGATGGGATCAGGCGCCACTGGTTGCCGCCGGCTTCTTGCCGTTGATGTCCGGTTCGGCGTCGGGATTCGCAACGCGCGGGTTGGCCTTGGGATCATCGGCGGTCGACGGGCCGTTCTTCGCAGGAGAGTCGTTGTCGACCTTTCCGTAGGTGCGGGCCCGGGGCTGGACGAGCAGCGTGTGCACGTCGCGATAGGTCACGCGGTGCTGGTCGGCCCCGCGCACGCTCGTGTCGAACTGGGCGACGGTAGTCTTGAGGAATCGCTCGTCATCGCGATCGGGGAAGTCGGTCCGGTAGTGCGAGCCGCGGCTCTCCTCGCGGAGCAGGCTGCACTTGGCGATCATCTCGGCCATCACGAGCATGTCGCCCACCGCACGGCTGTAGCTCAGGGACTGGTTCGTCCACGCGGCGGCGTCGGGCAGGCGAGCCCGGCTGAACCGCTCGCGCAGCGATGCGAGCGTGTCGAGCGTCTTGCCCAATCGCTCGGCGGTCTTCACGACCGTGCACGAGGCCTCCATCACTTCGCCCATCTCCTTGCCGATGAGGTAGGGGTTCGTGTCATCGTCGCCCTCGGCCCCCTCGACGGTGTCGAGCAGCCGATCGACCTTTGCCTGTTCCTGATCGACCGCGCGATCGAAGATGCCCTGGTCGACGGCGTCGATGGGACGCTCGTTCGGCGTGCCTTCCTTCACGAAGTTCGCCACGCCCTGGCCGCAGTAAAGCCCGTCGAAGATGCAGCTCAGCAGCGCGTTGGCACCAAGGCGCGTCGCGCCGTGGTACGCGAAGTTGACTTCGCCGAAGGCGTAGAGGCCCTCGACGTTGGTCATCATGTTGTTGGGCGCGCCCAGCATCATGCCCCGGCCGGGCTTGGTGTCGATGGGCGCGACCATGCCCGGCTTGTGCTCGCCGTGGGGCGCTTGCGGCTCGTACGTACCGGGGGTGAACTGGGTCCACATGCCGCCCATGGAGTAGTGGACGGCCGGGAAGATGCGCATGGGCGTGAAGCGCGGGTCGTCGCCGGCGAACTTCTCGTAGATCTCCATGATGCCGCCGAGCTTGTTGGTCAGGTAGTCGGGGTCCTTGTGGGTCAGGTCGAGATAGACCTGGTTCTGGCCGCCGATGCCCATGCCGTCGTTGACGCACACGTCGAAGATCTCGCGCGTGGCGATGTCGCGCGGGACGAGGTTGCCGTACTTGGGGTACCGCTCTTCGAGGAAGTACCACCGCTCGCTCTCGGGGATGTCGGTGGGCTTGCGATCGTCGCCCTTCTTCTTCGGTACCCACACGCGGCCGCCCTCGCCGCGGGCGCTCTCGCTCATCAAGCGGCACTTGTCGGCCCCGGGGATCGCGGTCGGGTGGACCTGGATCATCTCGCCGTTGCCGTACCACGCACCCGCCTGATAGCAGCGGCTGGCGGCGCCACCGGTGCAGATGATGCTGTTGGTGCTCTTGCCGAACACCAGTCCGCAGCCGCCGGTGGCCATGATGGTGGCCGCGCCGCGGAACGAGCGGATCTGCATGGTGCGCATGTCCTGGGCCACGATGCCCACGCAGCGACCGTCGCCGTCGAGGCCGTCGACCTCGCCCTCGATCACGGGCCAGAGGAACTCCCAGAACTCATACTTCTTGACCAGGCCCGCGGCCTCGTGGCGCCGCGTTTGTTCGTCGAGGGCGTAGAGCAGTTGCTGGCCCGTCGTCGCGCCGGCAAAGTGCGTGCGCTTGAAGAGCGAGCCGCCGAACAGGCGCAGGTCGCGCTGGCCCTCGTTGGTGCGGTTGAAGGGAACGCCCATGCGGTCGAGCAGGTCGATGACCTTGGGCGCGAAGTTGGCCATCTCGAGCACGGGGCCCTGGTCGGCCAGATAATCGCCGCCGTAGATGGTCTCGTCGAAGTGCTGGTACTCGCTGTAGCCCTGCTGGCGAGCGATCTCGTTGCAGGCGTTGATGCCGCCCTGGGCGCACACGCTGTGGCTGCGCTTCACGGGCACCATGCTGAACAAGTCGACCGGGATGCCAGCCTCGGCGATCCGCACGGTCGCGGCCAAGCCGGCCAGTCCCCCACCGACGACGATAACGCGTTGCTGCTGCTGCACTGTGGGGCCTCCGATGCGGGGAGTATCTCGATCCGTTGCCGGCCTGCGTGTCCTACTTACTGAAGTATCGCGAGCATCGGCTTATTTTCAACTTCGCTTGAAATCCATGAAACCCTCAGCCCGTCCGGGGTTCCCGAAGGCCGGGCTGATCGGCCCGGGCCGATGGCACCCGTTCCGTGCCTTCGGCCGTGTCCTCGGGCTTCTCGATGCCCTTCTGCTCGATGTAGGCCTCGTACTCGGCCGTGCTCTTCTTCTCGATGTACATGTCGCGCTCGACGGCGTGGGCCTCGTCGTAGTCGAGGGTCAAGGTGGCGAACAGCGAGGACCAGCCGGCCAGCATCAGCATGGCACCCAACCCGGCGCACGCCACGCCCCACCGGCGCTGGGCCTTGGCCGAGATCGTCAGCCCCCAGGTGATGGCGGCGGTCCATAGGCCATTGGCGAAGTGGAAGATGAGCAGGGTCACGCCCACCATGTAGAGCACCGAGACGGCGACGCCTGCGAGCGTGAAGCCTTCGGTCGATCCCTGCAACGCTGCGGCGAGCGTCGACGCCGAGAAGCTGTGGCTCCACTTGGTGCCTTCGGGCACGAGCCAGTTCCATCCCCATCGAAGCGTGGCGACGTGGTAGACGATGAACAGGATGCCCACGTACCCCGAGATGCGTTGCAGCGTGTACCGCCAGTTGTCCTGGTAGCTGTACCGCTTCAGGTTCGACTTGCCCGTCGTAGCGTAATACACGCCCAAGATGCTGTGAAAGGCGATCGAGACCCAGAGGGTGATCTCGATGAGCAGCAGGTGCGGCACCTGCTCGTTGATCCAGGTGACCTCGTGCTGGAAGTAGCGGACGCCACCCTCGGAGACCGACAGGCCCTCGCCCTTCCCACGCAGCGCGAAGCGGCCCCAGGCGAGCGATGAGTTCGTCACGAGGTGGGCGACGAGGAATACGCCGATGGGCACGACACCGGTCAGCGAGTGCAGCCGGCGCATCAGGAAGTGGATCTGCGTCTGGGTCTGGGTCGGCTTTGAGGGAGTCTGGGATCCGCTTGCCACGCGATGGCTCCTGGTCGATATCTGGGTTCGGGTGGGCCCGGTGCTGTTATCGGCTCGGCGATCGGGCCTCATGAGCCGAACAGCCTCAGGCCGGGGTCAGGGCGCCGGCATGCCCGGCCCGCCAGGCTGTCCGGCCTGGCCTCCCTGGCCGATGTCGACCTGCTTGGCCCGACCCTCGGCGATGGCCTTGTCGACGGCCTTGTTGACCTCGACGAACTGGAGCCGGAGCTCGTGGGCCGTCTGCTTGACGGTCTCGGCTTCTTCCTCGGTGAGGTTGCCCTTGGTCTTTTCCTCGAGGGTGCTCAGCAGGTCGACGTGGAACTTGGCCAGGTCCATCGCGACCATAGCGCGCCCGGTCTGCGGATCGGGGAACGCCCCCATGTAGAGCAGCGCCTGCGTCGCGAGGATCTGGACGATGCCGAGGACGTCGGCCGGCGGAAGCTCGCGCTCGGCCGATTGCTGGGCATGTTGCTGCTCCTGCTCGGAGAGCTTCTGGCGCTCGGCTTCGGCCTGGCTCTTCCAATCGGAGTCGATGATCAGCTTGGGCTCGTTTTCCTGGTCGGCCACGATGCCTCCTTCTTTCTGTCCGCTCGACGCGGCTTGGGCTCCGGCCTTGGTGGCCGGGGCGAGGGTACCCTCCACCGTGAGCGTAGGCGGAACAGCCGAGAATGCCGGTGTTATTCGCACGATGTGCGGGACTTTGCGCACTCCTGCGGTGTTCCTCGTGGCCCTGATCGCGGGGTGTGCGGGCTCCGGTCCTCGGCCTGCCGACCTGGGGCCGGCCGACTTCGCGGCCCAACCCGAAGCAGCGCGACAGGCACCGCCCCAGGCCGCGTTCGATCCGGGTCAGAGCCAGCCTCGTTCGTCCCCGATCGATGCGAGTCGATTCGCGTCCAGGGACGTGGTGCTTGTGCCCCCACCGGTCGAGGCCGACGAGCTGTCGCATGTCGGGCCCGCGCCCGAGTTGCCCGCGCCGGTCGAGCGGCCGGCGATGGTGCTCCTGGACGTCAAGGTCGGCGAGGTCAACAACAAGGCGATCTTCGCCGCAGAGTTCCTGGATCCGCTGGCCCAGCGTCTGCAAGCCCTCGCATACCGCGATATCGACCTGCCCGACGGCAGCACGAGGCAAGAGATCGTGCCGCTCCAGGCATGGCAGGCCCAGGCGTCGGCGATCATCTCCGAGCAGCTCGAGATCTTCATTACCAACGAACTGGTCATCGCCGAGGGTCTGGCGAGCTTTACCCCCGCGCAGCGATCGAGCCTGCGGAACTTTCTCGGGCTGGCGCGGGGCGACCTCGAACGCCGCTCGGGCGGCAGCATCACCCGAGCCGTGCGCAGCCTGGGCACCGGGCAGACGCTGAGCGAGTACCTGCAAGAAGTCCGCAACCGGCAGCTCATCAGCAAGTTTGGCGATGACCTGCGGCGCAGCGTCGTCCTCACGCGGAGCGACGTCGAGCGCGCCTACCTGCAGAAGTACGGCGGCGACCGCCGCGACTCGAACATGACGTTCCGCGAGATCCGCGTTCGCACGGACGACGAGCAGGCCCAGGCGCGCATCGCGCGCCGCCTGTCGAGGGGAGAGTTCTTCGCCGACGTCGCGACGGACGAATCGAACACGTCGCGCCGCAGCGAGGGCGGGCTCTGGCCGGCGATCAGCTTCAAGGGCGAGTTCCGCGAGGCGACGTTCTTCCCGAGCGATGCGGACCTGGACGAGGCGCTACGAAGCCTGACGCCCGGAGAGTGGGCCGGGCCCATCGAAGGCGACCGGTATACGAGCTGGATCTATCTCGAGGGCATCGAGATCGGCTACAAGACCTGGGCCGAGGCGCAGAGCGAGCTGCGGGCCGAGCTCTACGACCGCAGGCTCCAGCAGGCGTACGCCCGGGAGATGGCACGGCTGTATGAGCAGGCCGGCCTGCAGGACCTTGAGGGCATGCAGCGAGAGCTGCTGGCGGTCGCGACCGACTGGTTTTATCCCGGATAGCGAGCAAGCCGCGTGCGTGTGGGGCGACGCGATAAGCTGGGGCCGAAGGGCGAGCGAGCGGCCGCGCGTCACCTGCGCCGGCGGGGCTTTCGCGTCTTGGGCCGGAACCTAGAGACTCGATACGGCGAAGCCGACCTGCTGTGCGAAGCGCCCGACGGCTGCGTTGTCGTGGTCGAGGTGAAGGCCCGCCGTTTCCGCGTGAACGCGCCACCGCCCGAGGCGTCGGTCACCTTGGTCAAGCGGCAGCGGCTCGCTCGCATCCTGGAGCACCTCGTGCGTGCCAACGGCTGGGAGGGCCGGCCGCGGCGGATCGACGTCGTCGCGGTGGAGTTCGTGCCGCGGCGGTTGCTGGGTCCGCGCGCGGAAGTGCGGCACATCGAGAACGCGGTGCTCCGCGGCGGCGCGGCCCGCTAGGCCTCGCGGCTCGCGTCTTCCTGCGATGCGGGGACGGGGCTTGCCCAGTCCCGCCGGCCGGCCAATCGATCGCGGAATTGCGCCTCGGCGCGGCGTTCCTCGACGAGCTGGAGGTCGAGCCTCAGCGGCACGATCACGCTGAACATCGAGCCCCGGCCGACGTCCGAGACGAGTTGGATCTCGCACTGCAGCACGCCGGCGAGCTCGCGCGCGATGGCCAGGCCCAGCCCGGTTCCCGCGTGCTCGCGTGTCCGGCTCGCGTCGACCTGCGTGAACTTTTCGAAGACGCGTTCCTGGTCTTCCGGCGAGATGCCCGGGCCGTTGTCGATCACGCTGATGCGGACGCGGTCGACGCCGCTCACGTCGGACAACCGCTCGGCCCGCAGCTCGACACGCATCGGGCCGGTGGAGCCCGGGGCCCCGGTGAACTTCACGGCGTTGGACAGGAAGTTGAAGACCACCTGCTGGAGCTTCTTGGGATCGGTCTCGATGAGCGGCAGGTCGCGCTCGACGTGCTGGACGAGCTCGATCTGCCGGCGTTGGGCCAGCGGGTCCACCAAACCGACGAGCGTTTCGCAGAGCGCGGGCACGCTGACGGGCTGGACGTGCAGCTCGAACCGGCCGGCCTCGAGCTTGGCCATCTCGAGAAGGCCGTTGATCATCTCGAGGAGGTCTCGCCCGGCGGTGTGGATGTACTGCAAGTAACGCAGGCGCTTGGCGCGCTGCTCGGGCGTCTCGGCGACGCCCTGCTCGCTCGACTGGGCGATCTCGAGGAGCAACTCGGCGAAGCCGTTGATCGAATTCAGCGGCGTGCGCAGTTCGTGGCTCACGTTGGCCAGGAAGTCGCTCTTCAGGCGGTTGGCGTCGAAGAGGATCTTGTTGGCCTCGGCCAGCTCGCTTACGCGGCTTTCCAGGGCGCTGCCGGCGGCGCGGAGGCGCTGCTCGTTGGCCTGGAGCGCGATGAGCATGGCGTTGAAGGCATTGGCGAGCTCCTCGAACTCGTCGCGTGTGCCGACGTCCACGCGGTGGGCCAGGTCGCCCTCGCGCACGCGGTCGGCGGCGCGGCGGAGCACCTCGACGGGTTTCAGGATGATGCGGTGCAGCAGCAGGTAGAACAGCGTGACGGCGACGGCGAGCACGGCGGCACCGGCGTTGAGCAGGTAGATGGCGTTGACGGCCATCAGCCAGGCGGCGCCCTCGGCGGGGCGCTCGAGCGTGATGATGCCCTCGAGCTGGCCGGGGGTGGCGGGCTGCTCGGGGTCGGTCGAGGGAATGGACGGGCCGCGGATGGCGCGGGCGTAGCGCTCGGTGCGCTCGGTACGGGTGAGGATGCCCGACTCGTACCGCCAGCGATGATCGCGCAGCTCGGGGTTGGGCTGGCCCTCGCGGAGGAAGCGTTCGAGGGCGCGGCGGAGGAAGGGATCGTCCTCAGCATGCTGACGTGCGGACTCGACGGTGTGCCACGTGGCGACGATGCCCAGGCGGTCGGTGGCCTCGCCGGGCGGGGGCAGGTCTCCGCCGCCGGCGGCGCGCCAGCTGTCGACCTTCTGGCGGCTGAGCTGGAGCTCGCCGCTGGTGACGAGCGCGCTCATGCGCAGCCACGCCACGCCCAGGGCGATCACAATGATGAGCACCAGCGCGGCCCCGAAGAGGACCAGCGCCTTATCGGCCAGCGCGAGGCGGCGGATGCGATCGAAGATGGCGCCGGCCAGCTTGAACATGGGCGTGCCATGGTAGTTCGGACGGCGGGCGGGGCGCGTACGATGCCGGCCTATGCCCCGCGTGTACCTCGAGACCTTCGGCTGCCAGATGAACGAACTGGACAGCGAGCTGGTGGCCGGCCGACTGGCCCAGCTCGGCTATGCCATGACGCGCGAGGCCGACCAGGCCGACGTGTTGCTCTACAACACGTGCTCGGTGCGCGAGCAGGCCGAGCAAAAGGTGTGGAGCCGGCTGGGCGAGCTCAAGCGGACGAAGAAGACGCGGCCCGGCCTCGTCGTGGGCGTCCTGGGCTGCATGGCCGAGCGCGACGGCGCCGACCTGATGAAGCGGATGCCGGTGGTCGACGTGATGTGCGGGCCGGGCGAGCTCGACAAGCTGCCGGAGCTGCTGGACAACGCCGTGCGGACGCGGGCATCGCTGAACGGCGACCAATCGGCCTGCCAGGCAGCGCTGCAGGGCAACACGAGCCGCCGGAGCGCGACGCTGGCGGCGGCGGAAGACCAGCTCGAGTTGCTCGACCTGTCTCGGGCGATCTCGCCGGTGGATGCCGACGGCAGTCACCGCAGCGCGTACGTCCGCATCACCCGCGGCTGCAACAAGTTCTGCACGTACTGCGTGGTGCCGTTCACGCGCGGGGCCGAGATCCACCGCCCGCCAGAGCACATCATCGACGAGTGCAAGCGGCTGGCCGACGCGGGTGTCGTCGAGGTCACGCTGCTGGGCCAGACGGTGAACCACTACCGCTTCGAGCACGGGGCATCGGTGAGCGTTGGCGGGGTGACCCAGCCCCAGAAGGGCCGGACGTACAAGGGCAGCCACCATCGAGATGCCTTCGCGGGCGAGCGCGTGACGACCTTCGCCGACCTCTTGCACCAGATCCACGAGCAGGTGCCGGGCATCCAGCGATTGCGGTTCGTGACCAGCTACCCGCGCGACTTCGGCAACGACGTGCTCGAGGTCATGCGCGACAGCGAGCGCCTCTGCCGCTACCTGCACGTGCCCGCCCAGAGCGGCAGCGACACGGTGCTCAAGCGCATGAACCGTGGCTACACCGTGGGCGAGTACCTCGAGTTCCTCGATCGGGCCCGGCAGTTCCTGCACCAGCCGGAGATCGGCCGCCCGCTCATGCTCAGCGGCGACATCATCGTGGGCTTCCCGGGCGAGACCGACGAGGACTACGAGGGCACGGTGCGGCTCTTGGAGCAATCGCGCTACAAGAACTGCTTCATCTTCAAGTACTCGCCCCGGCCGGGCACGGTCGCGTACGACCGCATCCCCGACGACGTGCCCGATGCGGTGAAGCGCGAGCGGAACAACCACCTCTTGGCGGTGCAGGCGCGCATCGGCGAGGCCATCGGCCGCGAGCAGATCGGCCAGACGTTCGACGTGCTGGTCGAGGGCCTGAGCCAGAAGCAGCTCAAGAGTTCGGGCCTGACCAACGCGGCGCGCAAGCCGCGGACAATCGAGGTGACCATCGGCGGCTCGGCCGTCGCGACGGCGCCGGTCGTCGACGAGATCGAGTATGGCGAGGGCCCCGTGCAGGTCACCGGCCGCAGCGACGGCGACCTGATCATCCACTTCGACGCGCGCGACGCGGCGGAAGCCAGGGGCCTGATCGGCCGGATCGTGCCGGTGGAGGTGGTGTCGGCGAGTGGGTTGAGCCTGGGAGGGCGGATGGTCGGCGGGTGACCGAACACTCCGCTCCCGGACGTTCCAGAACACGTTCGACGCCTGGTGCCCATGGCCGTTCGTCTGCGACGCCGCATGTTCGAAGAAGTCAATTCTCGATCCGACCGCGATCGGGTATATTGACCACTTGCGCGGTGTGCCGGCTGGGGATTGGTCCCGGCACGGCGATCTGCGGCCGGGAGGGCTGGTGATGCGAGCAGGATCGATGCGTGGGGGTGCGTCGCTGGCGCTGGTGGGCCTGTTAGCCCTGCTGCTGGCCACCGATCGGTCGGCCGCGCAGGCGTGCGAGCCCAAATGGTCCGAAGCGTTCTTTCTGCCCGGGGCCGACCGGCCCGTGCGTGCGATGCTGGCTTTCGATGATGGCACCGGGCCCGCGGTGTACGTGGGCGGGCAGTTCACCGCGCTGGGCGGGGCCGCTGCGCGGAACATCGCGCGATACGACGGCCGCCAATGGTCGTCGCTTGGCTCGGGGGTCGACGACGACTTCGCCGCGGTGTACGACCTGGCGGTCTACGACGACGGGCGAGGCGAAGCGCTCTATGCCTGCGGCGGCTTCTCGAGCATCGGCGGCGAGCGCGTCAACTTCATCGCGCGCTGGGACGGCGAGCGCTGGGAAGCGCTGGGCGCCGGCCTGGGCGGCCTGGCCTACGCCATGGCGGTCTACGACGACGGCCGGGGCCCGGCGCTCTACGTGGGCGGGCGCTTCACCACCGCGGGCGGCGACGCCGCGAGCAACATCGCGCGGTGGGACGGCTCGGCGTGGGAAGCGCTCGCGGGCCCCGACGGCCAGGGTATCGACGGCGAAGTGCGCGACCTCGTGGTCTTCGACGATGGCGATGGGCCGGCGCTCTTCGCCACCGGCCGCTTCCTGCGCGCGGGCGGCCGCGCGGCCAACCGCATCGTGCGCTGGGACGGCGTCGACTTCCAGGGGCCCGGCAACGGGCTCAATGGCGACGGCGCCGCCCTGGCGGTCTTCGACGACGGCCGCGGTCCGGCGCTGTACGCGGGTGGCTCGTTCTGGCGGGCGGGGGTCATCGAGGCCGCGAACGTGGCCAAGTGGGACGGACGGCGGTGGTCGCCCCTGGCCGGTCCGGGCGGCCAGGGCGTGGGCGGCGGGCGCGAAGAGCCGGTCGTGGCCATGCACGCCCACGACGACGGCCGCGGCCCGGCGCTCTACGTCGTCGGTGAGCTCACGTCCGCCGGCGGCGAACTCGCCCGCGGCGTGGCCCGGTGGGAAGGCGATAGCTGGGAGGCCCTGGGCACGGGCCTGACCGGTTTCGGCTCGTATACGCGGGCCGATGCGCTGGCGAGCTTCGACCTTGGTGGGCGCCGCGTGCTGCTGGTGGGCGGCTTCTTCGAGGAGGCCGGCGGCGTGCGGGCCGCGAGCGTCGCGCAGTGGGACGGCGTTGGGTGGGGCCCGGCCCCGGGCCTCGACCGCGGCGCGGGCCTGCAACGCGAGGTCTGGGCCCTGGCGGCCGTCGAACTCGCGGACGGCGCCGCCCTGTTCGCCGGCGGCGAGTTCGAGTACGCCGGCGGCGTGGCGGCCAACCACATCGCGCGATGGGACGGAACGGCATGGTCGCCGCTGGGGATGGGCATGAACTCCAGCGTCTTCGCCATCGCCGGCTTCGACGACGGCGCCGGCCCGGCCCTGTTCGCCACGGGCCGCTTCGACGAGGCCGGCGGGCAGCGCGCCAACGCCATCGCGCGGTGGGACGGGGCCTCGTGGTCACCGCTCGGCGAGGGCCTGACGCGCGATCGCGGCCAGCGCGGCACGGGCCAGGCGCTGTCCGTGTTCGATGATGGCTCGGGACCGGCCCTGTACGTGGGCGGCGAGTTCATCAACGCAGGCGGCGTCCCCGCCAACAACATCGCGCGGTGGGATGGCGACGCCTGGGCGCCACTCGGCTCGGGGCTGAACGGCGGAGTGCTCGCCCTGGCGGTCTACGACGACGGGACCGGCCCGGCGCTGTACGCGGGCGGCGGCTTCACGGCCGCCGGCGGTGTGCAGGCGTTCTACCTGGCACGCTGGGACGGCACTTCGTGGACGCAGGTCGGCGGCGGCATGGAAAACCGCGTGCGCGGCCTGGCGGTCTACGACGACGGCCGGGGCGAGGCGTTGTACGCCATCGGCAGCTTCGACACCGCCGGCGGCCAACGGGGCCCAGGTGGGGGCTCCGGCTCGGGCGTGCCAGCCCGCTCCGTGGCACGCTGGGATGGGAGCACCTGGGAGCCGCTGGGCGATGGGCTGAGCTTCTCGGTGGCCCGCGTGCTGGCGGTCGCCGACGACGGCCGCGGCCAGGCCCTGTTCGCCGGTGGCGGCTTTGCCACCGCGGGCGGGGTGCCGGCCAGCGGCATCGCCCGCTGGGACGGCCTGCGCTGGACCGGGCTCGTCGGCCCCGCGGGCGACGCGGGCGTGGGCGGCCGGCCGGTGCCCGCGGTCGGCGCGCTGGCGGCCTTCGACGACGGCCATGGCCCGGCCCTGTTCGCCGGCGGCGAGTTCACCACCGCGGGCGGCCTGGCGTCGTCCAACATCGCCCGCTGGGGCTGCGTCGAGCCGTGCCGGACCGACCTGGACGCCGACGGCCGGCTGACGGTCTTCGACTTCCTGGCCTTCATCAACCTCTACCGCGTTGGCGATCCGCAAGCCGACTTCGATGGCGACGGCGAGCTGACCGTCATGGATTTCCTGGCGTTCCAGGACGCGTTCGACGCCGGGTGCGACTGAAGCACGGACCAATGTACGGAGGACAGGCATGAAGCACGCACTTCAAGCAGATCGTTGGCGTACGCCGGCCCGGTGGATCGCGGCGTTCGTAGCCATGCTTGTGGCTATGCCGCTGGTGGCCCAGGACTGCGAGCCGGGCTACGTCGATGGCTTGTTCTGTCCGCCGGGAGCGAGCGGACTCGTCTACGAGGCGGTCACGTTCGATGACGGGTCCGGGCCGGCCTTGTACCTCGTGGGAGACTTTCTTTCCGTGGGGTGCAGCGACGGTCGTTACTTCGCCCGCTGGGACGGCGCCACGCTGCAATCGGTCGACAACGAGATGAACAACCGACCGTTCTGTGCGGTCGTGCATGATGATGGCTCCGGGCCTGCGCTCTACGTTGGCGGCTCCTTCACGACGGCCGGGGGCATCGACACGGGGAACATCGCGCGGTGGGATGGCCAGACCTGGTCCGCCGTTGGCGAGGGCGTTCGCGGCTGGGTGAACACGCTCAAGAGCCTCGATGGGCCCGAGGGCCCGGTGCTGTACGCGGGCGGGAGCTTCACCTCGGCCGGCGGCAAGCCGATCCGAAACGCGGCCGCCTGGAACGGCAGCAACTGGCAGGACGTTGGTGCCGAGTTCGACCGAGCCGTATACGACTTCGAGGTCTACGACCACGGCGAAGGGCCTGTGCTCTACGCGGCCGGCTGGTTCCGGACGGTCGACGGGCGACCCATCCCCGGCATCGCAAGCTGGGACGGCGCGGCGTGGTCGCAGGTGGGCGACGGGCTGGACACAACGAACGTCCTGGACATCGCCATTTTCGATGACGGCAGCGGGCCGAAGCTCTGGGCCGGCGGGTTCATCTACGAGGCGGGCGGCGAGCAGGCTTCCCACGTGGCCATCTGGGACGGTGCGGCATGGTCGACGCCCAGCGGCACGGCTGGACCAAACAGCCTGGTTCGCGGCTTCGTGCCCTTCGACGACGGGAACGGCCCGCACATGTACGTCACCGGTGACTTCACCTCTGTCGACGGCATCCGGAGTTTCAAGATCGCTCGCTGGGACGGCACCCAGTGGCTGGGCGTCGAACACGGCGTGCAATCAACCACGCCCTACCCCCACACCGTCGTCGGTGGCGTCGTCCACGACGATGGCCAAGGGCCAGCCCTGTACGCCTACGGCTCCTTTCGCGAGGCGGGTCGGCGATGGGACGGCGACCTGCCCGGGGACCGACCCGTGGGTGCATACTCGATCGCCCGTTGGAAAGAGGGGCAGTGGTCGGCGCTCGGGGGTGGACCCAACGACTCCGTGGTGTCGATGGTCGTCCACGGCGAGGGTGCCGACGCGGTGGTCTACATCGGCGGCAGCTTCGAATCCGCTGGCGGGATCGCCTCGATGAGCGTTGCCATGTGGGATGGCCAGCGGTTCGTTTCGCTCGACGGCGGCGTGCATGCGGGTGGCACGGTCCGCATCTCCCGGGTGTACGACATGACCATGTTCGATGCCGGCGACGGGCCGCAACTGCACGTCGCCGGCGAGTTTGGCTCGGCAAGCGGCCGGGAGACCCTTCGCGTCGCACGATGGGACGGTGATCAATGGCACCCCGTCGGCGAGGGATTCGATGACACCGTCTACGCCCTGGAAGTGTTCGACGACGGGAGCGGGCCGACGCTGTTTGCCGGGGGCGAGTTCGATCGCTCGGGCGCCGAGTTCCTCGGCCCGTTGGCCCGTTGGGACGGAGCCGCCTGGCGACGCACCGAGGGCTCGATCAATCGAAGGGTGTTCGATCTCCTGGCCGCCGAAGACGGCCGGGGCCCGGCACTGTTCGTGGGCGGAGACTTCGACCGCGTCGACGGCCGCGTCGCGCGGCGGATCGCACGATGGGACGGAACGAGCTGGGACACGATGCAGACGGGCGTCGACGAGCGCTTGTTCGCGCTCGCTGCCACCGATATCGGCGGCCAGCCGGTCGTCGTCGCCAGCGGATTCTTCCAGGAAGCCGGCGGCGTCGCGACGCGGTACGTCGCGAGCTGGGATGGCGCGGGCTGGAGCGATATGGGCGTGCCCGATGGTTCGGTGGTGCCGTATGACTTCGCAGAATTGGACCGGGGCGACGGCCGACGGCTCTACGCCAGCGCGAACGACGGCAGGCTACTGGCCTGGGACGGTATCGCATGGGAGATCGCGGGCGAGGCCCCGCGCATCTCGGTCGGCGCGATGGCGGGCATCCAGACCGGGCCCCACGCGGGCCTGTACTTCGGGGGCACCCTCGACTCGGTCGCCTCGCTGCAGATCTCGAACATGGCCTACCAGCGGCTCTGCCCGGCGGACTGCCGTGCCGACCTCGATGGCGACGGCGTGCTCACCATCTTCGACTTCCTCGCATTCCAGAACCTCTTCCAGGATGGTGACCTCGCCGCCGACTTTGATGGCGACGGCTCGCTGACGATCTTCGACTTCCTGGCGTTCCAGAACGCGTTCGCGGCGGGGTGTCCGTGAAGCCGCGTGCCTATGGCGGGACATTCTGAGGATTCGTTTCCGGATCTGCCCGCGATCGGGTACATTGACTCGTTGCACGGCGTGCCGGCTGGGGATTGGTCCCGGCACGGTTGTTCGCGGCCGGGAGGATTGGTGATGCGAGCAGGATCGATGCGTGGGGGTGTGGTGCCGGTGGTCTTGGGGCTGCTGGCGGTGGTGTTGGGTGGGCAGCGGGCGGTTGGGCAGCCGTGCGAGCCGGAGTGGGCCGAGGGGGTGTTCGGGGTTCGCGGCGTGAACGACCCCATCCTTGCCATGACCACCTGGAACGACGGGAGTGGTGAGGCTCTGTACGTCGGGGGCCAGTTTACCACCGCCGGTGGCCAGCCAGACGCAAGGCGGATCGCTCGCTGGGACGGCTCGAGTTGGTCGCCTGTGGGCACGGGGATGAGCAGCACGGTCCGGTCCCTTGCGGTCTTCGACGACGGCACGGGGGAGGCCCTTTACGCGGGCGGCAGCTTCATCCACGCCGGCGAGGTCCGCGTTAGTTTCATCGCCCGATGGGATGGCTCGGCATGGGCACCTGTCGGCACCGGCGTGGATGGTTCGGTTTCGACGCTGATCGTCTTCGACGATGGGACCGGACCGGCGCTCTATGCCGGCGGGAACTTCACCACCGCCGGCGGCGTGTCGGCCAACGGCATCGCTCGCTGGGACGGCTCGGCGTGGTCGCCGCTCGGAGAGGGGCTCGGCGCACGATTCGGAAACGCGCACGTGCAGAGCCTGCTCGCCTTCGACAATGGCAGCGATCCAGCACTTTACGTGGGCGGCAACTTCAACTTCGCGGGCGGGCTCGACGCCAACCACATCGCACGCTGGGATGGCTCGACCTGGTCGACGCTTGGCAGCGGCATGAACCACGTGGTCCCCGCGCTGGCGATCTTCGACGATGGCGGTGGCCCGGACCTGTACGCCGGCGGTACTTTTACGAGGGCCGGCGGCGTCGACGCCACCCGGATCGCCCGATGGGACGGCTCGGCGTGGTCGTCGGTGGACACCGAGATGGATGGCGCGGTCGCCGCACTGTCGGTCTTCGACGACGGCGAAGGGCCGGCCCTGTACGCCGGTGGCGTGTTTACCACCGCGGGCGGCCGTCAGGCCAACGGGCTGGCCCGTTGGAATGGAGCGACGTGGATCGGCATCCCCGGGGGTGTCGCCGGCGGCGTCGACCCGGGCATCGCGGCCTTGCAAGCCTACGACGATGGCGACGGTCTGCAACTGTACGCCGGCGGCGCCTTTACCACCGCCGCCGGCGTGCGGACCAACTGGATCACCCGCTGGGACGGCTCGGCATTGTCGCCCGTCGGTTCGGGAATGGACCTGCGGGTGTACGCCCTGGCGTCGTTCGACGACGGCGCGGGCCGGGCCCTGTACGCGGGCGGCTGGTTCACCACCGCCGGCGCCGTGGAAGCGAGCCGGGTCGCCCGCTGGGATGGCTCGGCGTGGGAACCGCTTGCGGGCGGATTGAGCAGCACGGTTTCGGCGCTGGCAGGCTTCGACGACGGCACGGGCCCGGCTATCTACGCCGGAGGCTCGTTCACCGCCGCCCCCGGCGGCCCGCGCGTCTTCCATATTGCGCGGTGGGACGGCTCGGCCTGGTCGCCGGTTGGGTCGGGGACCAACGCAGGGGTGGGTGAACTGCTGGCCTACGACGACGGCGCCGGGTCGGCGCTCTACGCGGCAGGGTCCTTTACGTTCGCCGGCGACACGCGTGTCAACTACATCGCCCGATGGGATGGTTCGGCGTGGACGCCGCTGGGCACGGGGATGAACGACGGCGTTGGCAGCCTGGCGATCTTCGACGACGGCACGGGCCCTGCGCTGTACGCCGGTGGAGGTTTCACCACCGCTGGGGGCGTGGGCGCCAGCCGCGTGGCCCGGTGGGATGGGCAGGACTGGACGCCCCTGGGCGCCGGGGTGAACGGCGCGGTCTACGACCTCGCCGTGTTCGACGATGGTACGGGGCCAGCGCTCTACGCCGCGGGCAACTTCACGACGGCCGGGGGCGTGGAAGCCAACCGCATCGCGCGGTGGGACGGTCTGGAGTGGACGCCACTGGGGCCGGGCGTCGACAACAGGATCTTCGCCCTCTCGGTCTTCGACGATGGCTCGGGCCCGGCCCTGTATGCCGCGGGAAACTTTACCACCGCTGGCGGCGTGGAAGCAAACCACATCGCGCGGTGGGACGGGGGCGCTTGGACCCCACTGGCGACGGGGACGAGCGACACCGTCAACGCCCTGGTAGTCTTCGATGATGGCGCGGGCCCTGCGCTGATCGCGGGCGGGGCGTTCGTCACCGCCGGCGGCGTGGGCTCTGGCTACCTCGCACGCTGGGGCTGCCCGACCACCCCCTGCCCCGCCGACCTCGACGCCGACGGCGAACTCACGCTCTTCGACTTCCTGGCCTACCAAAACCTCTTCGCCGCCGGCGACCCGGCCGCCGACTTCGATGGCGATGGAAGCCTGACGCTGTTCGACTTCCTGGCCTTCCAGAACGCCTTCGACGCGGGGTGCCCGTAAGCGTCGAAGGCTTGGACAGGCGTTTCCTTCGCTCGCGAAGCGGCTCCTCAGCCTCCCGGAACCCCTCCGAAGCCCGCCGGAGCGGTCCATCTCGCGTGCTGAGCCGTGTGCACGGCCTCCAGAATCCCTCCGACGCCTCAAGGAGCGACGCGCGTGGCCTTCGGGGCCGCTTTGGCGGCACGCGGCGGGGCTTTGGAGGCCTGCGGAGCCGTTCCGAAGGCCGCAAGAGCCCCGGACCTGGCCGTCCCGCTGCGCGGCGACCGTGCCTCGGCGGCCGGAGAAGCCGCCCCATCGCGTGGGGCACGTTCTTTTCGGGGTGGGGCGCTGTCGCTTCGGCCCGAGGCCCGGCGGCCTAATTTCGGGGCCCGGTCGCCCGATCGCGGGGCCCGGTGGCCGCCGGTGGGCCCACGGTGGCCCCTGGCGGGGGCGCGGTGCCCGGTGGGCGAATCGAGCCGGGCTGGAGTGAGGCCGAGAACCGGCCGATGGTGCTCCTGGTCATCGACCGAGAACCCCAATCGAGAAGCCA
Organism: Phycisphaerales bacterium; assembly: GCA_040217175.1. Taxonomy (NCBI): domain Bacteria; kingdom Pseudomonadati; phylum Planctomycetota; class Phycisphaerae; order Phycisphaerales; species Phycisphaerales bacterium. The sequence goes on along the minus strand of JAVJNT010000001.1, from coordinate 194,186 downwards.
GACCGGGAGCCACGACATGCCGCGCCGAGCCGACAAGGCCCAGAAGTCGTTCCTGAACCAGATGCAACGCGTGCGCGACCACTGGGCCAAGGCCGACCCCTCTTCCTTCGGCCTGAGCGACGCCCAGGTCCAGCGGTTCGGCCGCGAGTACGAGGAGGCGATGGCGGCCCACGCCCGCGTGCAGCAGCTGCGCTTCGAGCTCGCCGGCGCCGTTCGGGCCAACCGGGCTGCCATCGGCGGCTTGCGGCGGACCTTCGGCGGGCTGAGCTCGATGATCGACGGGCTGGCGCGGGCCTCGCGCGATCCGGAGGTGTACCTCCGGGCGGGCATCGAGAAGCCCGACCGCAAGGGACCCCTGCCCAGGCCCGCGGCCCCGACGAGGCTCAAGATCAGGCCCAAGACCTACGGCGAGCTGGAGCTGACCTTCGCCATCGATGACGACGGCCGCGGAAACCTGGTGTACGAAGTCCGCCGCCGCTGCCAGCCGATCGAGGGCGAGGCATCGCCGTGGGAGCCGGTGGCGGTCACGCCCAAGCGCAAGATCGTCGACGACAACGTGCCCAGCGGTCTGCGCAGCATTAGCTACCAGGTGCGGGCGCTGCGGACCAACGGGAAGACGGGCGAGTGGTCGGACGAGCGGACGTTCCCGTTCGGGACGAATGCGATGGGCAAGACCGGTTCGAGCGTCGAGGCCAGGCCGTTGGGCGTCGTCGCCAAGTCGGCATGAGCGCGCTGCGGTCGGCTCGGGCGATAGCCTGAGGCATGGCCGATCGGAACACCCCGCCGCCGCTCGTCACCGCCGCCCCCGGTGGGCTGGCGGTCGACGTCGGCGGGCGTGAACCCCTGGCCATGATCGACCCCTGGCGGCCCGCGCCGCTGGCGATCATCACGCATGCGCACGCGGACCACGCGTTTCGAGGGAGCGAGAAGTACCTGTGCTCGAAGCCGGGCGTGGGCGTCTTGCAGACGCGCATGGGCAAGGACGCGGTGATCGAGGGGCACGCGTACGGCGAGCCGTTCCGGGTCGAGGGCGGGGTCGAGGGCGAGGGTGGCGCGGTCGAGGTGACGTTCTTCCCGGCCGGGCACGTGCTGGGGTCGGCGCAGGTGCGGCTGCGGGTGATCGAGAGCGATCAGCCGGCCGACGAGCGCACGTGGGGCGTGACGGGCGATTGCAACTTCACGGCTCGGCCAGAAGATCCCAACCCGACGTGCGCGCGATTCGAGCCGGTCGCGAGCGACGTGCTGCTGATCGAGAGCACGTTCGGGCTGCCGATCTATCGGTGGCCGGATCCGCGCGAGGAATTCGCGAAGCTCAACGACTGGTGGAAGTCCAACGCCGCCAACGGGCGCACGAGCATCGTGATGGCGTACGGGCTCGGGAAGGCCCAGCGGGTGCTCGCCGGGCTGGACCCGAGCATCGGGCCGATCGGCGTGCATGGGGCGATCGAGAAGCTGATCCCGGACTACGAGGCCGAGGGGATCGAGCTGCCCGAGGTGGTGCATACGACGCAGAAGGCGCGCAAGGGCCTGCGTGGCGTGGCGATGATCATCGCGCCGCCGGGGATCCTCGGTTCGCCATGGCTGCGGAGCTTTGGCTCGACGCGCACGAGCATGGCCAGCGGCTTCATGGTGGTGCGCGGGCGGCGGCGGTGGCGGTCGTTCGATCATGGCTGCGTGATCAGCGACCACGCGGACTGGCCGGGGCTCTTGGGCATCGTCGAGGCAAGCGGTGCGAAGTCGGTCGGCGTGACGCACGGGGCGAGCGAGCCGCTGGCGCGGTACCTCGCCGAGACGCGGGGGCTGGACACGTTCGTCGTGCCGACGCGGTACCGGGGCGAGGCGGAGGAAGAGGTCGCGAGCAACAGTGAAGGCGAGGGCGACTGAATGCGCGCCTTCACCGAGTTTTACGACGCGATCGACGCGACGACCGCGACCAGCGAGAAGCTGGCGGCGATGGCGGCGTACTTCAAGAGCGCAAGCCCCAGCGACGCGGCGATCGCGGCGTATTTCCTGAGCGGCCAGCGGGTGCTGCGGACGGTGCCGACGAAGCTGCTGTACGAGATGACGCTGGAGATCACCGGGCTGCCGGGCTGGCTGGTCGATGCGAGCTACGCGTCGGTCGGCGACTTCAGCGAGACCATCGCGCTGCTCCTGCCCGATCCTGGACGGGGCAGCGATGCGTCGCTTACGGAGATCTACGAGTCTTCCATCGTGCCGCTGGCGACCAGCGACGATGCTGCACGCAGGGCGATCATCCTCGACGCGTGGCGCGAGATGGACGCCCGGCAGCGGTACGTGTACCAGAAGCTGATCCGAGGCGGGCTGCGCGTGGGCGTGCAGAAGAAGATGGTCGTGCGCGCCATCGCCATGGCGCACGACCTTGAGCCGGCCATCGTCGCGGCGCGCATGAGCGGGCGCATGGACCCGACGGCCCAGTGGTACGAGTCGGTCACGAGCGAGGACGCGGGCGAGGACATCGCCCGGCCGCTGCCGTTTTACTTGGCTCACCAGTTGGATGACAAGCCAAAAGACACCCTGGGCGATCGCAGCGCGTGGCTGGCCGAGTGGAAGTACGACGGCATCCGGGCCCAGCTCATCGTGCCCCACGACGGCCCGCCCATGCTCTGGTCGCGCGGCGAGGAGGACGTGGGCGAGCAGTTTCCCGAGATCCTGGTCGCGGCTCGTCATCTGCCGGGAGGGACGGTGCTCGACGGCGAGGTGCTGGGCTGGGAGGGCGACCGGCCCGCGCCGTTCGCGTTCCTGCAGACGCGGCTGAATCGCAAGGCGAAGACAGCGGGCCAGCTCCCGATGTTCGACGAGCGCCGCATCGTGCTGCGGGCCTTCGACGTGCTGCGGTTCGATGGGCACGACGTGCGCGGCTCGACGCTGCGCGAGCGGCGCAACATCCTGGCCTATCTCGACCTGCCCGCCCCCACCATCGACTCGACCGTGTCGGTGGACGAGCCGACGTGGGAGGATCTGGCATCGCTCCGCGAGCAGAGCCGCGAGCGGCGGGTCGAGGGGCTGATGCTCAAGCACCTCGATGGCGTGTACGGCATCGGCCGCACCAAGCCCGAGGGCGGCACCGGCTGGTGGAAGTGGAAGATCGGGCCCATGACCCTCGACGCCGTGCTCGTGATGGCCCAGCACGGCAGCGGACGAAGGGCGGGGCTGTACACCGACTACACCTTCGCGCTGTGGCACGAGGGCGAGCTGGTGAACTTCGCCAAGGCGTACAGCGGTCTGACGAACGAGGAGATCGAACGCGTCGACAACTGGATCCGCCGCAACACGGTCCGTCGGGCCGGACCCGTGCGCGAGGTGAAGCCGGTGCAGGTCTTCGAGCTCGGGTTCGAGGGCGTGCAGGTCTCGACCAGGCACAAGAGCGGGCTGGCGGTGCGGTTTCCGAGGATCTTGAAGTGGCGGGAGGACAAGAAGGCGGAGGAAGCGGATCAACTCCAGGCATTGCGACGGCTCGCGGAGAGCCAGGAGTAAGTCAGCCGTCGATCTTCCGCAAGTGCCACCAGCCGTCGTAGGCCATGCCGATGCCGCCGAGCAAGGTTGCGGCCGCGACCAACCACAGCGGCGGAATGAAGAGGTCGGCCGCGCTGACACCGCTCTCGTTCAGCAACGTCAGGACGTGCTCGCCGTAGTACATCACCAGGAACAACGGCGTATAGAGGAGCACGAGCTCGATGCCGAACTCGAGGCGGTAGACCGCTTCGCCACGCGGCGTGTCTCTGCGGATTGGCCGGAACATCGCAGAAGGTTACGGCTGTCGGTTGCGGGTCGTTTCGGGGACCTCCTAGCCGGATAGCATGGCGACCCGTCTTTGCAGGCCACCCAGTTGGCTTGCCGATGGCCCTGCGGCACCAGGAGACGCTCATGGCCCCCTATTCGCCGACTGATTCGCCCGCCGGTAGCCAGCAGACCGAGGCCAGCGGGGCCGAGGGAGAGCCGGGAGCCCCCGGCCACGCCCGCTACCCGCGTGTCCGGACGCCCGAGGAGGTGTTCGTCTCGCCGCGCGTGGTCGATCGGGTGGCCTTCGAGGACTACGCCCAGGCGCTCCGAAAGCTGCTTGCCGCCGCGACGACCGAGGGCGAGCACCTGCGGCGGACCGCCGTGGACGCCAGCCGGAGCCTGCGGGCCATCGGCGAGGTGCTTCCCGCCGTCGACAAGAAGCTGGCCAAGGCCGGCGAGATGCTCAGCACGCTCACGCAGCGGCTGGAGAGCGCCGAGTCGACGGCCAAGCGGGCCGAGGCGGCGGCCGAGCGGGCCGTGACGGCCGAGCGCCGCATCAAGGAGATGGACGACCGGGCCCGCCAGCGGATCTTCGAGGCCGGGACGGCGGCCGTGGACGAGGCGATCGCACGGGTCGAGGAGGTCGCCGAGAAGCGGGCCAACGAACTGGACGATCGTGGCGAGACGCTCACGACGTTCGTCGATCGCGGACGGGCCGACCTGGCCGAGGCGCGGGCCAAGGCGGTCGAGGCCTTGCAGCGGGTCGCCGAGAACGCCAAGAGCGAGGCAGACGCCGGGCTTCGGGCCGTGCAGGATCGAGCCGACGAGGCCCAGCGGGCGATCGCCCAAGAGCACTCGACCGCGGCCCATGAGATCGGGCAGGCCCGCAACGACTCGGTCGAGGCGATTGGCAGCGAGCGCAAGGCGGCCGAGGCCGCGATGGCCGAGCGGATCGAGGGGCTGAGCCAGCGGCTGGCGTCGCTCATCGAGGACGCCGAGGGCCGGCTGGCCCAGGTTATTGCCACGAGCGATGCCCAGGCCGGCGAGCGTGTTGACGAAGTGGGCGAGCGGATCGAGCGTGAGATCGCGCCCAAGCTGGCCGAGGCCGAGGCGAACGCCGACGCCGTGCTGGACCGCGTCGACCAGATCGACACCAAGGCCCGCGGCGTGTTCGAGCTCGACCTGGACGGCATCGAGTCGCTATGCGAGCGCGCGGAAGCACTGATCGAGTCGACCGGCGCCGGATCGTCCAAGCCAGCGGATGGAACGCTGGCGGCCGTCGCGGCCCAGGCCATGGCGGCGATGGAGCAGATGGACGACGTGGCGACCGCCGGCGAGCGGGCGCGTCGGCAGGCCGAGGAGAGCCGCAAGGCACTGAGCGAGTCGATCGAGAGCGCGGGGCTGTGGCTTGATCGGCTCGTCGAGCAGCGCGACGGCCTGCAGCAGTCGATCTCTCTGGCAACCAAGCTCTGCGAGCAGGCCGAGGGGCAGCTCAGCCAGCGGCGTGCAGAACTCGACGAGGCGATGCGCGCGCCGGCGACCGAGGTCAAGCGGCATCTGGACACGCTCAAGACCGCTTCCGAGGAGGCCGAAGCCAAGCGTGCGGCGTTGGCCGATCTGATCGAAGAGTCGGAGAAGCGGGCCGAGAAGAGGGCCAACGCCGCGGCTGACAAGGCGGCCGACAAGGCGATCCACAAGGCCAAGATCGAGAGCGAGAAGCTCGACGCCAAGGCGACGCAGGCGCGCCAGGCCCTCGACCAGGCTTGGAAGACGCTCGAGACAAGGCTCAAGGGCGAGCTGAAGGAGAGCCTGACGGCGCTGAGCGCCGAGGCCAAGCGTGCCGAGCGAGCGCGTCTCGGGCTGCGGGAAGACATCGAGGCTGCGCGGCAGGTCGAGAAGGAGACGCGGGCGGCCATCAGCAAGCCGGCGGCACCCAGCAGCGTCGATCAACTGAACAAGCTCGCCAACTTGATGCAGGACCTGGCCGAGCGGACGTCGGGCAAGAAGCCGGCGGTCGCCAAGGCGACGCCAGCCGCCCCGGAAGCGGCATCGGCGCCGACGAACGCAGTCGCAGCAGCATCGATCACGAAGAAGTCGACGAAGAAGGTCTCCAAGAAGGCGACGGCAAGCCCGGCAACCGCGACGGTGACCAAGAAGGCGGCGCCGAAGAAGCCGGCCTCGAAGAAGGCGACCACCAAGAAGGCAACCACCAAGAAGCCCGCTACCAAGAAGGCTCCTGCGAGGAAGAAGGCCGGCCGCTAGTCGTCCTGCGCTAGTCGTCGATCAGGGCCTCGACCGATCGCAGCAGGTTCTTCGCTCGTTCGATGGCCTGGAGGCTCGTGGCCTGTGCGTCGCGCTCGGCCTCGGGTGAGACGGCGCTGCCGAGCGTCGGCGCGTTGACCTCGATGTTGCAGTCGCTGGCGCGGACGGCGGCTTCGGCCAAGATCGCAGCAATCTTGAGATCGCTCAGCAGGTACTCGTTGGCGATGGGCGCGAGCTCCTCGAATCCTTCGAGCAGACTCAGGCAGATGCGCTGCACGTCCAAGGGGATATCGATGCACCGCTTGGCGGCGGCGCCGAGCTTCTCGATGCGTTCTGGATCGTCGGGGTCGAGTCGCTGCAGCGCGTTGAGTTCGGCGTAGGCAGCCGCGTCGGCATCGGCCAGCTCGAGCAGCTTGCAGCTCGCGGCGGCACAGCGGTCGCCGACGACGGCGTGGGCCGGCGCGTGGCGCGTCAGGCTCTTCTTGTCCCGGCTATAGGCAATGACCATGCCAGCCAGAGCGGCGCTTAGGGCACCCACGGCCCCGACGACCGCCCCACCGCCGGGGGCTGGCGTCTTCTCAGCGATCGCCGAGAGCAGGTCGCCGACCGATTGCGAACCGATTCGGGCGTTGCCGGTTTCCGTAGCGGTACTAGGTGAGTTGGCCATGCAGCACTCTACTCACCCTGACACGGACCCACTCGCTGGCCTTGGGCGAGCGGGGCGGGGATCATGCTGACGGATGAAGTCCTTCCATGCCAGTTCGACCATGCCCTGCGACGCCCGGACGCTCTACGAGTGGCACGCCAACGCCGGGGCGCTGGAGCGACTGACGCCGCCCTGGCAACGCGTGACGATTGCCGAACGGAAGCGTGGGAAGGATCACCCACGCATCGGCAACGATGCGATCGCCCGGCTGATGATCGGCCTCGGGCCCGTGAGCATGCCCTGGGTGGCCGAGCACTTCGACCACGATCCGCCGCACGGCTTCAGCGACCGACAGCTTAGCGGTCCGTTCGGGAGCTGGACACACCGACACGAATTCAGCGACGAAGGCAATGGCCGCAGCCGGCTCGATGACCGGATCGAGTACGAGGCTCCGGCTGGGTTTCTCGGCTCGGTGCTACTCGGTGGCAAGCTGGCGGCCGATCTGGGTCGGCTGTTCTGGTTCCGGCACGAACGAACGCGTGCGGACCTTGCCCGGCACGTACGATCGGCCGAACGACTGACCATCGCGATCGCTGGCTCAAGCGGCATGATCGGCTCGGCGCTTGCCGCGTTCCTGTCGACTGGCGGCCACAAGGTGATCCGCCTCGTGCGTGGACGGGCCGAACCCGACCCGATCGACGGCATCGCGCAACGCCACTGGGATCCGGCAGCCTCGGAGATTTCCCCCTTCACGCTGTCCGGCGTCGACGTCGTCATCAACCTTTGTGGCGAGAACATCGCCGACGGGCGCTGGACGGACAAGCGCAAGGAACAGCTCTGCCGCAGCCGCGTGCAGCCCACGTCGCTGCTCGCCAAGACGATGGCCTCGCTGCCGGCGTCGGAGCGACCGAAGGTGTTGATCAATGCCTCGGGGGTGCACGCATACGGAGACCGAGGCGACGAGCCGCTGACCGAAGACGCGGGATGGGGCGACGGCTTCCTCGCCGATCTCGTGCGAGCCTGGGAAGCCGCCGCCCGGCCGGCCGAGTCCGCGGGCGTCCGCGTGGTCTTCGCCCGCTTCGGCATGGTGCTGGGCTCGGGCGGGGGCGCTCTGAAGGCCCTGATGACGCCGACGAAGTTCGGCCTGGGCGGACCCATCGGCACCGGCCGCCAGTGGTGGCCTTGGATCGGTCTCGACGACGCGATCGGCGCCGTGCTCCACGCCATCGAGAACGACGGACTCGCGGGCGCCGTCAACGTCTGCGCACCCGACGCAGCGACGGCGAACGACGTCAGCAGTGCCATCGCCGAGGCGGCTCGCCGTCCAGCCATACTCGGCCTACCGGCGGGAGCCGCTCGAATGGCCCTCGGCGAGGAGATGGCCGGCGACATGCTGCTCGCCTCGACGCGGGCCGAGCCGACCAGGCTCGGAGAAGCCGGCTTCCGGTGGATGCATCCGACGCTTCTCGATGCGGTGGGCTGGGAGCTCGGCGTCCGCCGCCTCATGGAACGCTCGCCGAGCGAAGATGGCCCCATCGGGGCGCTACAGGAACCTGCCTAACCAAGGAGGCACGCATGGGACACCAAGATCGAGCATACCTGTTGATCGGCGGAGCTGGCGGTGTCGGCAGCGCGCTAGCGAAGCGGCTGATCGAAGCTGGAGCGAAGCTGACGATCGCCGGTCGCGACGCCGACAAGGCCAAGGCACTTGCCGATGAACTCGGCGCACAGGCTCTCGACTCGCTCGACGCGCGCGACACCGGCGCGGTGGATACGGCCGTGAAGGCGGCGGCCGAGCACCACGGGCGGCTCGACGGCGCCGTGAACCTGCCGGGCACCATCATGCTCAAGCCCGCGCACCTGACCTCGCCCGACGAGCTGCGCGAGGCGATCGAAGTGAACCTCTACACAGCCTTCAACCTCGTCCGCAGCGCGAGCCAGGTGATGCGCAGGGGCGGAGGCTCCATCGTGCTGATGTCGTCGGCGGCGGCCACGAGCGGCCTTCCGAATCACGAGGCAATCGCCTCAGCCAAGGCGGCGGTCATCGGGCTTGCGCGGTCGGCGGCGGCGACGTACGCGTCCAACGGCGTGCGCGTCAACGCGGTCGCTCCGGGCATGGTCCGCTCGCCGCTGAGCGAGCCGATCCTCGAGAACGAGATGGCCGAGAAGGCGTCGACGGCGATGCACCCGCTGGGCAGGCTGGGCCAGCCCGGGGACGCTGCGAGCGGCATTGCTTGGCTGCTCGACGCGGAGCAGGAATGGGTGAGCGGCACGGTGCTCGAGATCGACGGCGGGCTGGCGAACCTGCGTGGACGAGTCAAGGTCTAGCGTCGTTCAACCACACGCTCCCTCGACGTTGATAGGGTTATGCCCGGGTCGTGACCCCAGGGTCGATGACCCTCGCTAGACTGCGCCGGCACAATCGCCCCGCTGAGGGCCTAACGCAAGGACGGACCCACTTGGCCGATCACGGAGATAAGACCATGACCCAGATGCGAACCCCGCCGAAGCCGAATCCGACGGCTCCCGGCGCCGTTCACGGAAGCCCGTCCGACCAGGACCGGCCGATGGTCTACGTCAACGGGGACCTGGTCCCCAAGAGCCAGGCCAAGGTCAGCGTGTTCGACCATGGGCTGCTGTACGGCGACGGCGTGTTCGAGGGCATCCGCGTCTACAACGGCAAGATCTTCATGCTTGGCCAGCACATGGACCGCCTGTGGGCCAGCGCGGAGATGATCTATCTCGACATCGGCATCTCGCGCGAGGAGATGATCGACGTCCAGCGTCGTTGCATCGAGGCCAACGGCATCGTCAACGGCTACATCCGCCTGCTCGTTACGCGCGGCGAGGGCACGCTGGGGCTGAACCCCTACCTGTGCCCGCAAGCCGGCGTCATCTGCATCGCCGATCAGATCCGGCTCTATCCCGAGTCGATGTACGAGTCTGGCATGCGGGTGGTCGTCGCGCATCGGCCGCGCATCGGCGTCAAGAGCCTCGACCCACGCATCAAGAGCCTCAACTACCTCAACAACATCCTGGCCAAGTGCGAGGCCATCCACCTCACCAGGGACCTGAAAATCACCAACGAGCAGGACAAGCTGCTCGAGGTCATCATGCTCAACCCCGAGGGCAAGGTGGCCGAGGGCTCGGGCGACAACATCTTCGTGATCAAGGACGGTGCCATCACCACGCCGCCGGTCGAGGACGGGTGCCTGAGCGGCATCACCCGCCGGTTCGTGATCGACCGCTTGGCCCCGCAGTGCGATCTCAAGGTCCAGACCAAGCACATCACGCTGCAGGACATCTTCGACGCCGACGAGGTCTTCATGACCGGGTCGGCCGCCGAGATCATCGCCGTTCGCGAGGTGCTCGAGCACGATGGCCAGGGCGGCATCAAGGCCACCCACGCCATCAGCGATGGCGAGGGGCCGATCACGAACACCCTCCGCACGACCTTCCGCCAGATCGTGATTAGCGACGACGTGCCCGAGGACTGACGCCGGCTGCTCGGCCTGTTGATTCCGATCATCGTTCGGCCTTGAATAGGCCTCGAAAACCGGGCCCAGCGTGGGCCGGATCAGTTCAATAGCCGGCCCGCAGTCGCGGTCGCCGGCCTGATCGCCGGGCGTTTGGCCCGGCACCCGTTGGGATTCCCAGCGGGACGGAGAACAGCAGATGGCCAACTACACCGGACCGAAGGTCCGCCTGAGCCGCCGCGTCGGTGTTCCGATCGAGGCGGTCGAGAAGCACACCAGCAACGAGCGCGTCCGCCAGCCGCCCGGCATCCACGGCTTCCGTGGCCGCCGCCCGCGCGACTACGGCATCCGCCTGACCGAGAAGCAGAAGCTTCGGTTCCACTACAACGTGGGCGAGAAGCAGTTCCGCCGCTTCGTGAAGGAGGCCAAGCGCCTCCCCGGTAACTCGGGCGACATGCTCCTGGTGCTGCTCGAGACGCGGCTGGACAACGTGATCCGCCGCATGGGCATCGCCCGCACCATCTGGGCGGCGCGTCAGATCGTCGCGCACGGCCACGTGATGGTGAACGGACGCAAGACTGACCGCCCCAGCTTCCACGTGAAGCCGGGCATGGAGATCTCCATCAAGGAGAAGACCCACAAGCTCTGCCGCGAGAACATGGAGAGCATGCCGGGCCACGAGGTTCCGGGGTGGATCAGCTTCAACCCCAGCGAGCTCAAGGCAAAGGTCGTGGCGGCTCCGAAGGCCGACGAGGTTCCGTTCCGCGTGAACACGAACCTGGTTATCGAGTTCTATCGCTTCTAAGGCCGGTGCGAGCCGGGGCGGGTCGGTCCGCCGGCGCCCGGTAGCGGCAGGGTCCACGGGCCTCGGACGGGCGGCATGCTCAAGTTCCTGCGCAAGTACAGCAAGTGGATGATGATCGTCTTCGGCGCGTTGTTGCTGGTGGCGTTCACTGCGCCCCAGGCCATCCAACAGCTCGGCAACCGCATGGTGAACCGCGAAGTCGCCACCCTCGACGGGTCGTCGCTGAAGGTCACCGACGTGCAGCAGGCCGAGCGGCAGCATGCGCTCGTGCAAGATCGACTGCCGCCCCAGTACATGCCCGCCATCGAACGCGACGAGGTTGGTCTTCACTGGTACATGCTCCGGCGAGAAGCCGAGCAGGCCGGGCTCATCGGCGTGGCGGGCGACGGCGCGCTGTGGGTCGAGGACTTTGCCGCCCAGGCTGCGCAGCAGCAGCTCTTGCGCGAGCTTTCTCAGTCCTTCGGCCCGTCCGCGCAGTCGATCTTGAGCCAGGTGTGGGGTTCCATGCCGGCCGACGAGCGGCAACAACGCATCGACCTTGCGTCCGCGTTCCTGACCCGTCCGCCGCCGAACGTCTCGGAGCGCGAGTACCACGAGGCGCTCAGCGTCGCCCGCGGCATCCACCGCCTGACGGCCGGCTATTTCGAGAGCGCTCCCTTAAGCGATGCCCGGGCCCTGCGCGACGCGGCCAACCGCCAACGGCAGGCCTCCGTCGAGGCGTTCTGGTTCGACAGCCGGAAACTCGTGATCGACTACCCCGGCATCGTCGGCGAGCCGACCGAGGCCCAACTCCAAGAGCACTTCGAGCGTTTTGCCTCGACCCCGCTCGGAGGAGGCGAGCAGGGTGGTGAGTTCGGCATCGGCTACACGCTCCCCGAACGACTGAAGATCGAGTACCTCCGACTCGACCGTGAGGCCATCGAAGCAAACATCACGCCCGATCCGCTCGAGGTTCGCAAGCGTTACCAGGCGATGGTGCGCGAGATGGAAGCCGACGGCCAGGAGCCCGACGCCTTTGCCGACGCGCGAACCGACATCGAGGATGCCGTGCGTCGCGAGATCGCCGACGAGGTCATCAGAGCCGCCCAGCAGGCCTTCGTGGGCGCGATGGGCGAGTCGACGCGTTCGCTCGAGTCCGACGGACCGTACAAGCGGTTGCCCGACGACTTCGATAGCCAGCGACCGAGCTTCGAGGCCGTCGCGCAGCAGATGGTCGATTCGGTCGGGCTGTCGCGCTTCCCCGAGGCCGAGGACGGCTCGGTGGTCCTGCCGATGCCCGAGGTCGTGCGGCCCGACTCGTGGCTGTGGCCTGCGGAGATGATGGCGCTCGAGGGCTTCGGCCGGGCTCAGATCAACATCGGCTCGACGCGGGCTCCGGTGGCCCAGGTCTTGTTCGCGGTGCGCGAGCTCCGACCCGAGCTCGGCGCACGGCTGGCGATCCAGAAGGGACTCCCGGTCACCGATATTCCGGCGACCGACTTCGCGGGCAATGTCTACTTCTACACCGTGCTCGACGTCCGGAGCGAATCGCGTCCGGACAGCATCGACGAGATCCGCGGCCGCGTGATCGAGGACTGGAAGGCGCTCCGGCTGTTCGAACGATTGCAGGCGCAGGCCGAAGCGATCGGTCAGACGGCCGCCGAGGGCGGACTGACTGCTGCGGCAATCGAGCTGGCGGGCACGCTGGCGGGCGACGTCGAAGCGCCCGACCTGCAGACGGTCCGCGTCACGCCCATGGACGTGACCACGCCCATGGGCTTCCGGCAGGCGCCGGCGGTGCCGTCGCTGAACGCCGAGGTGTTCCGCGACGCGGTGATGGGCGTGTACGACTCGCTCGATCCGCTCGTTGACATCGAGCAAACGCCCCGCGCAGCCAGAACCGTGAGCGTGCCGATCGCGGCGACGCTCACGCTGGGCGTCGGCACGGTCGAGAGCATCACGCCGCTGACGACGGAAATGTATCGCATGCAGGCCGACTTCCTCGACTTCATGATCCGCCGCGACGAACTCGTCGATACGGTCCGCACGGTCAATCCCTTCTCGTTCGATGCGATGGCCCAGCGGTTGAACCTTCGGGTCGTCGGCCGCGAGAGCGAGACACCGGCCCAGGCGGTCGAAGACATCGGCGATGAGCCCGGCGAACAGGGCTGAGCCCGCGGGCTAGCCGGCTTCGTCGATCCACACATCGACCGGAAGCAGGTCGGCCTGCGTGAGCGACTCGGGCAGCGCGTCGAGCTCGGTGGCCCGATCAATCGAGAAGCTCCCGACGGCCGTTCGCCGCAGCGCGTCGAGCGTCCCTCCCGTCCCGAGCGCCGTTCCCAGATCGCGCGCCAGGCTGCGGATGTAGACGCCCTTCCCACAGCATACGTCGAGCTGGACGTATGGCCACTCGTATGCCAGCACATCGATCGACTCGATGACGACACGCCGTGGCTCGAGCTCGACGGCCTTGCCCTTGCGCGCCAGTGCGTAGGCGCGCTGGCCGCCGACCTTCATGGCGCTGAAGGCGGGCGGACGCTGGAGCGTCTCTCCGACGAAGCCCGCTGCCGCGGTACAGACGGCGTCCAGGCTCGGGGGCGTCGGGACGGCCACCTCGGTCCGCTCGCCCTCTCGATCATCGGTCGTGGAGAATGCCGAAAGGTCGACCCTGGCTTCGTATCGCTTGGCGCCGGCCATGACTCGGTTGCACATCGGCGTCGCCTTGCCACAGAGGATGACCAGGACCCCGCTTGCCAGCGGGTCGAGGGTGCCGCCGTGACCGACCTTCACTCGCTTGGGAGCACCGCCGCGTCGGAGCGCCGCACGGACGCGCGCACAAGCTGCCATCGAGCTCGGACCAACCGGCTTGTCGATGATCAGGAGACCACGGATCAGCGGTGGCGTCGGTGCGTCGGATTGTCGGGCCGGACCCTCTGGCATGCCGTGATGATTGGCCGGCCCGAGCTTTCGAGGAGGAGCGCCCGGCGGCCACATCGGCCCTATCCTGTTGCCCGCTCGCGGCCGGCTGAGAGCCTGGCAGCGACCCTGGAGAGGTGGCTGAGCGGTTTAAGGCGCACGATTGGAATTCGTGTGGGGGTTTACGCCCCTCGGGGGTTCGAATCCCCCCCTCTCCGTTTACGAAGCCGAGTTCGCCGGAGCAGCACACTTCGAAGGCATGGTGCGTGCAATTGGGCTGCTCGGTCTGCTTGGCTCTGCCGCAGTTTCGAGCAAGCCTCATCAAGGGCGCTCACGTCCCCCGATCGAGATTCCCAAGGGCACGATTGGCTGCGCCATGACGTTCGCGAGTGTCAGTCGACCGAGGGTTGCCTCGGCATCTGCAGCGACGTCATCCATCGCCTTGTGGAGGGGGCAGAGTTCCCGTTCGTGCTCACGCAGGCCGAGGGGGCACTCTCGAATCCGCTGGATGGGCTCGATGCACTGGACCACGTCGAGGAGCGTGATCTCCGATGGCTCGCGTGCCAGAACGAAGCCTCCGGTGGGCCCCCGCTGGCTGATGGCGAGGCCACCCTCGACGAGCAACTGCAGCACTCGAGATGCGTAGCGGACCGGCGTCTGGGTCGCTTCGGCCACTCGGCCGGCCGTCTGGACATCGCCGTGGCGCTCGCTGAGGTAGACCGCGGCTCGCAGCGCGTACTCCGTTGTCATGCTGAACATGGAGCGGGCCTCCTGCCGGACTCCCCGGGCGTCACGGGCCTTGGAGTTGGGTGCAGTCTATCCCGATGGCGAGCTTAAAAGTAGTAATCTATAAAAATATAGACATATCGCTTGATTCCTCCGATACGTCGTGAAATGCTGTGGGTCAGTGAAAATTCTGATCTGACAAGAGAGTTCCCGGATCACGGCCGGGGAAATCAGGGGATCCACCGATGGCCGATGCAAGCCATGCCTCAGGAGCCGACCTGCCCAACGACGCGGGGGCGGCTTCCACCGCGTCCAAGGGTGCGGCCCACGGAGGCGCCCTCGATCGCTTCAGCTACGACGATGCCATCGTCCGCATGTTCTTCTGGGCCACGCTGGCCTGGGGGCTCGTCGGCCTGCTCGTGGGTGTGGTCATCGCATTCCAATTGGCCATGCCCGAGCTGAACGTGCTGCCGCAGGTTGCGTTCGGCCGGCTGCGACCGCTGCACACGAATGCGGCGATCTTCGCGTTTGCCGGCAATGCCATCTTCGCTGCTGTTTACTACTCCACGCAACGTCTGTGCAAGGCGCGCATGTGGAGCGACAAGCTCAGCAAGCTGCACTTCTGGGGATGGCAGGCGATCATCGTCTCGGCCGCCCTTACTTTGCCCTTCGGCATCACCCAGGGCAAGGAGTACGCCGAGCTCGAGTGGCCCATCGATCTGGCCATCGCGGTCGTGTGGGTCGGCTTCTTTGGCGTCAACTTCTTCATGACGCTGGTCCACCGACGCCAGCGGCACCTTTACGTGGCGCTCTGGTTCTACATCGCCACGATCATCACCGTGGCCGTGCTCCACGTCTTCAACAACCTCTGGATCCCAGTGGGCGTCTACCAGTTCTTCACGACCGGCAAGGTCACGAGCGTCGACGTCGCCCTGAAGAGCTATCCGCTGTATGCCGGCGTGCAAGATGCCTTCATGCAGTGGTGGTACGGCCACAACGCAGTAGCCTTCTTCTTAACCACGCCCTTCCTTGGGCTGATGTACTACTTCATGCCCAAGGCCGCGAATAGGCCGGTCTTCAGCTACAAGCTGAGCATCGTGCACTTCTGGTCGCTGGTGTTCATCTACATCTGGGCGGGTCCGCACCACCTGCACTACACCTCGCTACCCGAGTGGGCCAGCAGCCTGGGCATGCTCTTCAGCGTGATGCTGTGGATGCCCAGCTGGGGTGGCGGCATCAACGGTCTTCTCACCCTGCGCGGCGCATGGCACAAGGTCACCACCGATCCGGTGCTCAAGTTCTTCGTCGTCGGCATCACCTTCTACATGATGGCCACGTTCGAAGGTCCGATGCTGAGCGTCAAGACGGTCAACAGCCTGAGCCATTACACGGACTGGACCATCGCCCACGTGCACAGCGGAACGCTCGGCTGGAACGGATTCATGATCTTTGGCATGGCCTATTGGCTTGCCCCCAGGATCTTCCAGACCAAGGGCCTGTTCAGCGTCAAGCTGGCCAACGCCCACTTCTGGATCAGCACGATCGGCATCGCGCTCTACATCCTCTCGATGTACGCGGCCGGCGTCACCCAAGGACTGATGTGGCGGGCATTCGACAGCCAGGGCACGCTCATGTTCCCCGACTTCCTCGAGACGGTTACTCGCCTCGAGTGGCTGTACTGGATCCGCGCCGGTGGCGGCGTCCTCTACTTCGCCGGCATGGTCATCGGCGTGCTCAACCTCTTCCAGACCTGGCGTATGCGTCCGCCCCAGTACGAGGTCGTCGTGCACGAGGCTGCGCCGCTCGCCCCCTTGAACGAAGACTATCAGCGGGCTGTCAGCCGCCTCAGCGCCAACGTCGAGGCCGGCCACGCCGCCGACCGCTGGCTCCAGGGATTGTGGCACCGGCGCCTTGAGGCACGACCGATCAAGTTCACGATCTGGGTCCTCATCGCGGTCGCCGTCGCGTCGCTCTTCGAGATCATCCCCACTTTCCTGATCAAGAGCAACGTGCCGACTATTTCCACGGTCGAGCCATACACGCCGCTTGAGCTGGCTGGGCGCGACATCTACATCGCCGAGGGTTGCTACAACTGCCACTCTCAGATGATCCGGCCCATCTTCGCCGAAGTGAAGCGGTATGGCGAATACAGCAAGGCCGGCGAATTCATCTACGATCGCCCGTTCCAGTGGGGCAGCCGCCGCATCGGGCCCGACCTCGCACGCGAGGGTGGCCGCCAGAGTTCATGGTGGCACTACGAGCACTTCTACAACGCGCAGGAGTACAACGCCGGCTCGATCATGCCCAGCTACAAGCACCTGTTCAGGCAAGAGCTGGATTTCGAGGGCATCAAGGCTCGTGTCGGCTCGATGGCCATGCTTGGCGTGCCCTATGGCGAAGCCGTCAACAACGCGCCCGAGTTGGCGCGGGAGCAGGCCCGCGCGGTCTCTGATGAGATCTATTCACAATCGAGCGGCACAACGGAAGACGTGAGCGACAAGAAGATCGTCGCGCTCATCGCATACATGCAGCGCCTGGGCGTGGACATCAGCAAGCAACCGGCTCCTGAAGCATCCGCAGGAAGCGATGCCGATGCAGCAGAGGGCGAAGTCGCGTCCGGATCCGAAGACGCAGAAGGAGGCAGCCAGTAATGCTCTCCGACACCGTTCGACACATTGATCTCTCCGTCTGGCCCGAGGCCGCCCTGGTCATCTTTGTTGGCGTGTTCGTGCTCGTCACGCTCCGCACGCTTCGAAACGGTCGGGGCCTGGAGAAGCAGATGGCCGCAGCCGTGCTCGACGAGGGCACACCCGTCTTGATGGATTCGCAGACGCTCGCCGTCGGCGGGAGGGAGCAGGCTCATGGATAAGCAGAACCAAAGCGAGAAGCTCCTGATCCAGGGCCACGAGTACGACGGCATCCAGGAGTTCGACAACCCCACGCCGCTGTGGTGGCACCTGATCTGGCTGTCCACGATGGTGTTCAGCGTGGTGTACTTCTTCGTATCGCTGGAAAGTCCGTGGTTCGTGCATCAGGTCGATCGTCTCGAGGCCGCGCAGCTCGCGGAGACCGAGCGCCTGTTTGGTGAGCTCGGCGACCTGCAAGCCGATGAGGCCACGCTCGTCTCGCTCATGGGCGATGCGCAATGGATGAAATACGGTGACTCCGTCTTCAAGATGCACTGCGCTTCGTGCCACGCCGCGGACGGGGGCGGCGGCATCGGCCCAAACCTGACCGACGACAACTACCTCAACGTCAGCACCATCGAGGACATCCACGCCGTTATCGTCGATGGAGCCAACAACGGGGCGATGCCGGCATGGGGCAACCGCCTGCATCCGAAGGAAGCGGTGCTGCTGAGCTCGTACGTGGCCTCACTTCGCGGCAACAACTCGAACCGCAAGGCAGCCGAGGGCGAGGTCATTCCGCCGTGGCCTGCCGAGGGCGACGGCTGATCCTGGAGAGCTTCGACGACCATGAGCACAACTGCTCCACAGTCCGAACGCGTGCTATCGACGCTCAACGTGGACGGAACGCGTCGCTGGCTGAATCCACGCCCGTCGCCGGGACGCTGGCTGAACCGCCGCCGTGCCGTCGGATATGGTCTCATTGCGCTGTTCGTGACGCTTCCCCACCTCCGCATCGACGGCCGTCCGCCACTGCTCATCAATATCCTCACGCGCGAGTTCACGTTCTTCGGGACGACGCTCTACCCGACCGACACGCTGCTGCTTGCGCTCCTGCTCATCACCATTGCGCTCTCGGTGTTCTTCTTCACAGCGCTCTTCGGGCGCATCTGGTGTGGCTGGGGTTGCCCGCAAACGGTCTACCTCGAGCTGGTGTTCCGTCCGATCGAAAGGTTTTTTGAGGGCGCTCCGGGCGCCAGGAAGAAGCGTTTCGGCGCCGCCGGCGGGTTCCTGAAGTTCGTCGTATTCGTCTTGCTGGCCTTCGGGCTCGCACACACCTTCCTCAGCTACTTCGTGGGTACCGACAACCTGCGGCAGTGGATCCTCGGGTCGCCGCTCGATCATCCCATCGCGTTCGTGGTCATCATCGCCGTCACGGGGGCCATGCTGTTCGACTTTGGCTTCTTCCGCGAGCAGACGTGCATCGTCGCGTGTCCTTACGGCAGGTTCCAAAGCGTGATGCTTGATCGCGACTCACTGGTCGTCGGCTACGACCGGAGGCGCGGAGAGCCGCGTGGCAAGAAGCGCCGGGACGCCAAGCAGCCAGGCGATGTCTCGCTCAAGGTGGTGCACGATGCCACGCACGCAGAGATCGCACCGGAACCTGGTGACTGCATCGACTGCACGATGTGCGTACAGACCTGCCCCACGGGTATCGATATCCGCGACGGTCTCCAGATGGAGTGCGTGAACTGCACGCAGTGCATCGACGCCTGCGATAGCATCATGGACAAGATCGGACGGCCACGCGGGCTCATCCGCTACGCGTCGCAACGCTCGCTCGAGGGCGAAGGTCGACACTGGTTCCGCCCCCGCCTGGTCGCGTATCCGGTCATCATCGCAGTCCTGGTCACGATCATGACCGTCCTGCTGGTCACCCGCGAGTCAGCACTGATCAACGTCATGCGCGGCCCGGGGAGCCCGTTCACCGTGCTCGAAAGCGGCATGGTGGCCAACCCAATCAAGGTCAAGATCCACGACCGCTCCGAGACCGGAGCAACGTACTTCCTCAGCGTCGAGGGTGTCGACGGCGGCCAGATCGACGGCGCCGGTTCGGTCGAACTGCAGGCGGGCGAGATGCTCACCGAGTCGGTCGCGCTCGTCGTCCCGTCCGAGGCCTTCACCACGAGCCGGATTCCGGTTCGCGTCCGCATCCGGTCCGAAGACTTCGACAAGAGCGTGGAGTACATCATGCGAGGCCCGGTCGCCACCGGCGGAGGAAACTGAACGTGGACCCGATCAACGATCCGATCGAAGCCCGCCCGCGGACCGGCCGTGCCTGGCTCTGGCCGCTCGGGGTCGTGGGTGCGCTCGCTATGTCTCTCACCGTTTGCGGTATCACCGTCATGGCAGCCGTGAGTGATCCCAGCTACGCCATCGAAGACGATTACTACCAGAAGGCGGTCGACTGGGACCGGCAGCGCGCGCTGGAAGCCGCGAGCGATGCGCTGGGCTGGGAAGCCATCGTCGACTTCGATCTGAACGCATCGACCATCGCCGTCACGCTGGTGAACGACGAGGGCGTTCCCCTCGAGGGCGCCATCGTCCGGGCCATGACCTTCCACCACGCCCGCCGCAGCGAGGCCCAGGATGTCACCTTCTCGGCCGATGGCCCGGGACGCTACGTCGCCGTCCTCGACCGGCCGCGCGAGGGGCAATGGCAGATCAGGCTGCGCGCCACGCGGTCGGGAGACACCTTCCTTCACACACGCGACGTATTTGCGACTCCCTCGAGCACCCCTCGGAGCGACGCCGCGTGACGCCCTCGCTGGCCACCCTAGCCGCGGTACTGATCGCCAGCTTGGCAGGCAGCCCGCACTGCGCCGGAATGTGCGGCGTGTTCGTTGCCATGGCCTGCGGCATGGAGAAAGGCCGTGCCAAGGCCCATGCCCGGCTGCAGTTCGCGTATCACGGCGGCCGGCTCGTGGGCTATACAACCCTGGGCGTCGTAGCCGGCGCAGTCGGCAGCGCGATCGATCTTGGTGCCAGCGCGGCCGGCCTGCAGCACGCGGCGGCTATCCTCGCCGCTACCACCATGTTGGTCGTCGGTGGCATCTGGCTGCTCCGCGAGGCCGGCGTGCGACTGCCGCACATGCGTACCCCGCCGCTCGTTCGCAAGGCCTTTCGCGGAGGCGTCGCCCGTGCCGACCGCTTCGGACCGGCGGGCCGTGCCCTGGCGATGGGCCTGCTCACCACGCTGCTGCCGTGTGGCTGGCTCTGGGCTTTTGCACTGATCGCAGCCGGTACCGCCTCGCCTTTCTGGGGCGCTGCCGTGATGGCGACGTTCTGGATCGGTACCGTGCCCATCCTCGCCGCGGTCGGCCTTGGCGCGGGGGCGATCCGCACGCGCTTTGGCCCGCGAGTACGCACCGTTGCAGCGTTGGCAATGATCGCCATCGCGACCATCACCGTGGTCCGCGTCTACGGCGCCGACCTCACGGGCCTGACCGCCCGACCGTCGGTCGAGCCCACATCGCTGACCACGATGCCAACGTCGGCGCACTGCCCGCTGTGTACGACGGACGAGTGATCTATGACCGCCATCGCCGCTTCCAGTACCGTGCCCGCCGCGACCACGCGGCAGCCATGCGCACACTGCGGCCTGCCCTCGCCCAGGGGTGAGCGGTTCTGCTGCAACGGGTGCCACACCGCGTACGACGCCATCCGCGCCTGCGGGCTCGACCAGTTCTACGCCCTGAAGGCCCGCCTCGATGACGATCGTGCTCCAGCGGTCGTCGAGGCGGGTACATTCGCGGAACTCGACGACCCAACGTTCATCGCCCGCCACGCGACCGCCATGCCCGAAGGTCTGATGCGCGTCGAGCTCTACGTGCAGGGCGTGCACTGCGCCGCGTGCCTGTGGCTTCTCGAGCGGCTGCCTACCGTCGTTGACGGCCTGCGCAGTGTCGAGCTCGACCTGGCACGACGCACCGCTACGGTCGTCTGGCAGCCGTCGGAGACCCACCTGTCGACCATCGCCCGAGCGTTTAGCAGCTTTGGCTATCCGCCGCATCCGGTCGAACCGTCGGCTGCCCGCGACGCGCGACGGATGGAAGACCGCGCGTACCTCATCCGTATCGGCGTGGCCGCGGCCTGTGCGGGCAACGTCATGCTGCTCGCATTCGCGCTCTACAGCGGCCACTTCGACGCGATCGCCGAACCCTATCGCACGGCGTTCCGCTACCTCAGTGCCGCGATCGGGCTGGTCGCACTCCTGTGGCCGGGCCGCGTGTTCGTAGAGGGTGCCGTTGCGTCACTACGTACGCGCACGTGGCATCTCGACTCGCCGATCGCCCTCGCACTGGTTGCCGGCACCATCGCCGGCTTGTTCGCCGTCGGGCTCGACACCGGTGAGATCTATTTCGATTCCATCACCATGCTCATCTTTCTGCTACTCATCGGCCGCTGGCTTCAGATGCGGCAGCAGCGCCGGGCGGCGGATGCCATCGAAATGCTGTTCTCGATCACGCCCCGTCGGGTCACACTGATCCGCGACGGCCAGCCCACGGACGCCGCCATCGACGCGGTCAAGACCGGCGACCTCGTCGAGGTCTCGCCCCAGAGATGCATCCCGGTCGACGGCATCATCGAGACCGGTTCGACCCACATCGATAGCGCCGTGCTCACCGGCGAGAGCAAACCGCTCGTTGGCATCGTCGGATCGGTGGTCGCCGCCGGCGCCCTGAACCTCTCCAGTACGATCCGCGTTCGTGTGACCGCGACGGGTCGCGAGACGCGCGTCGGCCGCCTGATGGCCGATATCGAGCGGCTCAGCCGCTCCCGAACGCCAGTCATCGGCAGCGCCGACAGGCTCGCCCGGCCGTTCGTGCTCGGCGTCATCGCGCTCTCTGTCGCGTGCTTTCTCATTCGCTTGCCGGCGGGCCTGGACGCTGCGTTCGAATCAACGGTCGCAATGCTGATCGTTTGTTGTCCTTGTGCCGTAGCGTTGGCGACCCCATTGGCGACATCCATGGCGATCGGCCGCCTCGCGGGCCGCGGTACGCTGGTGAAGGGTGGCGACACGTTCGAGACCCTTGCAAGAGCACCCACGCTCGTGCTCGACAAGACCGGCACAATCACCGAGGGAGCGTACCGACTGCGAGACTGGATCGGCGATCCGTCGCTCAAGCCCGCGATCGCCGCCCTGGAAGCGGGCGGACGGCACCCGATTGCACAGGCGCTGGCAGAGTGCGCCGAATTCACCGACCTCGCCGTCGAGAACATCGAGCACCACACCGGTCTGGGCGTCACGGGCACGCTCAGCGGACGATGCCTGGCGGTCGGCTCCTCCCGGCTCATGGCCCAGCGGGGCATTCCCGTCCCCCGATGGGCCGATGATTCCGCAAGCCGTGCACGTGAGGCTGGGCTTACCGCAGTATTCGTTGGCACGTCTGACGGTGTCGGGGCCGTGGCCGTCCTCGGCGACGCACCGCGTGAAGATGCCAGGGCTTCCATCGCCACGTTGCGAGACATGGGCTGGAAGCCACGCGTGCTCTCGGGCGACGATGAGCGCACGGTGAGGGCCGTTGCCCGATCGGTGGGCGTCGAAGACGCGCGTGGTGATGCCCTACCAGAGATCAAACGCGACCGCATCCAGGAATTGAACGAGGATGACGCGACCGTCATGGTCGGCGACGGTGTCAATGATGCGGCCGCACTCGCCACCGCGACCGTCGGGATCGCGGTCCGCGGCGGCGCGGAGGCGTCCATGGCCGCATCCGACGTCTACCTCGGCCGGCCCGGACTATCTCCACTCGTCGATCTGGCGCAGACGAGCCGGGGCGTGATCTCGCGCATCCGCCTTTGTCTGGCGCTGGCGGTCAGCTACAACATCATCGCCGCATCGCTGACGCTGCTGGGCCTGATGTCTCCGATCGTTGCCGCCATCATCATGCCGGCGAGTTCGCTCACCGTCTTGGCCATCGCGCTCGGCGCTGGCCGGTCCAAGCCCCAGGCAAGCCACACGGAGGCCACGCCATGAGCGTCCTGTTCATCGTCCTGCCCATCGCCCTCGTGCTCGCGACGGCCGCGGTCTGGGGTTTCGTCTGGATGGTCCGTTCCGGTCAATGCGACGATCTCGACACGCCAGCCTCGCGCGTGCTTATTGACGAAGACTGACCCCGCGCAGAGGGACTTTCATCGGCTCGCTTGGGAAGCACGGCAGTCGCCCCAACACGCGGACCGGGGATCGACATGCTAAGTCGTCCTCTCTGCACGTAGGCACTGGCTCCCCCAGGCCGGCCTTCTTTTGTGCACAAGACTTGGCATGGCATGCCCATACAGACGTGCCGTGCGACGAATGAGCAGGCGACTCCCTATGCATTGCTCTATAAGCAACGCGCAAGAGCGACCCCGGGGACAGAGTAGATCGCAGCAACATCCCCGCAAGATCACGGACGGATGTGAGCGCAAGTTGGTGTTCTTCCCGGAAGCCTCACGCGGCGCATCGACGCTTTCCGCTTGGTCCTTCCTTCGACGATCACCCGCGACTCACTCGTAAGGCGTCGATCCCCGGTTCGTGCTCGATCGGGGCTCTGCCAGAAGCCGCACGCGTTCGAGCGACCGGGCAGCCCGGGCCTCGAGGCTTCCGAGTTCCGTCGCCAACGCCTCCATCGCTCGAACGACATCGGGCGCGTACTCGCCCCTGGCCGAATTGCAGGCGTGCACGAATACGTCCGCGCCAGCCTCGAACGCAAGGCGGATTGTCTCCCGGAGCGACCAACGCGCTCGCACTCCCTCCATGTCCAAGGCGTCGGTGAACACGGGACCGGTGAATCCGAGCTCGTCACGGAGCAGCCCCGTCGTGATGGACCGCGACAGTGAGGCCGGGCGGTCTACATCGAATTGGGACAGTATCAGATGCCCTGTCATTACGCCGACGTTCTCGTCCAGAAGCACGCGGTAGGGCGCCAGCTCTCGCTCGCGGTCCCAACTCTTCGAGACGTCGACGAGATCATGGTGGGAATCGGTCGACGCGGACCCGTGTCCGGGAAAGTGCTTGAGCACGCAACCGACACCCGTCGCTTGATGTGCACGCACCACACGGAGGGCGCATGCCGCGACTTCCGCTGGTTCATCCGAGTACGCACGATCGAGCGCCCCGATCACCGGCGAGGCGGGATTGATGTTCACGTCAACGCACGGTGCGAAGTTCAGGTCGACCCCTGCCTCGGCCAACGCGCGCGCCATCTCCTGCGATCGTTCTGACTGCTCCCCTACCGCCAGCACTGCATGTGCACGCGCCGAGGGCCAGCCTTTGAAGCCATGCGCACAAGACAAGCGCTGCACACGGCCACCCTCCTGGTCGATCGCGACCAGCGCGCCGTTGCCGAGGCGCGCGCGTATGTGCTCCGTGAGCGCCCGGACCTGTCCAGGAGATCGAACGTTCCGTTCTGCGCCGGTGGCGACGTCGCGGTCGAAGAGGATCACCATACGCACCCCTGCGTGCGCACAGGCGTCCAGGTCCTCTTCCAGCTTAGCGTCGCCCGGCGTCGCGCCGCGGATCCCGAGCATGGTCATCGCCCCGAGTTGGCGCAGTGCGGCGCTCATCGCTTCGGACCCCAGGCGAGCGAGCAGACGGCAAGGCTCACGAGGAACCCACCGAGCATGCGCCACCCCAGCGACGGGGTGGGATCAACGACGAACTGCAGCACGACGACAGTAGCCGCGCCGCAGACCAACGCGCACAGGATGGACAGCGCGCTGCCGCGCTCGAGCAGAAGCGTCGACACGAAGACACCCAGGAGCCCCGCGTACGCATAGATCATCACGCCAAGCGCGAAGGGGATCAGCCCCTCGTCCTTTCCGCCTTCGACGAGAACAAACACGCACGCCATCACGATCAACGCCGAGCCGCAGAGCGCGTTGACGATGCGGGCGGTCCGAGCGTCGGTGTCCTTCTTGCCGAAGCCGAAGTCCACCACCACCGAGCTCGACATCGCGTTGAGGGCCGAATCGGTGCTGCTCATCGCGGCTGCGAAGAGGCCGGCAATCAAGAGGCCCCGCAGGCCCGTGGGTAGGTCGTCAAGGATAAAGGCAAGGTACACGCCGCGCGTGTCGCCCTCGACCACCGCGCCGCCCGAGGCGTCGCGCACGAAGAGTAACAGTCCTACGCACAGGAACAGCCCCACGACGAGCGTCCCCAGCAGGCTCGATGCGACGAGCGACCACGCCGCTCGCGGGGCGCTCCGACAGGTGAGGAGGCGTTGCGCGATGTCCTGGTCCGTGCCGAACGCCGCGGCGTTGAAGAGCGTCAGCCCCAGCAGCACGGCCCACAGCGTGAATGGAGCGCCCAGATCCCACGACAGGTCGATCAGCACGAGCTTGTCGCCCGTCGGATCGGCCTCGGCGATCGCGCTCGGCAGGTCGCTCGGTGCGACGCCGATCTGCCCCACCAGCACCCAGATGCTGGCGACCACCGCGACGACCATCACCAACGCCTGGAGCGCGTCGGTCCAGATGACCGCCTTGATGCCGCCCCACGAGGTGTAGATGAGCGCCAGCGTCCCCAGCGCGGCCACGCAGGCCAGCAGGTGGCCGGTCGCCAGGTCGCCGAACACGATGAGGCTGCACGGCACCGCCGCGATGTAGAGCCGCGAGCCGCTCGCGAGCAGGCGCCCGAACAGAAACGCTGCGGCGCAGGACTTCTGCGCGAGCACGCCGTGCCGTGCGCCGATGGGCTCGTACACGGTCGTCGCGTTGGCCGCGTAGAACTTCGGCAGCAGCAGCCACGCGACCAGAACCGCTCCGAGCACCGACGCAATCGACGCCGACAGGTACGTCAGGTCCGACGCGTACGACTGCTGCGGCCCGCCGATGAAGGTCGCGCCCGAGACCGACGTCGCGACGACTGAGACCGCGATCGCCCATGCCGGAACCCGCCGATCGCCCGTGTATATCGACTCGGCGGTTCGGACTCGGCGGGCGGCGAGCCAGCCGATCGCCAGTACCGCAAGCGCGTACGCCGCAAAGACCACGCCGTCGAGCACCGTCAGCACGATGGACCCCGTTCCAGCGCGTCCCGCAGCGATCCGTCCGAGGCCTCGAGCAATGCCTCCGCCTCGGCTCGCGGAATCCCCAGCGAACGCATGACGACCGCGGTCTTCACGCGACCGCCCGCCTCGTCGAGCAGTACGAACGCTTCGTCGCGCGATCCGCCGACCAGGCGCACCACGATCCGAGCCGCCCGGTCGCGAAGCTTATCGTTCGTGGCGCTGACGTCGACCATGAGCCCGTCGTACACCTTGCCCAGGCGCACCATGAGGGCGGTCGAGATCATGTTGAGCGTCAGCTTCGTCGCGGTCCCCGCCTTCAGGCGCGTCGAACCCGCCAGTACTTCCGGCCCGGTCTCGAGGCGGATCACGTGGTCCGCGACGTGGCCCTCGGGTACGTCGGCGCACGTCACCAGCCCGGTCAGCGCACCCCGCGACCGCGCGATCTCGATCGCTCCGATCGGATAGGGCGTGGTCCCGCCCGCCGTCAGCCCGATGACCGTGTCGAGTTCGCCCACGCCGAGTCGGTCGAACTCTGCCCGAGCGCCCTGCAGGTCGTCCTCGAGCGACTCGCTCGATCGGCGCAACGCGGCATCGCCGCCCGCGATGATCCCGACAACACGCGATGGGTCAACCAGGAACGTGGGCGGACACTCGGAGGCGTCGAGCACGCCCAGGCGCCCCGACGTTCCGGCACCGACATAAACCAGGCGACCGCCCGCTCGAAACCGTGGAACGACCTCATCGACCAGCGCCGCGATACGCGCCGTCTGGGCCTTCACAGCACGCACGGCGTGCTCGTCTTCCTCGGCCATGAGCGCGAGCAGATCCTTTGTCGGCAGCGCATCCATGCCCACGGCACGCGGGTGGACACGCTCGGTCGGCACGCTTGAGCGGTCTGGCGGCAATCTCACGGTCGTACCCCGATCCACGCGCCCTCGGCCACGAGGTCCTCCCGCCGCCCGGTGATAGCTCTCTGCGTGTACACGACATTGTCGAGCGCGAGCAGGCCAAGTACTGCGATGCACGTCGCCTCGCGTTGGTGTGCACCCACGCCGAGTGCGTCGGTGAACCGGCACGCACCTGCGGCAGCCTCGATGGAGCGCACGAGCGCCGCGTTTCGAACTCCACCGCCGGCGAGCACCGCAACGCCCTCTGAACGTGCCCGTTCACCGATCACGGTACCGACCGCATGGGCGGCGCTGGCCAAGAGATCGCGTCCATCCAGCGAATCGTACCGGTCTACCCACGCCCCACATTCGTCGCCGGTGCCTAGTGAGCGATCACCGGACGACTGCGCACGGAGTATGTCACGCAGCGTGCCCACGGCTTCGTCATCGGGCCGACCCGCCAGGGCCGCTCGCCCGTCCTCGTCGTACGCCTTTCCCAATGCTCGTCTGGCGCACGCGTCGAGCACTTGGTTGCAGGCGCATACGTCGGACCCTCGTACGCCGTCGGGCCTCGACGCAGCCGGTAGCGTCGTGATGTTGCAGAACCCGCCGAGGTTCACGATCGCGCGATCCTCGTCTTCGGACCGAAACAGCACCCAGTCCGCGATGGGGGTAATCGGGGCACCCTGTCCGCCCGCTGCAAGGTCGGCGCCACGCAGATCGTACAGCACCGGACAGCCCAGTCGCCGCGCGACGGGCCACGGGTTGATGAGCTGCAGCGATACTGGAGGCTTGTGGACGATCGTCTGACCAGGCAGGACGCATACCGCCGGCTCGACGCCAGCGCCGTCGAGCATGTCTCCTAACACCCGAGCATGCAGTCCACCGAAGTCCAGCGCAAGCCGCGCGAATTCTCCGGCGTTGATCGGGGCCCCAGTCGCTGCCGCACGTAGTCCATCAACGAGATCGCCGAGCCCGGCACTCACGTATCCGGCCGTGCGAACGCGGAGGTCCAGTCCCTTGCCCTCCGCCTCGACGAGGGCGGCGTCCAGCCCGTCCAGGCTGGTCCCGGTCATGCAGCCGATCGCGTAACGCACCATCGACACACTATCGGCGAGCGACCCGACCCGATCCCCAGAAGCTGGTCCCCTAGCTGATCGCTCATCGGGTGCCCCGAGATCGGTAGGGCCCTCCTGCTAGTTCAGGCCGAACACGTCGTCCCATCGCTCCTTGCCCATCCACTTGGGCGGGACGCGCTCGGTGCGATCGACCTGAAGGTGGTCCGCGTCGAAGTGGATTACCAGCGTGAAAGGCTCTTCGGCGTCGATGTCGTACTCCCACGTGCCCCGACGCCCGAAGCGGAGCTGGTCGGGGTGGCCGATGGTTTCGAGGATCTCGCGGGGCTTCATACCCGGCCGTAGGAGGTCGACGCGCTCGGCTCGCGGCGCGGGCAGGTTGACTCCGATGGCGTGGCCGCCCGAGATCTGCACGCCCGAGGGCGCCGCCGGCGTTTCGCCCAGCCGCCTGAGCCCCAACTGGGCCACGCGCCGCAGCGTGAACTCGCGCTGCTGGAACGGGTTGATGCCGCCCTCGTACTTGCCGTCGATGTCCCACCAGCCACCCGAAGACCCGACGTACGTGCACTTCTCAAGCTCGAGCAAGTGCAGCACGACCCGACGGTCTTCGGCCCGCAGCAGCATGGCCAGGGCGGCCGAGACTTCTCCGGCGCTGACCGGTGGCTCGACCGGCTTGCCCTCGACCACGCGGCGTGCGCCGCACAGTGCCTCGAGATCTTCGACGGCGACGCGCAGTGTCTCACGGGCCGCCGCGAGGACCGACTCTTCGAGCTGCGCCCCGGCCGCACCGCCGAGCCGGACGTACTCACCCTTCGCGAGGTCCATCACCAGGCGTCGGCCCCAGCCCGTCGTGATGACAAACAACGTGCGGTCCTCGACCGTCACGAACGTCCAACTCGACCCCGAGGACCATATCGGCCCCGCAGTCGATTGATGCACGTACTGCTGCGCCTCGGCCTCGGGAAACTGGTCGAGGATGGAGTCCCTCGCCTTGACGGCGCCCGTGTCCTTGTCGAGCACCATGAGCTCGTGCCGCGCGTTCCACACGACCACCCATCCGTCGTCGTGCACGAACGCGCGGATGGGCGATGGCTCGCCGACGCCCTGCTTGTGGCTCCAGAGCCTCTTGCCATCGGAGACTCGCGTGAGCACGTACGTGAAGTCTCGCGCAAACGGCCGGGGACGCTCGCCCGCGTTGTCGGGAGACGTCGCATCGAGCCGGACAACGTTTCCTGCCGATGCCACGTGTTGATCGAGGTAGAACCGATCCGTCTTCGCGGTCGCCGGGCGGGCGAGCACGAGGCCTGCCATCAGGGCCAGGGCGATCCAGGCAAAGACGCGTTCCATGACGGCTCCCTCCTGCACCACTTGGTCTAGTGGTGCATGCTGCCTTGGAACGAGTATCGCGTGCGTCTCGATTCGTGCGGGCCGCGGCGCGTGGGATCGAATCAGGGTGACAGGATTTGAACCTGCGACTTCCTGCTCCCAAAGCAGGTGCTCTACCAAGCTGAGCTACACCCTGGCCTTCCAACTGTAGACCGAGGCCGCTGGAGCGGACCCCGACGAGATACAAAAAGAGACGACCGGGCGCCTCCCTGGTTGCCGCCCGGCCGCCACCCCACGCAGTCCTGTTGATCGTGCTTCGACTGAGGCAGACTCCCCTTGCCGCCTACAGCGGAAGCTCGTCGAACAGGAGAATATTCGGCTTGTCGCCGGCCCGACGCACGTTCGAGCGGTCGACCACCATCAGATAACGCCTGGCCACCGACGGCACCATCGGATCGTCGGGACGCAGGCCCTCGACGTCTTCGCGGGCGTAGCCGTGCATGACGAACCAGATGGCGTACACGTCGCTTCGGACCGTCACGGTGTTCGCCACGCCGTTGAAGAGCGCGAGCTGCTCGTCGTAGTCGTCGGCGATGCCGTCGTCGTTGAAGCCCCCACCGCTCACGCCGCGGTCAACCGCACCGCCGACGGCGTAGCGGACGGCGTCGACGCCGTCGACGTCGAGCGACCGGCCGTCCTGCCCCAAGCGGCGGATCATGTGCGGACGGGCGTACGTGGACGGACCAAGGACCGGCCCGCCCGCGGGCAGCGTGTCGGCAGCGAGCATCTCGCCGACCGACAACAGGCCGCCGTCCTCACGGAGGCCGATGATGCCCGTGGAATCCTGGCGGCCAAAGAGGTCTTCGGGGTCGCTGTCGCCCCAGGCCGACGTGCTGAAGAACGCGTCCGAGGCCCCGGCACGGGTCAACGCCGCCGACTTATCCCGATACGAGCGAATGCCGGCGGCGACGTCGGACCGCGCATCGTGAAGCGGCGTGGAACCATCCTCGATCCACGCGAGCGTCGGATCGACCGTGCTCTCGAAGGTCGGCGTCAACCCGGGCAGCACGCTCGAAGCCACCTCGGTCGCCGTGTTCAGGTTCACAAGGCCGGCGATGGGCGTCCGCGTGTTGACGGGCGCCTCGATGGTGGTGATGTTGCTGGTGATCGCCATCGCGTGGGGCACGCCCAGGCCGCGGCGTTCGTCGCCCGCCGAAAAGTCGCCGCTCGTGTCGACGTCGACGAACGGCGCCGGCAGGTTGAGCGACAGGTGGCCGCGATCGAGCAACTCGAACGTGTCTTCGGGCAGGCCCGGATACGACCCCGGCTGGTTCGGCCCGAGTGCTTCGTCGTACCCGAGGGCGAGCGTCAGCAGTTCGCCGGTGGTAAACCAATCGAGCAGCAACGGGTCCACGCCGCCGTCTCGCGCCGGCATCTGCACCGGCCCCACGGCTGGCGCACCCAGGAAGTCACCCGGCCGGAGCATACGCGACGACTGCGTCGACGAGGAATCAAGCAGGCCGCGGTTGTCGTTGCGGAGGGGGCTGGCGTAGAGGTCGCTGAATGCGAGGCCACGGGTGTGTTCGGTAGGCGACACCGTGATCCGCACCCGGTGCGAGGTATCTTCGACGTCGAGGACGATGTCCGAAGGAACCTGGGCGGTCTGCCCCTTCGTGCCGGCGGGATCGCGCACGATGTCAAGGAGCGACCGTTCGGCGCTGCGGAGCTTGTTCCCACCCACGAACTGGCCTCGATTGAGCGAGAACCCGGGCGTGAGCGGCGCAGGAAGCATGAGGTCGTCGGTCGCGGCATCGTTCAGCGGGGCGCCGACTTCGACGAATGGCTTCTCGAGGATGTACGCGGGTAAGGCGCCAAGCGGTGCGGAGACCGCTCCCGCCGGCCGGGCGATGGTGCCCCACGTCACGATCGAGAAACCGGTGTTGTCGATTGCCTCGGCGGGCGTCATGCCCTCGGGCCCGGCGACGGTCGTATCGACATCGGTGTTGGTGCCGGGGGGTCGCCGATCGAGCGTCGGCCGATCGCTGAGCGGCACGGGGTCGAGCAGGCGGTCGAGCATGACGTCGGTGAATGCATTGGGATCGGTGCCAACGGCAACGCGGTTGAGCCGCGTCCACAGCGTCACTTCTCGGTTGGCATCGGAATCGAGGGCCACCCCACCGGGTGAACCGGCCAGGAAGTCATCGACGCCCGACGCATCGACGTCGAATCGAGTGACGTCCACGTTCGGATCGTCGCCGAAGTGGAGGTTCAGCCACGACTCCACGTCGCTCGCCTGGACGCCAAAGAAAGAGGCGGCTGCGCGAGCCGCTCGCTGCGGAACTCGCTCGTTCGCGCTGACCTGCGTGTCGACGTACAGCACGATGCTGCCACCGGCGGGGATGCGCGTTCCGGCCGGCACTTCGAGACCATCGGGCAGCTGCGGGATCGCCACGGGTCCGCCAAGTTCGCCGAATCGGACGTAGTACTGATCGTTCCGGACGACAATGTCGGTCGTGTATGGGTTGCTGAGCTGGACAGCGAGCACTTGTCCGACAAAGTCGGTGTTTGACGTGCTCGTGTCGAAGTCGATCGTGATCGGCTGGGCACCACCGCCGCCACCGGGCCCGAAGATCGGACCACCACCAGGACCAGTCGGTGGTACGTACTCCATGTCGCCACCCACCGCTTCCGGTGCATCGGTGAACATGTTGTACAGCGATACCTGCGTGATGAATGGATGGACCTCGAGCCCATACACGTTCATCGCGGCGACGCCATCGGTTTCGATGAGCCCAGCCGGCAGTCGCGCATCGCCGAAGTCGAGGCGCCCGCTCACGCCGGGAGGGGCCGACGAACCCAGCACCTCGGGCTGGCTCCACCAGGGGAACGCGTCCTGCCACGCAGGATCGTTCTCGAGGTCGGCGCGGGTCGAGCCGTCGCCGTCGACGAGCAGCGTGAAGGCGCTGGGTACGTCGTCGCCATCGAACATGTCGATTGTGTTCGCCACGGCGTGGGCCGCGGTGCGCAGCGCGAAGAGGCGATCGAAGCCGTAGAACGTGGTCTGCCACGCGTCGTCGGACCACGCGCCGGATTCCTCGGCCGAGGGCACGAGGGCGCTGGCGTACGTGCGGAACATGGGGTGCACGTTTCGACGCAGCCGAGCCGAGATCTCGCCCGTCGTGCTGCCCGTCGGAAGGTCCTGCGGCGCCGCGAGACCGAGCAGGCGATAGCCGTCCTGCAGCACGGTCGGATCCTGGCTCAGCGGATCGAGCGCCACCGTGCTGTCGGGCAGCGACGAGATGCTCGTGAACACGTCCAGCGCCGTTGGCGACGACACGAGTTGGACCCGCGAGGGAACGCGAGGAATGCCTCCGCTGAGCGTCGTGAGGTGCTGCCGTACGCCGATGTGCTTCTGGGCGAGCGCGGCGTCGGGGTCCGACAGGTCGCGCTCGACCTGCAGCGATCGGTTCTCGCGCAGCGGGCTCAGGTTGTCCTCGGCACCATCGCGACCGCCGACCGCACGCTCGAGGCTCGAGAGGCTCTGCGGGTTATTCAGCCCCTCGAAGGCGAGCAGGTCGGCGAGGTCCTCGAGGCCGAAGCCGTACTGCCGATAGGTACCCTCGACGTCGTTCTGCAGGATGCCGCCGCCGCTGCGCCGGAACTCGCTGTACTCGAATCGACGCTCATCGGGCATGAGCGGCTCGTCTCGCGGCTCGGGCATCAAGAAGCCGGCCGGAGGCTGCTCGCCGTCCAGCACGCGGCGCACGGCGATGAATCCCTGCTCGCCGACGTCGCGGGCGATGACCTCGTCCTCGTAGTCCTCGTAGTCCTGGGCGCCCGCCGTTGCCGGCTGCGGGGCCTCGTCCAGGAACCTGTTGAACTGTGCCCAGGCGTTCTCATGGGTCAGCACGCGTCGCGCATCGATGTCGGCTGGCGAGGCGCCGAGACGGTCGGCATTCGTCGGCGCACCGTCGTACCCGGCGCTGGTCACGATCGGCTGCAGCAGGCCCCGGGCCGTGTTGATGTTGACGCGGCCCGAGAGGTCGACGATGCGCGCCGCCACGAACCAGCGCAGCTGGCCCTCGGTCGGGATCACCGATCGCGGGATGAACGTGCCCGCCGAAGCGCCCGGCACCGTCACGTCGACGAGCTCCTGCCAGCGCGAGTCAAAGAACCCGTCGCCGTCGGCGTCGGCCCACATGTAGGGCATGTACTCGGCGTCACCGACGCCGAAGCCGTTGTCGAAGTTCACGGGCCGGAACGAGCCGACCTGCAGGCTGTCGAAATGGGCCGGAATCTCGGGCGTCGCCGATCCGCCGTAGATCAAGACCTGCACCGGATCGCCATTGCGATCGGTCACGTACATCCTGCTCGGGTCGCTCATCTCGCCCGAGCCCACGCCCGGCGCCGCGTCGAAGTTGCCGCGCATGTTGAACAGGTTGCTGAACAGCCCGTTGGGACCGATGTTGGAGATCTTCGCCCAGTCGACGCGATCGACGTACGCGGGCGAGCTGAACGTGCCGCTCGCCTCGCGGACGTAGGTCGGCTCGCTTGCGGCCAGCCACGGGTCGCTGGGGCCGAAGGGCAGTAGGTCGCCGTTCGCGGTGAAGAGGGAGATCGCCGGATCGCTCGGGTCATCGCTCGCGCGGAGCGGCGGCAGCGAGCCCGTGGGCGTGAACGCGAGGCCGTAGTAGTTGTCTTGGGGCTGGGGCGTCGACGGACCGCTGGCCGGCTCGCCGTCGAAGGTGCGGTTGAAGTCGGTCCGCGGCATGTCGACCGCTTCGGTCTTGAACACGGGCTGGCCCGAGGGATCGAAGCCCTCGAAGTAGACCGAGAGCGCATCGTCGCCGACGATGCCGACGAGGTAGTCGCCGATGTGCTCGGCCTGCCGCTCGATCTCGGCCGCCTGCGTCGTGGTGCGGGCCGAGCGCCGGTCACCGCCGCCGATGCTGACGTAAGCAACCGTCAGCACGGCCAGCAGCGCAAGCGTGGCCACGACGAGGATGAGCGTCGAGCCCCGTCGCGCGGCGAGGTTGCCGCTGGCGGCCCGCAAGGCCTTGGTCGCTCCCATGTTCATTCGCATGCGTCGCATGTTCATTCCCTCCCCGATTGCGTGGTTCCGCCTCGCGGCGTCGCTCGCTCCAGTCATCGCACCGGGTTGCCCGGCGTGGGGAAGACGTACTGGAAGGTTCGTTCGATGGTCTCGTCGCCCGGATCGGTCAGCGTCACCGTGACGCGAACGAGCTCGGGCCAGGGCCAGTCAAGCGTGTCGACCGCCGCGGCGTCCGCAAGGTTGCCATCGCCGTCGGGGTCGTCTGCATCAAAGAACGGCAGCGTGTAGCCGAAGTACGACACCACCGCGTTGGCCGGACCGCTGCCGCCCAGCGCCGACGTCTGCACGCCGTGGATGACCTCGGGCAAGACCGGATAGCTGGCGTGCGTATCGCCTTCATCGGCAAAGTCGCCCGCCAGGAAGGTGAAGAGCGGTGGGCCGAGCCTCGGGAGGCTGGTGAACTCGCGCGGCTCGTCGCCCACGCCCATCACGCCGCTGCCGAAGGACTGCTGGAGGCGATACGGCACGAAGAACGAGCCGGCCAGGTCCGCGGGCGTGCCGCGCACCGTCTGGTCGTACGCCGGATACGGGAAGATGGTCTCTTCGGGGGTGCCGTCGTCGTCGTAGTCGACTTCTCGCTCGGCCCCGTGCCAGATCATTCGTCCCTCTTCGTCGGTCTTGCCGAAGCTCCACTCGACGATGAACTCCGAGACGCGCGGGATGAACGCCGCGGACGCCAGCGCATTTTGGTCGGCCAGGCGGATGCCGCCGCGGACCGCCAGCGCGGGATCGCTGGCCTCGAAGAGCTGGCTGTGCAGGTCGGGCGGCGCCGGCTCGTACCGCATGCGCGCGACCTGATCGATGTTCAGATTGACCGACCGGTAGTTCAGCTCCTGGCCCGGGCTTACGAACTGCGAGGGATCGAAGTCGATCTCGGATCGGTGGCTCGGCGCGGGCATGCCATCGCGCATCCAGGCCTGCTGCACGCCCACCGGGCCAACGACCCTGCCGGGCCCGACGTACAGCGCACAGTCGGTCAGCTGGGCCGGCGAGAGATAGGCATACTGGAAGGGCGTGGTCGCGGTATCGACCAGCAGGCCCGGCGACGACTGCACGATGCCGCGGATCTCCTCGAGGTTGGTCGTCGCGACGTCGACCAGGCCCGACTCGAACCGGGGGCTCACGTTGCGGTCGCTCACGCCGGCGGTCTCGCGAACGCCCTCGGCGAGCGGGAAGATGTTCGGACAGCTCGAATAGTCGAGCGCGTTGATCGATCGGAAGATGCTCTCGGCCGCGGGCTGCAGCCCGGCCTGCAGGCGGTTGTCCCGCCAGACGGCCGGAGCCGAGAACGGCCCCGAAGAGAACGGCGCATCGCCCACGCCTCCACCGATGCTCACGAGCGCCGTCGAGTGGCGCAGCAACGTCCACTGGTTGGCGAGGCGATTCGCGTTGCCCGGCACGGTCGACCCCGGAAGGTGGCCGGACGTCGT
This sequence comes from Phycisphaerales bacterium, assembly GCA_040217175.1. Lineage (NCBI taxonomy): Bacteria > Pseudomonadati > Planctomycetota > Phycisphaerae > Phycisphaerales > Phycisphaerales bacterium. The sequence goes on along the minus strand of JAVJNT010000001.1, from coordinate 158,123 downwards.
GTCCGGTGTGCGGTTGAGCGTCGTAACGTCGGGTCGCGCGTACGGACTGGATTGGTCTGGATCGACTTCCATCCGCTGACCGATGCCGTAGTAGATCCGGGCGCTCGCTCCCTCGGGCACGAAGCCCGGAACGAGCGGCTCGCGGGCCGAGGCCGACGGCTCGTCGATGAAGAACATGATCTCGTCGATCCGCCGCGGACGCCAGTCGCCGATCGGCTGGTCGGCATACAGCGGGACGTCGTTCCCGTTGTCGGCCGACTCGTGCCGGATGATCAGGTACCCGTCGCGGGTCATGGCCTCGAAGTCTTCGCGCATCTGGCGCTCGAGCACGGCGGCGTACTGCGTGATCGCGCTCACGCTGCGGCCGCGCGACACCGTGTCGCCCACCGACCCGAAGATGCTCGCGATGCCCACGGCCACGAACGCCACGGCACCGACGGCAACGAGCATCTCGACGAGCGTAAAGCCTGCCGCCCGGCCGCTCGCGCTTGCCAGGGCCCGTGCCCGGTTGCTTCTCTTGGCTCCCCTTAGCTTCTTCACAGCGGCAGCCTCCCTGCGCCCGAACCCGACGGCGATTCGATCTCGTCCGGATCGATGCCCACGCGGAACACGACGACGGTCGCCGGCGGCTGGGGCACGAACACCACTTGCCGGACCTGCGTCCACGCTCGCTCGTCGTCCCAACCCGACGGGCTGCCCGACGTCCGCGGGATCCAACCCTCGATGCCCGGCCGCACGCGGACCTCGGCGAAGCTCGAACCCGAGCTCAACACTTCCTCAACGGTGTAGACGTTGCCCAGGTTGTCGACAAGCTGCTGGCCGACCTGGCTCGCCAGCCGCAGCCGGTTCTCGAGCGTGACCGATCCGCCCGGGATCGCGCCGGAGGGCGCGGCATCACCATCGAGACGAAGGACGTTCGAACGCACGCCGTCGTACTCCGCCGCCAATGTCATCGGCGGCGCGTAGATCTGGTTCTGGCCCGTGTCGCCTCCGGCGCCGGTCAACGCACCCATCTCGGTGATGCCGACCGGCAACACCGTCGTCGACGCCAAGCCCAGCATGACCGTGTACCCGGTCTCGCCCGCGGGAACGCGGATGCCCGTATCGACGCGCCGCACGAACACGGCGATCTCAAGACCGGCCCGCCACTGCTCGGGCGTCGACGGGGTCAGCGTGTACTCCGAATCGGCCAGCAGCGCGAAGCCGTCGTCCTCGGTCGGCGGCAGCCGGCGCGCCACGAAGTCCCACACGAACTGCGGCTCGTCGAGGTTCGACGAGGCCGTCGGATACAGCCGATCGCTGAGCGGAATGCGGGCCGGATCGACGGTGTCGACAGGGTCACCGATAACGACGTTGCCCTCGTCCTCGTACAGGTTGACGTCCAGCGAGGCAAGATCCCAGGTGTACGTCGGCGACCACTCGTCGTCGAGCAGCAGCGAGCCGAAGCCGAACTCGCGCCCGGTGCCCGTGCTCAGGCCGGTGCCGACCGGCGGCTTGAGACCAAGGCGCAGCAGGTCCGACCGTGCGTTGAGGTAGGTCTTCGCGTCGTTGGCGACGACGATGCCCAGCGTGCGGTCCGACGCAACGCGCTGCTCGCGGATGATGCCGGGGATGAGCGCCCCGAGCCCCAGCAGCCCGAGCGCGAGCACGAAAATCGACATCAGCACTTCGATGAGCGTGAACGCCGCTACCGCGCGGGTGCGTCGTCGCTGCCGCTGGCTCATGGTCCGACCGCGCATGCTCAGTCTCCCTCCGCAAGGCGGGCGGCCTCGATGGGCTGGCCCAGGTACCGCGACACCAGGAAGATGCGGGCGTCGGAGGTCTCGGACGCCGGAAGCGCCCCGGCCTCCAGACCGCTCGCACGCATCCACAGGCCGATGCGCAGGTTGATCTCTGGATCGGTGACCGAGCCGAAGATCGCGCTGTCGTACTCGGGTCCGCTCACCGATCCACCGATCGGGCTGTAGAGCGTGTCGGTGTTGCGGCTCAGGCCATCGGCGCCGATGGCGTTGGCCAGCCGCTTCTCGTTGTAGACGGCGATCTGCCCGACCGGCCCGACCAGGACCGTGTCGCTCGACACGTCGCCGAGTAGCAGACGCTTATCCCCGATGGAGATCGAAGGATCGGCGAGCACCTTGCGTACGAACCGACCCAGGTTCTCTTCGCGATCGACCCGGTTCGCACTCCATGGCGGCGTGCCCGGGTCACGGAACGCGAGCGTCGGCGCGGGATCGATGTACAGCGCCTTTCCGCTGGCAGAGCTCAGGAAACGACCGGTGCCGCCCTCGAACCGCACCATGAACGACTGGCGCTTGTCGCCGTTGTTGCCCTGGGCCTGGTCGTAGAAGATCGTCTCAGGAAACACCCACTGGCCGACGTCGCGGTCGCCTCCGGTATACGTGTCCTCGTACCAGCCCAGGTTGTCGGGCAGCGAGCCGCCGGCGGTCGAGAGCGCCGTCGACCTTGCGTAGCCCCGCACCGACCAGTTCCGCGGCAGTACCACGACCTCGACGCCCGGCGACGGCACGAGGATGTCGCGAAGGACTTCGCTTCCGCCGCCCGCGTCGTCCAGGATGCTCGCCTCGGCCTGGGCCACCACGATGCGCACGCGGCCGTCGTCGCCCAGCAGGAACACGGCCGCCGCGTCGCGGCCCGAGCCGGCCCGCACGGCCGCATCACGAGCGCTCTGGAGCGCCGCCTGCACGGCGTTGGCCGCCCCGCTCTGGTTGCTGCTATAGGTCAGCGAGGCGTACGCCGGGATGGCAATCGCCGCCAGGATCAGGATGATGATGATCACCAGGATCAGCTCGACCAGCGTGAACGCCCGTCGATGCAGGCCCCGATGCTCACGCTCGAAGTTGCGCGTCGTCCTCATCGCCCCACCTCCACGATGTTGTCGGCGCGACCCGCGGCCTCGAGTTCCGCATCGGTCAGGCCGCGCCCGAGCTCGGCTTCGAGCAGCTCGCGGTCTTCGGTCGACAGGTCGCCGAACACGCGGTTGGGGCCGGCCGCCACGATCGCGTACTTGGCATCGCGAAGCTCGATGTTCTCGGCCGGATCTCCGACCAGGCTCGGCACGCGGCGGAGGTCCGTCACGTTGCTTGCCGCCGAGGAATCGATGGGCAGCCACCGGTAGTAGCGGTACGGCACGCCGTTGCGATCGCGGAGCTCGAATCGCCCCTCCTCGGCGTCGACTTCGACGAGCCGATCGGAGTCGCCCGCCGCGTCGAATAGCGGATCGGTCAGCCGGCCGCCTGCCTTGCGGAACGTGCCATCGCGGCTCGGCTCGCGGAAGCCCACGCCATCGTTGCCGTCGTAGTCGGCATCGAGCACGCCGATCAGGTAGTACGAAAGGCTGTACACGCTGAATCGCATGTCTTCCATGCCCGAAACGTCGCCCTGCAAGAACTCGACATCCGTGTCGACGTCGGTGCGGTAGACGTCGACGAAGTTCGATCCGCTCATGCTCACGAGCGGCGAGGTCGTCGGCGTGCCACCGGGATAGGTCAGGCCGTCCTTGACCAGCGGAGGCGCGAAGCCAAAGTCGTTCTTGAACGACTCGATGGCGATCTTCAGCGCGTTCACGTTCGCCCGCTCGGCCCCGCTCTGGGCGGTCCGCGAGAGGCGATTGAGACCGACCAGCAGCAGCCCGATCAGGATGGCGATCACCAGGATCGAGACGCCAAGCTCAACGATGGTAAAGCCCGATCGCGCGGCCGAGCCCTGGTGCGAAGCCGTCCGAGTTGTCCGGGTCAGTCCTGCCATCGGGCGTCTTTCCTTCCATGGGCCGGCGTGAATCCGCGGCCCCTTCGATGCATCTGGGCCGACCGGCCCGGTCCCCCAAAACCGCCGGGGCGTGCCGACGCGAAGGCGCCCTCCCCAAGCCGCCTCGCGCCGGCACGCAGCCCCGACGTATTCACAGGCCCCCGCCGTTGAGCGACTCGATCATCGCCACCATCGGCAGGAACATCGCGATCACGATCGTGCCCACCATGCCGCCGATCAAGACGACCATGATGGGTTCGAGCAGGGACAGCGCGGCCTTCACCGCCACGTCGACCTCCTCGTCGTAGTTGTCGGCGACCTTCATGAGCATGACGTCCAGCTCACCGGTCTCTTCGCCCACGTCCACCATGTTCACCACGATGGGCTCGCAGGTCTTGCTCTCGCGCAACGGCACGGCAAAGCTCTCGCCCTCGCGCACCGCGTCGTGCACCCGCAGCAGCGCCTTCTCGAACACCGCGTTGCCCGATGTGTCGGCCGTGATGCGGATGGCTTCGAGGATCGGCACGCCCGCGGAGATCAGCGTGCCCAGCGTTCGAGTGAACTTGGCAACCGTCGACTTGCGGCTCACCTTGCCGATTACCGGCGTCCACAGCACCATCCGGTCGGTCAGCGCCCGGCCGGGCTTGGCCAGGCGGACCATCTTCCACACGAACGGGATGGCAACGAGGGTGCCCACGAAGATGACGGCGCCCGGGACGACCTGGCCCGGCTGGCGGCCGGCCATCCACATGCTGGTGTCGGTCAGCCAGATGGTGAGCCAGGGCAGCTCGACGCCGAAGTCCTCGAAGATCTTCTGGAACTGCGGGATGATGACCACCATGATCATGACCAGGATGGCCACCGCCACGAACACGACCACCATCGGATAGACCAGCGCGCCGCGGATCTGCCGCTTCAGCCGCTGGGCCTTCTCCATGAACTCGGCCAGGCGCTGGAGGATGATGTCCAGCACGCCGCCGACCTCGCCGGCCGCGATCATCTTGACGAACAGGCGGTCGAACGCCTTGGGGTGCTTGGCCATCGCCTCCGAAAGGCTCGAGCCACCCTGCACCTCGTCGGTCAGGTCGATGAGCACGTTCTTGAGCGGGCCGGGCTTGGCCTGGCCCTCAAGGATCTGGAGGCTCCGGAGCAGCGGAAGGCCCGCGTCCTGCAGGGTCGACAACTGACGCGTGAACTGCGTGAGCTGCTTCTTCTTGACCTTGCCGAAGAGCACGATCCCGCCACCGCGCTTCTTCTTGTTGACTGCCGGGCCTTCCGCGCCCTCGGACTTCTTCACCTTTTGCTCGCGCACCGACGTGGGGTAGAGGCTCTGGCTCTTCAGCCGGCCGATGGCCTCCTCGTCGGTGTTGGCCTCCAGGGTGCCCTTGCGCATCTTGCCCTGGGCGTCGCGGGCTTCGTACGTGAACGTTGCCATGCCTTCGAACTCCTGATCCACGGCTCATCGCCGCATCCATTCCCGTCTCGGCCCCCGGGCTCTATTCCTCGACCAGCGTCTCGCGAACGACCTCGTCGATCGACGTCTGCCCCTCGTAGATCGCCAGCAATCCGCTCTCTCGGAGCGAACGCATCCCCCGTCCACGAGCATGCTCGCGCACGAGGTTCAAGCTCTCCTCGCGCATCACCATGTCGCGGATCGTGTCGTCCATCGTCATGATCTCGAAGAGCGCCATCCGGCCCTTGTATCCGCCGTACTCCGCGTCGCTGCGTGGCCGGTAGAACGACTTGCCGGCCACGTCCGAGGGGCGCAGCCCCAGCTCCATGAGCTCTTCTTCGGTGGGCTCGTACGCCTCTCGGGCCGACGGTGCGATCTTGCGCACGAGTCGCTGGGCCACGATGCCCTCGATCGTCGCGGTGAGCAGGAAGGGCTCGAGCCCCAGGTCGATCAGGCGCACGATCGAACTCGGCGCGTCGTTGGTGTGCAACGTGCTCAGCACCAAGTGGCCCGTCAGCGATGCCTGCACGGCGATCTGCGCGGTCTCGAGGTCACGGATCTCGCCGACCAGGATCACGTCGGGGTCCTGACGCAGGAAGCTCCGCAATGCCTTGGCGAACGTGAGGCCCACGTCGTCGTTCACCTGCACCTGGCAAAGGCCGTCGATGTCGTACTCGACCGGGTCTTCGCTGGTCAGGATCTTGGTCTCGATGCGGTTGAGCTCGGCCAGGGCCGCGTACAGCGTGGTCGTCTTGCCCGAACCGGTTGGCCCGGTCACGACCACGATGCCGTTTGGCTTCTCGATGAGCGCCCGGAAGCGGACCAGGTCGTCCTCGCGGAAGCCAATGCGCTCGAGGTTCAGCTCGACGTTCGAGCGATCGAGCACACGCATCACGACGCTCTCGCCGTGCATGGTGGGCAGCACCGCGATGCGGAGGTCGACTGGCTTGCCGCCGACCTGAAGCTCGATGCGGCCGTCCTGGGGCAGGCGCCGCTCGGCGATGTCCAGGTTCGCCATGACCTTGATACGGCTCGTGATGGCCGGACCCAGGTGCTTCGGTGGCGGCACCATCTCGTAGAGGACGCCGTCGATGCGGTATCGCATCTTGAACTCGTCCTCGAAGGGCTCGAAGTGGATGTCGCTGGCCTTGTCCTTGATGGCCTGCAGCAGCACCAGGTTCAGCAGCTTGACCACCTGGTTGTCGCTCGCGGCCGTCGCGATGGCGTCCAGGTCGATCGAGTCGCTGCTATGGCCCGCCAGCGCGTCGAACTTGCTGTCCGAGGCAAGGTTGCTCACCACGTCGACGACCGACTCGCTCTTGGTATAGTGCTTGGCCAGCAGCGCGTCGATCTGCTCGGGATCGGCCACCACCGCCTCAACGGTCATGCCCAACAACAGCCGGAGGTCGTCGACCGCCCGGAAGTTGTTCGCGCTCTTCATGGCGATCTTCACGCGGCGGGCCGTCTGGTTGAATTCGATCGGGACAATCCCGTACGCCCTCGCGCTCTCGGCGGGCACCGCATCGACCGTCGCGTCATCGAGCGACTTGCCGGCTAGGTCGACGTAGGCCATGCCGGCCTGCCCCGCCAGAGCCGCCTGAACGTCGGCCTCGGTGCAGTACTCGAGCTCGACGAGCACCTCGCCGATCTTCTTCTTGCGAGTCCGCTGGATGGCCAGCGCCTCGTGCACCTGCTCGCGAGACACCTTGCCCATCTTGGTGAGCACGCGGCCGATCTTCCGGCCCTTCAGCTCTTCGGGATTTGTTGTGGCCATGCCAGGGTCCTTCGGTGTCCCGAGAGCCCGCACGAGCGGGCGTCCAGATATCTTCGCCCATCACGCCGTGATGATGCCAGGAACTCGGACGATTCTCGGGACAAAATGATATAAGACACATGGATACTTGGCTAAATCAATCGCTTGATTCAGCCAGTATCCATACATGTTGCAAACACTTCGATCACGCCACGTCGTCTTCGTCGAGCTCCGGACGGCCGATGGTCTTGCCAGCCTGGTGCACGCGATCACGAAGGGCACCTGGATCCTTGGCCTTATCGACCATCTCCTCGGCGCTGATGATGCCCTTGGTGTACAGGTTCCAGAGGTGGTCATCGAGCAGCTGCATGCCGAACTTGGCGCCCGTCTGGATCGAGGAATCGATACGGAAGGTCTTGCCTTCGCGGATCAGGTTCGCGATGGCCGGGGTGACCAGGAGGAACTCGTAGGCCGCGATCCGGCCCGGCTTGTCGACCCGCTTGAGCAGGGCCTGACTCAGCACGGCGATGAGGGCCGTGGAGAGCTGCACGCGGATCTGGTTCTGCTGGCTGACCGGGAAGGCGTCCACCACGCGGTCGATGGTCTTGGCGGCGCCGGTGGTGTGCAGGGTGCCGAACACCAAGTGGCCCGTCTCGGCGGCTCGGATGGCCGCCTCGATGGTCTCCAGGTCGCGCATCTCGCCGACGAGGATGACGTCGGGGTCTGAGCGGAGCACGCGGCGGAGGGCCTCGGCGAAGCTGGGCACGTCGTTGCCGACCTCGCGCTGGTTCACCACGCTCTTCTTGTGGTAGTGGAAGTACTCGATGGGGTCTTCCATCGTCACGATGTGGCGGTCGTAGTAGGTGTTGATGTAGTCCAGCACCGTCGCGAGGCTGGTCGTCTTGCCCGAGCCGGTCGGCCCGGTCACCAGGAAGAGGCCACGGGGGCGGCGGCTGAGGTCGCGGACGGCCTCGGGCAGGCCGATCTGCTCGAAGGTCAGCAGCTCGTTGGGAATGAGGCGGAGCACCAGGGCCAGGTCGCCGCGCTGCTTGAAGATCGAGACGCGGAAGCGGGCGGCGTCGCCGTAGCCGAACCCGAAGTCCGTGCCGCCCATCTCGTTGATTTCCTGCTGGTTGCGCTCGGGCGTGATCGACTTCATGAGCGAGACCATGTCATCCGAATCGAGGACCTTGGTCTCCAGGTTCTTGAGCCCGCCGTGGAGGCGGACGGTCGGCTTGCGACCAACGGTCAGGTGGAGGTCACTCGCGCCCGTGCGGACCACGGTGTCGAGCAGTCGGTCGATCTGAACGGTGGCGCCTCCGCGGTCGCCCGAATCGTCGTACGAGGCCATGCATGGTCTCCTCAAGTCGAACGAGCCGCCCGAATGGATGCAGCTCGCGGGGGTGTTCGTCAGTCGCTAGTCTGCGTCACTCGGGCGACCTCGTCGGGCGTGGTCTGCCCGCTGAGGATCTTCCGCTTGCCGTCCTCTGTCAGCGTCTTCATGCCGCTCTGGAGCGCCGCAACGCGGAGCTCGGCTACGGGGGCCTTGCGGAAGGCCATCTCGCGGATGTTGCTGTTCATGAGCATCATCTCGAAGATGGCCTTTCGGCCCTTGTACCCGGTCGGCGCCTCGGGGGCGTTGCCGGGCTTGTAGATCCGGCCTTCCCACTCGCCGGCCTTGATGCCGCACAGGTGCAGGAACTTGGGGTCGGGGTTGTCGTCGAGCACCTTGCTGGGCTGGTGAAGCATGCGGATGAGCCGCTGGGCCATGACCGCCTGGATCGAGCTGGCCACGAGGAAGGGCTTGATGCCCATGTCGATCAGGCGCGTGATGGCACTCGGGGCGTCGTTGGTGTGCAGCGTGCTGAACACGAGGTGGCCGGTCAGGGCCGCCTGGATGGCGATCTCGCCCACTTCCCGATCGCGGATCTCACCGACCAGGATGATGTTGGGGGCCTGACGAAGCATGCTTCGCAGGATCGCCGGGAACGTCAGGCCGATGGCCTCGCGGACCTGGCACTGGTTGATGCCCTCGAAGTTGTACTCGACCGGGTCTTCGGCGGTGATGATCTTGCGGTCGGGTCGGTTGAGCACATCGAGCGCCGAGTACAGCGTCGTGGTCTTGCCCGAGCCCGTGGGACCGGTCACCAGGAAGATGCCGTTGGGCCGGCGGATGATCTTGTTGAAGACGTCCAGGTTGTCCTGCTCGAATCCCAGGTTCACCAGGCCGATGCGGACGGCGTCGGGCCGCAGGATACGCAGCACCACGCTCTCGCCGTGGTAGGTCGGGCAGGCCGAGACGCGGAAGTCGATGTCAGTCTGGTCGACGGGCAGCTTGATGCGGCCATCCTGCGGGATGCGCTTCTCGGCGATGTTCATGCCCGCGCTCAGCTTCACGCGGCTGAGCAGCGCGGGCTGCATGCGCTTGGGCAGATTGTCACGCTCGATGCACACGCCGTCGATGCGGTAGCGCAGCCGGACCCGGTCGCTCATGGGCTCGATGTGCACGTCGCTCGCTCGCATGCGGACGGCTTCGCTCAGGATGCGGTTCACCAGCTTCACGATCGGCGCGTCTTCGGACGCCACGTCGATCGACTTGTCGACCGAGCGGTCCACCGACCGGTCGATCGACGCGGTGACGAGCCCCTTCTCGCCGGGCTTGCCCTCCTGCTGCTGGTCGGGCGCAGCTTGTGCTTGGCCGTTCTCCGGGCCGCCCTCAAGAAAAGTCCGGATGGCCGACTTGGAAGCAAGCAACGGATCGATCTCGAGATTCAGGCGGAACCGCAGCATGTCCTGCAGTTCCAGATCCATCGGATCCGAGACGATCAGCTTGAGCCGCCCGCCGTCCTTGGCCACCGGCAGCACCATGTGCTTGCGGACGATCTCCTTGGGGATCAGGTCGACCTGGACGGTCTCCTTGGTGGCCGGGTCGTTGGGGTTGACGTAGGGCACGCCGTACTGCTCGGCCAGTGCCTGGGCGACCTGCTCGTCGGTGGCGAATCCGGCCTCGACCAGCGCCTGGCCGACGCGCCGACGCGAGCCCTTGGCGATGCCGACGGCCTTGTCCATGTCTTCCTGCGTGACCACGCCGCTGGCCACCAGGATCTCACCGAGCTTCTTGCGATTTCGTGCCATAACGCCCTTGTGTCCCGATTGACGCTTCGAACTCGGACGCCGACCGACCTCGGCCGATCCAGCGTGAAGTCTGTGATAGCCCCGCACGAACCGACTGGCCCGGCGGTGCTCCCAGACAGCGTACGCCCGGAGGCCGCCGCTGGGGCGGTGCTAGCAGACATTGCACCGGTCCAACCTCCGCCAAACCTAGCCTTGACCGCCCCGAGCGCCGCCTCCCTCTTCGAGCCGTCATGCCCAGCCGTACTCCATCGCATCGCCCGCACGAAGCCGCGCCGCCCTCGGTGCTCATCACTGCGGGGCCCACGCACGAGCCGATCGACGCGGTCCGCTATCTGGCCAACCGATCATCCGGCCGTCTCGGGCTCTCGCTGGCCGAAGCCGCGCGGGGGCAGGGATGCCGGACGACGCTGCTGCTCGGGCCCGTCGGCGGACTCGGAGATGTACTGACCAATACCCAAACTGGGCCCGCGAACGCCGACCCTGAGCAAGCACCAGATTCGGGGCCTGCCGTGCATCGGTTCCGCTCGTCGACCGATCTCGAGGCCCTGCTGACGCGGGAATCGCCCGCGTGCGACGTGCTAATCATGGCGGCCGCGGTCGCCGACTATCGGCCGACGAGCCCGGTCGCCGGCAAGCTCCCGAGGACCGGCGAAACCCTCACGCTTGCGCTCGAGCCCGTGCCAGACCTGCTGGCGATGGCGACCAAGACGCTCAAGCCGGGGGCGATCGCGATCGGCTTCGCCCTCGAGGAAGATGCCGGAAGCCACGAGCGTGCGATGGCCAAGATGGCGCGCAAGGGCTGCCACGCGATCGTGCTGAATCCGCTGGCGACGATGGACTCGCCGGGCATCGACGCGACAATCCTGTTCGCCGACGGGTCGCCGCCGCTCGTGCCCGGCCCGCTCTCGAAGGACGCGTTCGCCCGCCGCCTGATCGAGGTTTCGCTTGGCCTGTGGGCGCATCGTCAAGGATCCGCATCGTGAGCCCAGCCCCTCGCAAGCCAGCCGGCCAGCCGCGCAACGGCGGCGGCAAGCCCAAGCGCAAGCCGCCGCGTAGCGACCGCTCGCAGCACGTCGAGTTCCGGCCCAGGCAGCACGTGCGCGGCTCGAGCCCCCGGCCCAAGGCGCCGCAGGTTCGGCCGACCATCCTGGGCGAGCACGACGGCGTGGTGGTGGTCGAGAAGCCCCCGGGCATCGTGACGGCCGACAAGGACCCCACCCGCGACTCGGTGCTCGCGCACGTGAAGCGGTGGCTCAAGAACACGAGGCCCGACGCGCGGGTGTGGGTCGTGCACCGGCTCGATAAGGACGCCAGCGGGCTTCTGCTCTTCGCGACCACGCCCGAGGTTTACGCCTGGCTGAAGGAAGACCTCCGGGCCCACCGTGTCGAACGGGAGTACACGGCCGTCGTGAGTGGCGCGCCGGAGTGGCAGGGCGAGCTCACGCTGGCGGATCGCTTGCTCGACGGGCCCGAGCACCGGACGGTGCTGGTGGCGCCGCCGACGTCGACGACGGCGCGCAACGCCGTGACGCACGCCAGGGTGCTGCACGCGGGCAAGGGGCGCGCGATGGTCACGCTTCGGCTGGAAACCGGCCGGCGGCACCAGCTCCGCGTGCAGCTCAAGCACGCCGGGCACCCGATCCTGGGCGATCGCCTCTATGGCCCCGAGCCCACGCCGGCCGAGAAGAAGAACAAGAACCTGCGCCTATGCCTGCACGCGAGCAAGCTCTCGCTGCACCACCCGGGCACGGGCCAGCGGCTCGTGTTCGAGTCGCCCCCGCCTGCCCGGTTCTACACGCTCGTGGGCGAGAAGGCGCCCGACGAGTCGATCGAGAAGCCCAGGGAACCCGGACCCAAGCCCCAGCAATCGGCGGCCAAGGGCTGGGACCACGTGGCCGCGTGGTACGACAAGCTGGTGGGCGAGGGGCAGAGCGACCACCACTCTGCGGTCATCATCCCGGGCACGCTGCGATTGCTTGACCTGCGCGAGGGCGAGCAGCTGCTCGACGTTGCCTGCGGCGAGGGCGTGCTGGCGCGGGCTGCGGCCCAGCTCGGCGTACGCGTCACGGGCGTCGATGCGTCGGGACGGTTGATCGACGCCGCGAAGAAGCGAGCGGGAGGTTTGGAAGGCTATGAGACTGGCGATGCCCGGCAGCTCGACGCACTGAAGCTGGGCGGCGAGTACGACGCCGCGGCTTGCATCATGGCGCTCATGAACATCGACACGCTCGAGGCGGTGTTCCGAGGCGTGGCGCAGTCGCTCAAGCCGGGCGGACGGTTCGTGGCCGTCGTGCTGCACCCGGCGTTTCGCGCGCCGGGGCAGACGAGCTGGGAGTGGGATGAGCATGAGAGTTCGGGTCCGGGGCGAACCCCCAAATCAGACCAGCGGCAGTACCGCCGCGTCGATGGCTACCTCACCCCGTACGCGCACCCGATCGTGATGAATCCCGGCGCCGCGGCCCGTGGCCGTCGGCCCGTGACGACGACGACCCACCACCGCCCGATGCAGGCCTATGTATCGGCGCTGGCGCGCTGTGGCTTCGTGATCGAGGCGCTCGAAGAGTGGCCCAGCCAACGGCAGAGTGAGCCCGGCCCCAGGGCCGACGAGGAGAACCGGGCCCGGCGGGAGATTCCGCTGTTCCTGGCGTGGCGGGCTCGGCTCGCGCCGACGGCCGAGGGTCAGTAGCCGTAGTCCTCGGAGGCCGATTCCTTCTTGGTGAACGCGGCGTGCTGGACGAGCGTCGCGGCGACCAACGGCGCTCCGACCACCACGATCACGAGCAACGCGGGCGTCCACCAGCTCTTGAGCCGGGGGACGACGAGGGCCGCAACGCCGCAGCCCAACGCGGCGATCAGGAGCAGCGCGACCGACCACTCGGTCAGCAGCGGCGAGCCCACGGTCCGGCCCAGCAGCATCCACACGCTGATGGCCATCGCGGCCAGCACGCCCAGCCCACGTACGACGACGTGTCCCGCCGAGTGCGCGTACAGGCCCAACGCGATCGCTCCCGACACGAGCACGGCCTGGACCATGCCCGCCTGCTGGGACGACACGCTGACGCCGAAGTGGAAAATGATCGCCGGAATCGTCACGAGCAACGCGGCGAACACGACAACGGGTACGGGCCGCGTGACCACGCCGCGGTCGAGGTTCGCCAGGCGGTTCAGCAACACCTGCACCAGGAACGCCGAAACGCCGATGGCGGGCGCATCGAGGGCGATGTCGAGCGCCAGGTTCTCGGTGAACCACAGCGGCTCTCGGATGCCGTAGCTGATCGCCACGCCGCCGAGCAGGCACAGTGGCAGCGCAAACCACCACCGGGCCGGCCCCGCCGCCACGAGCGCCGCGACGATCGCTCCGATCGCTACGAGCGCGGGCGTGCGCAGGTTGACGTTCTCGGGCCACCAGCCGTCGTAGCTCTCGACGAGGCGCATCGAGAGCACGGCCCCCGCCCCGACGAGCAGCGTCGCGACGAGGACGATGCCGCGCTCGACGGCGCCTCTGGGGGTCATCGGCCACCGCTTGAACGGCGGCGCCGTCGGCGGGGGCAGCGGGCCGCGCTTGAGCGCTACCAGCAGGCCGGCCAGCAGCAGCACGAGCGTGGCGATCACGCCCGGCACGACGCCGCCGTACAGCGCAGCGTTGATGCGAGGATCCATGCGGCGCTACTGGGCGGCCTTGACGAACACGGTCAGCTCGACGGTGTCGCCGAGCCCGCCGTTCTCGATCGCGGTCATCATGCCGAAGTCGCTGCGATCGAAGCTCATGGTCGCCTCGAAGCCCGAGTACGGCTGGCCGCGGAAGTCGGCCTCGCCGGTCTTGGTGATGGTTGCCGAGACGGGCAGGGTCTTGCCCAGCAGGGTGAGCTCGCCGTCGACGGTCACGCTGCCGTCGCCGTTGGCGGTGCCGCCGTTGGCCTTGAACGTGCTCGTGGGGAACTGGCGGACGTTGAAGTAGTCCGGGGCTCGGAGGTGTTCGTCGCGGGAGTTGTTGCCCGTGAGCACGCGCGTGACGTCGATGGTCACGTCGATGGACGCAGCCTCAGGGTTCGAGGGATCGAGGTCGAGCGTGCCCTCGATGCCCGGGAAGATGCCGTGGAAGGGCGACGACCCACCGTGCATGATGCGGAACACCACGCCCGAATGCACGCCGTCGATCTCTCCCGCAGCCGCCGCTGCAGTAAACGACGCCGGCGTGATCGCGGCCGACGCCGCGGCCGGGGGCTGGCCGTTGGACAGGACCGCCACGCCGGTCGCGCCGATGGCGCCCAGGGCGACCAGGCCGCCGCCTGCGAGGATCTTTCGAATCTGCATGTCGATGATCTCCAAAGAGGGTTCGCTGCTCCCACGGGGGGTGTGCGGGCAACCGATGGCTCAGCGGGCGTATTCCGGCTCGTTGCCGGGCTTCCACTTGATCGAACAGCCGATGCTCGGCTTCTGGGGCCAGTCGATGGGTTCGCCGGTCATGACCGCCTCGATGGCCATCCGCAGGTCGCGGCCGGTCACGGGCTCGTCGGTGCCCGGGCGGCTGTCGTCGAGCTGGCCGCGGTAGGCCAGCTCGAAGTTCGCGTCGAACACGAAGAAGTCGGGCGTGCACGAGGCCTGGTAGGCCTTGGCCACCGACTGGTCGGCGTCGTAGAGGTAGGGGAACTCGAAGCCCTGCTCGCGGGCGATCTCCGCCATGCGTTCGGGGGCGTCGTCGGGGTGGGTGTCGACGTCGTTGGGCATGATGGCCACGAACGCGACGCCCTTATGCGTGCAATCCCGTCCCAGGCGGGCCAGCTCGTCCATAACGTGCTTCACGAAGGGGCAGTGGTTGCAGATGAAGGCCACCACCAGCACCTTGGCACCCTGGAACCCGTCGAGGTCGATGACGGTGCCGGGCGGGTTCGAGCCCGAGTAGTCCAGCAGGCTGAAGTCGGGGGCCTTCGAACCCAGGGGCAGCATCGTTGACTCGACGGGCGGCATGGCGGGGTCTCCTGGCGGAAGCCAAACTCGGGGATGGGCGTCGGCCTCAGCCTATGGCCGTCGATCGGGTGGGCGCATGCAAGGGCAGGCCCCTCGGCAACGGCTATACTTTGCCTCGGCACGGTGGTCCGAGTGTGCCGACGCGGGCAATCCCGAACCCCGAGTCTCGCCCCATTCGTTCGGAGGCGGGCTTACGGGATGGGAGCCGGCGCTTTTTTGATTCCGGAGCGGCCGAGTCCGGCCGTCCCACGAGAAGCGCCCTGGGCGGGGCACCCTTGAGGCCGGCACGTGCCGAGCGTCGGGGTCGGGCCTTGCTACCGCCGGTGACGCTGCACGAAAGGCTCTCGCCATGGCCGAAGCAACCGAAAACTCTCTCGTCAAGGACCTCATCGAAGCGGGCATCCACTTCGGCCAGCGCTCCAGCGCCTGGAACCCGAAGATGAACCGCTACATCTACGACCGGCGCAACGGTCTGCACATCATCGACATCAAGGAGACCGTCAAGGGCCTGCTGCTGGCCAAGCGGTTCCTGGCCAAGACGGTGTCCGAGGGCAAGGACGTGTGCTTCGTGGGCACGAAGCGCCAAGCCAAGGACATCCTCGAAGAGCGGGCCAAGGACGTGGGCATGCACTGCGTGACCGAGCGCTGGCTCGGCGGCATGCTGACCAACTTCCGCACCATCCGCACGCGGCTGAAGCGGCTCGAAGAGCTCGAGGCGATCGAGCAGGAAGACAACTTCGCCAGCTACTCCAAGAAGATGGAGAGCCAGCTCCGCCGCGAGATGACCAAGATCCGCCGCAACCTCGACGGCGTGCGCGGCATGGACAAGCTGCCCGGCGCCCTGATGATCATCGACGTGAAGCGCGAGATGACCGCCATCCGCGAGGCCCGCAAGCTTGGCATCCCCACGATCGCGCTCATCGACACCGATGGCGACCCGGACGTGGTCGACATCCCGATCCCGGGCAACGACGACAGCATGCGATCGATCGATGTGATCATCCGCGAGCTGTGCAAGGCCGTGTCCGAGGGCAAGCAGGGACGCAGCGTGAGCGAAGCCGCCAGCGACAAGGACGAGAGCGCCGCCGAGCAGCCCCGCCGCCGCAGCCGCCGGGCCCAGTACTCGGCCGATGCGCCCACGCCCACCCCCGCTGCCGAGGGTGAGGCCGACCAGCCCGCCGCGACGGCTACCGAAAACTGAGCCACTCCCCCGCGGCCCCGCTCCCGGGATCGCGGCCCAACACGAACCACGAGACACCCGCCGACCCCGAGCAGCGGTCGGCCCATCGAGCCGGAGAAGACTGAGCATGGCACAAGTCGAAGTGAGCGCAAAGGACGTCATGAAGCTGCGTCAAAAGACGGGCCTCTCGATGATGGAGTGCAAGAAGGCACTCACCGAGGCGGGCGGCGATCAGGACGCCGCCGAGGAGCTGCTGCGCAAGAAGCTCAAGGGCAAGATGGAGACTCGGACCGATCGGGCCGCGGGCGAGGGCCGCATCGGCGTGGCGATCGACGGCGACAAGGCCGCCATCGTTGAGATCCGGGCCGAGACCGACTTCACCGCCAAGAACGAGAAGTTCGTGCAGATGACCCAGGACATCGCCAGCGCCGCCAAGGACGCCGGGGCCGGTGAGGTCGCGATGCCCGACTCGGCGTCGGGCACGCTCGACGAGATCCGCATCACCACCGGCGAGAACATCAGCTACGCCCGCGGCAAGGCCCTGCAGGGCGGCAAGTTCGCCAGCTACGTGCACCACGACGGCAAGACGGGCGTGCTGCTGCAGGCCGAGGGCGACGTCGATGACTCGACCATGAAGGACATCTGCATGCACATCGTGGCGGCGGTGCCCACCCCCGCGGGCGTGAACCCCGACGACGTGCCGGCCGAGCTGGTGGAGAAGGAGCGGCAGTTCCGCCTTGCCCAAGCCATGGAGAGCGGCAAGCCCCAGGAAATCGCCGAGAAGATGGTCGAGGGCGGCATGCGCAAGTTCTTCGAGACCGTCGCCCTGGTCGAGCAGCCCTTCGTGAAGGACCCGGCCACGAAGATCAAGGACCTCGTGGGCTCCAAGGGCAAGCTCGTGCACTTCGAGCGGTGGGTCGTCGGCGAGACCGCCGAGGACTGAGCCGGACCTAACATGGGCCACCATGGCCGCCACCCACTCTCGCAACCACAACGAGCAGTACACCATCCGGGCCAAGGTCTTCGACCTTGTCCCGCAGTTTTTTATTACCGACCGCGACGGCCAGATGGTCGGCTACTGCCGACAGAAGCTGTTTAAGTTCAAGGAGGAGATCGTCCTCTTTACGGACCGCTCGCGTGATACCGAACTCTTGCGCATCAAGGCCCGACAGATCATCGACTTCGGCGCGACCTACGACGTCGTGCTGCCCAACGGCCAGTCCATCGGCTCGCTCCGGCGCAAGGGGCTCAAGAGCACGTTCGTACGCGACGAATGGATGGTCTTTGACGACCGGGGCGAGCAGATCGGCACGCTTCGCGAGGATTCGACGTTTCGCGGATTGCTCCGCCGGACGATCGACGCGGCGGCGACGTTCATGCCCCAGAAGTACTACCTGACCGATATGAGCGGCGGCGAGATCGCCATCTTCCGCCAGCACTTCAATCCGTTCGTCTTCAAGATGGGCGTGGCCGTGCTGCAGGATAGCGAGCAACTCGATGACCTCATGCTCATCGGCATCGGCGTGCTGACGGCGGTCATCGAGGGCCGCCAGAGGAGTTAACGCCTAGCCCTGCCGGCCGACGAGCACCGCCAGCAGCGTGAGATCGGCCGGCGTCACGCCCTCGAGCCTGGACGCCTGGCCGAACGTCGCGGGACGGAAACGATCGAGCGATTGCCGCGCCTCGGTACGCAGGCTCGACATCGTCTTGTAGTCGACGTGCGAGGGGATGCGGCGACGCTCCATCTCGCGCTGCCGCTTGATCTCGTTGGCCTGCCGCTTGATGTAGGGCTCGTAGCGGTGCTCGGCCGCAACCATGCGGAGCACGCGCGGGTCGAACGATCGGCCTGCGATCTGCGAGACGTCGCGCTCGAAGCTGGCGTCGTCGTACTGCGGTTGGCGGAGCGCGTGAGACATTGGTCGGCCGTTGATGGTTGCCGAGGCAACGAGCGAGCGGAGTGCATCAGCTTCGCTCGTACTCCGCTCGAAGCTCTCGATGCGCTGCCGGCCGATCTCGGTCGACTGCAGCAGGCCGAGCTCGATCGCCTTCGGCGTGAGGCGCTCGGCTGCATTGTCGCTCCGCAGCAGCAGGCGGTGCTCGGCCCGGCTGGTAAACATCCGGTAGGGCTCGACCGGCGTCCGCGTCACGAGGTCATCCATCAAGACGCCGACGTAGGCCTCGTCGCGGCCGAGCACGAAGTTGGCCTCGTAACCGCTCGCGAGCAACGCCGCGTTAATGCCGGCAACGAGGCCCTGGGCCGCCGCCTCTTCGTAGCCGCTGGTGCCATTGATCTGTCCGGCGAGGAAGAGCCCCTCGTACCGCTTGGTGCGGCCGGTCGCCTCGATCTGGTGCGGGCGGACCATGTCGTACTCGACGGCGTAGCCCCAGCGGTAGACGCGGGCCTTCTCGCAACCGGGCATGGTGTGGACGACGACGTCCTGCACGTCGGCGGGCAGGCTCGTCGCGATGCCGTTGCAATAGACCCAGTCACTCTTGAGGCTCTCGGGCTCGAGGAAGACCGTGTGCGACGTGCGCTCGGCGAACCGATGGACCTTGTCCTCGATGCTCGGGCAATAGCGCGGGCCGGGCGCGAGGTCGCCGCGGAACATCGGTGCTCGGTGCAGGTTCTGGCGGACGAACTCGTGGGCCACGGGCGACGTGCTCGTCTTCTTGCAGGGCGTCGGCGTCAGAACGGGGAAGTGCGGCGCCGCCACGCCCCCCACCGTCCAGCCGACCGCCTGTCCAGGCAGCGGCGTGAGGCGGCTGAAGGGCTCGGGGCTATCGTCGGGCGGCTGGTCTTCCAGGCGATCCCACTCGATCGAGGACTTCTGGATCCTCGGCGGCGTTCCCGTGCGAAGCCGGCCGAGTTCGAAGCCAAGCCTGGTGAGCTCCGCCGAGATGCCAACGGACGGCGCTTCGCCGTGACGGCCGCCGGCCGACTTCTGCTCGCCGGTGTGCATGAGCCCGCGCATGAACGTCCCGGTGGTCAGGACGACGGCGCTGGTGCGTAGTTCCGCAGGAAAAGAGCGCTGCTCGCCGGTCCCCGGCCCGAGCCGGACGCCGACCACGCGATCGCCCTCGAGCACGAACGCTTCGACCGCCGCTTCGATGATCTCGATTTCCGGACGGGCGTCGAGCATCGATCGGATGGCCCGCGGATAGGCCAGCTTGTCGCTCTGGGTGCGCGGACCCCGAACGGCCGGCCCGCGGCTGCGGTTGAGCAGCGCGAAGTTGATGCCCGTCGCGTCGGCCGCAAGCCCCATGAGCCCGCCCATCGCGTCGATCTCGTTGACGAGTTGGCCCTTGGCGAGCCCACCGATGGCCGGGTTGCAGCTCATCGCTCCGATGGTGTCGATGCGGAGCGTGACGAGCGCGACGGATTTCTCGCCGCCCAACAGATTGGCGACGGCCCACGCGGCTTCTGCGCCAGCGTGTCCGCCGCCGATCACGATCACTTGATGCTCATGGCCCGCCGACTGGCTCGTCATACAGCCAAGTGTAGAAGCGAGCCGGTCAGACCGTGCTGGTGTCCTGCTCGGCGCAATCGGTCGCCTCGGCCACGCCGACGGCGACGGCCATCTTGACCAGGCACGGCAGGGTCCGGGCCCGCATCTTGCTCATGACCCGAGAGCGGTGGACCTCGATGGTCTTCTCGCTCAGGCCCAGCTTGGCGGCCACCTGCTTGTTGGCGTAGCCGTCGACCACCAGCTCCATGACCTCACGCTCGCGCGGGGTCAGCTTCTCGAGCCGGCCACGGATGCCAGCGACGCTGGCGGCCTGCGAGCGTCGTTCCTCGTCGACTTCGATCGCGCGGGAGATCTGCTCGAGCAGTTCCTGGTCGCGGAAGGGCTTCTCGAGGAAGTCGATCGCGCCGCGCTTGAGTGCCTGCACTGCCATGGGGACGTCGCCGTGGCCACTGATCATGATGATGGGCAGCTTGACGCCACGCCCCTTCAGCATGTCGAGCAACTCCATGCCGCTCGTACCGGGCATGCGTACGTCGAGTACCAAGCAGCCGGGCGCGTCGCCCGAGAATTCTTCGAGGAACGCGTCAGCGTTTGAGAACGGTTCGACGTTGAGGCCGACCGACTCGATCAACCAGCGGAGCGAGTCACGCATCGACGGATCATCGTCGACGATGAACACGGTCGCCGCCTTGGTCATGGGGGTTTCTTCTGTCTGTACCTGGCTCATGCGACGCCTCCTTGGTTCTTGGATCGTGATGAATGTTGGGCGAGCGAGTCGCCCCGTTCGGCGGTCCGATCTCCGTTGATGCCTGCGGCCCGCTGATGCGCAGGCAGCCGAAGCTCGAACAACGCCCCTTCGCCCTTTGCGTTGCACGCGGTCAAACGACCGCCGTGCACTTCGGCGATGGTCTTGCTGATGGACAGGCCCAAGCCCATCCCCTTGCTCTTCGTGGAAAAGAATGGCTCGAACAGCCGGCCCTCGACGCCGTTGGGCAGCCCCTTGCCGTTATCGGAAACCGCGAGACACACCATGTTCTCGTCGTCCACGTACGTCCGCACGCGGACGATGGCCGGCGAGCAGCCCGCAGCGAGAACCGCGTCCCGCGCATTGCGCAGCAGGTTGAGCGCCACCTGCTGGATCTGGACTTCGTCGGCACGGACGATCGGCAAGTCTTGGGCGAGCTCGGCTCGGAGCCGGACCTTCGCGCTCTCGGGGCTCGCCTTGAAGAACTTGATTGCCTGACGAACCGAGTCGTTGAGCGACATGGGCTGGTATTGGCATGAAGTCGTCGACGCGAAGCCGCGCATCCGCTTGATGATCCCGCCGGCGAACTCGGCGAGTTCGGCGCAGCCCCGCACGGTCTTGATGAGCTGCTCCCGATCGATGGTGCCCGCCTCCAGGCGGCGCAGGCATCCGTTCATGTAGTTCGTGATGGCACCCAGAGGCTGGTTGAGCTCGTGCGCGATGCCGCTGGCGAGCTCTCCCAGCGAGTTCTTCTGCCACTGGTGCGTCATCTCGTCGAGTTGCTGGCGGTGCTGCTGCTCGGCACGCTTCGACTCGGTCAGCGACTCGTGCGCGACGACCGCGTATCTCGTTCCGCTCCACTCGAATCCAGAGGCTCTCACCTGAAACCAGCGTTGCTCGTCCGGGCTGTCGCACGGATACTCAACGTACGTGGCCGACTTCTGGCCGGCGAGCACGGATCGAAGTCCGCTCGCGACGGCGTTGGCCTCGATCGCGGCTTCTCCGTCGGCCTGATCGCACGCTTCGAGGTAGTTCGAGCCGATGCACGCGTCGTCTGATTCGAGACCGTTGAGGCGTGCGAATTCACGCCAGGCCTTGTTGACCGCCATGATCCGGCCCGAGTTGTCCAGCAGCGCAACCTCGGCCGGCATGACGTCCAGCGCGGCCACGAGCAGTTCCATCGTGCCGCCCGCTCCGCCGCTCAGTCCGGCCTTGATATCGCCGGCCGCGGGGCCACGATCGCGCTCGATCATCAGCAACCATGCCGCGTCCTCGGACCCGGGCTGGCGGACCAACTCGACCCGAACCTCCCGGTTGCCCGCATCTCGCAGGCAACATGCTCGGCATTCGCGGAGCGCGTCGGTCATCTCGGTGCGAACGTGCTCGTCGACGCCGAATGCCTCCAATGCTGCAGAAGGGTTGCCCAGGCTGCGGGCGATCGCGTTGGCCCAGTCGACCACCATCTTGCCGTCGCTCCACCGCACGGCGTAGGCCGGCGCTGGATGACACTCCAAGAGCCGCGCCGACGCCGTCGTTGGCGTCGCGTCGAGAGGCTGGTCGGGTTGCTGGTCGTTGCGGATCATCGGGTCGAAGTTGCGTTGTGGGCGTGCGTTCTGGTTGCGTGGCGAAGATGGGCTCATCGTGGCCACCCCCTATTCAAGAACCACCCCCGAGGGCCATGCGGCCGAAAGAGGGCATTCCCTATACGATGCGGTGAACTCTTACGGGTGATCAGGTATTCCGGCCGACCGCCAGAGCCGGCATGCTCCCGGGCCATGCAGGGGGTAACGGGTCGCACTGCGGCCTTGTAGCATTAGAAGGAGGGAGTTCAGGGGTGGGACTGTCAGGTCCCAGAACCTTGTGAGCCCCGTCAATTATCCGCATTTTCCTCCCGGTTGCGGGGGGCTGCTGGTACACTGGACCAGCGGACCGGTACAGAGAGATCACGATACACCCAATTTCAGAGGAGAGCACCCATGCCGATGCAATTCCGTCGCGCGGCCTCTTTGGCTGCCGCGGCTGGCCTTGTTTTCGCCGCAACGGCGAACGCCCAAGGCACTTGCCGCGCCGACCTTGACGGAGACGGCGAGTTGACCGTCTTCGACTTCCTGGAGTTCCAGAACCTGTTCGCGGCTGGCGACCTGCGCGCCGACTTCGACGGCAACGGTCGCCTGGACATCTTCGACTTCCTGCAGTTCCAGAACGAGTTCGCGATGGGCTGCCCGACGGGCGAGATCGTCTCGGCCGAGCTGGCCTCGGAGGACCTGTCGCAGTTCCCGCATGCCGACTACGTCAAGGCGTTCCAGGCCGATCGGTCGTTCTGGGTGTCGATCGACCCCGGCGTGGTGACGCCCCCCACTGGCGTCGTGGACGTTTACATCGTCGAAGACAAGACCGCGTCCGAGTGGGGCAGCGATCCTTCACTGACTGATGCCCGCGGCTTCCCGCAGCCCGGCACCTTCGGCGGAGGCGCCTCGACCGCGAACAACCAGCTCGAGCAGGGTGGCATTGCCTTCCTCAACGCCGACGCTGGCGAGAACCTCGGCGTTCCCTACGACATCGTGGTCGATGCCAACCGCAACGGCATGCTCGACGAGGGCGACATCATCGATGGCCTCGATGATGCCGGCATGTGGCTCTTCAAGGACTTGACCACGCTCGGCCCGGCCGCCCGGACCCGCGTGGAAACCTACACGGCATCGTTCCCGGGCATCCCGGGCAGCCGCAACCAGCAGCGCCTGACCTACCCGAGCGACATCGGCAGCCGCACGGACGTGCCGGTCGTGATCATCGCGCACGGCAACGGCCAGGACTACCGCTGGTACGACTACATGCATGATCACTTCGCCAGCCACGGCTTCGTCGTGATGAGCCACCAGAACGACACCGTTCCGGGCATCGAGACGGCCAGCGAGACGATCCTGCGCCACACCGACTACTTCTGGGGCAACCTGGCGACGATCGCCGGCGGCGCTCTGAATGGCCGCTTGGACAAGAGCAACACCTCGTGGATCGGCCACAGCCGTGGCGGCGAGGGCGTGGCCCGCGCGTACGACAAGCTGCTCGACGGCGCGTACAACCCGGTCAACTACGACATCTCGGACATCAACCTCGTGTCGAGCATCGCGCCGACCGACTTCCTGCTGACGACGCGTTCGAACCCGCACGGCTCGAACCACCACCACATCGCCGGTTCGGGCGATGGCGACGTGAACGGTGGGCCGACCTCGCCCATCGTCCAGTACTTCGCCATCTATGAGCGGGCGAACACCGAGGTGGGCGACAACCAGCGCACGAACACGTACGTGCTCGGCGCTGACCACAACGACTTCAACTGCTGCGGCTTCAACGACTACCGCGGACCGGCTGCCTTGCAGATCGGTCGGGCGGAGGCCCAGCAGGTTGCCAAGATCGCGTGGCTGGTGCTGATCCAGAACGCGGCCCGCGGCAACGAGGTCGCCATGGAGTACGTCCAGCGCGAGAAGGAGTCGACCCGACCCCTGGGTGTCCGCAGTTCGACCAACGTCGTCAACGAGTACAAGGCGCCGTTCGACCTGTCCGAGAAGACCATCATCGATGACTTCCAGACGCAGTCGTCCTCGACGATCGCCAGCTCTGGCGCGACGGTGAGCTTCAACGTCACCAACTTCACCGAGGGACGCCTGGACGACAACAACACGTCGTTCACGTGGACCGCGTCCGACCCGATGAACGGCATGACCCGCGGTAACAACGGCGGCGATCAGACCCGTGGCATCGTGTTCGACTACAACATCGACCGCTTCCTGCAGTGGGACCTGCTCGGCACGGCCCAGTTCACGGACTGGACGCAGTACAGCACGCTGAGCTTCCGGGCCTGCCAGGGCACGCGTCACCCCGATACCGTGGCGATCTCCGCCAACCAGACCTTCACGGTCACGGTCATCGATGGCGACGGCAACAGCAGCTCGATCAACATCGGCGCCTACGGCAACGCGGGCCTGAACGAGCCCTTCCCCCGCACCGGCGCCGGTTCGGGCGCGGGCTGGGGCAACGAGTTCGAGACGTTCCGCATCAACGTGCAGGACTTCCTGCGTGACGGAACGACCCTGGACCTCTCGAACATCGACCGCGTCCGCTTCGAGTTCGGGCCGTCCTTCGGCTCCAACCGCGGCCGCATCGGGTTCGACGACCTGGAACTGCTCCGCTAACCCTGCACCTCACCACGGGGTCCGCGTCCTTCGGGACGCGGACTAAACTGAACGATCACCGATAACAATCGGAGTCAGAGAGCCATGAAGTTTCTGAACACCACGCTCGCGGCGTCCGTCCTGGCTGCTGCCGTCGTCGTCGCCGCTCCCCCGCAGACGCCTGCAACGCCGGCGGCGGTGCAGGACATCGTTTTTGCCCAGCCGTTCACCCTCGACCAGGGTGAGGTCAGCACCTGGCGCGCCGAGCGCCCGGTCGTCGACAGCGGCTACATCATCGTGCTGAAGGTCAACCCCGACCTGGTGTACCCGCGTCAGAGCGCCGAGCCGGTGCTCTACGTCGGCGACACCACCGCGCAGCGCCTCAACGTTGGCTATCGCTCGGGCCATGTCGTCGCCGTCGTCGGCGCCGAGATCACCGGCGAGCAGGCCATGGACCTGAGCAAGGTCAAGATCTGGTTCGGCACGCCCGAACTGCCCGAGCGCGTCGATGCCAACCGCATCGCGCAGGAGTCGGCCCTGGCCGACGCCGCGGGCATCAAGCCGTTCTCGGCCGACAAGATCGACGGCCTGCTGGCCCAGAACGAGACGCTGAGCGAGCAGTCCATGGCCGGCATCCTCGACGATGTCGCCGCCCAGATCCGCCGCTTCAGCCCGCAGGAGGAAGAGGTGGCCGTCGCCCTCGAGGCGAGCTCGGGCCAGACCGCGGGCAACTGAGCCCGACCCTCTGCTGACGAGTCCGCTCGTCGGCCGTACCTGATTGACACACGCCCCGTGGTCGAAAGGCCACGGGGCGTATTTCGTGCGACCGCGTTGTGAGGCGTACGGCCCGGGTCGGTCAATCTTCCTCGAACCTCTGCCGCGCCCGTCGCTTGGCTGCGAGCAACCCGCTTTCGGCCTCGGGCTCGGCCTTGGGCGGCGGCGTTTTCCGCGGCTCAGTCGGCACGCTCGGATCAGATGGGGCCGCGGACTCTCTGGCTCGGGCCGCCAGCCGCTCGGCCCGAGCGCGGAGGATGCGCTGCTGAGCCTCGTGAGCCGATCGCTGTGCATCGGCGGCGGTCGCCGAAACGTCGACGTCGGCGTTCCGCGTCCGGCGGACGCGGTCGTCGGCTTTCGCACCAGCCTGGGTCCGCAGGGCACCGATCGATCGGCCGGCGGCGCGACCCTGCGACGTGAGCGTCGCCGTCGCACGGAGCCAGTCGGCCCCGAACGCGCTGCTGAGCAGCCGATCCCAAGCAACACGGCGCGTGCCGATGTCGAGCACCAGGACGGCCAGGGCCCAACCAAGCGCGATCTGCCAGAGTGGGTTGCGCGATTCGCTCGGGCGGACGTCGCCGCGATCGAAGACGCGCTCTGCGTCGGCGAAGCTCAGTACCCGGCCGCCGGTTGCCTCGGCGATCGCGCGCACGGCAGTAGCATTCGAAGACAGGCTGCGATACTCGACGCCACCAGAGACAGGAACGCCAGCGAGCATCGGCGGCAACGGCCGCCCCTCGCGCGTCGGTCGCACGACCACGACGTACGAGCCGGCGCCCGTGATGGCCCGCGATGCTTCGTACGTGCCCGGCCCGACCTGGCCCAATGCGGCGTCGAACGCCCGGCCCTGGGGGTCGTAGATCGTGCCCGTCGCGGCAATGCCATCGATCGGCACGCCGTCCTCGTCGTAGGCCTCGACCTGCAGCGTCAGCCGACCATCGTCGTGCCTGACACGCATGGTCAGCCCGGCATCCTCGGTGTTCCGGCTCATCGCCCGCGTGAGCTGGCCCCAGAACCGCTCGTATCCTGCCCACGAAACCCACCGCTCGGCCCATCGATCGGTGTCGGAAGTGAACGCCGCGACCTGGCCCAGCCCGGCATTCCAGTGAGCCAGCAGCGGCTCGCCTTGGCGGGTCGCCATCGCAAGCGTAATGGTCGGATCGTCTTTCGCGCGGGTCAGGTTGATGCCCGCCAGCAGCGGTGGTGTCCCCAGGCCGACGGTGGCAGGCGAGGGCGAAGGCAGCAAGACCGGCGTGATCTGCCCCTCGCGCACCAGCGGCGAGCGCGTGACTTGCACTTCGCTGAGGAACACCTGCGGCAGCACGTTTGGGTTGATGACGTTATAGAACGTGCCATCGGCGGCCTCGGCCACCTGCTTCATGGTGTCGGTGTCGGCGGCATCCCCCACCGCGATCGTGCTGATCGTGATGTCTCGCGCGTGGATCTGCGACGCCAACCCTGGCAGGACCTGCGCATCGGTCGACAGTCCGTCGGTCAGCACGATGATGTGCCGGCTCTTGGCTTCGACGCTACCAACCTGGTCGGCTGCGAGGCGGAGCGCTGGACCGACGCGCGTGCCGCCGCCCGAAGGAATGCCCCGGATCTTGGCTGCAGTATCGCGCGGGTCGGTGTTGGGGCCGATCGGTACGACCAGGTTCGTCGAGTTGTTGAAGGAGATGACCGCGACCTGATCGGTGTCGTGCAGGTTGAGCACGGCCAGCGATGCGGCCTCGTTGGCGATGCGCTGCTGCGACCGCGCCGAGCCGAGCACGCTGCGTCGCATGCTGCCGGAGTTGTCGAGCACGATGGCGATGGCGACCTCGGGCGTCTGGACACGCTGCGGGAGGTCGAGGTGGACGGGAAGGATTGCCTCTATGGGAGAGCCACGCCAGCCGCCCGAGCCGAACGAGCGGTCGCCGCCCACCATGATCAATCCGCCGCCCAACTCGGTCACGAACGTCGCGAGTGCTTCCTGTGCATCCTGGGGCACTTCGTCCGCGCCGACGCCGACCAGCAACACCAGGTCGTACGCCTCGAACTCGACCAGATCGGTTGGGACGCCTACGGGCGAGCGGCGTTCGATTGTCAGGCCCAGGCGTTCGAGCGTCTCGATCAGTGTCTGACCCTGGGCGGTCCCGTCGCCGCGAACGAAAAGCACGGCTCCGTCGCCGGGCGAGATGGTAAAGGCCCGGCCGCTGTTGTTGGCAAGCGTCGTGTCGGCCACGACGCCCTCGCGTTCCTCGGGCTCGAATACGGCTTCGAATCGATGGATGCGTCCTTCGGGCAGAGGTACCTGGAAGAGCTCGACGCTCCGCCCTTCGTCGAGCAGGACGCGTCGCTCCTGGCCGATGTCCCGGCCGTTCAGCAGGAGTCGGAGCGTGCCGGCGGCGGGCGCGGTTGCGCGCAGGCCGACGCGTAT
The DNA here is from genome assembly GCA_040217175.1 of Phycisphaerales bacterium. Taxonomy (NCBI): domain Bacteria; kingdom Pseudomonadati; phylum Planctomycetota; class Phycisphaerae; order Phycisphaerales; species Phycisphaerales bacterium. Next base: position 130,295 of record JAVJNT010000001.1, on the reverse strand, counting down.
TGGTGTGACCGAGCCCCTGGCGGCGCGCGGCGGCGCGTCAACGAACTCGACGAGCACCTCGCGTCGCACGAAGTACTCGATGGGCACCACGTCAATCGGTAGTCCGCCGCGAGCGGCCTCGCCGAGCGTGCGTGCACGCGCGAGGCGTTCGGCAGCGGCGAGCTCGTCGCCGATCGTTGCGTTGCCATCGGTGATGAGCACGATTCGCCCGGCCGCGTCGGTCGGAATCATCGCGGCCGCCGCGTTGAGGGCCGAAGCGATGTCGGTGCCGGCCTCGCCGAGTTCGGGCAGGCCACGGTCGGCTACCGGGCCAGACGAGGGGGACAGCACGGGGGCAGGCTGATCGGCGAAAGCAAGCACCCCCAGCATGTCGTCGCGCTCGCGGTCTTCGCCGGCTTGTTCGATGAACCGACGAGCGTTCAGCACGGGCGAGCCGCTCGCGTCGTCGGATGGGCCGTAGCGGAGTACGGACCCGGACACGTCGACGGCGATCACGACGGCCATGCGATCGTTCTCGCGAATGCCGCTGATGCCGGCCAGCGCGACGGCGATCAACGAGAAGAGCACGAGCCGTGCGATGGCCGCGGTGCTCCGCCGCGTGCGTGTCATGGTGCGGAACGCTGCCAGCGCCATCACGCCGAGGGGCACTGCGGCAATCGCCGCCATTAGCCACCAGGCGTTCTCGAACGCGAACTGCCTCACGAGCCACCACCGCCTGAGGACTCGCCGGCGGGCGTCGGCGCCTGCTGGCCGAATCGCTCGGCGTACCGCTGGAACACCTTGCGAATGAGCTCGCTGCGACGCCTCGGCACGCGTTCCCGCTCGATGGCGTCTTGGGCGCCTCGCGCGGCTCGCTGCACGTCTTGCGCTGCTGGCGAGGACCCGTCGCCAGGTACGTCACGTCCTTCGCCGAACCACTCGGCCACGGTACGCATGGCCTCGTCCTGGCCTGCCTCGGACCGAGTCATGTCCATGAGTTCGCGCTGCCAGGGATCGACGTCGTCTGGCCCTTCGCCCGGCCGACGATCGTCATCGGGCACGAGCTCTTCGCCCGGTCCGCCCTGCTCGTCTCCCGGCTCGCCGCCGGGCGCCATGCCCTCCTGGCCCTCCGGGTCTTGGCGTCCCTGCTCACGCAGGCGGTCCAGCAACTCCTGCTGCTCCTCGGGCGACATGTTGTCGAACGCTTCGCGAGCCCGACGCCGCAGGTCTTCGGCTTGCTGCTGCTGACGCTGGGCATCGCGCGGCCGGTCGGCAAGGTCCCGAAGTCGTTCGGACAGGCCTTGTCGCTGATCACCCTGCGACTCGCCATGCTCTCGGCCTTCCTGCTCGCCTTCCTGTTCCTGGGCCTGTTCGCCGGACTGTTCGCCGGGTTGCTCGCCCGGTCGCTGCTCGGACGCCTGGTCACCCGTCTGCGATGGATCGGACGAAGCGCCCGGCGTTAGTTCTCGAGACGTTTGCTCTTGCTGACCCGGCTCTTGTTGGCCCGGCTCGGACTGGCCTTGCTCGGACTGCGACGGTTCCTGGCTGGGCTGCTGCGGTTGCTCTCCGGGTTGCTCTCCACCCGGCTCGGCCTGCCTCGGCTCGGTCTGGCCGGACTCGCGTTGCCCGGACTCGGACGGCTCGCCCGCCTGCTCGCGTTGATCTTGCGCCCCTTGCCGCTCGCCCTGACCGGGCTCCGGTTGCCCCTGCTCCTGCGACTGCTCCTGGCCTTCTTGCGGTTGCTCTTGTGACTCGCCGGGCTGCTGTTCGATCTCGTCGGCCTGCTCGCGGATCGACTCGCTGAGCCGCTGCTGCTGGTCCTGGGCGTCGCGCCGGGCCTGCTCGCGCTGCTGCTCTTCGGAGTTGGCCTCGGAACCGGTCTGGTCCTGTTGTTCGCTTCGTTCGCGGTCGCCGGATTGCTCGTCGCGCGCCGGCTCCTGCTGGGCATCCGATTGCTGATCGTTGATTCCTTGATCCCGCTCGCCCGGCTGCGCATCGCGGTCTTCGGGCTGCGGCGCCGATGAGTCACCGGGATCTTGCGGTTCCTGCTCGGGCGACTGCTCCGGTTGCGGCGTTTGGCTCTGCCGAGGATCCTGCGGCGTCGCTGGGTCTTGCTGCTCGGTCGCGGGCGGCGTGGGCTCTGCCCGGCCGGCTTGCTGATCGAGGCGCTCGGCCATATCGCGGAGCCGCTCGGCGGCCTCACGCCGTTCCTCTTCGGTGACGCCGGCATCTTCGGACCGCTCGCGCAATTCCTCGGCGGCCTCGGCGGCCCGTTCCAGGTCGCCGCGCTCCATCGCGTCCGCCAGTCGCTCGGCGGCGCCGCGCAGCGAGTCTTCCGCCAGTCGCTCGGCGTCGGCGGTTTGCTCGAGCCTCGACAGGGCGTCCCGGAGTGCCTCGTCGGCGAGCTCACGGCGTCGGGCGTCGTCCTCAATCGCCTCGGCGGCTTCTGTGGCGGCAGCCGCCGCCTCAGTCATCGCCTCCTGCGGATCACGCGATCCTTGGGCAAGTTCGTCCTCGATTTCGCGCAGGCGTTCGAGCTCTCGCTGCACGCGATCGCTCGCCTCGTCCTGCTCGTCGAGCCCTGCCTCGGCGGCTTGCTGCTCCAGCGCCTCGGCCAGGCCCTCGATGCCCTGCCGTGCTTGCTCGACCTGCTGCGGATCGGTTCGTACGACCGACGCTTCCTGGGCGATCGGCTGTCGTCCCCAAGGCGGGAGCAAGGCGGCCGCCGCAACAGCAACCGCGACGACCAGCGGACCGACGATCGAGCCACGGCCCAGCCGCACCGGCACAACCTCGGTTGGCTTGATCTGGCTCGCAACCGACTCGGCACGCGACACGGCGAGCGCTGAGAAGCCCGGATCTTCGCTGGGCTTGCCACGCGAGAGCAAGACGGCGCTTACGAGCGCATCGCGAAGCCCCGCGTGGGCATCGGCCTCAGCGGCCGCGCTCTCGGTTGAGCGGCGCCGCGACAAGGCCCACACGGCTGCAGCGAGCGCGGACACGATGACCAGTCCAGCAACGGCGGGCGTCGCCCATGCCGCATCCCCGAGGCCCCGCGCCACGACAACGAGCACGAGAGCCGCGAGCCCGGCAACGACGAGGCTTCGCTCCAGCAACCACACGGCGTGCGAGAGTCTCCGTCGGCGGACGATCAGTCTGGCAAGCCGCAGCGTGCGTGTGGGCGTCGGGAGGTTGGGGCGCTCGGTGGTCATGGGCGTACGAGAATCCATCGTCCGTACACGCATTGATACGACAACGAACGCCGGGCGGTGCGGCCCGGGCCGGGCAGACGGGGAACCCTTGACGCATCTGCGGCACCCACCGTGGTTGGTGGCCAGGACACCGGCGGCGCCGGGCAACCGCCGCTTAGGGCTGCTGCGGTCAGGCCCTGACCCGGTTCACGAGGCCACCCACGCACCGGGCCCGGCCACCAACCAGAGGGGGTGCGGGCGGGCGGATGATACCGGACGCTGTAGCAGATTGCAACGGCCCCGAGAAGCCCCCGCCGGCCCCGCGGGCAACACGGCGGCCGCTGGCAACGTATGGTCGATGGTGGGTATGGCGGTCGCGAGCGACCTGCCGCACGAGCACCCGGGGACCCCATGTCGGCACCGATCGATCCTATTGAGAGCCAGCGTCGCCAGCGATTCCTGCTGGTCACGATCGTGCGCGTGGGGTTCTTCGCGCTCTTCCTGACCGTGGCCCTGCTGTTCGTGCTGCGTCCGCCCATCGAGGGCGACCCTGACGAGACCCCGCTGGCCAGCCTCTACTGGTGGGCCACGATGATCGCCGCGTTCGTCATCGCGGCCTCGGCGATCGCCGTCGACCTGCTGACGCCCCGCAAGAAGATCGCAACGCTCGTGAGCGTGTTCGTCGGGCTCGTGCTCGCGACCGTCGCCACGCTGGTCTTGTGGGCCGTGATCGACGTCGTCGTGCAGGCCTGGGGCATCGATCTACCCGAGCTCATGGCCATGGGCAAGATCCTGCTGGGCATTGGTCTTGCCTACCTCGCCATCGTCACCGTCTTCCAGACGCAGGACGACCTCCGCCTCGTGATCCCCTACGTCGAGTTCAGCCGGCAGATCCGCGGTCCGCAGCCGTGGCTGCTCGACACGAGCGCACTCATCGATGGCCGCGTGATCGCGATGGCCGAGACGGGCCTGTTCCAGAGCAGGCTCATCGTCGCGCAGTTCGTGCTCGATGAGCTCCAGCGACTGAGCGACAGCCATGACAAGATGAAGCGGACCAGGGGCCGGGCAGGGCTCGACGCCGTCCGCCGGTTGCAGCGGTCCAGCGCCATCGAGGTCAGCGTCGAATCGGTCACCCAGCACGCAGCCGAGGTCGACCAGGCTCTTATTGAACTCGGCCAGCGCACCCCCGCCACCATCATCACGACCGACAGCGGCCTCGAGCGCGCCGCCAGCATCCACGGCGTTCGCGTACTCAACCTTCATTCCATTGCCCAGTCGATGCGATCGAACGTCATGCCGGGCGAGCGGATCGAGGTCCACCTGCTCCGGGCCGGCGAGCAGCAGGGCCAAGCCGTGGGCTACCTCGACGACGGCACGATGATCGTCGCCGAGGATGGCGGTGACTGCATCGGCGAGCGGGTCGTGCTGACGGTGCGCTCGACCCTGCAGACATCGGCGGGCCGGCTCGTGTTCGCTCGCGTGAACGAGGAAGGCTCGGGCGCGCCGCCGGAGGCCCAATCGCCCATCGAGGCCACGGAAGATGCCGAGCCAATGCCAGAACCGGCATCGCCCCAGCCCACTCGGCGGCTCGGCCCCCCTCCGCGAACGCCCGCACGCCCGCGCACGGGCCGCAATCCCAGGCGCTAGTTCAGCACCCGTCCTGGAAGGCGGAGATGAACCTGAGGAAGTCGAAGATGTCGAATACGCCGTCGCCCGTAAAATCGGCGCGCGGGTTGCGGTTCGTAAACAGGATCTGGTAATCCAGGAAATCGAACAGGTCGAGCGTGCCATCCGCCGTTACGTCCGCACGGCACGTCGTCGCGAAGAACGCCCGCGCCTCGAAGTGAGCCGAGGCGTCGCCGCCGATCGCCGCCGCGTTGCTCGAGAAGTCAACCCGAAGCCGATACTGCCCGGGCTCGAGGTCGCCGGCCGCCGTCTCTCCGGTTGCGCTGTCGCTGGTCCGAAGCACGACCTCGGACACGCGCTGGCCCGAGTCGAGGACGATGACGCCCTCGCCTTCGACGATCAGACGGATGGTGCCGCTATTGGCCGCAGCTCCGACCGCTTCGGACCGGCCGTAGATGGCAGCGAGCGTGAAAGGCGTGGCGATGTCGACGTCGAACAACAGGTTTTCGGTGGCAAACGACGTGGCGCGACCGTCTGGCACGCCCTCGGTCGTCGCGTCCACGTCCAGAACGGCATCGACGACGAAGCTCAGGTCACCCGTCGGCCCGGCATCAAGGTCGATCGAGGCGACGCTGGCCGGAGCCTCGCCCACGGAAAACTCAACATCGAACGTCCGGTAGAGCTGCTCGAAGCGAACGCGCTGCTCGCCGTCGGCAAACGCCGAGGCCGAGGCTGATCGATCGACCGGGTTGATCGGCTGCTGCGCCGCCGCGAACTGGCACACGACCAGTCCTGCCACGCACACGCAGGGCCCGTACTTCCACACCATGGCTGCACCTCCACTGAGCTGTTCCAGTGATCCCTCTCGCGGCCATTGTAATCGATCCACCCGTTCGCGGGAAGAAGAAACGCCGAACACGGACCAATCCGACGGAGATCTTCGCGCAAAGCCGACGCGTCCGGGCCCCGCCGAAATGCGAACTACGATTGTTCGCCGCATGAGTCACAGCCAGCCAGATATTCTCAGGAGCGTCCGTGGCCTGCTCCGTCGCCTGGACGACGCGATGGTCGCCGACCGTCGCCGCTTGCGTCGCCAGCTGCGCACCCTGCGGGATGAGATCTCGCGTGGCCAAGGCACCTCGGACGCATCCGAGGCCCTCCTGAGGGCCCAGAACGCCCTCGAGGCCTCCATTGATCGCCGTGCAGAGCGCGTCAAGGCCATCCCGAAGCCCGACTTCGATCTCGACCTACCGGTGCTCGCGGCCCGCACCGAGATCGAGGAGGCGATCCGCGAGCACCAGGTCGTCGTCGTGTGCGGCGAGACCGGCTCGGGCAAGACCACCCAGCTACCCAAGATCTGCCTTGGTTTGGGTAGGGGCGCGGGCGGGCTTATCGGGCACACCCAGCCACGCCGCATCGCCGCGCGCAGCGTGTCGGCCCGCATCGCGGAAGAGCTGGGCGTCGACCTTGGCGGGCTCGTCGGCTATCAGGTTCGTTTCGACGAGCGGCACGGCGAGGACACGGCCGTCAAGGTGATGACCGATGGCGTGCTGCTTGCCGAGACCCAGCGCGACCGCTGGCTTGAGAAGTACGACACGATCATCGTCGACGAGGCGCACGAGCGCAGCCTGAACATCGACTTCCTGCTGGGCTACCTCAAGCGCCTCATGCCCCGGCGCCCGGACCTGCGGATCATCGTCACCAGCGCCACGATCGATCCCGAGCGATTCAGCGAGCACTTCGATGGTGCACCGATCCTGGAAGTCTCGGGCCGCACGTATCCGGTCGAGCTGCGATACGAGCCGCCGGGCGTCGACCTGACCGACACGCGGGAGCTGGTCAAGGCCACGGTCGACGCGGTGAACAACGTCTGCCATGAAGGTCAGGGCGACGTACTCGTCTTCCTGCCCGGCGAGCGCGAGATCCGCGAGGTCGCCAAGAGCCTGGAGAAGGGCAAGGAGGTTGGCCGCTCGGTGCTACCGCTCTACTCGCGACTGTCGGCCGAAGAACAGAACCGCGTCTTCAGGCCCGGCGGCGGGCGACGCATCGTGCTGGCGACCAACGTCGCCGAGACGTCGATCACCGTGCCTGGCATCCGCTACGTCGTCGACCCGGGCCTTGCGCGGCTCAACCGCTACAGCCCGCGCACGCGTGTGCAGCGCCTGCCCATCGAGAACATCAGCCGGGCCTCGGCCGACCAGCGGGCCGGCCGCTGCGGCCGCGTGGGCCCGGGCATCTGCGTGCGCCTGCACGACGAGAACAGCTACGAGAGCCGGCCGCGGTTTACCGATCCCGAGATCGTCCGCACGAACCTCGCCGGCGTGATCCTGCAGATGAAGGCCCTCAAGCTGGGCGACATCGAGGACTTTCCGCTGCTCGAGCGTCCGGATCGACGGGCCGTGCAGGACGGCCTGCAGACGCTCCGCGAGCTCAGCGCGATCGACGAAGAGCAGCGGCTGACGAAGATCGGCCGCGAGCTGGCGCGCCTGCCGATCGACCCGCGCATCGGCCGCATCCTCATCGCCGCGGCCCGGGAAGATTGCCTCAACGAGATCCTGGTGATCGCCAGCGCGCTCAGCGTGCAGGACCCGCGCGAACGCCCGTTCGACAAGCGCGACCAGGCCGACGAGCTGCACGCCGAGTACGACCACCCCGAGAGCGACTTCCTGGCGTACTGGAACCTCTGGGAGATCGCCCACGGCGGGCGGCGCAACATCACCACCGGCCGACTGGGCAACCTCTGCCGCAGCCGGATGCTCAGCTTCACGCGGATGCGCGAGTGGATCGACACGCAGAAGCAGCTCCGCGGGCTGATGGCCGAGCTGGGCTACCACATCAACAGCAAGCCGGCGACCTACAGCGAGATCCACAAGGCCATCCTGGCGGGGTTCCTCGGCGGCATCGGCAAACGGGGCGACAAGAAGGAGTTCCAGGGTGTCGGCCAGAACTTCGTGATCCACCCGAGCAGCGCGATCCTCGAGGGAGCCAAGCGAAAGGACGCGCCGACGCTCGACTGGATCGTGTCGGCCGAGCTCGTGCGCACGACCAAGCTGTTCGCGCGCACGTGCGCCCGCGTGCGGCCGTCGTGGATCGAGCAGGTCGCCGGCGACCTCTGCAAGCGGACGTACGAAAACCCCCACTTCCGCGCCGGCAGCGGCAAGGTCTACGCCTTCGAGCGCGTCTCGCTCTTCGGGCTCGAGATCATCGCCAAGCGCCGCGTCGACTACGGGCGCGTCAACCCCGCCGAGGCGCGCGAGCTGTTCATTCACCACGGGCTCGTCGACGGCCAGCTCAAGACCGACGCCAAGGCCCTCGAAGCCAACAAGCAGCTCCAGGACGAGCTCCGCACGCTGGAGGACAAGGCCCGACGGCGAGACCTCGTCGCCGACGTCCAGCGGCGATTCGCCTTCTACGAGAAGCGATTGCCCGACAACGTGTGGACGGCCGAGCGCTTCGAGACCTGGCGCCGCCAGGCCGAGAAGGAAGAACCAGGCCGCCTCGAGATGACGACCGGCGACCTGCTCCTGAACGACGCGTCGGCCATTACGCCCGAGCGCTACCCCGACAAGGCCGACGTCAGCGGCACGCGGCTTCCGCTGACCTATCGCTTCGAGCCGGGCGAGGCCGACGACGGCGTGACGGTCAACGTACCCATCGAGGCCCTCGGTCGGCTGCGCACGAGCGACCTCGACTGGATGGTGCCGGGACTGCTCGCCGAGCGCGCCCAGGCAATGCTCCGCGCGCTGCCCAAGGCCGTCCGGCGGAACATCGACGCCAAAGCCGTCGCCCAGGCGTTCGCCGAGGCCAACGCCCAGACCAAGGACCAGCCCAAGGACCAGGCGGATGCGCCCACGCTGGCCGAGGCGCTCGCGACGCACGTGGCGAAGCTCGCCGGCGTCGACGTCGACGCGAACGATCTCGCATCGGCCCCCGTGCCCGAGCACACGCGGCCGAACATCCGCGTGATCGACGGCAAGGGCCACGAGCTCGCGCAGAGCCGCGACCTGATGGGCCTCAAGGCCCGCCTTTCCAACCGCCTGCGCGATGCGCTGCTCAAGGCCGACCGGCGCTGGCCCGACCGCCGCGAGATCACGTCGTGGGACTTCGGCCGCCTGCCCGAGCAGCTCGAGATCCGAAGGCCGGGCGTGCACGTGGTTGCCTACCCGGCCGTCGTCGACATGGGCGACTCGGTGCGCACCGCCATGCTCGAGCGACCCGAGGCGGCCGAGGCCGTCAACCGCCGCGGGGTGCGCCGGCTGATGATGCTCGCCGCCCGCCGCGCGCTGAAGCAGCACGTCGAGAAGCTTCCGGCGATGGACGGGCTGCTGGCGACCTACTCCGTCCTGGGCGCGGCCGACCAGCTCCGCGGCGACCTGCTCGCGCTCGTGGCCGAGGTGGCGTTCATGGAGGGCAAGCCCCTGCCACGCACGAAGGACGAGATGGACGCGGCCATCGAGGACGGGCTGGACGACCTCGGCCGCGCCGCCGACACGGCCGTCACGCTCGCCGACGAGGTGCTGGCGAGGGCCGTTCGGCTGCGGGCGCGCACCGAAGCCGACATCCCCCCGCCGCAGCGGCCGGCCGCCGCCGACGTCGCCGAGCACGTGCGCGCCCTGACGCCGGGCGGCTTCCTGTCGCGCACGCCGCCGGTCTGGCTCGCGCGGCTCCCGAGGTACCTCGACGCCGACCGCCTGCGGCTGGACAAGCTCCGCGGCACGGCGATCGACCGCGACCACCGCGCGATGCAGCAGATCGCCCACCACGAGGCCCGCCGCCGGCGCGTGCTGGCGCTCGGGCCCGATGCGGCGCAGGAGGCCATGGACCGCTGCCCGGCGCTCGCCGAGTATCGCTGGATGTGCGAGGAGCTGCGCGTGGCAACCTATGCGCAGGAGCTGGGCGTCGCGGTGCCAGTGAGCGACGCGAAGCTCGAGTCGCTGTGGCGCCGCGTGCTCGAGGACGCCGCGGGCGTGGCGCCCGAGCTGGCGACCGTCGCGTAGCCTCGTGCGGAGGTGCCATGGGTCTCGCGCTCAAGACGCTCGCCCGCCGCCGGTGCTGCCCGCGATGCGGATACGAGCTCGGCGGCATCGACTCGGGCGCCAATTGCCCCGAGTGCGGCACCGACGCGGCCACGCGTAAGGAGATGCGCGACCGGCGCGAGGACCGCTTCCACTGGCTGACGTGCTATTGGGCCATCGCGTTCTTCGCCGCCCTACCGCTGGTCACCGCGGCCATCAACATCGTGGCGGGCATGGCCTACCTGTGGTCCCGGCCCGGCGGACCGGGCTGGCGGCACACCGAGACCGGCGAGTTCGTGATCCTCGACGTCACGATGGGGCTGACGCTGCTGGGCCTGATGGGCTCGGTGCTGCTGTGGCCCTTCCTGCTCGTGCTGCTCGCATACGTCGCGTGGATCCGGTGGACCGAGCGACACCAGCGACTCCCCCGATGGTGGCTCTGGCTGGTGCTCCCACTGCCCCTCGCGTTGCCGTTCGTGATCTGGGTCGTGATGGGCTGGATGATCTTTCCGGATTGACGGCTTCGTGTTCCGAGTGCTGGGACGAACACGAGCAAGACTATCACGGTACCAGTGCCGTGCGCTGTCCCTTTTGCCAGTATGACCTCTTTGGCATCCCCGACGACTTCGCATGCCCTGAGTGCGGCATGGACCCGGGCGATCGCGCCGACGCTTCTCGGCGGCCGGACCAGGATCTCAAGGTCCTTAGCATCGTCTACGCCGTCCTGTGGATCCCGATCGCGCTCGCCGTGCCCTTTTCCATCGCGACGTACGCTGTCGCGCGCCTGGTCTATGGCGTGGACATGTTCCTGGCATCACAACCGGGCTCGGGGCCTTACCCGTGGATCGACGTACTCGGGGCCTGTGCCGCGTGTTGCGCCTTGTACTGCCTGCTGCTCTGGCTGGCGACGTGGGTGGTTGGGCCGATCATCGTGGGCCTACGGATTCGTCGATTGATGCAAGGGATCGAGACCCCGGCGGCGTTCTGGCTGTGGGTATTCGGCCCGCTCGTCGCGTGCCCGATCGCCTACGTCGGCTCGATGCTCTTCCTCAGCGGCCACTAGTCGACACGCCCTACTCGTACACCGACGCGCACCGCTCGATCCGCGGCCCCTGCGCATCGCACACCGCGAAGCGGCCGCCGGGCATGATCGACGCCGAGCCGAAGGCGCCGTCCTTGCGGACGGCGTAGAGCTTGACGTCGAAGTTGACGCGGCCGTCGTCACTGCGGAGGCGCTTCTCCTTCGTGCGGCGGACGATGTCGCCGGCGACTTCCAGGCACGCCTCGCTCGGTGCCAGCCCGCGTTCCATCGCGCGGACGATGCTGAAGCCGCCGCAGTTCAGGATCACGGCCTCGCCCCGGCCCGTCGCGCCCGCGGCGCCAACTTCATTGTCGCAGTACATGCCCGCCCCGGTGATCGGCGAGTCGCCCACGCGGCCGGGAATCTTCCACGAGAGTCCGCTGGTGGTGGTGCAACTCGCCACGTCGCCGTTGGCGTCGACGGCGCAGCAGTTGATGGTGCCGGTCGTGTACGGCACGCCGCGCCGCCAGCGCACGTCGTGGTCGGCGGCGAGGCGCTCGAGTTCCTGCCCGATCTCGTTCCTCCCGATCGGCCCACGCCCACGGTTCATGGGGTCCTGCGGGTCCCAGTCGAGCTGGTCGTCGTCGAGCCAGTCGTCGCGGTCGTTGAGGTTGGCCTTCCAGCGCATCCACAGGGCGCGGGTGCGGTCGGTCATGAGGTCTTCGCTCTCGAACCCGTGCGCGAGCGCGAAGCGCCGCGCGCCCTCGCCGACAATCAGGCAGTGGTCGGTGCGCTTGAGCACGAGCAGCGCGACGGCGGCGGGGTTCTTGATGCCCTCGATGCACGCGACCGCGCCGCTCTTGTGCGTCGGCCCGTGCATGACCGACGCGTCGAGCTGGATGACGCCCTCCTCGTTGGGCAGGCCGCCCAGGCCGACGGTCAGGTCGTTCGGATCATCCTCGACGAGCGACACGCCGGCGACGATGGCGTCGGCCGGATCGGCCGGGCTCTCTGCTTTGGCCATGAGCCCGTACGCCCGCTCCACCGCCCCCAGCCCGTTCGCGCTGGCGACGACCACGGGGCCGGCCGGCTTCCCATCACCCCCACCACCCCCACCATCCTGCCGCGGCTTCGGCGCCCCCGCCAACGCCCGCCTGGGCAGCCCGAGGCCGATGGACGCCCCGGCGATGCTGGCCGCCCCGATCACCCCGCCCGAGAGCACGTCACGCCGTGAGATGGTCATGGGGCAGCGTAGCCGGGGGGGCATGGCCGGCGGGGTGCCGGGTAGTGCGTGCATGCTGGGGTTCTGGGCGGGTGATCGGCGGGGAGATCGGCGGCCGAACCGACGCGTGCGAGCCGCCGCGACCGCCTCGTTCCGGGGGGCATGCTCCGACCGCCGTCGCGGGCGGATCGCTACCATCGATCCGGGGATGCAGCGCGGATGGGCCCCGCCGCGTCGCCGATGTGGTCGAGATCGTGGAGGGTGAAACGATGCCGCGTACGAACTTCCGACCGTTGGCCACCGCCATTTCCCTGCTCGCCGTCGCCGGCACCGCCGTCGCGCAGCAGACCTCGCGGACCACCGCGCGCTTCACCAGCATCGAGCAGTCGATGTGGGCCAGCGGCGGCGGCTTCGTGTACGACTTCGCGCAGGACTACACCGTGGGCGCTGAGACCGGCTCGCTGCCGATCAACCCGCCCCCGGTCTCGGCCTCGGGCGTCACGGTCGACACGCGGTTCGCCGTGAGCGCGGTCGCCGAGCTGGGCGTGGGCGTGGGCTTCGGGCTCGACAGCGGCACCGTCGACGCGGCGATGTTCTACGACATCGACATGACCGCCCCCACCCTCGTGCTCGGCGGCGGGTTCTTCGATCTCGAGTTCGAGGCCACGCTCTCGCCGGCCTCGCAGCTCATTACGCGCTCGCCCGACGCCTACGCCAACCTCGACGCCATCTTCGCGGTCTCCAACAACCTGTTCGCCGAGGCCATCGTCAGCTGCAGCACGGCGACGGCCATCCTCGGCGGCATCGAGCGCGGCACGTTCCAGCACCGCAGCTACCCGCTCATCGACATCGACCTGCGCGAGACGCTCTTCGGCTTCAACCCCGATGGCGACGGCCGCTTCTATTGGAAGGGCGTCGACGTGGGCGGCGTGGGCCAGGTCATCACCATCGGCAGCCCCCTGGCCCCCGCCGCCGAGATCACGGTCGGCGACTGGCGCATCGACGCTGCGGGCGGCGTCGCCGGCCCCGATCGGCTCGCGGCCGAGGGTGAGATCACGATGCTGACGGCGCTGATCGACGTCGACTCGGCCATCACCGGCGGCTCGGTGGCGACGGGCGCGGGCATCCGCGTGAGCATGAGCGACAACATCGTGCTCGATACCGGCTACGACGTCATCGACTTCGACAACGTCTACGCGATCGGCTACCGCCAGGCGTTCGGGCTCGACGCGGGCGTGCTCGTGACGCTCGACTTCTCGCGGTCGGTCGACCTGCGCTGGCCCGACGGCACGATCACCAGCGGCACGAGCGTGGGCCCGCTGCCGCTGGCCGACGTGCCGCAGGTGCGCGTCGGCACGAACATGGGCACGACCGAGGTCGCCATCCGCCCGACGTACACGCTCGCGGCCGAGCTGACCAACGACACCGACCTGACCTTCGACGTCGACTTCGCCGCCCAGGTCGCCCGCGGCAACTTCGACTTCGAGTTCGACAGCCTGATCTACGACACGACCATCAGCCGCAGCTTCGGCCCGCTGTGGAGCCGGGGCTGGCAGGTGGCCAACCCGACCCTGGACGTCTACACGCAGCGCTTCCCGCTGGGCGGCTTCGCGCCCGTGACGGGCGAACCGGTGAACGTCGTCTCGACGCGCAACGCGTTCCTGCAGGCCCGGTAGGCCACGCGACTCTACGTGCACGCCTCGCCGCACTCGGGGCACGTGACGGCGCCGCGCCGGCGGGGCAGGCCGCTGGTGTCGTAGCCGCAGTTGGGGCAGGCGTCCGGCGGGGCGGGCCGGGTCATCTCGTGCCACACGAGCGCCCCCGCGAGCCCCAGCCCCGCGCCCAGCGGCACGCCCAGGGCGATCCACAGGCCAAGGTCGCCTGAGAGCGCCCCCAGCATCGAGCCGAGCACGACCCCGAGGCCGCTGCCGATCGCCAAGCCGATGCCCACGTGCTGGCCGTCCATGGGCGGAGTGTAGAGATCGCCGGACGCTCGCGAGCGGCCGCCGGTTGGGTCCGAGGTGCTTCGTTCTCGGGGGTGCGGGGCCATACGCGAGTCGCGAGCGCGCGCGGTGTCGGGGCGACGCCGCACCTGCTCGTCGCGAGGGACGGCGTTCTCCGTGCACCGAAAACTCTTCTCCTCGCGATCGAGGAAGTTCTCGTCGCATCGGAAACTGTTCTCCCCGCGACGGAAGGCGTTCTCCTTGCGCCGGAAACCGTTGTCCTTGCGGGGGAAGGAGTTCTCCTCGCGACGGAAATCATTTCCCTCGCGAGGAAAACTCTTTCCCCGGGCCGCCGATGGCCCTGGCGGGCCGTGAGGGCGGCTTTCGTGATCGGACGTGCTCCGCACGGGGCCACTCCGTGGACGGCTTTGGGCGGTCGTGCTCGACGCGCCACCGGCACCCGGGTTCTCGGCCCATCTTGCTCCCTCGCCCCGTCCGCGGGGAGAGGGTTGGGGTGAGGGGTCTTGCACCCGCTCCCCCGCTCCCAGCGGGGCCACTCCGTGGAGGGTTTGTCGAGGTCTTCCGAGACTGAGGGGGTCTTCCGCTCCGAAGGGGCGACGGGCTGGAGCCACGAATGCAGCCGTCACGTAAAGCGGGCCGGCGCAACCGGCGCAAGCGACTCCGCTTCGCGAGCCGCCACGGCGGGGCGGGGGAAGGGGTTGGGCGGTCGCTATTCGCGGAGTTCATCGGGCCCTCCCCTATACTGGATTACGCGTCGCATGGTCGACAGCCGTGCATAGCTGCAACCTTGCGCGATGAGCTGATAGGTGTCATATGGACCCAACGCCGCCTGAGAACTCCACAAGCGAGACGGACACTTTACGCGAAATCTTGGACGCAGCAAGCAAGGTGCGCGATAACGCGGAACAGCTTTACTCTGAGGCCAGGATCCTGCGGGCTGCTGGCGCCCTAGCCAGGTCGCTGTTTCTGCATCAGATCTCACTGGAGGAATGTGCAAAAGTCGACATGCTCGGAGCCTGGGCAGTATCACAGCAATTGACAGGCGAGACTACTGACAGCAAGAAGTTTTGGAAAGCACTCGCGAGCCACAAGGCGAAGAACTCCACTAATGCCTACTTAATGCCAGCAACTGAAGCCGAAAGACGAGCGAGGGAGGCTGGTGACTGGAGTGCGGCGATCCAGTTTTTCCTAGATGACAAGACACAGTTCCATAATGATTCAAATACAGCGAAGAACGCCGCGCTCTATGTTGATGTTCGAGAGGGCTTTTGCTCCACCCCTGTCGAGCAGATCTCTGAATCGATGGTAAAAGAGATCGTAGCTCGAAACGAGCGCTTTCTTACTCATGCGAACACTCACGTCAGGGTGCTAGCGCGCTGGGTGGAGAGCCCAGCTGAGTTTGTTGAGATAAACCGCTGGTTTGTTGAACGGGCTAAGGAACTGCAAGACCTCGATGCGACGGATCCGGAGCAGATAGTGAGCACCTTGCTTGAAGACGGGCATCAAAAGCATCTTGAGCTACTCTTAAAAAGGACGAAGCAGGGAGAGCCAACTACGACATCGGACGCAACGGGAAAGGCCTAGCAACTTGGGCACAATGATCACCCTAGCCCTGGGCAAGCTCGAAGTTGATTGGGGCAAGAACCGCTTCTTCTCCGATCACGGCTCCCTGTTCCAAACGTCAGATCTCAAACCCGTGCCGTCTTATTACGCGAGCGAAGACTGGCCAGACGGCGATCCTGTCGTGGAAATGAATGAAGGTTTCGGCAAGCCGCTCGGTGAGGTAGTGGACCGGCTTGAGCTACTTGGTGTGACCATGGCTGCGGTAGAGCACCAGTACGCAGAGCTCCACCAGTTCCATGACCTCCCAGAACAACCAATTCCTTTTCGCGAACTCTGTGATGCCCTCGTGACTATCGACGTCAGCATGATTAGCGGAGACTACAGTGGCGACTACGATCCGGGCGAGTTTGTGTGGAAGGAGATTCTTGATCGCCTTCGACTAAGCCCTGAGGGGCAACGATCCGACCTCCGGGATGCGAGCCTGCTCCTCGAAGGCTTCAGCGCAAACGCAACGCTTCGACTGCTTGCCCGGAACCCCAAGAACCTCGACCTCGATGTGAGTTGGGACTTCGGACCTCTTGTACGAGAAGGTTGGGCTACCCGCCAGGAGTTTCAAGCCGGCGCCTCGCGCGGACAGCGGTTTCTCGTGGTCGCTGAGGGCAGTTCCGATGCCAAGATCATCCAGCAAGCGCTGCGATTGTACCGTCCGCACATTGCCGACTTCTTCCAATTCATTGATATGGAAGAAGGCTATCCATTCGCAGGAACTGGGAATCTCCACCGCTTCACACAGGGGCTGGTCAGCATCGGGATTCAGAACAACACTATCATTCTCTATGACAACGACGCAGCAGGTGTGGCTCAGTACAATAAAACAAAGAGCCTCTCGCTTCCGGCAAACCTCAAAGTTCTCCATTTGCCAGACCTGCCAGAACTATCAAATATTGCGACGATGGGTCCCGAAGGAGTTTCTTCTGCCGACGTCAACGGCAGGGCCGCTTCAATTGAGTGCTATCTAGATCTGAATCGATCCGACATGCCGGAGCCACAGGTTCGATGGACGATGTATGACCAGGATACGGACCGATACCACGGCGTATTGGAACACAAGACCAAGTACATGAAGGACTTTCTAAATCTTCGGATTGCCAACACCAACTATGACTCGACCAAGATCGAAGCTGTCCTCGATGCAATTGTTGCTCAATGTGTTTCAATCGCTGAAGCAAAGCTCATCGGCAACGCCTTCCCTCGCTGACGTGACGACTGTTAGTCTCCAACACCCTCACCGCCCATTCCCGTCCTTCTCCCCCGGCTTGCCGGAAATCCTCTCCGCCTCCTCCACGAACCGATCAAAATCGCTCGGCTCGCTCGCCTCGCGCAGGCGCCGGGACTCGTCGGTGATCAAACGCAAGACCCCCTCAGTCTCGGAAGACCTCGACAGCTCCCCCGCTGGGAGCGGGGGAGCGGGAGCTCGTGCTTCCTTGCGGCTGCGTGCGGCGTGGACGTGGCGGACTCGGAGCGGGGGTGGGCCGGCAATTGAAAGTAAACCCCTCACCCCGGCCCTCTCCCCGCACGCGGGGAGAGGGGGGAAGACGGCCGAGCCCAATAAGAACCCTCATCCCGGCCCCCCAGGGCCGATCCGCCCCGGTACTCGGACCACACCCCCACTTTTCCGCCCCAATCCTCACCCACGGAGTGGAGTGACTCCTCGATCCACTCGATACACACCCTGCGGGCGGCACGACCGGCACGGGACCGGCGGCCGACCCGGGATGATCGACGGATCCACCGGAGGCCGACCATGGCACGAGTCCCCGACACCGACGCCGCGTTCCTCGACTTCGCACGCGAGCACATCGACGTCTGGAGCGGCGGCGAGGAGCCGCCACCGGTCATCGGGTTATCGTCCCAGCAGTTGCTCGATACGGAGTCTGCGACGGCGGCCGCCGAGGCGGCCGACCAGGCCGCTCGCGAGGCCCGCAACGCCAGCAAGGCCGCCACCGTTGCCAAGCGCAACGCGTTCGCCGCCCTGGAGGCCATCATCGGCGCCGACATCGACACCATCGACGCCTTCGCCAAGGCCACCCAGGACCCCGACGTCTACGCCCTCGCCCAGATCGATCCGCCCAAGGAGCCCAGCGAGCGGCCCGCGCCGCCCAAGCCCACCGACCTGGCGCTCACCAGCTTCCCCGACGGCTCGCTCCGCCTGAGCTTCAAGGTCAGCGCCGCCGGCGCCGTCTTCGAGGTCCAGCGCTCGACGACCGACCTCGTCGGCCAGGACAGCCCGTGGACGACCATCGCCGTGACGGGCGAGAAGATGTACACCGACCCGGCCGTGCCCGGCGGGCTGCGGAGCATCCAGTACCGCGTCCGCGGCATCCTGGGCAACAACAACGCCGGCGAATGGTCCACGCCCGAGCCCCTGAGCTTCGGCAGCCAGGGCAGCCAGTCCGGCCCGGCGAGCGCGGCGTCGGAGGACGCGGCGTAAGGCCGCCAACCAAACCCCACGAGACGATGACGCCCGGGCGCCTGTTGGCCCGGGCGTTGTCGTTGGGTTGGTTGGGTAGTTCTGAAGGCGGCCTACCGGCCGGGCCGCTCAGCGGCCTCGCCTCCCGCACGCGCTCTCGCTCGAAGACTCGCTCGGCGGATGCTCCGGCGTCCGATCTCCCCCACTTCGTCTCTCCGACTCTCAGTCTCTCCGTCGTCCCTTCGTGCCTCCGTGCCTCCGTGCCTCCGTCCCTTCGTGCCTCGTCTCCCCTCCGTCGCTCCGTCGCTCCGTCGCTTCCTCCCCACCCCTGAAACCCGACCCCCCAAAATCCCACCTACCCTGACGGACGTCCCGCCCCTTCCCCACAAAGGACCTTGCCATGCAAGAGAACCCCATGGTCACCGGCTTCGACCCCTCCTTCATCGCCCTGGTCGCCATCGTCGGCGGCGTGCTGCTGGCGAGCATCTTCTTCTTCATGGCCTTCCTGCAGGCCATCCTCAAGAACCGCCAGCAGGAGATGACCACCCGCGAGATCGCCGCGTACGTGGCCGAGGGCTCCATCTCCGCCGAGGACGCCGAGCGCATCCTGCACGGCAGCCGCCCGTGGCACGAGATCCGCGAGATCGCCCGGGCCGGCAAGAGCTACTGCGACGCCCAGAAGGCCAAGAAGCACGGGGCCGTGCCGGCCTGACGCCCGTCGCGTCGCAGCCCGCCCGAACTCACGAGTCCATCACGGACGAACGGCCGCCCCGCCCTTGCGCGGGTCGGCCGCGCCATCGAGCTCGCCCGTCGTGGGATCGCGCCGGATGGCCTGCACCGCGCCGATGTCGTCGCGCGAGAACACGTCGTGGCCGAGTTGCTCGAGCGCCCGGCTCCAGCCCGCCGCGGGCTCGGCGCCGTCGCGCACCTCGACGTAGAGCCGGTCGGGCAGCCACTGGTGGTGCAGCCGCGGGGCGTCGACGGCTTGCTTGGCGGTCGCGCCGCCGCGGAGCATCCGCAGCAGGACCTGGGCCGTCGACGTGATGATCCGTGGCCCGCCCGAGGCGCCCGCGACCGCCGTGACCTCTCCATCCGCATCGAGCACGATCGTCGGCGACATGCTCGAGAGCGGCCGCTTGCCGGGCTCGGGCAGGTTGTCGTCGGACTGCACGAGCCCGAACGCGTTCGCCTCGCCCCGCTTGGTCGTGAAGTCGTCCATCTGGTCGTTCAGGCAGAAACCGAAGCCCCGGGCGCCGACCATGGAGCCGAAGGCCAGGTTGATCGTCTCGGTGCACGCGACCGCACCGCCGTTGGCGTCGATCACCGAGATGTGGCTCGTGCCACCATCCTCGGGAAGGGCGACCGGAACGAGCGATGCCGTGCCGTACGCCTCGGGCTCGAGCACGCCCCGCGGGTCGATCGCCGCGGCCATGCGGTCGAGCGCGTCTTGCGAGAGCATGGCCGCCACCGGCACGTCGACGAACGCCGGGTCGGCCATGTGCCGTGACCGGTCGGCGAAGGCGTGCTTCATGCTCTCGGCCAGCGCGTGCGCCTCGGCGGGCGCGGGCCAGCCCGTCGCGGGCATGGCGAGGTCGAGCCGCTCGGCCAGCGCGAGGACCTGCGCGATCGCCACGCCGCCGCTCGAGGGCGGCGGCATCGACAACACCGTCCTCCCGCCGATGGTCGCGCGCACCGGCTCGACCTGTCGCAGCTGGTAGCCCGCGAGGTCCTCCATGGTCAGCACGCCGCCGTCGGCCCGCACCGACTCGACGATGGCCTCGGCGATGGCCCCGCGGTAGAACGCATCGGCCCCGTCGCGCGCGATCAACACGAGCGCCGCCGCCTGCTCGGGCAACCGGATGCGGTCGCCGACCTCGAGGCGCCCCTCGTCCGCCAGGCGCTCCCACACGAGCGGGAAGCGGCGACGCCACGACTCGTCGGCCTCGAAGCGATCAACCAGCGACCGCACGGTGCGCACGTGGTGCGGATCGGCTTCGAAGCCCCCCTCGGCGAGTTCGATCGCCGGGGCCAGCACGACGTCGCGCGGCAGCGTGCCGTAGTTCTCCAGCGCGTGCAGCAAGCCCGCCACCGTGCCCGGCACCCCCACCGCCATGCCGCCGCGTTGCGACGCGAGGGGATCGTCGAGCCCGGCGTAGGTATCGGGGCCGACCCCGGCCGGGCACGTCTCGCGGTAGTTGATCGCGATCGTGACGTCGCCGTGCCGCGGATCGTCGACGAGGTGGATGAGCATGAAGCCCCCGCCGCCGATGCCGCAGGCGTCGCTGCGCACGACCGACAGGGCAAAGCTGGTGGCGACGGCGGCGTCGACCGCGTTGCCGCCCCGGGCCAGCATGGTTGCGCCGGCCTGCGCAGCGAGCGGATGGTCGGCGGCGACCATGCCGCCCGTGCGCTGCGGCGCGGGCGCGTCCTGCAATGCTGCCAACGCGGGAGTGATGGCGAGGAAAGCACACGCGGCACCCAGTAATTTCATCATGCGCATCATGGCTGGCTTCCTTCCTCGACCCTCGGCCGGGGCGTGACGTCCAAGCGATGGCGGCGGGCGATCCAATCGGTCGGCCGCTCTTCGGGCAGGGCCGCGCGCTCACCGCCCAGCGGGGCGAACCGTACGAGGCCCGCGAGGGCGCGACAGAGGCCCGCCGCCACGCCCGAGATTCGTCGCGGCAGGGACACGTAGGGTGCGTGCGTCCAGCGGACCAATCGGTAGCCGAGCAGGTGCAACACCTCACGCCGTAGCAACGCGGCATACTCGGGCGCGACGACGATGGCGTGCGGCTCGCCCTCGCGCGCTCGCACGCCCGGCAGCAGCCGTGGCGCCCAGCGATGCACCCACGCATGCCGGCGGAGCCACGCCGACATCGAGAGCCATACCCGGCCGACACGCGCGATCACGAAGAACGCGTCGTCGCCGACACGCGTGGACGCCTGTCGATTGGGCAAGAACAGCAAGCCGCCGGCGCTCGCCGTCACGGGCCGCGTATCCTCGACCGCGAGCACCGTCTTCTCGGCGGCGACGGGCATGAACGCGATCGCGCCGGGCTGCATCGCGAACTCGGCGTGGCCGATCCCCACGCGTTGACGAACGTCGTAGAAGTGGCCCGCCCGCCCACCGGCGGCCTGCTCGACCACGTCGTACGGCACCTCACCCGCCGTGGTGCGCACGGATCGCGGAAGCATCCCGAGGCTCGCCATGGCGAGCAGGACGACCGCCTCGTGCACGTCGCTGGACCGAGGGTCGTCGTGCCGGCCGGCCTCGACGATGCACGACACGCAGCCAAGCTCGTTGGTCGCGTAGTCGATCATCAGGCCGGCCAGTTCCTCTTCGAGGCCCAGGATCTTGGGCAGCGGCAGGCCTGCGGCGAATCGACGGGCGGGCAGCGAGTCTTCGAGCGCGACGAACGCCGGGCTGTCGCTCGAGACCGTGTGCAGGTCGAGCAGGTAGGTGGCGCCGTGGGCCTGCGTAGCCAGTCGTCGCAGCTCTTCGATGAGCTGTGCTCGCTCGCGGTGCTCGGACGATGCGTCGCTGGAGCCATCATCGAAACCGTGGAACAGGCGATTGAGGTCGCGGTCGATGTATCGATCGCGCAGCCATGGCTCTGGCGCGTCGATCGAGAGCGCCGCAAGATTGCCGCGCAGCGAGACCAATCGCCCGGCCTGGTACGAGAGGCTTTGATCTTCGAGCCTGTCGTGCACCCGCTTTGCCGCCTCGATGCCCGCTGGCTCATTGGCGTGCAACCCGCCGACGACGATCAGCGTCGGCCCCGGCTGTGGCGACGCGTGGTCGGCGATGCAACGTTCCATGCCGCAGGCGTCCACGCCCTGCGGGTCGGCGGCGATCATGCCCTCGGGGTCTCGCGCAGGGCCCGCTCGAGGAGCGTGCGGGCGATCTTGGCGTAGTCGCGATCCGAGACGATGCCGACGAGCCGCTCGTTCTCGACGACCGGCAGGCACGCGACGCGGTGCTCGCCCATCAGGCGGATGGCCTCGAGCGTGGGCGTATCGGGCGCGACCGTGACCGGGTCGCGGACCATGATCTCCGACACCGGCATCGCGGCGGGGTCTTTCGAAGAACGTTCGTGGGTCAGCACGCGCAGCAACTTGCGATAGCTCACGATGCCCACCAGCCGGTGCTGCGCATCCTCGACGGGGATGTGCCGCACGTGCTCCCAGTCCATGATGGACGCGACCAGATCGATGCACTCGCCCTCGCCCACGGTGAACAGGTCGGTGGTCATGCACTGCGACACGCGTGCATACCCCAGGATCGCGCTGGCTCCGCCGTCGTCGCCCTCGTCGGCGACGATGTTCCATTCGTGCACGGGGCGTTGCCTGTCCTGGCGATCGAGCATCGCACGCGTCAATCCCGAGAGGCTTCCGCGGTGGGACGTCGAGCCTCCCGCCCGCGACGCCGCGTCGAGAATCCAGCGAGAGCCGGTGCGTCCGGACGAAACGCGGGCCTCGATGATGCCCAGCATCCGCTCGACATCGTCCTCGTTGACGCCCGCCGAATCGAGCCCGTTGCGAGCCACGGGCAGGAAGTCCTGAAGGATCAGCTCGGCGATCGGATGGTCGCGGCCGTCGAGCCAGGCCATGTGGGCACTTAGACCATCGCGAGCGGCCCGCAGGAAGTTGTTGCGAGCATCGCCGAGTCCGAGCTTCTTGGAAACGTCGGGCCACGCCGCCGGTCCGGCGACCATCAAGCCGATCCAGAACGCCGCGTTGGCGACCTCGTCCACCATGGTTGGCCCCGATGGCAGCACCCGGTTCTCGATGCGCAGGTGCGGACGCCCATCGGTCACGCCGTAGCACGGCCGCATCCACCGGTACACCGACGAATTGAACGCCTGCCACGACGCGAGCTTGGGCGTCCGGCCGGCCTTGAGTTCCTCGATGGGGTCGGGCTGGTCGTCCGCCGACGCGTACAAGAGCTGGCGGAAGCGGGCGACGTCGGCTCGGAGCACCTCGAGCACGGAAGACTCGACCCAGGCCTCGCCGAACCGGACGCGGCCCACGAAGTCTCGATGCCCGACGCCCTCGCCACGGGTATCGACCGATTGCTGGAAGGTGGCGATGCGCGTCTCGCGCCAGAGGCGTCGGCCGAAGAGCATCGGCGAGTTGACCGCGGCCGCCAGAACCGGCGCCGCGACCGCGAGCGCGACGTTGTATGCACCGGCGAACTCGCCGGGCGTCGTCTGGAAGTGAACCTGGAAGCTGGTGTTGACCGACTCGAGCATGACGCTTGGATGGCGTACGGAGAGCTCGTCGGCACCATCGATGTGCAGCTCGTAGTCGTCGCCGCGGAGCTTGCGGAGCGCCGCGTCGAGGCTGTGGTACCGCGGATTGGGCATGATGTTGTCGGTCGTCAGGTGCGAGAGGTCGACCGTCGGACAGATGCCGGTCATCAACGCTCGTGCGCCGAACGACCGGCATGCGGCGTCGACCTTGCCGTACAGCGTGGCCAATTGTGCCTCGAGCATGGCCAGGCACGGACCGTCGAGATCGATCGGGTCGCAGTTGAATTCGAGGTTGAATCGGGCGATCTCGGGCACGACCCGTTCGTCATCGATGCGTTCGAGCAACGACTCGGCGATCGGAGCCGGCTGCATCGAGCCATCGACGAGGAACAGTTCCTGCTCGACGCCGATGCGACGCCGATCGGTCTCGAACATCGCGTGCTCGAGCATCCATTCCATCGCGTCCAGGTCTCGGAGCACGCGCTGCATCGCCACGCGGTCGGCCTGCCCCCCATCGGCCGAATTGATCCGTTGTACGCCCATGCCGAGATGCCCCCAGGCCGCCGATCGCTCCCGTCGCGCGAGGATAGGCCATTTTCTCGCAAGGCCGAAACCGCCCAAATGGCCGGTATGGCGTCGTCAGGGTGCCTGGAGCGAAAATAATAGCATTTTGTTTGGTTTTAACTTGCCTGACAGGTCTTTGTAAGGATACTCTCGGCATGGCCTGGTCACGGATCATGGCGGGGTTCGGACGCGGCGTGCACGAGCTGCTCGCGCCGGTACCGCCCATCGCCGTGTGCATGAGCATCGCCGCGGGCCACTCGGGCGACGCCGGATCGGAGCGTATGGCACGCGGCCTGATCGTCTGGATCGGCCGGCGGTGCTGGCCCTATCCGCCCGGGCTCGTGGGCCTGGGGGTCGGGCCGTCGAGCGGACCGGGAGGGTGCGCCAAGCTGCTCGAGCGGTCGGTCTACGTCGACCCGCCCACGCGCGAGGACCGCCTGTGGGCGATGGATGTGGCCCTGCGCTCCCCCGCCGCCGCCGTGGTGGTGGCCGACGCACGCGGGCTCTCGATGGCCGGCTCGCGCCGCCTGCAACTGGCCGCCGAGGCCGGGGGGGCCATCGGCCTGCTCGCGCGGCCGCCGGACGAGCGGGGGGAGATCTCCGCGGCGGCCACGCGATGGCTCGTCTCTCCCGGACCGCCGGACGCGCTCGACCCCGCCCGGCCGACATGGACGCTCCGACTGCTGCGCCGCAAGGGACTGCGGCCCATAACCGAGGACGCACGGGACTGGACCGTGCGGTTGGATGATGGCACGCGCCTTGTCAGTGTGGATGCCGATGCTGCCGATCGACCTGCTGCGTCGGCGCGACCGGGCCGATGGAGCCGTGCGGCCGGCTCGGGCTGAGCACGTGCTGGTCGCCCAGACCGTCGGCCAGCGCCGCGTCGTGGCCGCCTGCTGCGAGCGCTCGCGGGACGCTGGCGTGCACCTCGGCCTGCCGGTAGCCCAAGCGCGCGCGGTGCTGCCGGCCGGAACCGTGCGCCTGGAAGAGGCAACGCCGGGTTCAGACGCGTCGCGTCTGCGCGCCCTTGCGGTGTGGGCGCGGCGGTTCTCGCCGCTGGTGCAGGTGGATGGGACCGACGGGCTGTGGCTGGACATCACCGGATGCGCGCACCTCTTCGGTGATGAGGCGAGCATGTGCAGGGCCGTGCGCGAGGAGCTTGCCAAGCTGGGAATCTCAACACGACTGGCCATCGCAGACACACACGGCTGCGCATGGGCTCTCGCGCGTTTCGGCGAGGCGGAGATCACGATCGTGCCGCCGGGCGGGCAGCGTCAGGCCATGGCGCCGCTACCCGTCGAGGCGCTGGGAGTCGACTCGAAGACGATTCGCGCTCTGGACGAGTTGGCCATCGACCGCGTCGCACACCTGCTGGACATCCCACGAGGCGTGCTGCCCGCGCGGTTCGGCCGCGATCTGCTGCTGGCCCTCGATCGCGCCCTGGGCCACGCGATGGAGCCGCTCGACCCCGTGCGCCCGATCACGCCGTGCAAGGCCGAACGCATATTCGATGGATACACGACGAACCTCGAGGCCATCGAACTCGCGGTCCGCGAGGTGCTCGGCGAGGCGTGCGCGCAACTGGAGTCACGCGGCCGCGGGGCGCGGCAGTTGGTCGTCGAGCTGGGCCGATACGAGCTCGAGTCCCTCCGGCTGGCCGTTGCAACGAGCGTACCCAGCCGAGATCCCAAGCACCTCTGGACGCTGGTGCGGCCCAGGCTCGAGCGGGCCCACCTTGGCTTCGGCGTCGAGCGCGTGGCCGTGACCGCGACGCGTGATGCGCTCATGCCCGGATCACAAGCCGAGCAGTGGGAGGACCGCCGTCGCTCGAGCATGGCGGCGGCTGGCGAGCTGGTCGACGTGCTCACCGGACGGCTGGGCGTCAATGCCGTGCGCGGGGCGGTGCTGACCCAGTCGCACCTGCCCGAGCGTGCCTTCGACTGGACGGCACCGCTCGCCGCACCCGTGCACGATGTTCGCCCGCCGGGCACGCGGCCGACGTCGCTTTTCGAGCCACCGATGGAGACCACCGCCATGGCCCTCACGCCCGACGGCCCGGTGCACCGCATCCGCTGGCAGGGGGAGGACCGCGTCGTGGTTTCGTGCGTTGGGCCCGAGCGACTCGGCCACGAGTGGTGGCGCGGGCGCGGCTCGACGCGCGACTACTTCCGCGTGCGCTGCGAGGACGGCGCCTGCCTGTGGGTGGCACGCGCGAGAGAAACCGGCCGGTGGTACGTGCACGGCGTGTGGGCCTGAGGGAGCGGCGATGCCCGAGAACGAGTTTCCCAAGATTAAGATCCACCCCTTCCGCGAGGCCCAGCACCGCGAGGGCGTCGCCCCGCCGCCCGCGCAATTCGCCTCCACGCCCTACGCCGAGCTGGCGGTGACGAGTAACTACACCTTCCTGACCGGCGCAAGCCACCCCGAAGAGTTCGTCGATCGCGCCGCCGACCTGGGGCACGCCGCCGCGGCCATCGCCGACACCAACACCCTGGCCGGCGTTGTGCGGGCCCACGTCGCCGCCAAGGAGCGCGGCATCCCGCTGGCCGTCGGCTCCCGCCTCGTGATGAACGACGGCTTGGCGGTGCTGGCCTTCCCGACCGATCGCCCCGCGTACAGCCGCCTGAGCCGACTGCTGACGCTGGGCAAGCGGCGGGCGCCCAAGGGCGAGTGCCACCTCGAGCTGCACGACCTGCTCGAGCACCAGGAGGGCCTGCTCACCGTCGTCATGCCGCCGGCGTCGCTCGACGACGACTTCATCGCGGTGCTGCATGGGCTGCGCGACGCCTTCGGCGAACGGCTCTCGATGGCGGCCGCGCGCACGTACCGGACCGATGATCGCGAACGGCTTGACCAGCTCGCCGCACTCTCGATGCACACGCGGGTCCCGCTGGTTGCCAGCAACGACGCGCACTACCACGACCCTGCGCGCCGCGAGCTGCAGGACGTGCTGACGTGCATCCGCCACGGCTGCACCATCGACACCGCCGGCTATCGCCTGCACCCCAACGCCGAGCGGCACCTCAAGCCCGCCGACGAGATGGCCCGGCTGTTCCGCGATCTGCCGGGCGCCGTCGAGCGGGCGGCCGAGGTTGCGCTACGGGCAGCGGCCTTCAGCATGGACGAGCTGCGATACCAGTACCCCGCCGAGGCGTGTCCGGCAGACATGAGCCCACCGGCGTACCTGCGGCGCGAGACCCTCCGCGGGGCCGAGCGGCGCTACCCAGGCGGCGTGCCGGAGAAGGTGCTAGGTACGATCGAGCACGAGCTGGGGCTCATCGCCGAACTGGGCTACGAGGCGTACTTCCTCACGTGCTACGACATCGTGAACTTTGCCCGCATGCGCGGCATCCTGTGCCAGGGCCGCGGCGGCGCGGCCAACAGCGCGGTCTGCTACTGCCTGGGCATCACCGAGGTCGACCCCGATACGCACAGCCTGCTGTTCGAGCGATTCATCAGCCGCAGCCGCGGAGAGCCACCGGACATCGACATCGACTTCGAGCACGAGCGTCGCGAGGAGGTCATCCAGTACCTGTACCAGAAGTACGGACGCGAGCGCGCGGCGCTCACGGCCGAGGTGATCTCGTACCGCGGGCGCAGCGCCGTGCGCGAGGTGGGCAAGGCGCTGGGC
Source organism: Phycisphaerales bacterium (assembly GCA_040217175.1). Classification (NCBI taxonomy): domain Bacteria; kingdom Pseudomonadati; phylum Planctomycetota; class Phycisphaerae; order Phycisphaerales; species Phycisphaerales bacterium. Next base: position 102,797 of record JAVJNT010000001.1, on the reverse strand, counting down.
CTCTCGCTCGACGGCGTCGACGCGCTGGCGCGCAACCTCGACCGCTGGGGCGACGATCCGGGCAAGGGCCGCGTGCGCGAGGCGGGCTTCGACCCCGACGACCCCACGATGGGCCGCATCATGCGTCTAACGCGCGAGCTCATCGGCTTCCCGCGGCATCTGTCGCAGCACGTGGGCGGCTTCGTCATCACCAACGGCCCGCTGCACGACCTCGTCCCCATCGAGAACGCGGCGATGGAAGACCGCACGGTGATCGAGTGGGACAAGGACGACATCGACGCGATGGGGATGCTGAAGGTGGATTGTTTGGGGCTGGGGATGTTGACGTGTGTGAGGAAGGGGTTGGAGCTTGTTGAAAGGCACGGAGGCACGGAGGCACGGAGGCACGAAGGAGAGGAATATGAGTCAGATCAAGACGTTTCGGGATCTCATTGCCTGGCAGAAGTCGATGGATCTTGCAATGCTGGTCTATCGCAACACGCGTTCGATGCCGGTCGAGGAGAAATTTGGATTGACCGTTCAGATGCGGCGGGCGGCCGTCTCGGTTCCATCGAATATCGCGGAGGGGTACGGGCGTCAGAGCAGGGCCGATTACGTCAAGTACCTCCGCATCGCCCGAGGTTCCCTGATGGAACTCATGACCCAACTCGAACTCGTCGAGAAGCTTGGCATGATAAACCAAGACCCGGCTCGGCTCAGTCTTCTCGAAGAAACGGACCGCGTGCTGCAGGGGCTGATCAAGAGCCTGGCACACAAGAGCGGCTAGCAACCTTCCCCCTCCGTGCCTCCGTGCCTTCGTGCCTTCGTGCCTCGAACACCTACCCGTTGTTCGCCCACCTCGCCTCCTCCCCCACCGACCCCGCCGTCTACGACATGATCTGCCACGCCGATACCGTGGGCGTGTTCCAGATCGAGAGCCGGGCGCAGATGTCGATGCTGCCCAGGCTCAAGCCCCGGTGCTTCTATGACCTGGTCATCGAGGTCGCCATCGTCCGGCCCGGACCGATCCAGGGCGACATGGTGCACCCCTACCTGCGGCGGCGGGAGGGGGCCGAGCCGGTCAGCTATCCGAGCGAGGAGATCCGGGCCGTGCTGGAGCGCACGCTGGGGGTGCCGCTGTTCCAGGAGCAGGCGATGCAGATCGCCATCTCCGCGGGTGGCTTCACGCCCGACGAAGCCGATGCACTTCGGAAGGCCATGGCCGCCTGGAAGCGCAAGGGCGACCAGATCTACCGCTTCGGGCAGAAGCTCGTCGGCGGCATGGTCGCCAACGGCTATCCGCGCGAGTTCGCCGAGCGGTGCTTCGAGCAGATCCGCGGCTTCAGCGAGTACGGCTTCCCCGAGAGCCACGCGGCCAGCTTCGCCATCCTCGTATGGGTGTCGTGCTGGCTCAAGCGGTACGAGCCCGCGGCCTTCTGCGCGGCCCTCATCAACAGCCAGCCCATGGGCTTCTACCAGCCCGCCCAGATCGTGCGCGACGCCAAGGAGCACGGCGTCGAGATCCGGCCCATCGACGTGAACCACAGTGCGTGGGATTGCACGCTGGAAGAGGGAAGGCACGAAGGCACGGAGGCACGGAGGCACGAAGAACGGAATGATGACCCAGGATCATGGGGGCGTAATGGGCCGGCGGTAAGGCTTGGGATGCGGCTGGCCAAGGGCGTGGTCGAGGCCGATGCGCATCGGATTGCCGATGCGGTGGAGGTGCACGGGCCGTTCGAGACCATCGAGAAGCTGTGGCGCACCAGCCAGGTCGGCGTGCGCAGCCTGCGGGCGCTGGCCAACGCCGATGCGTTCAACTCCATGGGGCTCGACCGCCAGCGGGCGCTCTGGCAGATCAAGCCGCTACGCGACGATCCGCTGCCGCTGTTCGACCCCGTCGATCAGGACACCAACCGCGACGCCGACGCGCTCGATGACCTGCCGGCCGTGCCAACCAACCGCATGGTGCTGGAGGACTATGCCAGCATGGGCCTGTCGCTCAAAGCACACCCGCTGTCGTTCATCCGTGAAGAGCTCGACGCCCGCGGCGTGACGCCCACGAGCGAGCTCCGCTCCGAGAAGCTGTGCCCGCAAGGCCGGGAGATCTCCGTCGCCGGCCTGGTGCTCATGCGCCAGCGGCCTGGCACGGCGTCGGGCGTGGTCTTCATCACGCTCGAAGACGAGAGTGGCATCACGAACCTCATCCTGTGGAAGGATACTTTCGAGCAGTTCCGGCGGGTCGCACGGCTCAGCCGCGTCATCCTCGCCCATGGCCGCATCGAGCGGCAGGGCGAGGTCGTGCACGTGCACGTCCAGAGTCTGGAGTGCCTCGATGATCGGCTGGAAGCGCTCGTCGCCCGCTCGCGCGACTTCCACTAGCCCCGGGGCTCTACCCTGCTCGCATGTGCGGACGCTACACGTACGAATTCACCTGGCGGCAGATCCACGAGCAGCTCACGGCGTTCGACCTGGCGCTGGCCGACGCAGCCTTGCAGTGCGCCGACCCGCCGCCGCGATACAACGTGGCGCCGACGACCGACGTGCCGGTCCTTCGCGGCATGGAGGAGGAACGGGGCGTCTTTGAGACCGCGCAGGTTCGATGGTGGCTCGTGCCGTCGTGGTCGAAGGAACCGAGCACGAAGTACCCCATGTTCAACGCACGCAGCGAGGACGCGGCCAAGAAGCCATCGTTCCGAGGGCCCTTCAAGTACAAGCGGTGCGTTGTTCCCGCCAGCGGCTTCTACGAATGGAAAAAACTGGGAGAGAAGAAGAAGCAGCCGTACTACATCACGAGGGCTGACGGCCAGGTGCTGTACTTTGCCGGCCTGTGGGACTGCTGGCGCGACGAGCTGGAGTCGTGCTCCATCCTGACGACCTCGCCCAACGCCGAGATGAGCGAGTTGCACCACCGCATGCCCTGCATCCTCGAGCCCGAGGATCTCTGGCAGTGGTGCGACCGTGCCCAGAAAGACGCCGAGGCCGTCCAGCCCCTGCTCGGCCCCGCTCCCGACGGCATCCTCGAGTCAAGACCCGTCTCGACGCGCGTAGGAAACGTGCGGAACGACGATCCGGACCTGACCCAGGCGATCAAGACACCAAGCTAGGCGACTCCAACACCTCGCCAATCCTCATCGACGATAGCTACCACGGCGCGACGATGAACGCCCCGGCGCGGCTCATCGATTCGATCTTCTACAACCACATACGACGACCACCGGCCACAACGCCGTGGAACGGAAACGCCAAACAACACCGACGGGGTGGCCGGCTAGAGCAAGAAGCTCGCTGCCGGGGCCGAGTACTAACACCCCACGGCGAATGCCGACTGGAACTCGAGGAAGTCGAACAGCGTCAGTGATCCATCGCCGTCGAGGTCGGCCCGGAGATCACCCAGGTCGAACGCGGACTGGAAGGCGAGGAAATCGAATAGCGTCAGCGATCCATCGCCGTCGAAGTCCGCGATGCACGTGGTCGGACAGCCGCGCCACTTGCCGAGGTATGCCGACTCGACACGATCACCAACGAAGCCGAACGTTCCAGAAACGTACAAAGCCTCGCCCTCGCCGTCGTCGAAGGTCGTGATCACCCGGCCGTTGTTGCGTCGGCTGGTTCCGACGCCACCGTCGACCGAAGACCACTCGCTCCCGTTCCATCGCGCGAGCCGAGCGAAGGGCTGGCCGTCGACTTCTTCGAAGTCTCCGGCGACGTAGAGCTGCGAGCCTCGACCATCATCGAAGACGCCCAAGCCGAACACGTCGTCGTCGGGCCCGCCCGTTCCCAAGGCTGACCAGGAAGCGCCGTCCCATCGTGCAACGTTCTCAACCGTGACTCCGCCGGCCGACGTAAAGCGGCCCGCGACGTAGAGCGCCGGCCCGCTGCCATCGTCGTAGACCGCCAAGTCGCGGATCACGCCGTTCACGCCCTCGGATCCTGGCGAACCCAGCGGCGACCAAGCCGAACCATCCCACCGTGCGATGTTCGTTGCCGCAACGCCGCCTGCCGCCGAAAACTGGCCGGCAAGGTAGAGGGCCGGCCCCCCGCCGTCGTCGAACGTCTCGAGTGCGAAGCCACTGCCAGAGATGCCGATCTCGGAACCGACTTGCAGCGGAGCCCAGGCACTGCCCGTCCACCGAGCGATGCCGTTCACGGCCTGCGTCCCAGATTCGAGGAACCCGCCCGTAGCGTAAAGATCGCCGTCGACGAACACGTGCAGGTCGGCCACCTCACGCGAGAAGCCGTCGCCCATGCCTTCCCACTGCTGGCCGTCCCACGACGCGACGCGCTCGACCGGTACGCCGCCGGCGTTCCGGAACGGGCCACCGGCCACGAGCACGGGCCGTCCGTCCATCTCGAACGACGCGAGGGCCACCACGCTCCCGTCCATGCCGCTGCCCAGCGCGCTCCACTCGGTGCCGTCCCAGGCCGCGATACGCAAGCCCGCCGCCCGGCCAGCCGAACGAAACTCTCCGCCCGCATAAAGCTTGGATCCTTGGCCGTCGTCGTGCACGGTGAGTGCGAGCGCGGTAGCCTGCAATCCCGTGAACGGCGGGGCCCAGGCTTCGCCGTCGAACTGAGCGATCCGATTGCAGAAGATCTCGCCGCTTCGAGAGAACGATCCGAACGCGTGCAACTCGGGGCCGTCGACGCCTTCATAGGTCTCCAGTCCCTGGACGCTGTTGCTAAAGCCCTCGCCGACGCGGTCCCATTGCCCCGTCCAGCGTGCGACGAAGTCGAACCCGATCTCGCCGTTGGCGGCGCGGAACCCGCCGCCCGCATACAGACCGGGTGAGTCACCGCCTTGGACGACCTCGAGCGTCGCGACACCACCATCGACCCCGCCGCCGACTTCTTCCCAGGTCGTGCCATCCCATCGTGCGATGTTCTCCGCGGGCTGGCCGCTGGCCTCAGAGAAGGCCCCGCCGACGTACAGGGCCTCGCCCGATCCGTCGTCGTACACGGCCAGGGCGCCGACATCGTCGTTGACGCCAAAGTCGAGGAAGCCCCAGCTCGTGCCGTCCCACTTGGCGATGTTGTTGACGATCTCGGGTCCGGCCGTGATGAAGCGACCACCGACGTACAGCTCCGGACCGCTGCCGTCGTCGTAGACCGCGAGCGTCTCGACGCGTCCGGAGACGCCTTCGCCCAACGGATGCCAGCGATCTCCGTCCCACTTGGCGATGCGATTGACGAGTTCACCCCCAGCGACCAGGAACTCGCCACCCACGAAGAGCGCAGGCCCGCTCCCATCGTCGTAGACGGCCATCGCGTTGACGCGGCCGTCGAGGCCGCTGCCAAGACGCGACCACTCGGATCCGTCCCACCTGGCGATGTTGTTCGTCTGCCGCCCGTCGACGAGGCCGACAGAGGCACCGTAGTAGAGAGCCGGTCCGGTCCCGTCGTCGAACGCGAGCATCGCCTCGGCGATCTGTGGCTCGCCCGCGCCCAACGCCGACCACGTCCGTCCGTCCCATACGGCAAGCCTCGAGATCTGCTGGAACCCGACCTGTTGGAACACGCCCGACATGAAGAAACGAGGCCCGCTCCCGCCATCGAAGTTCGCGAGGCTGCGCACGTCACCGTCGAGGTAGGGAACGCCGAAGACGTCCTCGGCCCAGGCCGGTTCGCAGTCCTGCGCCGAGGCCGACGATACGGCGCACAGCAGAACGACCACGACCGCCGCGGGGGCGCACGCCCGGTTCAGTGAACGCTGAAAGAATCGGAAACCGCGGGCACTCATGGGCATCCCCTCGAAAAGGCCGTCTGGAACGCAAGGAAATCGAACAGGGTCAGGCTTCCGTCGCCGTCGAGATCGGCCCGGGCTTCGCCCAAGTCAAACGCCGACTGGAACGCCAGGAAATCGAACAGCGTCAGCACGCCGTCGCCGTCGAAGTCGGCCACGCACGGCTCGGGCTCGCAGCCGTACCGGCCGATCGCCCGGGCCGCGAGGCTGCCGAGCTTGGTGAACTCGCCGCCCGCATAGAGGGCCTCGCCGCCGCCGTCATCGTGCAGCGTCAGGGCACGGATAACGGCGTTCGCGCCGCCCGTGAACAACTCGTAGCTGAATGGATACCAGTAGGCGATACGCTCGCGCTCGAAGGCGCCAGGCTCGTCGAAGTCGCCTGCGATGACCAAGGCCGGGAACAGGCCGTTGTCCCATCCCTGCATCGCCTGCACGGCCTCGCTCGAGCCCGTCACCCCCGGCCCGAGCGGCGTCCACGATCGTCCGCTCCAGCGAGCAACGTTGCGGGCCGTGAGTCCACCCGCCACGCTGAATTGCCCGCCGACGTAGAGCGCGAGCCCGTCGTCGTCGTCGAAGACTTCCATCGTCGTGACGGGGCCGTTAACACCGCCCAGCAGCCGAGACCACTCGACGCCGTCCCATTGCGCGATGTTCGTGACGTCGGCGTCGCCGATGAACGTGAACTCGCCACCCGCGATGAGCCGAGGCCCCGACCCATCGTCGAAGGCAGCAAGGGCGTGCACGCCGCCGTTGGCACCGCCGCCCACGGGGCTCCACTGCAGGCCGTCCCAGCGAGCCACGCGAGCAACGTCCGCCGCCCCTGACTGCGTGAACTCGCCCGCGGCGTACAGCGCGCTGCCCGAGCCATCGTCGAATTCGATGAGGGCCTGTACGGGCCCGTTCAGGCCGGCGCCCATCGGCAGCCACGTCGTCCCGTTCCAGCGTGCGACGTTCGCGGCCGGCAGCCCGTCGGCCGTCGAGAACGCACCGCCGGCGATGATCGTGCTTCCCGAGCCGTCGTCGAAATCGAGCAGCACTTCGACCGGTCCGTCGAAGCCCGCCCCGAGCGGCGACCACGCGCCGTCTCGCCATCCGCCGATGTTGTTGGTCACGGTGCTGCCCGCGAACGCAAACTCCCCGCCGGCGATCAGTAGCGGACCATCGGCGTCGCTGCTGGAAAGCAGCGCCCGGATCACCGCATTGCCACCCAATCCCTCGTTCAGCGGCGACCACGAGCCGTCTTGGAAGCGAGCAATGCGCTGTGCGCCCGTCTGGCCAGCCCGACCGAAGAGCCCGCAGGCATAGAGCGCCGGCCGACCGTCGTGCTCGAAGCTCGCAAAGGCCGTCACGCGATCGTCAACGCCGGACGATGCGGGCAGCCAGAAGCGTCCGTTCCACACGCCCACGCGCGTTGGTCGCGTGCCACCAGACTCGAGGAAGTCGCCGCCGGCGTACAAGCGATCGCCGCCGCCAGAATCGTGCACGTGCAGCGCGAACACGGCGTCGTCGACGCCCGGACCAAGACCCGACCACGTCGCGCCATCCCAACTCGCGATGTTGGCGACGGATCCACCACCCGCTTCGTCGAACCGGCCGCCGGCGTACAGCAGTGCACCGTCGCCGTCGTCGTAGACCGCCAGGGCCTCGACTCGGCCATCGATGCCCAGGCCCAGGGCCGACCACTCCAGACCGTCCCAGCGCGCTACGGCGTTGGCCGTAACGGTACCGGCCATGTCGAACGCGCCTGCGACGTACATCGCAAGCCCGGAACCATCGTCGAACGTGGCAATCGAGGTGGCTACGCCGTCGATGCCTTCGCCCAGGTTCGTCCAGCTCAGGCCGTCCCAGCGAGCCACCGACTGCATCGGCGTTCCGCCGGAGCGATCGAACTGGCCGGCAGCGAAGAGTGCGACGCCGTTCCCGTCGTCGAAGACCGTGACGCCGTTGACCCAGTCGTTCAGGCCGCTGCCAAGGCGAGACCACGAGTCTCCGTCCCACAGGGCGATGTTCTCCGCCGGAGCGCCGCCGGCGCGAGAGAACTCTCCGGCGACGACGAGTCTTGGTCCCGACCCGTCGTCGTAGACGCACATCGACCGGACCTCGCCGTTAACGCCTTCACCAAGCCGCGTCCACGCCTGCCCATCCCAGCGCGCGATGCCCACGAACTCGGTATCGCCCGGCACCTGGAACCTGCCCCCGACGTACAACGCTTCACCGGAGCCGTCGTCCCACGGAACCATGACGCGGACGAGGTTTGTCAGACCTGCGATGGCAAAGTCGGCGTGCTCCCACGTGCGCGTGCAGTCCTGCGCAGCGGCCTGCGCCGCCAACGCAGCGGCGACCGTCAACGCGAGCAACGCCCGCATGGGCAACATCGTGATCCTGGCCATCATGGGCACCCCGCGTCAAACTCGTTGGAGAACAGGAGGAAATCGAACAACGTAAACCGGCCGTCGCCGTCCAGGTCGGCCCTTGGCTCGCCGAAGCTGAACGCGTTGGAGAATTCGAGGAAATCAAACAGCGTCAATTCGCCGTCGCCGTCGAAGTCCGCGATGCACAGGCCCGGACAACCCACCCACACGGCCGTGTAGTCCGAGGGCGAGCCGGTTGACCGGGTGAATCGACCGCCCGCATACAGGCGATCGCCGTCGCCGGCGTCGTAGCCCGCCAACGCCCACACCTCGCTGTCGAGGCCGGTCCCCAGCCCAGGCCCAGTCGCGGTAGGCATGCTCTCCCACCGCAGTCCGTCCCACCGGGCGATGTTGCCGGCCGCGATGCCTCCGGCGGTCTGGAACAACCCACCCGCGTACAGCTTCTCGCCCGAGCCATCGTCGAACGCGAGCAGCGAGATCACAGAGCGCTCGCCGACACCGATCTCGGTCGGTCCAGACAGTGGCTCCCAGTCGACGCCATCCCAACGGGCGATGCGGTTGACCACGCGTCCGCCGGCGAGGTCGAACTCCCCGCCGACGTACAGGGCATCGCCACGGCCGTCGTCGTAGACCTCGAGCACGAAGCCATCAAGGCCGCCCGAGCCCGACCGGTCGAGGCCCTCGCCCATCGGTCCTTCGAGGCCGGACCACGCGGTCCCGTCCCAGCGCACGATCCGGCCAAACACCTGCTCACCGACCTGGTTGAAGCTGCCGGTGATGAACAGCCCCGGCCCACGGCCGTCGTCGAAGACGTGCATGTCGGACACGAAGTCGTTCATGCCAGCGACGCCGTCGACCACCAGCGGGCGCCAGACGCCGTCCTCAAGTCGCGCCACGCTCCTGACGGTCTCTTGTCCGGCCATCTCGAAGTCACCGCCCGCGTACAGCGCGGGGCCCGTTCCGTCGTCGTAGACGGCAAGCGCAAGCACCGGTCCATCGAACCCCTGCCCCACGGGCGTCCAGGCCTCGCCGTCCCAGCGGGCAATGTTGCGCGCGGTCTGCTCGCCCGCGCGATTGAACACGCCCCCGACGTACAGGGCCGAGCCGGACCCATCATCGAAGACGGCCAGCGCCCGGACGATCCCCTCGACGCCCTCGACGTTCTCTTCCTTCACGCTCGACCACACCTGTCCGTCCCAGCGGGCGACGCCCTGCGAGGGCTCGGCCCCGCCGATCTCGAAGTCTCCACCGGCAAACAGTCGCAGCCCATCGCCCTCATCGAACACCTCGAAGGCGGCGACGGAATCATTCAAAGCCGTTGGAAGCGTCCGCTCCGAGCTCCACGATTCGCCGTCCCAGCGCGCCACGTTGCGCACGGCCTGGCCCCCGGCCCGATCGCTCGTCCCGACGGCAAAGAGCGCAGGCCCGGCGCCGTCATCGTGCACCACCATGGCTTCGACGATTGCCGGGCTGGGCGTCTTCGTCAGCCCGCTGTCGACCGTCGACCACCCCAGTGCGCCCCAACGCGCAATCGCGGCGACGGGCATGCCGCCCGCGCGATTCATGTTTCCACCGACCATGAGCACCGGCACGCCGTCTTCTTCAAAGACCTGGAGCGACGAAACGTATCCGTTGACGCCCACGCCCATGCCCGACCCAAGCGCCGACCACGAGTTGCCATCCCACCGGGCAATGCCCTCGGCGATCACGCCCGACATGACGAAGAAGTTGCCGCCCGCATACAGCACCGGTCCGGAGCCGTCGTCGTAGACCTCCAAGGCCGCCACCGAATCGGTCGTGCCGAACCCCACGCGATCCCAGGCGAGCCCGTCCCATCGCGCGATGCTCTGGGCGCTCCTGCCGCCGGCCTGCGTGAATGAGCCGCCAACGTACAAGGCCTCGCCCGAGCCATCGTCGTAGACGGCGAGCGCGCCCACGCCCGCGCTGCCGGCGCTGGTCAGGCCCGAGCCCAAGGTCTCCCAGCGCGTGCCGCTCCAGCGAGCGATGTTGTTGGCCGGCTGGCCGTCAGCCGTGCCGAAGTCGCCGGCCGCGTACAGGGCGGGACCACGACCGTCGTCGAAGATCGCCATCGCGAGGACCCGGCCCTGGATGCCTCCGCCGAGAGAAGACCACGAATTCCCGTCCCACCGGGCGATGTTCTCTGCGGGCACGCCGCCGGCGGAGGCAAAGCTGCCGCCGACGTACAGCGCAGCGCCGCTCCCGTCGTCGAAGACGATCATCGAGTTCACTTCGCCCGCGACGCCGCCGCTTATCTCGCTCCACTCTTGGCCGTCCCACGCCGCGATGGCGCGCGTATCGGCGCAGCCCGCTGCATCGAAGCGACCGCCGATGTAGAGCAAGGAATCGCCCGAGCCAACGGCACCGCTTACTGCCGCGTTAACGCGGTCGTCCGTGCCCTGCTGGCAGAACACGCCGTCGGCCCAGCCCGGCACGCAATCCTGGAGCGCCAATGCGGTACGGGCACCCAGCACTGCACACACGCACCAGAGCGAAGCAAGACCAGCGCGAGCCATGTGAGATCGAATCACCTCAAATCCTCCTTGCCGAATCACGGGCAACCCACCGCGAATGCACTCTGGAACGCCAGGAAATCGAACAACGTCAGAGCGCCGTCGCCGTCGAAGTCCGCCGCTGGCTCGCCCAGGTCGAACGCGCTCTGGAACGCCAGGAAGTCGAAGAGCGTCAGCGAGCCATCACCGTCGAAGTCCGCCGGGCAGACGGTGGCGCACGACGATCGCCGGGCGATCTGCGACGAGACCACGCCGTCGATCCCATCGAAGAAGCCACCGGCATAGAGCGCCGACTCCGAGCCCGACGCAAAGTCGGCAAGCGCGAAGACCTCGCCGTCGACGAAGGTCGCGACCGCCTCCCAGCGATCGCCCGTCCACTTCGCCAGCCCGCCGGCGGGAATCCGGCTCCCCGGAGGCCCAACCTGGCCGAACGGGCCAGCAACGTAGAGTGCTGCCCCGTCGCCGTCGTCGTGCACGATCATCGCGTTCGCGTCGCCGTTCAGGCCGCCGTCGACCGAGAGCCACTGCGTCCCGTCCCAGCGTGCCACGCCGTCGAGGCGAACGGTGCCTGAGAACGTGAATTCGCCCGCGGCGTACAGCGACTCGTCGCCGGGAGGCCCGAACACCGCCAACGCATGCACTTGCCCGTCGAGCCCGTCGGCAACCGCCGACCAGGCCGAGCCGTCCCACCGTGCGATGTTGACCGCGTCGACGCCACCCGCCGAACGAAACCGTCCGCCGGCGTACAGGTCGCCCCCCCACGATGCGAGCGCTTCGACCACGCCGACAATGCCAGGCGCACTGGTCGGCCCCAGCGGGGCCCAGCGATCGCCGGTCCACTGGGCCACGGCTTGTGCCTTCTCGTTGCCCGATCGCCGGAACTCGCCGCCCGCGAAGAGGCTCGGACCGCTCCCGTCATCGTGGACGGTGAACGCCAAGACGTCCGTGTCGAGCCCCTCGCCCACCACGCTCCACGCACGACCATCCCAGCGCGCGACGTTATTGACCGCTTGCTGGTTGCCCACCGACGTAAACCGACCACCCGCGTAGAGCGCCTCGCCGCTGCCGTCGTCGAAAGTGGCCAGTGCCCGGACGCTCGGCGTGAACGGGCCCCCGAAGCCGGGCAAGGGCGACAGCCACGAAGAACCGTCCCATCGCGCGATCTGCAATGCGGGCTGGCCATCGACCGACTCGAGGCTCCCGCCCACGTACAAGACCGGCCCGTCGCCCTGGTCGAACGGAGCCATCGCGAAGACCGTGCTCGGTGGGAGCCCAGAGCCGAGCGAGCGCCATCCGCCCGGCCCCCAGGTCGCCACGTTGTTCACGCGGGCCATGCGGCTGGTGAACTCGAATCGGCCGCCCGCGAATAGACGCCCATCGAACTCGGTCAGCGTAGTGACGGACCGCTGCACGCCACCCTCCGGCGACGTCCATTGCGAACCATCCCAGCCAAGGATGCCCACGTCCTCGCCGCGCGAGCCCGGCCGTTCCAGCGATCCGCCCGCGAAGAGCACGCGGCCTTGCTGGTCCTCGAATTCCAGGATGGCGCGGACCTCGTCGCCTTCCAATCCGTCGCCGATCGGGCGCCAGTCGCTCCCGTCGAACTGAGCGATGAGCGATGCACCGACCCCGCCGATCTGCTGGAACGAACCGCCGATGACAAGGACGCTGCTTCCGTCGAGTTCGGTCGCATGCAATGCCGCGACGGTGCTATCCGGTGCGCTCCCAACGGTGGACCAGGCCGAGCCGTCCCATCGGCCCAACGAGCGCACGCCGGCGGCCCCCGTCGCCGACGTAAATACGCCGCCCACGTACAGGTCGGCGCCGTCTCCATCGTCGAACGACTCCAACGCCAGCACGCGTCCGTCGACGCCCGCGGCAAAGCCCGGGCCGAGGCGCGACCATTCCGAGCCGTCCCACCGCGCGACGTTCGATGCCGAAACACCGCCCGCACGGTCGAACTGGCCGCCCACGTACAACGCCGGGCCATCATCATCAACGTGCACCACGAGGCAATCGACGATGCCGTTTACGCCCTCACCGATGGGGCCCGTGACGGGCCGCCACGCGCGGCCGTCCCACCGGGCCAGGCTGCTGGCGTCCAGGCCACCGGCGCGAAAGAAGTCGCCGCCGGCAAACAAGGCCGGGCCGCGGCCGTCGTCGAACACCGCAAGCGCGCGCACCTCGTCGCCCGTCAACTGGCTGCCCGTGATGCTCGTCAGCGACTCCCAGCTCTGGCCGTCCCACCGGGCGACCATCGACGCCGACGTGCCCCCCGCCGAGAAGAACTCGCCCGCTACGTACAGCGCGGGGCCGCGGCCGTCGTCCCACACCACGGCATCGCGGACGTCCGAACTCACACCGGGAGGCAGAAAGAGGTTGGGCGTCCACTCGGGCTCGCAATCTTGTGATGCGAGCGAGGCCCAGGGCATCGCCGCCACGCACGCCAACGCCGCAACGATGGCCCAGCAACGTCCAATCGACGCGCAACGAACGACGGTCTCCATCCAAGCCTCCCCGAGAGCAAACCAAGTCCGATATCCCACCACCGCTCGCATCGAAACGAGGGCTCGTTGGTGTGTACTCCGGCCACTGTGGCGAAGTTGCAATTTTTCCGCAAAATGGCCGAGATTGCCTGCTCTTGTGACTCATGCAGGAGTGGAGGATCGGCCTTCCGCGTACGAGCGTGGTGACTGCACTTCGGCGCCGCCGTTCGACCGGGAGGTCGACGCGGCGCCCAATACCTTGTTCTGGCTGCAGTTCGCGCCAGGCCAAGTGGCCGTGTTGTGGCTGCCGAACGAACGATTGGCGTTCACACGGCACCAATTGGACTCGGAGAATCCGGGAGCCGGACGGCAAAGCAGCGATGGCAGAGGCGGTTCCGCGGGGCTCATCGGCAGACTGCCGAAACCCGCACACGGACCGAATGGGCGATACAGGACTTGAACCTGTGACCTCCTCGATGTCAACGAGGCGCGCTAGCCAACTGCGCTAATCGCCCGGGTTGTCGCCACCGGCCACCATCGGCGTTCCGGCGGGCCACGAGTATATCGGCCCGCAACCCCCGGGGCGACAGTCCGTACAATCCGGGGGTCGCCCCACTCCGGGCACGCCATCGAGGCGTTCGCCCGGCCCCGCCACGGCGGCGACCCGACCCGGGCCCTCCCCCCACCGCTAACGGTGGACCCCGCGCCCGTAGACAAGGAGGCCGCCGATGCGTGCCACGCTCCCGTTGCTTCTCCTTTTCGTGGGCTCGATGACCGGCACGGCGCTCGCTCAGGACGCACCCGCGCCCGCGACCCCAGCGCCCAGCACCCTGCCCGGCGTCGAGCCCCCGGCCGAGATCGAGCGGCCCGAGGACGTCCAGGAAGCCCTGAAGGCCCACCACCTCCGACGCGAACAGCTCGAGGTCGAGCTCCGCCGCATCCGGCACACCTACTTCCGCAACCCCCGCGCGAAGGACCTGCGGGCCGCCGGCATCGAGAAGCTCAAGGAGTACAACGACCCGGCGATTTTCGAGTCGATGATCGAGATGTTCACGCGCAGCGGCGACGACGTCATCGAGGCCATCATGGGCCACCTGGCAGAACTCGACACGCCCGAGGCGCTCGCGACCATCGCCTGGACGGCCGTGTTCGACACGCACCCGCGCCGCCGCACAATGGCGACCGACGTGCTCGCCCAGTCGTTGCACAACCGCGAGGCCCCGCACACGGTCAAGAGCGTCGTTGCCGACGGCCTGCGCCGCAGCCACGACCCGCACGTCGCCAACGCCGCGGGCCTGGCCGCGACGCTCAAGATGGCCGACGCGATCCCCGCGATGATCGCCAGCCAGGTGGTCGGCCGCGGCACGGGCAGCGACGGCGGCGCGCTGGCCTACATCCTAATCGGCCAGCAGCAGGCGTTCGTGAGCGACCTCGAGCCGGTGGTTGGCGACAGCGCCGTCGCCTTCGACCCCGAGCTCAGCGTCGTGACCGAGGGCGTCGTGCTCCGCGTGCTCGACTCGGTCGTCGTCACCTACCGCGTCGAGGTGCACGAGGCGCTCGTCCGCCTCACCAGCGACCTGAGCGGCAAGGACACGAGCTACCTGGGCTGGGACGTTCCCAAGTGGCGGCGGTGGTACACGAAGGAATTCTTGCCGAGCCGCGGGCCGACCTAAAGCTACTGGACCAACCCCTTCGTCAGCCGCATGAACGCCGTCTCGAGGTTCACCGCCTCTTCGGTGAAGCTTGCCAGGCGGAATCCAGCGTTGATCAGGATGCTCGGCACGTCGGCGATGGCGACGGCGCCCTCCTGGTCGAGCGTGGCGTGGATCTCAACGCCGTCGTCGCCGTCGACCAGGTCGGCCTTCTTCACGCCCGGCAGCTTCTTGAGCACCTCCGCGGCCTCGGGCGAGCGTTCGGTGACGCGGATGTGCAGCACCTGCCCGACGCGGGCGCGGCCCAGGGCCTCCCGCACGGTGCCGGTGTAGAGCAGCTTGCCCTGCTCGATGATGCCGACCACGTTGCATAGCTCGGCCAGCTCGTGCAGGATGTGGCTTGAGATCAGGATGGTCTTGCCCATCCGCTTGAGTTCCTTCAAGAGCTCGCGGATCTCGATGCGGGCGCGGGGGTCCAGGCCCGATGCGGGCTCGTCCATGAGCAAGACCTTGGGATCGTGCAGCAGCACGCGCGCGACGCTGAGGCGCTGCTGCATGCCGCGGCTCAGGCTGTTGACCTCGGCGGTTGCCTTGTAGGTCAGGTCGGTGAGCTCGAGCACGTCGTTGACGACGGTGCGGCGCTGCTTGCCGTGGATGTCGTAGGCGGCGGCGAAGAACTCGAGGTACTCGGTGACGACCATGTCCTCGTACGCGCCCATGAAGTCGGGCACGTAACCGATCAGCGGGCGGATGAGCCGGTTCTGGTAGCCGATGGTGTGGCCGGCGACCTGGGCCTGCCCGCTGCTGGGCTTCAGCAGTGTGGCGAGGATCTTGATGGTCGTCGTCTTGCCGGCGCCGTTGGGGCCGATGAAGCCGAAGCAATCGCCCTCGTCGATGGCGAGGTTGAGGTTGTCGAGCGCGACGAGGTCGCCGTAGCGCTTGGTCAGGTTGATGGTTTCGATGATCGGCACGAATCCGCCCTCGCTAGGTCAAAAGTCCGGTCCCGCCGAGTCGCCGTCTTCGTTACCCGCAGACCCCGCAGCTTGGGTCGCCGAGATCGTCGGCGGCGCCGGATCCAGCGGATACACCCACCGCACGAACGTGCGGCCGCGCAGGTTCGGATCTCGCCCGTCGATGGTCATCGGCGTCGGGCACGGGGCCCCGCCGCTCGACCCACCTCCGACACCCATGTGCCCGAGCACGATGATGCACGGACGCGTCATCCAGACGCCCAGGTCCATGCCGTGCATCGCGCGCCGCGTGGCTGCTCCGTACTCGGCGCTCCCGCCCGAACGCGCGTCCGGAGGCGCGCCGATCTGGCTGATGAGGCTCGCGATGGTGAGTTGCTCGCCCACGCTGCGTGCGTCGCCCGGCAAGTCCTGGCGGTCGCCCAGCCCGATACGCGGCGCGCCGCGGCGGTCGAGGAGTTCTCGCAGCGAGACATCGTCGGTGCCCGAACGCCGCGTGACCGCCTCCAGATCGAGGTTCACGCCGGGAGACCATGGGTCGCCCAGCCGGAACGCCGCCGCGTCCATGATCGGGCGGTTCGGGCTCACGCCTGGCTGCACGTCGAGCATGCCGTGGTTCACGATGATGACGACGTCGTACAGGTTGCCGGGCAGGTCATGCACCAGCCGGCCCGTGGCCTCACTAGTAAGGTCGGTCGCCGGCAGGCCGAATGGCCGTGGCGTGGCGGCGAGCGCGCCCGGAGAACTGCCGTCGCCTACGGGCGTCAGCATGGGCCACTGCGTCGGACCGGCCCACTGCACGGCCAGTTCCTTCATCGTTGATCGCACGGGGAAGGTCATCGCATCGGGCCGCGCCGCCAGCAGGCGGTAACCGCGATTATCAGGAAAGCTGCCGAGCCCCGTCGTCAGTTCGGGCGTCATCCAGGGGCTGATCGTGGCAACGAGCGACCCGTCACCGGGCTGCTCAGCGTCTCCGACCGCGACGGTTGCCTGGCCGTACCAGGGCACGATGAGCCCGGCCCACGTGCGCGTTCGCTGGACGTTCTGGCCGTAGACGTGGTCGATGATCGTGAGGTGGGCGCCCTTGATGCTCGCGGGACTGAGCAGCACGGCGCCGCCCCAGGCAATGCCGGTGAACAACGCGGTAACGCCGAGGAACGCCATCCATGCGTGCTTGGCCCGGCCAGTCTTCTTGAGCACCGCGAAGCCCAGCGGCCCGGCCACGAGCCAGTAGGCAATGAACACGACAAACCCCAGCAGCACGCCGGCCGCCGGGCTGCCGGTCTGCGCGATGGCGGCGTCGATGCTGTGGTCGTACGCGCGCGCGTACCGGCCCGGCGCCATGCCCTGCTGGGGGCTGGCTCCCGGGCCACGCAGGCTCCAGGGACGCAGGTCGCCGCGGCGGCCCAGGATGCGGTGCCAGAAGCTCTCGGCCGAGGGCGCGCCGATTCGCGCGAGCGCATCTTCGCCTGCGTCGAGGCCCACCAGCGTGACGTGCCCGATGCCGACCTGCCGGCGTACGACCAGGGCGTCTCCCTGGGGGTCGGCGATGATGACGGCGGCGTCCTCGGGCAGCGCATCTTCGCGGGGCTCGAACGTGTGGGCAACGACCGTGGGTGGCAACACGATGTCGCTGCGAACGGTGAGGAAGGGCCGGATCGGTCCGGTCGGATAGCTCGGGTTGCGCGTCGCCGTCACGCTTGGCATGATGTCGAAGAGCGGGTTATTCAACTCGCCGGAGAGCCAGGTGCCACCCACCTGCGGCATGATCACGACCAGATGGCCGCCCTGCTGCACCCAGCGCCGCAGCGTGTCGGCGCGCTCCGCGCCGAGCGACACCGGCTCGCCCTGGGTCCATACGAACACGCCGTACTGGCTCAGGCCCGGATAGGAATCGGGCATGGTCGATGGGTCCAGCCGTGTCGCGACGATGGTCGGTTCGTGCAGGCGTGAGTCGTATGCCTGTGCCTGCGCCTCGGCGTAGGCCGAAAGGCCTGCGGGCCTCGTGCCGATCACGCCGATGAGTCCGGCCGTCTCGGGGGCCAGCCCGCGCGGCGACAGGAATGCCTCGCCGACCAAGCGACCGGCACGCGGCAGGCCCGCGTCGGCCTGCTCGGCCTCGTACACGCGTACGAGGAGCCGATCGCCCGACGCGAAGCGATACGGCAGCCGCACGTACGCCCAGATCTGCTGCCGCTGGCCGGGGTTCGACGCCAGGCCCCGCTCGTACAGGGTTGTGTCGCCGTCGGCGTCCTTTACTTCGATCCTGATGAGCAGTTCTCGCTGCCGGACCCCGCGGTCGGTGACGCCCAGCCGCAGCCCGGCCCACGAACCTCGACGCACGAAGTCGCCGAGCCCGAACTCGATTGCCTCGACAGCGACCTCGCCCTGCCCGATGCCCAGCGCGGCCATCGGGTCGGCAAGGTCGTCTTGGGCCCCCAGCGGCGAGGCCAAGACCACGAGTGCGATCAGGAAAGCACTCAAGAAGCGAACCCAGGTGCCCGATTCACCTGGCATGGCCTTCGGACCCGAAGCCTGGCTCATCGTGTTCGCCGCCGGGGCGATCGGCATCGGCGGAATGCTGCTGTCGCTCGCCTCCGCCGTGCGCCGTGGCTCGGCGCTGATCGACCTCGAGGTCCGCGTGCGGCAGCTCCAGGCCGAGCAACGCCAGCGGATGATCGAGCGCGGACTGATCGAACCTGATGAGGGCGAGGTCATCGAGGTCGGTGAGGTAGACAAGATCATCGAGGTCGAGCCCATCGCCGAGCCCGACCCTGCCAGGGACGCGGTCGCCCGATCGCAGGCCGCCTGAGTCACGCCCCGCCGCTCCGGAGCAGATCGATCAAGACGGCGTGCGAGCGCGCCCCCATGCGGAAGCAGGGCAACTCGAACTTCTCGTTCGGTGAGTGCACGCGGTCGTCGTCGAGCCCGAAGCCCATGAACACCGTGTCGAGGCCCAGGCTGTCCTTAAGCATGCCCGCGACGGGAATCGAGCCACCGGTCTTGATCAGCGCCACCTCCATGCCGGTCGACTTTTCCATCGCTTGCCGGGCCGTCGCGAGCCATTTCGACGTCGGGTCGACGCTCGAGGGGTGCCCGCCGTGCATGTCCTCGAGTTCCCAGCGACATCCGGGCGGGGTTCGGGCCTCGAGCCATGCGAAGAACTTCTTGACGATGTCGTCGGGATCCTGGTCGGCGACCAGCCTGAAGCTCACCTTGGCCGTCGCGTACGCGGGAATGACGGTCTTGGCGCCCGCACCGGTGTAGCCGCCCCACATGCCGTTGATCTCGGCCGTCGGGCGCGCCCACTCACGCTCGATGCTCGTGAATCCTGCCTCGCCGATGTCGGCCTCGGGCGACAGCCCGATGTTCCCCAGCATGGTCGGCACGTCGATGTCGAGCGCCTTCCAGCCGGCCCGTTCCTCGTCGGTCGCTTCGATGACGGCGTCATAAAAGCCGTCGATGGTGACGTGGCGGTTCTGGTCCCACATCTGGGCGAGGACCTTGCTCAGTTCGTTCAGCGGGTTGGGCATGCGCCCGCCCCAGAAGCCGCTGTGCACGTCCTTGTCGGGGCCGTGCAGGCGGACCTGCGTGTACGCCAAGCCGCGCACGCCGTAGGTGATGGCCGGACGCGTGCGTGAGATCATGCCGGTGTCGCTGATGAGACAGAAGTCGCAGCCCTTCAATTCGGACTCGTATTGCTCGAGAAACTTCTCGAGGTTCTCCGAGCCCGACTCTTCCTCGCCTTCGAGCAACACCGTCACGCGGAGGCCGCCGGCAGCGTCGCCGCTCTCGTCCTTCCAGGCCCGCAGCGCCTCGAGGAACATGGCGACCTGGCCCTTGTCGTCGCTCGCACCACGCGCCACGACGTGGTCGGCAGGCGTCTTTGCATCGGCCTTCTTCACGATCGGGTCGAACGGGCCGGTCTCCCACAGGTCGAGCGGGTCGGGCGGCTGCACGTCGTAGTGGCCGTAGAAGAGCACGTGCGGTCCGGTGCCGCTGTCGGCGTGAGGCGTCTTGGCTAGCACGCACGGGTGGCCCGGCTCATCCTTCGAACCCGTGGGCAGCACGCGGGCGTTGAGGCCAGCCTCCTCGAGCCGATCGGCGGCCCACTGGGCTGCCTCCTGGCATTGGGCCTTGAACTCGGGATCGGCGCTGATGCTCGCGATTCGCAGCCAATCGCAGAGCCGCTCAATGGCCTGAGACTCGTCTTGCTCGAGCTTCTGGAGAACCTTGTCGATCAATGCGTGCTCCCATCGCGGCTTCTTCCGCCGCCGAAGGGGCATCGTTGCAGCCTCGACCGCAAACTTCCCGCCACCTGCAGGAATCAGCCGCCGCGGCCCCGAGCTTCCTCGCGGTCAAGGGCTTCGAGCATGAGCTCGACCGGCGGCCGTGGATTGCGACCGACGACGTCGCGGCCACAATCGGGGCACGTGACCCGCTCGCCCTGCGGTACGTAGACCCAGGTCGCATCCATCTTGGCTCGACCCTCTCGCGTCCAGAAGCAGGCCTCGGCGGGCACGAGCGTCTTCGAGCCGGTATTCGGGTTTTCCAGGGGATACGTCGAGCCCTCTGGCACGCGATAGTCGATGAAGAGTTCGCCGGTCTCGGTGTCGATGAGCGTGTGCTCCTGGGTCCAGCGCTCGAGCGAGCCGGTCTCGGTCTGAAGAGCCCGGGCGCCGAGCACGGCCGCCCCGATCAGGCATCCCAGGATGACGACCGCGAGGACGACGTTCTTGGGCGGAAGGTTGCCCGAGCCGCCGCGATCGCCCCCGGCCTTCTTCTTGGGCTGGTGCTGCTGATCGAAGTCATCGATCAGGCTGCCAAGGCTCTCCTGCTGTGCCTGTGTCATCGCTGCTCCGCTCGGCCACGAGTGCGGGGGGGACGGTCAGGGCACAATGTAGGGGTCGGTGCGAGAGATGTTCAGGGCCTTGTCGGGCCAGGTCTCGAGCGTGTGCCGCCAGAAGAAGCTCGGATCTCCCAGCCTCGTGCCGGTGGGGAACCACATGTCGGGATCGACGGCCTCGGCGTCGGTCATGAGCTTGACGTGGCCATCGAAGAAGGCCAGGTGACCCAGCACCTGCGTCGCCGCGACCTGGTTCGGGTCGGTCTGGGTGCCATGGCGGAATCCGATGCGACGCATGTCCGGGTACTCGCGCGGGTTCGACACGTGCAGGCGGCGGCCGTTCTCGCCCGGCGCCACAGTGCGGTCGAGTTCCTTGCTTTCGCGCCAGACCGCGCCAACGCCGCCGAACGCACCGCCGTACCAGCCACTGCCGCCGTCTCGCGTCCCCATCTCGTGGTCGAAGTCGGGGCGCGTATCGCGGTACGCGTAGCGGTGGCCCTCGAAGACGGCGACCTTCTGGTAGAGCGTGCCGACGTTGAAGAGGAAGGGCTTGTAGTTGCCACGGTCCTGGCCCGACCGCGGGTCGGTGCCGCCCTGCGATCGCGGCTTGGTACTCGACGTGAACTGCGTGCTCATGTTGTAGCCGATCATTCGGCCGGTCTTCCAGAACGGTGTCTCGCTAGGCCAGGGCGAGGATTGGAATCGATTCGCGGGGCAGATGTACTCGTCGACCTGCTCGCGATACCAGTCGAAGCGCTCCGAACGGAACTTCTCGCTGTCGCGCGTGCGCCCCTCGATCCGGACGCCGTCGCCGGGCCCGATGCGACCGTTCATGAAGGCCAGCGGGCCCATCCAGTCCCAGGTCTGCATGGCGATGCCGTTGTAGACGTCGAAGCTGGCGTCGTAGCCGCTCGTATCCGGACCGCCGACGATCGCGTCCTTGTACTCGTTCGCGTAGACGTTGATGCCCTGGACGATCGAGCGCAGGTTGCTGGCGCCCTTGACCTGTCTCGCCACGCCCCGGGCCTGGCCAAGGGCCGGCAGCAGGATGCCGATCAGCAGCGCGATGATCGCGATGACGACCAGAAGCTCGATGAGCGTGAAGCCCCGGCGTGTTGACGATCGACGAAGAAGCGTTCCGCCCGCGATCTGCCTGGTGAGCATGCCGCCATTCCTCCCGCGTTGCACTGACCGCTCGAGTGAGTCGAGATTGAGGCCAATCGTAGCGAGCCGTGGCCCTGTGTCCGGTCCGTGGAGCCCGCCTGCGGGGGTCCCGCAACGGTCTTAGCGCTCGCCTAATGCAATGCGGTGTCGCTGGCTGTCGGCTGCGTGCCCAGTTCCAGCAATACGGCGGCGGCCGCGCCCCGCCCGCTGCGGACGGCGCCCTCCATCGTTGCCGGCCAGCCCGTGGAGGTGGCATCGCCGGCGATGAAGCACCCCTGGTCGGCCAGGCGTCCGGCCCCGGGCCGGCGCGGCTGGAAGGATGGAGTCGCCGCGAACGTCGCCCGACGCTCGAGCACGGGCCGGGCCCATCGCACCTCGGCCCCCCGCGCGGCCGGCAGGTAGGACGCGATGTCGGCCACGGCCCGATCCACGGTCTCGGTCTCGCTCAGCCCCACCCAATCATCGGCAGCGCTGGCCACGCCGTGGACGAGGCTGGCGTCGCCGTGCTTGGCGAACACCCACTGGATGCCGCCCTCGACGAGCACGGCGTGCGGCACGTCGAGCACGGGCCGATCGAATTGCACGTGCACGCCCAGGATGGGGCTGAACGACACGCCCTGGTAGGGCTCGCGTCCGTCGACGGTCACCATGCGGTTGGCGGCCGATGGATCGAGCGCGCAGATGATTGCGTCCGCCTCGAACGCGCGCCCGTCCGCGCACTCGACGCGTCCTGGCTCGATCGACTTCACGCGGGCGCCGAGCTCGGCGCCGCCGCCGGCAGCTTCCAGAATCTCAGGAACCGGCTCGTACAGCTGTCCGAGCGGGGCGATCGGCACGCCGATGCTGGCGCTAGCCGGGCCGCCGAGCATGGCGCCCTGCACGACGTGGAGCGCCACCTCCGCGCTCACGTGCTCGGGCATCAGGTTGCAGGCGCTCACGATCAGCGGCTCCCAGAAACGCGTCATGGCGCGAGGCGTCGGATCGGTCACGGACAACCAGTCGAGGAACGGCGTGTCGGCGAGCGTCGTTCGGTCGACCCGTCCGGCGGCTCGCGAGGCGCGCACCAGGCTGCGCTTGTCTGCAAGGCTCAAGAATCTCGCCGTGAGCAGCGATGGCGCGAATGCGAGCGCGCCCGGAAGCGGCAAGGCCCGCAGCGTGCTGCGCCGCCCGCCCGGCTCGATCCACGTCTGTCGCGTGCCCCAGGCAAGCTTGTGGGCGACGCCCAGCCGCTCGAGAAACTGGACGTAGACGCGGCAGGCTCCCATGGCCACGTGCTGGCAGTTGTCGAGGACCTCGCCCGTGCGCGAATCCTCGAACGACCCGGCGCGGCCACCCAGGCGGCGGCGAGCTTCGAGCAGCGTGACGGCGACGTCGTTGTCGGCCAACATCACCGCCGCGGCGATGCCGGCGAGCCCCCCACCGACGACGATGGCACGCCGCTCCATCGCCTACGCCAGCCGCCCGGCCGCGAGCACGCGGCGGCCGATGGCCCCGGCGGCGATCGTGAGCTTCGCGCCCCCGCCGAGCGAACTGGACGCGCCCGCGCGGCCCAGCCTGCGCGCCACCATCCGGTAGGCCCGGGTCATCGCCCAGAGCGCGGGCCCGGCGTCGCGGCGGACCATGGCGTCGAGCGGCGTCGAGGCATCGAGCATGTCCATCGCCTCGCGCAGCAGGTCGTCGCGGACGCGCGGGTCGGTCGGCGAGGCGCCCAGGCGATTGAGACGCTCGCTCGGCACGTACCGTCGGCCGGTGCGCGCGTCTTCTTCGAGGTCGCGCGCGATGTTGATGCGTTGCAGGGCGCGGCCACGCATACCCGCGAGTTGGCACGCGTCGTCGCGCTCGGCGGCATCGCGCACACCCCAGATCGCCACGCAGCAGCGGCCGACGTTACCGGCTACCCGGTCGCAGTAGGCGTCGAGCTGTTCTTCGGTGTCGAGCTCGACCGTGTCCAGATCGGCGCGCACGCCCTGGAGGAACGAGTCGAACCACGCGGGCTCGAGCTCGTGCGCCCCGGCAGCGCGCGCGAAGCTCGGCCAGATGCCCCCGCCGGCGTTGCCGGCGAACGCGTCGCGCGTACGCCGTTCGAGCTTCTCGAGGACCGCGGCGCGAGCCGCCGCAGGTGCGGATGCGTCGGCCGCGTCGTCGGCCAGGCGCATCCAGGCGTAGATTGCGTGCATGGCACTTCGGCAGCGAGCGGGCGTCAGGCGAATGCCCACGCCGAAGCTCGAGCCCGCCCGCGCCGTAATCTCACGGCAGCGCGCGGCCGACTCAGCGAGGTCGCACCGGTCGGCGTCGATCAGCTCGGCGAGGCGTTCGAGTTCGTTCTGGTCTTCCGCCACGTAGGAGAATATAGCGAGGCAAGGCCGCACAACGCGATCCACGCCCGGGCCGAAGCACCGACGCGAGGCCGCTTCCACAGGGTCGCACATCCTTCGGCTTCGATCCGATGCAGCGTTGCCCGTCCTCCCATCGCCATCATCCCGATCAGGGATCCCAGCCTCCCGCCGACCAAGCCGGGAAGATCCGACCCTCCGCGATACAGCGCGCCGGTGCGTTCAACGAGCGGTCTCACAGCCTTGATGTATTGAATCCTCGCCGAGGCATCGTCGGGCGTTCGAGTCCACGCACGCAGCGTGTCGGCGTCGAATCCGGTCTCCGCGCTCGGCAAGTAGACCCGATCTCGCTCCAGCAGGTCTCGTCGGACGTCCTGGACGTGGTTGGTCAGTTGCAGGGCCGTGCAGATCGCGTCGCTCTGGCGCCAGGCTGAGGCGCTCGAGTCATCCTCTTCCGGGGGGCGAAGCCCGGCGAGCATCAGCACGATGCGGCCCACCGGGTTGGCGCTCAGTTCGCAGTAGCCCAGGAGCGCGTCCCAGGTCTCGTATCGACGCACGCGCTGGTCCATCTCGAAGGCGGAGATGAGCTTTCCGAACTCGCGTTTGGGTAGGCGGTGACGCTCGATGGTGGGCCTGAGCGCTACGAGCACCGGGTGCGACGGATCTTCTCGCTCGAGTTCGCTCCGGAACCAGCCGAGCAATTCGAGCGCCCGGTCGCGGACGGCATGTTCGGGAGCATCCTGGGCCAGTGCGGGATCCCTTTCGTCGCCCAGGTCGTCGGCCCAGCGGCAGAAGGCGTACACGGCGGCGAAGTCTTCGACGAGATCTGCCGGCAGCAATCGCCCGAGCACGACGAAGTTTTCGCTGGCCCGGCGGGCAAAGGCGACCGCGTAGCGGCGCGCTTCGGAATCGGGCACCGGCCGACAACCAGGGCCGAAGTCGGCCAGCATCTCGATGGGCGGCTTGGTGGGATCGAGGCGGGCCACGGCGAACCTCCGGCGCGAACCAACCCTACGCCGCCAACCTATCATGTCGCGTGCGATTGATCTTGCCAAATCCCAGGGGCTTCTGCGCTGGCGTGAGCATGGCGATCGACGTGGTCGACCAGGTGCTCGACCTGTGCCCGGGCGAACCCGTGTACGTCTACCACGACATCGTCCACAACACCCACGTGGTCGACCGGTTCAAGGCCCGGGGCGTGCGCTTCGTTGAGGACGTCACGCTCGTGCCGGCTGGTGCGATCGTGGTCTTCAGCGCCCACGGCATCCCGCCGTCGGTACGCGAGCAAGCCGCCGATCGCGGCCTGCGCGTCATCGACGCAACGTGTCCGCTGGTGACCAAGGTCCACAACGAGGCGATCCGTTACGCCAGGCTCGGATATCAGATCCTGCTGGTAGGCCACCGAAACCACCAGGAGATCATCGGTACGAGTGGCGAGGCGCCGGAAGCGACGCAGGTCGTGGAAAGCCCAGAAGACATCCCGAGCCTGCACATCGACGACCCGACAAAGCTGGTCTACCTGACGCAAACCACGCTGAGCACCGACGACGCCGGCGTCATCATCAAGGCGCTCAAGCAGGCATACCCAGACATCAAGAGCCCGCCAAGCGAAGATATCTGCTACGCAACGACGAACCGCCAGCACGCGGTGCGGAAGCTGGCCCCGATGTGCGACCTGACGCTGGTCGTTGGCTCGACGCACAGCAGCAACAGCAAGCGATTGACGGAGATCAGTGAGCACGCGGGCACGCCTGGGCGGTTGATCGAAGATGCGGGCCAGATGGACATGGCGTGGTTCGACGACCCGGACGCGACGGTGCTCGTCACCGCCGGCGCGAGCGCGCCCGAAGACCTCGTAGCCGACGTCTGCCGAACGCTGCTCGAGCGATTCGGCGGCGACATCCAGGCGTGCGACGTCTTCGAGGAAGACGTCTACTTCGCACCACCCGCGGGACTCAAGAAGATGATGCGTTCACGGGGCATCGACCCGAAGGATCGAGCGATCCGAGTGAGCACGCCCGAGATTACCGCGCAGGCCTATGGCTCGACGGCGCTGACCATCAGTGCACCATCTACTTGATGGACTTGGATGATCTTTGGGCAGCCGCAGAATCGACCTACTGGGCGGCCTCGGCCTCTTCGGCGATGGCCTTCAGTGCCCGGCCGTTCATCAGCGGGATACTCGTTCGGCCCGTCGTGAGAACGACGCGGACGTAGGGCTTGCACATGCCACAGCCCGTGCAGCAGCCGGTACGCTCGCTGAGCTCGTCCTGCGTGAGGCCCTCCTCGCGGGCCATTTGCAGGAGCTTGTCGAAGGGTTGGTCGAAGCAGACGCATCGCTCGACGCGGACACGCGTACTCGGCGCATCAAGGTCCGAGATCGTGGGTTGTCGTCCGTTGACCTTCGACATCTTCGATCCACACTATCGACTGTGGCGAGGCCCTTTCTCAGCGCCAAGCTCGCCAATCGGGTATATAGCGAGGATCGTTGTGGACGCCCACAGACCCGATGCCCTGCGCGGCCTGTGTGAGCCACTCGTGGGAGGCCCGATAGGCTCTCGCGCTGCCATCAGCGTGCACGGCGAGGCACGAAGCGCCAGCGCCAAGACCGCCATGCCGGAAGCACGTAGTCGGGTACTCGTTCTCCCGCCATCTTCCGTGGCCTGCATACAGCATGGGAGGATCGAGCAGCGCGTTGCTGACTGGAAGCACCCGAGGCCCGCGGCTGATGAGCGTGTCGGCGAAGACGACGAGGTTGGAAGGATCGGCAAGCGAGGCAAGGCGCTGGTGCGGGCGGTGCGCGATGTCGTACGACCAGCCGGGCGTGTACGCCGGGCTGAGGAAGTAGCCGTTGTAGCCGTAGGTGCTGGTTGGAGCGCGGGTTGCGCCCTGGTGCGCGTAGGTCCCGGGCCGCTGGGCCGGGCACGCGTAGAGGCCGACTTCGCCAAGTGAGGCTTCGAGGTAGGGCGTCAGCAGGCCGCGGGCGTGGTCGAGCGATCCGCTCACCGAACCATCGGCGCCCCACCAGAAGACGTTGTCGCCCCCGCCCGTGTCGCGGCGATCGGTGTAGGCCAGTGGCATGGCGATGCCCTGGTAGTCGCTCGCGTACATGGCCCATCCAAGCCCGAGCTGGCGGACGTTGCTGGCGCACGCGGCGGTGCGGGCGGCGTCGCGAGCGCCCGCGAGCGCCGGCAGCAGGACGCCGACGAGCGTGCCCACGATGGCCGTGACGAGCAGGACCTCGATGAGGGTGAAGGCGCGTCGCATCAGCACCCCGCCGCGAAGGCGTTCTGGAAGCACAGGAAGTCGAAGATGGTCAGCGACCCATCAGCATCGCAGTCGGCAGCCGGGTCGCCGGCGTCGAAGGCATTCTGGAAGGCGAGGAAGTCGAAGATGGTCAGCGAGCCGTCGCCGTCAAAATCGGCGACGCAAAGCTCGCCCAGCGCGAAGCCGGCGACGTGATCGGCCCACGCACTGATCGCCACGCCCTGCGCGATGGCCGGCGATCCGCCGCCCAGGTCGCTCGACCCGCGTACGAACGCCGCGCCCGATGGGTCGGCGTCGAGGTCCAGCAGCACCAGCCCGCCCGTGGGCGCACCCGCAAGGAGCAAGAAGCCATCGGGCGTCTCGATCACCGCCGGCTGGTGGTCCCAGCCGCCGGCGGCGAGGTACTCGCCGGGATCGATCTCGCCGTTGCCGTTGAGGTCGTCCCAGGTCGAGGTCGCAAGGTCCCACAGTCGATCGGCCGAGGCTCCGAGGTCTTGGTAGACCTGGACGGTTGGGATGGAGCCGAAGCCGTCGATGCCCGCAGACAGGACGACTCGGTCGTCGCCCAGCGGGATGGGCATCGCGTCGGTGCGTTCGGCGGGCGTTTGCCACAGCACGTCGCCGCTCAGGGCATCGAGCTTCATGATCGCACTGTTGTCGCGCCCGCCGCCGAAGCCGTAGCTGGCGGCAAAGACGGCGTTGTCCGCGAAGACGGTGCCGCCGAAGAAGCCCTGGGTCGTGTCCGTGCTCCAGACCTCTCCGGCGCCGTTGAAGGCGCGGATGGCGCCATCGGTCAGGGCGACGTAGGTGCGCAGGAGGTTCAGCGCGGGCGTCGCGCCCGAGGCCGAGCCGATGACCGGGTCGCTGACCACGTCCCCGCTGGCCAGGTCGAGCGTGACCAGGCGGGCCGCGCCGCCGAAGGGGTCGTAGGTGGTCACGCGGACGATGCCCGTACGGAACTCGATGGCCGGCGAGGCGTTGACGATGCTCTGCCCCAGGTCGGTCGCCCACACCTCGTCTCCGGTGAAGAGGTCGAGCCGCACGACGCTCGTGCCGGTGGCGACGACGACCTCGTCGAAGATGCCGATGGCCGGGCTGGACCACGACCCGAAGACCGGCGCGTCGATGGGCGTGCGCCAGAGCTCGTCGCCCGTCCGGGCTTCGAGCGCCACCACGTGGGCCTCGGCATCGATCATGCCCAGGACGACGGCGGTGCCGGCCTCCGAGATCACCGGCGTGGCCTGGGCGACCGGCTCGAACAGGCCGCCGGCGTCGTACACCCAGAGCGGGCTGCGGAGCACGGGCGGATCCGACTCGACCAGCGCCACCCGGGCGGTCGTGCGGCCGGCGTGGGTCCAGGCGTCATCGGCGAGCGCGCCGCCGGCAGCGAGCGACAGTGCGAGCGTAATGGTCGCGCGACGCACCTAGCACCCCCCGGCGAATGCGTTGGTGAAGCACAGGAAGTCGAAGATATCCAGGCGGCCGTTCTCGTCGCAGTCGGCCCGGCCGTCGCCGTTGCCGAACAGGTTCTGGAACTCGAGGAAGTCGAAGACCTCGAGCACGCCGTTGCCGTCGACGTCGGCCGTGCAGGTCGCGCGGACGACCGAGACGCCGTCGATGTCGGGCGATTCGCCGTCGCCGGCGGTGATGCGCACGAAGTTCACCTCGAACAGGCCCGCATCGGCGATGTCGATGCCGATGCCGCCGCCCGAGCCGTCGTAGGCGTCGAGCAATTGGCCCCAGTCGAGCCCGTCGGGATCGATCGTGGGGTCGACGGGCAGGCGGAAGTCGCTCAGGACGTCGCCCGGCAGGTCGGTGAAGGGCGTCGGCAGGTCGAGGTAGCCCAGCGTCGGGAAGTTGCTCTCGGCGGGCATGGCGACGGGAAAGAAGTCGACGCCGTCCTGGGAGACCTCGATCGAGCCGCCGTCGAAGAAGGTGCCACCGACGACGCCCGCGGGGAACGCCGCGTCGAGGTAGCCGCCGTTGTGGAAGAGGATCAGGTCGACGCCGAAGGGGTTGGTCGCCGCGTCGAAGGCCGGCGTGCCCAGGCGCAGCGTGAGGGTGCCGCCGGCGCCAATGGTGACGACCTCGCTGGAGAGGAACGCGGGGTTGAAGGGCGTGACGGCGCCGGGGAACGAGCCGACGCCCGTGAAGCGCGTGGGCTCGCCGAGTGCGCTCGTCGGCTCATTGAAGCCCGCGGGCACGTCGGCCCCGGGCGTGTACTGGACGACCTCGGCGGCGAACGGGTCGAGCAGGCCCTGGGCGCTTGCGGCGGCGGAAGCGGACAAAACGACAAACAGAGCAACAGTGCGCATCGCGCACCCCTTCCGTGCCGGCTGTGTGCCGGCGTGCGTCCCGAGTCGCGCGGGACGGCCCCGGACCGTGCCCACAAGGGCGGTCCATAGGTCGCTCTTCGCTTGGGTTCTTTGAGCACGGCAGCGCGCACGCCCGGGGCACACGAACTCGCACCGCGCCACCCCATTCGCGAGGGCGACAACGCAGGCTCGTGGCAGGTCTTCCGGCTCCGGGCCCGATCCTCGGCTGCCTTCCCGCGAGGGAGTTTGAACTTCCCGCAGTGGCGTGCTCCCCGTGCCTGTTCAGGCAGGGGGCCGAGGTCGGAAGCTGCCCGTTACGGCGGCGCGTCCGCGGTGGCTTCTCACCACGCTTCCCTCTTCGCTCCGGGGCGTCCGCAAGGAGCGCCCGGGAGAACCATGAGCGCGGGAGCGTACCCGGGCGGGCAAGGCGGATCAAGCCGGCCCAAACGAGGGGTGGGACGGGCCGGCCGACGCCGCGCTTCGTGCGAGCACGATGATCGGGTTCTGGAAGCAACACCGGCTCTCATGGGCCGTGGCGCGGGTACTGGTCCGAGAAGAAGCTGTGCAAAACGGTTTTGCTCAGGAGCAGAACCGTTTTGCTCCTGAGCAAGACCGGTTCGCTTCGGAAGGAAACCGTCGCACTCCTCAGCGAAGTCCCGCTGCTCCGAAGCGCAACCCGCGCACTGCGAAGCACGATCGCGTCGCTCCCGAGCCGGGGCGTTCTGCTCATGGGTCGAGTCGCCCGGCTCGGCAGCGCGGGCGCTTGGCTTGTGTACGCCGCAGCGCTCCGCCCCGGCGCACGGGCGTTCATGCCTCGCAGCGAGCGTTACAGCCCCTTCCACCCCGCTCGCTGCACCTCGCCGCGGCCGGGCGTCTCGACGCCGAGCGAGCGGAGCTGCCGCAGCAGTCGGTCGCTCATGTCGGCGGTGACGACCACGACGCCGTCCTCGTACTGGCGGTCGCGCACGGTTGCCTGGGTCTCGATGAGGTTGATGGCCTTGGGGTTGCTCAGGGGCACGCGGAGCGTGACGTCGCCCACGTCGCCCTCGGCCAGTCGGCGGATGCGGCGCGCGAGCTTGGCCTGGCCGGGGCGCTCCTGCTCGGTCCCGTCCGCGTTCTTGGTTGGCGGCAGCGAGCAGAGCGCGATCGCGTCGGGCAGGCGCTGCTGCCACACGAGCAGCTCGCGGTTGTCGCGCAGGCGGTCGATCTTGTTGAGCACGATGACGCGCGTGGGCGGCGACCAGTGGCCATCCTCTTCAACCTTGGCCGTCTCGGCGTCCAGGTCATCGAGCGTCTTCATGACGGTCTGGTACTGCAGCTCGCACGCGGGATCGGCCACGTCGAGCACGACCAAGAGCACGTCGGCGTGCGTCGCCTCTTCCAGGGTCGCCCGGAACGACGCGATCAGCCGGTGCGGCAGGTCGCGCACGAAGCCGACCGTGTCGCTGAGCATGACCTCCAGGCCCTGGCCCAGGTCCCACGCCCGGGTGCGCGTCATGAGCGTGGCGAACACGCGGTCGTCGGCGTAGGCCCCGCCCTCGGTGAGGGTGTTGAACAGCGTGCTCTTGCCGGCGTTCGTATACCCCACGAGCCCGACCGTGAATCGCTCGGCGTTGCGTTGCCGCACGGCCCGGCGCTTGCGGCCCTGCACGCGCTCCAGCTCGCGTTCGAGCTCGAGCCTCCGCCGCTGGACCAAGCGGCGGTCGATCTCCAGCTGCTGCTCGCCCGGCCCGCGCGTGCCGACGCCGCCGATGCCCCCGCTGCCGACGATGCGCTCCAGGTGGTCCCACATCGCGCGGAGCCTGGGGTAGGTGTACTCGAGCTGGGCCAGCTCGACCTGGAGCTTGGCCTCGTAGCTGGTCGCGCGGCTGGCGAAGATGTCCAGGATGAGTTCCGAGCGATCGAGCACCTTGCGCTCGGTCGTCCGCTCGATGGCCGAGATCTGCGCGGGGCTGAGGTCGTGGTCGAAGATGATGGTCGTGGCGCCCAGCGCCTCGCACAGGCCCTTGAGTTCCTCGACCTTGCCCTTGCCCAGGTACGTGCCCGACTGGGGCCGCTGCATCCGCTGCTCGAGCTCGCCCACCACCACCGCCCCGGCCTGCTCGGCCAGGGCTCTCAGCTCGCCGAACGGGTCGGCCGGGTCGTAGGTCGAGTCGGGCAGCCGCGCGGCGGCGAGCACCGCCCGCTCGGCGCGGACTTCGATGGAGGTTCGTTCTTTGCTTGGAGGCATAGAGGCTCGGAATCCAGTGGCGGTGGGCGTATCGTGGAGTGCATGCAGTCTACGAGCGTCGTGAAAGCAAAGCCGAAGGACCGCAAGGCCGGTGGCCCGTTCTGGGGGCCGGGCCGGTTCCTGCTGGTCATCGCGCTGCTGGTGACGGTGTCGGCCTCGCTGCTGGTCCTCCGCGAGCGGCTGCTGGGCCTGGGCCGCTTCGCCCAAGCTGCCGCAGTCCTCAAGATCATCGAGGACAACTACGTCCAGGAGACCGACCCCGACGAGCTCAGCCGGGCGGCCATCAGCGGCATGCTGGGCAACCTGGGCGACCCCAACAGCATCTACGTGCCGCCGGCCGTGGCCGAGCAGTTCAACCGCATGGTGATGGGCGCCGACTTCGTGGGCATCGGCGTGCAGGTGCAGCGGCGCGACGGCTTCGTGACCGTGACGACGCCCATGGCCGGCACGCCCGCGGCCCGGGCCGGCGTCCTGCCGGGCGACCGCATCGTCGCGGTCGACGGCGTCGACACGCGCGAGCTGGACACCGAGGAAGTCACGACGCTCATCGCCGGACCGCGCGGCGAGGCGGTCACGCTCACGGTGCTGCGTGGCGAGGACGGTGCTGGCGAGACCGGCGAGGGCGACGAGATCGACCTCGAGATCGTGCGCGGCGACATCCGGGCCGAGTCGGTCAAGGGCCTGCGACGGCTCGACACCGAGGGCGCCTGGTACCACGCGCTCGACGACGAACGCGGCATCGGCTACGTCCGCATCACGCAGTTCGTCGGCGGCACGGCCGAGGCGACCTACGCCGCGATCGGACGCGCCCGCGAGCAACTTGCCGCGCAGGACGCCGAATTGGACGCGCTCATCCTCGACCTGCGATCCAACCCCGGCGGCGTCATCGGCGAGGCCGTGGGTGTGGCCGATCTCTTCATCCCCGGCGGACCGGTGGTGCGCACCCAGGACCGCCAGGGCAATTCGACGAGCCTCAGCGCAGCGCCGGGCGTCGCGTTCGAGGGGCCCATCGTCGTCATGATCGACGGCATCAGCGCCTCGGGCTCGGAGATCGTCGCGGGCGCGATGGCCGAACGCCTCGAAGACGCCAAGGTGCTCGGCACGCGGACGTTCGGCAAGGCCAGCGTGCAGACGGTGTACGGCCTGCCCGACGGCGGCACGCTCAAGCTCACCGAGGCGCACTACCTCTTGCCCAGCGGCCGCAACCTGCAGCGCCTCCCCCCGGGAACGGCGGGCTCGGCCGAGTGGGGCGTCGACCCGAGCCCCGGCATGCACGTGGCGCTCGAGGCAGGCGACGGAGCACGGCTGGCCGGGCTGCTCGAGCGGCTGGACGCCGTCGGCGGCGAGGACGGCAACGGCGGCATCGCCGAACGCACGTGGGACTCGGCCGAAGACCTGCTCGCGGCCATCGACGATCCGCAGCTCTCCGCGGCGCATGAGGCGCTCGCGGGCAGGCTGGCCACCGGCGAGTGGCCGCGCGTGGGCGGCGACCCGATCACCGGCGAGCGGGCCCTGCGGATCGAGCAGCTCGAGCAGGCGCTGGGCCGCATGGCGACCGAGCGCGAGCGGATGCTCGACGAGATCGAGCGTCTGCGCAGCGAGATCAGCGACGACGAGCTGAGCGAGCGATGACGGCAGGGCGCCGATGAAGTGCGACCGGCCATGTTGACGCTGGGCTTCGAGACCTCCTGCGACGAGACGGCGTGCGCCATCGTGCGCGACGGCCGGCACGTCCTGAGCAACGCCATCGCCACGCAGACCGAGCTGCACGCCGGCTACGGCGGCGTCGTGCCCGAGATCGCCGGAAGGGCACACGTCGAGCGGCTGATCCCCGTGCTGCGGCGGGCCGTGCAGGACGCGGGCGTGTCGCTCTCCGACATCGACGCCGTCGCGGTCGGGCACCGGCCGGGGCTCATCGGCAGCCTGCTCGTGGGCGTGAGCGCGGCGAAGGCCGCGGCGCTCGCGCTGGGCGTGCCGCTGGTTGGCGTCGACCACGTGCAGGCGCACCTTGTTGCAGGAAACTTGGACGCCGACGACGACACGCCCATGCCCGCTTTGGGTCTTGTCGTGAGTGGCGGGCACACGGCGACGTACCTCGTCCCGGAACTGACGCGGGCCCAGCGCCTGGGCTCGACGCGCGATGACGCGGTGGGCGAGGCGTACGACAAGGCCGCGACCATTTTGGGCCTCGAGTACCCCGGCGGGCCGCGGCTCGATGCGCTCGCGCAGGATCCGGCTGCCGATCCCTACGCGGTCGAGTTTCCGGTCAGTAAGCTGGAAGAAGGCTCGCTGGACTTCTCGTTCAGTGGTCTGAAGACCGCCGTGCTGTATGCGGTCAGGGGCGTGCCGGTGCGCAAGGGCGCGCCGGGCCCGCCACCCCCACCGCCGCTCACCGAAGATCGCGTGCGCGACCTGGCCGCGTGCTTCCAGCGCGCCGCGTGCCACGCCGTGATGCTCAAGGTCGGCCGCGCGCTCGACGCGCTGGCCGACAGCGGCGTCGAGTGCCGGTCGATCTTGGCCGGCGGCGGCGTCACCGCCAACAGCCGCCTGCGCAAGGAACTCACGGCGCTCGCCGCCGAACGCGGGCTCGTGCTGCGGCTTCCCGAGATGGAATATTGCCTCGACAACGCGGCCATGATCGCCGCGCTCGGTGGGCTTCGACTCATGTCCGGCCAGCACGACGACCTCACGCTGCGCGCCCATCCCTCCAGCGACATCCCGGCGTTTACCGCCCTATGAGCCGCGACCCGCGAGACGCCGACTACTTTGCAGCGCCCGAGCGCGTCGAGCGCAAGGCTCACCCGGCGTCGCTGCCCGACGAGGACATCCTTGCCGACTGCACGCTCGAGCGCGGCCGCATCGGCGGGCCGGGCGGACAGCACCGCAACAAGGTCGAGACGGCCATCACGCTCACCCACACGCCAACGGGCCAGAGCGCCCAGGCCGGCGAGCGGCGCAGCCCCAAGGACAACCAGCGGATGGCGCTCCGCCGCCTGCGCCTGGCGATCGCCACGCACGTGCGCCTGGCCGTCCCCGCCGGCGAGATCCGAAGCGACATGTGGTTGCAACGCACACGCGGCGGCAAGATCGCCATCAACCCGAATCACCGCGACTACCCGACCATGCTCGCCGAGGCGATGGACGTCGTGTGGGCGGCGCGGATGGATATCCGCAAGGCCGCGGCGCGCCTCCAGGTCAGCCGCACGCAGCTCGTGCGCATGATCGCCAAGCACCCCGCGGCGCTCGCCGAGATGAACGCCGCGCGTGTCGCGCGCAGGCTGCGGCCGCTGCACCCCTAGGTCAGCCCCCGACGCCCCGCGGCGAGGCGATCGGCGCGCTCGCGATGCGGCGGGATTCGCGCCGCCGCCCCACCGCCACCAGCAGCCCGCCCAGCGCGACCACCCCCGCCGGCGCCGGCACCACGCGGATCGTCGCCTCGCCCTCGGCGAGGTCGTCCAGGCGGGACTCGGAGCCAGACGAGGCGCGTTCGAGGTAGACATCGAAGAAGATCGTCTCGGTCATCAAGCGGACCTCGAACGGAGCGGCGACGTCGACCGGGGCGGTGTACGTCGCCTCCCAGAAGGCGATGGGGTTGGTCGGATCGCCGTAGATTTCGCCGATGCCGTGCAACTGCCCGGCGATGATGCCGCCCACGCCCCCAGCATCGACCATCCCCCCCGACGAGCCCGCCCCGGCGAGACTCCCCACTACGCGCGGCTCGCTCAGCCCCTGCGCGCCCGCCGACGAGCGCAGCGACGTCACCACCCTTTCCATCGCGTAATCCCTCGCATCGAAGTACGCCTCCATCCGGATCGTCGTCGACTGCCCCGGCTCCAACACCGGGTCGTCCACCAGGATCGTGATGCCGTTGCGGGCGACCTGGGCGCTCGCCGCGCCGGCAGCCAATAGCACGGCCGCGGCGCTTAGGGTCTGCAATCGCGTGATGGCCATCGGCGCTCCTCCTCCTCCCACCATACCGGACGTGCCGCCATCGAGCCGGCAATGCACGGCGATCAGTCGCCGCGTCTACCGCCGCCGCCCCACCGTCAGCAGCAGTCCGCCCAGCACGACCACGCCCGCCGGCGCCGGCACCACGCGGATCGTCGCCTCGCCCTCGGCGAAGTCGTCCAGGCGGGACTCGAAAGCAGGTGAGGTGCGATCGAAGTAGACATCGAAGACGATGGTCTCGGTCATCAGGCCGACATCGAACGGAGCCGCGACGTCGACCGGGGCGGTGTACGTCGCCTCCCAGAAGGCGATCGGGTTGCTCGGATCGCCGTAGACGCCACCGAAGAAGTGAAACTGCCAGGCGATGATGCCGCTCACGCCAGCGCCGTCGATCACGCCCGCCGTGCTGCGCGGCCCGTCCATCGGCGGCACCAACCGCGGATCGCCCAGCCCCTACGCCCCGGCCGACGAGCGCAGCGACGTCTCCACAAATCCCATGGCGTGGTCACGCGGGTCGAAGTACGCCTCCATCCGGATCGTCGTCGACTGCCCCGGCTCCAGCACCGGGTCGTCCACCAGGATCGTGATGCCGTTGCGGGCGATCTGGGCGCTCGCCGCGCCGGCGGCCAGCAGCACGGCCGCGGCGGCGAGAACGGTCGATCGGGTGCTCGTCATGGGCCGTCCTCCTCTGAGCACCATACCGGACGTTCGGCCCGCGTGCCACCAGCGCGCTCCTGCAATCTCGCGGGCGCTGGCGGCCCCGGCCGGGCCCTACGCGGCGTCCCGGCCGCTCGCGCCAACGCCCCCGCCCTCCTGCGTCGACCCGCCCTTCGATCCGAGCTGCACGGGCAGGACGTCGCCGCGCACCAGGTGCCGGCCGTGCTGCGCATCGATGGCGTAGTGCACCCGGCCGACGCCCACGTGCAGGGTCTCGTCGGTGAAGCGCCGGCTGGTCGTCGTGCCCATGATGGTGTACTGCTGCTCGCCGGGCAGCGCGCGCTTGACGACGTAGAACGTCCCCTGCGGGCCGCCGCCGTCCCACGAGATCTCGACCGCCCCGCCCGGGCGCACGACGAACCTCGGGCTCGACGGGGCCTCGGGCGGCCCGGCGTCGCCCGGCTTGTCGCGCGGGCTGAGCCCCGCCAGGGCGTACACGCCTGGGTCCTGCGTGACGGCCGCGTGCGTCTTGATGGCGCCGATGGCCGCGCGCGTGCGGTCCATCGCGTGGCGGATGCTGATGCGCCACGCGAGCGTCGCGGCCTTGGCCCGGCTGGCCGCCTCGTCGGCCTCGCGGCGCTTGATGCGGCTCTCCTCGGCCAGGTCGCGGATCTCCTGGGCGAACGCTTCGCTCAGCCCGATCTCGCCCGCGTGGTCGATCCACCGCTGGGCGCGGGCCCGGATCCAGTCCAGGGCGTCGGTCGGGTTGCGGGGCAGGTTCTCGGGCATGGCTGTCGTCCTGTCTGGGGTTGTCGGGAGCGCCCGAGGGCGTGCCGGGCAGCGCCGGCGGTTCCCGCGTCCTCATCCATCGACCGGCACGGCCGCCCGCATGACCCGAAAACCACCGCAACGGCCTCGAACGCCCCGAACCGGCACGTCCTGCGCCCGTTGACGCCCTTCAACGGGCCGCGAACACGCGAGAACGCCCCGATTCCATGCGTCAACGGCCGGATTCGAAGCGTCAATGCCGCGTTGACGCGTCGCTATGCCGTGTTGACGCATCGCTATGGGGTGTTGACGCGTCGCATCGGATCGTTGACGCGTGCGCACGCACCGTTGCCCGATGGCACGGGCCCGTTGCCGTGCCCCGCCCGCCCCGCGGCGCACGCCGCCCGCTCCGCGGCGAACACGACCCGCTGCGCTCAGGGATCGCCGGGGTCGGGGGCGTCCCGCTCCGATCGCTCGCGGGCGTGCCACGCCGCCTCGGCGGCCTCGAGCATCTCGACGAGGCGCCCGAACCCATCGTGCCCGGTGATCGACGCGGCCCAGCGGTTCGCGTCGGGGTCCCCGGCGGCCTGCTCGGCGGTCTCCAGCAGCCACCGGCGGACCGTCCGGCCGTCGGCCTCGTGCGTGGGGTCGACGCCGGCGTCGAGCAGCACCGCAACGGCGTCCGGCTCGGCTTGCATCGCCGCGTACCAGAGCGCGTTGCCGACGTCGCGGCCCCCGACGTTCGTGCTCGCGCCCAGCTCGACGAGCCGGCGGACCATGGGCTCGCCGCCGCCGACCGCGGCGGCGGCCAGGTCCCTCGGCGAGCAGATCTCGACGCGGTAGCGCCGCATCGGATAGGCCTCGAGCATCGCATCGAACGCCGGCAGGCAGCCCGACAGCATCGCCTCGTCGAACGCGTGGATGGCGGCGGTCTCGGTGCCCCTCAGGCCGAGCCCCAGCACGTGCGCGGTCGAGCCCAGGTCGCGCCGGTAGGGCGCCTCCCAGGCGAGCCGATCGGTCGAGACGGCGTGGCGCAGCAGGTTGCGCTGATGGTCGCCGACGTGATCCAGCCCGCCGGCAACGAGCTGCTCGACGCACGCGGGGTCGCACCCCATGATCGCCGAGCACGCGGCGTTCTGGAGGCGCCAGTCTTCCCACTCGAAGTGCGCCAGCAGACGCGCGCGCATGGCGTCGCTCGCGTGGCAGAACGCCGTTTCCAGGCCCGACGGCGTGTCGAACCGGCCCAGGTGCGGGAGCATCGCTTCGACGACGGGCTCGTGCCGGTGGAAGAGCGCGACGACCATGGGCGGGTAGCCAAAGGATTGCATCGCCGGGTCGGCGCCGGCGTCGAGCAGCGCGTTCACCGCCGCCGCGTGCCCGCGGGCGGCGGCCCAGTGCAGCGGGGTCGAGTGGTCGAGGAACTTTGGCACGCCCGCCCGCTCGCCGAGCGCCTGGTGGATCGCCGCGCCGCCGGCGAGCACGCGCTCGATCTGCGGGGCGTCCCCCGCCGCCGCCGCGCGATGCAGCGGGGGCAGCGGGTCGACGGCCATCCACCGGTGCGTCAGCAGCACGGCGCTGGCGCCGGCAACCAGGACGAGCGCGAGCGCGGCGCCGAGCGCCGGGGCGCGCGCGGCGAGCAGCTCGAGGACCGTCGAGCGCGCGGCGGGATCATGCCCGCACTCGGTACACGGCGCACCCTCCGGCAGGCCATCGCGGTCGTGCCCGCATCGGACGCAGCGGCCTCGCTTCCTGCGGCGGCGGCGACGCAGCGGACGCAGGGCGCACAGCGGCAGCAGCAGGATGGACCACGCGAGTGCGAATACGAGCGTGTTCACGAAGAGCCCAACCGGCATCGGCCGCAGCGGCACGATCGCCGCGAACGGCCCCACCGGCCACGGGTCGAACCGGATCTGATCGGCACCCTCGACGGCACCCGTGGCAGCCGGCCAGTCGACCGCCATCGCCGCGAACCCCCCGCGCACGAACTCGCCGGGCAGCGCGTACTCGGTCGGCCCCGCCGTGCGCACCGCGCGGACGCACCGCATCGGCCACCCGGCGCTCACCTCCCACGCCTCGTCGAACGTCCGCTGCCGCGCCGGCGCGAACGGCCCGGGCTGGTCGGCGAGGTCGTGCCCCACGCTCCACGCGGGAAGGTTCGTGGGCGTGTCGAGATCCGGCGGCTCGTCCCACAGGTCCAGGGCGTCGAACGTCTGCCACGAAAGCGTCCGGTCGCGTCCCGCTTCGACCAGCCATCCCCGCATCTCGGTCCGGCTGCCAACTGGCTCGCCGGTCAGCGGCGTGTCCGGCCACGCCGAGCGATCGACCAGGGCGCCCGCCCACGCGACCAGCACGCTCGTGCTCAGGCCGAGGGCGAGCAGCAGGGCCAGCATGAACGCGAAGCGTCGCACGGGGACATCCTTGGCCCGCCCCGCAACACGCGGATCGACTTACGCGGGCTGTGGTGCGGTGGCCGGGGCCGGAGCCTCGTCCGCCCGGCGACTCCGCGCCAGCGCACGGCGGGCGGCGACGCGCATGTCGACCACCAGGCTGAACAAGAGCGGCGTCAGCAGGAGCGTGAAGAACGTGCTGACCAGCAGGCCGCCGACGACGACCGAACCCAAGCCTCGGTACATCTCCGAGCCCGCGCCTGGGAACAGCACCAGGGGCAGCATGCCGCCGACGCTCGTCATCGTGCCCATGAAGATCGGGCGGATGCGGCTGGTGGTGGCGCGGGCGATCGCCTCGTGGGCGTGGTCGACGTCGACGTCGGGATCGGTGAGCGGATCCTTCTCCATGAAGTTGCGGCTCTGGTGCACGATCAGGATCGCGTTGTTCACCACGATGCCAACCAGGATCACGAAGCCGAGGATCGTGAGCACGTCCAGGTTCTGCGGGGCGATGGTCGGGTCGGCGGCCGACACCGCATGCACCCACGCCAGCGCGGCGAACCCGCCCACGATCGCCAGCGGCACCGTGAACATGATGACCAGCGGGTACAGGAAGCTCTCGAAGAGCGCGCACATCAGCAGGTACACCACCGCGAGCGCCCACACGAAGCGGGCGGTCAGCAGGCCGGGGTTGGCCGCCAAGCCGCCGAAGAGCATGAGCAGGATGCCGCCGACCAGGAGCAGGCCGAGCGCGCCGTAGGCGTAGAAGAACTTCTTGCGGCGCACCGCCACGACCATCGTGACCAGCGCGAGCGCCAGCCCGCCCGCCTGGGCCGCCCAGCCGAACAGCCACAGCGGCCGCGACCCGGCGCCGCCCGATGCTCCGCCGGCGTCGTCGAGCCCCACGCCGAACATCGCCTGCTGCACCTCGTCGAGCTTCGCGGCCGTGCCCTCCAGGCAGATGCGCATGGTCGAGTCGATCTGCCCGCTCTCGCGCAGCGGCGTAATGATGTTCTGGCGGATCTCGTCCTTGACCTGCGCGACCGGCACGCCCTCGGGCGGGCGCACGTTGATGGTGACGCTGGGCAGTTCTTCGACGCGGCTGATCTCCTGGGGCGCCAGGCCACGCTTGACGTCGACCACGCTGTCGATGGGCACGACCGGGCCGGCCGGCGTGGCGATCGGGATGCTCAGCATCTTCTCCAGGTACTCGAGCCGGCCGCCGAAGGGCAGCATGACCAGGTCGACCTTCTCGCCGTCGAGCTGGTAGTCGCCCACGAAGATGCCGTCGAAGAGCCCGCGCACGGCCAGGCCCACGCCCTCGGTGGTCAGGCCCAGGTCTCGGCCCACCGAGTTGATCTCGGCGCGGACCTCGGGCTGCTCGAGGCTGAAGTTGGCCGGGCTGGGCTGGACGCGGCCGTAGCCGTACGTGCCCGCCGCCGCGAAGAAGGCCTGCTGGGCGACGGCGTTGACCTTGGCGAGGTTGGGCCCGCTGATCTCGATGTCGATGGTGCCGCCGCCGCGGATGCCCCCCCCGAAGAGCGACGCCTGGCTCGCGCCGCCGAAGATGTCGCTGTTGAGCTGGTTGAAGCTGTTGGTCAGGATCTGGCCGACGGGGATGACGACACGCTCGTCTGCGCTGGTCGCGCCGGCGAACATCGAGGTGCCGAAGGCGCCGATGAAGAAGTTCTCGATCGCCACCGGTTCATACGCGGGCATCTGGCCGGTCACCGGGTCGGGCGCAAAGCCGTACGGGATGCTGGCGAGCTGCGATGCGTCGTCGCTGCCGAGCTCTTGCGTCGTGTACGGACCGACCTGGGCCTCCATGCGCTCGGCCAGCTCGGTGCGCGCTTCCACGCTCAGGCCCGGCGGCAACAGCAGCCCACCGAAGACGAGGTTGCGATTGCCCGCGGGCAGGTAGTCGAGCGGCGGCATGAGCACCCACGACAGAAGCAGGCTCGCGGCCGTCAGGACGATGATCGCCAGCGGCCGCAGCGTGGCGCCGCGCCACGTTCCCATGAGCCACCGGATGGCCCGGCCGAAGCCCTCGGACGCCGCGTTGCCGAGCGTCGCGAGCCCGCCGAGCGAACGGAGCGCCCGGCCCGCCTTGGTCTTGGGCTTGCTGGGCTCGCCCAGGATGGCGGCGCTCGCTGAGGGGATGACCGTGAGCGAGACGATGAGCGAGAGCGAGACCGCGCCGACGATGGCCAGCGAGATGTCGCGGAAGAGCTGGCCGGCTTCTTCCTGGATGGTCAGGATGGGCACGAACACGACCACGGTTGTGAGCGTGGAGGCGAGCACCGCGCCCCAGACCTCGCGCGCACCGTCGTAGGCCGCGATCGCCGGCTTCTTGCCCATCGCGCGGTGGCGGTCGATGTTCTCCAGCACCACGATGGCGTTGTCGACCACCATGCCCACGGCGAACGCCAGCCCCGCCAGCGAGACGACGTTGAGCGTGCGCCCCAGCCCGAGCAAGACCAGGAACGTGCCGATGATCGAGATGGGGATGGCCACCGCGATCACGAGCGTCGCGGGCACGCTGCGCAGGAAGACCAGCAGCACGACGCCCGCGAGGATGCCGCCGATCCAAAGGTTCTCCAGCACGAGGTCGATGGCCGAACTGATGTACGTCGTCTCGTCGTAGACCTGCCGCATCCGCAGGTAGGGACCAACCTCGGGATGCAGGTTCGGCAGGATGTCCTGGCGGATCTGGTCGAGCTGCTCGCGCATGTCGGCCATGACCTCGACGACGTTGGCGTCGGTCTGCCGCAACGCGTTGATCGCCAGGCACGGCTGCCCGAGCGACCGCACGAAGCCGCGGGCCTTCTCGTGGCTGAGCTCGACCGTGCCGATGTCCCGCAGGTACACGGGCTTGCCATCGCGATAGGCGACGATGGTGTCGAGCACCTGCTGGGTGTCGCTGAACTGGCCGACGACGCGAACGCGGTAGTCGCGCTTGCCCTCGGCCAGCGTGCCGGCCGACACGTTTCGGTTCTCGCCGCGAAGGGCGTCGAACACGTCGACGTGGTTGAGCCCGCGCTGGGCCATGGCGTAGGGATCGAGCAGTACGCGGACCTCGCGCTCGCGCCCGCCATAGACGTTGACCTCGGCCACGCCGCCGACACGCTCGAGGAACGGGCGGATCTCGCGATCCACCGGATCAAAGAGCGTCGTGATGTCGAAGTCGCCGAACTCGTCCAGGTGCTCGGGATCGATGTCGATGATGATCCAGGCGATCGCGTTCTCGGGCCCGCCACTCGTATCGGCGATGATCGGCTCGTCGACCTCTTCGGGGTAGTCGGGCACCTGCCGCAAGGCGTCGGAGACCTCTTGGAGCGCGCGGTCGATGTCAGAGCCGATGAAGAACTCGAGCGTCACCGACGCCGAGCCCTCGCTGCTCGTGGAGCGCATCGACTTGAGGTTCGAGACGTTCTTGAGCTGCTCTTCCTGCTCCTTGGTGATCTCGTCGACGACCTCCTGCGGGCTTCGGCCCGGCCAGAACGTCGAAACGGTAATCACCGGCCGATCGACCGTCGGCGTGAGCTGAATGGGAATGGCGCCCACGCCGATGAGCCCGAACATCACCACGATGAGCACGGCGACGACCACGCCCACGGGTCGCTGGATCGCGAGTCGAACGAGGTCCACCGGTCAGCCCCTCCCGCCGGAGCCTGCGCCCTGCGCCGGCTGCTGGTCGGCGGGCATGTTCAGGATGTTCAGCGGCTGCATCGGGAACATGCGCTCGTTCCCCTCGATCACCACCATCGCGCCCGGCGGCATGGCATTCGCGCGAATGGCGACGCGCTCGCCAGAAGCGAACAGCCGCGTTACCCGGGCCGGAGCCGCGGCGAACCCGCCGCCCTGGCCCGGCACGGCGAAGTACACGTACTCGCCCGCGTCGTCTCGCAGCATGGCGTCCTTGTGCACCGTCAGCGTCGCTTCGGTCACGCCAGTAGGCGTCAGCCCGATGACGCTCATGCCCGGCCGGAATCGCTCTTGCTCGTTGGCTAGCACGACGCGGACGGGGAACAGGCGGCTGCGCGTGTCGGCGTCGGGCACGATCGTGTACCGCTCGGCCTCGACCTCGTCGCCAGTTGCGGTAACGCGGACCCGCACGCGGCCATCGTCCTGCGTCAGCCGTCCGATCAACCGCTCGGGCACGTCGATCCACGCCTCCACGGTCTCGAGCGATACGAGTTCGGCAACCGGATCGCCTGCGCCCAGCCACTGGCCGGCCTCGGCGTTGCGGCGGACGATGCGGCCGCTGAAGGGCGCCCGCACGATCATGTCCTCGACCCGCGTCTTGGCCAGGTCGACGAGCACGCCGTTGAGCACCACATCGGCGCGGGACGCCGCCAGACGCGCCTCGGCCGCGCGCAAATCGGTGCGTGCCTGGTCGATCTCGCGCTCGTTGCCGCCGCCACGGTCGAACGTCTGCTGGACGCGTTCCAGATCCCGACGTGCATTGTCGACGAGCGCCTCGCGCTCGGCCTCGACCGCCTTCACGCTCTCGAGGAACGCTTCGGCTCTTCGCAGTTCGAGCGTGGCACGCTGGTCATCGATCCGCGCGATGACCTGCCCTGCCTCGACCCGATCGCCCTCACGCACGAGCACCTCGGCGACCAGGCCCTCCTCCTCGGCCGCCAGCACGCTGCGCCGTGACGCACGGATCTCTCCGGTCGACTCACGCCAGGTCTCGAGCGGTTCGCTTCGCGCCTGGTCGATGCGCACGGTCGCCGGCGGGGCTTGCCCGAGGGCCCGATCCGAGATGAGAAACAAGGCCCCCAGCACCGCCACCGCAGCGGCCGCATTCAGTCGCATCAGTCGTCCTCCGAAGCGTCGCTCCGCGAGAGCGACGACCCCTCCATCAGGTACATGCCGTAGAGCCACTTGCCACGGACGAACGGATCGACCTTCAACC
The DNA here is from genome assembly GCA_040217175.1 of Phycisphaerales bacterium. NCBI lineage: Bacteria > Pseudomonadati > Planctomycetota > Phycisphaerae > Phycisphaerales > Phycisphaerales bacterium. The sequence goes on along the minus strand of JAVJNT010000001.1, from coordinate 58,230 downwards.
GGCCCCTCACGACGCCGAACTGCGGACGGCTCTCGATCGGCGCCGCGAGCGCGACCTCGATGGCATCATACGGCGTCGGCGGCACGCCAAGGCAGCAGCCATCCCACGGGTGCTGCATCAAGAGCAATTCACTGACAAACCGCTCGGCGAAAGGGATCGCTAGGCTGCCCTCGAAGCGCACCCACTTCCCGTCGAACATCGTCACACGCTCGGGCAGGACGAGTCGACCGCGTGCGGGATTGAAGGTCTCGCCCGCCGACATGAGCAAGGCCCAGGGCAGGACGTACGGATCGCTCGCCGTGCCAGATCCGGGCACCGTAAACCGATCGTCGAGCCTGAGCTTGCCGTCGATGCGTTCGATCTTCGCCGGCCGCACGTCAAAGCTCGCGAACTCGGTTGGCGCCTCGCCGAAGCCTTCGGGCCTTGGCAAGGCGCGGATCTCCGCCCACAAGTCCTCGGTCTCGGGCGGCGGCCTCGTCGACTCGACGCTCGTGCCGCCGGTCCAGTCCGAGAGCGAAAGACCGGGCAGTGGCTCGACGCGCAGAAGCTTTTCGGCACCGAACGCCATGACCTCGCCCTCGGGGCCGCGGCCGACGTATGCCGCCAGCTTTCCAGTCTCGTTGATCAATGGAGCGCCCAGCCACTGCTCTTCGAGCGGCTCGGTCATCTCGATGCGGACGACCTGGTCCTTGACCCGCACCCGGGACACTTCTCGGATCTCGGCCGGATGATTCGGATTCTCGGCGCCGGGATCGATCGCGCGGCCGATGAGCAACAGCTTCTCTTCCGGGAAGGGCTCGAGCAAGGCCGTCTGCAGGCCTCGCATGAGCTCGCTCGGAAGATCGACCGTGAGCAAGACGAGATCGAACTCAGGAACGTCTGCGACGATGCGCTGGACCTCGAAACGGCGACCGACGTCGAGCACCACCTCGCCCCGGATCGCGCCTTCGACCAACGACCTCGGAGCGGCGATCCGGCCCGGGCCCACGAAGAAGCCGGCCGTAACCCGGGGCTCCTCGGCACCCTCGGCGTACAGCTCGACGCTCGCGACCGCGGGCGAGTACAGCGGCGCCATGGCCGTGAGGCCGAGGTCCTGGTGCTCGGCGGTCTGGGCGACCTGCTCGCGGACCGAACCCGAACGGGCGGCCTCCGAAACGCTGGCGACCGGCATCACGGATTCGACCTCGCCGGAAGCAGCGTCGGCTGACGCCGTCGAGCCCGCCGAGGGCATCGAGCTGGCCTCGAAGACCGCCAGCGCCACGACCACGACGAGCACGAATCCGACGAAGCCACCGACGAAGACCGCCGGCGGCACCTTGCTCTGCTTTGTCCCGTCCATCATCGAGAGAAGGCTAGCCCAACGGACGCAGGTGTTCCGCCACGGGCGTCCGATAGGCAAGCACGGCCGGCGCCACGCCCGCCAAGGCCGCTAAGACGACCGCCGCCGCGCCGACGGCCCCGAACGCCGCAAGGGAAACCGCCGGCTCGACCACCAGCCCGAGTTGCACCTTCAAGCCCCACGACACGGCCAGGCCGCCGAGCACGCTCATGCCGACGCCCACCACGGCCCCGGTCGCACCAAGGATCACGGCCTCGGCCAGCACCCACCGGACGATTCGGCCCCGGCTCGCACCCAGCACGCGGAACGTCGCGATCTCTCGCCGGCGCATCTGGCCCGATGAGTACAACGCCAGCATGGTCGAGACCGCGCCAGAGACCAGGACCACGAACGCCACCGCGATGAGCAACCGATCGACGCGGTTGACGATCCGGAAGAGTGCCTCGATCTCCGACGCCGGCGACGCGACGGTGATGGACGGGTTGCGGCGCAGTTCGCTGGCGAGCTCGGCGATCGCCGCGCTCGCCTGGCGCCCCTCACGGACCACGCCCCGGAGGTACACGCCGGTCACGAGCCGGTCGGCCGCGCTCAGGTCGTCCTCGGTCACGCGATCGGCGCTTCCGCCGGCCTCTCGATCTCGCTTGTCCTGGGCGTGGATGATCCAGCCAGACGCCAGGTCGCTGAAGATCACGCGGTCGTGCGGCGTGCCGCTGACCTCGAGCACCCCCACCACTTCATACGAGAAGCCGTCGTGCACGAACCCGCCGCCCGCCAGGCCGCAGGTCAGGAGGATGGTGTCCCCCAGCTGCAGGCCCGACTCCTTCGCGACCAGGGACCCCAGGACAACCTCGAAACGGTCCTGGATCAGGCGGCCTTCTGCCGCGAGCCAGCGGCCGTCTTGGCCGTCACGCTGCGGGTCGTACGAGGCATCGGGGCTGAACTGCTCGAAGAACGCCGGCTGCACCGCCGTCACGGGATAGTCCTCGAAGGAATCGCCCTGCTGGATGGGCAGCGCGAACGCCACGCGCGGATCGCGCTGGAGTTGCATGACTTGCAGCCACGTCATCGCGCGGCTTGGCGTCCCCGCGTGGAACACCGAGTTCAGCACGCTGACCAGCGGTGAGGGCTCGGCCGACACGACCAGGTGCATGTTGCCGGCCCCGCGCTCGAGCGTCTGCCGCGTCGCGTCGCGCATGCTCAGGATCGTGAGCAGCAGGCCGACGGCGATGGCGACCGTGATCGTCGTCGTCACGGTCTGGAAACGCCTGGCGAGCAAGGAACCCAGCACGACCCTGGAGCTTCGAAGCGACATCAGGCCGGCTCCGCGGCGGACTCCGCCAGGCTCGCAAGGTCTTCGACACGATCGAAGTGCGACTCGGCCGACGGGTCGTGGCTCACGCATAGCAGCGCCGCGCCGGCCTCGGCGCACGCGTCCTTGATGAGCTCGATGGCCGCGTCGGCGTTCTCGGGGTCGAGGCTCGCCGTCGGCTCGTCGGCCAGCACGAGCGTGGGCTTCGCGGCGACCGCCCGCGCGACGGCCACCCGCTGCTGCTGACCCACGCTGAGCTGCTCGGGCAGCGCATCGACCCGCTCGATACCCAGACGCTCCAGCAACATCGACGCCCGGGCATCGTGCTCGCTCCGCGGAATGGCCGAGAACATCATGCCGGCCATCACGTTCTCGCGAGCACTGAATCCGTGCAACAGGTTGAACGTCTGGAACACCACGCCCAGGTGGCGCCCGCGGAACTGGTCCCGCGTCGCGCCGCGGAGCGCGTGCAGGTCTTCCCCGGCGACGAAGACCCGACCGAGCGAAGGCTCGAGCAGGCCGGCGATGAGCCCAAGGAGCGTCGTCTTCCCGCTGCCGGACTTGCCCCGCAGCAACGCCATCTCGCCATCGGCCAACTCAAGCCGGCCAATACGAACGACCGGCGGGGAATCGACGTCCCGCCGGTCGTAGCGAAAGCTGAGATCCTCGATGCGCAGGGCCTGGGCCATGGACCAAGCCTACGCCATCGGATGCCTACTCGACCCGGAACTCGACGTCGTCGAGCCCGATGCGTCCCTCGTTCGAGCCGAATCCCGGACCGAACTCGAATCGCACCTGCGTCACGTCGCTCAGGTCGAGCGCCGTGCCGTCACGCAGGAAGTCGGCCAGCTTGATCGTGATGGTCTCGAACTCGTTCGACCAGCCGGCGCCCGAGCCCGAGCCCGTCCGCTGGTAGACCTCTTCGATGCCGCCGCCGAAGGCGCCAATGTTGATCGAGCTGCTGCCGCCCGAGCCGTCCACGAGCGTGACCGTGAAGGTCAGGTCTTCGAGCTCAGCGACCGTCTCCGGGGCACGGCTGATCTGGCAGGCCCGGAAGCTCAGCGACACGAAGTCACTCACGTCCCGCTGGATCGGTAGGAGCGAGTAGACGAACGATGCCGGCGACCCGTCCCATCCGAAGGTCACGCCGTTCGAGGTATCGGGCGACCCGGGGCGGTTGCGCGACATGCCGTTCATGGGCTGCGAGGGATTCCACGTGTAGCTGCTGTCGAGGTCCCGCATCAGGCCCTCGAACACGCCAAACGTGTTCGTCGTGATCGTCGCACCGCTGCTGGCTATCGACGTCGCGCTCTGCGACTGGAAGTCATCGACGACGAAGTCGTCGCCGCCGCGGGCCGGGCGGAACTCGTTGTCCACCACGGTGGTGTCGCTGATGGCCGGGAAGTCCAGGCTCTCCCACTGCCGCTCGTTCACGTCGCGAGCCGGCTCGTTGCCACGCACGTACAGCTGGATGAGCGCCAGCCAATCGATGAGCGCCACCCGCTGCACCTCGGCCCGGCCGATCTCCGTCCCAGGAGGTCCAGCAAAGTCGTTGAAACCGCAGCAGTTGAAGTCGTTGTGGTCGGCACCCTGGATGTAGGTCACCTGCTTGTCGCCCGTGCCGCGCTCATAGATCGCGAAGGGCTTGCTGCCGCTCGCCACGCTGCCACGGACGTCGCCGTCCGACGAACCGTAGATCAGGTGGAAGTTCGAGCTGCCCGGCAGGGCGCGGACACCGAAGTCCGTCGGCGCGATGCTCGAGACGACAAGGATGTCGCTCAGGTCGTAGTTCTGCGGGTTGTAGCTGCCCGTCACGATGCGGTCGTAGGCGCGGGCGACGCCTTCGCCGCCGCGGCTGTGGCCGATCCACACCGTCCGGCTCTGGTCGAGCCGGCCGTTGAGCGCACCGCCCGCGATCGTCGCGAGGTTCCCGAAGAAGTAGTCGGTGTGCCGCAGCGTCGTGTCCGAGGCGGTCTCGATGCCGGGCTGGGTGTTGTTCTGATGGCTCATGACGACCCAGCCGTGGCTGGAGAAGTGGTCGTGCATGTAGTCGTACCAGCGGTAGTCCTGGCCGTTGCCGTGGCTGATGATCACGACCGGAACGTCGCTCCGCGAGCCGATGTCGCTGGGGTAGGTCAGCCGCTGCTGGTTGCGACCCGACGGGATGCCCGGGAAGCTGGCGGTATACGTCTCGACGCGCGTTCGCGCCACCGGGCCGAGCGTCGTCAGGTCCTTGAACAGCCAGAAGCCCGTGCCGTCGAAGCCATCGATAAGGTCCCCGCCGTCGAGCATGCCGTTGCGGTTCGCGTCGATCACCACGTCGTAGGGCACGCCGATGCTCTCGCCGGCGTCGGCGTTCAGGAAGCTCGTACCTCCCATGAGTGCGATGTTGTCGGCCGTCGAGGCCCCGCCGCCGAACGTCGCGGGCTGCGCGAAGCCGCGGGCGTCGACCAGCGTCGGATCGGACACCCACTCCGACGAGCTCTTGTCGTCGACGAGATACACGTCGACCGTGCCCGAGGGAACCGTCGCGAGCGCCGGATCGATCGCGACCGAGATGACCTGCCCGGTGTTGAACGCCCGGACGTAATCGGCGTGCGGGAACTCGCCCAGCGCAATCGACGCGAGTTCGAGCTCCTGGATGTCTCCAGACGGGCACCCCATCGCGAACTGGTTCTGGAACTCGAGGAAGTCGAAGATGTCGAGGCGGCCGTTGCCGTCGAAGTCAGCGCGCAGGTCGCCGGAGTCGAACAGATTCTGGAACTCCAGGAAGTCGAACACCGTCAGCTCGCCGTCGCCGTCGAGGTCGGCCAGACAGTCCGCCTGTGCGTGCGCCGCCGAACCGATGGCAAGGCCGGCAGCGATCGTGAACGCCGCGGCGATTCGTGTGGTCTTGATCATGTCTCTCTTCCTCCGCTCCCCGGGGTTTTTCTCGTGGTGTCTCTCGTACTTTCCTCGCACCGGCCGTCGGCTATGGCAGCAGCCGCACGTCGTCCAGGCCGATGCGGCCCGCCGCCGAGCCGTGGCTCGGACCGAATCGCAACCGGATCGTCTCGACGTTTGCCAGGTCGATCGCCCGTCCGTCACGAGTAAAGTCGACCAGCCGCAGCCGGATCGTCTCGAACTCGTTCTGCCAGCCATCGCCCGAGCCGAAGCCTTCCCGTTGGTAGGGATCCCTGACGCCCGCGTACTCCGCCGTCGACACGGCGCTCGCGTTGCCGTCGCCGTCGACCAGCTCGATCGTGAAGAACGTGTCGGCGAGCGACCCGGTCGTCAGCGGGTGCCGCGTCGACTGGGCGACCCGAAGGCTCAGGCTGCCCAGGCCAGTCAGGTCTCGCTGGGCCACGGGCAGTTCGAACTCGTAGGCCGCGTCAGCGCCGTCCCACTCGAAGACCACGCCCGCGGTCGTATCGCTCGACGCGCTGCTCGCCCGCGTCATGCCGTTCATCGGGTCGGTGCCCAGGGGCGAGAAGGCCGAGTCGCGGTCTTCCAGGCGCCCCTCGGTGAGGCTGGACACGTCGAAGGACACCACCGCGCCGCCGCTGGCCACCGTCGCCGACGGCTCGCTCTGGTAGTCATCAACGACCATGCCCACGTCCGGCCCGGGGTTGTGCTCCCGGATGATCTTTGAGCTCTGCGCGATGCTCGGAGATTGCAGCGACCGCTGGTGCCGCCAGATGAACTCCTCGGCCCAGTCGTTGTCCCGCAGGTACCGCTCGGCCAGCGCCAGCCACGTGGCGTTGGCGATGCGCTGGCCCTCGGGCCGGCCGATGGCCGTCCCCGCCGGGCCAGTAAAGTCGTCGAACCCGCAGCAATTGAAGTCGTTGTGGTCGGCCCCGTGCACGTAGGTCACCTGCTTCGAACCGACGCCACGCTCGTAGAGCTGGAAGCTCTGCCGGTCGTCGCGGTGCGGGCAGCCGCACACGTCGCCGTCTGCCGCGCCGAACAGCAGGTGGTAGTTCTGGTCGTGGATCTGGCTCAGCGTCGCGCGCCACACCGTCGGGGCGATGCTGCTGGTGACCTTGAAGTCGCTCAGCGAATAGTGCGTGGGCGTGTACACGCCGTCGACGATCTTGCTCGTCGCGCGGACCACGCCCTCGCCGCCGCGGCTGTGGCCGATCCACATCACCCGGCTCGTATCCACGCGGCCGGCCAGATCCGGCGCGAACGTCGCGTAGTTGCCCAGGAACGCGTCGGCATGGCGCAGCATGCTGTCGCTGGCCGCCTCAATGCCCGGGATCGTGTCGTTCTGGTGGCTCATGACCACGTAGCCGTGGCTGGCCAAGTGCTGCTGGACGTAGTCGTACCAGCGATAGTCGTGCCCGTTGCCGTGCGCGATGATCACGACGGGCATATCCGTCAGGCTCGGGTCGGCCGGATACACCAGCAGCTCGCGCGTGCGGTGCGAGGGAAGGCCGGGCCAGCTCACAGCGTAATCCCGAGCCGGCGCCCGGTCGTAGGGGCCGAGCCGCGTCAGGTCCTTGGCGTACCACATGCCGGTGGCGTCGCCGAGCCCGTCGATCAGATCCCCGGCCGACAGCATGCCGTCTCGGTCGGCGTCGACCACGACGTCGTACCCACCAGCGACCGGCACCTCGGTCTCGCCCGGCGCAAGCAGCGCCGTGGCATTGAGCGTGAACACGTTGGACGCGAAGGAGCCGCCCGGGAAGGTCAGGCTCTGCGCACCTGACACGCGTGCGTCGACCAGCGTCGCGTCGGCATCCCACTCGGCCTGCGTGCGTGCTTCCACGACGTACACGTCAACGGGCACGCCGACCACATCGGGATAGGCAACCGGGTCGATCCCGATCGAGGCGGTCTGACCGATCACGAAGGTGTCCACGATCTCGACGTGCGGGAACGCGGCCATCCCGCGACCGACCATCTCGACGCCCGTGACGTCGGCCGGGCATCCGGCGTCGAAAGCGTTCTGGAACGCCAGGAAGTCGAACAAAGTCAGGTCGCCGTCGCCGTCGAAGTCGGCCGCCGGGTCGCCCGCGGCGAACAGGTTCTGGAACTCCAGGAAGTCGAAGATCGTCAGCGACCCATCGCCGTCAAGGTCGGCAGGGCACGCGTAGCTGAACGACGCAAGGCCGGCAACGGCCAGCACGGCGAGGGCGGTTCTGCGCATCGATTCTCTCCCCGGGGTATCGGGCGGCCTCGCGAGCGGGCCGGCTCCATGCACAGATTACAGCAGCCGGAGGGAGACCGCGACGCAAAAAGCCGAAAAAGTGGCCCTCGCAGTCAAAAAAACGCGGTGTCGAGAGCCACTACGCCGAGCCGACGGCCCGAACGCGCGCCAGAGAGAACGTGCCGGCCAGCGGATCGGCATCGGGGCCGTCCAGCATCGCCGCCACGGCCCCCGCCGCTGTCCGATAAGCCAGGGACATCCCGTGCCCGGTGAATCCGCCGCAGAACCAGATCGAGCTGCCCTCGCCGATCGGCCCCACGAGCGGCATGCCGTCGGGCGAGAACCCCATCGTGCCGGCCCAACGCGCCTCGACCCGGATCGGCGCATCCAGCAGCATGCGCGCGAAGGCCTCGATGGCCTCCTGCACTTCGGGCGTCGCGCGGTCGTCGCTCGTCTGCTCGTGCGTCGCGAACCGCCCCCGGCAGCCGCCGACGACGATCGTGCCGCTGGGCGTCTGACGGATGTACTCGTGCCCGCGGTTCACGTAATAGGCGTAGTCGAGCCTGGCGCCCTCGGCCGAAAGCGCGAGCATCTGGCCTCGGTTGGGTCGCACGACGTCCTCGAGTTCTGGGAAGAGCGAGCCCGCGTGCGCATTGGTGCACACGAGCACGCGTCGGCATCGCACCGTCGCGCCGGCGGTATGGACGACGCAGTGACTCGCGTCGCCCTCGGCGTGCTCGATGGCGTGCACCTCGTGCCCGGCCAGGACCGCGCTTCCAAGCTTGGACGCAAGCAGGCCCACGAGCTCGGCCGGATTGATCGTGGCATCCCCGGGATTCACGAGCCCGAGGATGGGCAGCCCGCTCGACCACGCGCTGTCGGCGCCCGACTCGGCGAGCAGCACGCCGAAGCCATCATCTTGCAAGATCGATGCGGAGGCCGCGAGGTCGTCGGCCTCGTCCTGTTCGAGCGCCAGGATGCAGCTCGGCGTATGGCGGTACGAGGGCAGTTCGGCGGCGCCTTCTGATCGGAGCCCACGCAGGTTCTCCTCGCTCCACCGCCAGATGTTCCGCGCCGCATCCTCGCCCAGGGTCTCACGCGCGACCTTGTAGCTCTCGGCCATGCCGCGCATGAGGAAGCCCGCGTTGCGCGAGCTGGCGCCCGAGCCGGGCGCGTGCCGCTCGATCACCACGACACTGAGGCCGCGCCGCATGAAGTGCAGCGCGGCCGACAAGCCACAAATGCCACCGCCGACGACGGCGACATCCGCGTCGATCGATTGTGGTCTCGAGGATCTCTGCCAGTATGGAACGGTCATCTGGCGTCAGCCAGAAGCGCCGCCATTAGGCGACGGCGACGCGAGTCTCACGCATGCTGAGAAGGCGACGGCCGGCGTAGGCCAGCAGGCCAACGCCCAGGGCGATCGCGAGCACCGTGGGCACCGACACCGAGAAAACTCCGGCGTGGAACGCAAGGCAATCGGTGCAGAAGCCGGCGTGGGCGTGCGAGGCGTGGCAAGCGTGGTTGGTGCAAACGTGCATCGTGCGTCTCCGTTCTATGCCCCGGGCGTCTGTGCCCCACGGGTAAGGGCGAGTGTACCGCCGCGAGAATCGAGTTTCAAGAACTTCCCGTCCTTGATCGGCTAGCGCCGGGCCGGCCTTTCACCGGACGGAGGGCGAGTCAACCCCCAAAAACAACGCCGCGGCGGGCTATCGGGCCCGCCGCGGCGATGGTCAGATGCGTGTAGCCGGCGAGGGCTACTTGCGCTTGATCTTGTGGAGGGTGTGCTTTCGAAGGCGGGGGCAGTACTTGTTGATGCCCTCCTTCATGCCCTCGGGCAGCCCACCACGGACGTTGACCGAGGTGCGGTAGTTGAGGTCGCCGGTCTCGCTGCACTGGAGCCAGACGTATTCGCGGGCAGCGCCCTTCTTCTTAGCCATGGGTCACGTCCTCTTGGGCGTTGAACAAAAGGTGCTTACTCGATGATCTCGGTGACGACGCCCGAGCCGATGGTGCGGCCACCTTCGCGAACGGCGAACCGCAACCCGGCCTCCATGGCGACGGGCTTGCCCTCGAGGTCGACCTCGACCTCAACGTTGTCGCCGGGCATGCACATCTCGGCACCGCCCAGGAGGTTCACCGAGCCGGTCACGTCGGTCGTCCGCATGTAGAACTGCGGCTTGTAGCCCGAGAAGAACGGCGTGTGGCGGCCGCCCTCTTCATTGGTCAGCACGTAGACCTCGCCCTTGAACTTGCGGTGGGTCTGGATCGAGCCGGGCTTGACGATGACCTGGCCGCGCTGGATGTCACCCTTCTCGACGCCGCGGAGCAGGAGGCCGCAGTTGTCGCCGGCCATGCCCTCTTCCATCGACTTGTTGAACATCTCCACGCCGGTGATGGTGGTCTTCAGCGGCTCGGGACGCAGGCCGACGACCTCGGCGGCATCGCCGACCTTGACCACGCCACGCTCGATGCGGCCGGTTGCGACCGTACCGCGACCCTTGATGCTGAACACGTCCTCGACGGCCATCAGGAAGGGCTTGTCGCTCTCGCGGGGCGGCTCGGGGATGTAGCTGTCCAGCGCGTCGAACAGCTCGTCGACGCCCTTGTTGGCGGCGTCGTCATCGGGAGCCTCGACGGCGGCCTTGGCCGTGATGTGCACGATCGGGGTGTCGTCGCCGGGGAAGTCGTACTTGCTCAGCAGGTCGCGGACTTCCATCTCGACGAGCTCGAGCAGCTCGGGATCATCGACGAGGTCGACCTTGTTGAGCGCCACCACGATGTAGGGCACGCCCACCTGGCGGGCCAGGAGCACGTGCTCGCGGGTCTGGGGCATGGGGCCGTCGGCAGCCGACACGACCAGGATCGCGCCATCCATCTGGGCGGCGCCGGTGATCATGTTCTTCACGTAGTCGGCGTGGCCCGGACAGTCGACGTGGGCGTAGTGGCGGTTGTCGGTCTCGTACTCGACGTGCGACGAGTGAATCGTCACCGTCTTGGACGAGTCACGCACTGTACCACCCTTGGTGATCTCGGCGTAGCTCTTGGCCTTACCGCCCCGCTTGGTGGCCGAGCGAGCGGCCATCGCGGCCGTCAGGGTGCTCTTGCCGTGGTCGATGTGACCGATCGTGCCGACGTTCACGTGCGGCTTGGTCCGCTCGAAGACATCTTTTGCCATCGCCGTCTACCTCCAGCATTGCCTCGTCGTCGGCCGCCCCGCTGTAAGGGCGTCTGGCCGACCGGTTCCTCATGAATCACAGCCGGAATCCACGCGGAACCGGCGATGTCTGCCTCGTGCCCGGCGGTGCTCCGAGCCCACAATCCCCTCGCCCAAAACACCGCGGGAGGGATTATAGACGGGTCGAGGCCCCGAATCGGGCCTCGCCGGCGTCCGCCAGACCCGCGCCCGGGCGTGGTCTTCGCCCGGCCGCGCATCGGTCGCAAGGCTGTCAGAGCCGCTGGTGAGACTTGAACTCACGACCTCACCCTTACCAAGGGTGCGCTCTACCACTGAGCTACAGCGGCGCTCCGGGCTACCCCCCGCTCCACGGGAGGAATCCTCGCCCAAAAGCGAGCCAACATCGTACCCCACGGCATATGGCCGTCAACCCGGGGCGTCCTCGCCGTCAGTATCGGTCGTTGCCTCGCCGCCCAATAGCTGCGTTCGCGCGAGATCCTGGTAGAGCTCGCAGCGGGCCATCAGCTCGTCGTGGGTGCCCACGTCCACCACCCTGCCGGCCTCGAGGACCACGATGCGGTCCGCCCGCCGGACGGTGCTCAGGCGGTGGGCCACCACCACCGTCGTGCGCCCCAGGCTGAATTCGTCCATGGCCTCGTTGATCCGAGCCTCCGAGCCCGCGTCGATCATGCTGGTGGCCTCGTCGAGGATCAGGATGGCCGGGTCCCGCAGGATGGCCCGGGCGATCGCCAGCCGCTGCCGCTGGCCGCCCGAGAGCGAGGTACCCCGCTCGGCGATCTCGGCCTGCAGGCCGCCGGGCATCTGGCTGACGAATTCGGTCGCCCGGGCCCGATCGAGGGCCGACTGGACCTCCTCGTCGGTCGCGGTGGGCTTGCCATACGCGACGTTGTCTCGCACGGTGCCCTCGAACAGCACCGTCTCCTGGCTGACCACGCCGATCTGCTTGCGCAACGACCGGACCGAGACCCGCGTGAGGTCATGCCCGTCGATCACCACGGCCCCGCGCTCGGGGTCGTACATGCGGTAGAGCAGGCCGAGCAGGGTGGTCTTGCCCGAGCCGTTGGGCCCGACGATCGCCACCCGCTCGCCGTGCTCGATCTTCAGGCTCACGCCGTCGACGGCCGGCGTGCGTGCGCCGGGATATCGCACGGCGACATCCACCAGTTCGATGCTCTTGCCATGGCGTGGCAGACGCTCGACGCCGGGCTCGTGGCCGGGCTCTGTGCTGGCGTGCAGCAACTCATCGAGCCGTTCTGCCGCGCCGGCGGACGTCTGCATGTCGTTGACCAGCCCGGTGAGGGGCTTGAGCGCCGCCCCTGCCAGGGCCAAACCGGCAAGGACCTTGACGAAGTCTGGCACCTGCAGGTGATCCCGACGGATGAACCAGAACGCCACCAGCACCAGCACGACGAGGATGAAGACGGTGAGGACCTCGACGAACGGCTTGGACAGCGCTCGGGCCGTCCGGGCCTTGAGCATCTGGTGGTAGACACGCCGGTTGGCCACGCTGAAGCGGTGGGCCTCGCGACGCTCTGCGGTATACGCCTTGACGACGCGGAGCGCCTGGGCCGCCTCGGTCGCGATCGAGAGCAGCTGCGCGCGATGCCCCATTGCCGCCTTGGATGCCCGCTTGATTCGCCGACCAAAGTAGCGGATGACGCCCCAGACGGCTGGCGCGATCACCATCGCCAGCAGCGAAAGCTGCCAGTTGATGACGAATGCAAAGACGAGCGCACCAAGCCCCTTGGTGACCTGCGTGACCGCCTTGCTCAGCAACGCTTCGAACCCGTAGGCCAACTGGTCGGCGTCGGCGATGAGCCGGCTTACGGCGTCCGACCCGCTCACCGGGCCGTTGGACGCACCGGCCTCCTCGTCGGTCCCTCCGCGCTGGGCTGCAAGAAGCGGCATGAAGAGCAGCGAGCGAAAGGCCCGGCGACGGATACGCATCACCGTCCGGTGGACAACCGTGAGCGCCAGGAACGAATGCGTGAATTGGAAGAGCCCGGACGCGACGGCGAGCACCGCGATCGCGACCACGAGCAGCACGATGCTCGGCCATGCCTCGGTCGGGAGCTGCTCGACGAGCCCCGCCGGGACGGTCCACTGGGCGTCGTCGCGGGCGTTGTACCGCTCGGCGAGTTGCCTGAGGCCTTGCTGCTCCTCGAAGAGGCCGTCGATGATGGGCGACGCGGTCAGCAAGCCACCGGCCAGGCTGCCGCCCGAGAGCACCGCACACACCAGCGCCAGGGCGATGCGACCCTTGAAGTCGAGCATGAGCTTGGCGAGTCGCCGAAAGGCGGGCATTGGGGGGGAGTATTGCGGCCCCCCGGGGCCGGAGCAACGCGAGGGCGGCTGGCTTCGTGGCGACCAGGCCGAGCAGGATCTCGGGGCCGGTCTTCCAGAATGAGCCTCGTCGGGGCCGATACGCTTGGGTGATGCACCCGTCTGGCTTTCTCACCACGCTTTGCCTCGCGTCGGGCCTGCTCGCAGCCGGCGCGTCCTTTGCCCAAGATGCCGATCCGTCCGGCGACGACTCGCCACTGCCCGAGGCCATCCGCGAGCTGCTTTTGGGCGTCAGCGAGCCCGGCGCGACGGGCCTCGGCGTGCTCGCCGTCGAGGGCGCGGTGCTGCCCGAGCGGCCCGGTCTGCTGCGACGCACGCCTTTTGGCGAGTGGGCGTTCGTCTTCATGGGCGATGACGGGGAGCCCAAGGCCATGGTCCTGCTGCCCTGCCGCCAGCTCGAGCGGATGATCGAGTCGGTGGACTCGGCTTCAGCGCCCGCCGTTCGGGTGACGGGCGTGCTGACGGTGTACGAAGACACGAACTACCTGCTGCCGACCAACTACGCGATCATCACCGCCCCCACGGTCGCGCCGGTCGAGGCCGAACGCCCTGCCGATGACGAGGGAGGACCGGGCGTCGACCCGCTCAGCCGCATCGATCCGCAGCTCCGGGCCATCGCCGAGGAGCTCGAGTCGGGCCGGCGTCGGGCTCGCTCGCTCGAGGCGCCGTCGGTCTCGCCCCCCGCGACCCAAGAGGCTTCAGAGAACCCGGGCGGCGAGGGCCAAGAACTCATCGAGCAGGACGGATACCAGGAAGGCGATCGGCTCGTTCGCCGCCGCGTGAGGCTCGAACGCCAGCGCGGTCTCTGGACGCTCGCGTTCGATCAGGACGCCGACGTGCCCGCGGCCGAGACGCCGCTGCTCGTGCTGCCCAACGCCTCTCTGCGAGCGATGGAGCGGGCCGTCGATCGGTACGGCGACCGCGTGGCCTTCGAGGTGAGCGGCACGATCTATCGCTACGGCCGCCAGCCCTACGTGCTGATCTCGATGCACTTCATCCAGCCGCTCGAGGGCCTGAAGCCCCGCGGCTAGATCGTCAACCAGGCGGCGCGGCGGCAGGCTCGTCCTGCTCGGCGGTCGCGTCCTGCGGTACTTCGACCGCTTCGGGTTGCGGCTCAGGCTCGGGCTCGGGCAGGCCCAGCAGGAAGCGTGCGCGGGCGAAGTCGCGATCGCCAGCGGGACCATCGACGAACGCCGGGCGAGACGGCGCACCAAGCACGGCGCGGATCGCGGTCGGGTGCCCAGCCAGCGTCTGCGCGGCCGCGAGTCGTTCCTGCATCGACAAGAGTCGTGCGAGCGACGCCGTGATGGGCAAGGGCTCGCTCGCGCTTGCGTCCACCGTCGACCGTGCCTCGAGTGTGGCTACGCGTCGAAGCGGCCCTGCCCAGGGCTTGTGCATCGCGATGGCATCGGCCGCCCGCTGGAGCAGGGCCGGATCGGCCTCGGCAGCGACCAGCAGATCGTCGACGAACTCTTCGCTGGACAGCAGCGCCTCGGACGCCGCCCGTCGGATTTCGGGCCGCGCCGAGAACAGAAGCGATCGCACGATCTCGAGCCCCGGGCGACCGCCCAAGCGGGCGAGCACCTGGACGCCCGCGGGCGTCAGCGACGCCGACTGTTGCGGGTCCAATTGCGCAAGGACGCGGCCGCGCTGCGACTCGTTTGGCTGGAAACCGGCCTCGAGTAGGCTCAGTATGGCCCGCATCGCCGCCACGCGTGTCGGCTCGCCATGCTCCAGCCATCGGAGCACCGCATCAATCGCCGTGGCATCGGGCGACCGGCGGAACGCCCGCAGCATCACGGCGGCCACGTCGGGATCCTGCTCTTGCCGGAGCGCCACGCTCAGCCGCACGGCCGAGCCCTCGGGCACGATGCGATCGACCAGCACCGCGGCCGCCTGACGGATGCTCGCCTGCGGATCGTCGAGCAACGCGACCACGGCCGTCGAAACTTCGCTCGACGGCATGACGCCACGCTCGAGCTCGCGCAGCAGGATGTCCGTTGCGGCCAGGCGAATCGCTGGCTCGGCGTCTTGCAGCATCCGGGCGAGCGCCGCCGGCCGGTTGGTAGCGGGCAGCGCTGCGTAGAGCCTCCGCGTGGTTTCGACGAGCGTCCGCAGCAGGTCGCGTTCGCGCTGGTCGAGCGACTCGGCTCGCTCGCGTAAGCCTCGCGCAAGCAACGCCCGCCACGCGATCGGCGGGAGGTGCCGGTGGCGGGTGAGCCACTGACGCCACGCATCGGGGGCATCGCCCAGGTCGGCCCGGCCCGTCATCGCCACCAGCGAAGCAACGATGGGGCCACGATCGCGGGCGGAGGCCGACTCGAGCCACGACACGAGCAGTTCGGCGGCCGCCGGGTCGTTCGACCTCGCGAGCATCGTCAGGCACGCTGCACGCGCATCGGCCGACCCAACATCGAGCGATCTGATGCCCGCGCCGTTGTTTCCACCGCCGATGCGCATGGCACGCACGATGCCCGCGGCGACCGCGTCGAAGTCTTCTTGCGTCGCGGCCACGTCGCCCAGCAGGCGAAGCGATGCCGCGGGCTGTTCGAGGAGCCACGCGTCAGGCATGGCGAGCGATGCATCGCTCGTAAATCGCTGCAGCAAGCCCCGAGCGACCTGACGCCGAGCATCGTCCCCTTCGGCAGCAAGGAGGATGGCCACCGGGTCGAACGCCGGTTCGGTCGACGTTGCCGGCGGATCGGCCGGCGGGTTCTGTGTTTCGGCCTGGGACGTCCGGGCGTGCGATGCGTATGCGACGGCCAAGACCAACGACGCCACGCCAGCCCGCCGGAGCGGATGGGCCTGGACTCGATGGCTCGAACTCGATCGCATCATGGCAGCATATGCCCGGCGCCAATCCTTCCTTCATCCGATCATCGGAGATTCGCGGGCATCTCTCGACTCAGGTGCGAATTGCAGGCCGATCGAACGCAGCGTGCCCGCTCGGTCCGACGTTACAACCGATACGCCGGCTTCGTTTGGCTGGTTTGACGACGGCTACGAGGCCGACTGCTCGTCGCCGCCCGAATCACGACGGATGGCGGCCCGGGCCTCGATCGCCCGGTGGATGGCCTCGGCCTGGGGCGCCGGATCCCAGCAACTGGCACGATCCTCGCGATCGACCACTTCGCGCAGCGTGAGCACCGTCTGCGTCAAGGCCGCCCAGAGCACGGCCAGCGTCGCGAAGAGCCCGATCGTGCTCGGCAGCCACACGAGGACCGGAGCAGGCTCGAACCCGTCGAGGGCCGCCGCGGAGGCGATCGAAAGGAGTGAGAGCGCAACCAATACGACGGCTCCGGTGATCCCGGCGCTGAGCACCAGCATCGCCAGCGAGAGTCCGGGGCGGGCGATGAGATGGGCCGCTGCGCGCTGGATCGCGTCGGGCGCGTCGGCGTCATTCGTCGCGATCGCGGGAATCGCCAGCAGCAGCAAGAGGGTCGCCACGACGCCCGCGAGCAAGCAGGCAAAGACGACCAGCGAGGCGAGCGCCGCGCCGAAGGCGTTGTCGAACCAGCCCCCCACCGCGACGCCCAGCCACGCCGCGAACATCGCGCCGAGCAGCACGGCGACGTACGTCGAAACGCACAGCCCGGCGCTGGCCAGCATGGGCGGAAGAGCCCCCCACACTTCGGCCCGCGTCGGCCGTGCCGCGATCACCCGTGCCGCGGCGACACCGCATACGCAGGCGACCAGCACGACCCACAGCAGCCGAGACCACGCCCAGACCGTGCCCCAGAAGCCGGATTCGCCCAGCCACGGCAGCAGCGACTCGTGGCTGATCGGTAGGGCCCACGAGGCAGACAGCGCCGCGACGCCCGCCAAGGCCAGCGTCACCGGGTGCAGCGCCAGCCCGCCGGCGCGGAAGACGAACGCCGTCGACTCGGCCAGTTCCGTCCACGACCCGGGCTCGGCGATCGACCACGGGTGGGCCGATCGGTCGCTCTGGTCGAATTCGGGCGGCGTCGTGCGCATCGTGGGTGGTCTCCCCCGTTTTCCACTGGTTGCTCCGATCCTTGGCCGCTCGGGGGTCGATGTGGCCAGAAAGCCGGCAACAATCCACCATCGGACCGGGTTCTCCCTTCGCCACTCGGGCGTAGTGGGTCGAATCCGCCGGAGCAACCATGGTCGATGCGACGATCCGCTGGAGCCTCTACATCTTGTCCCTGGTCGTGATCGGCCCCATCGCGGGCGTGCTCATGAGCCTGTCGGACGCACCCGACGGATCGGCCGGCACGGCCCTTGCCTCGGCGAGCCCGGTCGTCGGCGTGCTCTCGCTGGTCTTCGGCTCGGCCCTGGCCGCAGCCATCGGCGGCGTCGCGGCGTACCGCTGCGGGCTGCGGCCCGGCCTCACGTGCGCCGGCATCGTCATGACCTGGATGGCGGGCATGTCGGCCGGCATCGTCTCGGCGATCTCGGCCTTCGGCGACGGACCCTGGGGCCTGCTCGTGGCCGAGGGCGTCGTGGTGGCGCTGTGCCTGATCGGCGTGGGCGTCGTCGTCACCCTGGCGGCCCAGCGGCACGTGCCCGTCCCCGGCGAGCACATCACCCCGCAGTCGATCGAGGCCATGGAGGCCGAGAAGACGCTGGCGTTCTCGCCCCGGACGCTCGGGGCCATCGCGATCGCGGTGGCCGGCGGCGCCGCGGTCGCATGGGTGCTGGCGGTCACCGACATCAAGGGCCAGGTCATCGCCGCGGCCGCGGTTGCCGCGGTCGTCATCGCGGTCCTTGCCAAGCTCGTGGACGTCAAGGCGCCGGCCATCGGCGCGATCGGCGCCGCGGCGCTGCTGGCCATCGCCGCGCCCGCGTACGCCTTCGCGACCGTCGCCGCCGACTCAGCCCTGGCGTCGGCCTACGCCCAGGCCCTGCCGGGCATCGTCCGCGTCACGCCGCTCGATTGGGCGGCCGGCGCGCTCCTGGGAACACCCATCGGGCTCGCCTGGGCCGCTTCGATCGTGAAGCGGGCCGAGGGCTGAGGCCGTCTTGATCGCCGGAATAGAAAGCCGGAACCTGATGCCGGAAGAGGTTTGACCTTGAGCACGACCCAGAACCCCGCCAACGCCTCCATGCCCGACATGCAGTCGAGCGCCGATCCACGCGAGATCGCCATCGACCGCGTGGGCGTGCGGAAGGTGGTCTACCCCATCCGCCTGCGCACGCGGGCCGGCGGCGAGCAGGGCTCGATCGCCGACATCTCGATGTACGTCGCCCTGCCGCACACGCAGAAGGGCACGCACATGAGCCGCTTCATCGAGGTGCTCGAGAGCCACGCGTGCGAGCCCATTACGCCCGAAGAGTTCCCCGGCATCGCCCGGGCCATCCGCGACCGCCTGAACGCGAAGGAAGCCCACATCGAGGCCAGCTTCGTCTACTTCGTCAAGAAGAAGGCGCCCGTCACCGGCATCGAGAGCCTGATGGACTACAAGGTGACGTTCTCGTGCACGGCCAACGGCGACGACGACTTCATCATGACCGTCGCCGCCCCGGCCACCAGCCTGTGCCCGTGCAGCAAGGAGATCTCCGAGTACGGCGCCCACAACCAGCGCTGCGAGATCACCGCCTCGGTGCGCTTCACCGGCGAGATGTGGATCGAGGACCTCGTCGAGATCTGCGAGGGCGCGAGCTCGCTGGAGGTCTTCGCCCTGCTCAAGCGGCCCGACGAGAAGTACGTCACCGAGCACGCCTACGACAACCCGAAGTTCGTCGAGGACATCATCCGAGATCTGGCGATCGCGCTCGACAAGGACGACCGCGTGCGGTGGTACGCCATCAGCAGCGAGAACTTCGAGAGCATCCACAGCCACAACGCATACGCGGAGCTGGAGCGGTCCAAGGGCAAGTAGGCCTGGGCTCCGCTCCTATCGCAAACGAAAAACCGCGTGCAGGAGCACGCGGTTTTGTTCTTCATAGCATCGACTGTTCAGGAATCCGAATCTCCGGACTCCGCTTCGTTTGCAGCTGGCTCCGCCGTGGCAGCCTCGGCCTTCTTCTCGCCGGTCTTCTCACCGCCACGGTCCTTGCGGAGCTTGGCGTTGAAGGCGCTGCGCTTGTCGGCCTGGCGGCGGCGGCGGCTGGGGTTGCCGCCGATCTCCGGGCCCTCCTCGGCGCCAACGAACTGGATCACGCACATCTCGGTGGCGTCGCCCAGCCGGTGGTAGCCGATGCGGACGATGCGGGTGTAGCCGCCCTGGCGGTGCTCGAAACGCGGGGCGACGTTCTCGAAGATGTGGCGGACGAGGCGCGGGGCCTTGCGCAGCTCGCCGTAGCGGTTGCGCTCGACCTGGTCCTCGCCGGGGATGTCGAAGAACTTCTCGGTGCGCTCGCGCTGGTCGGCGATGCGCTGCTTGAAGGCCTCGTCGGCGCCCTTGGGCACGTACATCCAGTCGAAGGCCTTGCGGTCTCGCCCGAGCATGGCGATGACCTGCCGGCGGCTGTGGAGGTCACCCTTCTTGGCCTTGGTGATGATCTTCTCGACCAGCGGCTGGAGCGCCTTGGCCTTGGGCACGCTCGTGACGATCTGGCCGTGCTCAAAAAGGGAGGCGGCCATGTTGCGCAGCATCGCCTCGCGGTGCGAGCGGGTGCGGCCGAGCTTGAAGCCTGCTTTGCGGTGACGCATGACGGGAATCCTTCAAAAAACCAAACGGGCCCGGACGCGTCGTCTCGACGAGCCGGGCCCCGATAGTAGCACGCCTACAGCTGCACAACTTCCGGCTGGTAGCCCTCGGGCAGGTCCATGCCGAGCTCCAGGCCCATCTCGGTGAGCTTCTTCTTGACCTCTCGGAGGCTCGTGCGGCCGAAGCTGCGGAGCTTGAGCAGCTCGCTCTCGGTCTGCATGATGACCTGGCCGACCGTGTAGAGCTTGGCGCTCTCCAGGCAGTTGCTGGCCCGGACGGAGAGTTCAAGCTCGCTGATGGGCAGGTTGAGCTTGCGGATGAGCCCCTCGTCGACGCCGGCGGCCGCGGCGGCCTCCTCGCTGACGCGCTCCTGGCCCAGCTCGAAGTACTGGACGAACGGGTTGAGGTGCTTGCGGAGGATCTTGCCAGCCTCGACCAGCGCCATCTCGGGCGTGATCGTGCCGTCGGTCCAGATGTCCATGCTCAGCTTGTCGTAGTTGGTGCGCTGGCCGACGCGGGTGTCCTCGACGTGGTACCGCACGCGGTGCACGGGGCTGAAGATCGAGTCGACGGCGATCAGCCCGATGTCCTGCTCGTCGCGGCGGCTCAGGTGCTCCTGGGCGGGCACGTAGCCGCGGCCCTTGGCAACGTGCAGCTCCATCTCGAAGTCGACCTCGCTCGTGAGCGTGCACAGCACGAGGTCCTTGTTGACGATGTTGACGTTGGTATCGGCCTCGATCAGGTCGGCGGTGACCTCGCCGGGGCCCTGGGCGGCCAGGTGCATGACGCGGGGCTCGTCGCCCTCGAGCTTCAGCACCAGGTTCTTGATGTTCAGCACGATGTCGGTGACGTCCTCGAGCACGCCGGGCAGCGTCTCGAACTCGTGGCTCGCGCCCTTGATCTTGACGGCCGTGACGGCGGCGCCCTCGATCGAGCTGAGCAGGATGCGCCGCAGGCTGTTGCCGATGGTCGTGCCGAAGCCGCGCTCGAAGGGCTCGACGGTGAACCGGCCGAAGGTGGAGTTGTTGAACTTGGGATCCGACACCACGTGGGTGGGCAATTCGAGACCACGCCAGCGAACACGCATGGGCATACCTCTTTCTGCTCGAGCGAGCACGGTCGGCGGGTGGCGAATCAGGCCTGCGCTCGCTCGGCTCTCGGATCCGCCCGCCGCCACCGACCACGCTGGCGGGCGTTCCTGCTGTCCGGGTGCGCTTCGTTTCAGACAAGCCAGACCGGGGCTTGCACGCCACGGGCCGGGACGTTCAGTGCGTGCGAATCAGACGCGGCGCTTCTTCGGCGGGCGGCAGCCGTTGTGGGGCACCGGGGTGTGGTCCTCGATAGCCGTCACGCGGATGCCGGTCGAGACCACGCCGTTGACGGCTGCCTCGCGACCGCCACCGGTGCCGCGGATGCGGACCTCGGCCTCGCTCATGCCCATCTTGCGGACCTTCTGGCCCACGCTCTCGCCCGCGCGAGTCGCCGCGAACGGCGTGGCCTTGCGGGCGCCCTTGAAGCCGATGGTGCCAGCCGAATCCCAGGCGAGGGTCTCGCCGTTGGTATCGGTGATGGTGATCATCGTGTTGTTGCTGGTCGCCTTGACGTGGATGATGCCACGGACGACGTTCTTGCGGACCTTCTTGGTCTTCTTCGCCATTCAGTTCGCTCCAATCGCTTCCACTTCGAGTTCCCTTGCGGGCTGGAAGCTGGCGATAAGTGTCGTGCCCATGCGGGCGCTTTAGCCCTTGACGCCCTTCTTGCCGGCCACGGTCTTCTTGCGGCCCTTGCGGGTGCGGGCGTTGCAACGCGTGCGCTGGCCGTGCACGGGCAGGCCACGACGGTGACGCTCGCCGCGGTAGGCACGCGTGTCCTTCAGGCGCTGGATGTTCTGGCCGACCTGGCGACGCAGCGCACCCTCGACGAGGTAGTTGTTGTCGATGATCGCACCAATCTGGGCGACCTCCTGCTCGGTCAGGTCGTTCGCGCGGCGGTTCGGATCGATCTGCGCCTCGGTCAGGATGTCCGCGGCGTACTTCGGACCGATGCCGTGCACGTACTGCAGGGCGTAGTAGATCTTCTTGCGGTCTGGGATGTCAATACCTGCGATACGCGGCACGCGTGTACTCCCTGGCCCCGGGCCAGTTCAGAGGTTTCTCAGCCCTGGCGCTGCTTGAAGCGGGGGTTCTTCTTGTTGATGATGTAGACCCGGCCGCGACGGCGCACGATCTGGCAGTCCTTCGACCGCCGCTTGACACTTGCTTTCACCTTCATCGGGCACCTCGCACTGACAATGGCCTACCACAGGGCCGACAACGATACCATCACGCACCCGCTTACGGCCCGGTGCGAAGGGGATTGTACCCCGCCGGCTCGCCAGAGTCATCAGATCAGGGCCCGCCGAGCATGCGGATTCCGTCGCTTTCGACCGCGATGACCGCCTCGCGAGCGGCGGCCGGAGCCCCGTCCGCCGTCTTGATGGCCCACCCATCCTCCGAATCGGTGGTATCCCCGATGCCAGACGTGATGGCCGGCTCGAGCGTGAAGACCATTCCAGGTCGGAGGATGACCTGCGGGTCGGCCGCTGCTGGAGCGAGCGGCAAGACGGGAAGCTCATGCGGCGCGAGTCCGATGCCGTGGCCGGCCAGGCCGCGGACAATCTGGACGCCGTGGCTTTCCGCCGCTGCCGCCATCGCGTTCGCGACGCTCGCCCACGGAATTCCGGGCCCGATCGCTCCGATGCCTGCACTCCAAACGGCATCAAGGGCGTCGAGCAGCGGATGCCCCCCACCACCGACGACCACCGTGTCGGCCACGTCCGCGTGCCAGCCATCGAGCCCGAGCATGAGGTCGATCGTGACGAATTGCCCCGGCCGAAGCGGACGGTCATCGGGCCTGGCGTGCGTCACCGTATCGTCGACGCAGACCGAGCACGACGCGCCAAACGGCTCGCCCTGATCGATGACGACGTGCGCCATGACGGGCTCTCCGCCTGCGTCGACCACGAGACGCCGGCACTCGCGTTCGATGTCGAGCGGTGTCACGGCCTCGGCGACGAGTCGGAGCAGTTCATCCATGATGGTGCGCGCAAGACGAGCCGCACGTTCGAGTGCGGCGAGGTCGCCTTGGGTATAGAGCTGCGGTCCGCGAAGGCGGTGGCCTCGGTCGATCACCGCGGGCCGCGGAGCTTCGGTCCCTTGCCCGTGCCGTCCTGCCCGCCGAGGAAGCCGGCGTAGTTGCGCATGAGCAGGTTGGCCTCGATGCGCTGCACGAAGTCGAGGATCACCGCGACGACGATGAGCAGCCCTGTGCCGCCCAGGAACTGGGTGACGTGGAAGGGCACGCCCATGGCCACGCTCACCAGCATCGGCAGCACCGCGATGACCGCCAGGAACGCGCCGCCGACGTACGTCAGCCGCTCCATGACCGCCTCGAGGTACTCGGCCGTGCGCGGACCGGGACGCAGGCCCGGGATGAACGAGCCATGATCGCGCATCTGCTTGCTGATCTCTTCAGGGTTGAACTGGATGGTGATCCAGAAGTAGCTGAAGAAGTACACCATGAGGACGTGCAGCATGATGTAGGGGAACTGGCCGTAGTTGAGCGCATCGCCGAACCAGTTCGACAGCGTGAAGAGGATGCCGCCGCTCTGCTGGGTGGCTTCCGAGATGCCGCTGAATATGACCGATGGGAAGATCATCAGCGAGCTGGCGAAGATGATCGGCATCACGCCGCCATGGTTGACGCGCAGCGGAAGGTAGCTGCGCTGCCCGCCGTAGGTGCGCCGGCCGCGGGTGTGCTTGGCCTGCTGGATGGGGATGCGCCGCTGGGCGACGGTCATGAGCACCGAGCCCGCCACGACGCCGACGAAGCCACCGACGAGCAGGATGATGCTCATCCAGTTCAGGCCGTCGGGGGCCTGGGGGTTGAAGTTGCTGATGACCCAGCTCACCGCCATCGGCATGCCGGCCAAGATGCTGGCCATGATGATCATGGACATGCCGTTGCCGATGCCATGCCGGTCGATCTGCTCGCCGAGCCACATCAGGAACACGGTGCCGGCGGTCAGCACCGTCACGCCCATGACCCACCACAGCGGGCTCTGGCGCCACTGGCCGTACACGATCATCTCGCCGCCGGGGCCGGCTTGCTGGGAGATGTAGTAGAGCCAGCCGATGGCCTGGACGATGCACAGGCCCACGGTGGCGTAGCGCGTCCACTCCTGGATCTTCTGCTGGCCGGTCGGGCCCTCTTCCTTGAGCGCCTTCAGGCTGGGAAGCACCGAGCCCAAGAGCTGGAAGATGATGGCCGCCGAGATGTACGGCATGATGCCCAGGCCGAAGATCGTCGACTGCGAGAGCGACCCGCCGCTGAAGACCGACATGAAGCTCATCGCGCGACCCAGGGCGCCGCCGGCCTCCTGCTGGAGCTCGGCCGACAGCTTGAGCGCTTCCTGGTTGACCCCCGGCAGGGGAATCCACATTCCGATGCGATAGACCGCGAGCATGCCCAGGGTGAACAGCACCTTGGTTCGCAGCTCGGCGATTCGGAATACGTTGAGCAGGGCCTGGATCATCGATACTCCGCCGGCGTCTCGCGGCCGGACCCATCATAAGCCCGCCGTTCGGCCGGCCAGAGGGGACGGCCCGACGCGTTACTTCTTGGACTTGGACGCCTGGCGACGCTCGAGGTTCGGCCGCCGGAGCTTCTTGGTGAGGTTCTTGGGCGTCTTGTCGTCGCTGTTGCGATCGATGCCGCGGACGCGATCGCGACGCGTGCCGCTCTCGGTCACCGCTCCGCCGGCGTCTTCGATGATCTTCCGGGCCGATCCGCTGACGCGGCTGACGTTCACGGTCAGCTTGGTCTTCAGGCCACCCTCGGGCACGTTGCCCAGGATCTTGACGTCGCGGCTGGTATCGCGGATCAGGCCGGCATCGATGAGCGACTGGGCGTTGACCTCGCCACCGCTCTTGAAGCTCTCGTGCTCGACGATGTCCTTAATGTTGACGATCCAGAACAGCGTCTTGAACTTGACGTTCGTGAAGCCGAACTTGGGCATCGTGCGGAACATGGGCATCTGCCCGCCCTCGAACTGGTGGAGGGTGGAGTGGCCACGGCGGCTGCCGGCGCCCTTCTGGCCCCGGCCGGCGCGCTTGCCGCCGCTGCCTTGGCCTCGGCCGACGCGCTTGCGCTGCTTGTAGCGACCCGCTTGGGACGTGATCTCGTGGATCATCATGGCTTCAAAACTCCCTGGCCCGCTCCAACGCGAGGCCCGTCGAGATCAATCAGTTATCGCTGGCCTTGTCGGCGTCGTCGGACGAATCAGACGCATCGGCGGACGGCTCGGTGCTCGCGCCAATGCCGGCGCCGGTGAGTGCACGGGCCCGATCGATGCGCTGCTGGATGACCGAGTCGCCCAGTTCCACGCCGCGGCTCGCGGCCACGTCCTCGGTCAGCCGCATCTTCGCCAGCCCGTCGACGACGGCCTTGACGACGTTGAGCTTGTTGCCCGAGCCGATGCTCTTGGTAATGCAGTCGCTGTAGCCGGCCATCTCGAGCACGGCGCGAACGGTGGCGCCGGCCACGATGCCGGTACCGGGCGTGGCCGGGATCAGGCGGATGGTCGAGGCGGAGAAGTTCGTCTCGACCTCGTGGGGCACGGTCGTGCCCAGACGCTTGACGGTCACCATGCTGCGGCGGGCCTTGCGCTGGGCCTTCTCGATGGCCACGGGCACTTCCGTGCTCTTCGCGTAGCCGTAGCCCACCTTGCCCTGGCGATCGCCCACGACCACGAGCGCTCCAAAGCTGAAGCGCCGGCCACCCTTCACCGTCGCGGCGGTGCGATAGATGTTGACCGTGGTCGATTCGATCTGCCCGGCTTCGTCGATCATCTCAGGCATGGAGCGCCCTCGTTTCCATATCCACGGGGCGGCTCGCGCGAGCGCCCCGAATTCGTCAGAACTTCAATCCGCCCTCGCGGGCCGCGTCGGCCAGCGCCTTGACACGCCCGTGGTAGCGGAACCCGCCACGGTCGAAGACAACCTTCTCGACGCCCTTGGCCTTCGCACGCTCGGCGATGAGCGTGCCAACGGCCTTGGCGGCTTCGGCGTTGCCCGTGCCGTCGCCCTTGAATCCCTTGTCCATCGTCGAGGCGGCGCAGATGGTCGTGCCGTCCAGGTCGTTGACCACCTGGGCGTACACGTGCCGCAGCGAGCGATAGATGCTCAGGCGTGGGATCTCGCCCGTGCCCGAGACGCGCTTGCGGATGCCGATGCGGCGGCGTGTGCGGCGTGCTTGCTTTGCTTGCTGCCTGTCCATTGCGTCAGAACCTCAAAAAGAACCGGAACCACTGTCGAGAACCACGACCAGCCGGAACCCTCGCAGGGGCCGGCGGACCCACCGGGCATCACGCGCCGGCGGTCTTGCCCTCCTTGCGGATGATCGTCTCGTCGCTGTACTTGATGCCCTTGCCATTGTACGGCTCGGGCTTGCGGGTCGCACGCACTTCGGCGGCGAACTGGCCCACTGACTGCTTGTCGTAGCCGGTCACCGTCACGGTCTGCTTTTCGACCTTCACGTCAACGCCCTGGGGGATGTCCTTGAAGATCGGGTTGGCAAAGCCGACGATCAGCTTCAGGCGGTTGCCCTCGACCGACGCGGTGTAGCCCACGCCCTGCACCTCGAGCACCTTGGTGTAGCCCTGGCTGACGCCGAGGATGTTGTTCTCGACGATCGAGCGGCTGGTCCCCCACAGGCTCTTGGCCCGGCGGTCGCCTTCCTTGCCCTCGGGCACGGCGAACGACAGCGTCTGCTCGCCCTCGTCCCAGGCGACGCTCACCAGCGGGTGGACCTCGTGCGAGAGCGAGCCCTTGGAGCCCTCGACGCGCACGGTCTGGCCGTCGACGTTCACCTTGACGCCCTTGGGCACGGAGATGGGCTTCTTGCCGATGCGTGACATTGCGAATCAACCTCCTCGGCTCGCCGAATCGCCGGCGGCCGGTTCATGCCCTTGGCTTACTGGACCACCGCCAGCAGTTCGCCGCCCACGCGCTCGTTGCGGCACTTGCGATCGCTCATCACGCCCCGGCTGGTCGACACGACCGCGATGCCCATGCCCTGCAGCGGGCGGGGCAGGTCGTCGACGCCGTTGTAGACGCGGCGGCCCGGCTTGCTGACGCGCGTCAGCGAAGCGATCAGCGGCTCCCCGGCCGAGCCGTAGCGGAGCGACACCCGAAGGATGCCCTGGCGGCCGTCGTCGACCACTTCGAAGCCCTCGACGTAGCCCTCGTCCTGGAGGACCTGGGCGACGCCGCGGCACACCTTGCTGTTCAGGCAGTCCACCTTGCGGCTGCGGTTTCGCAGGCCGTTGCGGAGCCGCGTGAGCATGTCCGAGATGGGGTCGTTGACCGACATCGCTTCCGATGACCTCCTGCCCGGCCCCACGGGGCTCGAGCCTTACCTGACCGCCGCTTATGCCCGTGTCTCGGGCCGGCGCTGTGCCTGACGAAAGAGCCTCGTCGCCTGAAAGACCTACCAGCTTGCCTTCCGCATGCCCGGAATCTTGCCCTCGTGGGCGAGCTTGCGGAGCATGATGCGGCTGATGCGGAACTTGCGGTACACCCCGCGAGACCGCCCCGTCAGCTCGCACCGACGAACGGTGCGCGTCGAGTACTTGGGCGTCTTGTTGCTCTTTGCGATCTGTGCCTTGGTCGCCATACTTCTGCTTCACTCCCGGTGGCCCTGCCGGCCGCCTTGGTGGTCCTGATCTGTCTCAGCTGGCCTTCTTCTTCGGCGGGGCGGGCTTGCGGAACGGCATGCCCAGGCTCTCGAGCACGGCCCTGCTCTTGGCCTTGTCCGAGTTGCGGAAGACGAAGTTGATGTTCATGCCGTGCGTGAACGTCACGTTGGCCATGTTGATTTCCGGGAAGACGCCCTGCTCGTTCAGGCCCAGCGAGTAGTTGCCGGCCTTGTCGAAGGACGAGTCCGAGACGCCGCGGAAGTCCTTGATACGCGGAGTGGCCAGGTTGATGAACCGATCGAGGAAGTCCCACATGCGATCGCCACGCATCGTGACCATCGCCGAGGTCTCCATTCCCTCGCGCACCTTGAAGTTCGAGACGCTCTTCTTGGCCTTGACCACGACTGGCTTCTGGCCGGTAATCTGCGTGAGCGTGTCGACCACCGTCGCGCGGACGTTCGGCGGAATCTTCGGGCCGTCGAGGAAGCGTCCCATGTTGACGTTGATCACGATGCGATCGAGCACCGGCATCGCCATCGGGTTGGTCACGCCGAACTGCTTGGTCACCTCGGCCCGTGCGTCCTCGAGGTAGCGCTTGCGCAGGCGCTGCATCCCTTCGCGGGGCGCGGCGGCCGCCTTGATGGCGGGGTCGTCCTGGTTGGGCTTGTTCTTGGCCATCTCGTATCAGTCCTTCCGGAGAACCGCTGGGTTACAGGGTGTCCTTGCTTGCCGACTCGCCGCCCTTGCGCCGCGCCTCGACGGCCAGCACCTTGCCGCCGCGGACCGCCACACGCTGCTTCTTGCCGTCGCCGTCGGTCGGGAAGCGGACGCGCGTCGGCTTGCCGTCCACCACCGGGCTGACGTTGGAGATGTGGAAGGGGGCTTCCTTGGTCACGCGGCCGCCCTCGGGATTGATGCGCGTGGGCTTGACGTTGCGGGTACGCAGGTTCAGTCCCTTGATGTACACGCGGTCGCGGGCCGTATCGATGCGCATGACCTCGCCCGTGCGGCCCTTGTTGTCGCCGCTGGTCACGATCACGTTGTCACCCTTGCGGATATGCCGGGCCATCACACCACCTCCGGAGCAAGCGAGACGATCTTCATGTAGTTCTTCTCGCGAAGCTCGCGGGCCACCGGCCCGAAGATGCGCGTGCCGCGGGGGTTGCCATCGGGGTTGATGAGCACCACGGCGTTGCTGTCGAACTTCACGTACGAGCCGTCGGCACGACGGGTGTTGCGGGCCGTACGAACGACGACCGCCTTGGACATGTCGCCGGGCTTGATGTCGGCGCCGGGCAGGGCCTTCTTGACCGAGATGAGCACGCGATCGCCAACGCCGGCCGCCGGGCGGGTGTTGTTACCGCTGGCGCTCGTCCGGCCGTAGACGCGGATGACGTAGGCCACCTTGGCCCCCGAGTTGTCCGCGACTTCGCATCGTGATTCTTGCTGAAGCATGGCTTGCTACTTCCTACGTGCCCTGTTCTGGCGGGCGTGCGAGACTCGATTCCGACCCTGTCGGCCTTGAGCGGCGTCGGCCACTCAGCCCTTGGAGTGCTCCAATACGCGGGCGAGCTTCCACGACTTGGTCTTGCTCATGGGCCGGCACGGCACCACCTCGACGCGATCGCCGACCTGGGCCTGGTTGCCCTCGTCGTGGGCGTGCAGGATCGTCCGGCGGCGGACGTACTTGCCGTACTTGGGGTGCTTGGCCACGTAGCTCACGACGACCTTGATGGTCTTGTCGCGGCCGGCGGTCGTCACCTCGCCCACGCGGGCGCCCTTGGCCTTCTCGGTCTGCGTCGTGCTGGCGGTGTTGTCGCTCATGCGTGTACGTTCTCTTCTAGTCGGTGTGCCCGAACCGCGATCCGATCCCTACCTAGCCGGCCTTCTTGGCGTGTTGCCTGGCCGAACGCTCGGTCATCAGGCGTGCGATGTCCTTGCGGGTCTTGGAGAACTCGCTGTTGTCCTCGACCTTCTCGGTGGCCGCCTGCACGCGCAGCTGGAACAGGCGCTTGCGCAGCCGGACGAGCTCGGCCTGGATCTCGTTGTTGTCGAGCTTGCGAACTTCTTCGCCGGTCATGACGCCTTCTCCAACTCGGTGCCCCGCGGGGCCCGCAACTCACTTCCAGGAACCAAGCGGCCCCTCGATCCAGCTTCTTAGCCCACGGTGGTCCGACGCTTGACGAACCGGCAGCGAACGGGCATCTTCATGGCCATGCGCTTCATCGCCTCGCGGGCCATCTCTTCGGGCACGCCGGCCAGCTCGTAGAGCATGGTGCCGGGGCGAACGCGCGCCGCCCAGTAATCCACGTCGGCCTTGCCCTTGCCCATGCGCTGCTCGAGGGGCTTCTTGCTCACCGGCTTGTCGGGGAACACGCGGATGAACAGCTTGCCCTGACGCTTCAGGAAGTGCGTCGACGCGATGCGGCCCGCCTCGATCTGGTTGCTCTTGAGCCAGCAGCCCTCGAGCGCCTGCAGCCCGTAGTCGCCGAACGCGACGTAGTTGCCCTTGGTCGCCTTGCGATCGCGGACGCGACGGAACTCCTTGCGGAACTTCACTCGCTTTGGGATCTTGTACGGTGGCATCGATCAAACCCTTCCTGACGACCGACCGAACACTCGGAGGGCCGGTTGTTCCTGCGTCCTTCTTACCTGCGACCCCGGCTGCGAACGCGGGCGCCCGCGGCCTTCGAGGTCGTCTCTTCGTCCTGGGCCTCGTACTCGCCCTTGTAGATCCACACCTTCACGCCGATGCGGCCGGCCGTGGTGCGGGCCTCCTCGAAGCCGTAGTCGATGTTCGCCTGCAGCGTCGAGAGCGGCAGCGCGCCCAGACGCACGTCCAGGCGACGGCTCATCTCGGCCCCGCCCAGGCGGCCCGAGATCTGAATCTTCACGCCCTTGGCGCCGTTCTGCATCACGCTCTCGGCCCGCATCTTCACGACGCGGCGGAAGCTGCTGCGGCGGCTGAGCTGCTCGGCCACGTTGGCGGCCACGAGCTGGGCGCTCATATCGGGGTTCTTGATCTCGATGATCTTGATCGAGACCTTGCGGCCCGTCATGAGCTGCAGCTCCTCGGTCATGCGCTCGACCTCGGCGCCCTTGGGGCCGATCACCACGCCCGGGCGGGCCGTGCGGATGAGCACGACAAGCTCCTCACGCGTGCGTTCGATCTCGACGCTCGCGACGGCAGCGTGCGGGCGGCCCGGGTTGCGGTTGAGCCGCTTGTCGAGGTACTCGCGGATCTTCTGGTCTTCGACCAGCAGCTCGCCGTAGATGGCCTTGGGCGCGTACCAGCGGCTGCGGTGGGCTTCGGTGACTCCCAGGCGGAAGCCGAAGGGGTGGATCTTCTGTCCCATTACGCTCGCTCCTGGACGCCCACGGTGATGTGGCTGGTCTGCTTGATGATCGGGTGGGCCCGGCCGCGGTCCTTGGGGCGGAACCGCTTGATCTGCGGGCCCTCGTCCACGCGGCTCTCGACCACGAAGAGCTCGGTCACGTCCGCGTCGGCCTGCTCGGCGTCGGCGATGGCCGCGTTGAGGGCCTTGGACATGTTGTCCGAGGCGCGCTTCTGGCTGAAGTTCAGCAGGTTGAGCGCCTCGTCCACCGACTTGCCGCGGATGAGGTCGGCAACCAGCCGCGCCTTCTGCGTGCTGCCGCGGTGGAAGCGGACCTCGCTGACAAAGCGGGCGATGTCCCGCGGCTCGGCGTTGACCACGCGGGCCAGGGCGCGGATGTGCGCCGCCTTGCACGTGGGCTTGGGCCTTCCCGCCAGCCAGTTGCGCACCGCGCTGTCGGCCTTGGCGCCGGGCAGCCCGAGCGGACGGACGGCCTCGGCGAGGGCCTCGACGCTGGCGCCGGCCTCGTCGGCAAACTTCTTGAGTTGATCGCTACGCAGTCTCACCGATGGATCTCCGAAGTCGTCCGTTTCCTGTCGTGCATCGAGTCGAAAGTCTGAAATCCGCTGTCGGCTCACGCCGGGCTCACTTGCCCGACTTGATGCCTTCCTTCTTGTTCGTGTGGCCCCGGAAGGTGCGCGTCAGGGAGAACTCGCCGAGCTTGTGGCCCACCATGTCCTCGGTCACGAACACCTCCAGGAACGCACGCCCGTTGTGCACCTGGAACGTGTGGCCCACGAACTCGGGCACGATGGTGCACCGGCGGGCCCAGGTCTTGATGGGCTCGCGCTCGCCCGACTCCTGCTGCTTCATCACCTTCGTGTACAGCTTCTCGTCGACGAACGGACCCTTCTTGAGGCTACGACCCATGCTTCACGCTCCTGCTCGTGCGTCCGATGCTCACTCGCACCACCGGCCTCTCGAAACCTACCTCGATACTCACTTGGACAGCTGCCCGTACCGCTTGCTGCGGCGGCGACGGATGATCAGCTGCGTGCTGTATTGCTTCTTGTTGCGGGTGCCGCCGCCCTTGGCGTCCACGCCGCTAGGGCTCACCGGCGTGCGGTTGCCCTTGCTGCGGCCCTCACCACCGCCCAGCGGGTGGGCATGGTGGCTCTTGGCCACGCCGCGGGTGATCGGCCGGCGGCCGAGGTGCCGCGAGATGCCGGCCTTGCCCAGGCGGCGGTTCTGGTGGTCGCTGTTGCCCACGGCCCCCACCACCGCCCGGCAGTCCAGGCTCACGCGACGCGTCTCGCCCGAGGGCATCACCAGCGTGGCGTACTTGCCCTCGCGGTTGGTCAGGCGGGCCGACGAGCCAGCCGACCGACACAGCTGCGCGCCCTTGCCCGGCGACATCTCGATGCAGTGCACCTCCATGCCCGAAGGGATGAACCGCAGCGGCATGCAGTTGCCAACGGTGGGCTCGACCGCCGAGTCGCTGGAGGTCTGCACCGTCATGCCGGTCTTGAGGCCCTTCGGCGCGATGACGTAGCGCTTCACGCCGTCGGCGTACTCGAGCAGCGCGATGTGGCTCGTGCGGTTGGGGTCGTACTCGATCCCGATGACCTTGGCCGCGATGCCGTCGCGGTCCTTGCGCTTGAAGTCGATCTTGCGGTACATCCGCTTCGCGCCGCCGCCGCGGCCGCGCACGGTGATCACGCCGGTGTGGTTGCGGCCGCCCGTCTTCTTGATCGGGCTGAGCAGCGACTTCTCGGGGCGCTTCTTGTCGACCTCCACATGGAGGTTGACCGAGGCGTTGCGCCGGCCGGGCGAGGTTGGTTTGTAGACACGGATGGCCATTGAAAATCTCCGATACTCAGTCGTTGCCTACGCCCGATTCAAAACAGGTCGATGGTCTGGCCCTCGGCCAGCCGCACGATGGCTTTCTTGGTCGGCGGTGCCTGCACGTAGCCGTACTTCAGCCGACGCTCGCGAGCCTTGCGGACCTGGGTGGTGATGCCCAGCACGCTCACGCCGTACAGCGACTCGACGGCACGCTTGATGCTCGTCTTGTCGGCCCGGCGATCGACCAGGAACGTGTAGCGGTTCTCGTCGGCCATCGCAGCGGTGCTGCGCTCGGTGACGATCGGCTTCTTGATGACGGTGCTCGGGTGCATCAGGCGGCCTCCCCTTCGGTGGTTGCGGCCTGGGCGGCATCGCGGCCACGGGGCTCGGTCTTGGCGTCCTTGCCGACCTGCGTGTGCGGGCCGGCCAGGAAGGCCTCGAGCTCGGCCTTCTCGATGATCACGTAGCGGCTGTTGAGCAGGTTCCACGCGGTCAGCTGGTCGCTGCGGCACATCGTGATGTCGTCGATGTTGCGGGCGCTCAGGCGGGCGTCGATGGCGCCCTCGGGCAACGCCAGAAGCACGGTTCGATCGATCTTGAGGGCCTTGAGCAGGTCGGCCATCGCCTTGGTCGAGGGCTTGTCGAAGCTCAGGCTGTCGACGACGCGGACCTCGCTGTCGACCAGCTTGGCGAGCAGGGCGTTCAGGTTCGCCTTGCGCCGCATCTTCTTGGGCATGGTCTGGTGGTAGTCCTCGCGGGTGCGACGCTTCTCGTGCGCGTGGCCGCCCTTGCGGAACTGCGGGGCCTTCTTGTTGCCGTGGCGTGCACGGCCCGTGCCCTTCTGCTTGTAGATCTTGCGCGTCGAACCGGCGACCTCGCCGCGGCCCTTCGTGCGAGCCGAACCCTGACGCAGGTTGGCGTGGTAGCAGACGTACGCCTGCTTGATGAGCTCGGGGTTCAAGGACCCGCCCAAGACGGCTTCATCGATGGACATCGAGCCCACCGAATCGCCCTTCATGTTGTAGACCGGCACATCCATCGTGCTCGCTCCTGACGCCTGTGCGACCCTCTCACTACCGAGGAGGTGTCGCCTGCCGCACCGGTCCGCCCCTCTCGGGATCGTCTCCCCACCAGGCCAACGAGGCATGGCGGGAGCGGACTCGGATCAGACTCGGCCGTCTGTTCCTCGGGGCGTCGCCGAGTGAGCGGCGCCCCGACCTTCTTGTCCTTACCCGGCGGTTTCGCGACTCGCGACCCTCCGGGCCGCTCCTTCGACGATGTTCCTCGTCGAGGGAGCGTCCATCTTCCTGCGTGCCCGAATCAGCCGGCGGCGGCTTCCTGGGCGGCGGCCTTGCTCGGCCGCAAGCGAATCGCCGGGCGGATGTGGACCACGCCGCCGTTAGCGCCGGGCACGGGGCCCTTCACCAGCAGCAGGTTGCGGTCAGCCTCCACCCGGATGACGTCGAGATTGCGAACGGTGACGCGCTCGTTGCCCATCTGGCCGTTCATCTTCTTGCCCTTCTTGATCCGGCCGCTCATGCCTGCGTTGTTGGCATGGCCGCCGATCGATCCGGGCGAGCGGTGCTTGCGCTCCACGCCGTGCGTGGCGCGCATGCCCTTGAAGTTGTGCCGCTTCATGGTGCCGGCAAAGCCCTTGCCCTTGCTGGTGCCGGTCACGTCCACGAACTTGAAGCCCTGGAAGTGGTCGACCGAGATTGTCTGGCCCAGCTCGAACTCGCCGGCCTCGGCCTCGTCCATCCGGTACTCGGCATGCACGGCCTTGGGGCCGGTGCCGGCCTTGTGGTCGTGGCCCATGATCTGGAACGTGGCGCGGCGGGGGCGGGCGTCGTCGCCACCGATCTGGATGGCCGAGTAGCCGTCACGCTCGGGCGTGCGCACCTGGGTGACCACCGCGGGCTGCACCTCGATGGCCGTCACTGGGATGGACACGCCGTCCTCGTAGACGCGGGTCATGCCGATCTTGCGACCGATGAGTCCCAGCTTGTTGTTTCCGCCTGCCATGATCGTCCGTTCCTTGCTTCGTGGCTCGCCGGCCAGAGGAAGCGATGAGTCCTATTCGTCGCCCGAGCCCTCGAAAGGTGCGTCAGGCCTTGATCTTCACGAAGACACCCGCGGGCACCACCAGCCTGTTCAGCGCCTCGACCGTGCGGGCGTTGGGCTCGTGGATGTCGATGATCCGCTTGTGCGTGCGGATCTCGAACTGCTCGCGGCTCTTCTTGTCAATGAACGGGCCACGGAGCACCGTGTACCGCTCGATGCGAGTCGGCAGGGGGACCGGACCGGCCACTCGGGCGTTGGTCCGCTTGGCGTGATCCACGATCTCTCGTGCCGAAGCATCGAGGGCGATGTGGTCGTACGCTTCCATCCGAATTCGAATGCGACCGCCTTGCATGAGCCGGCCAACCTCCTGCCTGCTGGGTTTCGCGTCAACCGCCCGGAAACCCCGGGAGGCACTGACCCGCGCCAAAGGGGCCGCAGCCCCCGCCACCGGCGCGGAGAGAAGGATAGATCGTTTCGCATCCCCGTCAACTGGCCGGCCGCAGGAATGTGAAGATCGGGCGTCGATCCGGGCGGGCCCTATCCTCTATAAGAGACTTTTCGGCAGTCGCGGACCCGCGATCGACCAGGCGACCCAAGGAGGGGCGGATGACACGCACGGATTTGGCCACATTCGTCCGTCTTGCCACAGCGGCGCTGTCGGTTACGCTCGCGACCGGGCTGACAACGCCTGCTTTCGCGATCCAGGCCGGGCCCTCGAGCGTCATCATGGCCAACGAGCCCGTGGCGCTCGACCCCGTCGGTCTCGAGTTCGAGATCCCTCAGGATGCGGCGTCGTTCCGGGCCGACAGGGGGGATGTCCCCACCATCGAGGTGAGCCCGACCCTTGGTCACTGGTTCATGATCGTCCAGGCGCCGCAGCGTCGGGCCGCCCGGCCGGGTGAGGGGCCGGGCCGGGCCGGCGGTGGCCTCCGCGTCGACGACCTGACCGAACGGGTGCTGGACAACCTCCTCGGGAGCTACCGCGTCGACCAGGCCGGCACCGAAGCCATCGAAAGCAAGGCCCGCGTGCTCTTGCGCGAGACCGGTCTGACGGTCGCCGGCCGGCCCGCGTCGCGGTTCTACGTGGCCTTCCCAGACGCCGACAAGGAACGGATCCGGATGTACACGCTGGTGGACGCCGGAGCCGGGCAAATGGTCAGCTTCGACCTGATGTGCGACCCGACGGACGAGCGGGAGGCGCGCGTGGCCTATCTCGCCGTGCTGCGGAGTGCTCGATTCTCGGGCAACTCGGAGGTCGCAATGGGACGGGCGGTGGCGCTCGAAACGACCGAGGCGCTCCTCTCAACGCTCACTGAGGCCGATTACCTTCGTGCACTCGAGCAGATCGACAACCGCTGGGACCGTCTCAGCGTCGCCTCGGCCACCGGGCTCGAGATGGACGATACCGAGCGCGGCTATCGGCGCATCCGCGGCTGGAAGGGCACGCGCGGGCAGATCAACCCCGAGCGCAGCGAGGCGTCGTGGAGCGATGAGGAGCACGAGGAGGGATACCTCGTCCAGATGGACGGGCGGATGATCGAGCGCACGCTGGGCGGCTCGTGGAACCTGATCGACACGCGCATCATCTGCTTCATGAGCCTCGACCGAGAGACCGAAGCGTGGACCGCGTCGACGACCTTCCGCCAGGGCGATCAGAAGCCCATCGTCAACAGTGAGTTCGGCGTGCGCGTCGGCGAAGACATGAGCGTCGCTCGGCGGGGCATCACGTCGAACACGCTCAAGCCCGTGGTGCCGCCGCGCGGCTACGTCAACCAGGTCGAGTTCTACCTGCTCCCGCAGCTGCTCATCGGTAGCGGTGCGAAGGCCAGCTACGGCGTGTACGCCTTTTCCAGCGGCGATACCAGCGTGCGCTATCGCCAGTTCGATCTCGAACAGGCACGGGGCGCCGCCGACTGGAAACTCAGCACCGCGTTGGGTGACGAGGCAACGTCGATCTCTCTGTACGACGAACGATCGCGATTCCTCGGCAGCGATCGAGGCGACGGATCGCGGTGGACGCCATCGACCCAGCCCGACCTGCTGGACCTGTGGCAACGCAAGGGCCTGCCGACCGCCACTCCGTGAATGGTTGCTCCGACGGCCTCGCCCGAACGAACCTATAACTCGCTCGAGCCACACCTCCGCGGAAGGAGCCGCCGAATGGCCCTTGATCGAGTGATCGCCCCCACCGCCACCGACATCGCCGACGAGCACGCCGGCTGGGCCCTGCGGCCGCAACGCCTTGCCGAGTACGTAGGCCAGCGCGACACGCTCGAACGGCTGGCAATCGCGGTGCAAGCGGCACGCGGTCGTGGCGAGTCGCTCGATCACGTGCTGCTTCACGGCCCGCCCGGCCTGGGCAAGACCACGCTGGCGCACGTCATCGCCGCCGAGATGGGCACGAAGGTGCACGTCACCAGCGGGCCGGCACTCTCGCGGGGCACCGATCTGGTTGCTGCGCTGACGCGCCTGGAGTCTGGCGACGTGCTCTTCATCGACGAGATCCACCGCACGCCGGCGGCCGTCGAGGAGTTCGTGTACCCAGCCATGGAAGACTTCCGCGTCGACGTCACGCTCGACGCGGGGCTGAACGCGCGGACCGTGCAGATCAAGTGCAAGCCCTTCACGCTGATTGGGGCCACGACACGGGCGGGCCTGTTGAGCGCGCCTTTGCGCAGCCGGTTCGGGCTCATCCACCACCTTCGCTTCTACGAGGTCGCCGAGCTGGCGGCCATCGTCGAGCGCAGCGCGGGCCTGCTGGGCCTGGCGATCGAGGCGTCGGCCATCGATGCCATCGCGCGCCGCAGCCGGGGCACGCCGCGCATCGCCAACCGGCTGCTGCGCCGGGTGCGGGACTTCGCGTCGGTCCGCTCGGACGGCACCGCGACGGCGGGCACGGTCGACGAGGCCCTGTCGCTCGAGGGCGTCGACGCGCTGGGCCTGGACGAGCTCGACCGCACGTACCTGCGGACCATCGGCACGACCTACAAGGGCGGGCCCGTAGGCCTCGAAGCCCTGGCCGCCACCATGAACGAGGACCCCGGCACGCTCGAGGACATGGTCGAGCCCTTCTTGCTCAAGCTCGGGTTCGTCGCGCGGCACCGCCGCGGCCGGGAA
This sequence comes from Phycisphaerales bacterium, assembly GCA_040217175.1. Taxonomy (NCBI): domain Bacteria; kingdom Pseudomonadati; phylum Planctomycetota; class Phycisphaerae; order Phycisphaerales; species Phycisphaerales bacterium. The sequence continues at coordinate 20,202 of JAVJNT010000001.1, read as the reverse complement.
TTGACCGAGCCGGGTGCTACTCACGTAGGCGTAGACGCACCCACGCGACCGGCCTCGGAACGTGCCGCGCTGTTCGACGACTAGCCCGCCAGGAGACCAGCAGCGGCATCGCATATACTCGAGCAACCGCTGGCGGGTGTAGTTCAGTGGTAGAACGTCAGCTTCCCAAGCTGAATGTCGTCGGTTCGATCCCGATCACCCGCTTTTCAAAGTCTCGATAAATCAAGCACTTACGAGACTCAGCTGAGTCATGCACTAGATCGTCGGTACGACGAAACGACCTTTTGGCGTGCAGATTCGACCCAAATGCCGTGCACGCTCCACGGACGCTGGACCGTCTCGGGACTGCGGTGCCTGCTGCGTTGAACGCCCCAGCCGGTGACAGCCTCCCCTTCAGGCCTGCGCAGCGAGCGAGCGGTAGCGCTCGGCAATCCTGGGGTGCATGTTCCAGATGTCGGTGGCTTCCAGTAGAAACGAACCGAGCGCGCCTTGCTGCTCATCCGCCGCACGCTTGAGTTCCTCTTTCGCGCGCGAGTTGTCTCCGACGGCGTCGTACACGATGGCCGCGTTGACTCGCGTGAGTGTCAGGCCAGGCGTGATCTGCGAGCGAGCATGGTACAAGGCACTGTCCAGGTCGCCTTCGATCAGCGCGCACAAGCACGGCACAACGCGATACCACGCGGGATGATGCGGATTGAGGTCGATCGCCCGACTTGTCATCGAAGACGCTTCGTCCCATTCACCAAGACACATCTTGAGCACGGCGAGGTCCGCGAGTAGGTTTGCGTGGTTCGGGCAGAGCCTGACCGCCTGCGCCGCGGCTCGTTCGAAGCCGGCCATGTCCTTGGAGTGAAAGAGTGCGGTCGCGAGCGCCTGGAAGGTAAACGCCGACTCCGAGTCGATCTCGACCGCGCGTCGAGCGGACTCGACCGCACCGCCGAGCCACTCTCCTCGGCTCTTCGTGGCATCTCTGAAGAAGCGAACGGCGTCTGCGGACAAGAGCGAATAGGCCGCCCTGATAGACGCGTTCGCGGGATCGAGCTCGATCGCGGTCGGAAGGTTGTCCCGCAGTGCGTGGTATCGATCCGGCAGCGGCTCCGCCCAATACCGATAGAACCGGAGCACCCACTCGTACGCAGTCAGGCTCTCGGATCTTCGTTGATGAGCGTCTTCGGTGAGGAGCCGTGGAATGACGCCGTACGGCTCGGCCACCTTCGCCGCAACACTGCGCGTGATCTCGTCCTGGATTTCAATAAGGTCCTGCGCGGTCACATCCCTCGTGTAGCTTTCTGCCCACACCTGCTTCCCGTCGGTGCCGTCGACCAGGCTCGTGTTGATACGGAATCTTTCAGGTCCTCGGCGCACGGTTCCGGAAAGGACGAACCTTGCGCCGACCTCGCCGGACACAAGCCTGAGATCTCGGCGCTCGTCGGAGAGCCTGAATGACGTTTGGCGCCCCAGCACCTCGACGTCAGGAAAGCGTGACAGCTCGTTGATGATCTCATCGGTGAGTCCTTCGCAGAAGAAGAGCTGCTCGTGGTCGTCGCTCAGATTCTCGAACGGAAGGACGAGCACCACCGGACGATCACTCGCCTTCGAGTCGATCTGTAGTTCGGTCGGGTCGCGCTTCACCCACTTGAACCTCGGCGCGTACTGCCCCTTCGGCACGTCGATTCGCAGCTTGTCTCCCGCGCCGGCATCTGCATAGTGCGCCTGGAGCTTTCGGCGAAGGCGGCGAGCATCGACTCGGACGATCGGATCCGTGCTCGGGTCGAATCCCGCATCTTTGCGATAGACCGAGACCCCGATCGTGTAGGCCTTCAACATCTCGCCTCGACCAGCGAGGGTCTCTTCCACGACGAACCGCAGAAACGCTTGCATCCGGTGAGAGTGACTGAACTCCGGGGCCGAGAGCACCCGCTCGACGTGCTCGCGCACCGCCGCCTCGTTCGGCTGACCGGGCTCGGGCGGGCTCGGATTCTCTGGCCGAACGGGTGTCATGCTGAACGCTCGCGTAAGTACGCGTCTATCCGGGACTTGAGAGCCATCAGCCCGGCCGCTTCATTCGACTAAGTGTAACCGTGTAACACTTCACAGGGCACTACTCACGAGCCATACTGCCTCCGCGTTGCCGTCACACGGGCCATCGGAGGACTACATGGACACCCGCCCGCCGTTCTTGTTCGCAAGCGTTGAGCAACTCGAGCGTGAAGCGACTCGTCAGGAGTCGCTCGCAGTGCTCCCGGAGATGACCAACATCTCGGAGCACACCGAGGAACTGCCCGGCGGCCGAACCGCTCGGATGCGTCGATTCGACCCCGGGGCCGGCTCCGCCACCCCTCCGGCAGCGGCAGTACTCATGGGGCCGGCTGTGCAACGCAGATCGGAGATCGACGACAGCTTCAGTCGTTTCATGGCAGAGGCGGTCGGCCTTCCGGTGGTGAGCGTTCACGAACGCCACGCGACGACACCCATGGATCGCGACTGGATCACGTCGTGGTGGCGTTGGTGCTCCGAGAGCGGCGGTGAGATAGGTCTCGATCCAGCCAGCATTGTGCTTCTCGCCCGCGGAGAGTACTGCGGACCGCTTCTCAACGCCGTGTCGACCCTGGGCGCCGCCGGTCGTCCGCGGCCGGCCGGTCAGTTTCTTTTGTGCGGCGACTTCAGCGACGTCGATCCGTCCCTCGTTCATGCGCTCTCTCGCGACGTGCGAGCGCTACCACCTACCTACATCGCGACCAGTTCCGTCGGTTCCGAGCGAACACGTTCCCGTCGCATGAGTGCCTACTTGCTCGATCACGACATCGAGTGCTGGTACGTGGAATGGCCCGGCGTGACCGCCCGCTGCCTCGACAGCATCGATCGTGTTCCCGAGATGGAGCGATACATCGACGCCATGGTGGTCACTCTCCGCGGCCTTCTCTCAATCGCACCGCAATCCCGAACAGGAGCTCCGTCATGAATATCGCCGCGTCAGGCACCATCGGCATCATCGCCGCGGCCGGGCTCACCTTCCTCGCCGGGTGTGACGACACCGAGGGCACGATCGGGGCCAGCGCGCCGATTGCGCGTCCAGTGAAAGTCGCTACCGCTCAGCAGAAGGCCGACGAGATCTCGAGGGTCTATCCCGGATTCGTGAACGCGAATGACTCCGTGAGGCTCTCATTCGAGGTCGCCGGGCGATTGGTGGAGTACCCAGTCGCCAACGGCAGCAGCCTGCAAGCGGGAGACCTCATCGGACGGATCGACCCGCGCGACTACCAGAACCAGGTGGACGCTGCTCGAGCACTCGTGACCGCTGCCCGGGCGAAGCTCGAGCGCATGCGGCGTGCCCATGAGAAGAACGCCGTCAGCGGGATCGAGGTCATCGAGCAGCAAGCGGTACTCGCTTCTGCGGTGGCGAGACTCAACATCACTCAGAAAGCTCTGGACGACACGGAGCTGCGAGCCCCTTACGACGGAGTCGTTGCCCGGACGTTGACGAGTTCATTCGCAGAGGTCGCGGCCGGCCAGGGCGTCGTGCTGTTCGAGTCTGAGGACGTCATCGAGCTGGAGATCTCGATCCCCGAGCAAGACATCGTCCATGCGAGCGAGTCTAACCCCGGCCGGTTCCTGGCCACCTTCGACTCACTGCCTGGACGATCCTTCCCGCTCACGTTCAAAGAAGTCGACACGCAGGGCGACTCGGTCACGCAGACGTACCGAGTGGGACTGACGATGCCCTCGCCGGAGGACGTCCACATACTCCCGGGCATGACGGCAGAGGTGACGTGGTCGCGCCCTTCGCTCGATGCAAGCAGCGGCGTCCTGGTTCCGGCCAGCGCGTTGTTCGCGACACCGAACGGTGACACGCATGTCTGGGTCATCAATCGAGACTCCATGATCGTGTCCAAGAGGCACGTGCGACAGGGCGGCATCGCCGAGGGCGCGATGGCCACCATCCTCGATGGGCTTGAGCCCGGAGAGATGGTCGCCTCGGCGGGCGTGAATCACCTCGACGACGGTGTCACGGTTCGGCTCTTGAACCCAACCCGGCTGTCGGCCAGCGACCGGTGACGCACTCCTCGCAGGGAGACCTTCCATGAACCTTGGCGAACTGTCCATCCAGAAGAAGACGATCGTATTCGTACTCGCGATCGTCTCGATCGTTGCCGGAATACTCGCGTACGGGAAGCTCGGTCGTCTCGAGGACCCCGAGTTCACGATCAAGGAAGCCCTGATCGTCACGCCGTATCCTGGCGCCTCGGCCGAGGAAGTAGAGGCAGAAGTCTCCAACGAGATCGAGAAGGCGCTGCAGCGTCTCGGGCAGATCAAGCGTGTTGAGTCGACCAGCACGCGTGGGCTCTCGATCGTGCACGCCTACGTGCGTGACGAGTACGACAAGTCTCGCCTGCCGCAGGTCTGGGACGAGTTGAGGAGAAAAGTGCAGGCGGCCCAGGGCAGCCTCCCTCCCGGGGTACAGACTGCCTTGATCGATGATGACTTCGGCGACGTGTACGGGGTCTACGTGGCGATCACCGGCGATGGCTACGAGGCCCACGAGCTCAAGGACGTCGCAGACATGCTGCGGCGAGAGCTGCTCCTGGTACAGGACGTCAAGCGGATCGTCTTCTGGGGTGACCAGCGAGAGGCCGTCTACGTCGAGATGAACCGTGAGCGACTAGCCACGCTCGGCATCACGCAGGAGCAGATCTTCTCGACACTCCGTGCGCAGAATTTCGCAGTCGACGCGGGCCGTGTCTCCGTTGGCTCCGAGTTCATCGCGGTCACGCCGACTGGCCGGTACGAAAGTGCTCAAGAGCTCGCGGACCTCCTCATCAGCGACGCCGGTGACAACGCGCAGATCCGGCTTGGAGACGTCGCCAAGATTCGTCGCGGGTACGCCGAGCCATCTGAACGCATTCTCAGGCTTAGTGACACCCGCGTCGTCCGAGACGGCATCGAGATGCCGTACGAAGCGGTCGGTGCCGATGTGGTGTCGGAGGAGGATGTGTCCGTCGACACGGTCTCCACGAACGCTCGCGCGATCGGACTCGGGGTCTCCACGGTCGCGGGCGGCAACGTCGTAACCATGGGCGAGGCCCTCACTGCACGGCTCGACGAGATTCAGTCCGAGATCCCGATCGGGGTCGATCTTCACGTCATCGCGCTGCAGCCTCAAGCCGTGACGAAAGCGGTCAGCAGCTTCGTCATCAACCTTCTTGAAGCGATCGCTATCGTCATCGTGGTCCTCTTGCTCTTCATGGGACTCAAGAGCGGGCTCCTGATCGGGTTCATCCTCTTCCAGACCATCTGCGCCAGCTTCATCATCATGGAGATGCAGGGCATCATGCTCCAGCGCATCTCGCTGGGCGCGTTGATCATCGCTCTCGGGATGCTCGTCGATAACGCCATCGTCGTTACCGAGGGCATGAAGACGAAGATCGAAGCGGGTGTCCCCAAGATCCAGGCCGCTCGCGACGTGGTGTCACAGAATCAATGGCCGCTGCTCGGCGCAACCTTCGTCGCTGTCATCGCGTTCGCGGCGATCGGGGTGTCTCCAGACGATACCGGCGAGTTCTGTCGGTCGCTCTTCCTCGTGCTGATGATCTCGCTGCTGATGAGCTGGCTCACCGCGGTCACGGTGACTCCGCTGATGTGCTCATTGCTCTTCAACGCGAAGCCCGGTGCCGCAGACGAGGCCAAGGACCCCTATAGCGGGATCTTCTACCGGGTGTACCGCGGCGCGCTGAAGGGCGTCATCAAGGTCCGTCCTATCACAATCGTCGCCGTCGTCGGACTATTCGCAGCATCGATCTACGGCTTCACGAAGCTCCCCGACGGCTTCTTCCCCGCCTCCTCCAGCCCGCAGTTCACCGTCGATCTCTGGATGCCCCAGGGAACGCACATCGATGCTACAGACGAGGCCGCCAGCCGCCTGGCCGCGTTCGTGTCGGATCGCGAGAACACCAGGACCGTCGCGAGCCACGTCGGAGAAGGCGGAGCCCGCTTCAAGCTCGTCTACACGCCCGAGCAGCCCAACGCCGCGTACGCCCAGCTGATCGTGAACGTGTTCGACTTCGGCGGCATCGACCAGGACGTCGCCGAGATCGAGGCGTGGGCCCGGGAGAACCTGCCGGACGCTCTGGTCTACGGCAAGCGGTTCAAGATCGGCCCCGGCAAGGGGGGCAACATCCAGGTTCGTTTCTCCGGCCCGGACGCGGACATCCTCCGTGCGCTCGCCGAGGAAGCATCGGCGATCATCGCGAGTGACCCCGCGACCAAGTACGTGCGTTCAGACTGGCGGAACCGCGAGAAGGTGAGTGTCCCCATCCTCGACGAGGAACGGGCCCGTCGCAACGGGATCACCCGGCCCATGGTCGCCGACCGCATCCGTGCCGCGTTCGAGGGTCTCCCGGTCGGCGTCTTCCGCGACGTTGATGGCACCAGCGAAGACCGATTGCTCGAGATCATCGCGAGGGCACCACAGGATGAGCGCGGTGAAGTCGCCAATATTCAGAATCTAAGCATCTTCTCTCCGGCCGCGAACACGAACATCCCCATCCGCCAGGTCCTCACGGGGTTCGAGACCGCATGGGAAGAGCCGATCATCCGACGCCGAGATCGGGCCCGCACGATTACGCTCCATGCCGACCAGGTCTCGGGTGAGACCAGCGTGCTGTGGAACGAGGTGGCCCCCAGGGTCGAGTCGATGTTCGAGGCCAAGCGGGCCTCGGGCGAGCTGGGCTCCGAGTATCAGCTGGCCTGGGGCGGCGAGTATGAAGACTCGAACAACGCGATCGGCGCTCTGGCGAACAGCATCCCCGTGTTCGTCGGGGTGATGGTGCTCATCGTCATCGGGCTGTTCAACAACCTTCGCCAGCCGCTGATCATCTGGCTGACGGTGCCGCTCGCCCTGATCGGCGTGACGGCGGGCCTGTTGCTGTTCAATCTCCCCTTCGGCTTCATGGCGTTCCTCGGGGCACTGAGTCTCTCGGGCATGCTCATCAAGAACGCGATCGTCCTGATCGACCAGATCAATCTCAACCTGTCGAACGGGATGGACACCTACAACGCCGTCATTGACTCGGGCGTCAGCCGCATGCGACCCGTCATGATGGCCGCAGCTACGACGGTGCTCGGGATGCTGCCGCTCGTCACGGACGTGTTCTTCCAGGGCATGGCAATCGCGATCATGTTCGGGCTGACCTTCGCGACCGTGCTGACGCTCCTTTTCGTGCCAACTCTGTACATTACCTTCTACGGTGCTCGACCGCCGGCGGAGTCGGTGTCATGACTGCGCGCATGTTCGCAACACGGCGCTATCCCGCCCTACCCCTTATTAGCACGACGGGAACGTTGCTGGTCGTATATCCGGTCCTGCCAGATGGCTTGGCCGGGGACGCCGCGGTCGGTGTCCTGATGCTCGCTCTCATCGTGTCGGGCGTGCTGACGCTCCGCGGCACGGGCAAGCACATCGTCATCGCATCGCTGCTCGGTGCCGTCGGCGTGGGCTCCCATGCGATCTTCGCCACCCTCACCCACCAGGCTGACGCCCCGCGTGCCGAGCTCGTGTCGGCGTGTACCAGCGTCCCGTTCTTCACGTATGTCGCGTGGCACTCGTTGCGGTATGCCTCGAAGCACGCACGCCTCACCGATGATCGGCTCCTCGCGGCGGCGTCCGCATACCTGCTCCTCGGCCTTGCGTGGAGCGGCGTGCATGCGTTCTTCACGCTCATCGACTCGTCGTCGTATGCATCGCCCGGTGGAAGCGAACTCGACTGGGGCGAGCTCATCTACTTCAGCTACATCACGCTCACAACCCTCGGGTACGGCGACGTCACGCCGAGAACCGAGCCGGCCCAGGCCGCCGCCACCATCGAGGCGATCTCCGGCGTGTTCTTTCTTGGCTTCCTCGTCGCCCGCATGCTCGCCATACCCCAGGGCGACGAAGCGGCACGCACCGTTTCTGACCATCCCTCGGAGGTGACGCCGTGAACCATCGCTCCGTCCGATCTGCCGCTTGTGGGGTGTGTTTGGTGGTCGCACTACCGGCCTGCACGGTCGGCCCGGACTACAACGCCCCAGAGACCCCCGTGTCCACCGAGTGGAGCGGTCCGGCTGAACAGCTCTCACACGCCCAGAGCGGCTCCCTCTCCACGTGGTGGGACCAGTTTGATGACCCAGTCCTGACCGAATTGATCGTACGGGCCGCGTCGGCTAACAAGGACCTCCAGCGTGCCGTCGCCCGCATCGACGAGGCACGGGCGCTCGCCGGCGTGGCACGTGGTGCGCATTACCCGCAGGTAGACGCCTTCGCAACGTACGACCGTCTTCGAGAGAGCGAAAGGACCGCCGGGGCCGTCCCGAGCAGCGATGCAGTCGACAACTACGCCTTCGGGCTCGACGCCTCGTGGGAGATCGACGTGTTCGGCCGCATCCGGCGATCGGTGGAGGCGTCTCGAGCGGAGTGGGATGCATCGATCGAAGACTACCGCGCGGTGTCCATCGCTCTCTTCGCCGAGGTCGCGACCACGTACTTCGAAGTCCGAACCCTCGAAGAGCGCCTGGGCGTCGCCCAGAGAAACGTGAAGATCCAATACGATTCACTGGACATCGCGCGTGCACGCTTCGAGGCCGAGCTCGTGTCCGAGCTGGACGTCATACAGGCCCGTGTCCTGCTCGCCGAAACCGAATCGACCGTCCCTGCACTGATCGAAGCTGCCGCCCGGGCGAAGAACCGGCTCAGTGTGCTGCTGGGTGACCAGCCGGGCTCTCTGAATCCCGTCCTCGCGCAGTCCTCAGGGATTCCTGAGCCGCCCGAGCAGCTGCTGATCTCGACACCCGCGGAAGTTATCCGCCAGCGACCGGACATTCGCCGCTCGGAGCGTGAACTCGCGGCACAGACTGCTCGCGTCGGAGTGGCGACGGCCGAGCTGTACCCTCGATTCTCGATCTCCGGCAGCTTCGGTTTCGAGTCTGAGAGCTTCGGGAGCGACTTGTTCACTGGAGACGCGCGAGCGTTCAGCGTTGGTCCCCGAGTGCGACTGCCCATCTTCAATTCGCGTCGACTTCGAAACCTGGTCGACGCCGAAGACGCGCGGTCTCGTCAGGCTCTGATGGCGTACGAGCAGGCAGTTCTGACCGGGCTCGAGGAAGCCACGAGCGCGATCGAGGGTCTGGTGCGCGAGCGTGAGCGAGAAGTCTTCCTGCGACAGTCGGTCGACGCCGCCTCGGAGTCCGCGGCTCTCTCAGACGAGCTCTATCGCGCGGGACTCTCCGACTACCAGCGCGTCCTCGAAGCCCAGCGAGCGCTGTTCGACTCGGAAGACGCGTTGATCACGAGTGAGGGCCGCCAGGCCGCCAATGTGGCCGAGCTGTACCGCTCGTTCGGGGGAGGCTGGGCGCTCGCCGACCAACGCCTCGCGAAAGAGGAGTCCCAGAAATGAAGTATCTCCGCATCCTGCCCGTGCTGATCGCTGCTGTGCTGCTTGGGAGCGGCTGTTCTTCGAGGCAGTACCTGATGCCCACGCCCACCGTGATCGCCGAGGGCGCACACGATCCGTTCGCACTCACCACGGCAGCTGAGCAGCGGTCGACAACCCCCGTCTTTGTCGTGAGCGGGCGCGAACCATCCGGGCGAACGAGCCCGGCACGGTTCTACTCCAACGATCGAAGCCGCGTGCTCAGACTCGGTCGAGCCGAGCTCGAGATCGGCGCTGGTCTGACCTGGCCGGAACTGGTCGACGCGTCCCGGGACCCCCGACGCAGCACCGGTACTCGGATCGAGTTCTCGAGCTTCGAGGAATACGGCCTGCTCTGGGCGAGCGTTCCGCCCCCCGACCTGGGATTCACTCGCGACTGGACCGCGCCCGACAGCAGCCGCGAGCCCGCATCGGCGTTCGCCGAGGCGATCAACGACCAGCTCCTGTCCACTGGGAGCGACGATGCCTACATCTTCGTCCACGGGTTCAACACCGACTACACCAAGAACCTCGGCATCGCGGCCGAGATCTGGCATTATTCCGGACGCCGAGGCGCCATGCTGAGCTTCGCCTGGCCGTCCGAGCACAGCCTGTTCGAGTACCAGGCGGACAAGGCGAACGCGGCCTACGCGACACGGCAGTTCCGCGAGTTGCTGCGCTTCCTCGTCGAGCACACCGAGATCGGCCGCATCAACATCGTTGCCCACAGCGCGGGGAACCCGATCGTTGTTGAGGCGATGCGAGACCTGCGGCTCATGCACTACCAGGCCGATCAGGTATCGCTGCAATCCGCGACGCGGATCGGCCGGGTCGTGCTCGCGGCGCCGGACATGGACCTCCTCCGGGCGATCAACGCGACCCTGGACGGGTTCGACGAGTGCGCCGAGTCGGTCGTCATGTACGCCAGCACCCGAGACACGGCGCTGAGTCTGTCCTCCATGATCTTCAGCGACACACGCCTGGGCGCATCCGTGAAGCGGCTCTCGCCCGAAGAGCAGCGGGCGCTCCGCAGCGTGCAGTCCTTCGAGGCGGTCGATGTGTCCAGGGCACAGAAGAAGCACAGCACGTTCCTCGGGCACAGCTACTACCACCAGAACCCGTGGGTGAGCTCCGACATTGGGCTCTACCTGACGCTGGGGCTGACTGCCAGCGAGCGAGGACTCGAACGCGATGAAAAGACGGGCTTCTGGGTGTTCCCGCCTGACTACGAGTCCCGACTCCAGGAACACGAACTCGGGGCACGCTCCGCCCAACGCGAGAACCATCATGAACAGGCACACTAATCACTCGGCCGGTTTCTGGAACTTCGTCGCGCGCGTTGCCGAGAGCCCCGTCTTGACCATGGGTGCAGGGGTCCTGCTGTTGCTCACCGCCGGATGGGAGATCATCGAGGGTCTCGGCGAGGGGTTCGCCCCGGGCGCCCACCACGGGCTCGCCATGTTCGGCCTCGTGCAGGTCCTCTCCGCGATGCCACACTGCCTGCACGGCGTCAAGCAAATGCACGAGAGCCACAGCCGGAGATCGGGCCATGGCTGAATCTGACCGGCCGTCAGGTCCCGGGCGGAGCACGGACGATGACCTGTACCGAAGCTTCGCCGCCAACATCCCGGGCATCGCGTACCGGGCGACGCTTTCAACGGAAGCAGGCCTGCTGCTCGTCGAAGGAGATAGCAAGCCGATCTGTGGGCTGCCCGTGGAGCACTTTCGGATCGGTGGCCTCCAGGCGATGCTCGACATCGTCCTTGAAGAAGACCGGCAGCAGTTGCTCGATGCCCTGGAGCGATCCGCACGGACGGGCGACTCGATCACCCTCGAGTACCGGATCAGGCACGCTGACGGCTCCATTCGCTGGGTGTCCGACTCCATGCGACCGATCCACGACGACTCGGACACCTTCCTCTACCACGATGGAATCGTCCTTGACGTGACGGAACGCCGCGCGACCGAAGAGAAGCTCGACAGCCAACGCCAGCTGCTCGAGAACATCATCGCCAACATCCCGGTCTTCGTGTTCTGGAAGGACCGGGCCTGCAGGTACCTCGGGTGCAACCAGCTCGTCGCTGACATCGCCGGCCTGGACTCGCCTGCCGGCCTCGTCGGAAGGGACGACTTCGACGACGTCATGCCTTGGACGGCAGAGCAGGCCCGTGCGTTCCACAGAGACGACGTCGAGGTGATGGAGTCCGGCCAGACCCGGATCAACGTCGAGGAATCGCAGACGCAAGCCGACGGCACCACCGCCCACCTGCTCACCAGCAAGGTCCCGCTTCGTGGGGAGAACGGAGAGGTTTCCGGCTTGCTCGGCCTCTCTTTCGACATCACGGAACGGCGAAGAACGGAGGAGCGCCTCGACCTCGCCATCCGCGCCGCCAACGAGGGCCTCTGGGACTGGAATTTGATCACCGACGAAGTCTTCTTTAACGACACGACATTCTCGATGCTCGGCTACGAGCGGGGCGACGTTGAGCACACGCTGGACTCGTGGAGGAGCCTGGTGCACCAGGACGATCTCGCCCATGCACTCACAGCGATCCAGCAGCACCTTGATGGTCTCACGCCCAGCTACCGATGCGAGATCCGTGTTCGAGCATCTGATGGCTCGTGGCGGTGGATTCTCGATGTCGGTGAGGTGACCGACCGGGACAGTTCAGGGCGGCCGGTCCGCATGATCGGTGTGCACATCGATGTCACCGAGCTTCGCGCGGCCCGAGAGCGTGCCGAGGCTGCAGACCGGGCCAAGAGCGAGTTCCTCTCGAACATGAGCCACGAATTGCGGACGCCATTGAACGGTGTGCTCGGCTACGCCCAACTCCTCTTGCGCGACGCCAACATGACCGGCGAGCAGCGTCGGAGCATGTCGGCGATCCAGAGTTGTGGACAACACTTGCTCACCCTGATCAATGACGTGCTCGACCTCGCCAGGATCGAGAGCGGCAAGCTCAGAATCGAGATGGAGGACACCGACCTCCAGAAGCTGCTTACGAGCGTCAGAGACGTCCTTGCCCAGCGAGCCACCGAGAAGGACATCGCTCTCTGCCTTGACGTTTCGCCCGAGGTGCCACGCGGCGTCTCGACGGACGCGACCAAGCTGCGCCAAGTGCTCGTGAATCTCGCCGGGAATGCCATCAAGTTCACAAGCGGGGGTTCCGTCACGCTTCGCGTCTCCGAGCCAGCCATCGGGACGCTTCGTTTCGAGGTCGAGGACACCGGTGTCGGCATGACGCCGCAAGAGCTTGACCGGGTCTTCGAGGCGTTCGCTCAGGCCGATGCTGGCAAGCACGCCGGGGGAACTGGTCTCGGGTTGGCAATCTCCAGGAACATCGTCGCGGCGTTGGGCGGAGAGATCGAAGCAACGAGCGAGCCGGGCATCGGGTCACGCTTCCGGTTCGATATCCCGCTCCGCGAAGTCGAGCTCGACCTGAGCTCGCCCGCCCCGGCCGGACTGGACGATCAGACCTCGATCGCCGTACCGGCCGGACGGGTGCTGCGGGTCCTTGTCGCGGACGACCGCCCTGAGAACCGAGACATCGTTGAACAGATGCTCGCGCTCCCGGGCATCGAGGTGACTTCAGTGGACAACGGTCAGGCGGCCGTTGAGCAGGCGGAAGTCCTGTGGCCCGATGTGGTTCTCATGGATGTCCGAATGCCGGTCATGAACGGCATCGATGCGACGCGTGCTATTCGTGGCAAGAACGCCCTCTCGCAGATCAAGATCATCGCGATATCAGCGAGCGTCTTCGAGAACCAGCGGCGGCAGATCCAGGACGCGGGCTGCGATGGGTTCCTCGGCAAGCCCCTGCAGGCCGCGGAGCTGTACGGGACCCTTGCGGAGCTGTGTGACCTTGAGCTGACCACAGACCAGCCGTTGGCTGGTACCTCCTCCGAACCTCAACCGCCCCTATCCGCCGATCTTTCGGCACGTCACGGCGCCCGCCTGGCGTCTCTGGCGTCCGTTGGCGATGTCTCCGCGATCGAGGCGTTTGCCGGGGAACTGGCCGCGGCCTCCGATCCCGAGCGTGCGCTCGCCGAGCGCATCGCCGGACATCTAGCAGAGTTTGACCTTGACGCACTCCGACTCCTGGCCGAGCAACTCTCAGCAACGGAGCAGCCATGAGCACACCAGAGAATGCCGTATCCACCGTTCTGTTGGTGGACGACAACGCCACCAACCTCCAGGTGCTCTTCAAGACGCTGCAACCCAGCGGTCACCGATTGCTCGCCGCAAAGAGCGGTGAGGAGGCCGTAAAGACCGCTACGCAGATAACCCCAGACCTCATCCTGCTCGACATCATGATGCCGCCGGGGATGGACGGGTACGAGACACTCAAGAGACTGAAGTCAGAAGCTGCGCTCGCTGATGTGCCCGTGATCTTCCTCTCGTCCCTCGACGCAACCGAGAGCAAGGTGAAAGGGCTTGAGCTTGGTGCTGTTGACTACATCTCGAAGCCGTTCGAGGCGGCGGAGGTCACCGCGCGTGTCGACACACACCTGAAGCTCAGGCGACTGCAAGCCGAGATCACGCAGCGGAACGAACAGCTCGCCCAAGCCAACAACCGCATGAAGTCGGACCTTGAGGCCGCGGGCCGGGTGCAGCAGGCGCTCCTCCCGCGCTCACTGCCTGATTGCGACGGCTACGACTTCGGATGGGCATACCGACCCTGCGACGAACTCGGCGGCGACGCCCTGGACATCTTCAAGATCAACGACGACACCGTGGGCTTCTACCTGCTCGACGTGAGCGGGCACGGCGTCCCCGCTTCACTGCTGGCGGTGACCGCGACACGCAGCCTTCAGCCCAGGCCCGACCGCTCATCGATCGTGCTGGAACCGGGGTGGGACCCGGGGTCGGCGAAGGTCGTGCCTCCGGGCGAGGTCATCCGCCGGCTGAACGTCATGAACCCGATGGACGACGACCGGAATCCGCACTTCATCACGATGATCTACGGGCTGCTCCAGTTGTCGTCCGGCTCCATCCGGTACGCCTGCGCCGGCCACCCCGGACCGATTGTCGTTCCGAGCGATGGCGCACCGCGGATCGTCGACGGGGGCTCACCGCCGGTCGGGCTCATGGCGGACGCCGAGTTTGAGGAACTGGAACTCCGGCTCAAGCCGGGGGACCGCATCTACATTCACTCGGACGGCCTGAACGAGCAGCGCGACGGCCGCGGACAGGAACTCGGGCGCGAGCGATTGCGGGATGCTCTGGCTTCAGTCGGCGACGGAGCCATGACGTCGGCAGACTTAGCCATCGGCCGCGTTGATTCATGGTCGGGTGCCGAGGAGATCGGGGACGACCTTTCCATCGTGGCACTGTTCCGTGCGACTCGGTGACTTCGTCGATCTCCAGGTACCCATGCCGCCCAAACGCTCCACATCGTAACGCCAGCGTCGCCACCCCACCGTCGGATCGCAGCGAGATGCGGCCCCGGACAGCCGAGCCCTCGCCGCCGATTCGGTGCGGAGCCGCTGAGATGAAGTGCATTCGTAGCACAACCGATGGATCCTGAACACGACCGGCTGTGCCGTCGCTCGCAAGTGATCGCACGAGGGCGAGCTAGGACGACGCCGGGAGAGCGGGGGTGACCGGACACTCAGCATCCCAAGCTATTCCCAAGCTGCATTTCGACGGTTCGATCCCGTTCACCCGCACTTTCCTGTCCGACACAGCCTGCTCTTGAGTGAGTGCCGCCCGGTCGCCGGCAAGCGGCACCAGGCTGCGCGTTCTCGGCCTCGAGTGTTCCCGAAGCCACACGCAAAAGGGAGTGATTCCCGAGGCGTAGTGCAGTCGGATCGCTTAGTCGGCTCGCGATCGGACTCCTGGCTTTACTCGAGCAACGCATCGGGCGTATGCTCGTTTCTGCTATCCTTGATGGAGCTCGGCCGTCCAGGTGACCCGGTTGTCCCTTTCTCTTAACCGAGCAACGACGTCGCGCATCTGTTGCGAAGGAGTTTGCACGTGGAGTGGCGCCGGTCGAACATCCTTTGTGTCGCGTTGGTGTTGTGCTCTGCGGTCTCATGTTTTGCGCAAGAGCCATCAGTGCTGCTGAGGGACGTGTCCGTGGTCACCGTCGACGGCGAGCACGCGCGGATCATCGACAAGACCGATGTACTCTCCCAGAATGGCATCTTTGCTGCGATCGGGCAGTCTGGCACGATCGCAGCTTCAGATGCCGTCCTGGAGGTCGAAGCGACGGGCATGTTCCTCATCGCTGGCCTTGCCGATGCCCACGTGCACTTCGATTTCTCTGAGGTTGCAGCGGACGCTCAGTCACAGTTCGTGCGCGAGCCAAACGATATTCTCTGTCGGCTCTACGTTGCGCATGGAGTCACGTTCGTCCGTTCGATGTGGGGTACGCCGAGCATCGTCGAACTACGCGATCAGCTGAACGCCGGAACACGCATCGGGCCATCGATGATCACGACCGGGCCACTCCTCACGCAGGCTTCCGCCATCCCGACTCGGATGCTCGGCAGTATCGACGATATCCGCCCGATACTCGAAGAACACACTCGCTTCGGATACGACGCACTGAAGATCCATTCGAGTCCTGAGGCGGCAGGATGTACGTTGCTCGTTGATCAAGCCGCGCAGTTAGGCATCCCCGTCTACGGTCACGTTCCATTTACGCTTGGTCTTCAGGAAGCACTGGATCTACCGGGTCTGCAAACGGTGGAACACGTCGTCACGTTCTGCGGCGCGAGCGTGCGAGACGGTTCACCCGCACAGGGCGCCCGGTGGCCGCAAATGATGGAACTCTACAACGACCAGGACGAAGAGAAGCAGCGCTTCTGGGCGGCACGAGCGCGTGAATCCGGGAAGTGGATCTGCCCGACGCTGACAACGAGTCTGACCGAGGGAATGCTCCTCGATGAGTTTGATGACTACCTTGACGAATTCGACGACGACCTCGTGACGGCCTCGACGATCGAGTACTGGCGTCAATCCCTAGGCGGCGAAAAGACGATGTATGTGCGATCCAACATTGATCTTCGTGGTTTGTACGAGGCGCCTCGGGCGATCGTCGCAGCCTTGATCGACGCCGACGCTCGCATCATTGCCGGCACGGATACGCCGGCCCGGCCTGGCATCGCTGGCCGCTCCCTGCACCTGGAACTGGCAGAGTACGTCGAACTCGGCATGACACCCGCCCAGGCCCTTTCGGCCGCGACGGTCGACGTCGCCAGGGCCCTTGATCAAGAGCAAGTGATGGGCCGGATCGCGGTCGGACTGCGAGCCGACGCGGTACTCCTCAGGGGCAACCCGCTTGAGGACATCGCCAATCTGTCTGAGATCGAGGGCGTGTTGCTCAGGGGCGAGTGGCTCGACCGAGATGCGCTGGATGCGCTCCTCGAAGAAGCAAGATCGCTCGTGCAGGCAGCGAACGACTCGGGATGACGTTCGCCGACGGGTGGTAACGCGTCGCGCGTCTTGAATACCGAGTTCTTTGGACTATCGCGCTGGGCTGGCGGCGGTAAACGCGTCGCTCCAACAGTAGGGAAAGACCGTGACCTCACGCAGCGTGTTTGGAATCATCATGGGCTTGTACGCCGGCTTCGCGCTCGCATCGCCGCTCGCTGCGCAAGAGGCACCGGAGATGATCGCCCCGGGCGTGGTCTCGACCAGCGATGGCGAGCACAGCCCCACGTTCGACCCGCGCCGCGGCGAGCTCTACTTCATGCGACGCACGCCCGGGCGCTTCGACTACACCATCATGGCCTCGCGGCTCGTCGACGGCGAGTGGAGCGAGCCGGCGGTCGCTCCATTCTCGGGCGAGTACCGCGACGCCGGCCCGTCGCTCTCGCCCGATGGCTCGACGCTCGTCTTCGACTCGCGAAGGCCCAACGCCCCCCTCCGCGAGGGCAGCATCGACCTCTGGCAGGTGACGCGGACCGACGACGGCTGGACGGAGCCGGCGTTGCTGGTCGAGGCCTCGCGAGATGCGGCCGACGAGCCCACGGCCGGCCGAGACGAGTTCGGCCCGCTGCTCACCCGAGAGGGAGACCTGTACTTCTACAGCTTCCGAAGGCCCGATCGCGGCGGCAGGCACCTGCGCATCCGTGCGGGCGCGCCGGACGTCGTCGAGCACGCCGCCGAACTGCCCGACCCGTCGGCTGGCACGTTCGTATGCTACACGACGCTGTCGGCCGACGGCAACCTCGTCGTCTTCGAGGGCCGCGAACGAGCCGGCAGCGCCACCGACCTCTTCGCTGCCCGACGCGACGAGGACGGCCAGTGGGGCGAGCCCTTCGCACTCGAGGCCATCAACACCCCCGCCGGAGAGGGCACGCCATACCTCTCTCCCGACGGCCAGAAGCTGTTCTTCGCGAGCGACCGGCCCGCCGAGTCCGGGGACGCGGAAACCTCCAACCTGTTCGTGGTCGACCTCGACGCGGCGCTCGCACGCGAGCCCGAGCGAGATCGCGGCAACTGACGCAGCCAGGGGATTGGCGCCGACGGACATTACCGCCGGCGACGGTCAGCCGTCTTCGTTCTCCGCCGCCACACGCACCACCGCCTCGGCCGCACCCCGAGCCGAAGCGGGGTTCTGTCCCGTCACCAGCCTGCCATCGACAACGACGTTCTCCTCGAAGTTGCCCGCACCGACGAACTCGGCGCCCAGCTCGCGCAGCCGCGTCTCGAGCAGGAAGGGCATTGCGTCGACGAGCTCGACCGCCGCCTCCTCGTCGTTGGTGAAGCCCGTGACGCGCCGCCCCGCGACCAGCGGATCCCCGCCGCGGGCCCGCAGGTTCACGAGCGCCGCCGGGCCGTGGCACACGGCGGCCACCACGCCGCCGCTGCGGTAGACGCCCTCGGCGGTTTCCTGCACGCCCGGGCCTTCTGGGAAGTCCCACATCGTGCCGTGCCCGCCGGCGAAGAAGATGGCCTCGAACGCGCTGGCCTTCATGCTCGTCAGCCGGGCCGTGCCGGGCACCACGCCGTCTCGGGCGAACCGGTCGAGGAAGTCCTGCCCCTCCTCGTCGGGGTCGGTCACGCTCCGCGGATCGATCGGTGCGTCCCCGCCCTCGGGGCTGGCCAGCACGACGATCCACCCGGCCTCGTTGAACACGTGCCAGGGGTGGGCCGCCTCGGCCAGGAAGAAGCCCGTCGGCTCGCCCGTGTCGCCCATGTCGCCGTGGTTGGTCAAGACCAGCAGCACGGCCGGGCGGGCGTCGGTCGGGGCCAGCTTGCCGCCCTGGCAACCCGCGAGCACGCCTCCAAGGCCCAGGGCGACCACCATCAGGACTGTCCGGAAACTCGCCATCGTGCCGCCTCCTGTGCCCCGAACCGGTACCCCGGAACGAGCGATTCTGCCGAAAGCTGAAACCGGGCCGCGCAGGCCCCCAAGAATGTGGGCGGATGCGTGGGACCGGCCCGGCCGGCGGAGGGTATCGCGATGGAAACGATCATCCAGGAGATCGTGCGGGAAGGCGGGGTGTTTTGGATCGTCGGCGGGGCGATCGCGATCATCGCGATCGTCTTCGGCATCGTCGGCAGCACCGTCAAGTCGGTCTCGCGCGAGAAGACCCGCCGCGAGATCGCCGCCTACATCGCCGAGGGCTCGATGACCCCCGAGCAAGGCGAGAAGCTCATGCGCGCGGCCCCGCCAGACGACGACGACTGAGTCAGCCGCAGCCGGCGCCGAACGCCGTCTGGAACGCCAGGAAGTCGAAGATCGTCAGCTCGCCGTCGCCGTCGAAGTCGGCGAGTGGGTCGCCGTCCTGAAAGAGATTGAGGAAGGTCAGGAAGTCGAAGATGGTGAGGGCGCCGTCCAGGTCGAGGTCCACCTCGCAGATGAGGCACTCGAAGTCGTAGGCGTAGCCCACCCCGGTGATGGAACCGCCGGAGGCGCCATCGGGGGCTCCGACCAAGGCGTGTTCGCCGTTCGCAACCACGCTTGCACCCGCGCGACCTCCAAGGCTGCCCGACTCGGGAAGCCTCCCGGTCTGGAACCACAGCCCGTCGCTGTCGCGCTGAAACACGTACGCACCTGACCTGCCGGACGCACCAACCATAAGCAAGCCATTCGCAAGCGACATCGACGTGCCGAAGAAGTCGTTGCGTTCCAGGGGATCATCGTGCGTGAACTGTTGCTTGAGTAGCCATTGATCGCTTTCGAGCTCGTAGGCGTAGACAGCACCTTGGCCGGCAAAGTCTCCCGTGGCATTCGGTGCACCCGCGAGCAGAGTCTGCCCGTCAAACGCGAGCGATGCTCCGAGCCGGCAGCGGTTGGTTTCCGGATCCGGCGGAGTAAGCTTCTCCGTAAAGGCAAAGCTGGTCTTGCCAGTGCGCTCGAAGACGTACACCGCACCGACGCTGCTCGCGATCGAATCCTCCAACGGCGCCCCGACGAACAGCCAGTCCTCGGTCAAGAGCATCTCGTTGCCAAACGTGCGTCCGCCTGTAGGCCCGTCCGGAGCCACCAGCCGATCACGCGAAAGCCACTCGCCCCCGACCCGCTCGAACACATAAGCGCCAAAGTCCTGCTCGACGAGCGCAACGTCGCCCTGGAGCAACACCGACGAACCAAACTCGCTGGCAAACCGCGGCGCGGGCGATGCCAGCCGGTCCATTTCCTGCCACGAGCCTTCCGAGTATTCGTAGACGTAGACCCCGCCCGCGTCGGGCAGCACGTAATCGGCATAGATCGAACCGACGATCAGGCGCGTGCCATCCACCGACATCGACGTCCCGAACCCGTCGCCGAACGCGGCTTCCGGCGGCACGATGGTCTGGGTG